>NZ_JBSPUG010000001.1:0-1275550 GCF_056861405.1 Stenotrophomonas sp. 22DLJC03
GCTGCGCCGATGGTAGTGTGGCCTAAGCCATGCGAGAGTAGGTCATCGCCAGGGTTTATACCCAAAAACCCCGCTGCTCACGCAGCGGGGTTTTTCTTATTAAGTGAAGGCACTGCTTTTTGAGTGGCTTCCGCCCCGAGGGCAAGATCGCGATGCTGGCGCTGCAAGCGCTGCTGCAACCGTCTCCCTGGTGAAATTAGCGCTATGGAACCACCCGATCCCATCCCGAACTCGGAAGTGAAACGTAGCTGCGCCGATGGTAGTGTGGCCTAAGCCATGCGAGAGTAGGTCATCGCCAGGGTTTACACCCAAAACCCCGCTGCTCACGCAGCGGGGTTTTTCTTTGTGCGCAGGAAATGCGGGTAGTGCCGGCCGCTGGCCGGCAACCCGATGGCGTTACATCACCCGGTAGATCCACGACATGCGTGGATGCCCTCCGTGAGGAATCACGGCGCCAACCAAGGTTGGCAGCTACCTAGGGCAGGCGAACCCACAGTAGATCCACGCAATGCGTGGATGGATTGTTCCCGCAAAGAGCGGCGCCAACCAAGGTTGGCATCTACCACCGCGCTGCAATCGCACGCACAAAAAAGCGGCGCCCTTGCGGGCGCCGCCTTGGATTGCTTCAGTACTCAGTCGAGCAGGGTCGACGCTACTTCGCCGCAGCCGGTGCCTTGTCCTTCATCATTGCATCGCGGGCCGCCTTGAACGGGTTGCCTGCATACCAGTTCGGCCAGCGATCGCCGCCGGCCAGTTCCTTGCCGACGCCGTACATCAGCTGCAGGTCTTCGACAGTCCCGTCCAGCTTCCAGGTGGCCGCGTCGAACTCGTCCTTCGGGCCGTGGTAGCGATTGGCGCCGTAGTCCGCTGCGGCCTTGCGGCCGGCCTCCACGCCACCCTCGCGCAGGTCCTCGCCACCATCGGCGTACAGGGCCGGCACGCCGGCCTTGGCGAAGTTGAAGTGATCCGAGCGGAAGTAGAAGCCACTCTGCACCGAGGTCTCACCGTGCAGGGTACGGTCCTGGGCCGCGGCCAGCGGCTTGAGAATGTCTTCCATCTCCGAGCTGCCGAAACCGGTGACAGTCACGTCCTTGGCACGGCCAGCCACCGACATCGCATCGATGTTGATCACGCCGGCGATCTTGTCCAGCGGGAAGGTGGGGTGCGCGACGTAGTACTTCGAACCCAGCAGGCCGGATTCTTCCAGGGTCACCGCCAGGAACACCACTGAACGCTCCGGCTTCGGATCCTGGTGGGCCATTGCTTCAGCCACCTCGAGGATGCCGGCCACGCCGGTCGCATTGTCGACTGCACCGTTGTAGATGTTGTCGCCGGTCTCGCCCTCGTGCTTGCCCAGGTGGTCCCAGTGCGCCATGTACAGCACGGCCTCGTCGGCACGCTTGCTGCCCGGCAGCACGCCCACCACGTTGCGCGACTGCTTCTGCGCGATCTGGCTCTTCAGGTCGACCGCGGCGGTGGCCTTCAGCGGAACCGGCTTGAAGCCGCGCTTGCTGGCGTCCTTGTACGCCTGCGCCAGGTCCAGGCCGGCGCCGGCGAACAATGCCTTGGCGGCTTCCGCACTCAGCCAGCCCTGCACCGGGATGCGGGCTTCCGGGTCGTCCTTGGCCGGCAGGTCGTACTGCGGGCCCGCCCAGGAGTTCTTCACCACGTCCCAGCCATAGGAGGCGCCGGCGGTGTCGTGCACGATCAGCGCGGCGGCGGCGCCCTTGCGTGCGGCTTCCTCGAACTTGTAGGTCCAGCGGCCGTAGTAGGTCATGCGCTTGCCGTCGAACAGCTTCGCGTCATCGACGTGGAAGCCCGGATCGTTGACGAACATGACGACCGTCTTGCCCTTCCAGTCCTGGCCGGCGTAGTCGTTCCACTTCTGCTCCGGCGCATCGACGCCGTAGCCAACGAACACCAGGTCGCTGGCGTCGACCTTCACCTCGGCCTGGCCGGTACGGGTGCCCACCACCATATCGGTACCGAACTTCAGTTCGGTGGTTTTGCCGCCCTGGGTGATCTTCAGCACGGTCGATTCGTTGGCCGTGGTCTCAGTCATCGGCACGTCCTGGAACCAGCTGTCGCCGTTGCCGGGCTGCAGGCCGATGCGCTGCATCTGGTCACGGATGTAGTTGACCGTCAGTTCTTCGCCCTTGCTACCCGGGGCGCGACCTTCGAACTCATCCGAGGCCAGGGTCTTGACCATCTCGGCGAAGTCCCCGGCGTTGATTTCCGGCGAGAACGAATGGGCTGCCGGCTTCGCAGCGGCAGTGTCAGTGGCCGGCGCGGGCGCCGGAGTATCTTCGCCTTTGCAGGCACTGAGCGCGGCCGCAGCGGCCAGGCACAGGAGGAGTTTGCGGGGCATCGTCGATTCCTGGAAAACAAAGGGCGGCCACACCTCGAGCGTGGCCGGTAACAGCGAGTATCACCGAACCGAATGGCCCGGTGCGCTCAATCCGCCGGAGCGGTTTCGGCGTCGAACGGGATCGGCTCGGCGCCGGTGACCGGCCCGATACGAGCGGTGCGATGCACGTACAGCACCACCTCGCGTTCGAACTGCAGTGGGCCGTTGACCACGGCGTTCGGGCCGATGATCACGCGCGGCTTGCGGCTGGCGGTGAGCGAGACGCTGAAGTTCGGCTTGCGCACATGCACGCCACCGTTCACCTGCGAACCGATGCCGACGGTGATATCGCCGTTGACGGTCTCCACGTCCTTGCCGACGCGGCTTTCGACCAGGCCGATGCCACCGTTCACGGTTTCGACGCCGCCTTCGATCTGGCTGCCGCGATCGCTGAAGATGCTGCCGTTGACCGTGCTGACGTCGCCACGGGCGATCACCTCGCGGCCCAGGCGCACGCCGCCGTTGACCGTCTCGATCTGGCCGGTGCGTGCGCGGTCGGCGACCTTCACCCCACCATTGACGGTGTCGATACTGCCGGTCTCGACGCCTTCGCCGACACGGATGCCGCCGTTGACGGTATCCAGTTTGCCGTAGCGCTGGCCGGCGTCGGCGCTGATGCTGCCGTTGACCTTGCTGATGTCTTCCTGGGCCACAACCGGCCCGGTGGCCAGCAGCACGCCCAACAGCAGCGGAATGGAAAGAGTTTTCATGGGGACCTCGATGGATGTGCGGCTGGCAGGCCGCGTGCGGAGATGTCACCATTCCCCGGTACCCCCTGCAACTGCCTGAAGTCACTGGAAAGCCCTTGCGCGACAACGCCTTCCCATCACGCCGACATCACATCGCCGCCATCCGCGGCGGGCGCTGCCTGCTGCTGGGGCTGGCGTTGGCCCTTGCCCTGCCCTTGCCCGGTGCTGCGCAGACTACCCGCGAGACCGAGCGCAAGCTGCAGAAGCTGCGCACCGAACTGAAGGGCGTGGCGCAGGAGCGCCGGCAGATCGAAGGGCAGCGCGGCCAGGCATCACAGCAGCTGCGCGAGGCGGATGAGAAGGTGGCCCGCACCGGCCGTGCGCTTGCGCAAACAGAAACCGCGCTGCGCGAGCAGGGAAGGGCCCTGGCCGAGGCCGAACAACGCCGCAGCACGCTGCAGGCCAACCTCGCCCAGCAGCATCGCGAGCTGGCCGGCCTGCTGCGTGCGGCCTACCAGCTGGGCAACCACGCACCTTTGAAGCTGCTGCTGTCGCAGGACACGGTGGCCGATGCCAATCGCGCCCTGGCCTACCACCGCTACCTGCAGCGCGAGCGGGCAAAGCGCATCACCGCGCTGACTGCTGACCTGAAGGAGCTGGAGGCGCTGCAGGCGCAGATCGCTGAGCGCAAGCAGAAGCTGCAGGGCGCGCAGCAGAACCAGAAGCAGCAGGCAGCGGCGCTGGAAGTCGACCGCCGCGATCGCGCAAAGACTGTTGCCTCGCTGGACGAGCGCTTCAAGGACCAGCGCGAGAAAGAACAGGCGCTGGGCCAGGATGCCAAGGCGCTGGAAACGCTGCTGGCCAATCTGCGTGCGGCCGCCGCCCGTGCCGAGGCCGAGCGTCGCGCGGCTGCGCGCCGTGCGGCAGCGGAGAAGGCCGCCGCCGAACGTGCCGCACGCCAGGCGGCGGCACAGGGACGGCCGCTGCCGCCCACCAAGGTGCCGCCTGCCGTGGCCTCGGCGCCTGCGCCGAAGGTTGGAGGCCTGGGCTGGCCGTTGTCCGGCAATCTGCTGGCGCGCTATGGCGGCAAGTTGCCTGACGGCCGCACCAGCAGCGGTGTGCTGATCGGTGCACCGGCCGGCAGTACCGTTACTGCGGTGGCCGATGGCACCGTGGTGTTCTCCGACTGGATGACCGGCTACGGCATGATCCTGATCGTCGACCACGGCAACGGCTACATGAGCCTGTATGCCCACAACGACACCCTGCTGAAGGATGCCGGTACCCGGGTCAGTCGTGGCGACGCGGTGGCCAAGGTCGGCAATTCCGGCGGCCAGGGCGTGACCGCGCTGTACTTCGAGCTGCGGCGTGGCGGGCAGCCGGTCAATCCGGACAGCTGGCTGCAGCGGCGCTGAATCCAGCGCTACCGCAGGCATGGCGGATTCAACGGGAATTTAGCTGTGCTTCGCGCATAATCGGCGCATGTGCCTTGGGCACGATGCCATCGTCGACAGGAGTGATCCATGCGCGCAGCCCGTACCGCCACCCTCTTGCTGGCTCTGTTGCCAGCGCTGTCCTGGGCGCAGCAGACCGCGCCCGCCCCGAGCCAGGAAACCAGCGGGCAGGCGGCGAACAGCGAGGAGGCGGTGACCTCGAAGGTACCGCTGGAGGAGATCCGCCGTTTCGTGGCCGTGTACAACGCGGTGCGTGCTGCCTACGTCGACCCGGTCGATGACAAGAAGCTGATGCAGTCGGCGGTGCGCGGCCTGCTGCTCGACCTTGATCCGCACAGCACCTATTTCAACAAGGAAGACGCGCAGGCTTTCGACGAACAGGCCAGCGGCGCCTACGAAGGCATCGGCGTGGAGCTGCAGCAGCAGCCGGACAACGCCAGCATGAAGGTGATCGCGCCGATCGACGACACGCCGGCGGCCAAGGCCGGCATCCTCGCTGGTGACCTGATCATCGCCATCGATGGCAAGCCGATCAGCGCGATCGACGCCAGCGAGCCGCTGCGGGGCGCCGCCGGAAGCAAGGTGGTGCTGACCATCGTGCGCGAAGGCAAGCCCAAGCCGTTCGATGTCAGCCTCACCCGCCAGACCATCCGCGTGACCAGTGTGAAGAGCCGCATGCTCGAACCGGGTTACGCCTACATCCGCCTGAGCACCTTCCAGGCCGATACCGGTTCTGATTTCCAGAAGCACGTGCAGCAGCTGCAGAAGCAGTCCGGTGGTCAGCTCAAGGGCCTGGTGCTGGATCTGCGCAGCAACCCGGGTGGCCTGCTGACCGCCGCCGTGCAGGTGGCCGATGATCTGCTCGACAAGGGCAATATCGTCAGCACCCGTGGCCGCATCAGCATCAGCGATGCACGCTTCGATGCGACCCCTGGCGATCTGTTGAAGGGCGCACCGGTGGTGGTGCTGGTCGACGCTGGTTCGGCCAGTGCTTCGGAAGTGCTGGCCGGCGCGCTGCGCGACAACAAGCGTGCGCGCGTGGTCGGCAGCCGCACCTTCGGCAAGGGCTCGGTGCAGACCGTGCTGCCGCTGGACAACGGCGATTCGGTGAAGCTGACTACCGCGCGTTACTACACGCCCAGCGGCAAGTCGATCCAGGCCACCGGCATCGTGCCGGAGGTCGAGCTGAAGCCGGCGGCGCGCCCGGAAGAAGAGGCGCTGCCGGCCAGCCTGAGCGACTACAGCGAAGCGACCCTGCCGGGCCACCTGCGCGGCGACGACGAAGGCACCGAGGGTTATCACGCAGGGGCAGTACTGCCGGGCGATGGCCCGATCAACGATGCGCTGGCCGAGCTGAAGAATCCCGGTTCGGTGGCTGCACGGTTGAAGGCCGAAGCGGCGAAGGCCGCTGCGGCCAAGGCTGCGAAAACGGCGGCCGCGAAGCCGGAGGCCACGCCGGATGCAAAGGCCGAGCCGAAGCCGGAGGCCACGCCGGATGCGAAGGCCGAGCCGAAGCCGGAGGCCACGCCGGATGCGAAGGCCGAGCCGAAGGCGGAGAGCAAGCCGGAAGCAAAGCCCGCTCCGGCCCCGGTCAAGCCCTGACGGTAGTGCCGGGCCATGCCCGGCGACGAAACCCGCAGTCGAGCACGCTTGACGCTACGAACGAGCGGGTGAGCGTGGAGTTGGCCAGCGGCCGGCACCACCGGACCGGTCAGAACCCGTGGCGCTTGCGCAGCTTGCGGGCGATCGCGGCGCGCACGTAGACCCCGTACACCAGGCCGAACATGAAGCCACCGATGTGCGCCCACCAGGCGACCATGCCGAAGCTCGGGCCGATGTGGGCGAACACCACCTGCAGTGCGGCCCAGACGCCGATCAGCAGGTAGGCCGGGGCGCGCACGAACTCCAGGAACAGGCCGAGCGGGATCACCACGCCCAGCCGCGCGCCCGGGAACAGCGCCAGGTAGGCGCCGATCAAGGCCGAGACCGCGCCGCTGGCGCCGATGATGATCTGGTCCGGGCTGCCCATGGTGTAGATCGCCACCAGGTTGGAGACCGCACCGCCGACCAGGAACAGCAGCAGCAACCGCCACGGGCCCAGCACCCGTTCGGCGGGCAGGCCGAAGATCAACAGGAACACCAGGTTGCCCAGCAGGTGTGACCAGTCTGCGTGCAGGAACAGGGCCGTGAACAGTCGCAGCACGCTGCCGTCCTGCAGGGTCGCCCACCAGTCCAGCGGGTGGGTCAGGCCGGTGGACAGGGCGCCCCAGTCCAGCCAGAGGCTGCCCCGGGCGTCGTCCGGACGCGAGATCGACCACAGGAACGCCAGCCACAGTGCCGCAAACAGCACGGGCGTGGCCCAGCGCAGGGCCGCCTTCTTGCGCGACGGGAGGGAGACGAACATGGGCAATAGCCTAGCGTGCGGGCGCCTGCGGCGGGATTTGTCCTGTTCAGCTTTTGAGACGAAAAAAGCGCCTGCGCTGTTATTGTTTCATTAACAGCTCTGGGTAATACTCGCATACGGCGTCGTATGTCGGGAGGGGAATCCGGCGCGCTCCGAAGGGCCCCAGGGCCTGCCGGGCGCAGGCGCACTCAGAGCACCATCACCGCTTACCGGAGAGAGAACTACGATGCAAACCGCTTCCACCATTGCCCGACTGACCCTGCTGGCCGTCGGCGTTGCCGGTGCGCTGGCCGCCGCCGATGCCAACGCTGCCGCCTTCCAGCTGAAGGAAAACAGCGCCAAGGGCCTCGGCCGCGCGTTCGCCGGTTCCGGCAGCGCCGAGGGCGACGCCTCCATCATCGCCGTCAACCCGGCCGGCATGCGCCAGCTGGAAGGCACGATGGTCCAGGGCGACCTGAGCGCCATCAGCTTCAAGGCCGAGTTCAAGGGCCAGGGCCGCAATGCGGCAGGCCGCCCGCAGACCGGTGGTGACGGCGGCGACGCCGGCATGATCGCTCCGGTTCCGGCTGCGTACTTCCACATGCCGGTCGGCGAGAAGGCCCACTTCGGTGTGTCGCTGACCGCACCGTTCGGCTTCAAGACCGAATACGACAACGGTTGGGTCGGTCGCTACAGCGGCCTGAAGACCGACCTGAAGGCCATCGACCTCGGCTTCGCCGCATCGTATGACGTCAACCCGTACGTGTCCTTCGGCGCGTCGGTGTTCGTCGAGCACCTGACCATCGAGCTGAGCAACGCCGTCGACTACGGCAGCATCCTGGCCGGCGCCGGTGCTCCGGGCTTCGCCCCGGGCAGTTCGGATGGCACCCTGAAGATCGAAGGTGACAACAATGCCGTGGGCTGGACCGTTGGTGGCCTGTTCTCGATCGACGAGAACACCCACATCGGCCTGAGCTACCGTTCCAAGGTCGAGCACAAGATCACCGGTGGTGATGCGACCTTCAGCGGCGCCGACCGCGCCCGTTCCCTGCTGACCAACTCGCCGCGTACTCGCGGTTGGTTCATGGACACCAGCGGCAAGGCCACGGTGACCATGCCGGCCTCGGCCACCCTGAGCGTGACCCACAAGGTCAACGACCGCTGGACCGTGATGGGCGACGTGACCCGTACCGCCTGGTCGACCGCGTTTGACAGCGTGACCGTTGACTACGCTTCGCCGCAGCCCGATTCGGTTCTGGAGTTCGGCTACCGCGACACCACCTTCGTGTCGCTGGGCGCCGACTACAAGCTGAGCGACACCGTCACCCTGCGCGGTGGTGTTGCACTGGACCAGACCCCGACCACCGACGCCCACCGCGACGTCCGCGTGCCGGATACCAGCCGCAAGTGGCTGTCGCTGGGCGTGGGCTGGACCCCGTCGCAGAACACCGAGTGGAACATTGGTTATACCCACCTGTTCACCAGCGATCCGAACGTGAACGTGCCGGCGACCACCGCCAACCAGGGCAACTCGCTGTCGGGCAAGTACAAGGTCCGTGGCGACGTGCTGGCAGCTTCGTTCCAGTACAAGTTCTGATTCGGGCTTCCGCCTGACGCAGTACACGGAGGGCCCCGCGCAAGCGGGGCCTTCTTCTTTTGTGGCCTCGGGTCATCCACGCGTGGCGTGGGTCTACTGAAGAGCACCGCCATCCACGGCGTGGATCCACGACAATAGCGCCATGAACCTGTCCGACCCGAACTTCCAGCTGGAGCTGGCTGCCAACATCGCCGTCGCCGGCTCGATCCTGCTGGCCGGGCGCAACAACGTGCACACCTGGTGGCTGGGCATCGTCGGCTGTGCGCTGTTTGCCGCGGTGTTCGAGCGCTCGCATCTGTATGCCGACATGGTGCTGCAGTTCTTCTTCATCGCCATCAGCGTGCTGGGCTGGTGGCAGTGGCTGCGCGGCGACCATGGTGCGCCGCTGCCGATCACCTCGCTGCGACCACGTGCATGGGCCTGGCTGGCGCCGCTGGCGGTGGTGGCGACCTTCGGCTACGGCTGGATGCTGACCCGCCTGACCAATGCCTATGCGCCGTACATCGATTCGGCGGTGCTGGTGCTGAGCGTGATCGCGCAGATCCTGATGATGCGACGCAAGCTGGAATCGTGGTGGGTGTGGCTGCTGGTGAATACCGTCGCGGTGCCGCTGTACTACAGCCGTGGCCTGCACCTGACCTCGATCCTGTACGTGGGCTTCTGGATCAACGCGCTGGTGGCATTGCGCCACTGGCGCAATCTGATGCGGGTGTAGCGCCGAGCCCATGCTCGGCTGCACCGTGCAAGCTGAGCATGGGCTCGGCGCTACAGGAAACAAGGCACAAAAAACCCCGCTTTCGCGGGGTTTTTCGTTTGCCGCATGACGCCTGGGATCAGTCGCCCAGGGTCAGCAGCGAGGCATTGCCGCCGGCAGCGGTGGTGTTCACCGTCACCGTCTTTTCGGTGGCGAAGCGCAGCAGGTAGTGCGGGCCGCCGGCCTTGGGGCCGGTGCCGGACAGGCCCTGGCCGCCGAACGGCTGCACGCCGACCACCGCACCGATCTGGTTGCGGTTGACGTAGACGTTGCCGACGTGGACGCCGTTGCTGATGCGGTCGACGGTTTCGTCGATGCGCGAATGCACGCCCAGGGTCAGGCCATAGCCGGTGGCGTTGATCTGGTCGATCACCGCGTCGAGCTGGTCGCCCTTCCAGCGGATCACGTGCAGCACCGGCCCGAAGATTTCCTTCTGCAGCTGGCCCAGGTCCTTCAGTTCGTACGCACGCGGTACGAAGAAGGTGCCGTTGGCCGCTTCGGCCGACAGCTCGGCGGCGGCGATCAGGCGTGCTTCGCGGTCCATGCGTTCGGCGTGGTCCTGCAGGATCTTCAGTGCATCGGCGTCGATCACCGGGCCGACGTCAGTGGACAGCAGGCCGGGGTTGCCGACCTTCAGTTCCTTCATCGCACCGGCCAGCATGGTCATCACCTTGTCGGCGATGTCGTCCTGCACGAACAGCACGCGCGCGGCCGAGCAGCGCTGGCCGGCCGAGGTGAAGGCCGAACCAATCGCATCCTTGACCAGCTGTTCCGGCAGCGCCGAGGAGTCGGCGATGAAGGCGTTCTGGCCACCGGTTTCGGCAATCAGCACGCCGATGGCGGCGTCACGTGCGGCCATCGCGCGGTTGATCGCACGGGCGGTCTCGGTGGAGCCGGTGAAGGCCACGCCGGCCACGCGCGGGTCGGCGGTCAGCGCAGCACCGACGGTGGCGCCATCGCCCGGCAGGTACTGCACCACGTCGGCCGGCACGCCGGCATCGTGCAGCAGCTTCACTGCGTAGTAGCCGATCAGGTTGGTCTGCTCGGCCGGCTTGGCGATGACGCTGTTGCCGGCGGCCAGTGCGGCAGCCACCTGGCCGAGGAAGATCGCAAGCGGGAAGTTCCACGGGCTGATGCAGACGAACACGCCGCGGCCATGCAGCTGCAGTTCGTTGGATTCGCCGGTCGGGCTGGGCAGCTTCTCGGCGTGGCTGAACTGCTCGCGTGCCTGCTTGGCGTAGTAGCGCAGGAAGTCCACGGCTTCGCGTACTTCGGCGATGCCGTCGGGCAGGCTCTTGCCGGCTTCCTTCACGCACAGCGCCATGAATTCGGGCATGCGCGCTTCCAGCTGGTCGGCGGCGTGCTCGAGGATGGCGGCGCGGCTGGCCGCCGGGGTGCGGTTCCAGGCCGGCTGTGCGGCCACGGCATTGGCCAGTGCCTTCTGCACGGTGGCGGCATCGGCGGCCTGCCACTGGCCGACCACCTCGCGGGTATCGGCGGGGTTGGTCACCGGCTGTGCGGCGCCGGCCGGGTTGGCACCCGGCACCAGCGGCGCGGCCGACCAGGGCTTCACTGCAGCGTTGAGCTGCTCGGCCAGGGCGCGCAGTTCGTTGTCGTTGGCGAGGTTGGCGCCCATGGAGTTCTTCCTGTCGTGGTTCTGGCTGCGCAGCAGGTCAACCGGCAGCGGGATCTTGGGGTGCGGAATCGATTCGAACGAGGACACCATCTCGACCGGATCGCGGATCAGGTCGGCGATCGGCACGCGCTCGTCGGTGATGCGGTTGACGAAGCTGGAGTTGGCGCCGTTTTCCAGCAGGCGGCGCACCAGGTACGGCAGCAGGTCTTCATGCGAACCAACCGGCGCGTACACGCGGCACGGCAGGTTCAAGCGGTCGGCCGGCACCACTTCGGCGTACAGGTCGTCGCCCATGCCGTGCAGCTTCTGGTGCTCGTAGACGCCGCCATTGGCGATGCTGCGCACTGCCGCGATGGTGTGCGCGTTGTGCGTGGCGAACATCGGGTAGATCGCGTCGGCATGGGTAAACAGACGCTTGGCACACGCCAGGTAGGACACGTCGGTATTCTGCTTGCGGGTGAACACCGGGTAGCCGGCATAGCCTTCGATCTGCGCGCGCTTGATCTCGGCGTCCCAGTAGGCACCCTTGACCAGGCGCACCTGCAGGCGACGACCGGCGCGGCGCGCCATGTCGGCCAGGTGGTCGATCGTGTACGGCGTACGCTTCTGGTAAGCCTGCACGACCACGCCGAAGCCATCCCAGCCGGCCAGCGAGGCATCGCCGAACACCTGCTCGATGATGTCCAGCGACAGTTCCAGGCGATCGGACTCTTCGGCGTCGACGGTGCAGCCGATGCCGTAGCTCTTGGCCAGCTGTGCCAGTTCCAGCACGCCTGGTACCAGGTCCTTCAGCACGCGCGCGCGCTTGGCGTGCTCGTAGCGCGGGTACAGCGCCGACAGCTTGATGGAGATGCCCGGGGCGTTGTTGACGTCGCCGTCCGGGCGGCCACCGCGGGCCTTGTGGTCACCACCGATGGCGTGGATCGCACGACGGTAGTCCTCCAGGTAGCGCAGCGCGTCCTTCATGGTCAGCGCGCCTTCGCCCAGCATGTCGAAGGAGTAGCGGTAGCTGGCGTTGTCGCCCTTGTGCGAGCGCGACAGTGCTTCGCTGATGGTGCGGCCCATGACGAACTGGTGGCCCATGATCTTCATCGCCTGGCGCACGGCCAGGCGCACCACCGGTTCACCCACGCGGCCGACCAGGCGCTTGAACGCGCTGGGCGCATCAGCGCGGGTGGCATCGTTCATCTGCACCAGCTTGCCAGTCAGCATCAGGCCCCAGGTGGAGGCGTTGACCAGCACCGAGTCGCTGCCGCCCAGGTGCTTTTCCCAGTCGGCATCGGCCAGCTTGTCGCGGATCAGCTTGTCGGCGGTGTCCTGGTCCGGAATGCGCAGCAGCGCTTCGGCCACGCACATCAGCAGCACGCCTTCCTCGCTGCCCAGGTCGTACTGGCGCATGAAGGCTTCGATCGCCCCCTGGTCCTTGGCGCGCACGCGCACCCGGCCGACCAGATCGGCGGCCAGCGCCTGCACCTTGGCCTGTTCCTCGGCGGGCAGGCGGGCCTGCGCCAGCAGTTCGCGCACGTGGCTGGCCTCGTCCTTCAACCAGCCATCGGTGATGGCCTGGCGGAACGGGTTGGGGGACGCCGGCAGTTCCGGCGACAGCAGCGCGCCGGGACGCGGAGCGTCGCTGGCGGCAGGGGAGGAGAAGGGTGCGTTCATGCCGGTCCGGCCAATGGAAAACTTGGCGATTTTAATCATTTTTGCGCCTTGGGGAAGTGCCCCGCAGCCACCTTCGTGAAGGGCTGATAGCCCCTAACGGTGGTGGGTTCAGCCTGTTCAGAAAGTCCTGCAGAATTTGTGCCGAATTCGTCATTCGCGTTGCCGGGGTCATGCTGTGTTGCAGCATCGGAAAAAGTGTGAATGCACCCTTGCTACTGGCGAGAGGGCGGGGCTACCATCGAGACGTTTCCCGCGGCAGGAACGCGGTTGCGACATGATCGAGGTGCTTACAGCTCCAGATGGATCAGGTACGCAGCTGCGACTGCGTCCCCCACGGGCGCTCGATGCCCGGCAGTTCGTCCTGTTGTTTGCTGTGTTGTCGGGAGCGATGTGGCTGGTGTCCGCCCTCGGGTGGTTGGCCGGCAATGCATTCGCCCCCCTGTTCGCGCTGCTGTACAGCCTGCTGTTGGCAGTCGCGTTGCGCGCGTTGTGGCGCAGCGGTGAACGGCAGGAGGAGATCCGGGTAGTGCCAGCGTGTGTGGAGGTCATCCCCGTACCTGGTGGATCGCCGGTGTTCCGGGCCCATCCCCACTGGGTGCGCCTGCTCACCGACGACGAGAAGGTCCGGCTGGCATCCAGCGGCCGGCAGGTGGAGGTGGGGAGTTTCCTCGCGCCGGCCGAACGTCAAACGCTTGTTGAAACGCTTGAAGATTTGCTCGCCGCCAGCGATGGCGGCAACCGACGACGCTAAGGGTCTAGGCAATGAAGCAAAGCAGAGGGTGGGGCACGAAGTGCGTTGCAATGGTCGCCACGATGGCGGCCCTGCTGTCGATGCCGGGGACGGCACTGGCCCAGGCGGCCGATCCAAAGCCGTGGCAGCTGAACATGGGCAAGGGGGTGACCCAGACCTCACGCCTGGCCTGGGAATCGAACAATCTCTCGCTGATCGTCTGTACGGTGATCGGCGTGATCGTGTTCGGCGCCATGGCCTACGCCATGTTCAAGTTCCGCAAGTCGAAAGGCGCGGTGGCCGCCACCTTCAGCCACAACACCAAGGCCGAAATCATCTGGACAGTGATCCCGGTGATCATCCTGGTGGTGATGGCGTGGCCGGCCACGGCCAACCTGATCAAGATGTACGACACCCGCGATGCCGAGATGACCGTGAAGGTCACCGGTTACCAGTGGATGTGGAAGTACGAATACCTCGGTGAGAACGTCACCTTCACCAGCCGCCTGGACCGTGAATCCGATCGCATGCGGCAGAGCGGCAAGGTGCCGACCCGCGAGAGCCATCCGCATTACCTGCTGGACGTGGACAACCGGCTGGTGTTGCCGGTTGATACCAAGGTGCGCTTCGTCATCACCTCCGACGACGTGATCCACGCCTGGTGGGTACCGGCGCTGGGCTGGAAGCAGGACGCCATCCCCGGTTTCATCAATGAAGCCTGGACCAGCATCGAGCAGCCCGGTGTCTACCGCGGCCAGTGCGCGGAGCTGTGCGGCAAGGACCATGGCTTCATGCCGATCGTGGTCGAGGCGGTGTCCAAGGAAGAATTCAAGCAGTGGCTGGCGCAGCGCAAACCCGCGCCTGCACCGGCAGCGCCTGCCGCGCCCGCCGAACCCACCGCACCTGCCAGTGAAACGCCGGCGCAGCCGGCGGCACCGGCAGCCGCCGAGGCCGGCAACGCGCCTGCGGCGGCGGCCAGCGGAGCCTGATGTAACTGCCCGCGGCCGTATCGCGGCTGCGGCGACAACCGATCCTGAGAGGTGTTTTGCAATGGCGCACTCGGCAGTTGGGCACGACGATCACCATCACCCGCAGAGCTTCTTCGAGCGTTGGTTCTTCTCGACCAACCACAAGGACATCGGCACGCTGTACCTGGGTTTCAGCTTCATCATGTTCGTCATCGGCGCGTTCATGAGCGTGCTGATCCGGCTGGAACTGGCCCAGCCCGGCATCCAGTACATCCGTCCGGAAATCTTCAACCAGCTGACCACCGTACACGCGCTGGTGATGATCTTCGGCGGGGTGATGCCGGCCTTCGTCGGCCTGGCCAACTGGATGATCCCATTGCAGATCGGCGCGCCGGACATGGCGCTGCCGCGCATGAACAACTGGTCGTTCTGGCTGCTGCCGGTGGCCTTCAGCCTGCTGCTGCTGACCTTCCTGCTGCCCGGTGGCGCGCCGGCCGGTGGCTGGACGCTGTACCCGCCGCTGTCGCTGCAGGGCGGCTACAACGTGGCGTTCACCGTGTTCGCCATCCACGTGGCCGGCATCAGTTCGATCATGGGCGCGATCAACATCATCGCCACGGTGCTGAACATGCGCGCGCCCGGCATCGACCTGCTGAAGATGCCGATCTTCTGCTGGGCCTGGCTGATTACCGCGTTCCTGCTGATCGCGGTGATGCCGGTGCTGGCCGGTGCGGTGACGATGCTGCTCACCGACAAGTTCTTCGGCACCAGCTTCTTCAATGCGGCCGGTGGTGGTGACCCGGTGATGTTCCAGCACATCTTCTGGTTCTTCGGCCATCCCGAGGTCTACATCATGATCCTGCCCGCCTTCGGCGTGGTCAGCGAGATCATCCCGACCTTCAGCCGCAAGCCGCTGTTCGGCTACCAGGCGATGGTCTACGCCACTGCGGCGATCGCGTTCCTGTCGTTCATCGTCTGGGCCCACCACATGTTCACCGTGGGCATGCCGCTGGGCGGCGAGATCTACTTCATGTTCGCCACCATGCTGATCTCGATCCCGACCGGCGTGAAGGTGTTCAACTGGGTCAGCACGATGTGGCGTGGCTCGCTGACGTTCGAGGCGCCGATGTTGTGGTCGGTGGCCTTCGTGATCCTGTTCACCATCGGCGGGTTCTCCGGCCTGATGCTGGCCATCGTGGCGGCTGACTTCCAGTACCACGACACCTACTTCGTGGTCGCCCACTTCCACTACGTGCTGGTGACCGGCGCGGTGTTCGCGCTGATCGCGGCGGTGTACTACTGGTGGCCGAAGTGGACTGGGCGCATGTACAGCGAGAAGTGGGCCAAGGTGCACTTCTGGTGGTCGATCGTGTTCGTCAACCTGCTGTTCTTCCCGCAGCATTTCCTGGGCCTGGCCGGCATGCCGCGCCGCATCCCCGATTACTCGGTGGCGTTCGCCGACTGGAACCTGATCAGCTCGATCGGTGCGTTCGGCATGTTCGCCACGCCGTTCATGATGGCTGCGATCCTGCTGTCCTCGCTGCGCAATGGCGAGAAGGCCGAGGCCCGCTCCTGGGAAGGTGCGCGCGGCCTGGAATGGACGCTGCCGTCGCCGGCACCGGCGCACACCTTCACCACGCCGCCAACGATCCGCCCGGGCGACCTGGCGCACGACGATATCGGTCATTGAGGTGATGCATGCATAACGAGAGCCCGATCACCCCGGCCAGAGCCGAGCCACGCTTGGCCGCAAGCGCATCGCCAGGCCAGCGGCCGGGCACCGCGCCGCTTTATGCGGAGCAGCGCCAGCGCGCCAGGCGCACCGCGCTGTGGGTGGGCGCGATCGCCGTACTGGTCTACGTCGGTTTCATCCTCAGCGGCGTGATCGGTCGATGAGCGAAACGCCGACCACCGCTCCGTCACGCAGCGCCGGCCTGCCGCGCCTGATCGGCGTTGCGGTGGTGGTGTTCCTGCTGACGTTCTCGCTGGTACCGCTGTATCGCATCGCCTGCGAGAAGGTATTCGGCGTGCGCCTGGAACGTGGCCCGGGCAGCGAAGCCAGTACCGGTGCTGCCACCGGCAAGCGCACCGTGCGGGTGGAATTCGATGGTGGTGTCAATTCGCGGCTGCCGTGGTCGTTCCATCCCGAGCAGCTGACCATGGATGTGGTGCCTGGCGAGCTCAACGAGGCGCTGTACTTCGCCCGCAACGATAGCCAGCAGGCCGTGGTCGGCAGCGCAGTGCCGTCGGTGGCGCCGGCACGCGCGTCCGGCTTCTTCAGCAAGACCGAGTGCTTCTGCTTCACCGCGCAGACCCTGCAGGCCGGCGAGAAGCGTGACATGCCGGTGCGCTTCATCGTCGATCCGGACCTGCCGCCGGAAATCCGCACGATCACCTTGTCCTACACCTTCTACCGCAACGATGCGTTGTCCGATCGGCTGGCGCCCGCCGCCACGTCGGAAGGCGCCCACGCTGCTCCCTGACCCGGATACCGACCATGGCCCAGACACCTACCGACGCCAACGTGTACTTCGTCCCGGCCCAGAGCAAGTGGCCGTTCGTCGGTTCCATCGCGATGATGGTGACCATGGTCGGCGTGGCCAGTTGGCTCAATGACGCCAGCTGGGGCCGCTGGACCTTCTACATCGGCGTGGCGATGTTGGTGCTGACCCTGTTCTGGTGGTTCAGCGACGTGGTGCGCGAATCGCAGGCCGGCAACTACAACCATCAGGTCGATGGGTCATTCCGGATGGGGATGATCTGGTTCATCTTCTCCGAAGTGATGTTCTTCGGTGCGTTCTTCGGCGCGCTGTTCTACACCCGCAACCTGGGCCTGTCGTGGCTCAGTGGCGAAGGCCGCGGGGTGATGACCAACGAACTGCTCTGGCAGGGCTACTCGGCGGGTTGGCCCACCAATGGCCCGGCGGCGATCGGTGGCACATTCCAGACCATTCCGGCCTGGGGCCTGCCACTGATCAATACGCTGATCCTGCTGACCTCCGGCGTGACCCTGACCATCGCCCATCACGCGCTGAAGGCCGGTAACCGCCGCCAGCTGCTGATCTGGCTGGGCCTGACCGTGGTGCTCGGCCTCGGCTTCCTGACCCTGCAGGCGGAGGAGTACATCCACGCCTACAAGGAACTGAACCTGACGCTCGGTTCGGGCATCTACGGTTCGACGTTCTTCATGTTGACCGGCTTCCATGGCGCGCATGTGCTGCTGGGCACGATCATGCTGATCGTGATGTGGCTGCGTTCGGCGAAGGGGCACTTCACCCGCGACAACCATTTCGGTTTCGAAGCCGCCGCGTGGTACTGGCACTTCGTCGACGTGGTGTGGCTGATGCTCTTCATGTTCGTCTACGTGCTTTGACCGAGCACGTATCGGTGGCCTCAGCCGCCGATGCCGTGCGGTTTGATCCAGCCCATGTAGATGCTCACGATCACCAGTACGATCAAGGCCACCGACACCCCGATGCGGCGTGTCAGTGCGTTGACCGTGCGCTTGGTCTGGCCGCGGTCGACCAGCAGGTAATACAGGCCGGCGCCCAGATTCCAGACGATGACGATCAGAAACGCGATTACCAGCAGGGTCTTCAGCGAATCACTCATGCGCGGCTCGAGGGCAGGGTGGATGCGCCTATCTGACCGCGTTTGCGCGGACTTGTCATGATGCGCCAGCACACGCGCGCGATCGGATGGCTGTTGGCGGTGCTGGCGATGGCCGGTTTCAGCGCATTGGGGCTGTGGCAACTGCAGCGCATGCATGCCAAACAGGCAATGTTGGATGCGCAGGGTCCAGCTGTGGCACAGGCGTTGCCGCTGTCGCAGGCACTCGCGGCCCCCGGCGCGTTGCACGGTGTGGCCGACCATGGCCGTTTCCTGCCCGGCGTGGTGCTGCTGGACAACCAGACCCGGCATGGCCGCGCCGGGGTGAAGATCTATCGCCCGTTCCGCAGTGACGAAGGCAGCGTGCTGCTGGTCGATCTGGGGTGGCGCGCGCTGCCGCCGGATCGCACGCTGCCGGATGTGCCGGCACCCCCTTCGCCAGTGGCCGTGCGCGGGCTGCTGGCGCCGCCGCCGTCAGCGGGACTGGCACTGGGGCCCGCGTTCTCCGCTACCGATGAGGCCGGGCGTTGGCTGGCCAGCCGCTTGCCCGCCAAGGGCCTCGCGGCGGCGCTCGGCCTGCCGGCATTGCCCGACCGCGTGCTGCGGCTGGATCCGGCGCTGCCCTTCGGCGACGAACGCGATATGGACCTGCTGCCGAACACGCTGCCGCCGCAGCGCCACCTGGGCTACGCCGTGCAGTGGTTCGGGCTGGCCCTTACCGTGCTGGTCGTTGCGCTGGTGCTGGAGCGGCGCAGGAGACGGCCCGTTGCCCGGTAGTGCCGGCCGCTGGCCGGCATCCCTTTCCCAACCATGAGAAAATGACCCGCATGAACACTGCTACGTCCCCGCAGGCGCGCGGCTCCGGCCGCCGGACCCTGGTGCTGCTGTTTGCCGTGTTCTTCGGGGCGATGGCGCTGGCAGCCGTGCTGCGCTTCACCGGCTGGCAGCCGACCGGGCACCGCAATGCCGGCCAACTGCTGAAGCCGCCGGTCGACCTGCGGCAGCAGGCTCCGGCCCTGGCCAATGGCCAACCCTACCCCTGGAACCCCGAGGCGCGTACCTGGCGTCTGCTGGTGGCGCCGGCCGGGGCCTGCGATGCGCAGTGCGTCACTTTGTCGCAGGGACTGGGCAAGGTGTGGCAGCTGTTCGGCCATAACGCCGATAATGTCGAGATTCTGTGGCTGGGAACGCCACCGGCGTCGATCGCCTCGCTGCCCGCGTTGCGGCCGCTGGCTCCGTCGCCAGCCCTGCGCGCGGCGTTGCCGGGCGTCGATGATCCGGCGGGCCTGCCGGTCTACGTGATCGATCCGAACGGCTTCGTGATCATGCGTCATGCCCCGGGCAGCGACCTCGGTGGCCTGCGCAAGGACATGGCCACGTTGCTGAAACTGAAGTGAGTCCTGTTTGATGAGCCTTTCCGCGCGTCCGGCGCTGCACCGCAATTTCCACCGCCTGGCGTGGTTCGCCATGATCATGACTGCGAGCACGATCATGTTCGGTGCGTTCGTGCGCCTGTCCGATGCCGGCCTGAGCTGCCCGGACTGGCCGACCTGCTATGGCCAGGCCACCTGGCCGCAACACGTGGAAGAGACCATTGGCCACCCGGCGGCAGAGATCCGCCCGCTGGAGACCCATAAGGCCTGGCGTGAGCAGGTGCACCGCTTCCTGGCCGGCGCGCTGGGCATCGAGATCCTGACCCTGGCGCTGCTGGCCACGCGCAAGCGGCGATTCGGAAGCACGGCGGTGGTGACCGCCTGCGTACTGGTGGCCGCCGGCATACCGCTGTACATGATGGGCTGGCATGGCACGGCCAGCGCCTTGGCGCTGATCGGCGAGGCGATCCTGCTGATCGCGGCGCTGCGCTGGAGCAACATCGACCTGGCGCGCGCTGCGCTGCTGACATTGGCGGTGGTGATCTTCCAGGCGCTGCTGGGCATGTGGACGGTGACCCTGCTGCTCAAGCCGATCGTGGTGATGGGTCATCTGCTGGGCGGCATGCTGATGTTCGGCCTGCTGGTGTGGATGGCCTGGCGTGCCACGCACATGCCGATCACCCTGGCTGAGGCGCCGAAGCTGAAGTGGCTGCTGCGCATTGGCGTGGCGGTGCTGGTCACCCAGATCGCGCTGGGTGGCTGGGTCAGCGCCAACTACGCGGCGCTGGCGTGTGGCGGCGGCAGCGCCTCGCTGGACAACTTCCCGCGCTGCGCCAACCAGTGGTGGCCGCAGCACAACTTCGCCGAGGGTTTCACCCTGTGGCGCGGTATCGGTGTGGACTACGAAGGCGGCGTGCTGGATGGCGCTTCGCGTATCGCCATCCAGATGGCGCACCGCATGTTCGCGGTGGTGGTGGCCGTCTACCTGCTGTGGCTGGGCGTGCGCCTGTTCCGGGTGCCGAGCATGCGTGGCTGGGCCAGCGCGCTGATCGCGCTGCTGGTGCTGCAGGTCACCCTCGGCATCCTCAATGTAAAGCTGGCGCTGCCGCTGGAAGTGGCGGTGGCCCACAACGGCGTGGCCGTTGCCCTGTTGTTCGTGCTGGTCAGCCTGCTGGCCCGCCTGCGTGCCCCGGACTGATTCCATGTTTTCCAATTACCGCCAGTACTGGGACCTGACCAAGCCCAAGGTCGTCGCCCTCATTGTTTTCACTGCCCTGGTCGGCATGGTCCTGGCCATCCCCGGCGTGCCCAGCTGGGAGCAGGTGCGCGCCGGCGTGCTCGGCTTCCTCGGCATCTGGCTGGCGGCGTCGGCCGCGGCCGCGATCAACCAGCTGCTGGATGCGCACATCGATGCGCAGATGGCACGTACCTCGTGGCGGCCTCTGGTGGTGGGCAAGGTCAAGCCGTGGCAGGTGCTGGTGTTCGCCAGCGTACTGATCGTGCTGTCGATGGTGATCCTGGTGCTGTGGGTGAACCTCATCACGGCCGTGCTGACCTTCGCTTCGCTGATCGGTTATGCGGTGATCTACACCGTGTACCTCAAGCGTGCGACCTCGCAGAACATCGTCATCGGTGGCCTGGCCGGCGCGATGCCGCCGATGCTGGGCTGGGCCGCGGTGACCGGCATGCAGGGTTCGTCGGACTGGGCGTACTCGTCGCTGCTGGTGCTGATCATCTTCATCTGGACCCCGCCGCACTTCTGGGCGCTGGCGATCTTCCGCCGCGAGGATTACGCCAAGGCGGAAATTCCGATGCTGCCGGTGACCCACGGCGTGGTGCACACCCGCAAGCAGATCATGGTGTATTCGGTGGTGCTGGCGCTGGTCTGCCTGCTGCCGTACCTGGTGGGCATGAGCGGTGCGTTCTACCTGGGCGGCGCGATCGTGCTCAACGCCGTGTTCCTCTGGTACGCCTGGCGCATGCTGGACCCGCCGGACGAGCTGTTCTCGATGAAGATGTTCTATTACTCCATCGTCTACCTGATGGCGCTGTTCGCCTTCCTGCTGGTGGATCACTGGATCCTGCCCTGGTTGTAGCGGGTGGATCCGCCGGGCATGGTCCGGCGCTACCTGTGGATTCGAGCAATGCTCGACTCAGGGTCAGATCCCCGAAGGGGCTCTGACCCCGTATGCACCCAGCCGAGCATCGGCTCGGTTCTACAGTAGATCCACGCCACGCGTGTATGTTTCTCCCGCAGCAACCCGCGCGTCGGGTCAGGGCTTGCGCCGCGCATACCGCTGCGCGATCACGCCGCAGACGATCAGCTGGATCTGGTGGTAGATCATCACCGGCAACACGATGGCGCCGAGGCTGCCACCCGCAAACAACACCTTGGCGATCGGCACACCCGTGGCCAGGCTCTTCTTCGAGCCGCAGAACACAATGGCGATCTCGTCCTCGCGGTTGAAGTGCAGGCGGCGGGCGAGGAAGGTGATCAGCGGCATGGCGATGCCGAGCAGCACGGCGGCGACCACTGCCACCGCGAACAGCGACAGCAGCGGTGTCTTGCTCCACAGCCCTTCGGTCACCGCTTCGCCGAACGCGGAGTACACCACCAGCAGGATGGTGGCCTGGTCGGTGTAGCGCAGCAGCGCGCGCTGCTTCTCCACCCAGCCGGCGATCCACGGCCGCAGCAGGTGGCCGGCCACGAACGGCACCAGCAGCTGCAGCATGATGCCGCCGATGGCGTGCAGTGGGTCATGCACGCCGCCGGAGGTACCGGCCAGCGCGGTCAGCAGCAGCGGCGTCAGGAACACGCCAAGGATGCTCGACAGCGAGGCGCTGCACACCGCGGCAGGCACGTTGCCGCGTGCCATCGAGGTGAACGCGATGGACGACTGTACGGTGGAGGGCAGGGTGCACAGGAACAGCACACCCAGATACAGCTCCGGGGTCAGCAGCCAGCCCGACAGCGGCTTGAACAGCAGGCCCAGCAGCGGGAACAGGATGAACGTGCAGGCCAGGATGGTCAGGTGCAGCCGCCAGTGCAGCATGCCGCCGATGATCGACTCGCGCGGCAGGCGCGCGCCATGCAGGAAGAACAGCGCGGCGATGGCGACGGTGGTGACATCGTCGAGGACGATGGCGGCGGCGCCCTTCATCGGCAGCAGCGAGGCCAGGCCGACGGTGCACAGCAGGGCGAGGGTGAAGTTGTCCGGTCGCAGGCGCGACCACCAGCGGGTCATGGTGGGCAGGGTCCTTGGTGCGGAGGGTTCAGGGCGAGGTGACCGGTGTGGCCAGGCGCTGGCGGGTAGCGGCTTCCAGCGACTTCAGGCCGGCGCGCTGGCCGAGCTGCAGTGCCTGTTCTGGGCTGGCGTGTTCGTAGCGTGCGTTGACCAGGCCGAGCACGGCGCCGGCGCGGTTGCCGGAGGCGCAGTGCAGCAGCACCGGTCCCTGGCTCTGCTGCAGGGCCCGGTGCACGGCGCGCACGTTGACTGCATCGAGGACGTCGGCGCCGGCCACCGGAATGCGTACATAGCGCAGGCCCAGTGATTCGGCCACGCGCGTTTCGTCGAAGCCGCGGTCTTCGCCGGGCTGGCGCAGGTCGATCACGGTGCGCACGCCCTGCGCGGCCAAGGCCTGCAGCTGCGTGGCGCTGGGTTGGCCACCTGCATACAGGCCGGGGCGAACTTCGTTGAGGGGCGCGTCTTCAGCCCAGGCCACCAGCGGCAGGCAGAGCGACAACAACAGCAGGCAGGTCAGGCGCAGCAGCATGGTCCTCTCCGTGAAAACGTTCTGCCGCTACAGGCGCAGTCCGGCGCGGGCCTTCAGCAGCTCGCGCAGTTCGTACTTGTCAGTATCGTCCAGGCCCTGCTGGCGCTGCTTTGCCAACAGCTCTTCCAGACGTTGCACCAGCAGCTGTTTCTCCAGCTGGGCGACGGCATCGTGCAGTTCCTGGGTCCACATCGCGTCGTCGCCGGGCATCGTCTGCGCGGCCAGTGTGTGCAGTGATGCCTGCTCCTCACGCCCGTCGAAGTGCTCCAGCAGGGCGCCGGTGCTGATGTCCGGTCGCTGCTCGACCAGCCCCAGCAGCTCCAGCAGCAGCTCCACGCCGGGCAGGCGCAGGCCCTGGAAGTGGTGCTTGCCGCCCAGCGTCAGCGCCAGCGAGGGCTGCTGCAGCAGCACGGCGATCGCGCCGCGCACCAAGCTGCGCTTGGCCACTGGCTGGATCGTTCGCGAGGGCTGGCGCTGCGGCATCGGCGCGCGCGCGGCCTGGGCGTTGCCGCCGAGCCCGGTCAGCTGCGCCAGCTGCTGATTCATCAGGTCGCCGAAGGCGCCGTCGGGAATCTGCGCCAGCATCGGCTTGGCCCGCTCGGCCAGGCGCGCCTTGCCATCGAGCGTGCCCAGGTTGACCTCGCGGGTGAGCTCGTCGAAGAAGAACTGCGACAGCGGCGTGGCCTGCTTCAGGCGTTCGTTGAACGCCTCGGCGCCTTCCTTGCGCACGATGGTGTCCGGGTCCTCGCCATCGGGCAGGAACAGGAAGAAGGCCTGGCGGCCATCCTTCATGCGCGGCAGCACCGACTCCAGCGCCTTCCAGCCGGCGCGGCGGCCGGCGGCGTCGCCGTCGAAGCAGAAGAACACGTCCGGCGCGTTGCGGAACAGCAGTTCGGCATGGTCTGGCGTGGTTGCAGTACCCAGTGTTGCCACCGCCTGGGTGACCCCGAACTGGAACAGCGAGACCACGTCCATGTAGCCCTCGACCACGATCAGCCGCTCGATCTTCTGGTTGGCCTGGCGCACCTGCCACAGGCCGTACAGTTCGCGGCCCTTGTGGAACAGCGCGGTCTCGGGCGAGTTGAGGTACTTGGGGCCGTCGTCCTTCTCGAACACGCGGCCGCCGAAGGCGATCACCCGGCCGCGGCGGTCGAAGATCGGGAACATCACCCGGTCGCGGAACTTGTCGTAGACGTGGCCGCGGTCGTTCTTGGAGAACAGGCCGGCGCGGTCGAGCAGCTTCATGCGCCGCTCGTCCTTGCCCAGCGCATCGCGCAGGCCGCTGTAGCCATCCGGCGCATAGCCGATCTGGAAGCGGGCGCGGTTCTCTTCGTCCACGCCACGGCCATCCAGGTAGCTGCGTGCCTTTTCGCTGCCCTGCAGGTTGCTCTGGAAGAACTTCGTGGCCGCCTCAAGCGCCGAATACAGCTCGCGACTGTCGTCCTGCTGCTGGGGGCTGCGCGGGTTCTCGCTGCGGGGCACTTCCATGCCGGCGCGCTTGGCCAGTTCATCCACCGCGTCGAGGAATTCGAGGCGGTCGTAGTTCATCAGGAAGCTGATCGCGGTGCCGTGCGCGCCGCAACCGAAGCAGTGATAGAACTGCTTGGTGGGCGAGACCGTGAACGACGCCGAGCGCTCGTCATGGAATGGGCAGCGCGCTGCGTATTCCTTGCCCTGTCGCTTCAACGGCACGCGGCTGCCCACCACCTCGACGATGTCGGAGCGGGCGAGCAGGTCGTCGATGAAAGCGTCGGGGATACGGGCCATGGGCAACAGAACGGGGCGCGGCCGCCAGGGCGCGCAGCAGGGGCGGCAGGTTCCCCTAGTTTACTCGCTGGCGATGCCGGGGCTGGCCTGTTCGGACTCGACCCCAGCCCTGGCCAGTTGCGCCCGTGCATGCTGGCGTTCGTCGATCACCGCGGTCATCAGCGCGCCGACGAAGAACACGGCGGTGGCGTAGTAGATCCAGACCAGCGAGATCACCAGCGCGCCCATCGAACCGTAGGCACTGCCCGGGGCCACGGTGGCGATGTAGACGCCGATGCCATAGCGGCCGAGGGTGAACAGCGCCGAGGTGATGGCACCGCCGATGAAGGCCTGCCGCCAGGCCACGCGGCGGTCCGGCAGGTAGTGGTAGAGGAAGGCGAAGGCCAGCGTGTACAGCAGCAGCGAGGTGAGGTAGCCGATTGCCGGCAGTACCGATGGCAGTTGCGCGAACACCACCTGCAGCGCAGTGGTGGCGGTCATCGACAGTATCAGCAGGAAGCCCAGTGCCAGCACCACGCCGAACGAGAACACGCGCTTGCGCAGCCAGGCCTTGATGCCTTCCAGACGCTGGCCGCTGGTGTGGAAGATCCGGTTCAGCGCGTTCTGCAGCTGGGCGAACACGGCGGTGGCGCCGATGAACAGCAGCAGCGTGCTCCACAGCCCGGCCAATGAACCGACGCTGGGCTGGCTGTTGGCGTTGTGCAGCACGGTGTCGGCAACACTGGCCACGCTGCTGCCGGCCACTGAACCGATCTGGCTGATCAGCGTCTGTTGTGCAGGTGGGTACAGCGAGGCGGTCAGCCACAGCAGCAGCACCAGCAGCGGTGCCATCGACAGCAGGGCGTAGAAGGAGACCGAGGCGGCCTGGGTCAGCACGTCGATTTCGACGAAGCGCTTGGCGACGGCCATCGGGAAGCTGTCCTGCAGGCGGTCAGCGTAGTGGCGAAGCCGTGCGGGAATGCCGTGGGGACGCGTGTCGGCGGGGGAGTGCGATTGCTCGACCATGGGGATGTTGTAGCAGCCGGGGGTCGAAGGTGCGGTGAAGCGGGTGCATCAATGGGGTCAGAGCCCTTCCGCGATGCGAAAGGGATCCGACCCCGGCAATGGCTTACGCCAGCTGCTGCTTGACCAGCTTGGAGACCAGGCCCATGTCGGCCTGGCCAGCGAGCCTGGGCTTCAGTGCGCCCATCAGCTTGCCCATGTCGGCCGGACCGGAAGCGCCGGTTTCGGCGATGGCGGCCTGGATCGCGGCGACGATCTCGGCTTCGCCCATCTTGGCCGGGAGGTAGGCTTCGATGACCACGATCTCGGCGCGCTCGATCTCGGCCAGGTCTTCGCGGTTGGCGGCTTCGAACTGGCTGACCGAGTCCTTGCGCTGTTTGACCATCTTGTCGAGCACGGCGATCACGGCGGTGTCATCCAGCTCGATGCGCTCGTCCACTTCGCGCTGCTTGATGGCGGCGTTGATCAGGCGGATCACGCCCAGCTTGTGCTTCTCGCCCGCCTTCATGGCGGCCTTCATGTCTTCGGTGAGCTGCAGCTTCATGCTCATGAGGAACCTCGTGGTGGTGGTGGGGCGGGGCGGATGCCCGAACCCGGAAACGCAAAAAGCCGGCGACGCTCGCGCGTGCCGGCTTCGGCTCCATCGCGACAGGCAAGCCCATCGCAATGAAGATGCGTCCGATCAGTACAGGCGCTGACGCTTGGTAACGTCGCGCGACGAGCGGCGCAGCTGACGCTTCACAGCAGCGGCGGCCTTGCGCTTGCGCTCCTGGGTCGGCTTTTCGTAGAACTCGCGCTTGCGGGTTTCGGCCAGCACACCGGCCTTTTCGCAAGTGCGCTTGAAGCGGCGAAGAGCAAACTCGAAGGGCTCGTTCTCGCGGACTTTGACGCTGGGCATGGAATCTCCGGGACACAGTAGAACCGGGTCACGCCCGGCGAGCCGCACATTATAGCGGCGAATAGACAAACTGCAAGCGGCCAACCCTGAATACGGGCCAGAGGTTCGAAAGCAGTGAGACCTGCGCGTCCCCCGAGGGGGCGGCAGGGGCGTCATAATAGCAGGCATGCGAGTCCTTGGCATCGAATCTTCCTGTGATGAGACCGGCGTGGCGGTGTATGACACCGACCTGGCCGGCAGCGCGGCCCTGCGCGCCCATGCGGTCTACAGCCAGATCGCCCTGCACGCCGAATACGGTGGTGTGGTGCCCGAACTGGCCAGCCGCGACCACGTCCGCAAGCTGCTGCCGCTGGTGCGCCAGACCCTGGCCGAAGCCGGCCTGGGTGTAGGTGATATCGACGGCGTGGCCTATACGGCCGGTCCCGGCCTGGTTGGCGCGCTGCTGGTCGGTGCGGGTGTGGCCCGCTCGCTGGCCTGGGCGCTGGAGGTACCGGCGGTGGGCGTACACCATATGGAAGGCCACCTGCTGGCCCCGCTGATGGAAGACGACCCGCCGCAGGCGCCGTTCGTGGCGCTGCTGGTGTCCGGTGGCCATACCCAGCTGGTGGCGGTGGATGCGATCGGCCAGTACCGCCTGCTGGGCGAGACCCTGGACGATGCGGCCGGCGAGGCCTTCGACAAGACCGCCAAGATGATGGGCCTGCCCTATCCGGGCGGCCCGCAGCTGGCCAGGCTGGCCGAGCGGGGCACGCCGGGTGTCTACCGCTTCGCGCGGCCGATGACCGACCGCCCGGGGTTGGATTTCAGCTTCTCCGGCCTGAAGACCCAGGTCCTGATGGCCTGGCGCGACAGCGACCAGAGCGAACAGACCCGTGCCGACATCGCCCGTGGCTTTGAAGATGCCGTGGTCGAGACTCTGTCGATCAAATGCGAGCGCGCGCTGGAAGCGGCCGGGACCAACGTGATCGTGGTGGCTGGCGGCGTCGGCGCCAACAAGCGCCTGCGCGCACGCCTGCAGCAGATGGCCGAGCGCCTTGGCGGCCGTGCCTGCTTCCCGCGGCCGGCGTTGTGCACCGACAACGGCGCGATGATCGCCTTCGCCGGCGCGCTGCGCCTGCAGGCCGGCCAGCACAGCCCGCCAAAGGTCGAGGTTACCCCGCGCTGGGACATGGCGACCCTGCCGGCGGTCTGAGCCCGTAGCGCCGGGCCACGCCCGGCGAACGCATTATGGATGCCCTGCCAACGGCGACGCCGCCAACACCGTCGTCGCCCGCTCATGGCGCTACCACCCCAGCGTATGTGGGCAGCGGGCGTGGATCAGCCGCCCGATCGCCGCCAGGTCGGCACCGATGTCGCGTTCCAGGATGGGTTCGTGGTGGGCGATCCGATTGCGCAGGAGGCGGATGCGCCCGATGTCTGCGTGGATGTTCGTGCGAACCACGCTGAGAGCATTCTGTGGCGCGTTCGGCAACGCAATCTTCAAGCCCCGCGTCCAGATGGCTCCCTCGAAGCGCCGCGTGAAAAGCTGCTGCCAGAACGCGAAGCGAAGGCTGGCGATGATCTCCTGAGTGTCCATCCGACGATCTGCCTGTCTATGGATATCCTGCAAGGCCGACAACGCGCCATCTGCTGGCATCCGCTGCAGCAGTGCAGGATGCCAAGGCCAGCGCGGCCCATAGGCATGTGCCAGCGCCGCGGCCACCGCGTTGCGGATTACGATTTCACAGACGTGCAGGGGGGATAGCAGCGCGCCGCACATCTGCATGTTCCATACGTAAAGCGAGGCGGCATCCAAAGAGTGCCGGTCCGCGATACGTTTGTACGTCGCCCATCGTGGGCGTGACAGCGCTGCCTGCTGTATTCGTTGCTCTCTCATCAAATACGGACCACATGGCGGATCACCAGCCTGCGCTGGTTGCCGCTGGCGTGATATCGGGCAATGCCGCTGCGTCAGACAGCAGAATTCCTCTATCGCCTTGAGCTTCCACCAACATGTCGCGATTGACTCTGGACCGTAGAGGAAATGAACGTCATGATCTGCATCGTGTGCTCCGGGACTCGCGGCTGGATTCCAGCTCCCCCCGGGGACGTTGAGAGGTACCAAAGGGCCCCGCTAGCAGGGCCCTTTGTCTTTTCTGGAGCTGCGTCCCTGCCGGCCACCCATCGCCCGTTCCGGGCAGGCTCACCGCCGTGCCGCTACCATGGCCCCATGTATTCGGGCTGGTAAGCGCAATGGACAAGGTTTTCATCGAGGGGCTGACGATCGACGCCCTGATCGGCATCTACGATTGGGAACGACGGATCCGCCAGGACCTGGTGTTCGACCTGGAGATGGGCTTCGACAACCGTCGTCCTGCGGCCTCCGACGACATCGCTCACACCCTGAACTACAAGGCGGTCAGCAAGCGCCTGGAGCAGTTCGTGCGTGAGTCGGAATTCGGCCTGGTCGAAACCCTGGCCGAGCGCTGCGCGCAGATCGTGCTGGACGAATTCGACGTGAAGTGGCTGCGCCTGAAGCTGAGCAAGCCGGGCGCGGTGCGCGGCGCGCGCGCGGTCGGCGTGATCATCGAACGTTCGCGGGACTGACCCGGTAGTGCCGGCCGCTGGCCGGCAACCTCAACGGCAATGACGAAGGAGACAACTGATGGTGGACGCGGTGGTGGCGGTACAGTGGCTGGAACGGCTGCAGAACACACTGGAACCCTATCCTGGCGCCTACCTGGCGTTGATGATCTCGGCGCTGCTGATCGCAGCCGGCCTGGCCAACTGGGTGACCAAGCGCATCCTGGTGCGTGGCCTGCGGCGCCTGCTGCAGCGCCTGCCGGGCGCCGAGTCCGGGCGTGGCAGCCACCTGATGCGGGTCATCTCGCGCCTGTCCAACGTGGTGCCCAGCCAGGTGATCGCCTCGGGCATCACCCTCATCCCCGACCTGCCGCCCGGCCTGGTCAACGTGATCATCAAGCTGTGCATCGTGTGGGCCGTGCTGACGGTCTCGATGGCGTTTTCGCATGCGCTGGACGCGGCCAACAGCCTGTACGAGCGCAAGCCCGATGCGCGCAACAAGCCGATCAAGGGCTACCTGCAGGTGGTCAAGATCGTGGTGTTCGTTGCCGCCGGTCTGTCCATCATCGCCACCCTGCTGGGGGTAGCGCTGGGCCCGCTGGTGACCGGTCTGGGCGCGGCTACGGCAGTGCTGATGCTGATCTTCCAGGACACCATCCTGTCGCTGGTGGCCAGCGTGCAGATCAGTGGCGATGGCCGCGTGCGCATCGGCGACTGGATCGAGATGCCCAGCCAGAACGCCGACGGCGATGTGATCGACATCGCGCTGCACACCATCACCGTGCAGAACTTCGACAAGACCATCACCACCATCCCGACCAAGAAGCTGGTGACCGAGTCGTTCAAGAACTGGCGCGGCATGCAGGAGGCCGGTGGCCGCCGCATCAAGCGTGCGCTGTATCTGGACCAGCACAGCGTCGGCTTCCTGGACGAGGGCGACCTGGCCTTCCTCGGCCAGTTCGCGCTGCTGCGTGATTACCTGCAGGACAAGGAACAGGAGCTGGGGCAGTGGAACGGGCGCCTGCGCGAGCAGGGCGTGGCCGAGGTCAACAGCCGCCGGGTGACCAACCTGGGTACCTTCCGTGCCTATGTGGAGCGCTACCTGCGCAGCCACCCGGGCATCCATACCGACATGACCCTGCTGGTACGGCAGCTGCAGCCGACCACCGAAGGCCTGCCGCTGGAGCTGTACTGCTTCACCCGCAGCACCGCCTGGGGTGAATACGAGGCGGTGCAGTCGGACATCTTCGACCACCTGCTGGCGATCCTGCCGGCCTTCGGCCTGCGGGTGTTCCAGGCCTCCAGCGACGCCATGTTGATGGCCGGGCAGCGCCAGTTGGCCGGCTCGGAGTAAGCTGCGATGCCTCCGGCGGGGCCATACGGACCCCGCTGGTGGCTGAAACTGAATGAAAAAACCTCTCGCCAAATCGCCCGGGATCGCTAGAATGCCGGGCTTGTAAACGTTTTCATCAAGGACTGCCGGTGGCCTCCGATCGCATCGAATCCCTCATTGCCCAGATGACCGTCGAGGAAAAGGTCGGCCAGCTGGGTGTCTTCGCGGACATGGTCCGCCCGTTCGCCCCGGACGTGAACCCGGAAGCCAACGTGCGCAATGCCGACCAGGTGCTGCAGCAGGTGCGCGAGGGCAAGGTCGGCTCGCTGTTCAATGGTGTGGGCGCCGAGCTGGGCCGCCGCATCCAGCAGGTCGCCACCGAAGAGAGCCGCCTGGGCATCCCGGTGATCCTGGCTGCTGACGTCATCCACGGCATGCGCACCGTGTTCCCGATTCCGCTGGGCGAGGCCGCCAGCTTCGAGCCGGACCTGGCCGAGCGCACCGCGCGCGCCACCGCCGTCGAAGCCACTGCCGCCGGCCTGCACTGGACCTACGCACCGGCCGTGGACATCGCCCGCGACCAGCGCTGGGGCCGTGGTGCCGAAGGTGCCGGTGAGGACGTGGTGCTGGGCTGTGCATTCGCCGCCGCCCGCGTGCGCGGCTTCCAGGGCAGCGACCTGCGCGCCGACGATTCGCTGCTGGCCACGCCCAAGCACTTCGCCGCCTACGGCGCGGTGATGGCCGGCATGGAATACAACATGGTGGACATCTCGCCGCAGACCCTGCGCGACGTGCACCTGCCACCGTTCAAGGCCGCCTTCGACGCCGGCGCGATCACCGTGATGTCTTCGTTCAACGACATCAACGGCGTGCCGGCCAGCGCCAACGCCGAGCTGCTGACCGACATCCTGCGCGGTGAGTGGAAGTTCCCGGGCGTGGTGATCTCCGATTACACCGCCGACATGGAACTGGTCGCGCACGGCTATGCCGCCGACGACCGCGATGCCACCGCCAAGGCGTTCACTGCTGGCCTCGACCTGAGCATGCAGAGCGGCTTCTATGCCGAGCACCTGCCGGGCCTGGTCGAGAGCGGCGAGGTGCCGATGGCGGTGCTGGATGAAGGCGTGCGCCGCATCCTGTGGCTGAAGGAAACCATCGGCCTGTTCGACGACCCGTACCGTTCGCTGGACCCAGCGCGCGAAGCCGACACCTCGCACATCGCCGCGCATGACGAACTGTCGCGCGATGCGGCGCGCCGTTCGATCGTGCTGCTGAACAACCGCGACAACGTGCTGCCGTTGCAGAAGACCGGGCAGAAGATCGCCCTGATCGGCCCGTTCGTGCAGGACCGCGAAAACATCGAGGGCTGCTGGACGCTGTTTGGCGACAAGCAGCGTTACGTGGACCTGGAAACCGGCGTGCGTGCCGCCATCAGCGACGAAGCGCTGCTGGAGATCGTGCCAGGCTGCGAACTGGAAGTGGCCATCCCCGGTGGCACCGAAGCGGCCGTGGCCGCTGCGCTGCGCGCCGACGTGGTGGTGCTGGCGCTGGGCGAGCCGCAGCGTTACAGCGGCGAAGCGCAGTCGCGCGTCGAGATCACCCTGCCGCCGGCACAGCAGGCGCTGGCCGAGGCCGTGGCGATGACCGGCAAGCCGCTGGTGGTGCTGCTGCGCAATGGTCGCGCGCTGGCCCTGCAGGGCGCCGTGCGTAATGCGCAGGCGGTGGCGGTGACCTGGTACCTGGGCACGCAGACCGGCCATGCCGTGGCCGATGTGCTGTTCGGCGATTACAGCCCGTCGGGCCGCCTCCCGGTCAGCTTCCCGCAGGTGTCGGGCCAGCAGCCGTACTTCTACAACCACCCGCGTACCGGTCGGCCGGAACTGCCGACCATGTCGGAGTTCAAGGCGCGCTGGCGCGAGATTCCGAACGAGCCGCTGTATCCGTTCGGGCATGGCATCGGCTACACCACCTTCGCCTACGGCGCGCCGCAGCTGAGCGCAGCCCAGCTGGGCTGGGATGAGACCCTGACCCTCACCACCACGCTGACCAACAGCGGTGATGTGGCCGGTGAAGAAGTGGTGCAGCTGTACATCCACGACCGCGTGGCCAGCCGCGTGCGTCCGGTGCGCGAGCTGAAGGACTTCCGCAAGGTGGTACTGCAGCCGGGCGAGTCCACCGAGGTGGTGTTCACCCTGACCCGCGAGCAGTTGGCGTTCACCGGCCGCGATGGCGTGCTGCGTGCCGAGCCGGGCCTGTTCGACGTGTGGGTGTGCGCGTCTTCGGCCGCCGGTGAAGCGGTGCAGTTCGAGCTGCTGAAGGGCTGATCGCGGGGTGGTAGCGCCGTGTCATGCCCGGCGTCCTCACCCATGGCAAACACGCCGGGCATGGCCCGGCGCTACCATCGGCATCCTTGAACCGATGGATGCCCGCGCATGCGCATGATCGCTGTGTTGATTCCCGCCCTGTTGCTGGCGGCCTGTTCGCAGCCGGCGCCGCCGGCCGAGCCTGCGGTGGATGCACCGCCGCCGATGGAGGCCAGTGCTGCAGCGACGCCTGCGGCTGAACCTGCCAAGCCTGCCGCCGAACCCGCCTCAACTGCACCCACCGCTACGGATGAGCCTGCGGCGGATGCGCGTGCGCGCATTGAAACCCTGCTCGGCGATGCCGCGCAGTACGAGAAGGTGTTCAACACGTTCAAGACCGCGGTGATCGGCGGTGATCGCGCTGCCGTGGTCGAGGAAGTGCGCTTCCCGTTGAACATCAGCGGTGGAAAGAAGATCACCGGTCCCGGTGAGTTCCAGCGCAACTACGAGAAGATCATCACCCCGGCGGTGGTCAAGGCGGTGTCCGAGCAGGACTTCAGCAAGGTCTTCGTCAACCAGCAGGGCGTGATGATCGGCGATGGGCAGGTGTGGTTGAACGGCCAGTGCCTGGACCAGGCCTGCACGAAGACCGAGGTGAAGGTCATCACCATTCAATGAACGCAGACGGCCCCGCGTGCGGGGCCGTTGCAGACAAACGTGCCGGCCAGCGGCCGGCACTACCACCCTGTCAGGTCTTCGGGGTGAGCTTCAGCAGACGCGCCTTGTTGCCGTCTTCCAGCAGCCACAGTGCGCCATCCGGGCCCTGTTCCACTTCACGGATGCGTTCGCCCATGTTGAAGCGTTCGGCTTCGCGCGCGCTGTCGCCATCGAAGGCCACACGTACCAGCGAGGTGGATGACAGGCCGCCGATGAAGCCGCTGCCCTTCCACTGCGGGAACAGGTTGCCGCTGTAGATGACGAAGCCGGCCGGCGAGATCACCGGCGTCCAGGTCACCTTCGGGGCGGCGAATTCCGGGCGGGTGCTGTGGTCGGGAATCGGGCGGCCGTCGTAATGGTCACCATTGGAGACGATCGGGTAGCCGTAGTTGGCGCCGCGCACGATCAGGTTCAGTTCGTCGCCACCGGCCGGGCCCATCTCGTGCGCCCACAGCTTGCCGTTGGCGTCGAAGGCCATGCCGAGGATGTTGCGGTGGCCCAGCGACCACACCTGCGCGGCAACACCGCCCTGCGAGGCGAACGGGTTGTCGGCGGGCAGGCTGCCGTCGTCGTTGAGGCGGATGATCTTGCCGAGATTGCCGCCCATGTCCTGTGCCGGATCGAACTTCTGCCGTTCACTGGAACTGATCCACAGCTTGCCGTCCGGGCCGAAGACGAGGCGGTGGCCGTAGTGGCCCTCGCCGCTGACCTTGGGCGTCTGTCGCCAGATCACCTTCAGGTCCTTCAGCTCACCGCCACCCTTGGCATCCAGCGCCAGCGTGGCGCGTGCGACGGCAGCGCCACGGGTGTCCAGCGTGCCCTCTTCGGCATAGCTGAAGTAAATGACGTGGTTGCGGGCGAACTGCGGATGCAGGATCACATCGCCGAAACCGCCCTGGCCACCATAGGCGACCTTGGGCACACCGGTGATTTCATGCTTCTGGCCACTGGCCAGGTCCAGATGCTGCAGCTTGCCGCGCTTTTCGGTCACCAGCAGGCTGCCATCGGGCAGGAACGTCATTGCCCACGGCTGGTCGAAACGACTGATTTCGGTGGCGGTGAACGGTCGCTGGTCGGCAGCGTCTGTGCTGGCGGCGGCAGCCTTCTGCCCACTGGCATCGGGGCCGGCGGCACTGCAGGCCGTGGTGGCGAGGATCGGCAACAGGCCGAGGGCGAGCAGCAGGGGCGTGCGGGTCATGGGTATCTCCAGCGGAAGGGGATGCGGATGGCCAGGCTCTCCCTTGTATACCACCGGGGCGGTGACGGTCCTGGCCCGAAGGTCCTGTTTCCCCCTGTGCGGCGGCGGCGGGATCGTCTAGGGTGGGTTCGCCCGGGCAAAGCATGCCCGCCTGACTGCAAGGAACCGCAATGAACGCACCGATCATCCATCGACCCTCGCCGGCCTTCATTGCCGCCTCCTGGGTGGCCCTGCTGCTCGGCGCGGTGGCCTACCTGGTAGGCCTGTTCAATGCGGAGATGCCGCTGAACGAGAAGGGCTATTACCTAACCCTGCTCCTGTTTGGCCTGTTCGCAGCGGTGTCGCTGCAGAAGAGCGTGCGCGACCGTGTCGAGGGAATTCCGGTGAGTGGCCTGTATTACGCGCTGTGCTGGTTCGCATTGCTGTCTGCGCTGCTGCTGCTTCTGGTTGGCCTGTGGAACGCGACTCTGGTGTTGAGCGAGAAGGGCTTCTATGGCATGGCCTTCGCGCTGTCGCTGTTCGGCGCGGTGGCGGTGCAGAAGAACACTCGTGATCTGATCGCCGCCGGTGACGGTGAAAGCAAGCGCAGTGCGGGCGTGCCGCCGCTGCCGGAACAGGATTGACAAACGACCGGTAGCGCCGGGCCATGCCCGGCGCTACCGGCATCCGATCAAGTCAGGTGCCGCGAGGCACGCCCTTGTCCAGCCGCTGGTCGAGATTGATCGCTTCCTCCCAGCCTCGGCGTACGGCATTGCGGGCCTGCGCCCACTCCAGCCGGCTCTTGCCACGTTCGCTGGCCCAGCGTGATTCCAGTTCGCTTTCCACTTCCTCGTAGGCGCGGATCATGTCCTGCGCGCGGGCCGAGTGGCCAATACGGTAGGCTGGTTCGTAGTCGTCGAAGAACAGCTGATCGTCATAGTACGGTTCAGAGGTGTAGCGCTCGCGCCAGTAGTTGCTGACCGCGTCGCGCGGGGTGCTGTCGTCCGGCACGCGGCCGGGAATCTGGTAGTCGGTCATGGAAGGGCTCCGTGGTGGACGAAGCCTGATCGTGCCTGCGCGGCGGTTAACGGCCCGGTCCGGCAGCGTGATCGTCAGATCAATCCGCCGGGCATGGCCCGGCGCTACCGATCACCCGGCGTCGGCATCCTTTCGCGGTAACTTGTAGATCACCGCGCCGATGGCGAACGCGACCAGCGCGGCCGCGATGTTCTGCCAGCTGGCACTGGCGAACAGGGCCAGGCACAGCAACAGCGCCAGCACCGGAATCAGCGGGCCACCGGGCAGCTTCAGCGCACCGGGGCGGTCGGCGTAGCGTTTGGCCAACACCAGTACTGCGGCGGCAGTACCGATGTAGGCGAACAGGCGCGTGGTCATCGACAGCAGCGCCAGCTGCACGAATGACCCCGACAGAGCCAGCCCGAGCGCGATCAGGCCCTGGCACAGGATCGATGCGGCCGGTGTATGGAAGCGCGGATGCACCTGCGCCAGGATCTTCGGCCCGTAGCCATCGCGCGCCAGCGCGAACAGGAAGCGCGGGCCCATCATCATCGTGTTGCTGTTGGTGCCGAGGATGGAAATGGTCGCGCCTACGGTCAGGATCAGCGCGAGTGCCTCACCACCGAAGCCGGCGGCGGCGTCAGCCAGTGGCGTGGCCGAGCTGGACAGCCCGGCCAGCGTGCCCTGCGCCACCACCTGCACCGCTCCATAGATGACGGTGACGGTGACGATCATGGTGATCAGTGCGAACGGAATATCGCGGCGTGGGTTGCGGTACTCGCCGGCCGCAGCCGGGATGTTCTCGAAGCCCGCGTAGGCGTACAGCAGCAGCAAGGCGGCTTCACCCATGCGCTGCAGGTCGTGCGGGTCCGGGCGCTGCCCGGAGAACACCAGCTGCGGATCGATGTAGAACGCGCCGATGGCCACGAACAGCAGCAGCGGCAGCATCTTGCCGATCACCAGCACCACGCCGGTCCGCGCGGCCGAGCGCACGCCGATGATGTTGACGCCGGTGAGGAAACCCAGCGACACAACGATCACCGCGATGCGGCCCATGCCGGCGCCGGCCCACGGCCAGAAGCGTGCCACCGCATCGGCCAGCGCGTTGCTCAATGCGGCCGCCGAGCTGATGCGGGTCAGCCAGATCATCCAGCCGATCTCGAACCCGGCGAAACGGCCGAACGCCTCGCGGGCATACAGGTAGCTGCCGCCGGGCTCATCGAAGTAGCTGGCGGCCTGCGCATAGCACAGCACCAGCAACGCAACGACGATGCCGGCGGCGACCACGCCCCACAGGCTGAAGGGGCCGAGCAGGGCGACGGTGGCGGCCGGCAACAGGTAGATGCCGCTGCCGATCACGTCGTTGATCGACAGGCCGACGATCTGCCAGCGGCTGACCGCGCGTTGCAGCTGCGGTTCGTCCGGGGTGCTCAACGGGCGTCTCCGCTCAGTGCAGGCAGCTGCCACTGTGCCTGCAGGCGCTTGTACTCGGCGCGCGGCAGCAGCACGAAGCGCGGCGTATCCTGCGGCCGCAGCCAGTCCAGCAGCGCCTGCATGCGCGGCTGCGGCATGGCGGTGCAGCCAGCCGTGGCCTCACCGGGCGCGCGCCACAGATGGGCGAAGATGCAGCTGCCCTTGCCGGGCTGGTTGTCCGGGTTGTGGGCAATCACGAAGCCTTCCTGGTAACGCACGTCGCCCTTGTTGTGCAGGTCCAGCCGCATCGGCTCGGTGGAGCCCTTGATCGCGGCGCTGCCGACCTTCTTCGCATCGACGATGCGGTTGTAGAACGGTGAACCGGGCACATCCATGCAGTAGCTGCTTTCAAGCATGGGCTGGTAGGCCATCGCGGTGCCGGGGCGGGTGATGGCATAGCCGAAGGCGCTGCCGAGCGCGAACACGCCGGCCGGGCTGCGGCCATCGCCTTCCTGCTTCTGCGGGCCATCGCCCTGTGCCGGATGCAGGCCCAGGCCCCACGCGCTGCCGGTACGGCCGAGCGCGACCGGGAAGGCTTGCCCGTGCGCGTGCCAGCCCTTGCCGTCGCGTACATAGGCCTGCAGCTGCCCTTGGGTGCTATCCCAGTTGTCGCTGGTGACCACGATCAGCTGTCGCGCGCCATCCAGCGGCGCGGCGTGGACGGACACCGCAGCGGCAAGCAGCAGCGCAGTGGTGGTGAGACGGGCCAGCGATTTCATCAACGTGCGCTCCGGTCAGGAATCCAGCAGGTGGTCGATCCGCTCCAGGTTCACCGCCAGTTGCTGCTGGCGGTCCGGATTGGCGTGGCAGAGCAGCACGAACAGGAAATCGAGCAGCGCGTGCATGGCGCTACGGTACAGCAGCTGCGCGACCTGCGGCGTCCGGTCGTGCGCGCACACCGCCAGCGCGGCATCAGCATGCGCGCGCAGCGGGTTGGCGGTGTGGCGGGTAATGGAAATCACCTTGCCGCCCATGTCCTGGAACTGCCGCGACAGCTGCGAGAGCTGGGGCAGGTTGCCGAACTCGGAGAACATCAACAGCGCGTCACCCGGGCGTGCCGCTGACAGGTTGGCCAGCATCAGGATCGGGTCGGTATGTGGCACCACCAGCAGCCCGAGCAGCGACAGCCGCATGGCGAATTCACGCGCGTACAGGCCGTCATCACCCAGGCCGTACACGAACAGCTTCGGTGCCCCATCGAGCAGCTGCACGATGCGCTCTATCTCCTCTCGGGGATTGGCCTGGCGGGTTTCCTCCTCGGCCAGAGCCTTGCTGCGGCGCAGGGCGTCGCCCAGGCGCAGGTAGTCATCGCCGCTGTCGGGTTCGCTGGGCGCCTGTTGCGGGTCGGCACCCGCGCGGGCCACGTCCTGGCCGATCGAATACTTCAGGTCCGGGTAGCCCTTGAAGCCGAGCTTCTGGCTGAACTTGACCACGCTGGACTGGCTGATGCCCAGCGCGCTGGCCAGCTGCTGCGAGGAGTAGTCGCGCAGCAGGTGCGCGTTGTCGAGGATGAAGTCGGCGATGCGGCGTTCGATGGCCGACATCTGCCCGCGCTCGGTGCGGATTTTCAGCAGGGGCGGCATGCGGGGCGTCCGGGCATGGATAGGCGCGTTGCGGTTGGCAGCGTAGAGCAGATTATGTGGTGGGTCGGGCGGGGTGCCAGCCGCGAAGGGCGTACGGAGCGGGGCAAAAGCAGGAGCAAGGGCATCCACCCATGGCGTGGCTCTACCCGGAGCTGCTGTTGAGTCCGCCTTCAAGCGAGCCGTGCACCGCAGGGCACCGGCGTGCGCAGCACGTCGGCTCGCGGCCGGCGGAGCGTTTCTTTTGGTTACTTTTCTTTTCGCGAAAAGAAAAGTAACGCCCGACCAAGCATCAGCCGTAGACGCTGCTTGCAGCGGTGCTCCGATCAACCCAGCATCTCCAACCCCCGCACTTCGGTGATACCCAGCCCCGGCACGTCGCTGATGCTGATCTCCGATTCGTTGAAATGCACGCCACCGCTGACCGGGTCGAACTGGCCCAGCGATGGGCCGTCGAGGTCGACCTTGGTGATCACATCGCTCTTGGCCACGGCCAGATGCACCGCTGCGGCCACGCTGATGCTGGATTCGATCATGCAGCCGATCATGCACGGCACGCCGTAGATGCCGGCAATATCGGCAATGCGGATCGCGTTGGACAGGCCACCGGTCTTCATCAGCTTGATGTTGATGATGTCGGCCGCGCGCTGCTGGATCAGGTCCATCACCTGGCTCGGGCTGAACACGCTTTCGTCGGCCATTACCGGCGTGTTGACGCGGTCGGTGACGTACTTCAGGCCGCTGATGTCGGCCGCCTTTACCGGCTGCTCCAGCAGTTCCAGCACCACGCCGGCTTCTTCCAGCGTGCGCATTGCGTGCACGGCCTGCTTGGCGGTCCAGCCCTGGTTGGCGTCCAGGCGAAGCAGGGCGCGGCCTTCCACGGCGGCGTGGATCGCCTTGACCCGTTCGATGTCCAGACCGATGTCCTTGCCGACCTTGATCTTCAGCGACTCGAAGCCGCGTTCGATCGCCGACAGCGAGTCAGCCACCATCTTGTCGATGTAGTCCACGCTGATGGTGATGTCGGTGGTGATCACCGGGTCACCGCCACCCAGCATCTGGTACAGGGGCGCGCCATGCAGCTGTGCCCACAGGTCGTACAGCGCGATCTCCACCGCCGCCTTGGCACTGCTGTTGCGCTCCATCGCGGTCTGCACCAACGTGCATAGATGGTTGAGGTTGACCACGTCCTGGCCGATCAGGCGCGGGGCGATGAAGTGCCGGATCGCTTCGATGATCGAGCCGTGGGTGTCACCGGTGATCACCGCAGTGGCCGGCGCTTCGCCGTAGCCGGTGTGGCCGGTATCGGTGCGGATCAGCACCACCACGTCTTCCACGGTTTCCACCGTGCGCAGGGCGGTCTTGAACGGTGTTTTCAGCGGCACGCGCAGCATGCCCAGTTCGATGGCAGTGATCTTCATTCAGGGGGTCTTGGCACGCAGGCGTTGGATGTTGGTGATGCGGTCGATGTAGCGGACGCTGTCGCTGGCCATCATCGGCTCCAGCGGGGTGACCGAAACACCGTTCAGGTGGGCCTGCACGCGTTTGCCGTCGGCACCGAACCAGCTGCCGCCCGCGGTATCGTGGATCACCCAGGTGCGGCCGTCGACGTGGCCGATGGCCATCATCACGTGGCCGGGGATGTAGACCAGGTCGCCCACCTGCAGATCGGTAACGGCGCGGTCGCGCACGGCCTTGCCGTCCTTGGTGGTGAACGGCAAGCGGTCCAGCGCCGGGCTGACCGCCTGTGCACTGGTATTGCGCGGCAGCAGCACGCCGAAGCTGCGGTAGATCTCGGAGACGAATTCGCTGCAGTCGCGGGTGTCGTAGTCGTGGCCCCAGCCGTAGCGTTCACCGAGGAACTTGAAGGACTGCTGCAGCAGCAGGCGCGGGGTCAGTGGCAGATAGTCGGCGGCGGTGTCCTGTGAGCGCGGCAGCAGGGCCGGCACCAGCTTCAACCGGCCATCGCTTTCGCGTACCGGCAGCTGCACCACCCACGAGGCGTGCGCCTGTTGCCCGTTCACCGGTTTGGCGGCCGGCCACTCGGCCAACACCGGCAGGCGCACGCCCATGTCCAGCTGCAGGCGCGAGACACGCGGTTCTTCCGGGGTGTAGGCGGTCTGTGCGGTGGCGCCGGTGACGATGCGGTAAGGCCCCTCGGCGCCGTAGCCGAGCACGGTGGCTTTGTCGCCGCTGGCGATGGCATCGGCCTCGATCCACGCGCTGTAGCGTTCGCTGTGCACGAACAGCCAGCGGCCATCGGCGCTGCGATGGACCACCGCGACCTTGTCGCCGGGGAACAGGGCCGATTCCTGGAAGCGGTCGATGTCGGTGTCGCCGACGGTGCTGAAGACGCGCTCGCGGGTGGGGAAGGTGCGCAGTGCGGCGCGCTTCACCACCAGCCCGTATTGCGGTGTCGTCTGCGCGGGAATGGCATCAAGACCGAGGTTGGCTTCGATCGCGCTGCGCAGTGCCGGGGTGATGGTCTGGCCCTTGTCGTTGTACAGAGTGCGGGCGGGCCAGCTCGACAGCGCGGTGATGCTGCCGCGCACTGCCTCCGCATCAAGCTGTGCGGGCAGCACGGCGATGTCCTGGATATGGCTGTCCTGCGCCCGCATCCGCGCGTTCTGCGCGTCGATCTGCGTGCGGTCGAGGATCGGGGTGTCGGCGTTCTCGAGCCGTGCTGCCCAGTAGTCCGGCGTGAGGTAGGCCTCGTGCAGGCCGATCACATAGGGCAACGGCGCACCGGGATCAGGCGTCGGGGCAGCCAGTGCGAAGGCCGGGGCGGCCAGCAGGCACAGGGCCAGGGTCAACCGACGCGGCCAGTGCCGGCGCGGTTCGCGGGAAGCCAGGATCATGCGCTGCACACCCTCCTCGAATACCTGTTGGAATATTTATTCCTTTCGGCGTCGAAAGCAAGAATAAATTATTGACCGGTCTCCCGGCCCGTGTTACACAGCCGTTACCACCCGCGCTTGGGAAGTGTCGCCGTGGATCCTGCCGTTCGCAAACTGCGTCTGCCTGCTGCTGCCGGCCTGAGTGCCGCGCTGCTGCTGTGCGCGTGGTCCGCAGCAGCGCAGCCACCGCCGTCGGCCACGCAGTTCGCGCAGGTGGTGCAGATGATCGATGCCGGGCGGTTCTCCGAAGCCGGCAGCGAACTGAATACCTGGTCGGCAGCCGATGCGGCCGAGTCTGGCGTCAGCGAACAGGACATCGCCTTCCAGCAGGAGCGCATGCGGCGAATCCGCCTGGATTTCTCCTTGGACCAAGCCGGTGCCAAGGCGGCGGTGCGGCGCTGGATTCCCGACCTGACTGACGAGGAATTCGCGCGCTGGGACCAGCTTGGCCTGATCGAGCATCTCGATATCGACGGCACGCGCTGGTACTTCAAGCGCGCACCGTCGAACCTGTTCCTGCTCAGCGACCAAGCGCGCGCACGCCGCCGCGCGGATGCGCCGCTGCCGGCGCCCGGCCCGAACGAAGTGCTCAATGCACACCATGCGCGCGTGATCGCGGCGGCCGAACAGAGTGGCCAGGCCTCGGTGCTGCCGCAGCGCATCGAATTCACCCAGTCGCTGACGGTCAAGGCCGATGCGGTGCCGGCGGGGGAAACGGTTCGTGCCTGGATTCCCTACCCACGTGAACTACCTGGCCAGCAGGAGCAGGTGCAGTGGCTGGGCAGCACCCCCGGCAGGGCGCGCGTGGCACCGGCCAGCACGCAGCAGCGCACCGCCTATCTGGAAGCAAAGGCGGTGGCTGGGCAGCCGACGCGCTTCGAGATCCGCTACGCGCTGACGATCTTCGCGCGCCACACCGCGATCGATCCGGCCATGGTGCAGCCGACACCGGCCGACCCGGCACTGAAACCCTACCTGTCCGAGCAGCTGCCGCATGTGCGCTTCACCCCGGCGCTGAAGCTGTTTTCCGGCCAGGTGTTGCAGGGTGAAATACGCCCATACGAGGTGGTGCGCAGGCTGTTCGCCGCGGTCGATCGCATTCCGTGGGCCGGCGCGCGCGAATACTCCACCATCAGCAACATCAGTGATTACGCATTGCGAGCCGGCCATGCCGACTGCGGGCAGCAGACCCTGTTGCTGATCGCGCTGCTGCGCATGAACGGCATTCCCGCGCGCTGGCAGTCGGGCATGGTGTTCGCCGACGATGGCAGCGGCTACAACAACCTGCATGATTGGGGGCAGGTCTACCTGGCGCCGTATGGCTGGCTGCCGATGGATGTGACCACCGGCGCGCTGGCCAGCGATACGCCCGCGCTGCGTGATTTCTACCTCGGTGGCCTCGACGGCTACCGTATCGCCTACAACGACGATTTCGGCCAGGCCCTGGTGCCGGCCAAACAGCACCACCGCTCGGAAACGGTCGACTCGCAGCGCGGCGAGGCCGAGTGGGCAGGCGGCAACCTGTACTTCGACCAATGGAACTACGACTTCCAGTGGCGGGTACTGCCAGCCGGGCAACGCTAGCGCGACACACCACCCACACCACCATTCAATTCTTGCAGGAGAGAGCAGGGGATGAAGGCTTACACCATCAAGCGGGCGGCCTTGTGCGTCGCCCTCGGCACGTGCCTGGGCGCGATGCTGCCCAGCATCGCGTTGGCACAGAATGTCAGTGGCGCCGTGGCCGGCCGTGCCACCGCCGGCGACCAGGTCACCGTGGTCAGCAGCAGTACCGGCCTGACCCGCACCGTAACCGTCGGTGCCGATGGCAGTTACCGCCTGGGTCAATTGCCGGTAGGCGACTACCAGCTGCAGCTCAGCCGTGAGGGCCAGGCGCTGGGCGATCAGGTCGCGGTCAGCGTCGCCGTCGGTGGCACCACCACGGTCAACCTGGCAAGTGGTGGCGGTGTCACCAATCTCGATGCACTGCAGGTGCGCGGCACCCGCGTGATCAACCGCGTGGATGTCTACTCCACCGAAACCTCGTTCAACATCAATCGCCAGGAGATCTCACGGCTGCCGGTAGCGCAGGACCTGTCCGCGGTCGCGCTGATGGCACCGGGCGTGGTGGGGGGCAATTCGTCGTTTGGTGGCCTGTCGTTCGCCGGTTCCTCGGTGGCCGAGAATGCTGTCTTCATCAACGGCCTCAATGTCACCGACATGTACACCCGGCGCGGCTTCAGTACCGCGCCATTCGCCTTCTTCAACGAGTTCCAGGTCAAGACCGGTGGCTACTCGGTGGAGTTCGGCCGCTCCACCGGTGGCGTGATCAATGCGGTGACCCGTTCGGGCAGCAACGTGTTCGAAGGCGGCGTGGAAGTGACCGCTGAACCGAGCGCGTGGCGTTCCAGTGGCGGCGATCATTTCCACCGTGACGGTACGCCGCATTCCTACGGAAGCCGCGACAACAATTCGTTCCTGAAGACCAACGTCTGGGGTTCCGGCCCGATCATCAAGGACAAGCTGTTCCTGTTCGCCATGTACGAGGACCGCAGTGACAAGGGACACAACACCTCGTCCGATGGCAGTACCTGGTTCAAGAATGATTCCGGCAACGGGTTCTGGGGCACAAAGCTGGACTGGAACATCAACGACAACCACAGCCTGGCACTGCTGGCGTTCTCCGACGAGGGTGACGTCACCAATGCCTCGTATGGCTACAACTGGAACAACGACCGGCTTGGCGCCTGGGGGGGGGACTCGATCACCGAGACCGGCGGCCGCAACTGGTCGGCGACCTACACCGGTCATTTCGGGCAGAACTTCACTGCCCGCGCCATGGTTGGCCAGAACAAGCAGCGTGCGTTCACCAACTCGTCGCTGGACCAGGCCTGCAGCCCGGTGTTCACCGACAGCACGTACGGTCCGCGCCTGGGCAAGCTGCAGGGCCTGCGCGCCGGCTGCCATCCCACCGGCACGGCGGTGGCCGAGCGCGATGACACCCGCGACGTGGCCCGCCTGGACTTCGAGTGGCAGCTGGGCGACCACCTGCTGCGCTTCGGCGTGGACCGCGAGCTGATGACCACCGACCAGTCCACCCGCTACCCGGGACCGACCGCACTGAGCTATACCGCCTACGTCGCGCGGCCCGGCGATGAAGTGTGGGACGGCGCCAACGCCTATGTTCCGGCCGGCGTCACCGAGATGCTGCGCGCACGCAACCGCCAGTCCGGCGGCAAGTTCGAGACCGAGGCCAACGCGTTCTACCTGGAAGACATCTGGAACATCACCCCGAACCTGATGCTCAACCTCGGTGTGCGCTGGGACCGTTTCGAGAACCGCACCGCCGCCGGCAAGGCGTTCATCAAGATGGACGACCTGATCGCACCGCGCGTCGGCTTCTCGTGGGACATGCGCGGTGATGGCAGCACCAAGCTGTTCGGCAACGCAGGCCGCTACTACCTGCCGGTGACCAACAACATCAACGTGAACTTCGCCGGTGGCCTGACCGACGAGTACAGCTACTACGTGCTCAACGGCTGGGAGCAGAAGACCTCGCCGACCGGCTCGCCGTACATGGCACCGATCGTCGGCCAGCAGATCGGGCCGACCGACACCCGCATGAACACCGGTGGCGCCGATCTGCGCCAGAGCGTGGACCGCGACCTGAAGGCGGTCTACCAGGATGAGTACATCCTCGGCTTCCAGAACATGATCAACCAGGCCTGGTCGTGGGGCGTCAATGCTACCTATCGGCGCATGACCCGCGCGCTGGATGACATCCGCATCAACTACACCCCCTGTGGCCCGACCCCGAGCACGCTGTGGCCGATCGCCAACCCGGGCGAGAGCCTGACGATCTGGGGCGACAAGAGCATCGGCTGCGCCAATGAAGGCTGGATCACCATCGATACCGCCAACAGCGGCTACCGCAAGGGCGGCAGCGGCGAGGTGATCGGTTACTCCAAGCCCAAGCGCACCTACAAGGCGCTGGAGTTCCAGATCGACCGTGCATGGGACGAGAAGTGGATGCTCAACGCGTCCTACCTGTGGTCGAAGAGCGAGGGCAACTTCGAGGGCCCGGTCAACTCCGATACCAACTACGGCGACACCGGCATGGTCCAGTTCTGGGATCATCCGGCCACCAACGAGCGCTACGGCGTGCTGTTCAACGACTTCCGCCATCAGTTCAAGCTGCGTGCCGCCTACGCACTGAACAAGCAATGGTCGTTCGGCACCACGCTGCAGGTGCAGTCCGGTGGCCCGATCACTGCGTACGGCGTGATGTGGCCGAACGATTCCATCGCCGGTGGTAGTACCTCCAGCGAAGGCAGCGGCGGTGGCACCGGCTGGCTGTGCGTGGCCAACTGCTCGGGCCCGTACGACAAACGCCAGTTCGAGTACAGCCCGCGCGGCGCGTTCGGTCGCCTGCCGTGGACCTGGACCATGGGTGCCAATGTGACCTGGCGCCTGCCGGTGGAGGGCATCGACCTCAGCGCGCGGCTGTCGGTGTACAACCTGTTCAACAACCAGAAGACCATCAACGTGCATCAGCGCTATGAAGCGCAGCCGGGACAGTACCGCGAAGCTACCTTCGCAACTGGCACGCGTTGGCAGGCGCCGCGCTACACCCAGCTGGTGGTGACCTGGAACTTCTGAGGCCGTGATCCGCGCCGTCCACCGTGACAGCGCGGGCAATGGAGGCGCTGCCCGCATGCACCATCTGCTGATCCTCGCAGCGGCACTGACCGCTCCTTCCGCTTCGGCAGCCGATACCGCATCCATCGATGCGGATGTCGCCGCCGTGGTCCGCGTCGAGCATCTGCCCGGACTGGCGATGGCGGTGGTCGAGAACGGGCAGGTGGTCCATCGCCATGTGGAAGGTACGCGTGGTGATGGAGGCCGCATCGATGACGACACGCTGTTCAAGATTGCCTCCAACAGCAAGGCGATGACCGCCGCGCTGCTGGCACGGCTGGTGCAACAGGGCAAGCTGCGCTGGGACGATCCAGTGCAGCGGCATCTGCCGGGCTTCCGAATGCATGACGCGTGGGTCGGCCGGCAGATGCAGGTGCGCGATCTGCTGATCCACAACAGTGGGCTCGGATTAGGTGCCGGCGATCTGATGCTGTGGCCGGAGCCGAACGCGTTCACCCGCGCCGATATCATCGCCGGACTGGCGCACCTGAAGCCGGTCAGCAGCTTCCGCAGCCACTATGCCTACGACAACCTGATGTACGTGGTGGCCGGTGAAGTGGCTGCTGCGGCCGGTGGCAAACCGTACGACCAGCTGATGCGCGAGCAGGTGTTTGAACCACTGGGCATGACGCGCTGCCAAGTGGGGGCATGGTCGGTGAAGCGCGTGGGCAATGTGGCGCAGCCGCACGCCTGGCGTGGTGAACGCAACGAGGTGGTGAACGCCGACGGTGAGACCAGCCCTGACCTGCCGTCGATGGCAGCTGGCGGCATCCGCTGTTCGCTGCGTGACCTGACGCGTTGGATGCAGGTGCTGCTGGATCCTGCCCTGGTGCCGGACTGGCTGGGCAGCGAGCAGCGGCGCACGCTGTGGACCCTGCACATGCCGATGCCGCTGGGTGAGCGCCAGCGGCGCTGGGACAACGCGCACTTCCATGGCTACGGCTACGGCTGGCGAGTGTCCGACATGGACGGGCAGTGGAAGGTGGCGCATACCGGCACGCTGTCGGGAATGTATTCGTCACTGGCGCTGCTGCCCGACCGCAAGGTGGGCGTGGTGATGCTGATCAACGGTGAAGGCGAGGATGCGCGCACCGCGTTGATGCAGGCCGCGCTGAAGCGCTTCACCGCAGCGGACGGTGCGCGGCCTGCGATGGAGTACCTGGCCGAATTGAAGGCAGACCAGGCAACGCGGGCGGCGTCCGGGCATCAGCGGCCAGTGACGTCGGACGCGCGGCAGACGTCGGCGTCCGATCTACAGCACTGGCAGGGCCGCTACACCGACCCCTGGCTGGGCCCGGCCTCGTTGTGCCCGGGCAAGGACGGCCTGCGCTTCAGCGTGGACAGATCGCCGCGGCTGCAGGGTGCCGTGCTGCAACTGCAGGGGCGTTGGCTGTTGCGCTGGGATACGCTGGGCGAAGACGCGCAGGCGTGGCTGCAGCCCGGTGACGGTGCGCCGCCCACGCTGGACCTGCGTGCCATCGACCCGGACATCGACTTCAGCTATGACTTCCAGGACCTGCATTTCACTCGTACTGGCGATTGCCCTGGCGGCGAGCGCCAGCGCCGCTGAGCCACCGCGCGTTTCACCGGCCACCGATGCAGCCAGCGCCGGATTGGTGGAGATCCGCACGTTGTCGCCAGGCATCGAGATGGACATCCGCTACGCCGGCGCCAACAACTTCACCGGCGCGCGCGTGCCGCGCTACGAGGCGCCGTCCTGCTACCTGCTGGCGCCGGTGGCGAAGGCGCTGGCGCATGTGGAACAGGACCTGCGCGCGGATGGCTTTGGCCTGCGCATCTATGACTGCTATCGGCCGGTGCGTTCGGTGCAGGCCTTCATGGCCTGGGTGAACGACCCCAGCGAGCTTTCGCGGAAGGCGCTGCAGTACCCGGACCTGGACAAGCCGCGCCTGCTGGCCGACGGCTACATCGCCGAGCGCTCCGGCCACAGCCGCGGCGCCACGGTCGATCTCGGTCTGCTGGACTGCCGCAACGGCCGCTGCAAGCCGATGGACATGGGTACCGACTTCGATTTCTTTGGCCCGCGTGCGCATACGCAGACGAGCGGACTGAGCGATGCACAGCAGGCCAATCGGCAGCAGCTGGTAAGCGCGATGGCCCGGCGAGGCTTCGCCAACTACCCGAAGGAGTGGTGGCACTACACCCTGCAGCCCGAACCGGACCCCGGCACCGCGTACGACGTGCCAGTGCTTTAGGGGTTATCGGCAGGGCTGCGCCCTGCACCTGCAGAGGCAACGGCAACGGCAACGGCCGAAGCAACAGCTGGCATTCCGTGGATTGGCGGGGTGGGGCCGGTTGCGTGGGACGCTGCAAGTACGTCCATGTAAGCTCGGTCGCCGCTTGCTCGTGTGCGCAGGACAGCGCACACGAGAAAGCGGTGACCAAGCCCCCATGGATGGGTTCACGGCGGCCCCGCACACTCACAGTGCCCCGCCAACCCTCAGTATGCCGCTTTGGCTTTGGCTGTTGCTTGAAGCCTCGGCAGGTGCAGGGTGCAACCCTGCCAATACCCTTACACTGGCCGCCATCCCACCGTTGCCTACCCGATGAACCTTCCCCTGCACTTCGGCCTGCTCGGTACCCTGGAAGCCGGCGCCATCGCCCTGCTGGTCGGGCTGCTGGTGTACTTCCTGTGGTCGCAACTGTGCCGGCTTCTGCACTGGACGGTCGGCCACGCGATCGGCTGGTCGTGTGTCATCGCCGTGATCATCTCCGCCGGCATCGATGCATGGAAGCTGTTCTACATGGGCATCGTGCGGCTGGAATCGCCACTGTACGCGCGCCTGTTCCTCGCCACCATCCACGATCCGAACGAACTTGGCAGTCGCGTGGTGCTTGAAATCGCCGGCGCGCTCGCTGGTGTTGCCCTCGGCTGGGTGGTGTTCAGTTCGCGGTCATCGGCGCAGAACGTCGACTGACGCAGGTTTTTCGTTCGCTGCCGGTTAAATCCGGCAGCGCTGAATGCGCATCTTATGAGCTGCTCACTTGCTGCTAACCACCGCGCTAAAGCATGCGTGGAGGCGAGTGGTTAATCGTGCGTGTTGACGCCGGTCGCGGGGCAAAATCGATTCAGAAAGGCGGTGGCAGGGTAGGTGCCGTGCGGAGACAACACGCCGCGCAACACCACCCAATTGGTAGGAGACACCCCTGATGACTATTCGCAACCGCAAGCCCCTGATCGCCCTGATCGTCGCCGCCGGCAGCGTGCTGGCCATTCCGGCGATGGCCCAGTCGGCCAAGCAGCAGGCCGCGCAGGCACAGAACGAGGCCGCGCAGGCGCAGCAGTCGGCGGCGCAGGCAGGGCAGGCGGCTGACCAGGCGACCAATGCGGCCGCAGCGGCCTCGGCACAGGCCAACGGCGGTGGCCAGACCTGGGCCAGCATCGATACCGATGGCAACGGCACCATCAGCAAGACCGAGGCGCAGGTGAACGCTGGCCTCGCCCAAGTGTTCGACCAGGCCGATACCAACAAGGACGGCGAGCTGAGCGCCGATGAGTACAAGGCCTACGTGGCCGCGCAGCAGGCCGGTGCGGGTGCCGGCGCGGCGCAGGGCCGCTGATCCACGCCTGATTCGGGAAGACCGGTGCATGGGGACCCGGGCGGCTGCGGCCGCCCGGGTTTTTCTCGTCATCGCCGCCCCTGTATCCTTGCGCGATGAACACCTCCACGCCTGCGCCGTCGCGCGCCATCGGCCTGGTCGGTTTTGACGGTGACGATACGCTGTGGAAGAGCGAGGACTACTACCGCAAGGCCGAGCAGGATTATCTTGACCTGCTGTCGCGCTACGTCGACGTGCATGACACCCAGACCGCGCGTCACCTGCTGGAAGTGCAGCAGCGCCATCTGGGTACCTTCGGCTACGGCGTGAAGAGCATGACGCTGTCGATGATCGAAGCGGCCATCGACATCACCGGCCAGCGCATCGAGGCCAAGGACATCCAGCGCATCCTGGAGATCGGCCACGACACTCTGCGCCACCCGGTCGAGCTGATCGACGGCGTGCGTGAAGCGGTGGCTGCGATCGCCGAAGATTATCCGGTGGTGCTGATCACCAAGGGCGACCTGTTCCACCAGGAAGCCAAGATCAAGGTCGCCAATCTCGCCGAGCTGTTCCCGCGCATCGAGATCGTCTCGGAGAAGGACCCGGAAACCTACGCCCGCGTGCTGGCCGAATTCGAACTGCCGATGCAGCGCTTCGTGATGGTCGGCAACTCACTGCGTTCGGACATCGAGCCGGTGGTGACCCTGGGCGGCTGGGGCGTGCATACCCCGTACGCAGTGACCTGGGCACACGAGACCCAGCACGGCGTGGCCGACGACGAACCGCGCATGGTCACCGCCGACACCGCCCACGATTGGCCGGCCGCACTGGCGGCGATCGAGGCCAAGGCCTCGGCGGCGGCCTGACAGGACCCGGCGGCTGCGGCAGAATCGGGGCATGAACCTCCGACTGCGCGCACTGTTGTTGTCCCTGCTGCTGGCGCCGGCCACCGTGCTGGCCCAGCAGACCGCCGAGCGCTCGGCGGCCTACGAGGTGGAAACCGGCGACAGCTGGGTCGATGCCCAGCTGCAGGACGTCAATCACTACGCCGAACGCTACCCGGACGCCTTCCTCGACGAAGTGTCGCGTTATGCCAGCGTGCCGCGCGGCTACATCAGCGCGCTGTTCACCACCCATGGCTGGCAGGCCGGGGACATCTACTTCGCCTGCTTCTGGGCCAAGGCCAGCGGCCAGACCTGCCGCGACAGCGTGCGCGCCTTCAGTCAGGACCCGGAGGGCGGTTGGGAGGCGGTGGTGAAGCGCATGCCGACCAAGCCGGACAATCTGCATTACCGCGCCGTGCGCCACGCCATCGTGGCCAGCTACCAGCACTGGGACCGGCCGATCACCCTGGATGCCACCCTGAAGCGCCAGCTCAAGCGGTAGTGCCGGCCGCTGCCTGATTCTGGTGGGTGCGAACCTTGGTTCGCACGCCTTTTGCTCCTTCCCCCCCAGACCAGTGCGAACCAAGGTTCGCACCCACCAGGCCTACCGGGCTGGGCGCCATGTTGCTCTGCATATCGCCGCCGCGCCGCGCTCCGGCGACAATACGGGTTCGAGCTGTTCCCCGTTCCCGTAATCGAGTGACTGATGAGCGCCTCTTTCGTTTCGCCTGATGTGATCCGCCGCCTGTTCGCGCAGGCCATGTCCCGCATGTACCGCACCGAAGTACCGTTGTACGGCACGCTGGTGGAACTGGTGGAGCGGATCAACGCGCAGGTGCTGGAGCAGGACCCGGCGCTGGCCGCGCAGCTGCAGCGCAACGACGAGCGTGCGCGCCTGGACGAAGAGCGCCACGGCGCGATCCGCGTCGGCACCGTGCAGGAGCTGGCCACGCTGCGCCGCCTGTTCGCGGTGATGGGTATGTACCCGGTCGGCTACTACGACCTGTCCGTGGCCGGCGTGCCGGTGCACTCCACTGCGTTCCGCCCGCTCACCGGCGCGGCGCTGGCGCAGAACCCGTTCCGCGTGTTCACCTCGTTGCTGCGCCTGGAGCTGATCGAAGACGAAGCGCTGCGCGCCGAATCGGCAAAGATCCTTGCCGGCCGCCGCATCTTTACCGATGGCGCGCTGGCACTGATCGACCAGGCCGAGCGTGACGGCGGGCTGTCGCAGGCCGATGCCGGGCGCTTTGTCGATGAAGCACTGGAAACCTTCCGCTGGCACGGGGATGCCACCGTCGATCTGCCGACCTACCACGCGCTGCACAACGCGCACCGGCTGGTGGCCGACGTGGTCAGCTTCCGCGGCCCGCACATCAACCACCTGACCCCGCGTACGCTGGATATCGACGCTGCGCAGGCTGCAATGATCGAGCACGGCATGGCGGCCAAGGCGGTGATCGAAGGTCCGCCGCGCCGTGCCTGCCCGATCCTGTTGCGCCAGACCAGCTTCAAGGCGCTGGAAGAAGCCGTGCATTTCCCGGACAGTGAGGGCGGCGACGCCGGCACCCACACCGCGCGCTTCGGCGAGATCGAACAGCGCGGCCTGGCCCTGACCCCGAAGGGCCGCGCACTGTACGACCAGCTGCTGTCGCAGGCACGCGATGCCGGTGGCGAAGGCAGCACCGGTGGCGGCTACGGCCAGCGCCTGCAGGCGGTGTTCGCCAGCTTCCCGGATGACCATGACACGCTGCGCCAGGAAGGACTGGGTTACTACCGCTACCAGCTGACCGACGCCGGTCGCGCCGCACCGGAGCGCGTGGCCGACCTGCCGGCCGAAGTGCTGGTGGCCGCAGGCCTGGCCACGGCCGACCCGATCGTCTACGAGGATTTCCTGCCGGTCAGTGCCGCAGGCATCTTCCAGTCGAACCTGGGCGGTGAAGAACAGCGTGCGTATGCCGCACACGCCAACCGCGAGGCCTTCGAGCAGGCGCTGGGCGTGGCGGTGAATGACGAGTTCGAAATCTACGAGCGGCTGCAGGCCGAATCGCTGGCGGCGCTGCGCACCGCGTGAAGGTAGAGCCGGCCGCTGGCCGGCTCTACCCGATGTCCGTACCTGGGGTCAGAGCCCTTTCCAATGGAAAGGGATCCGACCCCGACGGCAATCAGCCCTTCATCGTGCCGGTATCCAGCCAACGCTGGTGCCACGACAGCGCTTCCGGCAGCAGGTGCGGGGTGTGCTTGCCGTAGCTTTCGCGGCTGGCACGGTCGAAGTAGTCCTGCAGCTGCGGGCGGAAATCCGGGTGCGCGCAGTTGTCGATCAGCACCTGCGCACGCTTGCGCGGGGTCAGCCCTCGCAGATCGGCCAGGCCCTGTTCGGTGACGATCACCGACACGTCGTGTTCGGTGTGGTCCACGTGGCTGGCCATCGGCACGATCGCCGAGATGGTGCCGTTCTTCGCGGTGGACGGGCTCAGGAACGCCGACAGGAAACCGTTGCGCGCAAAGTCACCCGAACCGCCGATGCCGTTCATGATCCGGGTGCCCATCACGTGCGTCGAATTGACGTTGCCGTAGATGTCCACTTCGATCATGCCGTTCATGCCGATGCAGCCGAGGCGGCGCACCAGCTCCGGATGGTTGGAGATTTCCTGCGTGCGCATGATGATGCGCTCGCGATAGAAATCGATGTTCTCCTTGAACGTCTCGTTGGCCTGCGGGCTCAGCGCGAAGCCGGTGCACGAAGCGTAGCTCAGCACTCCGTCACGCAGCAGATCGAGCATGCCGTCCTGGATGACTTCGGTGAACGCGGCCAGGTCGCGGAAGCCGCTCTTGGCAAGGCCGGCCAACACCGCGTTCGGAATATTGCCCACGCCCGACTGCAGCGGCAGCAGGTTCGGCGGCAGGCGGCCCTTCTTCACCTCGTGCTTGAGGAATTCGATCAGGTGCGAAGCGATCTGCTCGCTGGTCACATCGATCGGGCTGAATGGGCTGTTGCGGTCCGGGCCGTTGGTGCGCACCACGGCCACGATCTTGTCCGGGTCGCAGCGCAGCGCGGTGTCACCGATGCGGTCGTTGGCGTTCACCAGCGGAATCGGCTTGCGGTGCGGCGGCAGCGCTGTGCCGTAGTAGATGTCATGCATGCCGTCGACGCCGGCCGGCTGCCATTCGTTGACCTCGACGATCACCTTCTTGGCCAGGTCCAGCCAGGTCTTGTTGTTGCCGACCGAGGTGGACGGCACCAGCGAACCGTCTTCGCGGATGGCCGAGACTTCGATCACGGCGGTATCGATCTCGCCATAGAAACCGAACCACACATGCTGGGCCACGTGGCTGAGGTGGATGTCGATGTAGTCCAGCTTGCCCTCGTTGATGCGGTTGCGCGCATCCGGGTCGCTCTGGAACGGCATGCGCATGGCGATGCCATCGGCCTTGGCCAGCGCGCCATCGAGTTCCGGCGCAGTGGAGGCGCCGGTCATCAGGCTGATCTGGAAGGGCAGGCCCTGGGCGTGCACCGCTTCGATGCGGCGGGCCAGTTCGACGGGAACAGCCTTGGGGTAACCAGAGCCGGTAAAGCCGCTCATGGCCACGGTTTCACCGGGCTGGATCAGCGCGGCTGCGGCCTCTGCGGAGACCACGCGGTCACGGAGACGCGCGTTGGCGATGCGATCAACAGACATGACGACACGTGTTGCTGGGGGGAATCCCGATTATCGGCCATCCCCCGCCGTACGGGGGGTTCTACCTTCGTGGAATGGCTTTTCCCGCAGGGGTCACCCAAACCCGCCGGTTTTGTTTTGCAGTGCAGCGTGCAAAGTGCTTTCGCAGCCCGCACGATGGACCTGCATCCCGACGTGGGGGAGGGAGCAGAGCCCGCTGGCAGTTCGCTGCAAGCGGGCTTTTTTATTGCCTGTCGCCCAGTATGAATGCGCGGCTCCCATCGGGGGTCGGATCCTTTTGTCACAGGCAAAAGGCTCTGACCCCACCAGCGGCATCAACCGGCGGCATCTCGGGGTCAGAGCCCTTCGCCGTTGGCAAAGGGATCCGACCCCGTGAGAATCAGCCCATGACCCTCGCCCCCGCTGACCTGCCCGCCTCCCTGCAGCCTCTTGTCGACCGCGCTTTGGCCCGTCTGGCCCAGGTCCTGCCCGAGCCCGTCCCGGCCGATCTGCTGCCGTTGCTGAACCAGCTGGCGGTGGCCAGCGACTTCGCGCTGGACACCCTCGTGCGGCAACCGGCCTTGCTGGCACAGCTGGCCGCCCCCAGCTGCCCGCCGATCCCGGCGCCGGTGCTCGATCCCCTGCAGCCCAGCGACTGGCCGGCGCAGATCCGGCGCTGGCGCACCGCGATGTCCACGCGGCTGATCTGGCGTGACCTGGCCGGCCTCGACGACGTGCCGCAGACCCTCGCCGGTGCCACCACCCTGGCCGAGGACTGCCTGCGTCTGGCACTGGATGCCCTGCAGCAGGAATTCGCCCAGCGCCACGGCGTCATCGCCGATGAACACGGCAACCCGCAGCAGCTGGTGGTGTTCGGCCTCGGCAAGCTCGGCGGTGGCGAGCTCAACTTCAGTTCCGATGTAGACCTGGTCTACGCCTATCCGCAGGGCGGTGAATCCGATGGACCGCGTCCGTTGGCGGCCGAAGAATATTTCGCCCGCCTCGGCCAGCGCCTGGCCAAGCTGCTGGACGAAACCACCGTCGATGGTTTCAGCCACCGCGTCGACCTGCGCCTGCGTCCGTTCGGTAGCGCCGGCCGCGTTGCGCTGTCGTTTGCGGCGATGGACCAGTATTTCCAGCGCGAGGGCCGCGACTGGGAACGCTATGCCTGGTTGAAGGCGCGCGCGGTGGCCGGCGACATCGATGCCGGCGAGGCGTGGCTGCAGACCCTGCGCCCGTTCGTGTACCGCCGCTACCTGGACTTCACCGCGCTCGACGGCCTGCGCGAGATGAAGGCGGCAATCACCGCCGAAGTCGCGCGCCGGGAACTGCACGACGACATCAAGCGCGGCGCCGGTGGCATCCGCGAAATCGAATTCCTGTGCCAGGCGCTGCAGCTGATCCGCGGTGGTCGTGAACCGGCCCTGCGCGAGCGTCGCCTGCTGGTGGCGCTGGACGCACTGGTGGCCGCCGGACAGATCGCGCCCGAGGATGGCAGCGCGCTGCGCGAGGCCTACCTGTTCCTGCGCCGATTGGAAAACCGCCTGCAGATGCTGCGTGACGCGCAGACCCATGTGCTGCCCAATGATGCACTCGACCGCGAACGCATCGCCGTGGGTCTGGGCTATCCGGATTGGGACGTGCTGCGTGCGGCGCTGGCGGAACAGCAGCAGCGGGTCAGTACTGAATTCGCCGCGCTGCTGGCGCCGCGCAAGGGCCAGGCCGCGCCCGACGCGCTGGCCAACTATTGGCGCAGCCTGCCCGAAGGCAGCAATGCACCACTGCTGGCCGAAGCCGGTTTCCTCGATGCCAACGGCGCCGACCAGTCGCTGCGCGATTTCGCCCAGGGCACCGGCGTGAAGTCGTTGTCCGATGCCGCGCGTGCGCGGCTGGATCGCGTACTGCCTGCGCTGTTGCATGCGGCCACGCGCTCGCCACAGCCCGATGCCGCGCTGAAGCGCGTGCTTGGCCTGCTGCAGGCGGTGCTGCGCCGGACCAGCTATCTCGCCTTGCTGGACGAACAGCCCAGCGCACTGGCGCGGCTGGTGGACGTGCTGGCGCGAAGCGCGTTGCTGGCCGAGCGCCTGGCAGCGTATCCGCTGCTGCTGGACGAACTGCTGGACGTGCGCGTGTCCGGGCCGATGCCGGATGCCGCTGGCATGCTGGCCGAGTGCCAGCAGGTGCTGACGGTGGAAGATCCCGAATCCGCGCTGCGTTGGCTCAATGAAACGCGGCTGGCACTCAGCTTCCGCATGGCGATGGCCACGCTGGATGGCCGCCAGGGCGCGGTGGACAGCACGCGGCAACTGGCCGAGCTGGCGCAGGCGGTGGTGGTTACCGTGTTGGCGATGGCCGAGGCGGACATGCGCGCCGCACACGGCGAGATTCCCGGCGGGCGCTTCGCCATCATCGGCTACGGCAGCCTGGGTGGACTGGAGCTGGGCTTCGGCTCCGATCTGGACCTGGTGTTCCTGCACGACAACCCGGCCGGCGTGGATGCCAGCGATGGGGCACGGCCGCTGGAACCGGGGCGCTGGTACGCACGCCTTGCGCAGAAGGTGATGGCGCTGCTCGGTGCAGTCACCGCCGCCGGCCGCCTTTACGACATCGACGTTCGCCTGCGCCCGGATGGCGGCAAGGGCTCACTGGTCTCTTCGCTGGCCAGCTACACCGAATACCAGCGCGAGCGCGCGTGGACCTGGGAACACCAGGCTTTGGTGCGCGCGCGGGGCGTGGCCGGTGATGCCAGTCTGCTGGCCGATTTCGAACAGGTGCGTGCGCAGACGCTGGGCCGCGAACGCGATGCCGGTGTGCTGTATGCGGACGTGCTGAAGATGCGCGGCCGCATGCGCACCGAACTGGACCGCAGCGATGCCGCGCGGCTGGACCTGAAGCAGGGTGCCGGTGGCGTGGTGGACCTGGAGTTCCTGCTGCAGACCGGTGTGCTGGCGCGTAGCGCGCAGCATGCGGCGCTGCTGCAACCCCGCGATACGCCGTCGTTGATCGATGCGTTGGCGGCTGTTGGTTTCCTGCCGGAAGCCACCGCACAGGCGCTGCATGGAGCGCATGCCACGTTGTTGGATGTTGGCCTGGCCTGCACGCTGGACCGGCGGCCGCGACTGGCACCGACGACGCCGGCGATTGAAGAGGCATGTGCCGCGATTGCGGCGGCGTGCATCGCCGCGGAGCTGCCGTTCGCCTGAAGGGTTGCACCCACCAGAGCAATGGCCTGGCGATGACCCGCCGGATCAATGATCTGACCGTTGGCCTGCCGTTGGTAGGTGCCAACCTTGGTTGGCACAACCCATCAGCGTTCATGATCCTGGCAACGGCGTGCCAACCAAGGTTGGCACCTACCAGAGCGACAGCGGTCAGCCGGCCGCGCGCAGCGGCGCCATCTTCCACAACAACGCGCGGAACGGGGCCAGCAGGCACACGCCGATCGCCAGCTTCACCGCCAGGTCGCCGGCGGCCCAGCTCACCCACGGCAGGGTCGAACCGGCAAACGCGATCGACCAGAAAATGGTGGTATCCACCGTCGCGCTGCAGGTAGTGGCCACCATCGGTGCACGCCACCAGCTGCCACGGCGCAGGCGGTCGAACACGGTGATGTCCAGAAGCTGCGCCACGATGAAGGCCGAGCACGAGGCAATCGCGATGCGCGGGGTGGCCACCCAGATCGACAGCAGTACCGCCACCGCGAAACCAATCCACGCCACGCGGCGGGCAGGGCCCGGGCCGAAGCGGCGGTTGATCAGGTTGCTGACCAGGAACGCGACCGGGTAGCTGAAAGCACCCCAGGTCAGCCAGTCGTTGATCGGGTACTGCACCAGCACGTTGGACAGCAGCACCACCGCGCCCATGGCCAGTACCGCCAGCACCAGGGCGCGGGCGGTCAACGGGGCAAACACAGGGGCAGGACGCACGGACATGGCGAGCCAGGGGACAAAGGGGACAAAGGGGATCGCCCATTATCCGCCCGGCCCGCGGCAAAGCCAAAACCGGTCGTTCAGCTTTACAGCACCTCGCTCATCACGTCGCCGGCGGCGTAGGCGGTCGGCACATAGGCCAGCGCCTGGCCCTGCGCGCTCTTCACGGTCCAGCCGGCACCGGCGTCGGTGGGGTCGAAATGCACCTGCTGGCCGACCACGAAGGCCGCCGTCTGGTCCTCATGCACGCGCGCCGGCCAGCGCAGCGTGGCGGTCTGGTCGGCCTTGTCGGGCACCTGCAGCTGCACCTGGCGTTCGCCCGCCGCCGTAGTCTCCACCTTCTTCACTTCCATCGCTGGCAGCGGCACCGCCTTGGTGCGGTGGGCTTTCTCACGGCGCTCGCTGGCCTTGAACGGCGCCTTCGACAATTCAGCCAAGCCCGCCGACGCAGCGAGGGGCACTGACACCACGATCAGCGAGGTGATCAGCACGCTGGCCTCGCTGCTGTTCAACTGCGGCGCGGCGCCGGCATGGACGGTGGGCACCACCAGCGCCGAAAGCAGCAGGGCAGTGGCGGGAACGCGCAGGCAACGGAACATGGAGACCTCCTGGTCAGGGTGGGGACGGCGGCTCAGCGCCGGGTATCGAAAATGTCGCGCGGGCCGGTGGCCTCGGGCAGGTATTCCAGCGGGCGGCCCTGGTTGTCCTTCAGCTGCCAGCCCTGGTCGGCACCGGTTGGCTCGAAGTTCACGGTCTGGCCCACGGTGAACTGCACGGCCGGATCGCCGATGCCGCGCGGGTACTGCATGGATGCGGTGTTCTGCGGATCGTTGGCATCACGCAGCAGCACTTCGCGGCGGCCATCCACGGTGGTGGCGATGGCGCTCACCTGCATCTGCGGCAGCTTGATCTGCTGCTGACGGGCCAATGGGCGACCCGCGTCGGCTGCATCCTGGGCTTCCTTCGCCGCTGCCGCGCGGGCCGACGTCACCATCTGCGTGGACATCTCCAGGCTCGGCCCCTGCGGGCCCGGGTCGTGGATGATCACGATGCGGCGTTCGGCGTGGGCGGCGGTCGAGCAGGCCAGGCCGGTGAGAATCAACAGCGGCATCAGGACAGCGTGCGAAAGGCGCATCTCGTTCTCCTTGCGGGATTCAGGGGCTGGCTGCGGCGGCACCTGCCACCGGCACGTGAGGGATCACCAGTTCCTGCTGCAGCTGGCTGCGCTGGTGCAGGAAATCGAACACCGATTCCACCGTCACCACCGAATAGTTGCCGGAGATGCGCTCGCCGGCCGGATGGTCGGTGGTGGTGGCGTTGGCCACGAACAGGCGCGCACCCACGCGCTTGCCCAGGCCGATATGCAGCACGCTGGGCTGGTACTTCTGCTGGCGTAGCCACTGCTGGGCCTGTTCGCGCTTGACGATGGCCGGCGCGCCATCGGCCTGCGCCATCGCCGCCGCCAGCACTTCCAGCACCCACTGGTTGGAGTTCTGGTAGTCGGTGGCGAACGGGTAGGCGACCACGTTGTACCTGGTTTCGTGCAGCGCCTTTGGCTGGATCGACGGCGACACCAGCATCGCCTTCAACGCGGCACGCAGCGGCGCCGACGGCACGCCGATGCGCAGGTCGGTATGGCCGCCGCTCTCGCCGACGAAGTTGCCCAGCCCTTCGTGGTACAGCTGCGAGCTGTCGGTCTTGCAGCGGTTGAGCAGGTGCATCGCGCGCCAGCGGCCATCGTCCTCGCGCAGCAGGAAGGCCAGATGGCTGTGACGCAGGCCGTAGCGGCTCAGGTCCTGGCCACCACGTGCGGCGACCACCACATCCACATCGGGCAGCGCATCCAGGCGCTCGGCGGTGGTCCAGGCCACGTCCAGCATCGCCGCCTGCGAGGCCACGCTCGGGTAGCGCTCGCGGCACTCGGTGCTGTTGGCCCATGCCGGTGCGGTCGCCAGCAGGCTGGCGATCGGCAGCGGTGGGCGCTCGCCAGTCTTCGGATCGCGCAGCGCTGGCTGTTCGCGGTATGCATCCAGCTGCTGCTGGCACTGGTAAGAAATCGGGTCCAGCTCGGTGGGCGTGGTGGAGCAGGCAGCGAGCAGGGCCAGGGGCAGCAGGAGCAGGGTACGCATGAAGACGTTCAGTGTGATGGGGGAAGCTGGACTCTAACCGCGCAGGCGGATCCAAATGTTCAGAAATCGCTGGACGAACGGGTAGTGCCGGCCGCTGGCCGGCAATGGCAGGGTCTTCGGTAATGCATACAGCGTTGCCGGCCAGCGGCCGGCACTACCTCAATGCCAAACGCTGCTTCACTTCCGCAGCGATCCGCGCCGTTTCGCGCAGCGGCTCGATGCGGTCGTACTGCCAGTCCAGCCAGTGCGCCTGCAGTCGCCCGCGCTCGCGCAGCTGCTGCTGGAAGCGTGCCAGCCGCCCCTGCGCGGTATCAGCCAGCGCCACCATCACCGGCATGCGCGTGGCACAGGCTTCAGAAAGCAGGTTCACCGAATCGGGCGAGACGACCACGCGGTTGGACCAGCCCAGCAGGCCCGCGTACGGGTTCACGCCATCGCCGCCATCGCCCCAGATCACATGTGGCAGGTCGGCGAACTTCGCGCGCAGGATCTCGGCCAATGCCGGTGGCGTGCGCCGCGAAGTCGTGGCCAGCAGGCTGCCGCCCTCAGCGCGGATCTGATCGGCCAGCGCCTGGAACACGCCCACCATCGCTGCCTCGTCCCACGGGGCCAGCGGCGTCGGTCCACCCACCAGCAACGCGGTGCGCGGGCCGGGCAGGGTGCTGAAGCTGGCGAACGCGGCACGACCCCAGGCCAGCCAGTCGTCGTCCACCGGGTTGAGGCTGCCGAGCAGGGTCAGCACATTGCTGCCACGCAGGGCATCGTGCTCGGGCACCACCACCATGTCCCAGTGGCGGGCGCTGATGCGCGGGTCGAGGATCTGCACCACCTGGCTGCCACGCGCACGCAGCACGCGCAGGGCGCCGGCGGACTGGCGGCCACAGCCGATCGCCAACGGCGGGGCGTCCGCGGCCAGCGTCGCAAATGCCTCGCCGTAGCCGTCCACATCGCCCGGCAGGCGCCGCGGCGACAGCCAGCGCCAGGGCGCACGGGGCTGCAGGACCAGCGGCTGATGGGTACCCAGACGCAGCGCCGAGGCCAGCGCGACCGCCTGGCGGACATTGCCGGCACGGCCGTCAGTGACCGTCCAAGGCGCGCTCGATCGTTTCACCATTGGCATTAATTCGTTTCAGTCCTGCTGGGTGTTGCAACAGTCGCGACACTCTACACTGCGGCTCGTCGATTCGCCCCGCGCCGCCCGCGGGCACTGACCTTCCCTTAGCCGCCCTGGAGATCCACTGATGTCCCACGCGCTCGACGCTGCTGCCCTCGACCAGCTGTTCCGCACTGCCCGCACCCAGAACGCCTTCCTCGACAAGCCGGTCCCGGCCAGCCTGCTGCAGGAACTGTACGACCTGGTGAAGTGGGGCCCGACCGCGGCCAACACCACGCCGGCCCGTTTCGTCTTCGTCACCTCGAAGGACGCCAAGGCCAAGCTGGCCCCGGCCCTGTCCGAAGGCAACCATGACAAGACCATGGCCGCCCCGGTCACCGTCATCATCGGCTTCGACCTGGACTTCCACGAGAAGCTGCCGTACCTGTTCCCGCACACCGATGCCAAGGCCTGGTTCGACGGCCCGCAGGAAGGCCGCCACGAAGCCGCCATCCGCAACGGCAGCCTGCAGGGTGCCTACTTGATCCTGGCCGCGCGCGCGCTGGGCCTGGATGCCGGTCCGATGTCCGGCTTCGATGCGGCCAAGGTGGATGAAGCCTTCTTCGCCGGCACCTCCATCAAGTCGAATTTCCTGGTCAACCTGGGTTACGGTGACTCGGCGGGCCTGTTCCCGCGTCTGCCGCGCCTGTCGTTCGACGAAGCGGCGCGCATCGCGTAAGTCGTTGTATCGGTTTCGGGCCCGCCGTCCCGCGGCGGGCTCTTGCTACACCGTGTACCCACCCTACGATCCGGAGAGTTCCTGAGATGAGCGCCACCCGTAAACTGCTGCTGCCGCTGGCCCTGACGCTGGCCATCGCCGCCTGCTCCAAGCCGGCCGACACCGCTGCCCCGGCCGCCGATGCCGCCGCCCCGGCCACCACCGAGCAGGCTGCCACCCCGGCCGCCGATGCCGCTGCTGCCGCGCCGGCCGCCGAAGCGATCAAGATCGCCTCGGGCACCTACAAGCTGGACCCGACCCACACCGACGTGCTGGCCCAGTGGAGCCACTTCGGCTTCTCCAACCCGAGCGCACACTTCGGCAACGTCGAAGGCACCCTGGTGTACAACGCCGAAGACGTGACCAAGTCCACCGTGGAAGTGAAGTTGCCGCTGAGCGGCCTGAACAGCTTCACCGCCAAGTTCGACGAGCACCTGAAGAGCGCCGATTTCTTCGACGCCGCCAAGTTCGCCGATGCCACCTTCAAGAGCACCAAGGTGGAAGCTGCTGGCACCAACAAGCTGAGCGTGACCGGTGACCTGACCATCAAGGGCATCACCAAGCCGGTCACCCTGGACGTGACCGTCAATGGCGGCGGCGAGCACCCGATGGCCAAGGTTCCGGCCGCCGGCTTCGATGCCACCACCACCCTGAAGCGCAGTGATTTCGGCGTCGGCGCCTACGCCCCGAACGTCAGCGATGAAGTGAAGATCCGCATCACCACCGAAGCCACCGGCGAAAAGCCGGCGGCTTGATGCATCCAACTCACTCGTCGTGAGAAGGCAGAAGGCCCGCTGAAAAGCGGGCCTTCTTTTTGGGTGCTGGGGAACACGCTTTGGTAGGTGCCAACCTTGGTTGGCACACGAGCACTCCGCGGGCCAACCAAGGTTGGCCACTACCGGGTACGCGCGCTCAGCGCAACGCGCCCAACCACGCCACGCACGCTTCGCTCGGGCTCTGCTTGGCCTTCACCGTCATCCCGCTCACGCGCGCGAAGGTCTGCGCGGCCTGCGCCACCACCTGGCGTGCGATCAGCGCCGCCTGCTTGGTCGCGGCCTGCTGCTTGCGCAGTTGCACGATGTTGATCGACGGTCGGCCCACCGGCGCGTACTTCTGGTCGCGGCGCAGCACATCGGCCACCTGTGCCACTTCGAACTCGGCCTGCAGGTAACGGTGCTGTGCCTCCACCAGCTCACGCAGCGGTACGCGCAGGGCAGCGGTGTCGGCGAAGGCGGCCAGTGCCGCGTCGCAGGCGGCGTCATCGGCAAAGCGGGTACGCAGCGCGTCCACGCTGGCCAGGGTCAGTTTGGCCATGCGGCCCTCGTTGCTGCAGGAAAGGAGCGCGATTGTCGCATTGCTTGGCGTGCTCCGGGCCGGGAGGCCTCCGCTTTGGTAGAGTCGACTGTTAGTCGACTGTTCTTGGCGCGATGCCGGAAACCCCCGCGCTGCGCGCGATAGTCGACTCTACCTGGCTGGCATTTCAGGCGCAGCCGCATCCACGGAAGGAAGACCCATGCAGGACACGCAGTACTGGTTGAACGAATTCTGGACGGGCCTGAGCGTGCTCGATCTGCTGGGCGGCAGCGTGCTCGGCACATTGCTTGGCCTGGTGCTGGGCATCTTCGCCTGGCGCTGGCTGCATCGCCGCGCTTGGCTGCAGCGGCAGAGACGCTGGCATCACTGGCTGCTGGCCACCTACGTGGTGCTGTTGCCGCTGGCCACCGCCTTCTTCGGGCTGCAGCTGGGCTTTACTGCCGGCGCACACCGCGCGCTGTTCAAGCAGCTCGATCACTTCCAGCCGCACCTGCAGACCCTGGTGGAAGGCTGGAGCGAAGGCTTTACCGATTCACTGGACGACCCGCGCATGCGCGAGGCATTGCGCAGCCAGGGCACGGTGGGGGATGTGGCTGACACCATCGCCTCGGCTTACCTCAGCGAACACCCGCTGCCCGGCCTTGATCGTCTTGGCAACGGCTCGTTGGCACGCGGCACCGGCTGGGTGATCGGCAAGGTGCGCGAAGGCCTGCTGCGCGGCATGGTGGAAGACACGCTGGCGGACAAGGCCGGCACGATCGGGCTGGAGCCCAAGGTGGTGCGCGAGGCACTGACCATGCACGTGGATGAGCTGCTGCACACCCGTGGCGTGCTGCGGCTGGTGAAGGCGCAGATCAACGGCATGATGCCGGGCGTGTACTTCGGGCTGCTGTTGCCGTTGTTGATCATTGCGCTGCTGGTGGCGCTGGAGATCTGGGCCGCGCAGCGGTCCGGATGGACGCGGCAGGTGGCGTCCAGCACGGTAGTGCCGGCCGCTGGCCGGCAGCTGCGGGTACCTGCCGAAGGTTCATGAGGTTGCCGGCCAGCGGCCGGCACTACCCATTCGAAGGCGTGCGGGCCAACGGTCCGCACCCACCAAGCAGGTTCTGGTGCATGGGGTCAGATCCCTTTTCCAAAGGAAAAGGGATCTGACCCCGAGCCGGTCAATCGCCGTCGGTCTCGTCCGGGTGGGCCTTCCAGTAGCCAGTGGAACGGATCCAGTCGCGCGGCACGCCAAGATGCCCTTCGATGAACTTGCGCATCATGCGGGCGCGGCGCGATTCGGTGGCGATCCAGTAGAAGACATCGCCGTCCGGTGCCTCGAAGTCGGTCAGCATGTCTTCCAGCAACGTGCTGCTGGCCGCCGGGAAGCCGTTGCGCTCCAGCCAGTGGATGCGCACGTTCTCGTACTGCGGCAGGTCCTGGCGTTCGGCTTCGTCGCTCACTTCAATGAAGGCCTGCACTTCGGCGCCGTCCGGCAGCACGTCCAGCCAACGGGCGATGGCCGGCAGCGCGGTTTCATCGCCGATCAGCACATAGGCGTCGTAGCTGTCGGCCACCACGAACGAGCCGCGCGGGCCGCCGATCACCAGCGTATCGCCGGCCTTGGCCTGCTCGGCCCACGGCCCGGCAATGCCCTGGTCGTGCAGCACGAAGTCGATGGCCAGCTCGCCGGTTTCGTGGTCCCACCAGCGCGGGGTGTAGTCGCGGGCCGGCGAGGGCTCCTTGCCGGCCGGATAGCTGCGGCCTTCGGCGGTCAGCACCGGCAGCACCATCTCGCCGCTGCTGTTGGGGAAGAACAGCTTGATGTGGTCGTCGGCGCCGGGCGAATCGAAACCGGCCAGATCGTCGCCACCCAGCACGATGCGGCGCATGTGCGGGGTGACGTCTTCGGTGCGCAGCACGGTCAGTTCACGGAAGCGCACATCCAGGCGCAGGCGCGTGTTGTTGTGTTCGGTCATGGGGATACCTGTAAAGGTGTCGCGCGGGGGCGCGCGGCATGGGGGAGACCTGGCTGGATTCAGTCTGGCTGGGTCGTTGAAAAGGGTGGGCCCTCGCTACCGGCATTGCCGTTGAGCAGCGCGGACGCCCGCGTCAGCAGCGCCGCCACTTCTTCCGCCTCGCCCTCGGCCCAGCGGCCGTGGTGGTGCACCAGCGCCCGCTTGAACTCGCGCAGGGCGCCGGCCAGCGGCGGCGGCAGCGAGGCCTTGGTGATCTCGCGGGCGCGGTCGAAGGCGCGTCGCTGCGCCAGCCGCACCTGGGTGCGCTGCACCTTCAGCTCGAACTCGCCGGCGGTGGTGATGCGGAAGATCCGCTTGCCATCCACTTCCTCGGCCTCGATCCAGCCGGCCTGCTCGAAGCTGGCCAGCAGCGGGTACATGGTGCCGGCGCTGGGCGTGTAGGCCTGCATGAACTGGTTGCTGATCAGCTGCATCAGCTCGTAGCCATGGCGCGGCTGCTCGCCGATCAGGGCCAGCACCAGCAGGCGCAGGTCGCCGCGGCTGAGCACGCGCGGCTGGCCGTTGCGGCGCGGCACCGCCGGATCGGTGGAACGGGCTCTGGGAGAAGCGGTACGGCTCATTTCGATATATCGGTAAACGAGTGTGCAAACGATATATCGATATATCGAAGCCGACAATCATCGATCCGGCCACAAGCAGGTCCGTTTTGGGCCACGGCCGGCCCCGCGCACAGCAAAAGGGGCGCCCCTTGCGAGGCGCCCCGGCAACACTGTGGAAGGGAGTGAGGCAGGGCCAGACGGCGGACCGAAGCGGGCGAGGCCAACACTCGAGGCCTACCCTGAGGGCAGGGCGGGGGGGCGATCCAGAGGCAGGTGCGACACGTTGTCGCCGGTTCAGTACACCCGCCCCGGCCGCACCTACAGCGGCACCGGAGCTGCCCCACAACCGTCATCGGCAGCAGTAACACTGCGTCCTGCACATGGGCGCAGCGGCCCGCAAGCGACAGCCCGCGCAGCCAACAAGGCCCGCCGCAGGGCCTTCAGCGGGTCCGGCAAGCCCCTTGCGGACACTGGCCGGTTGCATCCATACGCCTGCGTAGCCAAGTGACGAAAGCCCTTGGTGCGCTACACTTTGCGGTCTAGAAATCTATACAACAGTCGCGCGCGTGCGTGCGGTTATGGGAGCGCTAATGAACTGGTTGAACGAGGTGCTGAACAACGACCCGAATCCTGTGGAAACCCAGGAGTGGATCGAGTCGTTGAAGGCCGTTATTGATGTCGAGGGCTCCGAGCGCGCGCATCAGCTGCTGGAAGGCATGGTGGAACTGACCCGTCGTTCGGGCGCCTACCTGCCGTTCTCTCCCACCACCGAGTACGTCAACACCATCGAGCCGCAGCTCGAGGCCAAGAGCCCGGGCAATGCCGAGCTGGAATGGCGCATCCGTTCGATCATCCGCTGGAACGCGATGGCCACCGTGGTCCGCGCCAACCGCAAGCCGGGTGACCTGGGCGGCCACATCGCCTCGTTCGCTTCCGGCGCCACCCTGTACGACGTGGGCTTCAACCACTTCTGGCGCGCCCCGAGCGAAAACCACCCGGGCGACCTGCTGTTCATCCAGGGCCACAGCGCCCCGGGCATCTACGCGCGTTCCTTCCTGGAAGGCCGCATCAGCGAAGAGCAGCTGGACAAGTTCCGCATGGAAGTAGACGGCGGTGGCTTGTCCTCGTACCCGCACCCGTGGCTGATGCCGGAATACTGGCAGACCCCGACCGTGTCGATGGGCCTGGGCCCGCTGGCCGCCATCTACCAGGCGCAGTTCATGCGTTACCTGGAAAACCGTGGCCTGATCGAGAAGTCCGACCGCAAGGTGTGGTGCTTCATCGGCGACGGCGAGAGCGACGAGCCGGAAACCCTGGGTGCCATCGCCCTGGCCGGCCGTGAAGGCCTGGACAACCTGATCTTCGTGGTGAATTGCAACCTGCAGCGCCTGGACGGCCCGGTGCGCGGCAACGGCAAGATCATCCAGGAACTGGAAGGCGTGTTCCGTGGCGGCGGCTGGAACGTGATCAAGCTGCTGTGGGGCGGTTACTGGGATGCCCTGCTGGCCAAGGACAGCGACGGCGTCCTGAAGAAGCTGATGATGGAAACCGTCGACGGCGAGTACCAGAACTGCAAGGCCTTCGGCGGCGCGTATACCCGCGAGCATTTCTTCGGCAAGTACCCGGAAACCGCTGCGATGGTCGCCGGCCTGAGCGACGACGACATCTGGCGCCTGAACCGTGGCGGCCACGACCCGCACAAGGTGTACGCCGCCTACCACCAGGCCGTGAACACCAAGGGCATGCCGACCGTCATCCTGGCCAAGACCGTGAAGGGTTACGGCATGGGCAGCGCCGGTGAAGCGCTGAACCCGACCCACCAGACCAAGAAGCTGGACGACGAAGCGGTGCGCCACTTCCGCGACCGCTTCAACATTCCGGTGACCGACGCGCAGCTGGCCGACGGCCAGGTGCCGTTCTACCACCCGGGTCCGGATTCGCCGGAAGTGCAGTACCTGCAGGAACGCCGTGCCGCGCTGGGCGGTTACCTGCCGCAGCGCCGCCGCAAGGCCGACAAGACCTTCGTGGCGCCGAAGCTGGAAGCCTACGACCGCCTGCTGAAGAGCAGCGGCGAGCGCAGCTACTCCACCACCATGGCCTTCGTGCAGAGCCTGAACATCACCCTGCGCGACAAGGAACTGGGCCCGCACATCGTGCCGATCGTGGCCGACGAAGCCCGTACCTTCGGTATGGAAGGCCTGTTCCGCCAGATCGGCATCTACGCGCCGTTCGGCCAGAAGTACAAGCCGGTCGACGCCGACCAGCTGATGTTCTACCGCGAAGACCAGAGCGGCCAGGTGCTGCAGCAGGGCATCAGCGAGCCGGGTGCGATCAGCTCGTGGATGGCCGCCGGTACCAGCTACTCGGTCAGCAACGTGCCGATGCTGCCGTTCTACATCTACTACTCGATGTTCGGCTTCCAGCGCGTGGGCGACATCGCCTGGCAGGCCGCGGACATGCGTACCCGCGGCTTCCTGCTGGGTGGCACCGCCGGCCGCACCACGCTGAACGGTGAAGGCCTGCAGCACGAAGATGGCTTCAGCCATCTGGTGGCCGGTGGCATCCCGAACGTGCGCAGCTACGACCCGACCTTCGGCTTCGAAGTGACGGTGGTGCTGCAGCACGGCACCAAACGCATGATGGAAGACCAGGTGGACGAGTATTACTACGTCACCCTGATGAACGAGAACTACACCCACCCGGAAATGCCGGAAGGCGCGGCCGAAGGCATCGTCAAGGGCATGTACCTGCTGACCGACGCCGGCAAGCCGAAGAAGGGCGAGCTGCGCGTGCAGCTGCTGGGTTCGGGCACCATCCTGCGCGAAGCCATTGCCGCCGCCGAGCTGCTGGACAAGGACTTCGGCGTGACTGCCGACATCTGGAGCTGCCCGAGCTTCAACGAACTGCGTCGCGATGGTTTCGACGTGGAACGTGCCAACCGCCTGCATCCGGAAGGTGAGCAGCGCAAGGCCTACGTGACCGAGCTGCTGGAAGGCCGCCAGGGCCCGGCGATTGCCGCCACCGACTATGTGCGTGCGTATGCGGACCAGATCCGTGCGTTCGTGCCGATGTCGTACACCGTGCTGGGTACCGATGGGTTTGGCCGTTCGGATACGCGTGCGAACCTGCGCCGGTTCTTTGAGGTTGACCGCTACTACATCGCCCATGCCGCGATTGCGGCGCTGGCGAAGGAAGGGAAGATGACCGCGAAGGATGTGGCCCGGGCGATCAAGCAGTACAAGATTGATCCGGAGAAGGCTAATCCTGTTGGGGTTTGAGTCTTAGTTGGTTCGTGCACTTGGGAAAGGGGCGGCCACTGGCCGCCCTTTTTCTTTGGCTTTCAAGCCGTGGAAGTAAATGTGTAGTGGCCCAAAAGTCAATGCTCCGCACCACCCGCTGACACAGGGGTATACGCAATGTCCCGGTGATCAACTTCAGCCCTGGCAAGGGCATTGCTGCTCTTTGCAAGAATTCCAGCGAGCGATCAGCCGCGTGACATAGAGTTGGCAGTCGCAGCGGTTCTAGCGCGCGTAACTCCTCTTTAGAAGTTCGACCCAGCAGCGCTCCCATTACCCTCGGCTTAAGGCCTTGCCGTCAGGACGGATTAGAGCGTTGCAAGCACTCCTCAATTGTCCCCGACGTCGGGGTACGACTCGCTGGAGCGCCGGTCCGGATGCAACTTCTACGCTTCCTATCCCCCTATCCGAACTCCCCGCAAGAGCTGCATAATCGCCGTGTCTTCGGAGAAGCTCTACAGGGGGAGCTGTGCTGGTAATACCGAATATGCCGCATCAGGACTCGACCGGATCGGAACGGCTAGTCCTCAAGTTACTTCGTGGGGTTGATTGGGGGCACGGTGCTCGTGCGCTGAACAGCCTGAATCTCCCGGAGCACCTCTACCAACGATGGGGCGAGATCGACTTCTTGGTGATTGGTCCCCGCGGCTTGATAGCTATTGAGGTTAAGGGCGGGGACGTGTCCTGCATCAACGGACGCTGGACCTACACGGATCGACTCGGTAGGGTTGTAAAGCGTTCCAAGTCGCCAGTGGTGCAGGCTAAGGATGCGTACTTCTCACTAATCCAGAACTATGTCGAAGGAGCCATGGGAAAAGGCTTCGACACATCCGTGCCCGCAGGGTTCTGCGTAGTGATGGCGGGTGCGGCAAAAGGAGAGCTGACTGGATTGTTGGGAACACCCGAGTTGCCAGAAGAGCTGACTGGCACACGTGAGGACGTCGCGAATCCTGCGGCGTTCGAGGCCTTCCTAACGCGCGTAGCGAAGCATTGGCAGAACAAGAGTGGGGCGAAGCGTGAGATCGCCTCCCGAGACGTCGATCTTCTGGTTAAGACCCTCAGGCCAGAATTTGACAAGGTCAGGCCCCTCGCTCTTTCTAGCGAACAGGCGATTAATCAACTGATCGAGTTGACGGAGGAGCAATACGAGGCTTTGGATCACTGGGAAGGAGCTAGTCGCATCCTTTGCTTGGCGCCTGCCGGATGTGGCAAGACATTGATAGCCGCGGAGCTCTTCAAGCGATCCAGAGCTGAAGGGGGGGATACCATAATGCTCTGTGGTACCGAAAACTTGGCTAGAGCTATAGGCATAGCACTTGGAGATCCCGGCAGGGTGCTGTCGCTGCCAGGCCTTGAATCGATGTCGGCCGAGCAGAGGCCATCCGCGGACTTTCTGGTGATAGACGAGGGTCAACAAGCTCTTGATCCGGAGCGGATGGGGATGGTCGACAGGCTCGTAAGCGGCGGGCTACAGCATGGCCGGTGGGCTTGGTTCGGAGATCCCAATTACCAGCTAAGTATCGACCCTGATTTAGCCTTGGTTTCGATCAGTAAACTCCGGAAATTCTCTTCCGTGCAGCCGAGGCTTCGTAATAACTGTCGAAATACTCCGGAAATTGTCAAGTTCGCCGAGCTGGCATCGGGAGTCAAGATTGGACATGCCCTTGCAAAGGGGCACGGACTCAACCCAAGGACGCAGGAAGTCACGGTCGAAGATGGGGCACTCCCTGTTGCTATCGGGATACAGGTGCGCGACTGGATATCACAAGGAATTCCCGCGTCAGAGATTTGCATCATCGTGGCGGGCCGCGTTGCAGCAGAGGTGTCGCGTGGGAGCGGGGTGGTGGGCGGATTCGATGTCGCGCCTTGGGGGGAAATACCAGCTCCGCCAAACATTGTCCGATACTGCGGCCTAGACGATTTCAGAGGGCTAGAGTCTCCCTTCATAGTCTTTTGTGTCCCCTCCTTCGAGGGGGGGGATCTGGAGCTCTCGAAGATGTTCTATCTAGCGATCACGAGAGCGAACTTCGCACTGACAGTGATTGCTCCCCAGCAGGTGATGGAGCGATTGAAAGCCAATGTCGAGGCGTCACTGGTTGCATCATTAGGATGAAATTATGGAAGATTTAGTCAAAGGGCGGGCCCAGTTTGCGCAGTACATCAGGAGCGTCCTCATAGGTCCCATGCAAGGAGATGACGAAGAGATTGAAGGCACCCCGCTTCTGCGCTACATGATGGGGATGCTATTTCCCCGGCAGGGTGAGATAGAGCTCGCTGAGGACGGGACAGAGGAGGGTGCTAGGGCGGCCAATGGCGAGTCCGAAGAGTCGAGGGATTCCGGCCGGCGCTCTCTGGCGTCATCCGTCGGACTGAGTTTCCTAGTGCCTACCGACGTTAACTTGTTAGCTACCGTTTCGGCCGGCATCTATGAGCGTACAGATGGAGGAGCTTCGTCGCGGCGTGACAAAGCAGCGTGGCGTCGCAGGCAACTTCCGAAGGAGAGCGCTGGAATTGCCCTCTCTGACGGAATAAGCAAAGCGAGTGTTCTTGGGGGGCGTGCCTCGCTTTACGTGAATTCCAGACCTTGGGGTGAGGGACGGAGGCTAATCACAGTAACTTTGGTGAATGCCAAACCGCCCTCCAAGACGCTCGACCCCGCCGCCGTGCTCTTTCAGTCGAGCCTAACGGTTGCTGCCCTTGATGGTGAAATCCTCCCATATCCACAACCGGAGTCCGCATTGGCGGTCGGTAAGGAAGAGGTTGAGTTGCGCCACCTGTACAGGGATTCACCGTCTTTCGCTCGAGGTCACGGCGCGGCGGCTATGTGGGATACGGAGTCGAAACCATGTAAGAAGGTTTGGGCCGACTTCCTTCCCGCGTGCGAAGTCCGCTCGGCAACGTTCGAAATTCGGGCTCCCACCCAATTAGATCCTCGCTATAGCGATGTAGAGTTCCTGGCCTTTCATCCGGAGCCGGGCGAGATCCAACGCGTCCTCTATGGGCTGGTCTCGGCCTTCGAAGCATGGGTGGAAGAAGAGGACGGCGCCGCTCGTAGCGCGGGAGCTAAAGCGGGCGCGAGTCTTGCTAGACGCTGTCGCGAATGGTGCAGGCGCATGCGCGACGGTGTTGAGGCATTGTCTGACGACGCAACCTTCAAGGCCTTTCAGCTTGCTAACAGAGCAATGCTGTGGCAGCGGCAGATGTCGGCAGCTGGTAGAGATGGACCTTACGCTCCTTCGATGGCGCGCGGGGTGCCTGAGCTCGGTCGCGGCTTAGGATTCAAGTGGCGGCCATTCCAGATTGCGTTCTTCCTTGGCACCATCCGCTCGCTTGTGGACGAGTCGTGTACGGAGCGGGACGTCGTGGACGTCATCTGGTTCCCCACGGGCGGTGGGAAGACCGAAGCATATCTGCTCGTCGCGGCCTTTGAGCTGCTGCGTCGTCGTATTACCAGCAGAGGGACTGATGCAGGTACGGCAGTGATGAGCCGCTACACCCTCCGCATGCTAACTACGCAACAGTTCCAACGAACCGGAACACTAATTTGCAGTTTGGAGCTGATTAGGCGGTCCAACCCAGGCGCACTTGGGCAGTGTCCTTTCAGTGTTGGGTTGTGGGTGGGCAAGAGCCTTACTCCGAACAAATTCAGTGTTGCCGAGGAGATGCTCGAGCAATGGGATCTTGGCAATCCGGATGCCAAAAATCCATTCCTGGTTGATCGATGCCCTGCGTGTGCCACGTTACTTTTGGACCACGTCAATCAAGTCGCTGGAGTCTCTTGCAGTTCTTCCAGCTTCAAGTTCCACTGCTTGAGCCCAGCATGCCAATTCCATTCTGGGTTGCCATTGCAGGTTGTCGATGAAGCCCTGTACAAAGACCCTCCCTCGATCTTGCTCGGTACGTTGGATAAGTTCGCCGGGCTCGCTTGGGACCATGGCCCGCGGACCTTCTTTGGAGGGCCGCGTGGCGAGCGACCTCCTTCTCTAATTATTCAGGATGAGCTCCACCTGATTTCTGGGCCTCTGGGGTCAATTAGTGCTCCCTATGAGATCGCTATCGACGGAATTATTAGAGCTAAAGGCGGCGGCGTTGGGCCCAAGGTTATTGCCTCGACTGCTACGATCAGGAACAGTCGGGAACAAGTTCGTGGGCTCTATGGTAAGTCATCAACTGTTTTCCCGTCCCCCATCAATCGGTGGGACGATGCATTTTTCTTCCGTTTGCAGAATCCATCGGAGAAGCCTGGGCGACTCTACATAGGCGCAATGGGCCAAGGTACGACTACTCCCGTTGTCTCCATGGTTTGGAGCGCTGCCGCGCTCCTGCAGGCAAGCGCTGAGACTCAGCTTCCCGGGGCGCTGGCTGATTCCTACCGAACGGTGTTGGCCTACCTCAATAGCCGTCGAGAGCTAGGCCGAACGATTACGGCCGCCTCTCAGGAAATTCCGGATCGCATGAAAGCGATTGCCTCCGCCGACGACAAGGTGAGGGACATAGGCGAGGTCATGGAACTCAGTTCGCAAATGACGAAGGACATGGGTGAAGCCATCCGAGCTCTAGAGCGTAAGGGGACGGAGAAAAATCCAGCCATTGGCTTTGTGCCTTGTACCAGCATTATATCGGTTGGCGTCGACGTAGATCGTCTGAGCGTAATGCTAGTTAATGGACAACCAAAGCTAACCTCGGAGTACATCCAGGCATCGAGCCGCGTTGGACGGTCCGACGCAGCGCCGGGTCTTGTGCTGACCCTCTACTCGTCCGCGAAGCCACGAGACAGATCCCACTACGAGGATTTCCTTGGATACCACCAAGCCTTCTATCGTTACGTGGAGCCGACGAGTGTGACGCCGTACGCTCCTCCGGCACGGGAGCGCACTCTCCATGCTGCGCTCATAACGCTTGTCCGCCATGCGACCCAGTTCGGTGCAAACGAATCGGCGAGGCGAGTGGACTTCACCAAGGAGCCCCTAACGAGCCTAGTCGATAATTTCAAGGATGCGGTCTGCACGGCCGACTCGTCCGAGGCGGACGAAACTAGGCAATGCATAGATGAGTTCGTACGACTATGGATGGACGTCGCCGCGAGCGGATCGCAGCTTTCATACGTATCGGGAGGACGGCAGCATCCGACCGGGCTGATAAGGGACTTTGGGGCCGAGGAGGTGCTGGGCTATCGTCAGGCTATGCGCTCTGTTCGCAACGTGGATCCCGACGTAGTTCTTTCCCCCGTGGAGGAGGCCTGAAATGAGCTCGAAAAGGTCCATTAGGCGTGGTCAGTTGGTGAGCCCTTTCGGTGTGGGTGCGATTTTGGATGTCGGTTCGGAGTCCTTTGCAGTAACAGACATCAGTCGCTGGAATATTAGCGGCCTCTCGCGGATTCAGGACAGCCGGTTAGAGAACAAACTGCGCAACCCCATAAGGACACCGTCAGGGAAGGAAAGTGAAGCCTCCGTAACCATTAGCCGATTCCCTCGCTGGCAATTCTGTCCTAAATGCCGTCGCATGCGGCGTATCAGCTCGGCCGAGGATCAGGCCCGGAAGTATAAGCCACCAAAGTGCGAGCACTGCAGCCCGAGCGTTGAGATGACGCCGATGGGTTTCGTCACCGTATGCGCGGAAGGCCATCTCGGTGATGTCGATTGGTACATTTGGGCGCATCGTCAAAGAAGCACCATCAATGGTGTTTGCTCGAGACAGACCTCGGATCTGTATTTTGAAACGTCAGGTCGTGGTGGTGGCGACTGGTCGTCCATTCGGGTCCGTTGCGGGTGCGGCGCCTACAGCGATTTTTCGGGGTTGGTACAGGTAGAGGCTCCAGCTGGAATGCGTTGCGGAGGCGGTCAGCCCTGGAAGAAAGAACGGTCACTATGTGCATCGTCTGTCTGGGTCTACCGACGTGCAGCAAGCAATCTTCACTTTCCGAGCCAAGTCTCTGCGCTTGACCTTGCTCTAGCTCATGAATCTGAGGTCCAGTCAACCAACCTTGTCCAGACCTGGATGGGTGATGGGCTGTACGGAGTGATCGAGATGGCGCACGCGCACCTGAAGGACTTAGATCGAACCTTGGCCGCGGTTAGTAATCAAATAGAAAGGTTTGCAGAGCGACATGGGTGCACTGTGGATGCAGCCCGGTCGGCATTGGCATTGGCGCTATCGGGAGAGGATGAGGCCACGAATCACGCTGAGAGTGAGGAGATGGACTCGCCCGACTTCCGATCGCAGATCCTGCGCGAGGAGTGGGCTGTCCTTGCGAACGGGCGGGATGTCGCTGGCAATACGCTCCAGATCCGCCGAAACAAGATCCCTCCTTCATGGTCTGCGGAGCTGAAAAGGACCGTTCAGGCGGTTTCGATGGTCAGGCGGCTTAGGGAGGTGCGCGCGTTGATTGGATTCAGGCGACTTTCACCGAGCACTGACAACCCGCTTGTGCCTGTTGATCTTGGAACGTCCAGCTCCCGCTGGTATCCGGGAGTCGAGGCTTGGGGAGAAGGAATCTTCATTCAACTCTCCGAGCCAGAGGTCGCTGCTTGGGAGCAGCGAGTACGAGCGACGATGGCGGTTAAGTTGGCGCGGATGGCACCGAAGGTGGCGGCGATGGGATGGGATGAGTCCATGTGCGCGACCAGGTTTCTGCTCTTGCACTCGCTAGCCCATGCTATCGTGCGCAGGCTTAGCTTCGACGCGGGCTACTCCGCATCTTCGATCCGAGAACGAATTTATTCGGCAGCCGGGTCCCAGCCAATGTGCGGAATATTAATTTACACGGCAGACGGGGACTCCGAGGGATCGCTAGGAGGCCTTGTCAGGATGGGAGATCCAGGTCGATTCGGAGCGCTGTTGCAGTCAGCGTTACAGGACATGGCTTGGTGTTCGGCAGACCCGGTATGCAGGGAAACTGAAGTCAGTGGCTTGGATGGTCTGAATGCCGCATCGTGCCATGCCTGCGTATTGGTCTCGGAAACGAGCTGTTCCTACAACAACAGCGCACTCGACCGGAGAACATTGGTTCGCATTGGTGAAATCGAGCCATTTTTCAATGTTGATGAGCTGGTGCGATCAGGGGAGAGCTAGTCGATGAGGTTTCCTAAGTTCACAGAGCTGGACAAGGAACAGCGTGCTATTTACGTCGGCGCTCCATCCAACGAATCAATACTCGTGATGGGCCCTCCGGGAACTGGAAAGACTGTTTTGGCATTCTTCCGGGCCGCGGAACTGCAGAAGAGGTACGAGAAGCAAAAGGAACAGTCCCGAAAGCCATTTGTCATCATGTTTAACCGCACTCTCAAAACCTATGCCTCCAAAAGAGAGGATGGCGTGGCGACGGGGGTTGGCTGCTCCACGATGAACCAGTGGGCGTGGGCGTGGTACAAAAAGGCAAGGGGGGGTTCACCGCCGTCGCTGGCGGGTGCTCGGTCTGTCTACGATCTTGATTGGGATGGGATGCTAGGACCGCTGCTTGAAAAAGCAATGAGCAGCTCTGAAAGAGTCAATTGGGGGCATCTAATCATAGATGAAGGTCAGGACTTCCCCCCTGGCATGTACCGGACCCTTTCAATCCTAGCGGGATTCATCTGCGCTCAAGGCGGGTCCCCCGCGGTTACGGTTTTCGCGGATGACAACCAGCGACTTAGCGAAAGGTCGAACTCGACGCTGCAGGAGATCGAAGAGGCGCTGTCCCTCAAGAAAGATAGGGTGTATCGCCTGAGCAAAAACTATCGGTGTAGCAGGCAGATCGCCGAGTTCGCCCGGCACTATTACGTCGGCCTCCGCAGCGGAACTCCCGACCTCCCTACACGGCTAGGTCCCTCGAAACCCAAGGTCGTAGTCGCGGGGAGCCTGGAGGTTGTCAGACGGAGGATCGTCGACTTCGTAAGTGCTCGTCGCCAGCTTGACGTCGGGGTGCTCTGTGCCAGGGAGTCGGAGCGTAAGAAGATCTTCAACAGTGTCAGCCACCGAATTAAGGATACTGGCGTCCTCGTCCAAACGTACTCGAGTACATGTAGCGACGTCCACCCCCCGGAAAAGCTAGTCTTCGACAAGGGAGGCTCTGTGACGGTGCTAAATTTTCAGAGCGCGAAGGGTCTGGAGTTCGATGCTGTATTCATCATCGACCCATTTTCGTCTGGACCCGGTGCGGTGGGTGTGCAGTCGAAGATGCAGTTATACGTCATGGCCTCGCGAGCGAGGAACCATTTAGAATTACTGTTGATGAATCCGCCAGACGATCTTGCTGGCTTTCTTCCTCCAGAGGAGCTATATGAGCAAGCGCACGAGTAATCGCAAGCCGGCGGCTGCCAGGCTTAAATCGTGGTACTTGCCATTGCATCAGGACGCATATTTCGAGGCGCTTGCCACAGGGGTGACTCCAGTCACCCAGGGAGCGGTGACCAGCATCGATGCGCTGGATCGACGGCTTCTGCGAAGGGAAGCCCATGGACTCGACTATGGTTCCGTGGGCTTGCTTGAATTGGCAAGAGCTCCATCGGAACACGGCTACGTCTTGTTGGGAAATTGCAGCGCCTTCTGGCTTCGTAGTGACGACGATCGTTCCGAGCTAGTGGATAAGTTGGAGCTTTTCCAAGACACGGTGCCGGAAGCCCTTCCGCTCCGTGTAGATGCGGGTCTGTTCGAGGGAAGGGACACAAGCTGCGGCGTCGCTGGTGGAGAGCTCGACCTTTCCATGGGTGAGGGTGTCCAGACAGCAGAAGAGCCGGCCTCTGGCACCGAGATGGCGCCCATCGTCATTCTCTCGGGCGCCATTGCTATGGCGCGGCATCGTCTTACGGAGCTCGGCATATCTGCGGACTTGCTCCCAGTGATCTTCCGTCTTGCGGACACCCTTCCGCCAGAAGAGCGCTGGGCAGCCGCCGTCGCCGTGGGTGCAGTGGAAGGGCTGATTGACTTGTTTGCATTGGATGCGCCGGTCTCGGGAGAGGAGTTGCTGGTCATTGCCGAAGCTGCGGAACTCCTTTCAAGCATGGATGCCGCGATGGGCATCGAGCTCAATGACTTCACTGCCCGCCTGCATCAAAGATGTAGTAGTGACTCGGGAGCTAAAGCAATTGCCAGCAAGTTCCGTGAAACGATTTCACGGCTCTCGGACAACCAGCTGGAGCTCAATACGGCGCGAATTGATGACTCAGGCCACATCGGACTGCGGGCACTGATGGTGTTCTTGCTCGCGCCTGAACCTGACGACTTGCTCCGATGGTTTTCTGCGCGTCAGGATGTTGGGAGCAGTGTATCTATACTTGCGGCTATATTTTCAGGTCTCTACGGCGGGCTGAGCGGAGTACCAAGGCACGTCAAGGGGCCAAGTGGTCCATCTTTCCTGTCCATCGGTTTGCTCTCTCATTCGATGCTTAATGCAAGCATGGACTACGCAGTCGAGCACGTCTGGTCCCAGCGCGGCGAAGAGCTAGTCGAAATGAAGGTGAGTGGCTTGCGGTTTGCGCAATCAGTAAAAAAGCCCAGCCCAGTCGTATCCCTTTTACTTGAATCAGTTCGAGGCGTGGGTGGCGTTGCAGAGGTAAATGCGGAGACTGGCACGGTCACCGTTGGGATGCCAGCCGAAGCTGCTGACCGAAGCGCAGTCGCTTCAGTACGATGCTCAAGATGGTTCAAGGGCTCGCAGGTCGTTGAATTTAGCTTGCGCCTTAGGCGTCCAGGTAAGGCGGGCCACTCCCGGGAATTGTTGGAACGCCTGCTGGATGCCGAGCTTGCCCCTGTACTTGCGAACTTAGGAAGTGGCACTAGCGAGGTGATTCTGTTGACGGAGGTGCCACTGGAATGCGACGACTTCGCTGCGGCACTGAGAGGAGCGCTTTTGGTGCTCCACGAGAGGGCCGAGTCGCTCGGACTAGTGCATCAGGCGCAGGGGGCGGCCAGAAAGCGTAGTTCCACGAGATCAAGGAAGAGTGACTCGCCTGATATAGCTATTTAGGCGGGTGCTGCCGGAAGACTCGCAGCGATCTTGTAGTTGAAGTGCCTGTGTTATTTGCCGAACATCTTTCTGCGGAGCATCGAAGATAGTACTAATTTGTGCTTTGAGGTCAAGTTCATTGCAATGGAGCAAGGCATTCGTTGGCGTGCCACTTTTGCCCCGAAAACCAGTGGGCCGGAATTAGATGAATCCTTTCACGTGGTAGAGGAGTTCCTGAATTTTTCCAGCCTGCCCTTGTCGGTACAGCAAGGTCGCGAAAGAACTACCTAATTTGCTTTCGCATAGGTACTCTGAACCTGCCTAGAGAAAATAGGATAAAGAATTTACTGCTTCAATGCTTAAGTCGCCAGTTCGGCAGTCCTACTCCGCTAAGCAATGAAATCTTGCTACAGGCAGTAGCTAAGCTGGTCGTGTGTAGTCGCGCCCAATGAAGGTCGAGCCACTAAGATGCATTAGAAACAGGCGGTCACTCAATGCTCAACGACCCGCAGCACGCGTAATGAGAGATTGCTGGGAGGCCACGGATGACAGTCTGGACTCTACGGGCAGTCGGGCTTGGCTCGGAGCGGAATGCTGGCCAAGTGCACGCTTGTGAAATGGCTAACTCTTGAGCGGGGCGATCCCCTTTAAATTTTATTTGCCTGATCCGAACGGTGACGAAGCACTACTAAGTTGCGACGATGGTTCCGCCTCGGCCAACTCTTCAGTACGCTTAGCCGAATTAAGTCTCCCTTTGCTATGCAGTCGCGCTGGCTAGTGCGTCGTTCAAGGCTCATCTTAAGTATTGGAAAATTTTGATCATCGGAGCGACAGCCTCCCGATGACCCGCGTTTCGCGGAGTTTGCGGCGCCAGCTCTCGAACGCTTTTCCTGCCCAGAGCACTTTGGTCACAGCTCTTCTGCATCGTCTCGCCCCAGGCCTGCTTGGGGCGATGTTAATGAGCGGCACCGACTTCCAGCGGACAGCCCGATGCCTGCTTCGTTGCACCAATACTCCACTGACTAGAGCCAGCTTCTCGAAAATTAGCACCTGAGGCCATCCTCGCTGGGCCAATTCAGTCACTGAGTGACGCATCTAGTTGCATTGCGTCGCAATTGACCCCATAAATCCACGATCGCTAACGTGGACAAATGGAATGCTTTCACTAGCCAACAGGCCGATTGAAGATGCCATCCGCTTCTTTGCCAAGTACGGAGTCGAAGCGGGCTACTTGGTCCCTACCAAAACTGGGCTCTCCAAGTCGATCATGGATGCCCATGCGACCTTCCGAGAGTACTTGCTGGGTGTTGGATACCATGACTTCAACACACAGGCCCAAGGGCCCGCGGCGAAGGTTCGACAGCCTGTCAAGGTATTGACGGTAGGGGGGTGGGAGGATCAGTTCGTCTCGCTGTATCGGCCGGAGACGAAGTCTGGAGATCCACGAGCTTGGATCACTCGTCTAGGTGACTATGCAGAAGCTGGCGATCTAGTCGCGATTCTGCACGATCACGGCCAGCTTTATGTAGTCAACACGAGTCGAAAAGGCCTGCTGGAGTCTGGCGGCGATCCCAGCACGCCTCTTGGCAGACTTCTGGCTAGCATTGGGGCTCCTAGTGATGTGGCAGAGGAGCTGTTGCATAAGTTGCGTGAAATACACAACGAGGGCCCCCTCCTAACCGTCACGTCAGGCCCAACCGGTGTCGGAATGACTTTGGAGCGTAGGCTTGGCATTGCACCAAATAGCCGTAAAGAGCCTGACTTCAAGGGCATCGAGCTAAAAGCATCGCGCTCTAAAAAGGGAGGGCGCAAGAGCAGCAATCGCATAACGCTGTTCTCACGCGTTCCAGTTTGGAAGGAAAGCCCGGTGAAGACCGGATTGGCTCTGCTTGAGGCCCACGGCTATAACGATGAGGATGGCCGGCTCCAAATCTATTGCACCCTCAGTGCGAAGCCAAACTCCCAAGGTTTCTATCTTGAACTCGAGGGTGGTGTTCTCTATGCGAGCCGCACCATTCACGGGCGCACGGAACGACTGCTCTGTTGGAAAGTCGAGGATCTGCAGCGCAGCCTGGCTGATAAACATCGAGAGACCTTTTGGGTAAAGGCTGTAAGCAATGGTGCCGGCGAACGTGAGGAGTTCCACTACATCGAGGTGGTCCACACCAAGGGGCCGCTTGAGGCGAATATCCCGGAGCTTCTGGCCATAGGCAAGGTTGAGCTAGATCTTGTAATGCACCGAGTTCCCGCGAAGCGGGCAGGGACCTATCGAGTTAGGGACCACGGGTACTTGTTCAAGATTCGCCCGCAAGATCTAGACATGCTCTTCCCGCCAGCAAAGCATTACATGCTGGATGGCAGCAGCTAAGAACATCCAGTAATGGACCGAATTGAACGGGCGCGCTAACCGCAGCGCCCGTTCAACACTTGGTCCTAGTCCTTTTGCTTCTTGGTGGGCTGCAAAATCTTCGCGAGATGCTCGCCAACTGACTGTGCAAGTCCGACCGGTACAGCGTTTCCAATCTGAGTGTACTTGGGAACTTCTCGATCGAAAATTCCCTCTCTGGGGTTTCCTGCTCGGCGGATGCCGCCCGTGGTTCGCTTTCCCGCAAACCTGTACCAGTCTGGGAACATTTGGAGGCGAGCCCATTCGCGAACAGTCAAAACGCGTGGCTGCGAGAAGTGGACGTAGTCATCTGCGAGGGATGTTGCAGTAATCGTGGGGCCCTCGGCACCCCATCGTGCGGGTAGCAAGCGCTGTGCAAACTTCTTCGTCTGGAACTCGCTTGGCACCTTGCCGCCATTCGCGTGCATGGCACGGAACTTGGCGAGGACATGTGCACTGTGCTTGCTGTATTCATGCTCAGTGACGATGTCGCCCTTCTTCAGCGGTGAACCACCAGCCTGCGGGGTACGAAGCAATTTTTGTATCTGCGTGCGTGCGGCTGACGGATAGTGAGTGGTCGATCCACCGTTCTCGTAATCAGGATCAACCAGATCGCCCAAAAGATCGATTAAGTCCGGCGTCTGGATGTCAGATCTTTTCGCAGGCAAGTAGCCCCGAAGGATTGCATCCTCAGGGTTTCCTTCTCGCTGGATACCGACGCCAACGTCATCTCGGATACCAACCATGAGTACGCGTGGGCGATTCTGGGGAACACCGTAGTCCTTGGCGTAGACAAGAGAATAGGCAACGGAATACCCAGGGATATCTTGATATGTGCCCAAAATATCCTTGAAGATCTCGCCCTTCGTCCCACCCTCGGTCCACTTGCTGTTCAGCAGGCCGCGAACGTTTTCAAACAAGAATGCGCGGGGCCGCAGTCGATGAATGATCGCTGCCATGTCCTGAAAGAGGTGGTTCGAGGGCAATTGTTCTTTGTCAACGGAATAGGAGCGCCGGTGCCCAATGCCAGAGAACCCCTGGCAAGGCGGGCCGCCGACCAAGAGATCGAGATCGCCGTTGTCAATGCCGAAAGTGTCCTTGAGTCGAGACTCAAGCGAGGGCAGGAATTGCTTGTCAAGGACCATGCCCTTCACATCCGAGGCGCTGTATCCCTGCTCACCCAGCCACTCGTGCCGCCCCACGCGATTCTGGATGTACGTTGCCCGAGCATGATCATTGAGCTCGTTGACGAAGACAGGCGTGAAGCCGGCTTGCTCAAGGCCAAGGGATAGGCCCCCGCATCCCGCGAAAAGGTCCACGACCTTGAGGGTCTTATCTACCACTGTAACTCTCCTAACTCGAAATTCTGGTCGGATTCTGGGTTGAGGGTGTCTCAACGCCCGCGACGGATCTTGCCAATCAGGCGTGCGATGGCGCGCTCTCTTGATGCTGTGGACCGAAGTTCGCACTCCCACACTGTGAGGACTCGCCAGCCCATGGCGCGAAGAGCGCGATAGTTCCTGACGTCACGGCGTTGGTTGTTTTCAAACTTCTCTTTCCAAAACAATGAGTTGGACGCAGGAATCCTGCCTTTCTGGCAGGAGTGCGCATGCCAATAGCACCCATGAACGAAGATCACAGTGGCGTACTTTGGCATAACAATGTCCGGCCGTCCAGGCAGGGTGCGGACGTGCAATCTGAACCGGAACCCCAGAGCATGAAGTGATCGTCGGACGCATAGTTCGGGCTTTGTGTCAAACCCCTTGATTAGGGACATTCGAGCACTGCGCTCCTCGATAGTTAGTGTATCTGCCATTGGCGCTGTCTCCTTTGCTCATCCCCTAGCGCCTTGTGGGGGCTAGTGGCTCGCTCGAAAGTGTCTCAGCCCATCTTGGCAGTTTGAGTGTGCCTGACTCTTCACTTGGGCCTGCTCGCCCATCTATTCAGGGAGTTCCGATTCGATATGAGTGGCCACCAGCACTACCGCCGGGGCCGCGAGGAAAGCCGGTGAGTCTTTGCGCTGGGCACGGCGAGTATCTTTGTGCTCAATGGAAGTGACGCCGTGGGGGCAGGCTGCAAGGCAGAGACACGTGTCTAAGGCCTACCGTTGCACCTGCACCCGCTCGGTTGCCATCACTGTCAACGCCACACAAGCCATCTTCAACCCTTCCATCACCCGATCCCCGAGGTATTCCTCGGGCGCGCCGTTCTGCCGAGTCCGCTCCGCAGCCAGCATCAACTCCGCCACCACACGCAGCCCCGCCAGCGCGCAATCCGCATCCGCCAGCTGAAGGCGCCGCCCAGGTAGTTGATGCCGCTCCGGCCAGGGCTGGCCGTCCGCAGCCGCACCGGTTCCGATGCGGTGCAGCGTGGCGACGAAGGCGTTGGGATCAACGGACGGCTCGCGCTCGGCGTCGGCGTTGTCCGGATCGTACTGCGCGTGCAGGGAACGGAAGTCCGATGTGTTCATGGCAATGCTCCGTACAGGACAGATAGCAGCGCCACCGATAAAGGCGGCGGACGATGCGTGGTTCGAAAGCCGGACAGTAACCAAGCCGGTGGGTCCGAAGACCCCCACGCACCGCCCGCCATGGAACGCGAACGGATTGCCAGCCGGCGCCACGCAAGGTGACGCCGGCTGACAAGCGCAAAACACAAGGCTACTGAACGGGCTTTCGAACCCCGCGCCACCCTTTTCCGGTGGCACGCCAAGAGATACCCGTGCAGCAACCAAATGCCAAGAAACCACAGGACTGATGATTGCCAGTCCTGACGCTTTCGGCATTGTCGCACACGGTGTTAAGCCAGCAAGCGATTGCGCTGCAACGGTCTTGAAGGGCTTGGCGCTATTGGCCCCAAGCGCAGGAGCGCCCGCAGCCAGGGCGATGGCCTAGGGCCAATCGCGACAGATTGAACCAGCGGTTCAGCCGGGCGGCGCCTCGGCCGTGGGCACGAAAGTCAGACGGACCCGTACCCGCGCATGCAGCGCGACGCCCTCAATCACGACCGGATCAAAGCGCCATTGGTCCACTGCGGTAAGGGCAGCACGATCAAGTTCCCGCCGTCCGCTGGACCGCGCCACCATCACGTTGGAAACGTGGCCCAGCTCATCCAATTGAGCAACCAACAGCACCGCCATGGGAGCCTGCAGGAAGGTATCGGGCGGCGTGGCGAGGGCCGTTGAATACAGAAGGGCGGGTGCGTGCTGCAGCTTGAAGGTGGGGTTGTCACCGGCCTCTACAAACACTTCAGTGGAAACCTGCGGATCTGCCGCCATGGCCATGGCAGGTGTAGCGCCCAACAGCATCAGAGCAAGGTTCAGTGCCAGGGCGGTGTTCAAACGGGGCATACGTGGTTTCCATTCCGGTGCGCTGCCAGCATAGCGGCCATCCACTGGCATCGCTTGCCTTGAATGCTGGTGTGCCGGACTGCTGCGTGGATCACACAGGCACACCGGGCCGTGGCCACAGCGCATCGTCACGCTCCAGGTCGTAGTCGCTGCCGAACGCCAGCGCCGCCTCGCGTGGTGGGAGGTCTGCGTAGCAGCCCAGCAGGTACTCATCCATGCCTGCATCGCGATGGTCGATGGCGAACAGGTGGAGCAGCTCCTTGTCGAAGGCTTCCAGCCATGTGGGGTCGATCTTGGTCATGAGCATCCTCCAGAGGGGGAGGGGAGGATGGCTGGAGTGCGTCTCAAAGGATGCGAGGTGAATCCGACGTGGTTCCGAATCTCATAGCGACCTGATTGCCCAGCGAAGCTGCCGGGGTAGAACCAATTCCTGAACACGCCCTGCCTCAGTGCTGAGGCGTAGCAGGGCTAACCAGAACTCTTCACTTCCGGTCGCATGCGTGTGCCTCTAATCTACGCTCAGCCACAAACGGAAAGGACGCCACTCATGGAGTTTTCCAAGTTGCCTGCCAATCAGCCCACGGCTGGAGAGTTCTTCAAGCTTCGCCCCGACGCTTCCCGTGGAGGAAAGGGGCATGGTGTCGTCTTTGAGAACGAACAGTCTTTGCTTACGCCGCCCCGACTGATCCTCCGTCCCGAAGCGGGGGGCTTTCCGCCCTTGCTCGAAATGCCCCGTTTGGTCCTACATCCGGAGCTGGGGGATCCGCCGCAGGATCTGGAGGGCGGAATGAGCGGCTACTGGCTTGTGTCAGAGCGTCTTTTCCAAGTGATGGAACAGATTGATCCTGACGCTTTCCAGTTCCATGCAGTGGACTATCGACTGGCCGATGGCTCTGCGGGACCCGCGTATCACCTCTGCGACGTGGTGCGCACCCTTGATGCGTTGGATGAGCAGTCATCCAAGTTGAAGATCATAGTGAGCGATGAGTACGAGAACGGGAAGTACTATCGGCTCACTGGTGATGTGAAGCTGGCCTTCGATCGCCAAGTGCTGGGATCTGCGCATGTTTTCAGGCTTCCATTCCATGGAGGCGTCTTCTGTGACCGCATCTTCAAGGACGCTGTTGAAGCGGCAGGCATCACTTCGCCTCAGCGTTCGAATGGCCTGTGGTTTGAGGATGTCGTGAACTGCTGAGATCCGAATCAAGGATGGGGTGACACGTATGGCGCACCGGACGCACTTCCAAGATCATCATGCAATAGAGCAGCAGACGCTGAAGAACAGTGAACTGCTCGACAAGCTGCAGCAGTCTGGAAGGTTCAACATCCACGCGGTGGAGAACAGAATCTTCCTGCCTGCGAGTCCTCAGCTGGCAGACGCGCTTGGAATCACTCCGCATAGCGGTGGTCCACTCCGGGCGTACCAGGACGGAATGCTGGAATGGCTGGACGAAATCCAGGAAACACGCGACGGTAAAGCAGCAATAGCAGGTGATCCCGCCGCCTTGGACAGGGTGACCAAGCGGGTTGAGCAGCTGCGGGATACCGTGAGGGCTGGTCTGATAAATGGTGACCTGTACACCAATACGCCGCTTGGCCAGACTCCCGCCTCCACTTCGCAAAGCGTCCGCAAGTTCTTTGATGAGGTCCCCGACTATCACAGACTGAATATTCGACAGGTTCAGTTGCTACCGACGCTGTCCAGCGTCGACCAGGGTTGGGGGGCGGTTGCAGGTTCGGAAATGCGCGTCGTGCGCACACTCGACCAGATCGATTCCGAGCAAAAGGCCATCACGCGTGGTGGCAACGTTGAGCTCCAGCGCCACGGTTTGTCCGTTGCCATATCAAACTCGCATCATGTTGGGCGTATCTCACTCTCCGAACCCAGCATTCAAACTGTCGAGCGCGTTCTGGGTGAAGAAGCGGCGCATCGCATTCGGTCTCCCTACGCTCAGGGTGGCAGTGCCTCACTCGACCTCCTTCTCGGCGAAGCCTCCACGAGCCACCTGATCCGCTCCGGCGGCCTGCTCGCCTCTGGCGCCGACGCCGTCATCACCGCCCGCCGCACTTCGCGGCTGCTGGAAGAAGGTAACGGCACCGCCGCCCAGTCCGAACTCACCCACGCTCTGGCACGCAACGGCGGTGGCTGGGTCGGTGGCATGGCCACCGCGTCGGTGATCGGCACGTCCAGCTTCGTCCCTGCGGCCATCGTCGCGGGCGATGCGTTGCTGATGAGCAAGGCGTTCGACAAGGGCGCCGATCTGCTCGACAACCGCGCCGTCTACCGGCAGACCGACAAGGCCGATGTCACGTGGCAGTTCGATGGCCGCAACTGGCAACGCCAGGCAGTCATGGACAGTGCGGGCGATGGCCTGGGCAATCCGGCTGAGCGCAGTGTCGGCGCCAGTTACGAGAAGGCCCGCGAGCTGGGCGCATACGCCCATGTAAAAGCGGTAGAGCTGGCGCTGGGCAAAGCGCCGCCGCCACAGGATCCTTTCAGCATCCCGGCGAAGGACGGCGAGGGCCGTCTGGACAATCCCAACTGGCACCGTGACGCGCAGACCGAACAGTGGACGCGGCAGGTCAAGATTGGCGTGTCCGGCGCCAACGACCGCGGCGTGTATGAGACACAGATCGCCAGCCCCGAGCGCGCCAGCGAGCTGAATCGCGAGGCGGTGCAGCGCATCGAGAACAACATCGCCAACGGCAAGGCCGCCATTGCCGCCAGCTACCTGGAGACCCGTGCTGCTACACGCGCCAGTGACTTCGTGCCGCTGGTGCCGGAAGCGGTAGAGCAGGCCCGTGCAAGGCCCGACGCCATCCATGGCTCGGACAACCAGCTCTACCAGCGCGACGAACAAGGGCAATGGAACCACGCTGGCCAGATCGCGCAGGGCAACATGGCGCTGGAGTTGGAGCTGACCCGCACCATCCAGCAGCCGTCGCTCGATCAGTTCAACCAGACCATTGCTGCGTTGGACGCGCGGCCGTTGCCGTCTGCGGCGGAAGTGAACCAGAACGAGCTGCGCCACAGCTACTACGCTGCGGGCGTCGCGCTGTCACCGGCGTGGGAGCAGGCGGTTGCCCTGGCCACGGCACGCACGCGCGAGCAGCACGGTATAACCGGGGCCACGCTACAGGAGCTGGGGCCTGTAGCCGAGGGCAACGCAGGCGCCTCCCGGCCCATCACCCATTACCAGGTACACCAGGATGGCGTGGCGCGCGCCGTAGCGACCACCAGCACGCAGGAGCTGCAGGCCGCATGGAATGAGGTGCGGGCGCGTGCCAATGAGCAGGCGCCGTTGCCGGACTCGCCCGAGCTGCGCATTGCCGCGCTGTCGGCGGGTGAGCAGGAGGCTTACCGGCAGGCACTGCAGGAGGCCAATCGGCAGGGGGCTGCGCAGGTGGATGCTGGGCAGGCTGCACGAGCGGCCGCGCAGGTGGCACATGGCGACAAGCCATCTGAGCAGGACGTGAGCGTGGAAGTGCGGCCGGGAGAGCCGGCCACTGCGCAGCCCATCGCGCCTGCAGCGGTTGCGGCGGCGCCGCCAGCGGTAGCGGTCCCGCAACCGCCTACGCCCGTCCCACAGGACAAGCCCGAGTTTCAGCGGCACGCCGAGCAGCGCGATCCGCCGCGGCGTGAGGCGGAGCCCCAACCTCAGCCCCATCCAAACAGCGAGGCGCCCACCGAAAACCGTGCCGCCTCACAGACGCCGGAGCCCACCGGGCCTATGCAGGCGCACCCGGCCGCACCTGAGCGCGCGATGCCACACGCTGCCGCGCCCCTGGCGGCGGCAACGCAGGCAGCGCCCACACAGCGCACAGAGCAGGCACCGGAGCCGGAGCCGGAGCAGATGGCTGCACCTGTGATTGCTCTCACTCCACAGCAGGACATGGCAGTTCAGGAGGTCGAGCCGGTGCCCTTCAAGGAGCCGCTGCCTGCTGAGCCTGCGCGCGATCCATGGCCTTTGGAGCAGGAAGCGGCACAACACGTGCCAGAGCCCGAACCGGCTCCATTGGATGACCTTCAGCCCGTCACTGCGGCTGTCACTGTTCCTGCCGAGCCGACGATAGCGCCAAGCCCTGAGCCGGCCGCGCCCGCACCCGCACCGGATGAGGCATCGGCCCCGAATCGGGCGCTGCAGGACCCCACGCAGGCCGGTCACCCCGATCATGCGCTGTATCAGCAGATCCGCGAGGGCGTGGAAGCGCTGGATGCAAAGCACGGCCGCAGCTTCGATGAAGTCAGCGAGCGCATGACCGCCAGCCTTCTGGTACTGGCCAAGGACAACGACCTGGAGCGGGTGGACCATGTGCTGGTGAGCAACGCTACGCGCGAACACCCAGCTGGGCACACGCTGTTCGTGGTGCAGGGTGAGCCAAGCAATCCGGCACATCAGCGCGCTGCGATGCCGACCGAGCTGGCGGCGCAGATACCGGTGGAGGAGTCACTGCAGCAGTTCGACTCTGTCAGCCGTGAAGCGCATCAGCGTGCGCTTGCGAATCAGATGGATCAGCAGCTGGAAGACCAGCGGGTGCAGCACGACATACAGATTCGTGCGGCGAGTATGTGATGGCAGCCGCTGGTTGGCTACGAATGTCGTTGAGAATCACAGCAGGGGTAGCGCCGCTCAGCTGCGCATTTGGTCGGCCTGGACAAACGCACTAGCAAGAACGATCACGCCATCGTCGAGGGGGATGGTACATCCGGGAATCTTCACAGAAAGGCGCAACAATGAATCCAGATGGGTGAAGGCGATGTAGCGAACATCATCCGCCTTGCCTCTCTGCCCAGCGAACGAATTCACAAGTCCCTGAGCGATGCTCTGGATGATCGAGAAGAGGTGGTCCGAACGGTCGATGTACTGCGCGAGACGCAGTATATCTTCCAGAACCCAATCAGGACTGAGGTCCAGTGTGTACTGCCGCTCACGACTTCCGTTCGTCGCTATGAAAGCGACCTTGCCGAATACGCCTAAGGCGCCAACAGTTCTTCCATCTCGCCGGAACTCGTACTGGTATTCGATGCCCGCGCTACCATCGGATGAAGGATCCGGAAGCATCCTGGGCCTCAGGATGGAGATTCTGCTCTTCTCATCTACGGCCGACTTCTCTTGAGGTTCGAAGTTGAATGGCATGAACGTGGTCACCAGTGTATGTGGCTGCATCACACCCTGTTGCTCAATGCGGTAGAGCTCAAAGCGAAAAGACGAGACATCGAGGTCAGAGACGCCTCAGGCAGGAAGATTGACGGCCTCAGCCGAAGCAATGCCTGCCGGGGCAGGTGAGGTTAACAGGGGCTATCAACCTGCCTGGACCTGCTGCTGCGGAACAAACAAGCTGCCTAGAACTACTTCTTCGTTCTGTAGCTGAATTCTGTCCGCTGGCATTGCGATGCCAAGTTGAAGAAATGAATCAATCCGAGCGACTGCGATGTAGCGGATGCTCTCAAAAATGCTGGGTTGATTGGAAAATACATTAACCAGTCCCTGCGCGACGGCGCGGATGAATGCAGAAGCTTCATCGGAATTTCCTATTTCCTCTTTGAAATCGATGATCGATTTCAGTACTTCACTGGTACTAAGGTCCAATGTGTAAATTCGCTCACGGCCGTTCTCGTCAATCGCAAGCGTTTCTGTTCCAAAGATGCCAAGCGATGCTATCCGCTCACCGTCACGACGGAAAGTGTATTGATACTCAGTGATTTCGCTTCCATCGGGCAGAGTCGCAGGTAGAACCCGTGGATAAGAAATTCTCACCCCGCTGGGTGCATCGAATGCAGAGTTGGAGTCGGGCCTGAACTCAATGGGCATCTTCTTTTCCTGGGATTGGTGCTGATGATGAATGTGGCGTGCCTTTGCGCTGCTGGTCTCCGGCTTCAGGCGCTGCTACTGCACCGGGCCGCGAATCACGGTAGCGCCGTACACGGACTCCGGCCGAAACCGATGCGAGGAGGCGGAGCAAGCGTCGTGTCTGTGGCCAAGGTCTGTATCCGCCAAGATTCTCCTGGCCCCACACCAAAGAACGCATTCTGCCCGCTGTCCCGTTCGGTGGGCTCATCCTGCTCAGATTGCGACACGCGGACTGGCGAACGTGTGTCATCAGCAATTCCATTGCTTTGTATTTAGTGAATATACGACTCCCTCCCGCCGCGCTCCACATCCTCGCCCGGACGCACCGCCGGAATGCACGCTGGTTCACACATTCAGCAAGCCGATCCCGCAGCTTGGGCCTCTCCACCTGCCCCCCATCCCACCTATGCCATCATCCAGCCAGGACCGCAGCACCCATCAAGGCTGAACAGGCATGGAGCAGGCAACACGCTACACCGCAACGCTTTATCTGGCCGCCCCCGGCACCCCGCTGAAGAGTGGGGGCATCTCCCCGCGCGGCCATATGTACCTGCAGGTGGCGGCGGGCGACGAGGCCCACAGCTACGGCTTCGCACCGCCGCGGCACGCGCCGGGCGAAGCCCCCACCGGCGTGCAGTACGCACAGGTGCGCCACGACGATGCCGACGAGCATCTGGACCCGTACTACAGCCGCACCCTGGAAATCACCGAGGAGCATTACGGCTGCCTGCGTGACTTCGCCGAGGAACCGGCTGAGTTCGAATTCGATGTCGATCGCCCGGCCACCATCAACCGTTGCAGCGATTTCGTTTGGGCCGCCCTGCACTATGCCGGCCTGCATCCGCTGCCGGCGCCACTGGACGGCGGCAGTAACCTGGGCGAGTTCGCGGTGCTCTTCAACCTGCCGGAAATCCAGTGCATTGCCGCACCGTTCCCGGGCAGCGATCTGAATGCCGAAACCCATCACGCGATGCCCGAGCGCGAGGCCGAACATCATCGCCAGGGCGACCGTGCCAGCGATGAGCCGCCGCCGACGCCGATTGAGGTGGCCGGCACGCTGCTGGACCCCTCACACCCGGACCATCGCCTGTTCGCGCAGCTGATCCAGAAAGTGGCCGAGCTGGACGCCGCACACGGCCGCCCGTTCGATGCGGCCAGTCAGCGCATCAGTGCCAGCCTGCTGGTGCTGGCCAAGCAGAACAATCTCTCGCGGGTGGATCACGTGCTGCTCAGCCAGCCGACCAAGAGCAGCCATGCCGCCGAGAGCATCTTCATCGTGCAGGGCGATCGCAACGACCCGGGGCACCGCCGGGCCAGCATCGCCACCGAGGTGGCGGCCAAGACCGATGTGGCCGATTCGCTGCGCTTGAAAGAGCAGTAATCCGCGCGCTTGCCATACGCGCGCCGGCGCACGCCACGCCCCCCACCTGCTACCATTCCCCCGCTACCCAGCCAGCCCACCCCGCGCAGACAGATGCAGGTCGGGCCGTCGTAGAACGGCCCAGCGAGCCAGGACACCCTCCCGTGCCCATTCAAGGACGCTCGCATGTTCCGTAATCCTCTCTTCCGCTCGGCCGCCTTGGCCGTTGCCGTTTCGCTCAGCCTCGGCGCGCCCTCCGCGTTCGCCGACAACGCACCCGCCGCCAGTGCCACCGCCTCTGTGCAGCGCCAGGCCGTGGCCAAGGGTCTGTACGAACTGGCCTACAGCCCGAAGCAGAACGCCGTGTTCGTCGCCTCGTCCGGCGGTTTCGGCGATGACGCCGGCCCGGCCCAGGTGCTGCGCCTGAACCCGACCACGCTGGCCGTGGAAACCCGCATCCCGCTGGAGCGCAAGGCGTTCGGCGTGGTGCTGGATGACGCCCACAACCGCCTGTACGTGGGCAACACCGTGGACCTGTCGGTGACCGTGGTCGACACCGCGCAGAACAAGGCTGTCGGCACCATCCAGTTGATGGAGAAGAAGACCGGCAAGGACGGCAAGGCCGCCTACACCCACGACCTGCGCGAGCTGGTGGTCGACAGCGCCGCCAACCGCCTGTACGTGACCGGCCACAGCAGCCAGCCGGACGTGAGCAGCGTGCTGTTCGTGATCGATACCAACACGCTGAAGGTGATCAACACCATCGACGGCCTGGGCAATGCCAAGGCGCCGGGCCTGGCGCTGGATGCGGCCAACAAGCGCGTCTACACCAGCAACCTGCTGGCCGATCTGGTGGTGGTGGGCACCGATTCGAACAAGGTGGTGGCGCAGCACAAGATCGCCGCCGAGCAGCCGATGAACATCGCTCTGGATCCGGCAGGCAAGCGCCTGTTCGTGACCGACCAGGGCTCGGAATTCCTGCGCGGCTACCAGGCCAAGAGCAGCGGCCTGGTCAGCAAACATCCGGGCCAGCGCGTACTGGTGCTCGACCGCAGCACCGGCAAGGAACTGGCCAGCATCCCGACCGATGCCGGTCCGCTGGGCATCCTGCTGGATGCACCGCGCAAGCGCCTGTACGTGACCAACCGCGAAGCCGGTACGGTGACTTCGTACAACAGTGACAGCTACCAGAAGGTGGCGACCTACAAGGTGCCGACTCACCCGAACAGCCTGGCGCTGGATGCGAAGAACAACGTGTTGTTCGTGAGCATCAAGAACGGCGAGAAGGATGACAAGGGCGCTGACGAGAGCGTGGCGCGGATTCAGCTGTAACGTTCGCGCTGGATTGAACGGGCCCGCGCCCTCGGCCGTCGGTCGTGGAGCGGGCCTTTTCTATTGATGCGGATTGCATGACGCTGGACTAGGAAGTGTTGCAAAAGCAGGGTGGCCGCTTGTTGCGGTGGGGTAGTACATGTAGCGTCATCAGCCTTCCAGGGGAGGCTTATCCAATGAGTACGTATACCGCGTTCGTCGAGCTGGCATTTGAGAGGCTGAACAAAGAGTTGGCGATACCGAAGGGATTCGCCGTGGCACTCTACGAAGAGGAAGACTCGTGGAGCTTCATCTCGAAGCTGGCGCAGCTCGTCGAGGCGGTCTTCACGCGGGCTGTCGTCGATGCCCTGCGCGAGCCGCTGATACTCGAAGTGATCAGCAATCTTCCGCAGGAAGTGAGGATCAACTTTCTGCGCAAGATGAACATCATCGACAGCGAACAGAAATCGATGTTCAAGGCCGTTGCAGAGATCAGGAACCAGTACATCCATGACCTCTCCAACATCGACGTTCCGCTGGATGCCTACATCAAGAATCTGGAGGACGGCGCAAGGAAGGGACTCTTCAAACGGTTCAAGCCGTACTTCGTCGACCCGAAGATGTCCATTGAGGAGTTCATCTCAGAATGCAGGCCACAGGTTTTCCATGTGTGCGTGCTGGAGCTGCTAAAGGTGCATGGAGCGGTGGCCTCCATGAACATCAAGAAGGATCACGAGGCATTCCTTCTGGCACAGACAAAAAGGTTGCTTCCGGAGAGGAATGAAAAGCAGTTCCTGCAGACTTACGAATTGGATGTGATGGAATACGTGCGTAAAGCGAAGGACGTCCTGAAGCGCGAGGGGTTGTACACCCTCCGGTTTCAGTAGCCGGGCGCCAAAACAGCCTCCGCGCCCGCTTACCCCATCCGCGGCGCGGGATTCTGCATCTCCTGCGCCTGAGCCTCGGCCTGCTGCTGCATGCCCAGCCCCAGCTTCTGCATCGACTGCTCCACCGGCGTCTGCGCCGCCACAGCGGTCGGCATCACCGCCCGCAGGTGCGCCGGATTGGCCGGGTCGCCCTGCACCACAAAGATGTTGTGCCCGGCCGGCTGGTTGGCCGTGGCATTGCTGACCAGCACGTGGTCGACCTGCTGCAGGCCTTGTTCGCGGGCGAGCACGGTCAGGCTGGCAGTCAGTCGCTCGCTGGTCTGGTCGAACGGGCGGCCATGCTGGGCGTCCAGTGCGGCCACGCCGTGGCGGATCTGCTGGTTGAGGCCATAGTCGGGATGGTTGGGGGTGATGTCTGCCATGGCGATCGAGCGAGCGTTAGCGGTGGGTCGTGGTGGGCCCGGTCAGTATAGATCCGGCCCGTGAAGCGCGCCCGACGAATCAGTCCGCCGCATGGTGGTCGTAGCTGATCACCCGTTCGGCCAGCCAGCGCCCGTCCACGCGGCGCCAGACCTGGATGAAGCGGGCCTGGCCCACCCAGCGCTCCACGCCGTCCTTGCCGCGCTCGTGGAAGCGGTGGTCTCCGATCTCCAGCGCTCGCTCGTCGTGCAGCGGGAACACGTGCAGCGAAGGTTCCACCAGTTCACGGCGCAGGCTCCAGCCGCCCTTGCGCGCATTGCTGCACATGTTGGCCACGCTGCGGCGGAAGTCCTCGCGGCTGCTGGCCGACTTGCCGTCCTTGTCATGGAAGAACTCCATGTCTTCGGTCGTCATCGCGGCGGCCCGGTCGGCGTCGCAGGCCTCGAACGCCACTGCGAACAACTGTGTATCCGCCTGGCGGATCTGTTCGCGCAGGTCATCGGTGGACGGCGCTGTGGCGACGAGGCCGGCGGCCAGCAAGGGCAGGGTGAGCAGCAGCATGGCGGAAGCTCCAAGGATGGTTCAGGCAGGCTCGCATTGCCTTTGGCCCGTTGCAGCCGGTCTGCGACGAAACGGGCTTTCCGCGGAGCGAATGCCCGCATTGGCGGCCCGGCCGAGGCGGCGTCGCCTGTGCAGGCGATGTCATGGCGACCGACGATTCCATCACGGTCGCGATAGGCGGCGGCCAATAGCCTGAAAGCCTCCCCTTCCACAGGAGCTCCCATGCCTGCTTCCCGCATCCGCCTGCACGTTGAAGACACCGGTGGCGACGGTCGCCCGGTCATCCTGATCCACGGCTGGCCGCTGTCCGCCGATGCCTGGAAGACGCAGGTGTCGATCCTGCGCGATGCCCAGTATCGGGTGATCAGCTTCGACCGCCGCGGCTTCGGCCGCTCCGACAAGCCGGCCGAGGGCTACGACTACGACACGCTGGCGGCGGACCTGGCCGGGTTGATCGAGGAGCGTGACCTGCGCGACGTCACCCTGGTCGGTTTCTCGATGGGCGGCGGTGAGGTGGCGCGCTATGTGGCCAATCACGGGCAGGATCGCCTGCACAGCGTGGTGTTTGCTGCTGCGGTGCCGCCGTATCTGCTGCGCAGTGACGACAATCCGGAAGGGCCGCTCACCCAGGAAAAGGCCGATGAAATGCGCAGCGGTCTGGAGAAGGATCGCGAGGCGTTCTTCGATGGCTTTACCCGCGATTTCTTCAGTGCCAATGGCCAGTTGATGGTGACCGAAGAGACGCGTCAGGCGGCGATCGCGCTGTGCCATCAGTCCGACCAGAACGCAGCGCTGGGGTGCATGAAGGCGTTTGCTACCACCGACTTCCGCGAAGACTTGAAGAAGATCGCGTTACCAACCTTGATCCTGCACGGTGACAGCGATGCCATCGTGCCGTTTGAAGGTTCTGGAGAGCGCACACACCGAGCCATTCCGGGCAGCGAAGTGGTGATCCTGGAAGGTGCGCCGCACGGCTGCAACACCAGCCATGCTGATCACTTCAATCTGGCACTGCTGAACTTCCTGAAACGGTAAGCTGCCGCGATGCGCGAACCGAAGACACCGCCGTGGAAGAAGCCCAACCCCAAGGGCCAGACATCGCAACCGCTGTCGGCCGCCCAGAAGGAGGCGGCGCGGCAGCGTGCGGAAGAGAACGGGCGGCGCTATCCGAATCTCGTGGACAACATGTGGGCGGCGAAGCTGCCGCGGGGATCCTGATCTGTAGTGCCGAGCCATGCTCGGCTCCGCTCTGCATCCATCCACGCATGGCGTGGATCTACTGCAACAGCAGCCGAGCGTGGGCTCGGCTCTACAGGTCGGCCAGCGGCATCCAGCCGGGTTCCCACCAGGGTGAGATCTTGCCCTGACGGACGGTGATTGCCTCAACCGGTACCCCAGCCAAGCGCGCAAGCTCAGCACGCAGCCATTCGGCATCCACCGGCACGGCCGTAGCCACCTGCAGCCGGTCACCCTGATGCCTCACCTGCACCGGGAGCATGGCCCGTGCATCATGCTCGCCGCCGGTGCGCCCGATCGGGTAGCGCATTGTTACCGGCCGCGACAGCTGCGCCAGTGCTGGCTGCCACGCCTGCAGCACGAGAGGCTGCCCGGCAGTGGGAACATGTACTTCAGCAATCGTGGCCGGGTAGCCGGTGATGCTCTCGACCATGACCTGGAAGCGCGCACCATCCGGCATGACGAGCACGGCGGCGATCAATGCGGAGAGCGAAACGAGCACTGCCGCGAGGTTCCAGCTGCGCGGCGCGGTGGCCGGGCGAGTTGCGGTGCGCAGGCCCGGTTTGCGCCGCAGCTTGCGCGCGTAGATGCGCCGGTCCTTCCGGCGCGGGCTGCTGCTGTGCTCGGGCAGGTTCAAAGGAACCCGTGGAAGGCGCGCTGCGCGGGCCTTGATCAGGCGCGACAGCAGCATCCACGCGATCACGAACGCCAACAGCGGAAGCAGCGTTCGCACCCACAGATACAGCGTGACCATCCACAACACCTCTACAGACGACCGTCCATGCTCGTCCACATCCTACCGGGACCGCGCGGCGGTTGTCGTATCCGCCAGCCGACAAGCACAGGGCGCTTGGTTAGGATGGTCCTTTGTTGTCACGGATGAACCGATGGTCTCTGCTGCTATCCGCTTCTGTCGTATCTGTGGTCCCGGCCCGATCCTGATGGTGCTGCAGGTGGTGGCGCTGCTGTCGATGGCGCTGACAGCCGGCTTCTTCCATTACCGCGTGGATCTGCTGCTGGAGCCGGTGGATGAAACCTGCGGCGGCCCGGATCCGGTGGCACGCATGCAGGTGGCGGAGCAGTTGATGGCCCGTTCGCTGGCGCTTGAGCCTTGGCAGCCGCTGCATTGGATTCCGCTGGCCGGCGTGACACTGGCCATGCTGGGTGCGATGTCGATCAGTCTCTATCGGCTCGGGCGCCTGCCGGGAAGATTGCGCCTGGCCAACTGGGGAATGATGGCACTGCATGGCGTGATACTGGCGTTGGCCAGTTGGGCGCTGCGTCTGTACGACACGGCATGGACCAGCGTAGCCACACTGTCTCCTGCGGCGTGCATGGTTGAGCTGGGTGAGCAGGGCAGGTTGCCGCTGGCGCAGGCGCAGCAGGTGGTGTTCGAGATCCTCACCCATGAGCATGCGCCGCTGCTGCGCAACCCTGATGATCTTGCCCTGGTGCTGGTCGCGTTGATGCTGATGGCGATGACTGCAGGATTCATGCTGTGGCGGGCGATCGTGCGCGAACGTCAGGTGCCGTCGCCCAGCCCATAGCGGGTGTGTGACCAACCACGCGCCCGCAATCGCGCTAAAGTCAGCACTTCGCTCCTGCAAGGATGTGCTGATGCGTTGGTTGCTGCGTGCTGTGCCATTGCTGTTGTGTTCGTTGGCGGTACATGCCGCCGAAGTGGACCGCCGGATCGCGGTGACCATCGACGACCTGCCGTGGGCACGGGTGGATGAGATCGTGCCGCCGGACCTGCAGGCACGTCATGAAGCGCTGATGGCGCAGCTGCGCCAGGCGGGCGTGCCGGTGGTCGGCTTCGTCAACGAGAACAAGCTCGAGATCGATGGGCAGGTGCAGCCGGCGCGGGTGCAGATGCTGCGCGACTGGCTGGACGCCGGCTACGCGCTGGGCAACCACACGTACTCGCACATGGATCTGAATGCCAAGGGCGTGCCTGCGTTCCAGCAGGATTTTCTGCGTGGCCAGACGGTGCTGCGGCCGTTGCTGGCCGAGCGCGGGCTGAAACCGCAGTGGATGCGCCATCCCTATCTACGTGCCGGGCGCACGCCGGAAGAACGCGCGGAGATGGATGTGTTCTTCAACGCACATGGCTACCGCGTGGCGCCGGTGACGGTGGACAACGGTGAGTGGGTGTGGGCGTTCGCTTATGCCAACGTGATGAACGAACAGCCTGACTCACCCGAACGCGAGGCAACGATGGCGCAGCTGCGCAAGGGCTATGTGCCCTACATGCTGAACAAGTTGGACTACTACGAGAAGCAGTCGCAGGCGCTGCTGGGCTATGCGCTGCCGCAGGTGTGGCTGATGCATGCCAACGAACTCAATGCAGCCACGTTTGCCGAACTGGTGGCGGCGACGAAGCGCCGCGGGTACCGCTTCATCTCGCTGGAGGACGCGATGCGCGATCCTGCTTACGCGCGTGGTGCCGAGGGCTACAGCGGTCGCTACGGACCGAGCTGGCTGCACCGTTGGGCGATGGCGGAGAAGAAGCCGAAGGACTTCTACGCTGGTGAACCCGAGGTGCCGACGTGGGTGATGAAGCTGGCGAAGGTGGATTCGGAGTGAGGCTCAGCGCTTGACGGCCAGCACACCGTCCAGCGCCAGTTCGGCCTTGAAGCCGGCCTTTTCCAGACGTTTGGCCACTTCACGCGGCACGTCGCGGCCGCTGGTCAGCTTGTTCGGCGCGCCGGTGTAGTGGAACAAGCGCCCGCCCTTGCGGATGACGCGGGCGAGGTGGTCGTAGAACACCTGCGAGTACAGTTCGCCGGCGATGCCGAAGCGCGGCGGGTCGTGCAGTATCGCGTCGACGCTGCTGCTGGCCACCTGTTCGATCTGCTGCGAGACATCGCCATGGCTGAACTGCAGGCGGCCACCGGTGGCAGCCGAATCCGGATCCGGGGACCACGGGTTGAGCGTGCGCAGCCACATCACGTCGGCATTCTTCTCGAACGAGCGGATCTGGCCGACACCGGCCTCCAGCGCACAGGCGGCGAAGTAGCCCAGGCCACCGCAGGTATCGAGGATGATCTTGCCGGCCGGGGCGACCAGCTCGACCTTGCGGCGCGCGTCCTCGAACGGTGACAGCTTCGAGGTGGGCAGCATCTTGATACCGTCGATCTCGAAGGTCGGTGCGCCCCATTCGGTCGGCACCAGCTTGATCAGCGAACCGCTGTAGCGCGAGATCGGCGCGAAGTCCTCGCCGTCCCAGTAGTACAGCGTGCGGTCCTTCAGCTTGCCCGGCCACGGGTAGGCCTGGCCACGGAAGTGGAAGCCGTCGGTGTTCAGGGCCACGGTGTCCTGGCTCCGGCCCAGGTCGAGCGATCCCTGCCAGTCGGCAGCGCCCTTGTCATGGGCACGGCGCAGGGTGTCAGCGCTGTCGCGGGTCAGCAGGGGGCCGGTGTAATGGGGCACGGCGGGTACCGGGGCGGTTCGTGGGAGGGCATGGTACCGCAGGGCTTGGCAGGGTTACTGAGATTCCGTAGTACAGGCCCAACCGGATGAGGGACTTGGTAGAGATGCAGTACCCAATGAGGGCGTCATGCCCATGGCGGCGCAGAATTCTTCGTGGAAGTCTCGTGCCGCTGAGGGTTGAAGAGCGTAGTGATAGGTCAGTATTCCTTCTTCATTTCTGATGAGAAGTTGCTGGATGCATATCATGTTTCCAGAACTGTCAGGGGCCGATGTGCTACGGATGACGATAGGCGTCCCGGACAGACTGTAGTCGGCACTCAGTTGGTCTGGAAGGCACGATCCTGATAGGAAAGTCAGGGATTGAAAGATGGCGGCGATCATTGGGGTCGGATCATGAGCCTGAGCAAGGAGGGCGACTTCGTCACCCTCACTGCTTCGTCAAGGAGTTTGGATGTCAATTGGCTCTGATGGAGCCGCGATTGCTTGCACAGGCGCGCGGTACACAGCCTTCCATCAACGTATTCATTGTCTGTGGAACATGAGCGAAGCAGAGTACTCTTGCGGTATGGCTACCCACTGTGTTTGGTGGGTAATACTCGTTATAGAAGGTATGGCACCTCCCGTTGTCTATTTGCGCGCTACCCTGGATGTTCCCGCTGACTGAGCTGTTGAATCTTACGGTTCCATAGGAAATGAAGTTCTGGCCAGCTGATACCTGACCATTGGGTGCATAGGCGATTACATAGTCAGTACTCTTTGCGTCGCTAGCACTGTTCGACTCGATGCTTGAGCAATGCCACGCGGCGCTCCCAGGCCCCACTGTGATGGACTCGCCCTTGGCGGGGTTCATCCCGATATCCGCGCAGGAAGCCTCGTGATACTGCTTCGTGGCTTCCGTTTGATCGTCGTAGCGGTATACATATTGTCCCTTCGAGTTGCGGGTGAGGGACTGCTCCACACTGATCGTTCCCCCAATGAAGTCAGGCCATTCCGCGCTGCGGACGATTCTTGATGGGGTCTTCGCTTCGTCAGCGATTTGTCCATCAGCTGGAGTTCCGTCTCTTGCATGAACGGATGCAGAGACAATGAACGTGAGAATCGCTATCTGCAGTTTCATTTGAGCCTCTCAGATCTGGGTGAGGGTCCATCTTCATTACTTGCCCCATTGCATTTTGGGGCGCATCAGGCAGATCTTCGGATTTCAAACATTTCTTAATTTTGTCTGTCGCTATTGGCACTTCACCGCATACACGGGCCCAGCCCCGATCAGCATGAGCGCCATGTAGTCACTGTCGCTGGCCTTGCCCTTCAGCGTCGCGCCCCTGTTGAAGTGGAAGATGCCGAAGCCGCCGGCCATGCGGATCAAGGCGCTGTCGATCTGTTCGGCGTCGTCGCGGAAGTAGCGGCTGATTTCACTGCGGGTGGCCTTGTGCAGGGCATTCGGCTCGCGCTGCCACTGGTCGCCGCGGCTGAAGGAGACGAAGTACTGGCTGCCTTCCTTCTCGATGCGGAAGTCGGCCGGTTTGCGCGCGCTGGTGGCGAAGCAGCCCTGCAGCGGGTCTGCGGAGAAGGGAAGCCCGGCGTCACCGCTACAGGCGGTGAGCAGCAGGAGTGCACCGGGCAGCAGCAGGCGGAGCGTGCGCATGGGATGTCCCGACGGGGCAGGTGCGGCTAGTGTAGGCAGCACGCGGGCACGGTCCGTACAGAAATTCGGCAAGCGCAAAGGGGTTTTCGGATGGCGCAGGGCAAGGCACCGTGGTGCGGCGTGGCCAGTTGGCTGGGGATCGTGGTGGGCTGGGGCGCGGGCACGCTGGCGGCGCAGGCGGCGGGAGACAACAGCCTGGCGGCGGGGCTGGGCGTGGGCGTGCTGGGCGCGGCACTGGTGGGCGGTGGCTTGGCAGTAGCTTCGCGCGTGCGCGGTGAGCGCTGGCCGTGGATCGGCATTGCCGGCGCGGTGCTGAGCGCGCTGCCGCTGCTGATGTACCTGCTGCGGATGATGTTGAAGCTCTAGCGGTAGTGCCGGCCGCTGGCCGGCACCAACCGGGTGCATCCGTCGTTCATGAGGTTGCCGGCCAGCGACCGTCACTACCCGGCGTGGATCATGCGCTGCGGTGAATCTCCACCGTCACGTGCACCAGCTCCTCATGAATCGCCAGCGCGTTGCGCACGGTATCGGCATCCAGACTGACGTCGCTGGTGACCACGCTGGCGCTGACCGCGTACTTGCCGCGACCCACTTGCCAGACGTGCAGGTCCGCCAGACGTGCCGGCCACGGACCCTGTTCGATCACTTGGCGGACTTCGGCCACCACCGGTGCATCCATCTGCGCGTCGAGCAGGATACGACCACTGTCACGCAGCAGGCCGATCGCCCAGACAGTAACCAGCACGGCGCCGACCAGGCCCATCACCGGGTCCAGCCAGGTCAGGCCGAGCAGCTTGCCGCCGAGCAGGGCGACGATGGCCAGTACCGAGGTGGCGGCGTCGGCCAGCACGTGCACGTAGGCCGAGCGCAGGTTGAGGTCGTGACCGTGCGCATGGCTGTGGTCGTGGTGATCGTGATCATGCCCATGGTGATGGTCGTGGTCGTGCCCATGCCCATGCCCATGATGGTGATGCGCGTGGCCCGGGCTGTCGTGCAGCCACCAGGCGCAGAGCAGGTTCACGCCCAGGCCCACCGCTGCGATCGCGATGGCTTCGTTGTAGTGGATGGGGGCGGGCACCCACAGCCGTTCCAGCGATTGCACGGCCATCAATGCGGCGACGCCAAGCAGGGCGATGGCGCTGGTGTAGCCGGCCAGGATCTCGATCTTCCAGGTGCCGAAGGCGAAGCGCGGATCGTGTGCGTAGCGCCGCGCACAGCGGTAGGCGAACACCGAGAGGCCCAGCGCCAGCGCGTGCGAACTCATGTGCCAGCCGTCGGCGAGCACGGCCATGGAGTTGAACCACCAGCCGCCGACGATCTCTACCAGCATCATGGCGACGGTGAGCCACAGGGCGCGGCGGGTATTGCGTTCGGCCAGCGGGTTGCCATCGTCGAAGCGGTGTTCGTGGCGGCGGGCGGCGGCGAGGGCGTCCAATTGCATGGCGGTGGGAGCTGGAGTGGATACCCCCATAGGGTATATGATCCCGCCATGGCCCATGTACACAAGAATCGAAAGCAGCTGCTGACACGGGTACGCCGTATCGCGGGTCAGGTGGCGGCGTTGGAGCAGGCGCTGGACACCCCCGAGGGGGAAGCGGGTGACTGCGCGGACGTGCTGGTGCAGGTCGCCGCCGTGCGCGGTGCAGCCCACAGCCTGCTGATGGAGCTGCTGCACGAGCACCTGCAGGAACACGTAGTGGGTGCCGACGACCCGCAGAAGCGGGCGGACGAGGCCGAAGTGCTGGTGGAACTGCTGCGCCGCTACGGCAAATAGCAGGGGTAGTGCCGGCCAGCGGCCGGCACTACCCGTGCCGGTACCGCGCGTTCCAGATATGCGTGGCGGCCAGCAGCAGGCTGCCGGTGACGGTCATCGGTGTTTCCCAGGCATGCGTTGGCAGCGCGAGCGCGCCGGCCAGCAGCAGGCCTAGACCCACGCCGGCGGTGGCCCAGGCCAGTACCGGCAGCGGGTGACGGCGCTCGGCCCGCCACAGCGCGTAGCCGGTCAGCGGCAGGGCGATGGCCACGAACAGCAGGTGCACCCATTCCGCTTCGGCCCAGGTGCCGAACAGCGGCAGCGCGGCGGCAAGCAGGGGCAGCGCCAGGCAATGCAGCAGGCACAGGCTGGACAGGGCGACCGCGCCGGCATCAAGCAGGGCGGCAGAAGGCGACTTCATCGGGGGAGGTTCCTTGCGCGACAATTGTTATACAGTAACATTTCCGTTCCGCAGCCAACCCGCTCCGACATGAACACTGTTTCCCGCGCCGACCGTCGCCTTCCGGTCACCGTGCTGTCCGGCTTCCTGGGGGCCGGCAAGACCACCCTGCTCAACCAGATCCTGCGCAACCGCGAGGGCCTGCGCGTGGCGGTCATCGTCAACGACATGAGCGAGGTCAACATCGATGCGCAGCTGGTGCGCGAAGGTGGCGCCGAGCTGCGCCGCACTGAAGAGACACTGGTGGAATTCAGCAACGGCTGCATCTGCTGCACGCTGCGCGATGACCTGCTGCAGGAAGTGCGGCGCCTGGCCGATGCCGGCCGCTATGACTACCTGCTGATCGAATCGACCGGGATCGGCGAGCCGATGCCGGTGGCGGCCACGTTCGCGGTGCGCGACGAGCACGGGTTCAGCCTGAGTGACATCGCGCGGCTGGACACGATGGTGACGGTGGTCGACGGCAGCGCATTCCTTGCCGACTTCGGTTCGACCCTGCGGCTGGCCGAGCGTGGCCAGCAGGCCGGGCCGGATGACGACCGAGGTGTGGTCGACCTGCTGTGCGAGCAGGTCGAGTTCGCCGACGTGATCGTGGTCAGCAAGGTCGACCAGGTGGACGACGAGGTGCTGCAGGACACGCTGGCAGTACTGCGTGGCTTGAACCGCGACGCCAAGCTGCTGCTGTCCAGCTTCGGCGACGTGCCTCTGGCCGAGCTGCTGGATACCGGCCGCTTCGACATGGAGCGTGCGCAACGCGCGCCGGGTTGGGTGAAGGAGCTGCGTGGTGAGCACACGCCGGAGACCGAGGAGTACGGCATCGGCAGCTTCGTCTACCGCTCGCGTCGTCCGTTCCACCCCGCGCGATTCGCCCGCGCGCTGCAGTCGGGTATGCCCGGCGTGATCCGCAGCAAGGGCTGGTTCTGGCTGGCCAACCGCATGGATTGGGTAGGTGAACTGAACACCGTGGGCGCGGCGACGCGCACGCAGGCGGCGGGCTTCTGGTATGCCGCGCGCGACCGCGTGCGGGCTGGGCTGGAAGACACCACACCGTTGTTGCCGCCGACGCCGTTGCCTTACAGCGACCTGGGATGGGCGCGGCAGCAGGCCGATTGCTGGAGCGCGCCGCTGCCGGGGCTTGAGGAATTCCCGGATTCGGCCGCGCACACGGCGATGCAGCGGCTGTGGCACCCATTGTGGGGTGATCGCCGCCAGGAGCTGGTGGTGATTGGTGTGCACATGGACGAGCGCGCGGTGCGTGCGGAGCTGGATGCGTGCCTGCTCAACGACCAGGAACTGCGTGCTGGGCCATTGTTGTGGCACCAGTTGCCGCAGGCGTTCCCTGTGTGGAAGCGTTGACGGTGCATTGATGATCCATGGGTTGCCGGCCAGCGGCCGGCACTACCCCTGGTCGATACGTCATGCGTGGATGGATGCATGGCGGAGTCGAGCATGGCTCGACTCTACAGACTGTCGCGCCATTGCCAGCTGTTGGCGGTGACCTGCAATATCTGCGTCGGCCGCAATGCCTGCAGCAGATGCAGGTCGTGGCTGACCATCATCAAGGCACCCGGCCATGCCGCCAGCAGTTCTTCCAGTGCCTGCAATGCGCTTAGGTCCAGTGCATTGCCGGGCTCGTCCAGCAGCAACAGCTGCGGCGCGGGATCGGCGTACAACACGCTGGCCAGTGCGCCTTTCACCCGTTCGCCATCGCTGAGGCTGCTGGCGGGGCGCTGGATGCGCTGTGCGTCCAGACCCAGTAGTGCGAGCCGAGTGCGCAGTTCGCCCGGGTCCGCCCCCGGATTGGCGGCCTGTACGCTATCGAGGATGCTGTGCTCGCCGGACAATCCCAGCAGTTGCTGGTCAAGCAGCGCCAGTGGCGCGTGGCGTTGCACCGTGCCATCGCGCGCTCGCAGCTGGCCGGCCAGCACACGCAGCAGGGTGGATTTGCCACTGCCGTTGTCACCGACCACGGCGATGCGCTGGCCGCGACGGATCTCCAGCTGCAACGGGGCACTGCAGCCATGCGGCAGCACCAAGGCCTCGGCCTGCAGCAGGCGCGTGCTGCCACGTTCCCCCGCACCGGCAAACAGCGCCAGTTCCGGCGCGGTGTGAACCGCGGATGCCGCTGCACGCAGCTGCTCTGCACTGGCCTGCAGGCGTTCTGACTGCACCTGCTGCGCGCGACCAAGGCTGGCTTCGGCACGCTGCTTCTGCCGGCCGAGCAGGATCGGTGCCTGGTTGGCCTGCTTTGCATCTCGGTTGCCACGTGCCTGGCGTTGCTGTTGGCGTTCGTGCTGTTCGCGCGCGCTGCGTTGCTGCTGTCGGTGCTGGGCGCGGGCATGGTCGAGCTGGGTGGCGGCGGCTTCGCGTTCGGCGGCGCGCACTTCGGCATAGTGCTGCCACGCGCCGCCATAGCGATGTAGGCCACGCGCATCGAGCTCGACAATCTGCTGCATGCGGCCCAGCAGCTCGCGATCATGGCTGATTGCCAGCAGGCCGCCGCGCCACTGCTGCAACTGCTCGTACAGTTGCTGGCGATGACGGGCATCGAGGTGGTTGCTGGGTTCGTCCAGGATCAGCCAGTCGGCACCGCTGGCCCACGCGCCGGACAGCGCCACCTGCATTGCCTGGCCGCCACTGAGGCGCGCAGCAGGCTGGGCGTGATCGAGATCATCGGGCAAGCCCAGCGCCCGCCACTGCTGCTGCAGGCGTTCGCGCAGGTCCCAACGGTCGCCTACGCAGGCGAAGTCGGTCTCATCGATGCTGCCGGCTTCGATGCGTGCGAGCGCCGACAGCGCTTCACCCACACCGGCCAACTCACCCACGGTGCCGGCTGGTGGATAGCCCGGTGTGGGCAACAGGAACACGCGGCCACTGCCACGCACCTGGCCACTGTCGGGCGACAGCCGCCCGGCCAGCAGGCGTGCGAGCACGCTCTTGCCGGCGCCATTGGCACCGACCAGGCCGGTAGCAACCGGTTCGAAGGAAAACGTCAGATCGGAAAACAGCGGACGGCCGTCGGCCAATCGATACGACACGCGATCGAGCGTGAGGGAATGCGGGGTCATGCGACCTCCATGGATGCCGGGATCTCCCCTGCGCGCAGGGGCGGGAAGAGTCAGGCCGTCTGTTGGGAAGACGGCGGCATCAATGGCGCATTGGTCGCGAGCCTCTGGGAGGAATGAGGGGAGATTATACCGCCCGCAGGGCATGCGAATTGTAGAGCCGAGCTTGCTCGACTGCTTTTGAGGAGCAGTCGAGCAAGCTCGACTCTACGTGGCACGGCCATCGAGCGCGGATCTACCGGCCTACGGCACGGTTTCCAGGCGTTCGCTGACGAAATCGATGAACACCCGCAGCTTCGGCAGCACATGGCGGCCAGACGGCCACAGCAGGTGGAAGATGCCGCAGGAATGCACATGCTCGTCCAGCACGGTGACCAGGCGACCATCGGCCAGCGCATCGCGTACCGAGTGCACTGGAACGAAGGCCAGTCCGATATCGCGCAGTGCCAGTGCCACGCGCGCTTCGATGGTGTTGGCCACCATGTGCACGGGCAGTTCCTGCGGGGCTTCATTGCCGGGCCACTGGATCGGCCACAGCTCCAGCTTGCCGGTGCTGGGGAAGCGGTAGTGCAGCAGGGTGTGTTGGAGCAGGTCGGCCGGCGCACGCGGAACGCCGCGGCGCTGCAGGTACGCCGGTGAGGCAACGATGCGGCGCGGGAACACGCCAAGGCGTCGGGCGTTCATGCGTGAGTCGCTGGGTTCGCCGACGCGCAGCACGGCGTCGAAGCCTTCCTCGATGACATCGACCAGCCGGTCGCTGAAATCCAGGTCCAGACGGATGTCCGGGTAGGCGGCCATGAACTCGGCCATCAGCGGCAGGGTGAGATCACCCACCAGCGGCAGGCCGATGCGCAGCGTGCCGCTCGGTGCGGCATGCGGCTGCGCCAGTTCGGTGCGCGCGGCATCGCGCTCGTCGAGGATGCGCCGGCAGCGCGCCAGGAACAGCTGGCCCTCGGCGGTGAGGGTGATGCTGCGCGTGCTGCGGTGGAACAGGCGCACGCCCAGTGCGTGCTCCAACCGCGCAACGCACTTGCCGGCGGCCGAGGCCGAAATGCCCTGCAGGCGTCCGGTCTCGACGAAGCTGCGGGTGTCGGCGGCGTGCACGAAAGTCTGCAGATTGGCGAGGTTGTCCAGGACTGACATGGGCGTGTGGGGGAATGAAAGCGGCAGGGTAGGTGGCTGCGATCACGTGGGAAGGCACCGCTACCGCAACACTGTGGTGCGGGGCGGCGCGGCGACCGTTGCGGCCTTGCAGTTCCGGCCATCATGCCGATTGCGGACTGCACGGTCCATGATGCCCGGAGCGGCAACCGGCTTTTTGCACGGGGGCGTGCTGCCTAACGTGGCGGCCTCTCCCCACGGATCACCGCGATGAACGCTGCCCTTTCCCTTGACCGCGCGCCGGCCCTGCCGTCGGTACAGCGGTTGCTGCAGCAGGTCCACCCACAACGCCTGGTCGGCGCGGTGGTGCTGGTGCGCGAGCACGGCGTGCTGCGTCATGCCAGCGCCACCGGCCTGGCTGATCGCGAGTCGGCCACGGTGATGCGCCGCGACCAGCTGTTCCGGCTGGCATCGGTGAGCAAGCCGCTGCTGACCACGGTGATCCTGCGCCTGGTGGCCGAAGGTGTGCTGGACCTGGATGCGCCGGTACAGCGCTGGTTGCCGGACTTCCGTCCGGCGCTGGCCGATGGCAGCACGCCGCCGATCAGCCTGCGCCAACTGCTCAGCCACAGCAGCGGGCTGGGTTACCGCTTCCTCGAAGCCGATGCGGATGGCCCGTACGCACGGGCCGGCGTCAGCGATGGCATGGATGCGAATCCGCTGACGCTGACCGACAACGTGCATCGCATCGCGCAGGCGCCGCTGTTGTTCGCACCAGGCAGCCAATGGATGTACTCGCTGGGCGTGGATGTGGCAGGTGCCGTGGCCGAAGCCGCGACCGGTGAAACCCTGCAATCCCTTTACGCGCGCCTGCTGGCCGCACCACTGGGGCTGGCTGACACTGCATTCGCGACCACCGACGTGGCGCGGCTGGCCACGCCGTATGTGAGTGACGCACCGCAGCCGCATCGCCTGCAGGAAGGCGAGGTGGTCGCACCGTTCGAGGATACGGTCGGCATCGAGTACAGCCTCGCCCGTGCTACCGATGCCAGTCGTTACCCCTCGGCCGGTGCTGGACTGATTGGCAGCGCCGACGAGGTGATGGCGGTGCTGGAAGCACTGCGCGACGTACAGGCCTCGAATCTGTTGCCGCCCGCGCTGGTGGCGGAGATGGCCACTCCGCAGGTGGGCGAGCAGGGGCCGCCGGAGCCGGCCGGCTGGGGCTTCGGGCTGGGATTTGCGGTGCTGCGCGATGCCGCCGCCAGTGGCACGCCACAAAGCGAAGGCAGCTGGCGCTGGGGCGGTGCCTACGGCCACAGCTGGTTCGTTGATCCCGCGCGCGGGCTGAGCGTGGTGGCGCTGACCAACACCCTGTACGAAGGCATGGATGGCGCCTTCGTCGATGAACTGCGTGACGCCGTCTATGCCGATCTGGAGGCTGCGCGATGAGCGGCCATGCCATTGATGCGGCGAGTCCTGCCGGCGAAGCTACACGCCTGCCGTGGGCCGGCCTGCTGGCGCTTGCGGGTGGCGGCTTCATCACCCTGCTGACCGAGACCCTGCCCGCCGGTGTATTGCGGCCAATGGGCGAGAGCCTGGGTGTGAGTGATGCCGCGGTGGGCCAGCTGGTCAGCGTGTATGCGCTGGGATCGGTGATGGCCGCACTGCCGATGACCGCGTTGACCCAGCGCCTGCCACGACGCCCCTTGTTGCTGGCCGCCATTGCCGGCTTCGTGGTGGTCAACACGCTGACCGCCGTGAGCAGCAGCTATCCGCTGATCCTCGCCGCGCGCTTCCTTGCTGGCGTCTGTGGTGGCCTGCTGTGGTCGCTGGTGGCCGGCTACGCCGCTCGCATGGTGGTGCCGTCACTGCAGGGCCGCGCGATTGCAGTGGCGATGGTCGGTTCACCGCTGGCGCTGTCGCTGGGCGTACCGGCGGGCACGTTGCTGGGCCAGCAGATCGGCTGGCGCTGGGCGTTCGCGTTGATGAGCGTGCTGGGTGTCGGGCTGCTGGCGTACGCGCGCTGGACACTGCCGGCGTTGCCGTCTGCCGGTGCCGGCCAGCGCATGTCACTGGGCACGGTGTGGCGCATGCCCGGCGTACGCAGCGCGCTGGCGGTGATGGTGCTGTACGTGCTGGCGCACAACGTGCTGTACACCTACATCGAACCGCTGGCGGTGGACGCCGGTGCCGGTCCATGGCTGGACCGCCTGCTGCTGGCCTTCGGTGTGGCTGCCATCGTCGGTATCGGCATTGCCGGTTGGGGCGTGGATCGCCACTTGCGTGCGCTGGTGTGGGCGGCGGTGATCGGCTTCCTGCTGCCGGTGCTGGCCCTGCTGCTATGGCCGGGACAGGCAACGGCGCTGCTGCTGGCGACGATCCTGTGGGGCGTGGCGTTCGGCGCCGTGCCAACCCTGTTCCAGACCGCACTGGCACGTCGCGCGGGTGCTGCCGCGGATCTGGCGCAGTCGATGCTGGTGACCGGCTGGAACCTGGCGATTGCCGGCGGTGGCGTCGCCGGCGGCGTGCTGTTGCAGGCCAGCGGCCCGAGCCAGCTGGGCTGGCTGCCGTTGCTATTGCTGGCGGTGACCGTGGCGTGGCTGCTGGCACGGCCGAAGGCCTGGGCGTAGCTGTTGATCAGTGATGACGCGGTACCGGCCAGCGGCCGGCACTACCGTGGTCCACGTCATCCACGCATCGCGTGGATCCACCGAGCGCAGCGACCCGCGTTTGCTTTTGCTTTCTTCTGTTGATTCCGTGGTGGGACGCCGCCGGAACCTGTCAGAGGCCGGGGCGGTCGGGTTCGCGGGGGTGTCTGCGGCATGGATGCCGCGGCCAAGCCCCCATGGACGGGTTTACGGCGTCCCCCGCGAACCCGACCGTCCCGGCCAACCCCGGGATAGCCGTACGCGACCCACCACGAGGGGCTCCGCCGTTGGCCGTCCTACTCGATCCCCTCACGCTCGATCGGCACACTCCGCGGGTTCTGCATGTGCTCCCGCGCCGCGCCATAGCGCTGCTGCCGCTTCTGATGGAACACCACGAACTCATCCCGTGGCAGCGGCCGCGAGAACAGCCAACCCTGCGCGAACTCGACCTTCCGGGTATGCAGATACGCCAACTGTGCCTCGGTCTCCACGCCCTCGGCGACCACCCACAGGCCCAGCTCCTTGGCCATGTCGATGATGTGCGGCGTGACCGGACTGGTCGCACTCTCGGTGCCGATCGCATCGATGAACGACTTGTCGATCTTCAGTGCATCCAGTGGCAGCTGCTCCAGGTACTGCAGGCTGGAAAAGCCCACGCCGAAGTCATCGATCGCCACGCTGTGGCCGGCCCGGCGTGCCTGCGCCAGCATCGTGCGTGCGCGGTCCAGGTCGAGGAAGCCGTGCTCGGTCGCTTCCATCCAGATCTGCTGCGGCAGGATGCCGCTGCCGGCCATGTGCTTGGCGATCAACTTCAATGCACGACCACTGCTGATGTCCTCGGCGGCGAGATTGATCGCGATGTGCGCGCTGCGGTCGGCCACCAGCAGCTCGCGCATGTCGCGCACCACGTTCTCGATCACCAGGTCGGTGATCGCGCCGATCATGCCGGTCTCTTCGGCCAGGGGAATGAACAGGTCGGGGCGGACCTGGGTGCCATCCTGACGCTGCCATCGAATCAATGCTTCGGCGCCCACGCAGATGCCGGTATCCAGTTCGATGATCGGCTGGTAGTGCAGGTACAGCTCGCGGCGGCGGATCGCGGTGGCCAGTTCGCCGCGCAGCGACAGCCGGCGGCGCGACAGCCAGATCACCAGGCCGGCACCCACGGCAGCCATCAGCAACCCGAGCGGCACGTACAGCCATGCCTGCTGGCGGAAGGTGGCGGCCAGTGCCGTGCGTGGCGTGGTGGCGATCGCCAGCCATTCGCCATTGCGGGCGGTGGCGTAGAGGGTGTTGCGGTCAAGCCCTTCGCCCGGGTTGCGCAGCAGGGTCTCCAGCAGCGCCGGATCCATGCCGTCCTGCTTGGCCAGCAGGCGGCCGTCCGGGCTGGCCAGGGCCAGGCGCACGTTGGGGTCGGCGATGACATCGACGAAACGGCGCGGGTCGACCAGCACGTCGTAGGCGCCGTACAGGATCGACAGCACCTGGCGGCGCCCGCTGGTTTCGGGGCGCACGTCCACCGCGATGCCGGCCCCTTCGCTGGTCACATGATCGGCCTTGGGCTGCTTCACATCGGCCAGGAACGGGCCCCACGACGTGCAGCGCAGCGTGCCGCCTTCGAAATAGCCCATCTGGTCGATCGACGGCGTGGTCATCACCAGGGTCTGCATGCGCCGGATATGGTCCGGGCTGCACGGCACGTGGACGCCTGCCTCCGCCGACTTCAGCGCGGCCAGCGCGTCATGGTAGGACTGGTCGGAACGGCGCAGGGCGCGGCCGGCGATGTCGCGCAGGCGCTGCTGCTCGACACTGACCGCACGGTCCCAGGTGGCATAGGCCATCACCGCGATCGGCACAGCCGCGGCCAGCAGCGCCAGCGCGGTGCCACCAATGATGATGCGCAGGCGGCTCATGGCTGGAGCTCCGGCGGGGCAGGCAGGTCAGGGCGCATGGTCAGGGCCGGTCCTTGGGCAGGTGCGGCTATCTGAGCATGGCGCCGGGCCGGGCGGAATGGGACGAATCCGGTATTCGGTCACAATGTGGTGAAAGCGACCGCCATTGACGTAATCGGGCCATCCGGCGCTGGCGCTCCTGGCCGGGGAGGACTAACGTCGAACGCTTCGCCCGCCCCAGTCCACGCCCATGACCGAGCCCGCAACGCCCCCCGAGCACCTGCGCCGCAGCCTGTCCAACCGCCACCTGCAGCTGATCGCCATCGGCGGTGCCATCGGCACCGGCCTGTTCATGGGCTCGGGCAAGACCATCAGCCTGGCCGGCCCGTCCATCGTCTTCGTCTACCTGATCATCGGCGCGATGCTGTTCTTCGTGATGCGCGCGATGGGCGAGCTGCTGCTGTCCAACCTGCAGTACAAATCCTTCATCGACTTTTCCACCGACCTGCTAGGTCCCTGGGCCGGCTTCTTCTGCGGATGGACCTACTGGTTCTGCTGGATCGTCACCGCCATCGCCGATGTGATCGCCATTGCTGCCTATGCACAGTTCTGGTTCCCGGGACTGGAGGCCTGGATACCGGCACTGGCCTGCGTGATGCTGTTGCTGGCACTGAACCTGGTGACGGTGAAGCTGTTCGGCGAAATGGAATTCTGGTTCGCGCTGATCAAGATCGTGGCGATCTGTGCGCTGATCATCACCGGTGCGGGCCTGGTGGCGTGGGGCTTCACTTCGCCCAGCGGCCATACCGCCGCGCTGTCCAACCTGTGGAATGACGGCGGCATGTTCCCGATGGGCCTGGTCGGCTTCTTTGCTGGTTTCCAGATCGCGGTGTTCGCCTTCGTCGGCATCGAGCTGGTTGGCACCACCGCCGCCGAGACCGCCAACCCCGAGCGCAACCTGCCCAAGGCGATCAACTCGATCCCGGTGCGCATCATTATTTTCTACGTGCTGGCGCTGATCGCGATCATGGCGGTCACCCCGTGGCGCCAGGTGGTGCCGGACAAGAGCCCGTTCGTGCAGCTGTTCGTGCTGGCCGGCATCCCCGCCGCGGCCAGCCTGATCAACTTCGTGGTGCTGACCTCGGCCACGTCTTCGGCCAACAGCGGCATCTTCTCCACCAGCCGCATGCTGTACGGCCTGGCCGAGGAAGGCCACGCGCCGCGCGGGTTGTCGAAATTGTCACGCGCCGCAGTGCCCGCCCGTGGCCTGCTGTTCTCCTGCCTGTGCCTGCTCGGCGGCACGCTGCTGATCTACCTGATCCCCAACCTGGTGACCGCCTTCACCCTGGTCACCACGCTGGCGACGGTGCTCTTCATCTTCGTCTGGTCGCTGATCCTGGTGGCCTACATGGTCTACCGTCGCCGCTACCCGGAGCGCCACGCCGCCTCGATCTTCAAGATGCCCGGTGGCGTTGCGATGTGCTGGGCCTGCCTGGTGTTCTTCGCAGGCGTGCTGGTACTGCTGAGCCTGCAGGCCGACACCCGCCAGGCCCTGATCGCTAGCCCGGCGTGGTTCGTGCTGCTGGGTGTGGGGTACTGGGTGCGTCGGAGGACCGCGAAGTGATCCAACGTCTTCGTTCCATCGATTGATCCATCGTCTCCAGACGTTTCATCCACGCATGGCGTGGATCTACTGTCAGCCGCAGGGAACTATCGAAGGCGGGGTGGGTCCGCTGGCGGGAGTCTCCGCGGCATGGATGCCGCGGCCAAGCCCCCAGGGATGGGTTTACGGCGTCTCCCGCCAGCGGACCCACCCCGCCTCCCAGCAGGAAATCGGCAGTTGCCGTTGCTGTTGAGGTTGCCGGCCAGCGGCCGGCACTACCGCAGGTGCAGGGCGCAGCCCTGCCAAATCCCCCATTCACTCGGTGTTAGCGGGCGCGGCCGGATTATCCGGCCGCCATGTCCCGCCACCCCCTCCTGCTCGCGCTGTTGCTGCTGCCCAGCCTGTGGCCCAGGCTGGCCGCCGCGCGCACGGTCTACCGCTGCGTGCAGGGCAACACCGTCAGCCTGGCCACTGCTCCCGAACCCGGCTCGCGCTGCACGCCGAAGGAGATCGACGACAACGCTGTCCAGGCCCCGAACCTGTGGGGCAACATGGGCGTGTTCAGTGGCGTGCTGTACGAACGCGAGCAGGACGGCGCGCTGGTCTATTCCACCCGCAACCTGCCCGGTTCGCGGGTGTTCCTGAAGTTCACCGTGGCCACGCCGCCGGGCGAGCCCGCGCACGAAGGCCTGGGCAAGGTCGGCAAGCCGCAGCTGGCGCAGCATGCCAAGCAGTTCAAGGCCGCTGCCAAGGCCACCGGCGTGGATGACGCATGGTTGCGCGCGATCGCCCACGCCGAAAGCAATTTCGACGCGCTGGCGGTCTCGACCAAGGGCGCACAGGGCGTGATGCAGCTGATGCCGGATACCGCGCAGGAGTACGGGGTGAGCGATCCGTTCTCGCCGCAGCAGTCGATCGATGGCGGCGCCCGCTACATGCGCGCGCTGCTGCGCCGCTACAACGGTGATCGGCCACTGGCCGCCGCCGCCTACAACGCCGGCATCGGAGCGGTCACCCGCTACAAGGGCGTGCCGCCCTATGCCGAGACCCTGGCCTATGTGGACAAGGTGATGGCCCTGTATGCGCGCTACCGTGAAGCGATGGGCATCCGTACCGAAGTGCCCGCGCGATAGGCTGGCGGTGCTGGATGTGTCGTGTAGAGCCGGGCCCATGCTCGGCTCATGGTGCCGGCAGCCGAGCATGGGCTCCGCTCTACAGGGCGTCTGCTCAGCGTGAGGTCGCGCTGCCGACCAGTTCGTAGCGTTCGACGCGGCCGACGCGGGTGATTTCTGCCTGCACGTCGGCGCGCTGCTTCAGCGCACGCCAGGCCGCATCGATCTTCACGTCACCCGGCAGCGACGGATAGGTACGCATGTCCTGCAGGCTGGCCAGTGTTTCGCCACGCTCGACGGGGGAGCGCAGTTGTTCGATCAGCACGGCGGCCGCGCCATCCAGATTGCCCTCGTCCAGCAGCATTTCGCGATGGAACAGGCGGGCGTCATCGCCCTCGGCGAGGATCGCCGCGCGAGCGACGTCCATTGCCTTGGCATCGCCACGTTCGCGCGCGGCGGCAAACTGCAGCAACGCCTGTGCTGCCTTGCCGTAGCCGCCGAGGCCCGGCATGTCATTCACCGCTGCGGTGGCGTCCTGCAGGCGGCCCAGCGAGCTGAGCACGAAGCCGACGTTGAACTGGTGCTCGGCGCCATCCGGGCCCAGCGCACCGATGCGCGCAGCCAGCTTCGCGGTGGCCAGCGCGTCGTCGGTGCGTCCCAACCGACGCAGCGCGGTGAACCGGCTGTTGAGCAGCCACGCGACCCATTCGGCTTCGGCCGCCGACGGGGATTCACCTTCGGCCGCTGCGCGGGCCATGCCATCGGTCAGGGCCAGGACTTCCTCGTTGCGGTCGAGCATCAGCAGCGTATTGCTGAACTCTGCCATGCGCGCGTCCAGGGCGCGGTCGAGCAGGCCGGACACGCGCAGCTCATCGAGATGCTTCTGTGCGGCCTGCACCGGATCGAAGCGTGCATCGCCGCGGTCGACATAGCGATCGAAGCGCTTGTCACTGCGCAGGCGGATGATTTCGGCCGGGCCATTGATGCGTGCCAGCGTGGCCGGGATGCCGTCGCCGCGACCGTTGTCGGCCTGCAGCGTGGCCAACGCCAGCCACAGCCCGGTCGGCTCCACGCCACCGCCTTTCCAGCCGTTGTCGAACAGTGCCTGCAGCAGTTCCATGCGTCGCTGTGGCTGGTCGCGCAGGCGGTACTGCAGGTAATTGATCGGCTGGCGCTCGATCGGCAGCGGGCCCTCGGCGTGCTTCAGTGCCTGCACCAGGTACCGGGTAGCCGGAGCCGGCTGGTTTTCGGAAAGTTCCAACGACACCAGGGTCAGCAGGATCTGTGCATCGTCCGGCAACGATTCCTGCGCCTGCTGCAGATAGCGCCGGGCCTGTGCCGGCTTCTTCTGCATCAATGCGGTCCAGCCCGCTACCTGCGCGGCGCGACCACGATGCTCGGCATCGAAATCATCCAGCAGCGGATCTTCCATCAGCTGTTCCATGGCGATCAACGCGCCCAGCGTATTGCCGCTGCGTGACTGCTGGATCGCTTCGTCCCAACGGGTGGCATAGGCCGTATGCACCGCGTCGCTGGTGACGGACGGCTTCTGTGGCGCCACCGCGATGGAGGCGGAGGCAGGGGCAACCGACAGGGCGGCGAGCAGCAGGGCAGTGAGGGGGAGAAGGCGGGGCATGGAGATTCTCCATCCGTGGGAAGAGCATTGAACCTGCTGCAGCCAGCGAGGACAAGCGCGATGGATGGAACTCTGGCGATCAGGAGTACGTTTGGCCATGGCGGATCGCGCGCGCAGCGTCTATCGTCGGTGCCTCTTCAGATTGCAGGCAGAGGCAACGCAGCACGATGGCACGGTGGCAATGGATGGCGGCGGGGGTCGCGTTGGCAACGGCGGTGGCATTGGCCGCGACCTGGTGGGATTCACCGCTGCAGACCTTGGCTGAACCGGCAGGCCCGGCGCCCACGCCGCTGGCCTGGACCGCACAGATCGAGATGCTGGCCGGCGATGGTCATCCCGGTGACCGCGATGGTGCGTCCGCGCAGGCCCGCTTCGCCGATCCCCATGCGTTGCTGCGCAGTGCCGACGGCAGCATCTACTTCACCGATGCCGGCGACAACAACCGCATCCGCCGCCGCCTGCCGGATGGCCGCATCGAGACCGTGGCCGGGCAGGGCGAGGGGCGCATCGACGGCCCTGCACTGCAGGCCAGTTTCAATACGCCCTCGGGCATCGCCGCCGATGCGCAGGGCAACCTGTACGTAGCCGACACCGGTAACCACGCGATCCGCCGTATCGGCACCGATGGCCAGGTGACCACGCTGGCCGGTGGCGAGCAGGGTTACGCCGATGGGCCGGCCGCGCAAGCGCGCTTCGATGCACCGATGGGCATCGCGGTGGACGCGCAGGGCCAGGTCTATGTGGCCGACACCTTCAACGACCGCATCCGGATGATCGGTACCGACGGCAACGTGCGTACCCTGGCCGGCGGCGAGCGCCCGGGGTTGGCCGATGGCCTGGGCGTCGCGGCGCGCTTCGATACGCCGGTGGCGCTGGCCTTCGATGCCCATGGCGCGCTGCTGGTGGCCGACCTGTTCAACAACGCGGTGCGTCGCGTCGGTGCCGATGGCACGGTCAGCACGCTGCTGGGCGATGGCGGCGTGATCAATGGGCCGCTGTCGCTGGCCACCACGCACGACGGCGTGCTCTACGTGGGTGACCTTGATGGCCGCATCGTGCAGGTAACACCGCAGGGCCACCAGATCGCACTGGTGGGCAACGGCCGCCTGCCGCGCCTGGCCCGGCCCAGCGGTCTGGCGATGGATGCCGACGGCAGTGTGCTGGTCGCCGATTCCGCCAGCTATCGCCTGCACCGCCTGCGCCCGCTGCCAGTGGGTGATTTGCCGGCACCGGCGCTGGTCGGGCCCGCTGCCGATGCAGCGTTGCCGGACACCGGTGGTCGCTGGCCATTGGCACCGCAGGACGGCTGGCATGAAGTGGTCGGCACGCTGGGCGAGGTGCGCGGCAACTTCAAGGGCGAGAGCCGCCACCACCTGCACGGCGGTTTCGATGTGCGCGGCGATGTCGGCCAGACCGTGTTGGCGATCGCCGATGGCAAGATCAGCAGCCCGGTAGCGGCGTGGAGCCTGGGGGGGCAGGCCGAGGGCCTGGCAGTGGACCGCCTCAAGTACATCCACATGCGGGTCGGCCGCACCCCGCGCGACCAGCCGTTCGATGCGCGCTGGCAGGCGTTGTACGACGAACAGGGCAAGCTGGAGCGGATGCGCGTGCGTCGCGGCACGCGCATCCACGTCGGCGATCGCCTGGGCAGCATCAACAACCAGGCGCACGTGCACCTGGCGGTGGGCACCGGCGGCTTCGAAACCAACGCCGTGGCGCTGGGCTTCCATAACTACGCCGACCACTTCGCACCGCGCATCACCGATGTCGCGCTGCTGGACGACAACGACCAGCCGCTGGCGGCGGGCAGCGACGGCGTGGTGATGCTGGCGCGGCAGGGACGTGGCGTGCAGATCGTGGTCGAGGCGTGGGACCAGGTTGACAACAACCTGTCGCGGCGCCGGCTGGGCATGTACCAGGTGGGCTACCAGATCCTCGATGCCGGCGGACAGCCGCTGCAGGGCTATGAGCAGCCGCGCTGGAACATCGTGTTCAACCGCATGCCGCCGCAGAACGAAGCGGTGCGCGTGGCCTATGCGCCGGACAGCGGCATCACCGTGCATGGCAGTGCGGTAACCCGCTTCCGCTACCTGGCCACCAACACCGTGCGTGATGGCCTGATGGAAACCGGGCGCTGGCAGCCGGCGGCATTGCCACCGGGCGAGTACACCGTGCGCGCCAGCGTGCGCGACTACAGCGGCAACGAAGGCGTGGGTCCGCGCGAGATCAGAGTACGGCTGCTGCCATAGCCGCAGCCGGGGCGCCGCAGCGTTCGCGCTCGGCGTCCATGTCTTCCAGCGGCCGCACTTCGATGCTGCCGAAGCGCGCCCACGGGAAGTCGCGGGCGACGCGCATGGCTTCGTCGCGGTCGCGGGCGACGATCAGGTTGAAACCGGCCAGCAGTTCGCGGGTTTCGGCGAACGGGCCATCCAATACACGGCTGTGGCCATCGCGCACGCGCAGGGTCTGCGCGGTGTCGACCGGCTGCAGCTTCTGCGCGGCAAGCAGCGTGCCTTCGGCCTGCAGCTTGTCTGCGTGGGCCAGGCAGTCACGCATCAGCGCGTTGAATTCTTCGGTGGGCAGGGCCTGGAGCAGGGCAGGCTCGATGTAGATCAGAAGCAGGTACTGCTGCATGGCACGGTCCTGGCGGGGGCGGGGTGTCCATGATGGCGCAGGTTTGCCTGCGGGCATGCTGCAGCGCGAAAAGCCGCCTGCGGCGGGCGATCGGCGAACGGCGGAGCCCCTCCGTGGTGGGGTTGGGTTGGTCGCTGAAAGCTGGGTTTCAGAGGGTGGGTCGGGCGGGTGGGATTGGCGGGGACGCCGTGAATCCGTCCCTGGAGGCTTAGCCGCGCCATCCATGGCGCGGATACCCCGCCAATCCCACCCGCCCGACCCCTGACAGATTCCGGTCGCCGAACCACCACGGGAAATCAACAACAAGAGCGAAAGCGGGTCGCTTCGCTCGCAAAGCCGAGGCCGCCAGCCAACCGCCGTTGCTGTTGCTTTTGCTTTTGCTTTTGCTTTTTTTCTTGATCTTCCCGTGGTGGAACGGAGACAGGAACTTGTCCAAGGCCGCTTGGGTAGGCGGGGCGGGGGTGTCCGCGGCATGGATGCCGCGGCCAAGCCCCCAGGGACGGGTTTACGGCGTCCCCCGACCCGCCTACCCACCCAGCCAAACCCATGAACCCGAGCTTTTCAGCGACCAACCCAACCCCACCACGGAGGGGCTCCGCCGTTCGCCGACTCCCGCCGAAGGCGCGCTTTCCACGGAAGAAACAAGTTTTAGAGGACGTGTCGATTTCCAGCCCCCTGGTTCGTTGTACCCAGTGAAGGGCACGCACCACGCGTCCCCACGGGAGACCGCAATGAAAGTGATGGTGATCGTGAAGGCCAACGCCGACTCCGAAGCCGGCCGCATGCCCAGCGAACAGGAACTGTCCGAAATGGGCGCCTTCAACGAACAACTGGTGGCCGCCGGCATCATGCTGGCCGGTGAAGGCCTGCACGCCACCCAGCGCGGTCGCCGCATTCATTTCGGCAGTGGCGCGCCCAAGGTCGAGGCCGGTCCGTTTGGCCCCGCCAGCGAGCAGATCGCCGGCTTCTGGCTGTGGGACGTGCGTTCGCTGGATGAGGCCGTCGAGTGGGCCAGCCGCGCGCCGTTCAACAGTGGCGGCACGCTGGAGCTGCGCCCGCTGATCTCCGCCGAGGATTTCGGCGAGGCCTTCACCCCCGAATTACAGCAGCAGGAACAGCGTCTGCGTGCGCAGCTGGAAGGTTGACCCGATTCATTTCCCCCGCCGGGCATGGCCCGGCGCTACCACCCTGAAACCCACGACGGAGCATTGCCATGAAATTGATTCCCTTCCTCGGCTTCAGCGGCCAGGCCCATGAGGCGATGGCGTTCTATGCCAAGGCACTCGGTGGCCAGGTCACCTCGGAAATGAAGTACCGCGACATGCCGCCCTCCGATGGCTCGCCGGGCTGCAACGAGATGCCGCCGGAAACCCTGGACCACGTCGCGCACAGCCAGCTGGAAATCGGCAGTGCCATCGTGATGGCGGCCGACGGTCCCGGTGGTGGCGAGGGTGGTTCGACCACCATCAATGTCGACGTCGACAGCATCGAAGAAGCCGAACGCGTGTTCGCGGCGCTGGCCGAAGGTGGCCAGGTGCAGATGCCGATCGCTGAAACGTTCTGGGCGCATCGCTGGGGCATGCTGATCGATCGCTATGGCAAGCCGTGGATGGTCAACTGCATGAAGCAGCCGTGATTCCTGCCTCTTTCATCCACAAGGAGCTTCACCGATGAGTGCACCGCAACCGCAGATGATCTTCGTCAACCTGCCCGTGCAGGATCTGAACGCGTCCAAGGCCTTCTTCGCCGCACTGGGCTACAGCTTCAACCCGACCTTCACCAACGACGATGCGGCCTGCATGGTCGTCAGCGAGAGCATCTTCGTGATGCTGCTGACCCAGCCGTTCTTCGGGCAGTTCACCAACAAGGCGATTGCCGATGCGCACAGCCACACCGAGGTGATCACCTGCCTGTCGGCCGACAGCCGCAAGGCGGTGGACGTGATGGTGGACAAGGCACTCAAGGCCGGTGCCAGCGAACCGCAGCCGGCGCGCGACTACGGCTTCATGTACCAGCGCGGCTTCCAGGACCTGGACGGCCATCTCTGGGAAATCGCACACATGGACGGCGAGCCGGGCTGACGGCCGCCGCAAGGGAGAACCCTCATGGCTTACGTGGATGCTTACGTGCTGCCGTGCCCACAGGACAAGGTGGCGGCCTACCGCCGCCTTGCCCGCAAGGCCGGTGCGGTGTGGAAGGACCATGGAGCGCTGCAGTACATGGAATGCGTGGCTGACGATGTGGAACCGGGAAAGAGCACGTCGTTTCCGCGTGCGGTCAAGGCCAAACCTGGCGAAACGGTGATCGTCGCCTTCGTGGTGTTCCGTTCGCGCGCGGCGCGCGACCGTATCAACGCGAAAGTAATGGCGGACCCGCGGCTGGCATCGCTGGGCCCGAAGGACATGCCGTTCGATACCAAGCGCATGTTCTGGGGCGGCTTCAAGCCGATTGTTGAAGCGTGAGCTGCGGCGCTTGTGCGGGCCCGGCGTGCGTGCTGTGATCGGCGCATGCTCGAGCCCGCACTGACGCAGCGTCTGGAAACCCTCTGGCGGATGGAATCGCCGGTGTTGATCGCGCGCCTGGCGCGGCTGCTCGCGGGCGATGTCGGCCGCGCCGAGGAGCTGGCCCAGGACACCTGGCTGGCCGCGCTGGAGCGCTGGCCGGAGCAGGGCATCCCGGACAACCCCGGAGCCTGGCTGATGACCACTGCGCGCAACCGTGCCATTGATGTGCTGCGCCAGCACCAGCGGGTGGCGCAGCAGCATGCGCAATGGGGCGAGGAGCTGCATCCGGTACCCTTGCCGGCACCGGATGACAGCCAGGCGCTGGAAGATGATCTGGGTGACGACCTGCTGCGGCTGATGTTCGTGGCCTGCCATCCGGTGTTGCCGGCTGACGCACGGGTGGCGTTGACCCTGCGCCTGCTTGGTGGCCTGACCACCGTGGAGATCGCGCGCGCGTTCCTGCAGCCCGAGCCGACCATTGCGCAGCGCATCGTTCGTGCCAAGCGCACGCTGGCGCAGAAGCAGGTGCCCTATGAAGTGCCGCGCGCGGAGGCGATGCCCGAGCGGCTGGGGTCGGTGCTGGAGGCGATCTACCTGGTGTTCAACGAAGGCTATGCGGCCAGTGCCGGTGACGACTGGATGCGTCCGGCGCTGTGCGAGGAGGCACTGCGGCTTGCGCGCATCCTGGCGCACCGGCTGCCGGTGCCGCCGGTGCTGGGCCTGCTGGCGCTGATGGAGCTGCAGGCCTCGCGTGCCGCAGCACGGACCGATGCGCACGGCGCGCCGGTGCTGCTGGACCAGCAGAACCGTGCGCGCTGGGATTGGCTGCAGATCGGGCGCGGGCAGCAGGTACTGGCACGCGCGCTGGCAGCCGGTGGTGGCGATGATCCCTATGTGCTGCAGGCACGCATCGCGGCATGCCATGCGGCTTCGCGCCACGCCGAAGCCACTGACTGGCCGCGTATCGTCTCGCTTTATACACAGTTGCTGCAGGTGCAGCCTTCGCCGGTTGTCGCATTGAACCGGGTAGTGGCGGTGCTGCGCTGCGAAGGTGCCTTCGCTGCATGGGCACAGTTGCAGCCGTTGCTGGACGATGCGCGCCTGCGCGATTACGCACCGTTGCAGGTGGTGCGTGGCGAGGTACTACAGTCGTTGGGGCGCGAGCACGACGCACGTCACGCTTTTGCGGAAGCCGCCAGACTCAGCCAGAACCAGGCAGAGCGCGGACTGCTGCGGCAAAGGGCCGGTCTGCCCCCCGTGGAGTGACCCCGACGAAGGCAGCACTTGTCGGCGGGCGCGCGAGCCGTTATGTTTCGCGCCCAGTGGACGCATGCGCGTCTGCTTTCCGTGCGTATTGACCGAGGAGCGGTTGGATGTATTCAAGGACGAAGAGCGCATCGCGCGCTTTTGCGCGCCTGCTTGCCTGTGCCCTGTGCGTGGCCGTATGGCCGATGGCCGTGCAGGCCGCAGACAAATCGCAGCAGGCCTACTGGGCCGGTTTTGCCTATACCGCCGATGCCGCCGCCGTGCAGGCGACCACGCCGCATGCGCACGCGGTGCTGGAAAAGCGCGGCCTTATTCCACTCAACCAGACCCTGGTCCAGGCGCTCAAGCGCCGTGCGCCGGCCCACCTGGAGTTGATCGACCAGCCGGTCGCGATGCTCGACGGCACCACAAGCGCCACCGTGCTGGCCGCAGCACTGGATCGGGAGCTGGTGTCGGTCGAACCGATCGGCAACCAGTACAAGGTGCTGGTCGAGGTGGCGCTGCAGGCGCTGTTCTTCGACTTCCGCGAGCGCCAGGTGATCGCTTCCTATCCGCTCACCCTGCAGCGCATCGACGTGCAGGACTACCGTCCTGACAGCGACGATATCGACGCGATCGTCGCTGATCTGCTGTATGGCAACGCCAGCACCAGCCTGTCGCAGGTCCTTGCGGCCAGCCTGGCCCAGGCCAAGCTGCCGGATGCTGCGGTGCGCCGCCTGCAGGTGGGCGGTGTGACCCTGTCCGATGCAGTGCGGGCCAAGTTGCCGGACCCGAAGTGGGAAGCGCCGCTGCGCGCCACCCTGGCCCATGAACTGTCCAAGACGCTGTCGTCCAACACCGGTGTCGGCCTGCTGCCGCCGGCCTCGGGCCAGGCGATCGGTGGTGCAATGGCTGCACGCTTTGCCGACGGCAAGGTCTACCAGCTGAAGATTCCCGAGCCGGACTACGTCATCAACGTGCAGGTCGATGCGCTGAAGAACGGCGTCATCGAAGAAACCGCGGCGATGAAGACGATGCTGTTCGGCGCCTTCTTCACCGCCAAGGTGACCGAGCCGTTCTCCGGCAAGGTCTATTTCGAACAACCGCTGCGCAAGGGTGCCACCAAGGTGGTGCCGGTCACGCAGTGGCAGGTTGACCAGTGGTCGGCCAGCTACGAAACCCTGCTGGCCGGCTTTGATGCCTTCGCCGGCGCCGCCGCCAAGCGTGCCGATTCGCGCGCCTGGCTGGACGAGCAGAAGCCGGGCGGCCGCCCGTTGCAGCAGCAGACCCAAGCCCTCCAGGAGTTGATCAAGTCATGTCGTTGATGCGTACCATCCTGCTGTTCCTCATCGCCCTGGCGGTGGCCTCGCCGGTCGCCGCGCAGACCGCCAGCTCGCGTGGTACCGGTTCGGCCAGCTACAGCCTGCGCCTGAGTGCCGACACCCGCGCCCAGGCCATGAACAAGGCCAAGGTCAATGCGCTGGAGGCGTACATCGCTGAAACCGGTGCGGCCAAGCTGCGCCTGTTCGAAGCCCGTCGCGCCGAGTTCATCGGCGAGATCGACCGCTACGTGCTCAGCGCCGTGCAGCTGTCGGACACCGAAGACAAGAAGGCCAAGACCTACAGCGTCACCGTCCGCGCAGAGATCAATACCACCCTGCTGCAGACCAAGCTGGATGCTGGCTCGGCCGTTGCTGGCGCCACCGCTGCGCAGCGCTCGCTGTTGACCTTCCTGTTCATGGCACGCTCGCAGGACACCGTGCAGTCGTTCCAGGACAAGGAATACCGCCGCACCGACGTCAGCTCCAGCTACAACGAGAACACCCGTGAAGGCGACAGCTTCCGTGGCAACTCGGTCAGCACCAACGGCAGCATCAACCAGAATGCGTCGATGTCGGTCACCAGCGGCGGCAGCACCACCCAGCGCAGCGACAACATCAGCTGGAAGGTGGCCAATGCCGCCGAGGTCAACACCGCGATGACCGGTGCCTTCAGCGCCGCCGGCTACGAGGTGGTCGAAGCCGAATACGTGGAAGGCGAGTCGCGTGGCCTGCTCAGCATCGAGCGCATCCGCAAGGATTTCAGCACCGGCAACGATCTGTCTGCAGCCACCCTGCGTGACACCGCCAACGGCATCCGTGCAGCCAACATCCCGTATATCGCCGTCGGCACCCTCGACGTCGGCATGCGCGACCGCGACCCGGCCAGTGGCAACACCCGCGTGTTCGTTACCGTCACCGGCAAGGTGCTGGACGTGACCGGGCGCTTCCCGCGCACCGTGTCGTCGGTGGGTCCGGTGCAGTTCTCCGGTACCGGTCCGAATGAAACGGTGGCCCGCACCAATGCCCTGCAGCTGGCCGCCGAGAAGGCTGCCCAGCAGATGATCAACGAGCTGAACGTCAAGGCGGTTCGTTGACGTTACCGCTGCGCTCGCCGGGCATTGCCCGGCGCTACCGGCTCTGGTGGGTGCCGCGCTTGCTCGGCACTGACCCGCTGCAATACCCGTTCTTGCGCGCCGCAGTGCGGCCGTCTCTCCCAAAGGAATCTCACATGATCCGTACCACTGCTCTCACCCTGGCCATCGCGGCTGCGACCCTGTCGATGCCGGCCCACGCCCAGTTCGGCAAGCTGAAGGACCTGGCCGGCGCCGCTACCGGCACCTCCAGCAGCAGCGCCTCCAGCGCCGCCGCTCCGGACGAAGCCGCGCAGGAAGCGCTGGTGCGTCGTTTCGTCAGCTCGCAGTCGCACTCGCTGCAGGCCCAGACCTCGTTCGCCCGCGCCTTCGGCCTGGCCGAGCAGGTGCAGCTGCTGGAAGCGGAGCGCCAGGCGCTGTCGTCCGGTTCGGTCAGCGTCGATGCCATGAAGAAGTCGGTGTCGGTCAGCGAAGCCGCCCAGGCGGCGATCAATGAGCGCCAGGCCGCACAGCCGGAACTGAACGCTGAGTCCAAGCAGCACTACGCCGAAGGCCTGGTCTCGCTGCTGTCTTCAGCCGCTGAAGCGCAGAAGCTGGGTGGCGAAGCCAGCGGCTTTGCGGCCGGCATGAAGAACCTGGGCGCGACCCAGCTGGCCACCGTCGGCCGCAAGCTGGCCGCCGGTGCATGGGTTGCCAAGGAATCGCCGGGCTTCATCAAGGGCCTGTACGGCTCGTCGAAGCAGGCGCTGACCTTCGCCAAGCAGAGCAAGGTGAAGGTGCCGTCCAACGCCGACTCGATGCTGGGCCAGCTGGACAAGATGGGCTGATCCGAGGCGAATCTCCATGCGTATGACTACCCGTTTGATCGGCCTGGGCCTGGCCGCCACGCTGCTTGCAGCGTGCGGCAAGCAGGACGCCCCGGCCGCCGCGCCTGCCAAGGACAAGGCAACCAGTGCACTGGCCAGCAATGCGCCAGTGGAAGCAGCGCCGCTGCGTGGCACGCCGGATTTCGGCGGTACCACCCAGGTCGCGCGTGAAGCCGACGGCATCGGCAGCACCCCGGAACTGGCGGTGCTGGCGGCATTGCAGTCGGCGGTGGCGCAGGTCAACGGCGTACGCGTGGCCAGCCAGATGCAGAGCCTGCGTGCAGGCCTGCATGTGGATGTGGATGGCGAACACGTCGGCGATATCCGCGCCGACGCGTTCACCCAGCAGATGATCGCCGGCTCGCAGGGCGCAGTGCTGGGCTATGAAATCCTGTCGCAGGATGAAGTGCGTCAGCTTGACGAGGAAACCATCGCCCGCGTGCGTGCCAGCGATGAAGGCTGGAGCTTCAAGGGCTCGGCCTCGGCCAGCGCTTCCGGCGAAGCCTCGGCCAAGGGCGGTTCGGCGTCGGCCAGCGTCAAGCAGAGCTATGACGAGAAGGTCAACGTCGATGCCAAGCGTGGTGCCAGCTCCTACGATTCCGATGTGACCCATCGCAGCATGCGCAGCTACTGGAAGGTGCGCGTGCGCGCACAGATCGCCCAGTACCGCGCACCGGACGAGCAGGGAAAGCCGAAGATCGTGGTCGCCCTGCCGCGCACCAAGGCCGGCAGCTATGCCGTCGGCGACGGCCGCGTGGACGCGGACGAAGTGGCCGATGCGATCCGCGCACGCCTGTCCGACACACTGACCCAGACCCAGCGTTTCATCGTGCTGGATCGCGAGTTCGGCGACGAACTGCAGGCCGAGATCGACCACATCAACAGTGGCAACGTGCGTCTGCAGGACACCGCTCGCGTCGGCCAGCAGCTGGCAACCGACCTGATCCTGATCCCGACCATCGAACGTTTCGAGTATCCGCGCAGCGTGCGCAACCTGCGCATGTCCGACCGCCAGGTGACCTCGTACTCCGGTGGCGGCCGCATCACCCTGCGTCTGATCAACGCCACCACCGGCCAGGTGGTAATGTCCGACAGCTTCGATCATCAGCTGGCCTCGACCGGTCCGAGCACCCTGCCGCGCGTGGTCAATGGCCGCAACATGGCCGCGGCGATGATGGAATCGCTGTCCGGCCAGATCGGCACCACCATCGTCACCACGCTGTTCCCGGTGTCGGTGGTTTCGGTGGACGGAGACCAGGTGGTGCTGAGCCAGGGCGGTGACACCGTGCAGGCCGGCCAGCGCTGGCAGGCCGTGCGCCTGGGCGAAGAACTGAAGGACCCACAGACCGGGCGCTCGCTGGGCCGCAGCGAGCACCCGTGCTGCACCATCCGCATCGACCGCGTCGCCGCACAGACCTCCTACGGCACCATCGAAGACGGCGTCGACGCCATGCGCGGCGGCTTCCGTCCTGGCCAGATCGAACTGCGCCAGAAGCTGGGCAGCAAGCCAGCTGCCACCGCTGCTGGCGGCGCGACTGCCTCGGCTGCGCCGGCCGCCGCTGCACGCCCGGCCGCCAAGCCGAAGCCCAAGCCCGCCGCCGCCCCGGCCGAAGACCCGAACTGGTAACACGCCAAGGCAGCACACAGATGGGGTCAGAGCCCTTTCCCGCCGGGAAAGGGATCTGACCCCTTCTTGTTTTCGTCCGTGTCGACCAAGGTCGACACCTACCAACAGCGGTGTGTCGACCAAGGTCGACACCCACCAACAGCAGCAGAAATCTGTCGAAGGCGGGGTGGGTCTGGTTGCGGGGGTGTCCGCGGCATGGATGCCGCGGCCAAGCCCCCAGGGATGGGTTTACGGCGTCCCCCGCAACCGGACCCACCCCGCCTACCCTCAGGAAGCCAGCTTCTGCTGTTGCTTCGGCCGTTGCCGTTGCTTCGGCAGGTGCAGGGCGCAGCCCTGCCGAATCCCATTACACTCCAGAAGGATTTCCCTGCTGGAGAGAGCAATGAAACGAGCAGTACTGGGCCTGCTGGCCCTGTCAGTGTCGAGCGCACTGATGGCGGCCACCCCGAAATTCGATGGCGCGCGGATCTCCGCCGACGTCAAGGAACTGGCCTCCGACGCCTATGAAGGCCGCTCGCCGGCCACCGCCGGCGAAGAGAAGACCGTCGCCTATCTCAGCAAGCAGTTCGCCGACGCCGGCCTGCAGCCGGGCGGCGATCTCAAGGACGGCAAGCGCCTGTGGACCCAGGCGGTGCCGCTGCGCAAGGGAGACATCGTCGGCGCACCGCAGCTGGCGCTGCACCAGGGTGGCAAGACCGTGCCGCTTGAGCAGGGCAAGCAGATTGCCGTGCGCGCTGCCATGAACGGCGCCAGCAACGTTGACATCAGCAAGGCCCCCCTGGTGTTCCTCGGCTACGGCGTGAAGGCGCCGGAACGCAACTGGGACGACTTCAAGGGCGTGGACCTGAAGGGCAAGATCGCCGTCGTGCTGATCAACGACCCGGACTTCGAAACCGGCCAAGGTGATTTCGACGGCAAGGGCATGACCTACTACGGCCGTTGGACCTACAAGTACGAAGAGGGAGCACGCCAGGGCGCGTTGGGTGTGCTGATCGTGCACGAGACCGCACCGGCTTCCTATGGCTGGGCCACCGTGGCCGGCTCCAACACCAACACCATGTTCGACGTGGTGCGCGACAACCCGGCCGAGAGCCATCCGCTGCTGGAAGGCTGGATCCAGCGCGACCTGGCCGTGGAGCTGTTCCGTTCGGCCGGGCAGGATTTCGAAGCGCTGAAGAAGAAGGCGCAGCAGCGTGACTTCACGCCGGTGCCGCTGACCGGTGCCAGCCTGGATGCGAAGTACGCGGTGAAGACCGAAGTGATCACCTCGCACAACGTAGCCGCGCGCCTGGAAGGCAGCAGCCACCCGGACGAGACCGTCATCTACAGTGCGCACTGGGATCACATCGGCGTGGGCGAGCCCGACGCACGCGGCGACCGCATCTTCAACGGCGCTCTGGACAATGCCAGCGGCACCGCATCGCTGATCGAGCTTGCCCGCGGTTTCGCCAAGCAGAAGCGCCCGCAGCGCTCGGTGCTGTTCCTGGCGGTGACCGCCGAAGAGAAGGGCCTGCTGGGTTCGGAGTACTACGCCACCCATCCGCTGTATCCGCTGGAAAAGACCGTGGCGATGATCAACATGGACGGCATGGCACCGTTCGGTCCGTCACGTGATTTCGGTATCTATGGCGCAGCGCGCTTCGAGTTGCTGGACCAGCTGAAGGACGTCGCGAAGGGCTGGGACATCCGTTACACGCCGGACCCGAAGCCGGAAGCCGGCCTGTTCTTCCGCTCCGATCACTTCCCGTTCGCCAAGCGCGGCGTGCCCGCGCTGTCGTGGTCGGCTGGCCAGGACTGGGTGGACGGCGGCGTGGCCGCAGGCAAGAAGGCCTCGGAGGACTACACCGCCAAGCGCTACCACCAGCAGGGCGACGAATGGCAGCCGGACTGGGTGTTCGCCGGTGCCGCCCGCGACCTGGAAGTGCTGTACACGCTGGGCAATCAGCTGGCCAACTCGCGCAGCTGGCCGAACTGGAGCAAGGACGAGTCGTTCCGCGCCGTGCGTGACGCCAGCGCCGACCAGCGCAAGTAAGGCAACGCGCCGGGCTTGCCCGGCGCCTCCTGGTAGTGCCGGCCGCTGGCCGGCAACCCTGTGATGCATGCGGAGATAATGGGCAGCCGGCCAGCGGCCGGCACTACCAGATGGGCTTCCATCCCCGCTTTCCGGCCCTTCGTCGCAGGCCGCTTGCTTGCCCGATGGGCCGCCCTATGCTCGGCTCACCCCCTTCCACCAAGGCGCCGCCGTGATCGCCAGCCTCTCCCTCATCCTCCGTCACCTGCTGGCCTGGGCCGCGGCACTGTTCGTGGCCGGCATGGTCTGGAGCGGCATTTTCAGCGGCATGAACGACGGCCCCGGCTGGGTGTTCGGGCTGCTGGTGATGTTCCTGATGATCTCGGCGCTGGGCAGTGCGGTGACCCATGTGCGCCGGGTCTGGCTGGTGGCCGGCCGCCTCGATGGCGCCACCCTGTCCGGGCGCCAGCGTCGGCAGATCGAACTGCCGATGGATGCCGGCCACGCCTTCGCGGTGGTCGAGGCGGCGGTGGGCGAGCTGCCGCGGGTGGAGGAGGTGGAAAGCTCGGCTGGCAGCCTGCAGGTGCGCGCCTATGTACGCCGCGTCGATCTGTGGAATGGCCGCCAGCCATCGCGCTGGAACCTGCCGGCGCGGCTGGCGATCAAGCGCAACAGCGTGCTGGCCACGGTCACGCCGGGGCAGGGCACCAGCACCGTCACCCTGCTGTTCGAACCGGACGCAGGCTGGTGGGCCGACCTGTTGGCGCTGGATGAGGGCAGCAACTACGAGAATGCCGAAGCGGTCACCCGCGCGATCAGTCGACGCGTTGCCGACCAGCGTCGCGACGAGCAGGCCGCCGCCGAACAGACCCAGGTCGAGAAGGAACTGTCGGTGGCGCGGCTGAATCTGCTGCATGCGCAGGTCGAACCGCATTTCCTGTACAACTCGCTGGCCAACGCGCAGGTGCTGACCCGAACTGATCCGGCGCGCGCCGAACAGATGCTCGGCCATCTGATCCAGTACCTTCGCAGTTCGCTGCCGCAGGTGGACGAATCGGTGTCCACCCTGGGTGTGGAGCTGGAGCGCACCCGCGCCTACCTGGAGATCCTGCGTATCCGCATGGGTGCGCGGCTGGCGGTGGAAGTGCAGGTGCCGACCGAACTGCATGAGGTGAAGCTGCCGGCGATGGCGCTGCAGACGCTGGTGGAAAATGCCATCAAGCACGGCCTGGAACCCAAGCCCGGCGGCGGCACGATCTGGATCCTGGCGCGTGGTTTTGATGACCACGTCACCGTTACCGTGGCCGATGATGGCCTCGGCTTCGGCCAGGGCACCAGTGGCACCGGCATCGGCCTGAAGAACCTGCGCGAGCGCCTGCGCCTGACCTGCGGCGAGCAGGCCGGTGTGGCGATCGTTGCCAACTTCCCCAGCGGCGTGGCCGCGACCATGACACTGCCGCAGTCGGCCAAGGAACGCAGCCATGCCGCTTGAAGCGCTGATCGCCGAAGACGAAGAACTGCTGCGGCAGTCACTGGTGGAGCAGCTGGGCCGGCTGTGGCCGGAACTGAAACTGGTGGCCGAGTGCGAGGACGGTGCCAGTGCGCTGGAGCAGCTGGCCGAGAAGCAGCCGGATATCGCCTTCCTCGACATCCGCATGCCTGGCATCAGCGGCATCGAGGTGGCACGTTCGCTGTCCGAATTGAGCCCGCGTACCCAGGTGGTGTTCGTCACCGCCTATGACCAGTACGCCATCGATGCGTTCGAGCAAGGTGCGATGGATTATCTGCTGAAGCCGGTGAGCGACGAGCGCCTGTTGGCCACGCGCGAGCGCATCCTGTCGCGGCTGCCATCGACGCGCCAGGACGACGCGGTACTTGAACGCCTGCTGCAACGGCTGGGTCCATCGCAGGGCAGCGCCGATCACCCGCCGCTGGCCTGGATCACCGCCAGCAACGGTCGTGAGACGCAGCTGATCATGCTGGAGGACGTGGCCTACTTCCGCGCCGACAACAAGTACACCACGGTGGTCACCGCCGCCGGCGAAAGCCTGCTGCGCACGCCGCTGCGCGAGCTGCTGGAAGTACTCGACCCGCAGCACTTCCGCCAGATCCATCGTTCGACCATCGTCAACATGAAGGCGGTGGCGGCGGTGAGCCGCGACGATACCGGGCGCGGTGTACTGCGCCTGCGCCAGCGTGCGGAAACACTGGTGGTCAGCCAGCCCTTCATGAGTCTGTTCCGCGGCATGTAGCCGCCCCGCATCTTCCGATACGCGGAGCTTTCCATGCGTTCCTTCCTGCTTATGGGCCTCGCTGCTTTGGCACTTGCCGGTTGCCAGAAGTCCACCGAGACCGCGATCACCCGCACCAACGCCAATGGCGTGGACACGCTGTACAGCAAGCGCACCGTGGTGGATGGGGTGGCGCGCTTCGAGTGCATCGCCAGCCGCAGCGGCCAGTGCCACTACCTGGTGCTGGACCCGGCCTGCAGTCCCGATGCCGTATGTGCGAAAGCGCCGATACGGTCGTTCGCGGTGGCGGTGGGCGAGACGCGGGAGTTCAGTGACCTGCCGAAGGGCTTCAACCAGTGCGTCAACGAGGAACGGAAAGAACAATGCCACCGTGAGTGATCACGGTGGCATTGTGGGTCCCCCCGCTTCCCCGAAGGGTCAGTAGGCTGGCTGCAGCGTCAGTTCGTGGTGGTGCTCGGTTTCACCCACGTGGTTGAGGCGTCCCACCAGTTCCGAATGCTGCTTCATGCGCCCGATCTCGGTCATGATGCGGATGTCCTCGTGGCGCAGTTCACGCCGGGCGGTGACCGCCTGCTTGTAGTCCAGCACTTCCGGATAATGCTCGGCCAGGTCCAGCGCCTCGGCCACGTGCTCGACGCTGTCGGCCTTGGAACTGATCCGCGCGCGGCTGTTGAACGCCTTCATCCAGCGCTCGAAACCGGCGGTGTGGTCGAACATGTTGGCCATGAACCAGATCACGAACAGGATCGATACCCATGAGCCGAACACGATCACCACGCGGGTGAAGGTGATATGGAAATCGTCGCGCCACAGGTAGTTGGCAATCAGGCCGAGGATCAGCAGCGACGCCGCCTGCCAGCCCACGATCGAGGCGATCAGCCATTGGCACTTGGCCTGGGCCAGCACAGCCACTTCGTCGCGGATCTGCTGCTCGCTGAGATTGCGCCAGTGCGCGACCTGTTTATCGAACGGGCTGCTGTAGAGCTCGTTGTCGCGAAGCAGAATTCCCAAACCCTTGAACAAAGCAATCATGGCTGGCTCCTTGTGGAACGTGCGTCGATCAGCGTTGGACGGTGTGGCGGGTTCAGTTCTAGCACTTCCAGCGAGCCGTGCAATGGGGCCAAGGCCAAGCGGCGTAAGGCTTCTGTCTGAATGAGTGAATGTTGCTGCGTTGCAGCATCGCGGCTGCAGCCTGCGACAAGATGTCGCAGGGTGAAACGTGCTGCGGCCGCACATGAAACCGTGGCTGAGTGCGGAGACTCGCCGTTGGCGTCGTGATCGCCCAGAATCGGGGCCGACCGCGCAGCGCGTGGCCGTTCTTCCGCCTTTCCTGGACCTGTGATGCCGGCTCTGCTGCAGCGATTCTCCCGCCCCGTGACCGCGCCGATCCGGCGCTGGGTCCTGGAGGCCTTCCCGCGTGGCCAGAGCGGCATCGATTACGACCATCCGCTGGGTGACCCGGGCTGGTTCGGCCCGGACAGCGTCACCTGGCGGCTGCACGCCGAATTTCCATCGATGCTGGCCGGCGGCCTGTGCGCACTGATGCTGCAGACCCTGCACCCGCGCGCGTTGGCCGGGGTCTACGACCACTCCAATTTCCGCCAGGATCTGGTGGGCCGCCTGCGCCGCACCACGGCCTTTGTGGCCGGCACCAGCTATGCGCCTGCCGGCGAGGTCGAGATGCTGGTGGCCAAGGTGCGCCGCATCCATGCGCAGATCCGTGGCCAGACCGCGCAGGGTGAGGGGTATGCCGCCGATGATCCGCAGTTGCTGACCTGGGTGCATGTGACCGAAGCATTCGGTTTCCTGCAGGGTTTTCGCCGCTACGGGCGCGAGGTACCCGAGCCCATTGCCGACCGCTATTACGACGAGTACCGCCGCGTGGCCGAAGCGCTGGGTGCGGTGGATGTGCCGCGCAGCGAAGCGGAAGTGGCGGCGTACTTCTGTGCGCGGCAGCCGGAGCTGCGCGTGGACGAGCGCTCGCGCGAGGTGCTGGAGGTGTTGTCCGGTGTGCGTCTTCCGGTGCCGGTGCCAGGCCTGTCGCGCGAAGTGTTCCTGGGGGCCGGTGCCGCGCTGCTGCCGGACTGGGCCGAAGGCATGCTCGAACGCAATGGCCGCCAGCGGGCGCAGGCGGCCGCGTCGGCGAAACTGATGCGGGGCATGGCGCCGCTGTTCCGCCGCGCACTGCCCGATGGCCTCGCCAGTCGCGCCTGCACGCGCGTGGGCGTGTCAGTGGCGGTGTTGCGCGAGTGGCCTGAACTGCTCCGGTAGGTGTCAACCTTGGTTGGCACGCATTTCGCGCGGTGCCGCAGAAGCGCCAACCAAGGTTGGCATCTGCCAGAGCGGATTCCGTAGTAGATCCACGCCATGCGTGGATGGGCTTCACCCGGCCGACTTCAACCCGCGCAACAGCATCTCCAGCGCCGCCGTCGCCTGCCGCAGGCGCGCGTCGCCATCCTCGCCCTCGGCGATCCAGAACGCGGCCTCGGCCAGGCTGCCGTAGATCAGCGATGCCAGCGCCTGCGCGTCCACCGGCGCCACCACGCCCTGCGCCACCAGATGTTCGATCAGGTGCTGCATCGAGTACACGCAGTGGCGCTGCGATTCCGGTGAGGCGCCACCCAGTACCGCGCGCGCATCGCGCAGCACGATGCGCTGGATCTCCGGTTCCAGCGCCATCTGCAGGTAAGCGCGGCAGCGCTGCACGAAGCCGTCCCACGCGTCATCTGCAGCATCGCTGATCGCCTGCAGGCGTACATCGGTCTCGGCATCGAGCTGGGCAACCACCGCTGCCAGCAGCCCTTTCTTGTCGCCGAAGTGGTGGTACAGCGCGCCGCGGGTCAGCCCGGCCTGCGCGGTCAGGTCGTCCATCGAGGTGGCGGCATAGCCATGCTCGCTGAACACCCGGCGGGCGGTGGCCAGCAGGCTGGCGCGGGTTTCTTCCATCTCGGCGCGGGTGCGGCGGACCATTCGGAGCTCCTTACATACGTGGCGCATGATTATTTACATACAGGACGTATGAATGTAGTCTCATATTCATACGCTCTGTATGTATTGTCGTGGCGCTTCCCGCGTCAGGCAAGTCGCTGCCCTGGAGATTGCGATGGCCACCCCTTACCGCGACCTGTTCGCCGCCCCCGGCACCGCCGGCCTTGCCATGGCCGGGCTGCTGGCCCGCCTGCCGCTGCCAATGACCGGCATCGGCATCATCACCCTGCTGTCGCAGCTGCGCGGCAGCTACGCATTGGCCGGCACAGTGTCGGCCACCTTCGTGCTGACCTACGCGCTGCTGTCGCCACAGGTATCGCGCTGGGTCGACCGCCATGGGCAGGGCAGGGTGCTGCCGTGGGCCACCGCGCTGAGCGCCAGCGGCCTGGTGGTGTTGTTGGCCTGCACCGTGCTGCAGGCACCGGACTGGACCCTGTTCGCCGCGGCGATGCTGGCCGGCTGCATGCCCAGCGTCTCGGCGATGGTGCGCGCGCGCTGGACCGCGATCCATCGCGGTCGCCCGCAACTGCAGACCGCCTACTCGCTGGAGACGGTGTTCGACGAGGTCACCTTCATTGCCGGGCCGCCGTTGGCGGTGGGATTGTCAGTAGCGGTATGGCCACAGGCTGGCGTGCTGGCTGCAGCCCTTCTGCTGGTGATCGGAGTGACCGCACTGGTCCTGCAGCGTGGCACCCAGCCGCCGTTGCAACCGGTTGACAGCGCCACACCACGTCGCTCCCTGTTGCGGCAACCGGAGATCCGCCTGCTGGCGTTGCTGATGCTGGCGATGGGAGTGATCGTCGGCACGGTCGACATCACCAGCGTGGCCTTCGCCGAACAGCGTGGCCAGCCCCTCGCAGCCAGCGTGGTGCTGTCGGCCTATGCGCTGGGCAGCTGTGCGGCAGGCCTGCTGTTCGGTGCGCTGAAGCTGCAGGTGCCGTTGCAGCGCCTGTTGCTGCTGGGCGCAGCGGCCACTGCGCTGACCACGCTGCCGCTGCTGGGGGTTGGCAGCGTGCCGGCACTGGCTGCAGCCGTGCTGCTGGCCGGGCTGTTCTTCGCGCCGACGATGATCGTGGCGATGTCGCTGGTCGAACAGCACGTCCCCGAATCGCGCCTGACCGAGGGCATGACCTGGCTGCTGGCCGGATTGAACATCGGCGTGGCGCTGGGCGCGGCGCTGTCCGGGCAGAGTGTCGATGCGGGGGGTGTACGCAGCGGCTTTGTCGTTGCGCTGGTGGCAGGCGGTGGCGTGCTGCTGTTTGCCGTGCTCGCGCAACGTGCACTGCGCCCGTCTGCGTCGACCACATCCCCTGAAGGAATCGTCCCGTGAGCGCTTCATCGCCTGCGCATGCCGCGCCTGTGCATCGCCATCCGTGGTGGGCGGTTTCCGCCGTCGGCCTCGCCACGTTCTCGGTGGTCACTACCGAAATGCTGCCGGTGGGCCTGCTGACGCCGATCGCCGACAGCCTCGGTGCTTCCGAAGGCACCGCCGGCCTGATGATCTCGCTGCCGGCCCTGCTGGCGGCGTTGTTCGCGCCGCTGGTGGTGGTGGTCGCCGGTGGCATCGATCGCCGCCGCATCCTGTGTGGGCTGCTGGGCTTGTTGCTGGTGGCCAACATCGCCTCGGCTCTGGCACCCGGTATCGCCTGGCTGCTGGCCGCGCGCGTGCTGGTGGGGCTCTGCATGGGCGGCATATGGGCCGTCGCCGGGGGCCTCGCGGCGCGCCTGGTGCCAGCACAGCGGATCGGCCTGGCCACCTCGATCATCTTCGGTGGCGTGGCCGCCGCCTCGGTCCTTGGCGTGCCACTGGGCGCGCTGATCGGTGATGCATTGGGTTGGCGCTGCGCATTCGCGGCAATGACGCTGTTCAGTGCGGCGGTCCTGCTGCTGCATGTGGTGGTGGTTCCCGCGTTGCCGGTGGCAACGTCGGTGCGGCCAGCGCAGTTCGTGCAGCTGCTCGGTCATCGCGGCCTGCAGCGCGGCCTGTGGTTGACTGTGCTGCTGGTGTCCGGGCACTTCATCGCCTTCACCTACGTGCGGCCGCTGCTGACGACGGTGTCGGGCGTGGATGCGAAGTGGATCGGCGCCCTGCTGTTTGCCTACGGCCTGGCCGGCATCGCCGGCAACTTCATCGCCGGTCCGATGGCCGCACGGCATCCGCGTGGAATGCTGCTGGCGATTGCCTTGGGCCTGCTGCTGACGCCGCTGTTGCTGCTGTGGGTGGGCAGTACGCCGGCCGGCGGCATTGCGGTGCTGCTGTTGTGGGGCCTGGCCTACGGCGGTGTGTCGGTGGGCCTTATGGGCTGGATGATGAAGGCGGTGCCGCACGCGCTGGAGATCGCCACCGCGTTGTACGTGGGCGTGTTCAACATCGGCATCGCAGCGGGCGCGTGGGGCGGGGGCCGTCTGCTGGATGGCATCGGGTTGTACGCCAACCTGTGGGCTGCGGCGGTGTTGGCTGCGAGCGCTCTGCTGATGGTTGCCACCACCCGCAGGTAGATCCACGCGATGCGTGGATTCCCACCCCGTGCCGACCAAGGTCTGCACCCACCAGAGCGAGGCATGCGCCAACCAAGGTTGGCAGCTACCGGGAAATGGAACGGGCGCCTTGCGGCGCCCGTTCCAGTTACATCACCACACCTTGACCCGCTTGTCCGGGGCCAGGTACAGCTTCTGGCCTTCCTTCACTTCGAACGCGGGGTACCAGGCGTCGATGTTGCGCACGGTGAGCGCGCGGAACTGGCCCGGTGCATGCACATCGGTCAGCAGCGAGTTGCGCAGCGCCTGCTCGCGGCTCTTGCTGCGCCAGGCCTGGGCAAAGCCGAGGAAGAAGCGCTGGTCCGGCGTGAAGCCTTCCAGGGTCTGGCCCGGCTTGCCCTGCAGCGACAGCTGGTAGGCATCGTAGGCAGTGCCCAGGCCGGCCACGTCGGCAATGTTCTCGCCCAGGCTCAGCTTGCCGTTGACGTGCACGCCGGGGAACGGCTCATAGCTGCTGAACTGCGCGGCCAGCGCATCACCGGCGGCGTTGAACTGCTTCAGGTCCTCGGCGGTCCACCAGTTGTGCAGCTTGCCGGTCTCGTCGAACAGCGCACCGGCGTTGTCGAAGCCATGGCTGATCTCGTGGCCGATCACCGCACCGATCGCACCGTAGTTCACCGCATCGTCGGCAGCGCCGTCGAAGAACGGCGGCTGCAGGATCGCGGCGGGGAACACCAGGCGGTTCTCCAGCGGCACGTTCATCGCATTGATGGTCTGCGGCAGCATCGCCCACTCGCTGTGGTCGACCGGCTTGCCCAGCTTGGCGATGTTGCGCTGGTACTCGAACAGTTCGGCACGCTGCGCGTTGCCCAGCGCATCATCGCGGCGGATCTCCAGGCCGCTGTAATCACGCCACTTTTCCGGGTAACCCATGCCCACGGTCAGGCCGGCGACCTTGGCCTTGGCGCTGGCCTTGGTCTGCGGTGACATCCAGGCCAGCGCATCGATGCGCTTGGCGAAGGCCGCGATGATGTTCTTCGCCATCTCGTCGGCGCGTTCCTTGGTCTTCGCGTCGAAGTGCTTCTCGACGTAGCGCTTGCCGATGGCCTCGCCTACTGCGTGGTTGGCGTCATCCACCGCGCGCTTCCAGCGGTCGCTCTGCTGCGGGGTGCCGCTCAGCGCAGTGCCGTGGAAGGCGAAACGGGCATCGGCGAACTTCTTCGGCAGGTACGCCGCAGCACGGTCCAGCGCGTGGAAGGCCAGGTAGTCCTTCCAGGCGTCCAGCGGCTCGGTGGCGACCAGCTTGGACAGGCCAGCCACGGCCTTGGGCTGCCACACGATGAAGTCCTGCTGCTTGCCCAGCGCCGCTGCATCGAGGAAGGCGTTCCAGTCCATGCCCGGTGCCTTGGCATTGAAGTCGGCCTGGGTCCAGGGGTTGGCACCCTTGGTCACGTCGTTGGTTTCTTCCTGGGTGGCGTGTGCCTGCGCGATCTTTGTCTCCAGTGCGAGGATGCGCTGCGCCTTGCCGGCCGGGTCGGCAACGCCGGCCAGCTGCAGCATCTGCGCGATGTAGGCCTGGTACTGCTTGCGCAGTTCGGCCATGCGGCCACCACCCAGGTAGAAATCGCGGTCGGGCATGCCAAGCCCGCCCTGCACCAGGTACGGCGCGGTGCGGTCCGGCTGCAGCATGTCCACCGACACCCACAGGCCGAACAGGCGGTCGGTGTAGAAGTTGGTGGCGTTGAGCAGGTCGACATCGGCGCGCATGTCGCCGCCGAGCGTGCGCGCCAGGCCGGCCTTGTCGGCGATGGCTTCGATCGCCTTCAGCTGCGGCTGCACCGGCGCGAGGCCGTGCTGCTCGATGCCGGCTTCATCCATGAAGGCGGCGTAGTAGTCGCCGATCAGCTTGTCGTCACCGTTGGCCTGGGCGTTGCCGGCAGCACCTTCCAGGATGGCGCGGGTATCGGCCAGGGTCTTTTCGGCGATGACGTTGAAGCTGCCGAAGCGCGAGCGGTCGGCGGGGATCTCGGTGTTCTTGACCCAGGTGCCGTTGGCGAAGCCGAAGAAGTCGTCGCCGGCGGCGATGCTGCGGTCCATGCCGCTGGCATCGAAGCCGAAGCTGCCCAGCATCGGCTTGGCCGCTGCGGGTGCGGCATCGGCCGGCGCGGCGGTACCGGCGGCCGGTTCGGCCGGGCGGTCGCAGGCGGCCAGGGACAGGCTGGCAACGATGGCCAGTGCCAGGGTGGGACGGCGCAGCTTGGACATGGACTTCTCTTGCAGCGGAAAACCCCAAGTCTAATCCGCCCCGGCCCAGCTGGCCGTTCCGTTGCACCGCAGCGCCTGTGCAGGATCTGGCTGAACGCGCGGATACGATCTTCACGGCGCCAGCTGCGTGGTGCATGCTGGCCGCTGGAACCCTGCGCGGACACGGGGAGGTGGCCATGCGGGGCGGTGCCAGGCGTCAAGAATGGCGTCCGCCGGCCGTTGAGGTCGGGGACGTGGAGGATTCGTTCGCGCATGAAGCCAGCCGACTGCACAAGGAAGACCGACCGATGCCCGCGCTGAAACGGGCGTTGGCCCGGCCGCTGCGCGCCATTACCTGGGGCGGCGTGCTGCTGGGCGTGTTGCTGGTGGCTGGTTTGACCACCATGCTGGCCAACGATCACCACCGCCGGCTGGAGGCTGCGCAGCGCCAGAGCCGCGCGCTGGCGGTGGGCAGCGAGCGCCTGCTGGCGCTGGAACTGCGCAACCTGGAACGGGCGATGTCCGGCATCGCCGCCGACGCCGCCGAACTGTTCCGCCGCGTGCCGGTACAGGCGCCGGCACTGCTGGATGCCGCCATCGGCGGTGTGCTGAGCCGCCATGCCGAGCTGCACAGCATTGTGGTGCTGGACCGCCACGGCCGCGCGATCACCGCCGGCAAGGGTGATCTGAACCTGCCGCTGTGGACCGACCCGCAGCGGCGCGGGCAGGGCAGCGCGCTGTACATCGGTCCGCCGCAGCAGGCCGGCGACGATGGCTGGGTAGTGCCGCTGGCGTTGGCGATGGCCGACGATCGCTGGCTGCTGGCGCGGCTGCGCTGCGGCGAACTGCAGCGCATCATCGGCGGGCTGGATGTGGGCCCGAACGGACTGGTCTCGATCAGCGATGCCGAGGGCTACATGCTGGCGCGGGTGCCGGATCCGCATGGCACGGTCGGCCGTCGCTTCGACCTGCCTCGGCGTGACCTGCTCGGCAAGCAGGCGGTGGTCGAGCTGGGCAGCGTGCCGGGCGTGGTCGATGGCGTGCCACGGATCATCACCATCAGCACGCTCGAGCGCAGCCCGCTGGCGGTGCAGGTCGGGTTGGCCGATGAGGACGTGCTGGCGCCATGGTGGCCGTACCTGCAGGCGTCAGTGGCGATCGTGCTGGCCTACGTGGGAGTGCTGCTGGTACTGCTGTACGCCGTGCGCCGCAGCACCCTCCGCCAGCAGTCGATGGCGGAGGAACTGAAGACCGGCCACGCCGAACTGCGGCTGGCGCACCAGGTGGGCCGTGTCTGCACCTGGTATGTGGACGAGGACGCGGCACTGCTGCGCTGGTCGCCGCTGGCCCGAGAGATCTTCGGGGTGCAGACCGATGCGCTGCCGGTGGCCGATTTCTTCGCGCGCGTGCACCGTGATGACGCCGCGCGCCTGCAGCACGCCTTCGACCAGGCGTTTGCCGGTAGTGCGGTGCTCGACCAGGTGTTCCGGCTGGTGCTGCCCGGTGGCGAGGTGCGTTGGGTCGGTGCGCGTGGCCAGCGGGTGGAGGTGGCTGACAGTGAGCGGCGCATGATCGGTGCACTGACCGACCTGAGCGAGCGCTACCAGGCGCGGGAGCAGATGGGCGAAGCGGAGCGTCGCTTCCGCCTGCTGTTCGACCGCAACCCGGCGCCGTTCTGGGTGTTCGATCCGGACACGCTGCGCTTCATCGAGGTCAACGATGCGGCGGTGCGCCAGTATGGCTACAGCCGCGAGGAATTCCTGGCGATGAGCATCCTCGACATCCGCCCGCGCGAAGGCTGGGACGAGGTGAAGGGCGCGATCGCCAAGGCCCGGGTCGGCGAGCTGCAGGACGCCACCGTGCGACTGCACCGGCGCAAGGACGGCAGCGTGTTTGAAGTACGTGCACATCTGTCCCGGCTCGACTTCGACGGCCAGCCGGCATGCCTGGTGCTGGCCGAGGATGTCAGCGAACGGCTGGCCTATGAGCGCGACCTGGCCTACCAGGCGCGGCACAACCCGGCCACCGGCCTGCTCAACGTGCGCGCGCTGACCGAACAGCTGGACGAGCACGATGCGGGCTACACCATTGCGTTCGTACAGCTGCGCGGCCTGCAGCTGGTGGCCGATACGCTGGGACGCGAGATCGGCGATGCGGTGCTGCAGTCGATGGCCACCCGGCTCGGCGGGCTGGGTGCACGCTGCGGCACGCTGGCCTTCCAGCCGGCAGAGGATTTCGTGTTCGCCATCAGCACCGGGCAGGATGTCCAGCGCGTGCTGGACGACCTGCTGCAGATCGTATCGGCGCCGATGCGCGGCAAGGATTCGCTGCACCAGTTCGAGCCGCGTATCGGCGTGGCTACGCACGTGGCCGGTGACGGGCACAGCGCTGAGCAGGTGATCGGCATGGCGGCACAGGCCGCGCATGCAGCGCGCGCCGAGGGCAATGTGGTGGTCTGGTTCGACGCGGCGGTGACCACGCGGCTGGCCGACCGCCTGCGCCTGGCCGGGCGCATCCATGCCGCCATCGACAACGAATTCCAGCTGTACTTCCAGCCGATCCGGCACGCCGGCGATGGCAGTCCGGCGGCGCTGGAGGCGCTGCTGCGCTGGCCGCAGGCTGATGGCAGTTTCATTCCGCCCAACGAGTTCATCCCGTTGTGCGAAGACACCGGACTGATCCTGGCACTGGGGCGCTGGGTGATCCGCGCGGCGGCGAAGGCACAGCGGCGGCTTGTCGATGCCGGTTGGGGCGAGCTGCCGATCGCGGTCAATGTGTCGGCGGTGCAGTTCTTCAACAGTGACCTGGTAACCGAGTTCACGCGCGCGCAGCAGGACTTCGGCCTGGCTCGCGGCGCGCTGCACGTGGAGCTGACCGAGAGCAGCCTGATGCGCAAGCCGGCGCAGGCGATGCAGACCATGCAGCGCCTGCACGAGCAGGGCATCAGCGTGTCGCTGGATGATTTCGGCACCGGCTACTCGAGCATGTCCTACCTGCAGCACCTGCCGCTGGACATCCTGAAGATCGACCGCAGCTTCGTTGCCGACGTGGAAACCAACCCACGCAACGCCTCGATCTGCCGCGCGCTGCTGTCGCTGGGCCACAGCATGGGGCTGACCATCATCGCCGAGGGCGTGGAAACGCCCGGGCAGCTGGACTGGCTGGCCGCGCACGGCTGTGACCAGGTACAGGGCTATCTGCTGGGCCGGCCGGCGCCGCTGGAGCAGATCATTGATGCGCTGGACGAGGTTCCCGCCTGATCGGGTTTCGCATCTGCCGGCCGGCGGCCGGCACTACCCGAGCGAAACATGACGGTAGTGCCGGCCGCTGGCCGGCAGACGCCAGACTCGGCTACACCCCCGCATCCACCAGATGGTCGATGAAGCTGCGCACCTTTGGCGCCAGGTGGCTGCGGCTGGTGTAGACCGCGAAGATGCCGATCGGCGAGGCCTCCCATTCGGGCAGGATGCGCACCAGGCGACCATCAGCCAACGCGTCTTCCAGCAGGAAATCCGGTTGCAGGATCACGCCCATGCCGGCGATTGCTGCTTCGCGCAGCACGTCGCCGTTGTTGGCGTGCAGCAGGCTGCTTACTGCCACCTTCACTTCGCCACCGGGCCCCTGCAGCGGCCAATGGTCACCGGCGGACCAGTAGCTGTAGCTCAGGCATGCATGTGCCTGCAGCTCCTGCGGGGTCTTCGGCGCACCGTGCACGGCCAGGTACGAAGGTGCGGCGCACAGGCTCACCCGCGATTCGCCCAGGCGGCGGGCGATCAGCGTGGGGCCGGGCTCGCGGGTGATGCGGATGGCCACGTCGTAGCCTTCTTCGACCATGTCCACCAGGCGGTCGGACAGGGCCAGGTCCAGTTCCACCTGTGGAAAGCGCTCGCGGTAGCTGGCCAGTAGTGGCCCGAGGCGAGCGATGCCCCAGCTGACCGGCGCGTTGATCCGCAGCGTGCCCGAGGGCTCCAGCGCCTGTGCACCGATGCTGGCCTCCAGCGCGTCGAACTCGGCCAGCAGGCGCACGCACTGGGCGTAGTAGGCGGCACCGGCACTGGTCGGGCTGACCCGGCGCGTGGTGCGGTGGAGCAGGCGCGTGGCCAGGCGCTTCTCCAGCGCGGCGACGTGGCGGGTGACGCCGGCGGTGGACAGGTCCAGGGCCTGCGCGGCAGCACTGAAGCCGTTGCGCTCGACCACCGCCACGAACACGCGCATCGCCTCGAGGGTGTCCATTATTGCGCCTTTTGAAATAAATACGGTCGAAAGATCGTATTTATAGATCCGTGAAGGCGCAATAACCTGTGGTCACTCCCTCAAGGTGTTTCCCCCATGCACACCACGACTGCTCCTGTTTCGCCGCTGGCCCCGTATGGCGCCACCCTGCTGCGCCTGGCCCTGGGCGTGCTGTTCCTGGTCCATGCGCTGACCAAGCTGCTGGTGTTCACCCCGGCCGGTACCGCCGCGTTCTTCGAATCGCTGGGCCTGCCTGGCGTGCTCGGTTACCTCACCATCGGCGTTGAGCTGGTGATCACCGCCGCATTGCTGCTGGGCATCTACGCACGCTGGGTGGGCCTGATCGGCGTGCCGCTGCTGCTCGGCACCATCGTCACCGTGCATGGCGCCAATGGCTTCAGTTTCGCCAACGCTGGCGGCGGCTGGGAATACCCGGCGTTCTGGGCGCTGGCGCTGGTGGTGCTGTTCCTGGTCGGCGACGGCAAGTGGACCCTGCGTTCGCGCTGATCGCCGCTTGATCCTGCAACTGGAGAATTCCATGTCCCGCCTGCCTTCGCTGTACATCTCACATGGTTCGCCGATGACTGCCCTGCATCCGGGCCAGGTCGGCGTGCGCCTGGCCGAGCTGGCGCGTGACCTGCCGGCGCCACGTGCCATCGTGATGGCCTCGGCGCACTGGCTGGGCCGGCAGCCGCTGGTCGGCGCGCACCCGCAGCCGCCGACCATCCACGACTTCGGTGGCTTCCCGCGCGCGCTGTTCGAACTGCAGTACCCGGCGCCGGGTGATCCAGCGCTGGCCGAAGAGGTGGCCGGCCGTATCGCCGCCGCTGGCCTGCCGGTGGCGCTCGACCCGCAACGTGGCCTCGACCACGGTGCGTGGGTGCCGCTGCGGTTGTTGCGCCCGCAGGCCGATATCCCGGTGGTGCCGGTGTCGATCCAGCCGTTGCTTGGCCCCGAGCACCAGTTCGCGCTGGGCCGCGCGCTGGCACCGCTGCGCGAGCAGGGCGTGCTGCTGGTCGCCTCGGGCAGCATCACCCACAACCTGCACGACTGGGGCGATTACCAGGACGGCAAGGAAGCGCCGTACGTGCGGCCTTTCATCGAATGGGTGGAGCAGCGCCTGGCTGCTGATGATCGCCAGGCCCTGTTGGACTATCGCCGGCAGGCGCCGTTCGCCGAGCGCGCGCATCCCACCGATGAGCACCTGCTGCCGCTGTTCTTCGCAATGGGCGCGGCCGGCGAGAGTGGCTTCGGTGCCCGTCGCATCGATGCCGGCATCGACGCCGGATTCCTTGCCATGGACCTGTACCGCTTCGACGGGGCATGAGCCGGGGCTGACGCGCGGCGGCCGTGGTCGCCGCGGTCGTGGCCGCGTGTGGTAATTTTTTCCGGGTTTCCGGCGCTGGCCCCCCGTGCCTCCCCGCGCGCCGCTTCCTGGAAGAAGCATGCATACCATCGAAGTCGTCCTGGCGATGCTGGTGGCCGTTGTCGCCAGCGGCTACCTGGTTCGCGTCCTGCCGTTCTCATTGCCGCTGCCGCTGGTGCAGATCGGCCTGGGTGCGGTGATCGCCGGGGTGTTCAACCGCGGGCACGCGCTGGAGCCGGAAGTGTTCTTCCTGCTGTTCCTGCCGCCGCTGCTGTTCCTCGACGGCTGGCGCATCCCCAAGCAGGGCCTGTTCCGCGATAAAGGCGCGATCCTCGAGCTGGCGTTCGGCCTGGTGGTGTTCACTGTCATCGGTGCCGGCCTGTTGATCCACTGGATGATTCCGGTGATGCCGCTGGCGGTGTGCTTCGCGCTCGCGGCGATCGTGTCGCCGACCGACCCGGTGGCGGTCGGGGCGATCGCCTCCAAGGCGCCGATTCCCAAGCGCCTGATGCACATCCTGGAAGGCGAGTCGCTGCTCAACGATGCGTCCGGCCTGGTCTGCTTCCGCTTCGCGGTGGCGGCGGTGATGACCGGTACCTTCTCGCTGGCCACGGCCTCGCTGACCTTCCTGTGGGTGGCGGTGGCTGGCCTGGCGGTGGGCGTGGCGGTCACCCTCGGTGTTTCCACCTTCCAGCGCTGGCTGTGGCGCCGCTTCGGCGAGGAGCCGGGTGCGGCGATGCTGGTCAACCTGCTGATTCCGTTCGCGGCCTACCTGCTGGCCGAAGAGATCAATGCTTCGGGCATCCTGGCTGCGGTCGCGGCCGGCATCTCGATGAGCTACGTGGAAATGACCGGCCGCGTCTCCGGCAGCATGCGCGTGCAGCGTGCCGGGGTCTGGAACATGCTGCAGTTCAGCTTCAACGGCATCATGTTCGTGCTGCTGGGCGAGCAGCTGCCGGGCATTGTCGAACGTGCCACCACCACCATGAACGAGAGCGGCCACCAGAGCGCGTGGTGGTTGCTGGTCTACGTGCTGGTGATCAACGCCACGTTGATCACGCTGCGCCTGCTGTGGGTATGGCTGTCGCTGCGCTGGAACCTGCTGCGCGCGCGGCGTCGCGGGCTGGAGCGTGGCGAGGCACCGAACTGGCGCATCGTGGTGGCCACCTCGGTGGCCGGTGTGCGCGGTGCGATCACCCTGGCCGGCGTGCTGACGCTGCCGTTGTTCCTGCCTGATGGCAGTCCGTTCCCGGCGCGCGACCTGGTGATCTTCCTGGCCGCGGCGGTGATCCTGTTCTCGCTGGTCGGCGCCAGCGTGGCGCTGCCGCAGTTGCTGAAGGGCCTGCAGCTGCCGGCCGATTCGGGCGAACGCAAGGAAGAAGACCTGGCACGCAGGCTGTCATCGAAGGCCGCGCTGGCGGGGGTGGAGCGCATGCGCCAGCAGATGGTGATGAACCAGAACACCGAGAACGTGCAGTTGTACAACGACGCCGCCTCGCGGGTGAGCCTGCTGTACCAGCGACACCTGGAGAAGGACAGCGACGGGCCCGACGTGGACCCGGAGAAGGTGCAGCGCATGGAACTGGGCTATCGCCAGCTGCGCAGCGCCGGCCTCAATGCCGAGCGCGAGGAACTGTTCCGGCTGACCCGGCGCGGGGTGATCTCCGATGAGATCTCGCGACGCCTGATCCGCAACCTGGACCTGCTGGAATCGCGCAAGCGCGAATGACGTTGCGGTCGGGCGCCGTCGATCGGGGTCAGATCCCTTTCCGCAGGAAAGGGATCTGACCCCAGGATCCGAGAGCCGTGCTTATTCCGGCTTCGTTTCCAGGAAATACGCCTCGACCTTGCCCTTGACCTTGATCGTCATCGGGTTGCCACGGCGGTCGCGGGCCTTGCCGGCCTGCACGCGGATCCAGCCTTCGCTGACCGAATATTCTTCGACGTTGTCGCGCTCGACGTCGTTGAAACGCACGCCGACGCCGCGCTCCAGCGCCTGCGCATCATGGAAGGGGCTGGCCGGGTTGATCGCCAGGTGGTCGGGAGGGGTATCGCTCATCGCTTCATTCAGGGTGACGGCCACCAAGGCCGGCTTCAGCGCTACAGGATAAACCGTAGAATGCCCGCCTGCCCCAAGGAGTGCCCGCCATGCCCGACAACAGCGATTATTTCGACTTCGAAGAAGACGTCCAGGATTTCGACGAGGCCGATTTCGAGGCGCGTGTCTGGAACCTGCTGGTGCTGATCAATCCGGGTGATGACGAACAGGCCCTGCAGCAGTTCAACCGCTGGCGCGAGCAGCTGGCCGAGCAGGGGCAGCCGCTGGAGGCTGACAGCGACTGGCTGCCGGCCCTGTTCACGGCCATCGCCTGGCAGTCGGGCTTCGACGTGGAGCGCGACGACCTGGATTCGCTGCAGTCGGCGGTCAATGAACTGTCGGCGCGCTTCAACGTACAGCTGGACTGGGGTGGTGACCTCGATGACGAGGACTTCGCCGAGGACCTGGACGGTGTGCAGCTGATGTCCACCGCTTTTGATCGCCTGCGCGAACACAACTACACGCTGTGGAGCGTGGATGCCGGCAGCGATGGCTTCACTGGCGTGATGGCACTGACCCGCGACGACGACGCGATGCTGGCGCTGTGTTCGCTGCTGAACGTGGAAATCCGCTTGGGCAGCGACCCGTTCTGAGATTGATCGGTAGCGCCGGGCCATGCCCGGCGGCTTTTCACCGCGCTGCGCGCTCGCAGGGCATGGCCCGGCGCTAACCATCTACGGCCGGTACTGCGCCCTGGCGTTGGCGATCACCGCTTTCACCAGCGCGCGGTCGGTATGCCGGGAAATCGCGCGGGCACCCAGCGCGATTGCCTGCGCACGCAGGTCTGCAGTGACATCGTAATGCGCGCCGCTGGCCTTGTTCTGGAAGGCCCGCGGTGGAATGCCGAGCTGCGCGGCCATGGCGTGCAGCTCGGGCAGGGTGTCGGCCATCAGGTGCGCCCAGCGCTGTCCGCGCCAGGGATGCACCGCGTCATCGACGTAGACCGACACCGCCGTGGCCGGATCAGGCCTGCGGCTTGCCGTCGGCGTCGGCGGCCGGGGTGGCCTCGGCGTCGGCAGCGCCTTCGGCGCCGGTGGTCTCTGCAGCAGCCTCATCGGCAACTGCTTCGCCTTCAGCGGCTGCGTCTTCGGCCTGCTCGCTGGCGAACTCGGCCACCAGCTTGTCCAGGTACTCCTCGGCGGTCTGGCCGGCTTCAGCGGCCAGGGTGTCCAGCAGCTTCTGCATCAGCTCGGAGTATTCCAGGGTGACCGTGCGGCCTTCGGCTTCCTGCATGTTCGACAGGTGCTTGAGCATGGCCAGCATCGGCACCGGGTTGTCGGCGTTGCCCATGGTCTGGCCACCGATGGCCAGCAGCCACTCACGGCCCTGAAGGCCGATGGCGGCCACGGCCTGGCCGTCTTCGCTGAGCAGCACGGCATGGTTCTGCACCTGCTCGCGCGCGTTCAGACGGAGGAACGGACGCTTGGCCTGCTGCTTCTTGCGCTTGTCGCGCTTGGCCTTGGAGTTCTGGGACATGGGGTGGAATCACCTGAAAAGGAAAGACCGCCATTGTAGCGGCCGGGCGCAGGTGGGGTCAGATGCCTTTCCCTTGGAAAGGCATCTGACCCCGATTCAGCGCACCGGCCCCTGCGCCGCCTGCACATCCGGGTCGGCGGTGGTGGCCGACAGCCCCACCTGCGGGCCGGCACCGGCCAGTGCGGCCTGCTCGGCGGCCTGGGTCATCACCACGATGCTGATGCGGCGGTTGATCGGGTTCTGCGGATCGGCCTTGTCAAACAGCACCGACGAAGACAGGCCGACCACGCGGGTGATCTTGCTGTCTTCCAGGCCGCCATCGATCAGCGCGCGGCGCGCGGCATTGGCGCGGTCGGCGCTCAGTTCCCAGTTGCCGTAGCCGCGCGCGGCCGAATAGGCAGTGATGTCGGTGTGGCCGGTCAGGCTGATCCGGTTCGGCACGTGGTTCAGGTACTCGGCCAGCTCGTGCAGGATCTGCTGTGTGTACGGCTTCAGGGTGGCGCTGCCGAGGTCGAACATCGGCCGGTTCTGCTTGTCCACGATCTGGATGCGCAGGCCTTCCGGGGTCAGGTCCAGCAGCAGCTGGTCCTTGAACGGTTCCAGCGCCTGGCTGCGGCTGATCGCTTCCTGCAGTTCCTTCATCAGCGCTTCCAGCTGCTGCTTGTCGCGCTGCTGCTCGTCCACCGGCTGCGGTATCGACTTCTGCTGGTTCTGGAAGGGATCGTTGCTGTTGCCGCGCGAAACATCGGTGGCGCCGCCGAGCTTGATCATCGAGGTGCTGGCACCGCCCGGCCCGGCCATGCCCGGCGCCGGCGTCGCGCTGGAGCCGACCAGCGGGCTGGGGTTGCGGAAGTACTCGGAAATGGCTGCGCGCTCGGGCTTGCTGGTGCTGGCCATCAGCCACAGCACCAGGAAGAAGGCCATCATCGCGGTCACGAAGTCGGCATAGGCCACCTTCCACGAACCGCCATGGTGGGCGGCGTGGCCGGCCTTCCTGACCCGGCGGACGATGACAGTGGGCTTGGTTTCGGCCATGGCTTACTTGACCGTCTTCAGGTGCTGCTCGAAATCGGAGAAGGCCGGGCGCACGTTCGACGGCAGCGTCTTGCGGGCGAATTCCAGCGCGATCTTCGGGTTGTAGCCACGCAGGCAGGCCAGCAGGGCGGTCTTCACCGACTCGTAGATACGGCTGTCCTGCTCGGCGCGGGCTTCCATCGCCGCTGCCATCGGGCCGACGAAGCCATAGCCCAGCAGGATGCCGAGGAAGGTGCCGACCAGCGCGCCGGCCACGTGGCCGCCCACCTCGACGATGTCGCCGCCGATCGAGCCCATGGTGATGACGATGCCCAGCACCGCCGCGACGATGCCGAAACCGGGCAATCCGTCGGCGACCTTGGTCAGCACCTGCGACGGCGCCATCGCCTCGGCGTGGTGCTTTTCCAGCTCCAGTTCCAGCAGCGGCTCCAGCTCGTGCGGCTCGATGTTGCTGCCGATCATCAGGCGCAGGCAATCGGTGATGAAGTCGATCAGGTGATGGTCGGCCTGCACCTTCGGGTAGTTGCCGAACAGCGCGCTTTCAGCCGGGCGCTCGACATGGTCTTCCAGCGCCATGAAGCCCTCGCGGCGGGCCTTGTTGAGCAGTTCGTACACCAGGCTGAGGACGTCGATGTAGTCCTGTTGCTTGTAGCGCGGGCCCTTGAACACGCCGACCATGGCCTGCAGGGTCTGCTTGACCGTCTTGGCCGGGGTGCCGACCAGGAACGCGCCCAGTGCGGCACCGCCGATGATGACCAGTTCGTAGGGTTGCCAGAGCGCACCCAGGCGTCCGTGGGCCCCGAGGTAGCCCCCGAGCACGCTGATGATGACGACCAGGAATCCAACGATGATGAGCATGGGGCGACGCAAGGAGGGGGGATATCTCCTTGTCGGCCCGTCGCCCGGTTTTCTGAAGAGGGAATTCTGTGAAATCGGTCAGCGGGGTATTTCAGCCCGCCACGCCGCTTTCCGCACCGCCACGCTGCAACGGGTCAGGCCAGGGCTCGCCGTTGCCGGTGAACGAAAGTGAGACGGAGTTCAGGCAGTGGCGCTCATGGGTCGGCGGCGGGCCGTCGGGGAACACATGGCCCAGATGGCTGCCGCAGCGCGCGCAGGTGATCTCGGTGCGGACCATGCCGTGGCTGGTATCGCGGATCTCGCGCACGTGCGCCGGGTCGAACGGAGCAAAGAAGCTGGGCCAGCCGGTGCCGGAATCGAACTTGGTGCTGGAGCGGAACAGCGGCAGCGCACACAGCCGGCAGCAATAGACGCCCTCGCGCTTGTTGTCGAGGAACACACCGCAGAACGGCGCTTCGGTGCCGTGCTGCAGCAGCACGCGGCGCTCCTCACTGCTGAGACCGGCAACCAGCGCCTCGGTCTGGGTGGTGGTCGGGGGCGTCAGGTCGAAGGCAGTCATGGCGGCGCTCCGTGGGGTCGATGGCCTGGGGATGCCCACAAACGTGGGGTTGCCGGCGCGACCTTGCAAGTGTGATGGCCGTTCATGGGCGGCACACAGGCGCAGGCGCAAGGTGAATGCGATCCATACCGGAGCGTGCCATGAAACTGTCCCTTTCCCTGCTGCTGGCCCTGCTGCCCGCGCTGGCGCTGGCTCAGGTGCCGACCGGTAATCCGACCGCCACCCGCAGCAGCACCACCGTAGCCCCCCAGCCGGTGGTGCCGCCCGTGCAGCCAGCGAGGCCGCAGCCGCAGGTGCTGCCTTCGCCGCAGCCAGTGCAGCCGATCAAGTCCACCGGCCCGGCCCAGGTTGCGCCCACCCCAGCGCCCAAGCCGGCCGACAAGGTGTACGACCGCAATGGCCGTATCGTCCCCGGGGTGCGTCCGGCCGGTCCGAACCGCGTGTTCGATTCGCGCACCGGCCGCTATTACGACAGCGTGCCGGCCGGTGACGGCCAGCAGATCAAGCGCTGATCTCGGATGTCAACCAAGGTTGGCAGCTACCGCACGCTGTCCGGCCTGAACGCACGAAAACAACATCCTGCCGATCACTGCTTTTTCGCCTGCGATTAACCGTTGCGGGACCACCGTGGCCCTGCGCCGGCACTCCGCCGCCGCATGTCCTTCGTCCACTGGATCGCGATCATGAAAAACCAGCAGAACCGTCATCCCGGCAAGGAACCGCAGGGCCGTAACCCGCAGCAGCAACAGCAGCAACAACAGCAGCAGATGGACCCGCAGCAGCCGCACAAGGGTGGCAAGCAGCAGGAGCAGCGCTCGCAGAAGCACCCGCAGCAGCGTTGACGGTTGCCATGACCGGGGTCAGAGACCGCTGCGCGGGATCCGACCCCTTGCCGAATCCTGACCGGGGTCGGATCCCGCACCGCGGGCTCTGACCCCAACCGCAGCCGCGCCTCAATCCGGAATCGGCAGGCTCAGCGTCTCCTTCACCTCTTCCATCACGATGTAGCTCTTCGACTCACGGACATGCGGCAGCGTCAGCAGCGTGCTGCCGAGCAGCTTGCGGTAGGAGGCCATTTCGCTGATCCGCGCCTTCAGCAGGTAATCGAAGTCGCCCGACACCAGGTGGCACTCCAGTACGTTCGGCAGCTTCAGCGCCGCGCGCCGGAACTCCTCGAAGATGTCGCCGGACTTGTAGGCCAGGCTGATCTCCACGAACACCAGCAGGCTGGCCTTCACCGCCGCCGGGTCCAGGTGAGCGTGATAACCGGTGATCACTGCTTCGCGTTCGAGGCGGCGCACCCGTTCGGTGCACGGGGTGGTCGACAGCCCGACCCGTTCCCCCAGTTCGGTGAAGGAGATACGGCCCTCGGCCTGCAGGATGCGCAGGATCTTGCGGTCTATCTTGTCCAGTTCACGGGTACGGGTGGCCATGGCCGTCAACCTTGGGGAATGAATTGCAGGGGAACATCCTGCCGGTTGAATGCAAATCAGGCAAATCAACTGGTATTGGCTGTCTATACTTCCCCAATTATGGTCCCGGCACGCTCCAGTGCAGGGAATGATCGGGTTGGAGAAGTCCCATGCGAGTCCTAGTCCTCGGCAGCGGCGTGATCGGCACCACCAGTGCCTGGTACCTGCGACAGGCCGGGTTTGAAGTCACGGTCATCGACCGTCAGCCCGGCCCGGCGCTGGAAACCAGCTTCGCCAATGCTGGGCAGCTGTCGTTTGGCTATACCTCGCCGTGGGCCGCCCCGGGCGTGCCGAAAAAAGCGATCGGCTGGCTGTTCGAGAAGCACGCGCCGCTGGCGATCAAGCCGGGCATGGACCTGGCCCAGTACCGCTGGCTGTGGCAGATGCTGCGCAACTGCACCCACGAGCGCTACGCGATCAACAAGGCGCGCATGGTGCGCATGTCCGAGTACAGCCGCGACTGCCTCAATGAGCTGCGCGCGGAGATCGGTATCGAATTCGAAGGCCGCGACCTGGGCACCACCCAGTTGTTCCGCACCCAGCAGCAGTTGGACGCCTCGGCGCAGGACATCGAGATCCTGGCCCAGTACGGCGTGCCGTACGAGGTACTGGACCGCGCCGGCATCATCCAGGCCGAACCGGCCCTGGCCCATGTCGACGGCCTGGTCGGCGCGCTGCGCCTGCCGCGTGACCAGACCGGCGACTGCCAGCTGTTCACCCGCCGCCTGGCGCAGATGTGCGTGGACGCCGGCGTCGAGTTCCGCTTCGACCAGGACATCACCGGTCTGGTCTCCGATGGCGAGCGCATCACCGGCGTGCACGTCAACGGCACGCTGGAAACCGCTGACCGCTTCGTGGTCGCGCTCGGCAGTTACTCGCCGGCGCTGGTCGCACCGCTGGGCATGCGCCTGCCGGTGTACCCGCTGAAGGGGTATTCGCTGACCCTGCCGATCACCGATCCGGCGATGGCACCGACCTCGACCATCCTCGATGAGAGCTACAAGGTGGCGGTCACCCGTTTCGACGACCGTATCCGCGCCGGTGGCATGGCCGAAGTGGCCGGCTTCGACCTGTCGCTGTCGCAGCGCCGCCGCGAGACCCTGGAACTGGTGGTCAGCGACCTGTACCCGAAGGGCGGCGACCTGTCGCGCGCGCAGTTCTGGACCGGCCTGCGCCCGGCCACGCCGGATGGCACGCCGGTGATCGGCGCCACACCGTTCCGCAACCTGTACCTCAACACTGGGCACGGCACGCTGGGCTGGACCATGGCATGCGGCTCGGGCCGCTACCTGGCCGACCTGATGAGCGCACGCCAGCCGCAGATCAGCACCGAAGGCCTGGATGTTTTCCGCTATGGCCAGTACGGTCACGCCCCGCAACATGAGAACCGCACATGCGTCCTGCCCGCGCGCTGATTGATCTGGGCGCCCTGCGCAGCAACTACCGCCTCGCCCGCGAACTGGGCGGTGGCAAGGCCCTGGCGATCATCAAGGCCGATGCCTACGGCCATGGCGCGGTGCGCTGTGCGCAGGCGCTGGAAGGCGAGGCCGATGGTTTCGGCGTGGCCACCATCGAAGAGGCGCTGGAACTGCGCCAGGCCGGCATCCGTGCGCCGATCCTGCTGCTGGAAGGCATCTTCGAAGCCAGCGACATGGCGCTGGTGGCCGAGCATGATTTCTGGTTCGCCGTCGGTTCGCCGTGGCAGCTGGAGGCGCTGGCCGCCTTCGACAGCCCGCGTCCGTTGACAGTGTGGCTGAAGCTGGACAGCGGCATGCATCGCCTCGGCCTGGACGTGGACAGCTTCCGCGCCGCGCATGCGCGCCTGTCGGCGCTGCCGCAGGTCGAACGCATCGTGCTGATGACCCATCTGGCACGTGCCGACGAGCTGGACAGCGAACGCACCCACGAGCAGGCGGCGACGTTCGCCCGTGCCATCGACGGCCTCGAAGGCGAGACCAGCGTGTGCAATTCGCCGGCGCTGCTGGGCTGGCCGGATGTGCGCAGCGACTGGGTGCGCCCGGGCCTGATGCTGTACGGGGCCAATCCGTTGCCGGACAACACCGATCTCACCGCGCGCCTGCGCCCGGTGATGACCATGCAGTCCAAGGTTATTGCCGAGCGCTGGATCGAGTCGGGGGAACCGGTGGGCTATGGCGCCCGCTTCGTCTCCAAGGCGCGCACCCGCGTCGGCGTGGTCGCGTTGGGGTATGCCGATGGCTACCCGCAGTTCGCGCCGAACGGTACCCCGGTGCTGATCGATGGTCAGCCCGGCGTGCTGATCGGTCGCGTGTCGATGGACATGCTGACCGTGGACCTGACTGCGCATCCGCAGGCGGGCGTTGGCAGCGTGGTGGAGCTGTGGGGCAATGCGCCGACGCTGTCCGAGCTGGCGCCGCGCTGCGGCGTGAGTGCGTACCAGCTGCCGTGTGGCGTCAAGCGCGTGGCCAGGGTGTACATGTAGAGCCGAGCCCATGCTCGGCGCTGTGACTGCGTGTCGACCAAGGTCGACACCTACCGATGGGCCTACCGCGCAGCGGTCGCCCGGTACGCGTCGCCGGGCGAGGCTCTGGTAGCGGCCGACCTTGGTCGGCGCCGTGAATGCGTGTCGACCAAGGTCGACACCTGCCGATGGGCCTACCGCGCAGCGGTGGCCTGGCTGGCCAGCTGGCGCTTCACCCAGTCATCGATCAGGCGCTTCTCATAGCGCAGCGGATCACTGTCGCTCTTCAGCCCTACGTTGTGCAGATAGCCGGTGTCGCTCAGGCGCGCATCGCCTTCGCTGATGATGCGGCCGCTGGCATCCTTCAGCGTGTACTGCAGGCTGATCCGCGGCGGGTAGATGTCACGCATGATCCGGATGTCACTGCCGCGGGGGCCATGCCAGGGCTCGTAGTCGCCGGCGCGCTTGATGTCGACCAGGGTCACGTCGAGGGTCTGGCCAGGCTGCAGCGGCTTGGCCGCCGTGGTCTGCAGGTAGCGCGCGAGCTGCTGCACCCAGTCGCCGCGCTCGGCTTCGAAGCGGTTGGTGCTCTGGCGGATCTCGGTGAATTTGGCCGGATCATCCCATTTCACGCTGACCGGGCCATCGGCCTGTAGCGCACGTGGTGCCTGCGCATCGGTCACGGTGCGCGGGGCCGCGTTGGCGCCGCCCGCCACCAGGGCGCCTGCCAGCAGGGCAATCGCGAGTGAGCGTTTCATGACGGTCTCCTGCGTCCCACCGATGGGGACGATGTTGATCACGGATCGAGTGTGATCCTGCTTCCAGGCAACGGCAATGGCCGATTGCGTCACATACAAGAGTGGTTGCCGCCAATTCATTGTCGTCAAGCATGACTGACGGCGCTTGACGCTGTGAATACGCTCTTTGGAAGATGCTGTGCCTCCAACCCGGCCTGTCCAAACGCCCTTGTCCACACTGCCGCCCCTAGTGGAGCGCCCACCGATGATGGTGCCGGCGCCCGAACCCGACCTGCATCATGGCGTGCTTGAGCGCATCAACGCAGGTTTCTGCGTGATCCAGGTGCTGTTCGATGGTGATCGTGCGGTGGACTACCGTTTCATCGAGGTCAACGATGCCTTCGAGCGGCATACCGGACTGAAGGACGCACGCGGCCAGCGCATGAGCGCGCTGGAACCGCACCACGAGGAAGACTGGTTCCGCATCTACGGTGAAGTGGCCCGCAGCGGCCGCCCGGCGCAGTTCGAGATGGAAGCGCGGGCGCTGGGCCGCTCGTTCGCGGTCGACGCGGTGCGCGTGGGGCGCCCGGGTGAGGACAAGGTCGGCATCCTGTTCTTCGACATCACCGCGCGCAAGCAGATGGAAGTTGAGCTGGGTGAAAGCGAAGCGCGCTTCAGTGCGCTGGCCGATGGCCTGCCGATGCCGGTCTGGGTGCTGGACGAGCGTGGCCATGCACGCTTCGTCAACAGCGCCTTCAGTGAGTTTTTCGGTGGCGACGAAACGCGCGTTCCCGAGGATGTGTGGCGTGGGCTGGTGCATCCGGACGACGCCTCGGTGTTCGAGTACGAGCTGCAGGAGGCCTTGAAGGCGCAGCGCTCGATGCATGCGTTGGTGCGTGCGCGGCGTGCCGATGGCCAATGGCGCTGGCTGGAGATGAATGCACGTCCACGCTTTTCGCGGATGGGCCGCTTCATCGGCCTTGCCGGCAGCAGCCCGGACGTGACCGAGCGCCGCGAAATCGAACTGGCCCGCGAGGAACTGCTGCAGTCCGAGCGTGCCGCGCGCAGCGCGGCCGAGAACATGGCGCGGCTGAAGGACGAATTCCTGGCCACGTTGTCGCATGAGCTGCGCACGCCGCTGACCACCATCCTGGGCTGGAGCGAATTGTTGCTGCAGCGCGTGGACAACACCAGCCCGCTGTACAAGGGCCTGGGCGTGATCGCCAACAGCGCTGGCGCGCAGAAGCGGCTGATCTCGGACATGCTCGATCTCAGCAGCATGCTGCTGGGCAAGGTGCAGCTGGAAGTGGAAGTGCTGGATCTGTGCGGCGTGCTGGGCGAAGCGATCGGTGCGCAGGAGCTGGTGGCCGAAGGCAAGGCGCTGGATGTGCACCTGCAGCTGCCCGACCGGCCCAGCCTGGTGCTGGGCGATGCCACCCGCCTGCAGCAGGTGTTCTGGAACCTGCTCTCCAACGCGATCAAATTCACCCCGGCCGAAGGCCGCATCGACGTGGCCCTGCAGGCCGATGGCAATCACTGGGTGATCACCGTGCGCGATACCGGCGACGGCATCGCGCCTGAGTTCCTCAACCACCTGTTCAGCCGCTTCCGCCAGGCCGATGGCACCACCACCCGCCGCCATGGCGGCCTGGGCCTGGGTCTGGCGATCGTGCAGCAGCTGGTCGAGCTGCACGGCGGCACGGTCACCGCCGCCAGTGAAGGGCACGGCCACGGCGCTACCTTCACCGTGCGCCTGCCGCAGCACCTTCCGGATGCCGAGCGCCGTCCGCTGCGCGAAGTAATCAGCGGGCCGATCCTGGAGCCGGTGATCGTTGAACCGTATCCGCTGCGCGGCATGCACGTGCTGGCGGTGGAAGACCAGCCGGAAGTGCTGGAGTACCTGCGGCGCATGCTGGAAGAGCAGGGCGCGAGCGTGTCCGCGGCCAGTTCCGCAGGCGAGGCATTGGCATTGCTGGCCGACACCGGCCATCTGCAGTACCACGTGATGCTGACCGACATCGGCATGCCCGGCATGGATGGCTACGGCCTGGTGCGTACGCTGCGCGAGGACATGGGCGTGGACGCGCTGACCCTGCCCGCGGTGGCGGTGACAGCACTGGCGCGCGCCGACGATCGCCGTCGTGCGTTGGCGTCGGGCTTCCAGGAGCATGTGGCCAAGCCCTATTCGGTGGCGCAGCTGGTGTCTGCGGTACGCAAGGTGCAGGTGCCGCGCGCCGACAGCGCGCTGCACTGAGCATTCACGGCTGATCGGCGACCCTGCACGCAGGAGGTCGCCGATGTCCCGTATTGCTCCCCGTATCCATACCGATCCGGCGCAGATCGCGCGCCTGGAGGCCCTGTTGCCGCAGCTTGAAGGCGAAACGCAGGTACAACTGACCCTGCACGATGGTCGCCGCCTGCTCGGCACCGTGGCGGTGAAGCCGACCCTGCAGCAGTACCGCAACGAAGCCGGCGACGAAGGCAGCAACGGCCAATTGCGCTTGGATGACTACGACACGCCGGTGCAGCAGCACCATGTGTGGCTGGATGAAATCGCCAGCATCAACCGCCTGCCACCCAAGGCACCTTGATCCGATGTAGAAGCGAACCCACGCTCGGCTGCGCCACCGCCCGAGCATGGGCTCGGGCTCGGGCACTGCGGTGATGTCAATGCTCGAACAACGTCGGGGTTGCTTCGAAACGGCGGGCGTACGCGCGCTCCTCTGCGACCCTCGCCACCTCGTCGTCGGCCAGGTCCGGCGCGCCGTAGACTGCATAGGCCACGCTGCCATCGGCGCCGTGGCCGACCTGGTGCAGGCGGTAGCGTGAGTGGCCACCGCCGGTATCTTCGGGGTAATGCACGGGCGGATGGCTGCCTTCCAGGTCCATCTCGCTGTTGTCTACCACGCCACCGACGAACAAGGCACGCATGCAGGCTCTCCTGGGGATTGGGGGAGCCTTTACCCTGAACGCTGCGATGTTTCCGGGGGATCAAGGCCCCGTTCGGGTTTCGCAAAGCGGCCGCCGGGGCTGGCCCGGCCAAGCCGGTACAATGGACGGCCCTCACGCTTTGAAGTAACCGCGCCGATGGCCTCCAGCGACGACGCTCCCCTGCAGACCCTGCTCCTGCCGTTCTCCCAAGGCGCCCTGCGCTGGCCGGAGGGTCCGGTGGCCTTCCTGCGTGCCCGCGATGGCTGGCCGCTGCGCGAAGTGGCCGGTGGCCGTGAAGTGCACTGCGAGCAGAGCTTCGCCCCGTTCGCGCAGCCACTGCAGCAGGCCGCCGGCTGGACCGTCAGCGGCCAGCTGGATGATGTGGCCGGCAAGGGCCGCTATCCGCTGGTGCTGGTGCTGCCGCCGCGCCAGCGCGAGGAAGCCCGTGCGCTGTTCGCCCGCGCTCTGGCGCTGGTTGCTGAAGGCGGCCGCATCGTCGCCTGCCAGTCCAACAACGAAGGCGCGCGTTCCGGCGAGGGCGACCTCAAGCAGCTGACCGGCCTCGGCGGCAGCCTGACCAAGAACCACTGCCGGGCGTACTGGACCGCGCCGATGCAGGGCCAGCACGATGCCGACCTGGCCAAGCGCTGGTCCGCCCTGGACGCGGTCCGCCCGATTGTCGGTGGCCGCTTCCTCAGCCGGCCGGGCGTGTTCGCCTGGGACCGGATCGACCCGGCCTCGGCACTGCTGGCCGAGCACCTGCCGGCCGACCTGGCCGGTCGCGCCGCCGACCTCGGTGCCGGTTACGGCTACCTGTCGCGCGAGCTGCTGGAGCGCTGCCCGAAGATCACCGCGCTGGACCTGTACGAGGCCGAGCAGCGTGCGCTGGCGCTGGCCGAGCTGAACCTGTCGCCGCCGCCGCGCCCGCTGCCGCTGCGTTTCCTGTGGCGCGACGTCACCGCCGGTATCGAGCCGGACTACGACGTCATCATCAGCAACCCGCCGTTCCACACGCCCTCGCGTGCCGACCGTCCGGACATCGGCCAGCGCTTCATCGCCGTGGCCGCGCAGGCGCTGCGCCCGGGCGGACGCCTGTACGTGGTGGCCAACCGCCACCTGCCGTACGAGTACACGCTCAATGAGAGTTTCGGTGCGGTGCGCGTGGTTGCCGAGCGCGATGGCTTCAAGCTGGTCGAGGCGGTGAAGGGCAGGGGGAAGGGCAAGTGAAGCTGGTCAAGCTCATCGCCAACCTGGGCTATGGCAGCCGCAAGCAGGTGCAGTGGATGTTCCGCGAAGGCCGCGTCACCGACGCCGATGGCGAGGTGCTGTACGCCGACGACCAGGTGCCGCATGAAGCGGTGCGCGTCGATGGCGAGCCGCTGGACCCGCCGGTGGGCCTGTCGATCGCGCTGCACAAGCCGGCCGGCTACACCTGTTCCACCAAGGACAAAGGTCGCCTGATCTACGACCTGCTGCCGCCGCGCTACCGCGACCGCGACCCGGTGCTGTCCACCGTCGGCCGGCTGGACCGCGACACCAGTGGCCTGTTGCTGCTGACCGACGATGGCGGCCTGCTGCACCGGATCATCTCGCCGAAGTCGAAGCTGCCCAAGGTCTACGAAGTGGAACTGAGCGAGGACCTGCGCGGCGATGAAGGGGCGCTGTTCGCCAGTGGCACGCTGATGCTGGAGTCCGAGAAGACGCCCTTGCTGCCGGCTGAACTTGAAGTGCTGGATGCGCGCCGCGCACGCCTGGTGCTGCATGAAGGCCGCTACCATCAGGTACGCCGCATGTTCGCCGCCACCGGCAACCATGTGCAGGCCCTGCACCGCAGCCGAGTCGGCGGGCTGGACCTGCAGGGACTGGACGAAGGGCAATGGCGGCAGCTCACTCCCACCGACCTGGATACGCTGTTCGCTCCATGACCACCATCGCTGCGCTGCCGTTCCTGCCCGACGCCGTCATCTTCGACATGGACGGCCTGATGATCGACAGCGAGCGGGTCTCGCTGGCCTGCTGGAGCCAGGCCGCCGATGAATTCGGCCTGGGCCTGGATGAAACGGTGTTCCTGCGCATGGTCGGTCTCGGCGACCGCGATACGCACGCGTTGCTGCGTGCGCAGGGGGTCGAGGACAGCGTGATCGAAGCCGTGGCCGCACGCTGCCACGACCTCTACGAGGAACGCACGCAGACCGGCCTGCCGCTGCGGCCAGGCATTCTCGAATTGCTGGAACTGCTGGAGGCGCACGCGATACCGCGTGCGGTCGCGACCACCACGCGGCAGCCGCGGGCCAACCGCAAGCTGTCCGCCGCCGGCCTGCTGCCGTATTTCGATGCGGTGATCACCAGCGGCGACGTGGCGCGGCCGAAGCCGGCACCGGACATCTACCTGCTGGCTGCGCAGCGGCTGGGGCAGCTGCCAGAGCGCTGCCTGGCGCTGGAGGATTCACCGGCCGGCACGCGCGCCGCGCTGGCTGCCGGCATGACCGTGATCCAGGTGCCGGACCTGGTGCATCCGGATGAGGAGCTGCGCGCATTCGGCCACCGCATCGTCGGCTCGCTGCTGGACGCGCACGCGCTGCTGCTGCCGTTGCTGCCGAGGTAACAGCCCGCCCCTGACGGTGGGTGCCGACCGTTGGCCGGCACGCCTTCCCATCACACCCGGCCGAACACCAGCGCCGCGTTGGTGCCACCGAAGCCGAAGCTGTTGGACATCACCGTATCCAGCTTCTGCTCGCGGCTCTCGCGCAGGATCGGGAAGCTTTCCACCTTCGGGTCCAGCTCGCCGATGTTGGCCGAACCAGCCACGAAGCCATCACGCATCATCAGCAGGCAGTAGATCGCCTCGTGCACGCTGGCCGCACCCAGCGAATGGCCGGACAGCGCCTTGGTCGAGGACAGCGGCGGCACCGCATCGCCGAACACTTCGCGGATCGCGTTGAGCTCGGTGACGTCGCCCAGCGGCGTGGAGGTGCCGTGGGTGTTGAGGTAGTCCAGCGGACGATCCACGCCCTGCAGCGCCATCTTCATGCAGCGCACCGCGCCTTCACCGGACGGCGCCACCATGTCCGCGCCGTCGGAGGTCACGCCATAGCCGATCAGCTCGGCATGGATGTGCGCGCCGCGCGCAACGGCGTGGTCGTAATCCTCCAGCACCAGCATGCCGCCGCCACCGGCGATGACGAAGCCATCGCGGTCCTTGTCGTAAGGACGCGAGGCGCTGGCCGGGGTTTCGTTGAAGCTGGTCGACAGCGCGCCCATCGCATCGAACATCACGCTCATCGACCAGTGCAGGTCTTCGCCACCACCGGCGAACATGATGTCCTGCGCACCGTGGCGGATCATGTCCGCGGCGGCGCCGATGCAGTGCGCCGAGGTCGCGCAGGCAGCCGACAGCGAGTAGCTGACGCCCTTGATCTGGTAGGCGGTGGCCAGGCAGGCCGAGACCGTCGAGCACATCGTGCGCGGCACCATGTACGGGCCGACCTTGCGCACACCGCGTTCGCGCAGCAGGTCGACTGCGCCGATCTGCCATTCGCTGGAGCCACCACCGGAACCGGCGATCAGGCCGGTACGCAGGTTGCTGACCTGCTCGGGGCTGAGCCCGGCATCGGCGATGGCATCGCGCATGGACAGGTAGGCAAAGGCCGCCGCATCGCTCATGAAGCGCTTCTGCTTGCGGTCGATCAGCGCGTCCAGGTCGAGGTCGACGCGGCCGCCGACCTGGCTGCGCAGGCCCGCGTCGGCGTGGTCGGACAATGCCGTGATGCCGGAGCGCCCTTCGCGCAGCGCATTCGAAACGGTATCCAGATCATTGCCGAGGCAGGACGTGATGCCCATGCCAGTGATGACGACGCGACGCATCAGAAGCTCCCGGTTTCAGTGAACAGGCCGACGCGCAGATCGCGCGCGCTGTAGATTTCGCGGTCATCCACGTACATGCGGGCGTCCGACTGAGCCATCACCAGCTTGCGGTTGATGACCCGGCTGATGTCGATCTCGTAACGCACGAGCTTCGCGTCCGGCAGCACCTGGCCGGTGAACTTCACCTCGCCGCAGCCCAGTGCGCGGCCCTTGCCGGGGGCGCCCAGCCAGGTCAGGAAGAAGCCGGTCAGCTGCCACATGGCATCCAGGCCCAGGCAACCAGGCATCACCGGGTCGCCGATGAAGTGGCAACCGAAGAACCAGAGGTCGGGGCGGATATCCAGTTCGGCGCGTACCATGCCCTTGCCATGCGGTCCGCCGTCCTCGCGGATTTCGGTGATGCGGTCGAACATCAGCATCGGATCGTTGGGCAAACGGCCGGCAGCGGCGCCGAACAGTTCACCGCGTGCGCTGGCCAGCAGCTGTTCGCGGTTGAACGCGTGGAGACGGGTCATGAAGCACAATCCTGGAAGCGAAGAACAGGGAAACAAGCGCCCGAGAATGCCCGTGGAAACTGCGCCGATCAAACATTTCAACCGTACGCAACCGTAGTGTTTTCAAGGGAATACGCGCATCCTGTTGATGTGCAACGACCATACCTGTGCGTGTGGTCGGTTCAGCCTGCCTCCGCCCTTTACGCCTGACATGACCCGACTGCGCAAGATCATCCACGTCGACATGGACGCCTTCTACGCGTCGGTGGAGCAGCGCGACGATCCGTCACTGCGCGGCAAGCCGGTGGTTGTGGCATGGCGTGGCGCGCGTTCGGTGGTGTGCGCGGCGTCCTACGAGGCGCGCGTGTTCGGCGTGCGCTCGGCGATGCCGGCCGTGCGTGCCGAGCGCCTGTGTCCGGATGCGATCTTCGTACCGCCGGACTTCGCACGTTACAAAGCGGTGTCACAGCAGGTGCGCGGGATCTTCCTGCGCCACACCGACCTGGTCGAGCCGTTGTCGCTGGACGAGGCCTACCTCGATGTGACCGAACCGAAGAGTGGCATCGAACTGGCCACCGACATTGCCCGCACCATCCGTGCGCAGATCCGCGAGGAGACGAACCTGACCGCTTCAGCCGGGATCGCGCCAAACAAGTTCCTGGCCAAGATCGCCTCGGACTGGCGCAAGCCCGATGGCCAGTTCGTGATTCCGCCGCAGCGGGTGGATGCCTTCCTGCTGCCGTTGCCGGTGAACCGCGTGCCCGGCGTCGGCAAGGTGATGGAAGGCAAACTGGCCGCGCGCGGCATCGTCACCTGCGGCGACCTGCGGCAGTGGGCACTGATCGATCTGGAAGAGGCGTTCGGCAGCTTCGGCCGCAGCCTGTACAACCGCGCGCGCGGCATCGATGAACGGCCGGTGGAGCCGGACCAGCAGGTGCAGTCGATCTCTTCCGAAGACACCTTCGCCGAGGACCTGCCGCTGGAAGACCTGGGTGAGGCCATCGTGCAGCTGGCGGAGAAAACCTGGAACGCCACGCGCAAGACCGAACGTGTCGGCCACACCGTGGTACTGAAACTGAAAACCGCACAGTTCCGCATCCTCACCCGCAGCTTCACCCCGGACCGCCCGCCGGAATCGATGGAAGAACTGCGCGACATCGCCCTGGCCCTGCGCGCCCGCGTCGACCTGCCGGCCGAGACCCGCTATCGGCTGGTCGGCGTCGGGCTTGGTGGGTTCCGCGAAAAGGAGCCGGTGGTGCAGGGGGAGTTGTTCGAGCACGACATGAACAATCCCACAGATACCTAATCATCAAACAGTGGGGTCAGAGCCCGTTGCGCAGCAGCGGGATCCGACCCCGTGCCGACCAACGGTCGGCACCCACCACCAGCAGCAGGTTCCGACAGATAGCGGGAAACTGTCGAAGGCGGGGTGGGTCCGGTTGCGGGGGCGTGAGCGCCATGGATGGCGCGACCGAGCCTCCATGGACGGATTCACGGCGTCCCCCGCAACCGGACCCACCTCGCCATCCCACGGATAGCCAGCTGCTGCTGTTGCTTCGGCTGTTGCTGTTGCATTGAGCGGGTGCAGGGCGCAGCCCTGCAAAAGAAACTCCTACTTCATGGCCACTGCATCTCGCCCTTGGCCACCTTCGCACTCAACTCCAGCGACTCCACGCCTGCCAGCTTCGGATAGCGCGACTGCATCGCCTTCACCAGCGCCGCACTGTCCTTCGCCTTTGCCGCCTCAACATCGAACACACGGATGTAGTCTGCGGTGAAGCGCAGCGCACTGGCATCCAGTGCCGCACCCGGCGCGTAATGCCCCGGCACCACCACCTTCGGCTTCAGTGCCTGCAGCCGCTGCAGGGTCTGCAGCCAGTCGGTGTGCGACTTCGGCGTCTGCGTGTCGGCCATCCACACGTGCTCGCCCGCCACCACCGGAATGCCACCGACGATCGCGCGCAGCGACGGCACCCACAGCACCGTGCGATCCGGGGTCGGGCCATCCAGGCCGATCAGCGGCAGGCGCTGGCCTTCCAGCTGCAGGGCATCGCCGTCCAGCACCTGTGGCACCACGATGCGCGCGGGCACGTCGCTGCCCATCTTCGGCCCCCAGTAGGCCAGCTTGCCGGCCTGGGTCTGCTGGATGTGGGCGACGGTCTGCGCAGTGGCGACGATGCGTGCCTGCGGGAACGCGTCCTGCAGGGTGGCCAGGCCGAAGTAGTAATCCGGATCGCCGTGGCTGATGTAGATCGTGGTCAGCTGCTTGCCGCTGGCGCGGATCAGCTCGACCAGCTTGCGCGCGTCGCTGGCACCAAACTGCGCATTGACCAGGATCGCGTCGTGGCGGCCTTCGATCAGCACCGAGGACACCGAGAACATCGCCTGCGGGCCGGGATGGAAGGTCTGCAGGTGCAGCTGGGATTTCGTCGCCATGGCCGGCGCCGCGGTGGCCGGTGCGGCCAGCAACGGAGCGCTGGCGAAGGTGGCGGCAAGGGCGAGGGGAAGCAGCAGGGCAGCGGTACGCATGGGAATTCCTTGTGGCGGATGGCGAGCCGAGCGTGGGCGCGGCTCTACAGGTGGGTAGCGCCGGGCCATGCCCGGCGGCCTGGCATCAGTACGCCGCGGTGATGATCTGCTTCGGGTACTGGTGCGCTTCCAGCTCAGCAACGAACGCGGCGCCGTAGTCGGCGTAGCTGATGCGGCTGTGGCCGCTGGCATCAGCGAGGAACGCCTTGGGCTGTACGCGGTACTGGCCGCGCTCTTCACCCGGGCCGATTTCGGCGGCCGGCGAGAAGAAGGTCCAGTCCAGGTCCTCCACCGCCTGCAGGCGGTTGAACGCCTCACGGTGGGCCAGTGCGTAAGGCTTGTAGGCCTCCGGGAAGGTGGGGGTATCGACCAGCTGCACGCCGGGTGCGACTTCCAGGCTGCCGGCACCGCCGACCACCACCAGGCGCGGCACGCCGGCCTTGCGTGCGGCGGCAGCCAGCTGCGCGGCGACCTCGCCGACGCGGCCGATGTCATCGCCCGGGCGCGGGCCGTAGGCACTGGCCAGCACGTCGTGGCCGGTGATGGCGGCAACCAGCGCGTCCTGGTCATCCAGCGAGGCGATCACCGGGTGGGCGCCGGCCAGTTCAGCCGGGAGGTCCTGTGCGCTGCGCACGATGACGGTGAGTTCGTGGCCGCGGGCCAGCGCGTGGCGGGCAATCTGGCGGCCGATGTTGCCGGTGGAACCAACGAGGGCGATCTTCATGGCAGGACTCCGTGGAGCGGTGTGGGGTGGGAATGGGGCCACTCTAGGCCGCTGCAGTCGCTCGAAAAACAGCGTATAACGCGCTTGTTTGTTGCATGGATCGAGCATATGGACCGAATGACCGCCATGACCGTGTTCGTCGAGGTGGCCGAGCGCGGCAGCCTGACGGCCGCAGCTGAAGTGCTGGACATGTCGCGGGCGATGGTCAGCCGCTACCTGGCCGAGGTCGAGGGCTGGCTGGGTGCGCGCCTGCTGCACCGGACCACGCGCCGGGTCAGCCTGACCGGACCCGGCGAGTCGGCGCTGTTGCGCTTCCGGCAGATGCTGGCGATCGGCGAAGAACTGCAGGGCGAGCTGGCCAGTGATGATCCCGAGCCGCACGGCACGCTGCGGGTGACCGCCAGCGTCTCGTTCGGGCAGAGCCACCTGGCGCGGGCAGTGGCCGGCTTCGTCGCGCGCCACCCGGCGGCGCGCATCGAGCTGCTGCTGGTCGACCGCACGGTGAACCTGGTGGAAGAGCGCGTGGATCTGGCGGTGCGCATCGCCCGCCAGATCGACCCGAGCCTGATCGCGCGGCGGCTGGCCACCTGCCGTTCGGTGCTGTGCGCGACGCCGTCCTACCTGCAGGCGCGTGGCACACCGACCGCGCCCGAGCATCTGGCCGCGCACAACTGCCTGACGCATCACTACGTCGGCAAGAGCCTGTGGCAGCTGCACCGGGAAGGCCGTTCGCTGTCGGTGGCGGTAGGTGGCAACATCAGTGCCAACGAGGCCTCGCTGCTGCTGGAGGCGGTGCGGGCCGGTGCCGGTATCGCCATGCTGCCGACCTACCAGGTGGCGCCGCTGCTGCGCAGTGGCGAGCTGATCGAACTGCTGCCCGAATTCAGTCTGGACGAACTCGGCATTCATGCGGTGTACGCGTCACGGCGCCAGCAGCCCGCTATCATGCGGCGATTCCTGGACTTCCTGGCCGAGTGCTTCGCCAGCCCGGCCTTCCAGGATCTGGATTGGCGCCCACCGGGCAAGGAGAACACATGAACCATGGACAGGCCTTGATCGACCACAACCGTGCTGCCTGGGACCGCCAGGCCAGCGAAGTGCGCGAATGGTCGCGCCCGGTGGAAAGCTCAACGATTGCTGCCGCGCGCGAGGGCCGCTGGCAGGTACATCTGACCCCGCGCGCGCTTCCGCTGGACTGGTTGGGTGATGTGCGCGGCCGTCGCATCCTGTGCCTGGCGTCGGCCGGTGGCCAGCAGGCGCCGGTGCTGGCGGCGGCCGGGGCAGATGTCACCGTGTTCGACCTGTCCGATGGGCAGCTGGAACAGGACCGCGCGGTCGCCGCGCGCGATGGCCTGCAGCTGCGCACCGTGCAGGGTGACATGCGCGATCTGCACGTGTTCGCCAACGACAGTTTCGATGTGGTGTTCCACCCGATCTCGAACCTGTACGTGCCCGATGTGCGCCCGGTGTGGACCGAATGCCGGCGCGTGCTGGCGCGCGATGGCATGCTGATGGCCAGCTTCTACAACCCGGTGCTGTTCGTCGGCGCGCGCGATCCGCAGCTGGATGCACAAGGCCTGATCCGGCCGCAGTACGCCATTCCCTATTCGGACCTGGAAGACCTGGCACCGGCCGAGCGCGAGGCGAAGCTGGCCCGTGGTGACGCGCTGACCTTCGGCCACAGCCTGACCGAACTGATCGGCGGCCAGCTCGATGCCGGCTTCGTCATCGATCGCTTCATGGAAGACTGGCAGCCGCAGCCGCGCTTCCTGATCGACCGCTATGTGCCCACCTTCCTGGCGACCCGCGCACGCCGGATCGGCTGAGGCGGAACTGCCAAAAAGGGGCGGCGTACAATGGACGGCCCCACGTCATGCAGGTGCCGTTCCTTGTCGTATCCTTATCCGCTGGTCGTGTTCGACCTCGATGGCACGCTGGTCGACAGCGCCGCCGATATCGCCGAAGCACTGAACCGCACGCTGGAAGACATCGGCGTTGCGCGCGTGCCGGAGGCTACCGTGCTGGGCTGGATCGGCGACGGAGTGCGCCGCCTGGTGGAGCAGGCCGTGCATGCGGCCGGCCGCGAGGTCGACATGAGCGAGGTGATGCCAGTGTTCATGGTGCACTACCGCGAATGCCTGCTGCGCAGCCCGCGCCTGTTCGATGGCGTTGCTGAAGCGCTGGCGAAGCTGCGTGAACGCAATGTGCCGCTGGCGATCTGCACCAACAAGCCCGAAGCACTGGTGCCACCGCTGCTGCAGCACCTGGGCATCGGTGATGCGTTCGCGCTGATACTGGGCGGCGATTCGCTGCCGCAGCGCAAGCCCAGTGGTGAACCGCTGCGGCACATCGCCGCGCACTTCGGCCTGGCCGTGGGGCAGTGCCTGATGGTGGGTGATTCGCTGACCGACTACCGCGCCGCCGAAGATGCCGGCATGCCGATCGCGCTGGTGCGCTACGGCTACCCGCGCGGCCTGGACCTGGCCACTGCGCATGCGGTGGCGGTGATCGACGACCTGCGTGAACTGCCGGGGTTGCAGGGCTGATTCAACGGATAACGCCGGTCGCCGGGCGGTAACCCGGGCCGACGCAATGGGTAGTGCCGGCCGCTGGCCGGCAACCCGGAATGCGCTGCCGAAGGTCATGATGTTGCCGGCCAGCGGCCGGCACTACCATGAACGTTGCGCTCACTTCGGCTGGTAACGCACGCTCAACTGGTACTCGCGACCGGGCTGGTTGAACCACGCCACGGTCTCGTAGCTGCGGTCGAACACGTTGGCGGCACGCGCCAGCAGCGACCACGATGGCGTCAGCGCGTACTCGGCGCGCAGGTCCAGCGTGCCGTAGCCGCCCACCTTCACTCTGTTCGCCGCGTCGTCATAGCGCTTGCCCGCACCCTGCACGGTCAGGCCGGCGCGGAAATCGCCGAAGCGGCGGTCGATGTCCAGGCGTGCGGTCTGTTGCGCGCGGCGTGGCAGCCAGTTGTCGAACTGGGTGCTGCCGTGGGTGCGGTTGCGCGGGTCGGTGTAGCTCAGCTGCGCATTGATGTCGAAACCGGCCAGCAGCACGCCACCGGTCAGTTCGGCGCCACGGATGCGCGCCTTCTCCACCTGCTGCATTTTCATCGTGAATGCATCGTAGGTGATCAGATCATCGATGCGCGTTTCGTACACGTCCAGGCCCCAATGCCAGCCCTGGCCCTGCTGCGAAACACCGAGGTTGGCGCTCTTGGACTTTTCCGGGTTCAACGTCGGCACGCCGCTCCACGGGTCGTACAGGTCGCTGAAGGTCGGTGCCTTGAACGCCGTGCCGTAGCTGGCATTGACGCGCAGGCCGTGGCCCAGCTCCATGGCCCAGCCAACGCTGCCGGTGGCGTGATTGCCGAACTGCTGGTTGTCGTCGTTGCGCGCGCTGACCTGCAGCTGATGGCGGCCGAAGCGGCCCTGGTACTGCACGAACACGCCGGTGTTGCGGCGGCTGTCGACGAGGTAGCCGGCGCTGCTGCCATCCAGGTTGTCTTCGCTCCAGTCCACGCCAGCACTCAGCAGCTGGCCCTCGGCCAACGTGATGTCACCCTGCAGCGAGGCGCTGTTGCGATGGGTCTGTGCACTGCCGAACACCCCCGGTGCGCCGAAGTTGTCCGACTCGTTGTCGCTGCGGCCGACATTGGCGGTGAATGCCAGGCGTTCGGACGGGGTGTAGCGCACCTTGCCGGCCAGCACCTGCTGGCGGGTTTCGGAGTAGTTGTAGTAACCGTCGTAGTGGTTCTTGCCGTCGGCGCGCAGTGCGCTGCCTTCCACGGTCCACTGGTCGTTGAAGCTGTAGCCACCGCGCAGGCTCTTGGACAGGTTGCGGTAACCGTCGCGGTCGTGTTCGTCGGCAAAGCAGCCGGCGAACAGCGTAGCCGAGCCGCGGCAGGCATCAATGCCGTCGGAGTGCTGGTAGGCGATGTCGGCGCCGAACCAGCCGCGCTCGGTACCACCGCCGATGCCGCCGCTGGCTTCGCGCAGGCCGTTGCTGCCGCCACCGAGCTGGAAGTGCGGGGCGAAGTCGCCCTGGTTGCGGCGGGTGAAGATCTGGATCACGCCGCCGATGGCATCGGCACCGTACAGGCTTGACTGCGGGCCGCGTACGATTTCGACGCGTTCGATCTGCGCCAGTGGCAGGTCCTGGTACATGGCCAGGCCGAGGTCGGCACTGTTGATGCGAACGCCATCGACCAGCACCACGGTGTGGCCCGAGTTGGTGCCGCGCAGGAACAGCGAGCTCTGCTTGCCGAGGCCGCCGGAGTTGGTCAGGTTGATGCCGGCACGGCCGCGCAGCAGTTCCTGCAGCGAGGTGGCCTGGCTGGATGCGATCTGCGCGCGGTCGATCACCTGCGCCGGCGCGATGCTGTCCTGCAGGGCGATCGGGGTACGGGTGGCGGTGACCAGGATCTGGTCAAGCGCGGTGGTGTCATCGGCGGCCTGGGCCAGCGTGGGCAGGGCGGCAAGCACGGCCAGGGACAGCATTCGGGACTGCAGCTTCATCGGGGGAACTCCGGGTGCCACGTACGCCCGCGTGGCGAAGGGGAGGAGCCGCGAAGGCAGGCACGCGCCGATGCCGCAGCACAGGCCGCGATCATCCAGCGCCATGCCCACCGCATCGCGACCTGAGGCTTCCGGGCCGGTCTCCGGGCTTGCCGCCGGGTGGCGCGAGGCCACCGTCCAGGCGCCTTCCCATGCCTGCGGCACAGTGGCGGTACTGCCTGGAACTGACGTGCTTACCGTTGCGGGGGCAGCGCCGGCATGGCGTGGAAACACGCGTCACCGGCTTCCCGTTTCAACCTGCCGGCCATGGCCGCAGGTCACCTGGAAGTGCGCGCAGTCTACGGCATCGCAGGGAGCGCGTAGCGTCGAGTTTGCTCGACTGCCCTTAGAATGGCCCCTTGATCCCGTGGTGCCGTTGCCGATGTCCGCCCGTTTTCCGTTGTACCTGCGTCGCCCGCATGGGACGCACGCATGATCCTCGACCTGGTCCGCCACGCCGGCAATGGTCGCGATGAATTCCTTGATGGCCGCAGCGATCCGCCGCAGCTGGCCCGCCTGCCACAGGAACTGGTCGAGGCCTACGGCGGACTTCCCTGGGAGCGGGTGATCAGCTCGCCGCGGCTGCGCTCGCTGCACACTGCCATGGCACTGGCCACCCCGCGCGGGCTGGACGTGGACGCGGACGAGGAATGGGAAGAACTGGATTTCGGTGATTGGGACGGGCAGTCGCTGTTCGACCTGCCGGAGGATGCACTGGCGGCCTTCCACGCAGATCCGCATGCGTACCCACCGCCGAACGGTGAAAGCTGGGGCCACTTCGAGCGGCGCATCGCGCGCGCGCTGGATCGCCTGCTCGATGATGACGATCCGGTGCCGACGCTGGTGGTCAGCCATGGCGGCCCGCTGCGCATGGTGCTGTCGCAGGTCTGTGGCCTGCCGATGTCGCTGTGCTGGGCCCTGCGCATCGACCACGGCACCCGCCTGCGGGTGAGGCTGGAACGCGGTGAGGTAAGTGTGGTGGGCGAGCTGCTGGAGCTGCAGCAGCCCTGAGCCCACGCGCCGGGCATGGCCCGGCGCTACCGATCCCGCATCAAAGTGGTAGTGCCGGCCGCTGTCCGGCATCCCCAGGAACGCGGAGGCTTCAATCCTCGTCGGCGCTCTCGGCCACGCTGTCTTCCGCGTCATCATCGGTGTCGAAGCGCTGCTCATGCACCGGGCCCGAGGCCGGGCCGGCCGCTTTCAACGGATGTGCGGCGATGCGCGCCTCATAGTCCTGCACCAGCGCCTCGCGCTGCGGCTCGCTCAGTTCCTGCCAATGGCAGTCCAGCAGTGCGCCTTCCAGCGAGTACAGCAGGTTCAGGCTGGGCTTGAAGCCTGCGCGCTTGACCTTGACGAAGGCGCCCACGGCACCAATCGCAACCAGGTCTTCGCGGCTGCGCAGGCCGACCTGGCGCAGCCACGCCGCACTCTTCGGGCCGATGTTGCGCAGCTTCGGTGCGCTCATCCCAGCGCCTCGACGAACACGCGGGCGATGGCTTCCAGGCCGGCCTGGTCGTCGGCATCGAAGCGGCCGACCTTGGGGCTGTCGATGTCGAACACGCCGATCAGTTCATCGCCACGCAGCAACGGCACCACCAGTTCCGAGCGCGAGGCCGAATCGCAGGCGATGTGGCCGGGGAAGGCATCGACATCATCCACGCGCTGGGTCACGCGCTGGCTGGCGGCGGCACCGCACACGCCCTTGTCCAGCGGGATGCGCACGCAGGCCGGCAGGCCCTGGAACGGTCCGACCACCAGCTCTTTGCCGTCGTACAGGTAGAAGCCCACCCAGTTCAGGTCGGGCAGGGCGTGGTAGACCAGTGCCGAGAGGTTGGCCGCGTTGGCGATGCGGTCGGACTCGGCGTAGACCAGGCCACGGGCCTGTTCCAGCAGCTGGGCGTATTGTTCCGGCTTGCTGCCGGTAAGCGAGGCATTGGCGAACATGCCCGCAGTCTAGCAAGCGCGCCGGGCCGGCGATAATGCACGCTCTGTTGCCCCGCTGGAGCTTATCGATGCCGTTGCCCGCCACGCTGCCGCCTGCCCTGTTCGTCACCGGCACCGATACCGAGATCGGCAAGACCGCGGCCAGCACCGCGCTGCTGCATGCACTGCGCCGGCGCGGCCTGCGCGCGGTCGGCATGAAGCCGGTGGCCAGCGGCAGTGAGGATCTGGGACAGGGCCTGCGCAACGAGGACGCGCTGGCGCTGCAGGCGGCCAGCTGGCCGGTGCCGGACTATGCCGACCTGAACCCGTATGCGCTGCGGCAGCCGCTGGCGCCGGAGCTGGCTGCTGCCGAGGACGGCGTGCAGGTGGAGCTGGCGCCTATCGTGGCCGCGTTCGAGCGCCTGCGCGCGCAGACAGACATCGTGGTGGTGGAGGGCGTTGGCGGTTGGCTGGCGCCGGTCTCGGCCACGCTGGACCAGCTCGATCTGGTGCGTGCGTTGCATCTGCCGGTAGTGCTTGTGGTCGGCATGCGGCTAGGCTGCGTCAACCACGCACGGCTGACCGCGCAGTCACTGCAGGCCAGCGGCGTGGAGTGCCTGGGCTGGATCGGCAATCATATCGACCCGGCGATGCAGCGCCAGGATGACAACATCGCCACGCTGCAGCAGCGCCTGCCGATGCCGTGCTGGGGGCGGTTGCCCAATCTTCCGGGGGCGAATGGCGAAGCGTTGGCGGCGCATCTGCTCGAGTGACCCTGAGTAGTGCCGGCCGCTGGCCGGCAACTGCATCCACCCGGCGATCCCGAGGTTGCCGGCCAGCGGCCGGCACTACCGTGTTGCAGCTGCCAGCTCCTTCGCGATCGCACCGAGCCGCTCCACCGCACCGATGAAGCGCGCATCCAACGTCTGGCAGCATGAGAGTCGCAAGCAGTGACGGTAGCGCGCGCCGCGCGAATACACTTGGCCGGGCATGAACACGATGTCCTCCTGCAGCGCACGTTCGAACAGTTCGCGGGTATCCACCCCCGGCAGTTCCAGCCACAGCAGGAAGCCACCCTGTGGCTCGGTGGCACGGGTGCCGGCCGGGAAGTGTTCGGCCACCAGCTGGCGCAGGCGACCGACCTGTTCGCGGTACAAGCGGCGCATGCGATGCAGGTGGTGTTCGTAGCTGCCTGCTTCCAGATACGCCGCCACCGCATCGCCCAGCAGCTGCGGTTCGCCACCGGTGGACTGGAACTTGAGCAGTGCGATGCGCTCGGCGAAGCGCCCCCCGTCCAGCCAACCGATGCGGTAGTCCGGCGCCAGCGTCTTGGAGAAACCACCGACCACCATCACCCAGCCATCGCGATCAAACGCCTTCAGCAGCGGTGCCGGCGGCTCGCAGAACTGCAGTTCGGCGTACACCGCATCTTCGATCAGTGGCAGCTGGCGCGCGTTGACCAGTTCGGCCAGGCGTTGCTTGGCCACTGTCGGCATGGTGCAGCCCAGCGGGTTGTGCACGGTCGGCATCACCACCAGTGCGGCCAGCGGCGTGTGCTCCATCAGTGCGTCCAATGCGTCGACGTCCAGCCCGTGCTGCGGATGGGTGGGCAGCTCGATGGCCTGCAGGCCGAGGTTGGCCAGCAATGGGTACAGGTTGAAGTAGGACGGTGCTTCGATGCCGACCGCATCACCGGGTTGGGTCACTGCACGCAAGGCCAGCTGCAGGGCTTCCATCGCGCCGTGGGTCAGCAGCAGCCGCTCGCTGTGGGTGTGCAGGCCCATGCGCGGACCGCGCCGCACGATCTGCGCCAGCAGTCGCGGCGAGCCGTTCGGGCGCGCGTAGGTTTCCACTGTCTGCTGACCGTGGCGCAGTACCTGCGCGGTGTGCCGGGCCAGCTGTGCGCCGGGATAGAACTGGCGTCCGCGCGGACCGGCAAAGGCCAGATCGATCACACCGGAGCGGCGTTGTGCCTCCAGCACGCGGGCCATCAGTACCTGCTGCAGCGGCGCGGTGGGTGCGGACGGAGTGTCGCGCAGCGAACGTTCCGGAACCGACAGCCGCGGCGCAACTTCGAAGCCGGCCTTCGGCCGCGGAATCACCAGGCCGGCATCTTCCAGCTGGCGATAGGCCGCGATCACCGTGTTCAGGCTGAGCCGGCGCTGCGACGCCATCTGCCGCAGCGAAGGCAAGCGGCTGCCAACCGGAAGACGTCCGCCGTGGATGGCTTCGGCCAGTTCATCCGACAGCCGTTGGTAGCGGGGTGGGATCATCGCGCTCTGGTCATCTGTATCCATCGAACTTCCCGCCATCTGGTTCTGTACCCATGATGATGGCGAGCCTAGCATGTCGTTGTCGGACGGGCCTGATCGGGGCGTGGCCGATACTTCCCAAGCGCACGGCTGGATGGCCGTGCGTCTTTTTTTTGTGTGTAGAGCCGTCAGCGCATCGGAACCAGCACCGCCTCGCGCCGGTACAGCGCCGGGAACTGCCTGCCCAGCGCGGCCAGCTTCGGTGCGTCGTAGTAGCGGATGTAGGCCGCCTGCGGGTAGTTGGTCATGTAGTTCTGGTGGTAGCTCTCGGCCGGGTAGAAACGTTGGCCGTTGCCGAGCTGGGTGACGATCGGCGCGCGATAGCTGCCGGCCTGGCCGAGCTGGGCGATGTAGGCGCGGCTGGCAGCCTGCTGGCGCGCGTCATCAGAGAAGATCGCCGATCGATACTGGCTGCCGTGGTCCGGCCCCTGGCGGTTGAGCTGGGTCGGGTCGTGCACCACCGAGAAGAACACCTGCATCAGCTGCCCATAGCTGACCTGGCGTGGGTCGTAGTCGATCTTCACCGCCTCGGCATGACCGGTCTGGCCGCTGCTGACCCGCTCATAGCGTGCATTGGCAGCGCTGCCGCCGATGTAGCCGGACACTGCATTGCTCACGCCTTTGACGTGCTGGAATACGCCCTGCACGCCCCAGAAGCAACCGCCGGCGAACACCACGCTGGCGTGGGTGGCGTCATCGCGGAACGCGGCGTCGCCGCTGGGCGCCGGTAGTGCCTTGGCCTGCGCGCTGGCTTCCAGCGGTGCCGCGACTGCACCGTGGTCGACCAGCAGCACGCCAGCGATCAATGCAGTAGCCACCAGGCCGGCGACACCGGCGGCGATACCTTGTTCAAAAGAGAGTTTCATCGTGTGCTCCCGTTTCAACCGAAGGTGAAGGCGTAGGCCTGCACGCCCGTGTCGAGGAATTCGATCTCGAAGCGGTGCGGGCCGACCGTGCCGCGCTGGCGAACCAGCTGGTACAAGCGGTGCTCATTGACCACGCCGCTGCCATCGGCACCGACATCGCTGCCGGCATCGGCAGCGGTCAGCGGCTTGCCGTCCAGCCACACGCGGAACCGTACCGGCGTGCCGTCCTGGATCGGTGCCAGCACCAGGTGCAGGTCCCGCGCGTGGAACTGGAAGGCGATGCGGCCACCGGCCTGCTGCAGCTGCGCGGCCTCGTCGGTGACGGTCCAGCGTCCGGACAGGCCCCACTGGTTCAGTGCCAGGGTGGTTGGCAGCGTGTAGTCGAACGGGCTATCGCTGCGTTGGCCGCCGGGTGAGGCGAACTGCTCGGCACGCGCGTGGCCCAGATAGGTCTCCGGCGAGCGCAGGTTGCTCATGTCGGCCTGCACGGCCACGCCCTGCAGGTCGGCTGCGGCGGGGTTGGCCGGTGGTGGCAGGTTGGTCTGCCCGGCTTCGGTCAGCAGCCGGCGGATCACTTGTTCCGAGCGTGCATAGTTGCCCTCGCCGAACTGGTGGCCGCGGATGTTGCCCTGTGCATCGACGAAGTACTGCGCCGGCCAGTAGCGGTTGTTGAACGCGCGCCAGATCGTGTACTGGTTGTCGAGCGCCACCGGGTACTCGACCTTCAGTTCCTGCACCGCCTTCATCACGTTGCTCGGGTTGCGTTCGAAGGCGAACTCCGGCGTGTGTACGCCGATCACCACCAGCCCATGGTCACGGTAGCGACGTTCCCATTCGTGCACGAACGGCATCGCGCGCAGGCAGTTGATGCAGGAGTAGGTCCAGAAGTCGACCAGCACCACCTTGCCACGCAGCTGCTGCGCGGTCAGCGGCGGACTGTTGAGCCAACCCGTGGCACCGTCCAGTGCGGGCAGGGTGCCTTCCACTGGCAGCGGTGCATCTGCACCCGCATTGGGGCCAGCCATCATCATCATCGGCGGTGCCGCCGGCTGCGCACCGGGCACGGCGTCCAGCAGGCCCTGCTCGATGCGCGCGGTGCTGACCGTGGACAGGCGGGTCAGCAGGCCAGTGTCCCAGCCCAGGCCGATCGCCACCACGGCCAGCAGTGCGGCCACGCCCAGCACCTTGCGCAGTGCGTCGCCGAGGCCGAGCCGCGCCTGCAGCGCATGGAACACGCGGCCGCCGACCCACACCGCCAACGCCAGCGCAGTGATCGCACCCAATGCATAGGCAAGCAGCAGGGTACTGGTGCCGACGCTGGCACCGTGCAGCGCGGCACCGGTCAGCACCAGGCCAAGAATCGGACCGGCACAGGGCGCCCACAGCAGGCCGGTGGCGACGCCGATCAGCAGCGAGGTCCATGCGCCGCCACGTCCTGCGGCGTCCGCGGCATCGGCGCGTGCGCTCAAGCGTGCACCCACACGCTGGAACGGCGCCAGCAGATGGTCGGCCAGTCGTGGCCACAGCAGCGCCACGGCAAACAGCGCCATCAGCAGCAGGGCGATCCAGCGCCCGACCTGGTTGGCCTGCGTCACCCATTGGCTGCCCACGGCGGCCAGGCTGGCGACCACGGTGAAGGTGAGCGCCATGCCCAGCAGCAACGGCAGCGTGCTGCGCAGGAATGGACGGTCGGCGCGTGCGAACACGAACGGCAGCACCGGCAGGATGCAGGGACTGAGCAGGGTCAGCGCGCCCCCGAGGTAGGCAAGCAGCAACAGCAGCATCGTCAGGCTCCGGAAGCAGAGGAAGAACCGACCGGCACCCGCCAGCCATCGGCGGTGCCATCAGTGGCGCCGGGAACGAACACCATCGCCGCACCGTTCATGCAGTAGCGCAGTCCAGTCGGACGCGGGCCGTCGTTGAACACATGGCCGAGGTGACCACCGCAGCGGCGGCAGTGCACCTCTACCCGCAGCATGCCGAAGGTGACGTCGCGGTCTTCGCCGATGGCGTTGTGCAGCGGTGCCCAGAAGCTGGGCCAACCGGTGCCGCTCTCGAACTTGGTGGAGGAAGAGAACAGCGGCTGCGCACAGCCGGCGCAGGCGAAGGTGCCTTGCCGATGTTCCTTGTTGAGCGGGCTGCTGTACGGGCGCTCAGTGGCCTGCTGGCGTAGCACCGCGTACTGCGCCGGGGTCAGTCGCTGGCGCCAGTCGGCATCGCTGTGCATCACCTCGAACTGTCGTGACGGGCGCGCTTCGGCGGCGGCCGGGGCAGCGCGGCTGCAGGCCCCCAGGCCAAGCAGGCCGGCGGCGGTGGCAACACCGCCCAGGCCCAGCAGATGGCGGCGGGTGAGGGACATGACGGACTCCGGGAAGGGGCGACGGGGCCATGCTGCGCCCGCCCGGGTCAACGAATCCTCACGCAGGATTCAATTTTTCGTGAGGTATCGGCGGCCGTCCCGCGCCACAATGCGGGCAGCCTCCCCACTGGCCCCGAGCTGCCGATGTCGACCAAACGCGTGCTGATCGTCGAAGACGATGCCCACATCGCTGACCTGCTGCGCATGCACCTGGCTGACGAAGGCTATGACGTCGCCCATGCTGCCAGCGGAGACGCCGGCCTGCGCCTGCTCGAGCAGGACGGCCCATGGGATGCGCTGGTGCTGGATGTGATGCTGCCAGGCGTGGACGGCCTGCAGGTGTGCCAGCGTGCACGCGCGATGGCGCGCTACGTGCCGATCATCATCATCAGCGCGCGCGGCAGCGAGACCCAGCGCATTGTCGGCCTGGAACTGGGCGCGGACGACTATCTGGCAAAACCCTTCTCGATGCCGGAACTGGTGGCACGGGTGCGCGCCCTGTTGCGCCGCGCCGAGGCGATGGCGCAGAGCGCACGTATCGATGCTGGCGCGATCGAGCTGGGTGGGCTGCAGCTGGATCCGGTCGCGCGCACCGCCTCGGTGGATGGCAACGCGTTGGAACTGACCCCGCGCGAATTCGACCTGTTGCTGTTCTTCGCACGCCACCCGGACCAGGTGTTCGCGCGCATGGAACTGCTCAACCAGGTCTGGGGTTACCAGCACGATGGTTACGAGCATACGGTCAATACCCACATCAACCGCCTGCGCAGCAAGATCGAGCCGGACCCGGCCAACCCGCGGCGGCTGCTGACGGTGTGGGGCCGCGGCTACAAGCTGGTCGACCCGGCTGGAGCGGCGGCATGATCAAGCCCAATCTGTGGCAGAAGCTGGCAGCGGTGATCGCCGCGCTGATGCTGATGTGCTGCATGGCGCTGCTGGCGCTGCAGATGCGTGCCAATACCCGTCACGAACAGGAGGTGGTGCAGCGGTTGTCGCTGGGCCTGGCCGAACACATCGCCCAGCGCAGCGAACTGATGGACACCAGTGGCATGCGCGATGCGGCGGTACGCGCGCTGTTCGGCCAGCTGATGGCGGTCAATCCCAGCGTCGAGGTGTACCTGCTGGACGATCAGGGCCGCATTCTCGGCCACGATGCGCCCAGCGGCCATCTGGTGCGCAACAAGGTGGACGTGGCACCGCTGCGCCGCCTGCTGGCCGGTGCGCCGCTGCCGATCCTCGGCGATGACCCGCGCAGCGCTGATGGCCGCAAGGTGTTCAGTGCCGCACCGTTGATCGTGCAGGGTCGCCAGGCCGGCTACGTGTACGTGGTGCTGGTCGGCGAACACCGGCAGATGCTCGCCGACGACCTCGCGGCCGGCAGCCAGTGGAACACCACCTGGTGGTCGGTGATGCTGGTTGGCAGCCTCGGCCTGCTGGCCGGGTTGGTGGCGTTCTACTGGGTGACCCGTCCGCTGCGCCGGCTTACCCGGCGCATCCAGGCCTTCGACATCGATGCGCCGACACCGTTGCCGCCACCCGAGCCGCTGCGCCCAGGCGAGCGCGACGAACTGGTGATCCTTGAACATGCGCATGCGCAGATGGCGCAGCGGCTGGGTGAACAATGGCAGCAGCTGCGCCAGCAGGACCTGCAGCGCCGCGAGCTGGTCGCCAACATCTCGCACGATCTGCGTACGCCGTTGTCGTCGCTGCATGGCTACCTGGAAACGCTGGCGCTGAAGGACGCCACGCTGTCGCCGGACGAGCGCCGCCGGTACCTCGGTATCGCGCTTGCACAGAGCGCCAAGGTTGGTCGGCTGGCGCGCGCGCTGTTCGAGCTGGCGCGGCTGGAGCACGGCGAAGTGCGCCTGGAGTGGGAAGTGTTCGCGCTGCCGGAACTTCTGCAGGACGTACTGCAGAAGTTCGAGCTGGCCGCGCAGGCGCGCAACCAGCGCCTGCACGCGGAATTCCCGCCGGGCCTGCCGCTGGTACGTGCCGACCTGGGCCTGGTCGAGCGGGTGCTGACCAACCTGCTCGACAATGCATTGCGGCACGCACCGGAAGGTGGCCGGATCGAAGTGTGCCTGCGTGCGACCGCGGATAGCATCGAGGTGAGCGTGGCCGATGATGGTCCCGGCGTGGCAGCGGCGCTGCGAGCGCAGTTGTTCCAGGCGCCGGCCGCGCTGGGCGCACGGCGTGGCGAGAACGGTGGGCTTGGCCTGCTGATCGTGCAGCGGATCGTGCAGCTGCATGGCCGCCGCATCGAACTGCGCGACAGTGAGCGTGGCGCGCTGTTCGTGTTTGCCTTGCCGCGTGCGGAACCAGCGGCCTAGCAGGCCGCTTCGCACTCCACGATGCCGCCGGTTTCCAACGGCAGGTGCAGGCGGATACAGGCACCGCCCAGCTCTGAATCGGTTACCTCGACGTGGCCGCCATGCTTGTCGGCCACCACCTGCACCAGTGCCAGGCCGAGACCGAAACCGGGGCTGCCCGGATCCAGCCGCACATACGGCTGCAGCACCTGGCCGCGCAGTTCGGGCGCAATGCCCGGGCCGTCGTCCTCCACCTGCAGGCACAGCCAGCCGTCGTTGACCGTGCTGGCGATGCGGATCTGCCGCCGCGCATAACGCAAGGCATTGCCGAGCAGGTTTCGCAACGCGAGTTCCAGCATGTGCCGGTTGACGTTGACCAGGCCGGTAGGTGAGAGCACCTGCTGCACCGGCATCGGCAGCGGTGCGAACTGGGCCACAACGCCGCGCACCAGCGCGGCCAGCTGCAGGCGCTGGCGGGTCAGCTGATGGCAGCGGCCCAGCGCGGCGTACTCGACACCGGCATCGGTAAGCTGCTGCAGCCGGTCAACGTCGGTGCGCAGGCCACCCAGCGCATCGCGCTGGATCTCGTCGAGCGCGGTGTCCTCCAGATCGGCCAGGCCGAAGCGCATCCGTGCCAACGGTGTGCGCACTTCATGCGCCACCGCCTGTGCCAGCACGCGCTGGCTCTCCAGCAGTTGCTGCAGCTGCTCGGCCATGTGGTTGAAGGCGTTGGCCAGCGGCCGCACCAGCGCGGTACCGGCACGCGGCGCACGCGTATCCAGCTGGCCGTCGCGCATCTGCCGTGCGGCCTGTGCCAGCTGCGACACATCGCGCCACAGGCGGTAGACCATCACGTACATCGGCAGGGCTACGGCCACCATCAGGATCAGAAGCAGGATCGCCACGCCGGACACTTCGCTGTCCTGCCATCCCTCATCGGGTAGCGCTTCGTCCAACGGTCCCAGCATCACCGCATAGTCGCTGTCGCCGATCCGCTGCAGGCTGCGCATGTGTTCCAGGTCGATCTGCACGCGGCCGTTGTTGAAGGCGGGACGCTGGCTGGCTGGCAGTTCCTTCACTGCCTCGGCCAGTGGCAGCATGCGCAGCGCATAGGCGAAATCAGCGTCGAGTTCACGCGCCAGCGCGGGCCACTGGTCGCGCGGTGTCTCGGCGAAACGGTGCTGCAGCAGCGAGTGGGTACCGCGCATCTCGGCCTGCAGGCCGGCCTCGGTGCGGTCTTCCAGCAGGGCGTCCCAGGCCCACAGGCCGAGCACGATCAGCAGCAGGTGGGCGACCAGGAAGCCGATGCCATAGCGCAGGAAGTGGAAGGCGTGGCCGCGCATCGCCGAGGGCGTGCGCTTCATCCCCATGCCGAGCGGCTGAACAGGTAGCCGCGGCCGCGGACGGTCTTGATCCGTTCCGGCTGTTCCGGGTTGTCGCCCAGTTTGCGGCGCAGGCGCGAAATGCGCGCATCGATCGAACGGTCCAGGCCGTCAAAGGCGATGCCACGCAGGCCGCGCAGCAGCGCATCGCGGTCGAGGATCTGCCCGGCGTTGCTGGCCAGCAGGAACAGCAGGTCGAACTCGGCGGTGGTCAGCTCCAGCAGGCTGCCCTGCAGGTGCACGTTACGGGTGGACGGGTCGATGTTCAGCTCGCCGAAGCGCAGGCTGCCGTCACGCGGCTCGACCCGGCGGTGGCGGCGCAGATGGGCACGCAGGCGCGCCAGCAGCACCCGGGGTTCAATCGGTTTGCCGATGTAGTCATCGGCGCCCAGTTCCAGCCCGAGCACCTGGTCAATGTTGTCGGTACGCGCGGTCAGCACGCAGATGATGCCGTCATAGTGGGGCCTGATCTGCCGACACACTTCGAAACCATCCTGGTCGGGCAGGCCGACATCCAGCAGGACCAGGGCGGGCTTTTCGGCCAGGATCCGGGCCACCGCGCGTTCGCCACTGCGCTCGTGGGCGACCTGGTAGCCATGCCGCTGCAGATAGTCGCTGACCATCGTACCGAGGCGGGCATCGTCTTCGACCAGTACGATATCCAGCATTTTCAAGGCCTCCGTGGGGCGTACGTACCGCCACGGCACGAGCGCGGCGATGCTATCCCAGCCATCGGGCCGCCCGGGTCCTGGGGGCGGGCGCCATTCAGCCGGGGTTGCTGGCGCGCGGGCCGGGCCTCAGGCCTGGCAACAACTTGGCGTCCAGCATAGCTTGTTGCCGTTACAAAACGTTACCTTTGTGATACGTCCGGTGACCATCGCTGACAGCAAAGCGACTGACGCGGGGCAGGGGCCGGGCCGAGCATGGAGTCTCCTCCGTTCCGCGTGCCGTCCTCATGTCGCCCGCTGCCTTCTCCCTGCCGAACCTGTCCCGCCGCCGCCATTGCGGGGGTATCCGATGAGCGGCGTGGTCGGCGCCTGGCTGCCGCCGGCCGAGGACGAGCACCTGCTGCAGCAGCTGGCGCCGATGCTTCGCGCCCTGCAGCAACGTGGCCGTGGCCGCATTGGTTACTGGACCGATGCCGAGGCTGGCCTGGCGCTGGGCCACTGCCGGGCGCCGACCGACACCCCGCTGCAGCCGCTGAGTTCGGACTGTGGCCGTTACGTGCTGTGCCTGGACGGTCGCCTGTACAACCGGGCTGACCTGCAGTCGCAGCTGCGCGATCTGCCGCGCAGCTGCAGCGATGCACGGCTGCTGCTGCAGGCAATTGTCGAGTGGGGCGTGGAGCGGGCGCTGTCGCGTATCGAGGGCGCGTTCGGTTTCAGTGTGTGGGACCGCGAGTCGCGCGTGCTGTGGCTGGCACGTGACCCGGTAGGCGAGCGGCCGCTGTACTACGGTTGGTACCAGGGCCAGTTCCTGTTCGCCTCCGAACTGAAGGCGCTGCAGGCGTTCGCCGGTTTCGCGCCGAGCATCGACCAGGATGCGCTGAGCCTGCTGCTGCGCCACGACTATGTCCCGGCGCCGCACACCATCTACCGCGGCATCCATAAGCTGGTGGCCGGCGCGATGCTGCGTATCGACCTGAACGACCACGCCGCCGGTGGATCCAGCCAGGCCGCGCAGGGTGGTTCGCGCTACTGGTGCGCACGCGATGCGATGCACAGCGCCCTGCAGGAACCCTTGCACCCCGCACCCAGCCTGGAACAGGCCACCGACCAGCTCGAAGCAGTACTGCAGAAGGCCATTGCTTCACGCATGCATTCGCCGCTGGCCTGCGGCGCGTTCCTGTCCGGCGGCACCGACTCCTCACTGGTGACGGCAATGATGCAGGCGCAGTCGACGCTGCCGATCGAGGCATGGACGGTGGGCTTCGACGATCCGGGCCACGATGAGAGCGACTGGGCCTCGCAGGTCGCGCGTCACCTGGGCGTGCAGCATCACCTGCACCGGATGGACGCGCGGCAGGGTTTGGACCTGCTGCAGCGGCTGCCTCAGGTCTGGTGTGAGCCATTTGCCGACGCCTCGCAGCTGCCGACCCTGTTGGCCAGCGAGCTGCTGGGCGCGCGCAAGCCGGTGGCGCTGACCGGCGACGGTGGCGATGAGCTGTTCTTCGGCCATCCCAGCTATGGCCGCGCACTGCGTAACGCACGCCTTTGCGGTGGCCTGCCGGACTGGGTGCGTGACCTGGCGCGGCGCAGCGGCAACCGCATGAACGTCGAACGTGGGCGCCTCGGTGGCTGGCGCGCGCTGGTGGCCGAGGTTGCCGCCAATGACGTGGAAGGTCATTACCTGCAGCGCGTCACCCGCTGGCGGCAGCCGGCACAGGTGGTGCTGGGCGCGCGCGAACCAATGACGATCTTCCAGCAGCAGGACACCGCGCTGCCGGCTGAAGCGCGCATCCAGCTGCTGGATTTCCGCATGGACCTGGCCGAGGGCATCCTCGCCAAGGTCGACCGTGCCGGCATGGCGGCCGGCGTGGAGACACGTGCGCCGCTGCTGGACATGGAGGTGGTGCGTCTGGCCTGGCGCCTGCCGCAGCATTTGAAATACCACGACGGTGAGCACAAGCGGATCCTCAAACACCTGCTGGCGCGTTACCTGCCGGAACCGCTGGTGTACCGCCCCAAGCGCGGCTTCGGCCCTCCGATGGCACGCTGGCTGGCCGGTCCGTTGCGCGACTGGGCCGAGGCGCTGCTGGACCCGCAGCTGCTGCGCAACCAGGGCTGCTTCGATGCAGTACGCGTGCGCGGCATCTGGGAGGCCTTCCTGCGGGGTGAGCGCAAGTGGCACACGCACCTGTGGAACGTGCTGATGTTCCAGGCGTGGCACCAGCACTGGCACGGTGGCCGCGGGCGCTGAGGCGTTGCTGTCTTGCGTGTGGCGGATTCATTCTGCATGGCGCAGGGCGGATGCCCTTGCGTACGAATGTCCTCCGGCGCCGGCCGTTGGCCGTCACCTCCCCCTTTACTTCGTACGCAAGGGCCTCCGCCCTGCGTTCGGAGTTCGTCGGCGCCCCGTTGAAAGGCTGCCACGAGCACTGCGCTTTACCTGCCGCAAGCCGAGCCTCGTCGGGGCGGGGAGGGGTCTGGGCAAAGTAAAGGAGGAGGTGACGGCCAACGGCCGGCGCCGGGGGACATCTGCCCAAGCCCCTGCCCACCCCGGCGGGGCCCATCAGTTCGCGGCGAATCCGGACGAAGGCGCGCTTCGTAACTCAGACGCCAGGCAAAAAAAGACCCGGCAGAGGGAGGGATCTGCCGGGTCCGGATTGCATGGGGGGAGGGACCCATGCAATGAGCGTTGCGTCGCGTCAGTGGCTGTTGCCGTTCGCGTCCGCCGTTGATTGGTTGTAGCCCTGCACCAGTTCGGACCAGGCCTTGCCGGCCTGGAGGCCGAGGCCGACCACGTCCTGCTGGGCCTGGCCCAGCCGCTGCAGGTTGTCCTGCCACAGCTGTGCGCCCTTGTTGAGCACCCCGGCCGCGTCGTCACTGCGGGCCAGCTCGCCGAGCCAGCCGCCGGTCGCGGTCAGGTTGCGTTCCATCGCCTTCAGCTGCACCCCGAACATGCTTTCCGCGTTCTCCAACGCCAACCGGTTCGCGCGCGTTGCCGCGGCGGCGAGCTGGCGGGTGGCATCACTGAAGCGATCGCTGAAGGCGGAGGCCATGGGGGCATCAGGGAGTGGCTTGATGCAATGCAGCATACGCCGTTGATGCGGCAATGCAACAAAAATAACAAAGGCGCCGAAGGCGCCTTTGAAACACCTTTCAGATCAATGGGTTGATCAGGTCGTCGGGCCGCGGTAGCGGCAGCCGGAGGTGCAGGTTTCGTGCACGGTGATCTCGCTCAGCGCCGGCAGGCTGGGCTTGAGTTCGTTCCAGATCCACACCGCCAGGTTCTCGCTGGTCGGGTTCTCAAGGCCGGGGATGTCATTGAGGTAGTGATGGTCCAGGCGGTCGTAGATCGGCTGGAAGGCCGCCTTCACGTCGCCGAAATCCATGATCCAGCCGGTCTGCGCGCCGGGCTCGCCCTCGACCTTCAGTTCCACCCGGAACGAGTGGCCATGCAGGCGCGCGCACTTGTGCCCCGGCGGCACGTTGGGGAGGCGGTGCGCCGCCTCGAGCATGAAGACTTTGAAGATTTCCATGGCGCGATTGTACGCCGCACGCGGGCAGCGAGCCTGAGCGGATGTTGGGTCTTGGTGAAGAAATTCTTTCCATCCGGATGAAGAGATGATAGTTTCTCTTATATCCGTATGAAGAGATGTTATTGGCCGCCCCCCGGCCACGCATGGATTACTGCGGAACTTCGTCGCCCTTACCACCTCCCCCACATCGTCATGCCCAAGCACACCCTGCTCGTGGCGGCCCTGGCCGTCGCTCTGGCCGCGCCTTTGTCCGCCGCCGCCGAAACCTCCGCCGACGCCAGTGGCGAAGCCAGCACCCTGGCTGCCGTCCGCGTCACCGGTTCCAACATCAAACGTGCCGATACCGAGGCCTCAAACCCGGTGCAGGTGATTGGTCGCCAGCAGCTGGAACAGACCGGCAAGGCCACCGTGGCCGATGTGCTGCGTTCGATCTCGGCCAACACCGGCAACGCCAGCAATGAGACCACCAACAACGGCTGGGCCTCCGGCTCGGCCGGCATCGGCCTGCGCGGCCTGTCGCAGAAGAACACGCTGGTGCTGCTCAACGGTCGCCGCCTGGCCAACTATGGCTTCCCGGCCGGCGGCCTGTCCGACACCTTCGTCGATCTCAACGCATTGCCGCTGGTCGCGGTCGAACGCATCGAAGTGCTCAAGGACGGTGCATCGGCGGTGTACGGCAGCGATGCGGTGGCCGGCGTGGTCAACATCATCACCCGGCAGAACTTTGAAGGCGCCGAGATCGGCGGCAGCTTCGGCGGCGCCGACCAGGGCGGCCTGCACGAGCAGAACCTGAAGTTCGTTGGTGGCCTGGGCGACATCGACAAGGACGGCTACAACATCCTCTTCAGCCTGCAGGGCTACAACCGCGAGCGACTGGACCAGGACGAGCGCAACCTGACCAAGAGCGGCATCTACACCGACAAGCCCGGCGGCCGCTGGAACGGCTGGTCGGCCAAGGGCGCACGCTATCTGGTCAATGGCACCTCCGTGCCGATGCTCGATGCCAACGGCAACTGCCCCACCGGCACCACCCGCGTTGCCAGCGCGCCGATCGACGGCCTGGCCGGTGATACCTGCGGTTTCAACCAAGCGCCGTTCACCACGCTGATCCCTTCGACCAAGCGCTACCAGGCCTATGCCAACGGTACCTTCCGCCTGAACGACAACGTCGAAGCCTTCGGCGAAGTGCTGTACAGCCAGATCAAGAGCACTGCGTGGTTCGGCAGCAGCCCGTTCTTCACGCTGGAGAGCGGCCGCTTCGCACTGAACGCGGACAGTGGCCTGGCCGAGCCGGTGTCGTCGCTGCTGCCGGCCAACAATCCGTACAACCCGTACGGCCGTGCCATCCCGATCGAATACACCTTCTTCGACCTCGGCGGCACCCTCAAGACCAACCGCTCCACCGCCTACCGCGGCGTGTTCGGCCTGCGTGGCACCACCGCGAAGTGGGACTGGGAAGTGGCGGCGTTCGGCGCGCGCAGCAGCGAGCGCGAAACCGTCTCCGGCGGCTTCGCCAACCGCTGGGCGCTGGCCGATGCGCTGGCCACCGGCAGTTACAACCTGCTGAATCCGGCCGCCACGCCGCAGTCGGTGCGTGACTCGATCAACATCGCCACGCTGCGTCCGGCCGAGTCCAAGCTGCAGGGCATCGACGCGAAGATCTCCGGCAGCCTCGGCCATACCTGGGCCGGCGAGATCGGTTTCGCTGCCGGTGCCGAGTGGCGCCGCGAGAAGCTCGACTCCAACAACCCGTGGCAGATCGATGCCGGCCTGCAGGTGCGCCCGGCCATTGCCGAAGTGCACGGCAAACGCCAGGTCAGTGCCGCCTACGCCGAAGTGAACGTGCCGCTGGCCTCGACGCTGGAGCTGTCTGCCGCCGCGCGCGCCGATCACTACGATGATTTCGGCGATGCGTTCTCGCCGAAGATCGGGCTGCGTTGGCAGCCGTTGGACTTCCTGCTGGTGCGTGCCTCGGCGTCGAAGGGCTTCCGTGCGCCATCGCTGTCGGAGAACTCCAACAGCACCAGCATCGCCTACGGCAGCGTGGTCGATCCGCGTGATCCGGACGTGCCTGGCTCGCGGCAGAACCCGACCTTCTTCACCGTTGGCAACAACGAATTGAAGCCGGAGCGGACCAAGAGCCTGAACTTCGGCGTGGTGCTGTCGCCGTGGGCCAATACCAACCTGAGCGTGGACTACTACCGCATCCAGCTGGACAACCTGGTCGGTACCAACAACACCCAGACCCTGGTCAACGACAATGTCGCCGGTGCGGTGCAGCGCGACGAGCGCGGCAAGCTGCAGGCGGTCTACAACCGCTACCAGAACCTTAGCGAGTTGAAGACTTCGGGCATCGATGTCGAACTGCGCCAGCGGATCCCGACCGCTGCGTTCGGTGACTTCACCGTGTCTTCGGCCTATACTCATGTGCGCGATTACCGTCGCCCGACCGTGGTCGGTGGCCCGCTGGTGGACTATGCGGGCAGCAACCTGGGCGCGACCCTGCCCAAGGACAAGGCGACCACCACGTTGGACTGGAAGTACGGCGACTTCAACGCGGCGGTGACCTGGTACTACACCAGCAGCTATCGCCAGGAAGCCAGCACCGCCGCCAAGGCCGTGCAGCAGCAGGTCGGCAGCTACAGCCAGTACGACCTGTACCTGGCCTACACCGGCATCGACAAGCTGACCGTGTACGCCAAGGTGCAGAACCTGGCCGACAAGACGCCGCCGTACGACGCCTCGTTCCCGGGCATCCGCGCGCCGTACGACTTCAGCCAGTACGACCTGCGTGGCCGCTACTTCACGCTGGGCTTCGACTATCGCTTCTGATCCATCTGCCGCGGCCGGTCACCTGAAGGGACCGGCCGCGCGATCGTCTGCCGTTGTGTTCCAGGGGAGTCACCGTGTCCTTGCATCGCCATGCCGTTCTTCCGTTGCTGCTTGCCGCCGCCACCGCACTGTCCTCGCCGCAGCCGGCGCAGGCGCAGAGCGCCTACTTCTTCCCGCAGGTCAGCGACGCAGCGGCGTTCGATGCATCGGTGCCCACGCCCGAGCAGTTTCTCGGCTACCCGATCGGCAGCCGTTACACCCGGCACGACCAGCTGGTGGCGTACTTCCAGGAACTGGCGAAACGCTCGGACAAGATCAGCGTGCGCGAGATCGGCCGCAGCTATGAAGGTCGCCCGCTGCTGATCGCCACCGTCACCGCTGCAGGCAATCATGCGCGGCTGGAACAGATCCGCCAGCAGCACGCGACCCTGGCCGATCCGGCGCAGCCGCGCAGCGCCGCCGGTGACAGCCCGGTGGTGGTGTGGCTGGGCTACAGCGTGCATGGCAACGAGACCTCCAGTGCCGAGGCGGCGATGTTGACCGCCTACTACCTTGTGGCCAGTCGTAGTGCCGAAACCCAGCAGTGGCTGCAGCAGTCGGTGGTGCTGTTCGACCCGGCGCAGAACCCGGATGGCCGTGATCGTGCGGCCAACTGGCACAACGCGTGGGCCTCCGATCCAGCCTCGGCCGACCCGGCCGACAAGGAGCACGTCGAGCCGTTCCCGCAGGGCCGCACCAACCACTACTTCACCGATCTCAACCGAGACTGGCTTGCCCTGACCCAGCAGGATTCGCGGCCGAAGGTGGAGGTGTTCCACCAGTGGTACCCGAACGTGCAGATCGACTTCCACGAGATGGGCAAGGACAGTACCTACTACTTCGAGCCCTCGCCGAAGAGCATGCACAGCCCGCTGATTCCGCCGGCTTCGTACGAGTTCAACAAGACCCTGGCCAAGTACCACGCGCAGGCGTTGGATGCGTTGGGGTCGCTGTACTACACCGGCGAGAATTTCGACAACTTCTCGCCGGTCTACGGCTCAACCTATCCGGACTTCCATGGTGCAGTGGGCGTCACCGTTGAACAGGCGAGTTCGCGCGGCCGCGTGCAGGAATCAGTGAACGGCCTGTTGACCTTCCCGTTCACCATCCGCAATCAGGTCGCTACCGGTCTGGGTACAGTGCGCGGCGCGGTGAGCGAGCGCAGCGGGCTGTTCGACCTGCAGAAGCAGTTCTTCCAGAGCGCGCTGAAGCAGGCCGCGCAGCAGCCGGTGAAGAGCTTCGTGTTCGGTGATGCGCATGACCCTGCATTGACCCGGCGCCTGCTGGAACTGTTGCTGCTGCATCGCATCGAGGTGCGCGCGCTGGATCGTGCAGTCAGTGTCGATGGGCAACACTTCGAAGCGGGCAGCGCCTACGTGGTGCCGGTACAGCAGGCGCAGTTCCGCCTGGTGCATTCGATTTTTGCCGAGACACCGCCGATCAAGGGCGATGTGTTCTACGGCAGCACCAGCTATGCGATCGCACCGGCGTATGGCGTGGCCTTCGCCGGCAGCCGCAGTCGTATCGAAGGCGGCGCGCGCGTAAGTGCGGTGCCGGCGGAGCAGGGCGCGGTGCTGGGTGGCCAGGCCGGGTTCGCCTATGCCATCGACTGGCGTGACTACAATGCCGGGCGCGCGCTGGCCGCGCTGCAGGCCAAGGGATTGAGCGCGCGTGCGGCGTTCCAGTCGTTCACCACAGCGACCGCACAGGGCGAGGTCAACTTCGCTGCTGGCAGCCTGGTGATTCCGGTCGCCGGTCAACCGTTGCAGGATGCGGCGTTGCTTGAGGCGGTGACCGCTGCCGCACGCGACGCCGGTGTGCAGCTTCACTCGCTGGCGAGCGGCCGCAGTCGCGAGGGCATCGACCTCGGCAGTGACGGTGTCAAGGCGCTGCGCAAGCCCGCCGTCGCGCTGGTGATGGGCGAGGGTGTGGCCGCCACCGAAATCGGTTCGGCCTGGTTCCTGCTCGATCAGCAGCTGCACCTGCCGGCCAGCAAGCTGGACCCGCAACAGCTGGGCAAAGTGCCGCTGGACCGCTACACCACCATCGTGCTGTCGGGCGGCACTTACACCGGCGTCGATGCCACGGCAGTGGCCGCCCTGAAGCGCTGGGTGCAGGCCGGTGGTTCGCTGGTGACCTACGGTAGTGCCTCGAAGTGGGCGATCGAACAGAAGCTGGCCGACGGCGAGAAACTTGGCAAGTACGAAGACGCTGCTGACGAAAGCCGCCGCGCGTTCGGCGACCAGCGCGATATCGCCGCCATTGAACGCGTCAGCGGCAACATCCTCAGCGCTGATGTGGACACCAGCCATCCGCTGGCCTTCGGCGTGCCGCGCCGGCAGCTGGCGATCAACAAGGAGAACACGGTGACGTTGCAGCCGAGCGCGAACCCGTTCTCCACGGTGGTGCGCATCGATGACACGCCGCGGGTGAACGGCTATCTGTCCGAGCGCAACCGCAGCCGCGTGGCCGGCAGCGCGTGGCTGCTGGTCTCGGCGCAGGGGCAGGGCAACGTGGTGTTGTTTGCGGATGATCCGGCGCACCGCAAGTACTGGCACGGGACCGATCGGCTGTTGATCAACGCGATCTTCTTCGGGAATCTGGTGAATCCGAGTAAAAAGCGGGGTTGAGGCGTTTGGCGCCTTGTTGGCGCCTTGATTGATGCGTGTATGAGGAGGCCGGGCGGGCTGCGCAGGACACGCTGTAAATACGTCCATGTAAGCTCGATCGGCGCATCCATGCGCCTCACGGTCCTGCGCAGCCCGCCCGGCCTCCCCTCGACAGTTTCCTGCGGGCGCGGACGCATCGAACCGCAAGGCGGGAGCAAGGGCAAAAGCAAAGCCAGGAATTGCGACTTCGGCTTTTGCCTTTGAATTTGAATTTGAATTTGATCTTTCTTCCCACGGCTACCCGGAGGGAGAAGAAGGCGCAGGTAATGCTTGAAGCGGATGGGCGTGGGGCCAGCGCAAAAACCGTGAGGCGCATGGATGCGCCGACCGAGCCCCCATGGATGGGTTTACGGCGTGTTTTGCGCTGGCCCCACGCCCATCCGCCCTCAGCGCAATACACCGCCGGCTCTACTCACGGTAGCTGGCAACAAAAAAGGGACGGCGCGTCAGCGCCGTCCCTCGATAGCCCCCCGCGCAGCGGGAGACGCCATCCCTGTCAGCTGGGATCAGCCGGCGCGACCGCCGCCGCCGCCCTGGCCGCGGCCACGGCCGCCACCATTGCCACCACCGCCACGACGCTGGCCCTGACCGGCGCCTGCACCGGCACGCTGCTGGCCATTGCCACCGCCCTCACGACGACCACCGCCAGCCTTCTTCGGGCCGGCATGCGCGTGACGCGGTGCATCGCCGTGCGGACGGCGCGCGTGGTTCTTGCGCGGTGCGCGCTCACCGGTTTCGTGCTCGGCCTTGCCCGGTGCACTGTTGCCCCAGCGGATCGGCACCTGCAGCTCGAAGCCCGGCACATCGCGGATATCCATGTCGCGGCCGAGCAGGCGGGTGATCGCACGCAGCAGCTTCACTTCATCCTGCGCGACCAGCGAGATTGCCTGGCCGGTGGCGCCGTTGCGGCCGGTACGGCCGATGCGATGCACGTAGTCTTCGGCCACCATCGGCAGATCGAAGTTGATCACCTTCGGCAGCTCGTTGATGTCGATACCGCGCGCAGCGATATCGGTAGCCACCAGCACGGTCACCCGGCCGGCCTTGAAATCGCCCAGTGCACGCAGGCGCTGGCCCTGGCTCTTGTTGCCGTGGATCGCCGCGGTCTTGATGCCGGACTTTTCCAGGAACGCGGCCAGCTTGTCGCTGCCGTGCTTGGTGCGGGCAAACACCAGGGTCTGCTCGCGGCTGTCCTGCGCCAGCAGGTGCAGCAGCAGGTCGCGCTTGCGGCCGCCATCGACCGGGTGCACGCGATGGGTGATGGTTTCAGCGACGGTGTTCTTCGGCGTGACCTGGATCTGCTCCGGGTTGCGCATGAATTCCAGCGCCAGCTGGCGGATGTTGTCCTCGAAGGTGGCCGAGAACAGCAGGGTCTGGCGGTTCTGCTTGGGCAGCTTGGCCAGGATGCGCTTGATCGAGGGCAGGAAGCCCATGTCCAGCATGCGGTCGGCTTCGTCCAGTACCAGCAGTTCAATGCCGGACAGGTCGATGCTGCGACGCTCTAGGTGGTCGATCAGGCGGCCCGGGCACGCCACCAGCAGGTCCACGCCACGGCGCAGGATGTCCAGCTGGTTGCCCATGCCGACGCCGCCGTAGATGCAGGCGCTGGGAATGCGCAGGTACTTGCTGTAACCGCGCAGGCTGTCATGCACCTGGGTGGCCAGCTCGCGGGTCGGGGCCAGGATCAGGGCACGCGGCTTGCGCGGGCCGGTGCGCACTTCCTGCGAAGCGGTGCCGAGGTGCTGCAGCAGCGGCAGGCCAAAGGCGGCGGTCTTGCCGGTACCGGTCTGCGCGCCGGCCAGCAGGTCGCGGCCGGCCAGCACCAGCGGGATCGCCTGCTGCTGGATCGGGGTCGGGGTTTCGTAGCCCTGCTCGGCGAGCGCACGCAGCAGGAAGGGCGCAAGGCCCAGTGATTCAAAAGACATTGAGATTGCTCCAAGTACAAGAAACGCCTGTCCGAACGGACAGACGGGGGCAGATCAAACTGATCGGCTGACTCGGAGCGTTCCCGTGAACCGCGCTGCGAGAATTGGGTGCAGCCGGCACGGAGCGCAGGCTGGAATGCGTGACGAACGGCGTCGGAGTGGGGGCGGGCGAAGTGGGCGGACCCAGGTCGCCGGCGATCCCGGAGGGAAACGGACGGCCGCTGCAGACCCGCATAGTCTAACCGATGGTTGAGACCCCGCGCAAAACGGCCTGTTCAGGTAGTGGTTCTGTCTGCAGGGCTGCGCCCTGCACCCGCAGAGGCCGGAGCCAAGGCCAGAGCAACGTCAAAAGCCGGGTTCCTGTGGGTAGGCGGGGTGGGGCCGGTTGAGGGGGACGCCGTAAACCCATCCATGGGGGCTTGGTCGCGGCATCCATGCCGCTCACACCCCCTCAACCGGACCCACCCCACCTTCGACAGTTTTCCGCGATCTGTCGAATCTCACTCGATCAATATCGATATCTGACGGATTTCGACGACGAACGATGTGGATGTTCGATCCGTCATCGGGTAATTGGCGGGGGTGGGACGGTGTGGGTGGGCAGGACCGTTGGCGCCATGGATGGCGCCATCGAGCCCCCAAGGACGGGTTTACGGCGTGTCCTGCCCACCCACACCCTCCCGCCCAACTCACAGACAACCCAGAGCCGGCTGTTGCTGTTGACGTTGCCTTGGCTTGAAGCAGGTGCAGGGCTGCAAGCCCTGCCGAACCCCCCACTACGGTAGGGTGGGCCGATGCGGCGCTGCAGCTTGGCGTCGCCGCATATTTGATTACACTTGAAACTTGTTTGCCCATGACTCCGGACACCCACCCATGAAGCTTGGTTCTTTGAAGGAAGGCGGCCGCGACGGCACCCTGATCGTCGTCTCGCGTGACCTGCGCCTCGGCGTGCGCGCCACCGGCATTGCCGCCACCCTGCAGCAGGCCCTGGAAGACTGGAGCCACATCGCGCCGCGCCTGAACGCGCTGTACGAATCGCTCAACGCAGGCGACGCAGATGGCGTGTTCGACCTTGACCCGCAGGCGCTGGCCGCGCCGATGCCGCGCGCCTATGAATTCGTCGATGGCAGCGCCTATCTGCCGCACGTCGAGCGCGTGCGCCGCGCGCGTGGTGCCGAGGTGCCGGAGAGCTTCTACACCGACCCGCTGATGTACCAGGCCACCAGCGCCGGCTTCCATGGCCCGCGCGACGTAGTCAAGGTGGTCAGCGAGGACTACGGCATCGACCTGGAAGCCGAGATCGTGGTGATCACCGACGACGTGCCGATGGCGGCCACCCCGGAACAGGCTGCGGGCCATATCCAGCTGGTCGGCCTGGTCAATGACGTCTCGCTGCGCAACCTGATTCCGGGTGAGCTGGCCAAGGGCTTCGGCTTCCTGCAGTCTAAGCCGCGTTCGGCGCTGTCGCCGGTGTTCGTCACCCCCGATGAGCTGGGCGCCGCTTGGCAGGACAGCAAGGTGCACCTGCCGCTGCTGACCCACATCAACGGCCAGTGGTTCGGTGCGCCGGAAGCGGGCGTGGACATGCAGTTCAACTTCGCCCAGCTGGTCGCGCATGCGGCCAAGACCCGTCCGCTCAGCGCCGGCACCATCGTTGGCTCGGGCACCATCGCCAACGAAGACACCAGCAAGGGTGCCTCCTGCTTCGCCGAACAGCGCGTGGTCGAAACCCTGCGCGACGGCAAGCCGAGCACGCCGTTCATGTCCTTCGGCGACGTGGTTCGCATCGAGATGCTCGATGCCGCCGGCAACAGCATCTTCGGTGCGATCGAGCAGCGCATCGAACAGGCGGCCAAGCCCTGAGCATGGAGGCGGCGATGGAGATCCCGGTCGACGACGGCATCGTGCTGTACACCTATTGGCGATCCAGCGCCGCCTACCGCGTGCGTATCGGCCTGGAGCTGAAGGGCCTGGCCTGGGAGGCCCGGCCGGTGCACCTGGTGCGCGAAGGCGGGGAGCAGCATCTCGACGCCTATCGCGCGCTCAATCCGCAGCAGCTGGTGCCGACCCTGCTGCATGAAGGGCATGCGCTGATCCAGTCGCTGGCGATTCTGGAGTACCTGGATGAGCGCTTTCCGCAGGTGCCGCTGCTGCCAGCTGATGCTGCCGGTCGTGCGCGGGTGCGTGCGCTGGCCCAGCTGGTGGCCTGCGACATCCACCCGATCAACAACCTGCGGGTGATGCAGTACCTGGAGCGCAGCCTGCAGGTGCCGGCCGACGCCCGCACGCAATGGACCCTGCACTGGATCGCCGAAGGCTTTACGGCGATGGAGGCAATGCTGGCCAACAGCCGCGACACCGGCACCTTCTGCCACGGCGACCGCCCAGGCCTGGCCGACATCTGCCTGTTGCCGCAGCTGTACAACGCCCATCGCTTCGGCCTGGACCTGGCGCCGTACCCGACTCTGCGCCGCATCGAGGCCGCCTGCCAAGCGCTGGACGCCTTCGAGTGCGCACGCCCGGAAAACCAGCTCGACGCGGCCTGAAAGAAAAAGGGGACGGAGGGGATTAAGTCGTATGTGCACTTACGACTTAATCCCCTCCGTCCCCTTTTTGCTGCAATCGGGCCAGGTCATCGCGGAACAACCGGTAGGCATCCTCGCGGCGCGCATCGTCAGTCTGCCGCAACACCCATGCCGGGTGCACCGTGGCGTACCCGCGCGTACCTTCCTCGAGGGCGTGCCAGCGTCCGCGGTCGCGTGAGAGGTCGAAATCACGACCGAATACCGAGGCTGCCGCTGTCGCGCCGAGGCACACGATCACCTGGGGTCGCACGCGGGCGATCTCACCCATCAGCCAAGGGCGGCAGGCCTGGATGTGGCGGCTTTCCGGCCGCTTGTGCAGCCGCACCTTGCCGCGCCGTTCATGGTGGAAGTGCTTCACCGCGTTGGTGAGGTACAGCTGGGCGCGATCGATTCCCAGTTCCACCAGTGCGCGGTCCAGCAGCTGGCCGGCAGGTCCTGCGAACGGCTGTCCGCGCAGGTCCTCGGTATCGCCAGGCTGTTCTCCGACCAGCATCACCTTGGCGTCTGCCGGCCCCTGCCCGAACACGGTCTGCGTGGCCTGCTCCCAGAGCGGGCACTGGCGGCAGGCGCTGGCCTGTCCGCGCAGATTCTCCAGGCTGCTGGCTTCGGTCGCCGATGTCGCAGCGTTCGCTCGCAGGGGAATCCGGCGCTGCGGTGCCTGCGCGGGACGGTCATGCATTTCCTGCACGCGGTCGGCCGCATCGCGCACCAGGCGTGGCAGCAGCTGAGCTTCCGGCAGGTGGCGCCAATACTTCGCCGGCATCTCCTGCATCATCATCCGTGTATTGAGTCGCGCCGGATTGAAGATGCTGGCGTAGTAGGTCTGCCACAGTGATTCGCGCGCATCCTCGGCCGGGGCATCCTCGCGCCGTGCGCCGGGGCCGAAGGCAAGTGCCTGCCCATCCCAGGCGACGCTGCGCGAAGGCGTGAGAATGGCCCAGCGCATGCCGGTGAAGCGGCGCGCGAAGAACGGCGCGACCCGATCGACAATGTAGTGCTGTGGCTCGAACCAGGCGATGAACGCATCAGGTTGGCCAGGCACCTCGCGGAAGCGCACGAATGCCTTCATCTTGTGCGTGTCACGGCGGACCGCCTGGGCCATGGCCATCGCCCGCAGTACGTCGGCATCGGCGGGGTTTGACAGCACCGAGCGTTCGCCATGGGTGATGCGCCACAGCAACCGGTACAGGAGGGCCATGCGCTGCCCGTCGCGATGACACAGGCAGGTGGCCGCCAGCTCCAGGAAGTCGCGCGGTACGTTCGGTGTGCCAGCATCGGCCTGCACGGGCGCCGAGGTGACCGCAGGTGCATCCAGCAGTGATGCGTCGCTGCCCTCCAGCCAGTCCAGCTGCTCCGGCGCGACGTCGCGCAGCAGGGCTTCACGCGCACCGTTGCGCCAGGCCTCCAGCGACCATGGCGGATCCACCCGCAGCGACCAGCGCTGCGCGTCAGGCCGCGGACGGTGCATCGAACAGCGAACCCTGTCGCGGGGGCGGGGCCAGCTGCGCGCGCAGCGCCGCCGGGTCGTCCAGCGCCTTGCGCGGATGATGGTCAGCCAGCAGCACGAACGGCAGCATCTTGCTCATCGGTGCCTTCAGGCGCGCGATGTCGGCCACGCGCAGCCGCCCGTGGCGGCGTGCCATCAGCACGCGCTTGACGTTGCGCACGCCGAGGCCGGGAACGCGCAGCAGCATTTCCTTCGGTGCCCGGTTCAGATCGACCGGAAAGCGCTCGGGGTGGCGGATCGCCCAAGCCATCTTCGGGTCGATGTCCAGGTCCAGCATGCCGTTCTGGGCGGTATCGGTGATTTCTTCCACGCCGTACCCGTAGAAGCGCAGCAACCAGTCGGCCTGGTAGAGGCGATGTTCGCGCTGCAGCGGGGGCGGTTGCAGTGGCAGCTGCCGGCTGGCGTCCGGAATCGGGCTGAACGCGGAGTAGTACACCCGGCGCATGCGGTAGTTGCCGTACAGCGCATCGGCGCTGGCCAGGATCTGTTGGTCGTTGGCCCCGTCCGCGCCGACGATCATCTGCGTGCTCTGTCCGGCAGGTGCGAAACGGGGAGGGCGCGGGCGTGTACTGCGGCTGGCCGTCGGCGCCACCGCTGCGGGGGCTTTGCGCGCCTCCTTGGCTTCCTCGATGCGCCAGCGTAGTTCGCCCATGGCGCCGCGTATCGAATGCACCGTCTTCTCCGGCGCCAACGCGCTCAGGCCGGCCTCGGTGGGCAGTTCGACGTTGATCGACAGGCGGTCGGCGTAGCGACCGGCGCTGGCCAGCAGCTCGGGCGAAGCCTCGGGAATGGTCTTGAGGTGGATGTAGCCGGCGTAGCGGTGTTCTTCGCGCAGTTGCCGCGCCACCTCCACCATCTGCTCCATGGTGTAGTCGGCATTGCGGATGATGCCGCTGGAAAGGAACAGCCCCTCGATGTAGTTGCGCTTGTAGAAGTCCAGGGTGAGCGCGACCACCTCGTCCACGGTGAAGCGCGCACGGGCTACGTTGCTGGAGACCCGGTTCACGCAGTAGGCGCAGTCGTAGACGCAGAAGTTGGTCAGCAGGATCTTCAGCAATGAAACGCAGCGGCCGTCCGGCGTATAGCTGTGGCAGATGCCCATGCCCTCGGTGCTGCCGATACCGCCACTGGCGCGCGAATCGCGCTTGCCCGAGCCGCTGGAGGCGCAGGAGGCATCGTACTTGGCGGCATCGGCCAGGATGGCCAGCTTGCGGATGGTTTCCATTGAGGAAACCTACGGATGAAGGGTCTCATTGGATGAGACCGCCCCTGAATCCTTCAGGCTTCCGCCGGGCATGGCCCGGCGCTACCGGTATCGAAAGAGCAGTGCGGGGATCAGAAGCCGTGGGTGATGCTGGGCGCACCGGCCGAGAAATCGGCGTACGGGTCGTGGTCGCCGCTGCTGCCTTCGGACAGGCGGAACTTCAGGGCCAGGCCATCACGCGAGTCAGCCGCACGCAACGCTTCTTCCTGCTCGATGGTGCCGGCCTTGGCCAGCCGGAACAGGCACTGGTCGAAGCTCTCCATGCCTTCTTCCAGCGAGCCTTCCATCGCCGCCTTGATCTCGTGCACCTGGCCGCGGCGCAGCAGGTCGCGGATCATCGGCGTATTGATCAGGACCTCGGTGGCCGGGAGCCGGCGGCCTTCCTTGTTCTTCACCAGGCGCTGGCTGACCACCGCACGCAGGTTCAGCGCCAGGTTCATCAGCACATTCTTGTGCGCGCTTTCCGGGAAGAAGTTGAGGATGCGCTCGATGGTCTGGTCCGCGTTGTTGGAGTGCAGGGTGGCCAGGCACAGGTGACCGGTCTCGGCGAAGGCGATCGCCGCCTCCATCGTTTCCGCGTCCAGGATCTCGCCGATCAGGATCACGTCCGGTGCTTCACGCATCGCGTTCTTCAGCGCGTTGTGGAAGGCATGGGTGTCCAGCCCGACCTCGCGCTGGTTGACGATCGACATCTTGTGCTTGTGCAGGTACTCGATCGGGTCCTCGATGGTGAGGATGTGGCCGGTGGTGGTGCTGTTGCGGTGGTCGATCATCGACGCCAGCGAGGTGGACTTGCCGGAACCGGTGGACCCCACCACCAGCACCAGCCCACGCGGGGTCATGATGACGTCCTTCAGCACCTGCGGCAGGTTCAGCTCTTCGATGCTCGGGATGCGGCTGCGGATGGCGCGAATGACCATGCCGACTTCGCCGCGCTGCTTGAATACATTGACCCGGAAGCGCCCGGCATCAGGCAGAGCGATGGCCATGTTCAGCTCCAGCTCGCGCTCGAACTGCGGCACCTGGCCCTCGTCCATCAGCGAGTAGGCGATCTTCTTGACCATGCCCGGCGGAAGGCCGGTATTGCCCAGCGGATAGAGCTTCCCCTCGATCTTGATGTAGACCGGTGCCCCGGTGGTCAGAAACATGTCCGAAGCGTTCTTTTCGGTCATCAGCTTCAGGAAGTAGCCGATATCCATTGCGAATTTTCCCCAACGAAACGGTCGACGCCCGTTGCCAGCACGGTGTCGGCTTGACGACAATGGCCGTGAACCGACAACCGGTACGGCCTCCCCAATGAAACGACTTAGCTTCGCACGAATGCGCCATGGCCTGTATGTGATGGCGTTTGCATTCGCACTGTCTGCCCCCGCTTGGGCGCAGGACGCCGCACTGGAACTGGCGCAGGCCCGGCAGGCGGTCGACAAGGCCACCCAGGCCGATGCCGACCAGTACGCTCCGGACCTGATCGGGCTGGCCCGGCAGGGGCTGGAGCAGGCCCAGCGCGCCGCCGGCGACCGCCGCGAGCGCAAGAACGCCCCGGCGATGGCCCTGCGCGCTGCCGTCGATGCCGACCTGGCCCGCGTCCGCAGCGAGGAAGCCACCGCCACCGCGCAGCTGCAGCTGCGCCGCAACGAGGTCAACCAGCTGCAACGCCAGCTGTCGACCGGGGAGGACCGCCGGTGAAGCCGATGACCGCCGCAACCCTGGCCGCGCTGCTGGCGCTGCCGACCCTGGCCGTGGCCGCTGACAACCCGATGGTGGCGCAGCTGAGCCAGCGCCTGATGGCCATCCAGGCCAATCCCGACACGGCTGAGCTGGGCGCTTTCGAGCGCATGCAGGCGCAGCAGGCCATCGCCACCCTGGACAAGGCCAAGCGCCGCGACCAGGAATTGGCCACCTACCTGGCAGAACGCCGCGTCGAGATCGCCGAGACCGCCGTGCGTACCGCACTGGCGGCGCGTGAGGTCGATCGTCTCGAGCGTACCCGCAGCGACCTGCTGATCGAGGCCAGCCGCCGCGATGCTGCCCGTGCCCGCCAGGAAGCCGAGCAGCTGCGCATGCAGGCGCAGATGCAGGCCGAGGAGGCAGAGCGCCTGCGCCAGGCCGCCGAGGCCGAGACGCTGGCCCGCCAGGATGCCGAGAATGCCCTGACCAGCGTGGCCGGCAAGCAGCAGCAGCGCCTCAGCGCCGCGCAGCAGAACGCTGCCAAACTGGCCCGCGAGGAAGCCGAGCTGGTGTCCGGGCAGAAGCTGCCGAGCTCGAAGTTCGACGGCCGCGGTGAGGTGTTCACCTTCAATGGTGACGCCTTCGCCGCCGGTGCCTCCAGCCTGTCCGGTGGTGCCCGCAATCAGGCCAAGGCACTGGCCGAGTATCTGAACATCGGCAAGAAGGGCCGCCTGCGCATCGAGGCGTATGACAGTGCCAATGGCGTCGGCCAGAAGCGGGCCGAAGCGCTGCGCGATGCCCTCGTTGCCGGCGGTGTCGCAAGCAACCGGATACAGCTCAGCGGCAAGAAGGCGGCGTCCACCCGGGCGCGTTCGGCCGAGGTCATCATCGCCCCGTAATTGATTGATATTGTTTGTTTTTCGTTGTGATGAGCATTCAGCCTGAACCCCGCCCCGGCGGGGTTCGGTCTTTTTGACGCAGGGGCTTGAACCCCGCCCGGACCAGGCGTAGGGTCAATCGTCCGGGACGCAATGCCGCGGACCGGACGATGGGAGGGCCGGGCCGATGCAAGCAGGGCGCGAACCGCAGCGAATCGACGTGCGCAGGCCAGTGCCGCAGGTCGTTGCAGGCGTCCAGGTGGCCATCGACCGGCGCTCCTCCATGAACAACGCCCCGTGCCTTGCAGCCGGGGCGTTCGTGTATCTGTCGAAGGAGGTCCATCATGTTTGAAGATCAGCCCCAGAGCGAGATCGACGCCCGCCGCGCGCGCGATCCGGAGTTCCGGGCACTCCATGACCAGCACCGCAAGTTGAACAAGAAGTGCATGGACGCGGAGTTGGGTGTACTCCCGATCGATGATGTCACCCTGGGTCGCATGAAGCGTGAGAAGCTGCTGGCCAAGCAACGTCTTCTGCGAATGTACGAGACACCGCTTCCAACGACGTCCCCCGCGCATTGACGCACCCCGTCACGCCCGGAACGGCGTGACCCGGCCAGAGATGGCCCCGCCGGGCGCTCCTGCCCCGGCATCGCGGCACCGCCGATGAGGCGGCCGCGCCAAGGCACCACAGGCGGTGGTGCCTTGGCCTGCAGGCACACTCACCGATGCGGGCGGTACCGGTCTCCTCGTCGATCCGGGGCCGTCCGCATCCCTTTTTTACGGTGGACAGGCTGCGGCCATGCCGACCTGACTTTCATCGCCATCCGTCGGATAATCATCGGTCCGGCCCTGCGTGGCGCGAACCGAAAGTCCCCGAATGCCCATCCACTCTTCCGTCCTCGAACTCATCGGTCAGACCCCGATCGTGAAGGCCCAGCGCCTGGACACCGGTGTCTGCGAGCTCTACCTGAAGCTGGAGAGCGCCAACCCGGGCGGGTCGATCAAGGATCGCATCGGCCTGTCGATGATCGAGGCAGCGGAAAAGCGCGGCGACCTGAAGCCGGGCGCGACCCTGGTCGAGGGCACCGCCGGCAACACCGGCCTGGGCCTGGCCCTGGTAGCGCAGCAGAAGGGCTACAAGCTGATCCTGGTCGTTCCCGACAAGATGAGCCGCGAAAAGATCTTCAATCTCAAGGCGATGGGTGCCGAAGTGCGCTTGACCCGCTCGGACGTGGCCAAGGGTCATCCCGAGTACTACCAGGACCTGGCCAAGACCATCGCCGAGCAGACCCCGGGCGCCTACTTCATCAACCAGTTCGGCAACCCGGACAACCCGGCCGCGCACGAATTCGGTACCGGCCCGGAAATCCTGGAGCAGATGGACGGCGACCTTGACGCCATCGTGTTCGGCTGCGGCAGCTCCGGCACCATGACCGGCCTGTCGCGTGCCTTCGCGAAGCTGTCGCCGAAGACCGAGCTGGTGCTGGCCGATCCGGTCGGCTCGATCCTGGCCGAGTACATCAACGACGGCAATCTGAACGACAAGTCGGGCAGCTGGCTGGTGGAAGGCATCGGTGAGGACTTCCTGCCGTCGATCTCCGATTTCAGCCGGGTGAAGAAGGCCTACGCCATCTCCGATGCGGAGAGCTTCCACACCGCGCGAGAGCTGCTGGGCAAGGAAGGCATCCTCGGTGGTTCCTCCACCGGCACCCTGCTGGCGGCGGCGCTGAAGTACTGCAAGGAGCAGACCACGCCGAAGAAGGTGCTGGTGCTGGTGCCGGATACCGGCAACAAGTACCTGTCGAAGATGTACAACGACTACTGGATGCTGGACAACGGCTTCCTGCAGCGCCCCCAGCACGGCGACCTGCGCGACCTGATCCTGCGCCCGTATGGCCAGCGCGACACCGTGGTGATCGGCCCGAACGACCTGCTGACCACCGCCTATCAGCGCATGAAACTGTATGACGTGTCGCAGCTGCCGGTGCTGGACGGCGACCAGCTGGTCGGTATCGTCGATGAAAGCGACGTGCTGCTGCATGTCTATGGCGATGAAGCCCGTTTCCGCGACCCGGTGGCGACCGCGATGGTCAGCAAGCTGGACCGGCTGGACGTGAAGTCGCCGATCGAAGCGCTGCTGCCGGTGTTCGACCGCGGCCAGGTGGCGATCGTGATGGACGGTGACGCCTTCCTGGGCCTGATCACCCGTATCGACCTGCTGAATTACCTGCGTCGGCGTGTTCAATAAACGTCCTGCGAGAGGGGGCTCGATCTAGCCCCCTGCACACTCTGGACATGCCGTAGATGTCACAATCGGCTTGGTTTGTAACCCGCCGGGGCCATCCCGGAGAACTTCAGAGAGTGCGCATGCCTGTCCAGATCGCCGTTGTGATTCCGTCCTACAAAGTCATCAACCACATTCTTGGGGTGATCGCAGGCATCGGCCCGGAAGTTGGACGCATTTATGTCGTGGACGATCGCTGCCCCGTCGGTAGCGGTGATTTCGTTGAAGCGAACTGCACTGATCCCCGCGTAGTTGTTCTCCGCCATAGTGAAAACCAAGGCGTGGGCGGAGCCGTCATGACCGGATACCGGGCCGCCATCGCAGAAGGGGTGGAGATCATCGTTAAGGTGGATGGTGATGGGCAGATGGATCCTTCGCTGATCCCTCGGTTCGTTGCACCGATCCTGGCGGGAGAGGCTGACTACACCAAGGGCAATCGCTTCTTCGATCTGGAGCGCATTTCCCAGATGCCGCGGCTGCGGCTGTTTGGCAACGCAGGATTGTCCCTGCTGACGAAGGTGTCATCCGGTTACTGGAATCTCTTCGATCCCACCAATGGCTATACCGCGGTCCACACCGACGTAGCGCGTCACCTGCCGCTTGGGAAGATCAGCAAGCGCTATTTTTTTGAAACCGACATGCTGTTCCGGCTGGGAACTCTGCGGGCGGCTGTTGTGGACGTGCCCATGCATGCACGTTATGCCGATGAAGTCAGTAATCTTCGCATCGGCCAGGTGATCGGCGAGTTCTTCGTCAAGAACATGCGCAATGCAATGAAGCGGATCTTCTACAATTATTATCTGCGTGACATGTCGCTGGCATCCTTCGAACTGCCGGTCGGCATTCTTCTGCTGCTGTTCGGCGTACTGTTCGGCGCCTGCAGCTGGATCCACGCCAGCGCCACCGGAACGACCGCATCGAGCGGCACGGTGATGCTTGCGGCTATGCCGGTACTGGTGGGCGTGCAGCTCATTCTGGCGTTCATCGGTCACGACGTACGTGCCACACCAGAGAAAGCGATCCATATGAGGAGCCGCGTGGCACCTGAGCCGGAAGTGGCACCATGAATCGCGTTGGAGCCAGCGTTGTAAGCGGCCCTGAAGTTCGATCCATCGCCAGCTTTGGTGGGGTGGCCTGTCTCCTGCTACTGGTGTTTGGCATCATCTGGCAGGCGTTGACTCCGTCGTTCCAGGCGCCAGACGAATTTGATCACGTCAAGCGTGCCTACATGCTCAGCCGGGGGCAGATCCTGCTTGATACGTCCAATGGGCAGCCATCAGGTGGTGACGTTGATGTTGGTCTGGCAAGGTACATGGATCACTTCACCCCTCTCGCGGGCAAGCACAAGGTCAAACTGACCCGGGAAATTCTCGTGTCAGCGCGCGCTGAACGCTGGGCAGGACAGTCCGAGCGTGCCACCCAGCCGGGTACCGCCTATTACCTGCCTGTTCTCTATGTGCCGCAGGCTCTTGGACTGTGGATTGGAAAGACGATCGACTTGAGTGTTGATCAGTCTTACCGCTTGTCCAGACTGCTCACTCTGCTGGCTTGCGTAGGCTTGTTGTACTGGGCATTCCGACTGTTCCCGCCGCCGCCGCTGGTACTGGCATTGCTGCTGCTGCCGATGTCGAGTTTCCTGTTGGGTTTTGCTGTGCTCGATGGCATGTCCATGAGCATGGCGGTGCTGGCGTTCTCTGCTTTCTGGCGGATCGTGGCCCTCCAGGATGACAGAGGCTCGACCGCGATCATCATGATGGTCGCGCTGGGATTGTTTGCCGCATGTCGTGCCAATACGTTGCCGTTCCTGCTGTTGCCCTTTGTTGCGGCCTGGTACCGACGTGACAGGCGCCTGGCTGTCGGCGCCGCCATGCTCACGGTGCTGGTGCTGGCCTGGACCGTGGTAACGATCAAGACAACGGTATATCCGCCCGGAGCCCGCAACATTGATCACCTGGCGCGGCTCACGAGCTATCTGTTCGATCCCCTGAGGTTCGGCAGCATGTTGCACAAGACACTCACCAGCCCTGGCGTTGCGGAGTATTACTACAGCTCGTTCCTGGGCGTACTCGGCTGGCTGGACACGCCACTGGGCCCGCGCCATTACGCTGTGTTTGCCCTGCTGCTGGTGGCCAGTGGTGCCACTTCGATTGCCTGGACCCAGTTCCGCGGAACAGGGCTGGCACGCTTGTCGATGGTGCTCGCGCTCAGCGTTGCGATCTTGCTTACCTATCTGGCGATGCTGGTGCAGTGGACCATCGACGATACCGGCATTATTCAGGGTGTGCAGGGCCGCTACTTCCAGATCCCGGCCATCGCGCTGGCGTTTGCACTGGGGGCCAATCCGCGTCCGCTCGCCGTTCCGATGGAATGGATCAGCCGGATACTGGTGCTGTGTATTGCGCTCGCTACGGCGTTCTCGGTATCTACGGTTCTCACATTGCGCTATATGATGGTTGACGGTCAGCGCATTGGAGACGGGTTGACGCTCACACCAAGCAACGTGCTGAGTGCCGAACGTACTGTTGCCCTTGGTTTCCCGCAAGAGCAGTTGCAGAATCCGCAGCCACTTGCCGAGCTGAAGCTTCTGCTGGGGACTTATGCCCGCCGTAATGTTGGAAAAGCAGAGCTGCGCCTGTGGAGCAAGCAGGGCGACACCTTCAGAAGTACATTCGACCTGGAGAGTCTGGTCGACAATGGTTATCTGTCCATTGATCTGGACGGCAAGCCGTACGTTGGGGGAGAGCTGCGGTCGCTGGAGGGTGAAGGTGTCAGTGTATGGGAAGTGCGTCAGGCTGACGGCGATCTGCAGGGGACTTGCGTCGTACTGGTCCCCTCCCAAGGATCAGCGACGCGTCCCACCGAGGCCTGCCCGCTGCCGCAGTAGCGTCGGCTCGGCTTCACCGGGCGCCGGATTGCAGGACCTCGGTCCTGGAGCTGTGCCATCTACCCTCCGTCCGCATGCTTGCGGGGGAGGGTCAGCCTTTCATGAACTGGCCTGGGAAGTGCTCGACTCTGCGGATACGGCCACCTTCGCCTGTGGATCGGTGCTCTGGCCGATGCGGTTGGCTGCGCGGATGGAGGGCAGGTCGAACGCCCTTCGGAATGGCTCGGCAATCAACAGCGAGACCGCGATCGTGCAAAGGATGGCAAGTGCTGCCGCTTGACCGTAGCCGTGGCTGGTAAGGATGGACTTGAACACGCTCGGAGCGATCGTGCTGAGCACGAACGTGTGGGTCAGATAGAGAGAGAACGACCACTTGCCGAGCCAATCGAAGGCTTTGAGATTGAGCAACCACTGAAGTGGCCGGAGCGAAAGCACCGCCAAGATCAGAGCCGAAGCAGCCAGCAGTTCGATGAACACTGGCCAGAACAAATGGATACCGGTTGCCTCCCGCTCCAGGATACAGGGGCGTAGATGGCAGCATTTGATTTGTAGCTGGCCAGGTAGATACCGATCGCGAGCATGGGAAGGCCCAGCCCAGGAGTCAGAAGCCGTTGCGGAATCCGATTTAGGAAGGCGCCAACGATGAACATTGCCAAGTAGGTGCCGGGGTGGTGCCAGCGCAGGCACATGGCACTAACCAGTACGAAAGCGGCTACGCCGCTCCATCTCGATTTTCCGAACAGGGCGAGCACGAATCCGCTCAGCACGAAGAAAAGGCTGATCGCGAATCCGCCAGAGTAGAACAGGTAGAGCGGACTGTTGAATACAGTCTCTCCCCATGCCTAGCGGAGCTGGGCTGGGTTACCCGTGTGAAGGTATGGGAGAAATGCAAAGGCGCAGTGCGAGAGAAGTACCGCCAACGCAGCGACGCCGCGCAGCCCATCCAGGGCTGACAAACTGGATCCACCTCACTCCAATCCATCTTCTCCCCGATAGACGCTGGACTATCGCATGCCCCCACATCCCATGGCAGGGGATCTGGAGTGCCAGAAGCGGATACTACACCTGGGTGAACATCCATTCTCGCGTGGCAGCGAATCCGCTCTCCGGTCCATGCGGAGTTCAGTCGTGTGGCAGAGCGAGATGCTTGGCGGGAAAACGATCCATCACCTCGCCCATGAACCCGATCAGTTCGTCAGCTTGATCAGAGAAGATGCGGATCAGCTCCGGGTGAGGGTTGCGATAGCCATCCAGTTGTTCTGGGTTGTCCAGGAGTCGGCGCAGCGCATCGCGGAAAGGTTCAAGACCGTTGATCAGCGGAACGATGTCGCCGTTGGCCCCGTCAATGATGTCCTCGACAGCGCCGCCCGCATCCGTGGCGATGACCCAGGTATCGCGAAGCATTGCCTCGCGAACCGTCAAGCCGAAACTCTCTTTGCACTGGGTCGGGAACAGCAGCACATCCACGCTTGCGAAGAAGTTGTCGATGGTTGACTGGGTATACGCAGGGACGATCTTCAGCGTGCCGGGAATCTCCCAGGTTTCTTCGAAAATGTGCCGACGTCCCAGGTTGAGGGCGGCATCGACCACGTGCAGTTCGTAGTTGGTATGGGGGAGCTGGCGCAGCGCCTCCTTGATGAGCTCACTGCCCTTGGCCGGGCCTTCACCGCCAACGAATCCGAGCCTGAGCTTGCGTCGGGCAAGAGATTCACGGGTGACCGAGCTGCGCGGCGGCACTACGCCATTCTTGTTGACGCGTACGCGCGATGGATCGAATCCATTGTCCACGTAGACGCCCCGGAAGAAGCGGCTTGGGGCCAGCATCATTGCTGCGCCGGAAAGCACTTCGTGCAGGCGGTGCTGGCGGTAGGGGTTCAGTACGGGATTGGCCACGCACTTGGCGCAGACATTGAGATCCACCTTGCTCTGATGGCAGTACTTGCCCTCGCCGGTGATCATGAACTGACGTGCACAGATCCACCATGCGTCATGCATGGTGACGACGTAGGGAATACCGGCCTCCTGGCACGCCTCGGCGATCTGTACCCCAAAACCCTGGATGGAGTGCAGGTGCACGACGTCGGGCCGCCAAGCGCGGAGGATTTGACGGAACGCCCCGGGAGTAAAAGGATTGTCGAAATCGAACGCGGGATCGGCCTCGAACGGAAGGCCCATTGCGAACACTTCAGCAGCCGATGAGCGGTAGCGCACCAGATTGTAGGGTGGAGCATCGCTGCAGGGCAGGGAGGTGACCATGGCGTACTCAGCCTTCCCACTTGCGTTGATGCAGCGCGCGACTTCCTCGGCCACGATCGTAGCACCGCCAAAGCTGCGTGGCTCGAAGAAGATGTTCACACCCAGGATCCGGGGACGTTTAGGTTTGAACTGATCCATATCCTTGAACAAGGGAAGGACCTGTTCCCGGGCCACAACCTGGGGCGTGTAGTGCTCGACCACGTGTCGGTAGGCCCGTTCGCCAATGCGCCGACGAAGTGCAGTGTCGGCGATCAATTGATCCAGGCATGCTTTCCATTCCGCGGAGGAGGCGGCGAGCATGCCGGTCTCGCCATGTACGATTGTGTTGCGATACTCCTGCGAAGGCGAGCAGATGGAGGGCAGTTTCAGGATTGCTGCTTCCAGGTACTTGATGCTGGATTTGGCGTCATTGAACACGCTCGGTTCCAACGGTGCGATGTTGATATCGCAGCGGGATATCCGTTCCAGGAAGGATGCATAGTCGACGGGGGGGAGCCGTTCGATCTGGCTCTCGACCTCTTTGAACGCAGGCGGCAGATTGAGCGTCCCGACAATGGTCAGCCGGACGTGGTAATGCTCACGGAGAATCGCCAGCATTGCGTCGGCACATTGGCGGAAGTCGGAGTCATGCGACGCCGAGCCTGAGCCGTACACCACTCGGACCAGGCCATCCTTCCGCCGCGGCTTGGCGTTGATTTCTTCCGCAATCAGCAGCGTCTGGTCGTCGAGGGCGTTGTTGACCACGTCAACCCTGGCTGCCCCCACGCCACGCATGGCTTCGGCCAGTGCAACGGTAGAGGCGATGCAGCGGTCGCAGGCCAGCATCGCGGCTCGGTAGAGCGGAACACCGTTGAGCAATGACTGGCGTGTTCGTTGATCCAGGTCTGCCAGATTGCTATTGGTCTGATAGAGCGATTCGTCAAAAATAAGATCGTCCACTTCCCATATCGTGCGCATTCCAAGTGCCTTGGCGCGTGCGATCGATTCAAGCTGCTGCTCGAAGCCTGGCACTCGATAGAAGATGGCCACTGTGTGGGTGCTGAGAAGGCCGCGTGCATTGTCAAGGTCTTCCCAGCGCACAACGCTGCAATCCAGCCCCAGATCCTGGATCATCTGCTGCTTCTGCAGCACGCGATACTTGGTGCACTGGGCCAGATTCATGTCAGCGATGATGAGCACGCGCAGGCTCAGTTCGGTCAAGGCGGGGCTGGCCGACGGCAGCGTGTATATCGGCTGCTCCCGGTTTGCGGCGGCGTCCTTGTGGCGAAGGTACTTCATCACCGAGCGCGGATTGGAGGCAATTCTGATGAATTCCCTCATTACACCCTTCGTGCCACGTTCGGAGCGCAAGCGAAGAGCGGTACCTGCGTGCCCGCGCAGCCGGTAGTACATGTTGCGTGCACGACGAGCGAGCGTGCCGGCGGCCCGCATGGGTGCGGTCACCCGCCAGGAGCGTGAGTGCAGCAGTTCGGTGATGCGTGTATGTGCCTGGCTCATGGCGCCAACAGAGGCCTGTGCTGACAGGCTTGTACGGTTGAGGGAGCGCGTCAGTACATCTTGCCGATGCAGCAGTTGCCGGCGTTCATGGGATGCGCTCGCTGCATGGATCCTGGACAGCAGTAATTCGTTCCAGAGCGCATGGATCAGGCCACTACCGTCCGTGGTTGCCGAGGACGCAGCATCGAGCAGAGGCAAAAGCTCCGATGGAACGTTGATGCTCGTGTTTCGCGCCAGTTCGTTGCAATAGGCCAGGTCGACAAGGAGTTCGACCGCGGCATTGCCAGGCAGCGTGCGCGAGGGAAGAACCTCCTGCCAGAACGCCAAGGCGCCCAAGGTGCCGTCGGCAGTCTCGCCGTCCGTTACCAGCAGCAGGCGGCGAGTGTCCTGATGGTTGGACAGGTGGTCCAGCACGTGCTGCACTGATGCATGCAGGCCGCCGCCCATTCCCAGCACGAGTGCACTGCTGCTGCGGCCTGCCAAGGGCGTCAGGTGTGCATTTGCCTCGGACTCACCCAAGGCAAACGCATGCGTGGATGCTAACTGGACGCGCAGCAACTGCAGCGCGTCGTCGTTAATTTCTCTGAGGTATACCGCCTCAGTGCTCGTCCCTGCGGGAGTGGATGAGAAGACGTTCAGTACCTGGTCCATTTTTCTATCCACGAGGCTGCCTCAATCGGGTCGCTGCTAGGGATCAGACGCCTACAAACTGCTCGTAGGCGCTGACCACCTCTTCGGTTGGGCCGAACATCTTCACTTGTCCGTTGTCCATCCACAGCACCTTGTTGCAGACCCGGCGAATCTCCGCGTTGGAGTGCATGGCCAGCACTACGATCTCCGCACGGCTGTGCAGATCTTGGAGTCGCTTCTGTGCCTTATGCATGAAGGACGCGTCACCCACGCCCATGACTTCGTCCAGCAGCAGGATTTCGGCCTCGACCGCGGTGGAAACCGCGAACGCCAGCCTGACCCGCATGCCGCTGGAGTAGGTGCGTACAGGAAGGTCAAGATAGTCGCCCAACTCGCAGAATTCAGCGATCTCCGGCGTCTTGATGCGGATTTCTTCGTCGGTCATTCCCAGTAGAAGGCCGCGCAGCCGGATGTTCTGGATGCCTGTCGAGTTGTCATCCATGCCAAGGCTGATATCCAGCAATGGCACGATCTTTCCTTCGTGGTTGATGCTGCCCTGCGTTGGGGCATAGATACCGGCCAGTGCTCGCAGCAGGGTGGACTTGCCCGCACCGTTGTGCCCGATCAGGCCGATGCGATCACCTTTTTCAAAGCGCAGGCTGACATCATTCAGTGCACGCACGATGATGACGCCGTCGTTGTCGGCGGCAATGGAATTCTTCCGGCCAAGGCGCATGACCTGTCGCTTCAGTGAGCGGCCTTGGACCTCGAAGATGGGCAGGTCCAGATATACGTTGTCGAGTTGAATGAATGCCATGCGGCTCAGATCCAGTAGGAGATGCGCTTGATGTAGCGGCCGGTGAACCACAGGGCAAACGTCCAGCCGACAATCGCCATCACGATCGTGATCACGTACGTCTGCATCGACGGAACCTGTCCAAGCAGGGGCATACGGGCCACGTCCAGCAGGTATAGCAGGGGGTTGTAGCGCGTTATGAATGAATATTTCGTCAGCAGCTCGGCCTTGTACATGATGGGCGTTATGTAAAACGCCATCTGGACGATCGAAGCCACGATCTGTGGGAAGTCACGGAAGCGTGCCGAGATCAATGCGGTAATCATCGCCATCCACGTGGCGTTGACGACCAGCAGCAGCAGGCCCGGCAGGAAAAGGATGAGGGTGTCCCAGCGCTTTACCCCGAAGATGGCCAGCAACAGGATGATGATCGCCACGTTGTGGCAGAAGATCACTGAGTTGCGCCACGTTACCTGCAAGATATAGATCAGTCGTGAGGTCGCAACCTGGCGGATGTAGGAGCCATTGGAGATGTACGCCGTGCTGCCTTCCGTCACGATGTTTGAGAACAGGCCCCAAAGCACGAGACTGGCCGCCAGGTAGGGCAGGTAATCGCTCATCTTCTGGCCGAACAGCGTGCCGTACACGATGCCGATGGTGCCAATGATCACGCCCATGCTGATCGTCAGCCAGAATGGGCCGACACGTGAGCGGGCGTAGCGCTGGCGGATTTCCAGCCAGCCCAACAACGTCCACAGGCGCCAGGAGCGCAGGCTGCGTCCCAGGTCGGAGAGTGCTTCATTCATCAAGGAATTCTCGCGGGTTCAATACAGTCACCGCGCGCAGGACGCGGTCTCAGGCCGCCGCTTGCGCGGCGGCACGGAATCAACGAAGGGGAAGGGCTCAGCGCCCTAGGGCAGCGTCCAGCTCGTGACGCAGGTCGGCCAGGTCTTCCGTGCCCACCGACAGGCGTATCAGGTTGTCGGTGATGCCCAGTCGCTTGCGCTGGGCCGGCGGAATCGACGCGTGGGTCATCACCGCCGGCAGCTCGATGAGGCTTTCCACCCCACCCAGCGATTCGGCCAGTGCGAACAGTTCGCAACGTTCCAGCATGCGGCGGGCCTTGGTCTTGCCGCCCTTCACGCGCACCGAGATGATCCCGCCGAAGCCATTCATCTGGCGCTTGGCCAGGGCGTGCTGCGGGTGGCTCTTCAGGCCAGGGTAGATCACAGCCTCAATACGGCTGTCGCGTTCGAGCCAGCGGGCCAGTTCCAGCGCGCTTTCATTGTGTGCACGCATGCGCAGGTGCAGCGTCTTCAGGCCACGCAGGGCCAGGAATGAGTCGAACGGGCCGGCCACGGCTCCGATTGAGTTCTGCAGGAAGGCCATCTGTTCGGCCAGTGCATCACTGCCGGCCACCACGATGCCACCCACGATGTCCGAATGGCCGTTGAGGTACTTGGTTGCGGAATGCAGGACCAGATCGGCGCCGTACTCCAGCGGGCGCTGCACCATCGGCGAGCAGAAGGTGTTGTCCACGACCAGGAGCAGGCCATGCTTGCGGGCGAAGGTGCCTAGCTTGGCCAGGTCCACAACCTTGAGCATGGGGTTGGTGGGGGTTTCCGCCCAGATCATGCGGGTATTGGGCCGCATCGCCGCCCGTACCGCATCCAGGTCGTTCAGGTCGACATAGCTGAATTCCAGCCCCGCCGATCGTTGACGAACGCGCTCGAACAAGCGGTAAGTACCGCCATACAGATCGTCCATCGCAATGACGTGGTCGCCTGAGTCCAGCAATTCCAGCGTCGTCGACGCTGCGGCAAGTCCAGAGGCGAATGCGAAGCCGGCGGAGCCCCCTTCAAGACTGGCGACACAGGCCTCGTAGGCGTTGCGCGTCGGGTTCTGGGTACGCGAGTACTCATAGCCCTTGTGCTTGCCGGGGCTTTCCTGGACATAGGTCGAAGTGGCGTAGATCGGCGTCATGATGGCGCCGGTGCTCGGGTCGGGCTGCTGTCCTGCATGGATGGCACGGGTGCCGAGGCCGAGCGAGTTCGGGGTCTTTGCCATTCGGGGTAACCTGGAGGTACGGATGTCTGGGGGCCCTATTCTAGGGCAAGCCGCAGGAGGGCCCCGCCAAAGGGGTTCAGGAAGGTGGTGCCGGCGCCAAGGCCTGCGGGATCAGGCCGTCGGGCGCTGCCGGAAGACCAGTCGGGAGAAGATGACGTAGTTCCAGGATGCCACCATGACCATCACGATCAGTTTCGCCAGCAAGGGCGGAACGCCGAGGGGGCCTGCCAGCAAACTGATTGCGACATTGCCCAGGATCAGGTTGATTACGGCCAGCAGCCCGTACTTGGCCAGCTCCGCGCCCCAGGCTCCTTCACTGCGGAATACCCAGTGGCGATTGAGCATGTAGCTCACGATGAAGCCGCCCGCGAAGCTGACTGATTGGTTCAGCAGCAGCCAGTCCGTACCCAGTCCGGTCTGAAGCAGGAGGAAGATCGCATATTCGACGGCGGCGGCCGAGCCACCGGAAAGGAGGAAGCGAAACAGGCGCGGCATCATGGATACGACAGAAGTCCGGAAAGGGAGGGCACCGCTGGCGGCGCCCTCCGTGCAAGCGTCATGCGAGGGCGCTCAGAGTGCCTTTTCAAGTTCCGGCAGGATCGCAAACAGATCCCCTACCAGACCGATATCGGCAATCTCGAAGATCGGCGAATCCGCGTCCTTGTTGATCGCAACAATGGTGCCGGCATCCTTGATGCCGGTCAGATGCTGGATCGCACCGCTGATGCCAACGGCCACATACAGTTCCGGCGCGATGATCTTGCCGGTCTGGCCGACCTGCAGGTCGCTGGGGACGTAGCCTGCGTCGACCGCGGCACGCGAGGCACCCACGGCGGCACCGAGCTTGTCGGCCAGCTGGAAGATGACCTTGAAGTTCTCTTCCGAACCGACACCACGGCCGCCGGAGACCACGCGCTTGGCGCTCTGCAGGTCCGGGCGGTCGCTGGCACCGGCGGCGAGACCGACGAAGCGGGTGTGGGTCGGCAGGGCAGCATCGACGCTGGCCGCTTCGATGGCGGCGCTGCCGCCCTGGGCGGCTTCCGGCCACGAGGCGGCACGCACGGTCGCGACCACGATCTGGTCGGCCGGGGCTTCGACGGTGATGATCGCGTTGCCGGCGTAGATCGGGCGCTTGAAGGTGTGGCTGCCTTCGACGCTCATCAGGTCGGAGACCTGGTTGACGCCGAGCAGGGCGGCCACGCACGGCATCAGGTCCTTGCCGAAGGTGGTCGACGGGCCGAACACGTGGCTGTAGCCCTTGGCCAGCTGCGCGATCTGCGGGGCCAGCACCTGGGCCAGGGCCTGGGCATTGGCGGCGTTGGCCACGGTCAGGACCTTGGCGACGCCGGCAATCTTCGCCGCTTCAGCGGCAACGGCGGCCGGGTCGGCGGCCAGCACCAGCACGTCGATGCTGGCACCGGCGATGGCGGTGGCGGCGCTGACGGTCTTGGCGGTGGCGGCGTTGAGCTTGCCGTCGTGGTGCTCGGCGATGACGAGAATCCTGCTCATTACAGCAACCCCTTCTGCTTGAGTGCGGCAACCAGTTCGGCCGCGTCCTTGACCATCACACCCTTGCTGCGCTTGGACGGCGCGGCGTACTGGGTGGTCTTGAAGGTGTCGGCGGCTTCAACGCCGAGGTCGGCCAGCTGCAGGGTCTCCAGCGGCTTGGCCTTGGCCTTCATGATGTCTGGCAGCTTGATGAAGCGCGGTTCGTTCAGGCGCAGATCGGTGGTGACCACGGCCGGCAGATCCACTTCCAGCGTTTCCAGGCCGGCGTCGACTTCACGGGTCACCGTGGCCTTGCCATCGGCAATTTCAAGCTTGCTGGCGAAGGTCGCCTGCGGGCGGCCCCAGAGCGTGGCCAGCATCTGGCCGGTCTGGTTGGCGTCGTCATCAATGGCCTGCTTGCCAAGGATCACCAGGTCCGGCTGTTCCTTTTCGATCAGCTTGAGCAGGGTGCGCGACGCGGTCAGCGGCTGGATGGCCTGGTCGGTGACGACGTGGATGGCACGGTTTGCGCCCATGGCCAGGCCGTTGCGCAGGTGCGCCTGGGCGTCGGCCGGGGCGATGGTGGCAACCACGACTTCGCTGGCGATGCCCTTGTCGCGCAGGCGCAGGGCTTCTTCCAGGGCGATTTCATCGAAGGGGTTGGGGGACAGCTTGACGCCGTCGGTGACCACGCCGGAACCGTCCGGCTTGACCTGAATGCGGACGTTGTAGTCCACCACGCGCTTGTACGCGACGAGGATTTTCATCTGGTACGGGGTCCTTCAGTAACAGGGAGAACGTCCGGTCCTGCAACAGCAACCGGTTCGGGGGTGGGACCCCGATTCTAGCTGGCTTGGGGGGACCATGCGAATGCGTATGGTCTGATGGGGCGGCTGTCCGGGGATTGGCGTGTTGCAAGTGCAGCACGCCGGTGCGGGTTCGGGCGCTATGCTCCGGCAGTCATTGAAGCCACGTGATGTTTCCCGGACCTGGGGAGAGCAGGTCAGAAAGCGTCAGAATCTGGAGATGATGTCGATGGGATTCGATCAATGCCCTGCTTGTCAGGGCCCCCTTCAGTCGGGGTTGCAGTCCTGGCACCTGCAGTGCAGCCGGTGCAGTTACGAGGGAAGCTCCCTGGCGGTGGATATCGATGTGCAGGGCGATCGCGAGGTTCTGGACGAGGCGCTTCGTGAGGAGGGATTGAGCGATCTGCGGCAGCGCAACTTTGCCGTGCTCGCCGAGGAGCTGGTGGCGCGCTTCCCGCAGCGTGCGGATGGGCGTCCTCGGCTGTTGGATGTCGGCTGTGCCCACGGCTGGTTCCTGCAGGCCACGGAGGGCCATTTCGAAGTGATGGGCATCGAGCCGGACGCCCGCGTCGCCGATTCGGCCGCCGCGCGTGGCCTGCCTGTGCGCCGGGGGTTCTTCCCGGACGTGCTGCAGGCGGATGAGCGGTTTGACGTGATCGTCTTCAACGATGTCATGGAACACATCCCCGATATCGTGTCGGCGATGCAGGCCTGCGCCGAGGTCCTTCGCCCCGGGGGCGTGGTGGTGATCAATGCACCGGCACGCACGGGCGTGCTCTACCGGGTCGCGCGGGTGATGGCGCGGATGGGGGCACCTGCCAGCTTCGAGCGGTTGTGGCAGAAGGGGTTCCCGTCGCCACACGTGCATTATCTGGACGACGGCAGCATGCGCGCGATTGGTGCCCGCACCGGTTTGAGGCTGCTGCACGCCCGTACGCTGCCTTCTCTGAGCGTGAAAGGTCTGTATGCGCGCATCCGCTACGACCGGTCGGTGTCGGCGGCCAAGGCCATGGCGCTCACGGCCGCGTTGAGCGTGCTCGCGCCGGTGATGCGGCTGCTGCCTGCGGACATCAAGGTCTGGATGCTGCAGGCCGAGTCTGACCCCGCTGGCGGGATGGCCGGCTAGCGCCTGTTCATTCAGGTGTTGGGGGGGCGAGCGGCTGGGCATGTATCCTTGGCGGTCAACGTGCGGCGGGTTGCAGACGCAGCCCGCAGATTTGCCCACTTCAAGGAGATGCCTTTCGTGCCCACATGGCTTGTCACCGGCGGCGCCGGATTCATTGGCGGTAACTTCGTTCTCGAGGCAGTTGCCCGCGGCGTAAAGGTCATCAACCTCGATGCGCTGACCTACGCCGGCAACCTGAAGACCCTGTCCGGCCTCGAAGGCAATGCGAACCATGTGTTCGTGCAGGGTGACATCGGCGACAGCGCCCTGGTCACCCGCCTGTTGGCCGAACACCGGCCGGATGCCGTGGTGAACTTCGCTGCCGAAAGTCATGTCGACCGTTCCATCGACGGCCCGGGCGCGTTCATCCAGACCAACGTGGTGGGCACCCTGGGCCTGTTGGAAGCGGTGCGGGATTACTGGAAGACGCTGCCGGCCGAGCAGGGCGCGGCGTTCCGTTTCCTGCATGTGTCCACCGACGAGGTGTACGGCACGCTGGGTGAGACCGGCAAGTTCAGCGAAACCACCCCGTATGCGCCCAATTCGCCGTATTCGGCGTCCAAGGCCGCGTCGGACCACTTGGTGCGTGCGTTCCACCACACCTACGGGCTGCCGGTGCTGACCACCAACTGCTCCAACAACTATGGCCCGTACCATTTCCCGGAGAAGTTGATCCCGCTGGTGATCGCCAAGGCACTGGCCGGTGAGCCGTTGCCGGTGTACGGCGATGGCAAGCAGGTGCGCGACTGGCTGTTCGTGTCCGACCATTGCGAAGCGATCCGCACGGTGCTGGGCAAGGGCCAGGTCGGCGAGACCTACAACGTTGGCGGCAACTCGGAAAAGCAGAACATCGAGGTGGTGCAGGCGATCTGTTCCCTGCTGGACCAGCGCCGCCCGCGCGAGGATGGCCAGCCGCGCAGCAGCCAGATCACGTATGTTGCAGACCGTCCCGGTCATGACCGCCGCTATGCGATCGATGCTTCCAAGCTGAAGAACGACCTGGGCTGGGAGCCGGCCTATACGTTCGAGCAGGGCATCACCTTCACCGTCGACTGGTACCTGGACAACCAGGAATGGGTCAACGGCGTGCTGGATGGCAGCTACCGCCTGCAGCGCATCGGCACCACGGCCTGAACCCGGGAGACAACATGACGCAGCGCAAGGGCATCATCCTCGCCGGTGGCTCCGGCACCCGGCTGTATCCGATCACCAAGGGCGTCAGCAAACAGCTGCTGCCGGTGTACGACAAGCCGATGATCTACTACCCGCTCAGCGTGCTGATGCTGGCGGGCATCCGTGAAGTGCTCATCATCAATACCCCGCACGAGCAGGCGCTGTTCCAGCAGCTGCTGGGTGATGGTTCGCAGTGGGGCATGGACATCCAGTACGCGGTGCAGCCGAGTCCGGATGGCCTGGCCCAGGCCTACCTGATCGGCCGCGACTTCGTCGCCGGCAAGCCAAGCTGCCTGGTGCTGGGTGACAACATCTTCCACGGCCATGGCTTGCGTGAAGTGCTCAAGCGTGCAGATGAGCGCGACCACGGCGCCACTGTGTTCGGGTACTGGGTGAATGATCCGGAACGTTACGGCGTGGCCGAGTTCGACAAAAGTGGCAAGGTGATCGATCTGGTGGAAAAACCGGAAAATCCGCGCTCCAACTACGCGGTCACGGGCCTGTACTTCTATGACGGCAAGGCCAGCGATTACGCGGCCGAACTCACGCCGTCGCCGCGTGGCGAGCTGGAGATCACCGACCTCAACAAGCGCTATCTGCAGGAGGGCAATCTGCACCTGGAAGCGCTGGGCCGTGGCTACGCGTGGCTGGATACCGGCACCCACCAGTCGCTGCTGGAAGCGTCCAACTTCATCGAGACCATCCAGACCCGCCAGGGCCTGCAGGTCTGCTGCCCGGAAGAAATCGCGTTCGGCCAGGGCTGGATCGACGCAGAGCAGCTGGAAGCGTTGGCCGCACCGCTGATCAAGAACGGCTACGGCCAGTACCTGCATAAACTCGCTTTGCGTGGAGTGGTTCCGTGAAAGTAATTGAAACCAAGTTGCCCGGTTGTGTGGTGATCGAGCCGGCCGTGTTCGGCGATGCCCGCGGTTACTTCTTTGAAACGTGGAATGCCGAGCGTTTCGCCGCGCTGGGCCTGCCGGATCGCTTCGTGCAGAGCAACGTGTCCACCTCGGCGCAGGGCGTGCTGCGTGGTCTGCATTACCAGTGGCCGCGCCCGCAGGGCAAGCTGGTCAGCGTGCTGGAAGGCGAGGTCTACGACGTGGCCGTGGACATCCGCCGCGGCTCGCCGACCTTCGGCCAGTGGGAAGCGGTGGTGCTGAGTGCGGAAAACAAGAAGCAGTTCTGGATTCCGGAGGGCTTCGCCCACGGTTTCGCCGTGCTGTCCGAGCGTGCGGTGTTCAGCTACCTGTGCACCGAGGTCTACCTGAAGGACTTTGATGCCGGCGTGCGCTGGAACGATGCCGACATTGCCGTGGACTGGCCGGTCAGCGCGCCGACCTTGTCGGCCAAGGACGAGAACGCGCCGTTCCTGAAGGACATCGCTGAAGATCGCTTGCCGGTCTACGTGCCATGACCGTTCTGGTGTTCGGTGGCAATGGCCAGGTCGGTCAGGAGCTGCTGCGTGCGCTGGCGCCGCTGGGTGAAGTGGTTGCCACCACCCGCAGTGGTCAGTTGCCTGATGGCGGCGCCTGCGAGGTGGCTGATTTCGGCCAGCCCGACACTCTGCCGGCCCTGCTGGACCGCCTGCAGCCGTCGCTGGTGGTGAACGCTGCGGCCTATACCGCAGTCGATCGTGCCGAGCAGGACACGAAGGCCGCCTTCGCCGCCAATGCGGAGGCGCCGGGCGTGATCGCGCGCTGGTGTGCGGCGCACGGCGTGCCGTTCGTGCATTACTCCACCGACTACGTGTTCGATGGCCAAGGCAGCGCGCCCTACCCCGAAGATGAGCCGACCGCGCCGCTGGGTGTGTATGGCACCAGCAAGCGCGATGGCGAAGATGCGGTGCGTTCGGCCGGTGGCCGCCACCTGATCTTCCGCACGGCGTGGGTATATGCCTCACATGGCGCCAATTTCCTGCGCACGATGCTACGGGTGGGCGCCGAGCGCGACCAGCTGCGGGTGGTTGCTGATCAGATCGGCACGCCTACACCGGCCGCGCTGATTGCCGATGTCACTGCGCAGGCACTGCAGCATCCGGGGCAGCTGTCCGGTACCTGGCATCTGACGGCCAGCGGCCAGACCAGCTGGCATGGGTTTGCAGAGGCGATCTTCGCCGAGGCGCTGGCGACCGGTGTGTTGGCGAAGGTGCCGGCCGTCGAGGCGATTCCCAGTTCGGAGTATCCGACCCCGGCCAAGCGCCCGGCATGGTCGGTGCTGGACAACCGCAAGCTGCAGCAGGATTTCGGTATCGAACTGCCAACGTGGCAGGATGGACTGAAGCGGGTCATGGCAGAACTGACCCGCTGACGGTAGCGCCGGGCCATGCCCGGCGCATGCATTGAACCGCTGCGCTCGCCGGCCATGGGCCGGCGCTACCTCACTAGCTGCGCCCGTACGTATCCTCGAAACGCACGATGTCGTCTTCACCAAGGTAGCTGCCGGACTGCACTTCGATCAGCTCCAGCGGCAGCTTGCCCGGGTTGCGCAGGCGATGGGTCACGCCCAGCGGAATGTAGGTGCTCTGGTTCTCGCTGAGCAGGATCACCTCGTTGCCCCGGGTCACTTCTGCGGTGCCGCTGACCACGATCCAGTGCTCGGCACGATGGTGGTGCATCTGCAGGCTCAGCGTACCGCCGGGCTTGACCGTGATGCGCTTGACCTGGAAGCGCTCACCATTGTCGATCGAATCGTAGGCGCCCCACGGGCGGTAGACCTTGCGGTGCCACGTCGCTTCGCTGCGACCGTCGGCCTTCAGCTGCGCCACCACGGTCTTGACCTCCTGCATGCGGTCGGCCTTGCCGACCAGCACCGCATCGTCGGTCTCGACCACGATCACATCGTCCAGGCCGACCAACGCCACCAGGCGTTGCGCGTAGGCGTAGGTATTGCGGCAGTCGATGGCGATCACATCACCCTGGTGGGCGTTGCCGTCGCCGTCCTGCTGCGAGACATCGCGCAGTGCCGTCCACGAGCCGACATCGTTCCAGCCCGCGTCCAGCGGAATCACCACGGCGTCTGCGGTCTTTTCCATCACGGCATAGTCGATGGAATCGGAGGGGACGGTGGCGAACGCCTCCTTGTCGAGGCGGGTGAAATCCGAATCGCGACGGGCCTGCTGCCAGGCCTGGCGGCTGCTGGCCAGCATGTCGGGCTGGAAGCGCTCCAGTTCCTGCAGGTAGCGCGAGGCCTTGAACAGGAACATGCCGCTGTTCCAGTAATACTGGCCGCTGCTGACGTAACCGGTGGCGGTCTCAAGGTCGGGCTTTTCGACAAAGCGCTCGACCGCACGCAGACCTTGGCCATCAGCGGCCTTGATGTAGCCATAGCCGGTTTCCGGGCCGGTCGGCACGATGCCGAAGGTCACCAGCTTGCCGGCCTCGGCAGCGCTGGCTGCAGCCTGCACGACTGCGCGGAACGCGGCCTCATCGGTGATCACATGGTCCGAGGGCAGCACCAGCAGCAGCGCATCGGCGCTGTCACGGGTGGCCTCCAATGCTGCCACCGCGATGGCGGGCGCTGTATTGCGGCCCACCGGTTCAAGGATGATCGCGGCCGGTTCGGCACCCACCTGCTGCAGCTGCTCGGCAGCGACGAAGCGGTGTTCTTCGTTGGCGATCACCAGCGGGCCATGCGCAGCGATGGGTGCAACGCGCTGCCAGGTGGCCTGCAGCATCGTCAGCTCGCCCGCCAGTGGCAGAAACTGCTTCGGATAGGCCTCGCGCGAGAGCGGCCACAAGCGGGTTCCGGAACCACCGGAGAGGATGACGGGCTGGATGTTGCTCATGATCTTCCTTGATTACTGCTGGACAAGACGGGAAATTTCGTCGGTGCGCGCCTGCATCAACGCTGCGTCACCACGTGCCTCGACGTTCAGGCGCAGCAGCGGCTCGGTATTGGAGCTGCGCAGGTTGAAGCGCCAGTCGCCGAAATCGGCACTGATGCCGTCGGTGTGGTCCAGTACCGGCGCTTGCGCCGCGAAGTGCGCCATGACGCGTGCCACGGCGGCCTTGGCATCTGCAACCTTGAAGTTGATCTCGCCACTGCAGGGATAGGCCGCCATGCGGTCCTCCACCCAGTCGGCCAGCGACCGTCCACTTTCCGAGACGAGCTGCGCGATCAGCAGCCACGGGATCATGCCGGAGTCGGCATAGGCGAATTCGCGGAAGTAGTGGTGGGCGCTCATCTCGCCGCCATACACCGCATCCTCGGCGCGCATCTTTTCCTTGATGAAAGCGTGGCCGCTCTTGCACAGCACCGGCACGCCGCCTGCCTGCTCCACCATTTCCACGGTGTTCCAGACCAGGCGCGGGTCATGCACGACCTTGCCGCCCGGATTGCGCGCGAGGATGGCCTTGGCCAGCAGCCCGACCAGGTAGTAGCCCTCGATGAAACGCCCGCTGTGGTCGAAGAAGAAGCAGCGGTCGAAGTCGCCGTCCCAGGCGATGCCGAAGTCGGCGCCGTGCTCGCGAACGGCTTCAGCGGTGGCGGCACGGTTCTCCGGCAGCAGCGGGTTGGGAATACCGTTGGGGAAGTTGCCATCGGGTTCATGGCAGATGCGGATGAACTCGAACGGCAGGTGCGGGGCCAGCAGGTCGACGATGGCACCGGCGCCACCATTGCCCGCATTGACCACCAGCTTCAGCGGCTTGAGCTTGGCGGCGTCGACGTAGCTCAGCAGATGCTGGATATAGGCGCTCTTGTCATGCTGGGCGGTCTGCCCGGCGCGCGGCGGCTGGGCCTCGGACGCATCGGCGGCGACCGCATCGGAGATCGCGAACAGGCCGGTATCGGAGCTGATCGGACGGGCATTCTCCTTGACCAGCTTCATGCCGTTGTAATCCATCGGGTTGTGGCTGGCGGTCACCATCACGCCGCCGGCCGCGCCGAGGTGATCGGTCTGGAAGTAGACCTCTTCGGTGCCGCACAGCCCGATGTCGATCACTTCGCGACCCACGCCACGCAGGCCCGATGCCAGCGCATCCTGCAGCGCCGGGCTGGTCAGGCGAACGTCGTGGCCAAGCACCACCGGACCGGGAGCGAGCTGCGCAGCCAGGGCGACACCAATGCGGCGGGCCAACTCTTCGTTCAGTTCTTCCGGCACACGGCCGCGGATATCGTAGGCCTTGAAGGCGGGCAGGGGCATCGATCAGATCCTTTGTGAGCTCAGTCTTTCATTGTAGCGCCCGACCCGTATGGGAATCGTTTCCATCAGGCAACGCCAGGTGACTGATGTTCGATATCAGGCCTGCGCTGGCCGCCTGCCGGCCCGGCCAGGGCGTTTGGCCGGTGCGCCCGGCAACGGTGCCAGCAGCGCCTGCACGTCCTCTTCGCTGAAACGTGGTCCGGCGCTGCCGCCGCCTTCAAGAATCGATTCGGCCAGCATCGCCTTGCGCTCCTGCAGCTCGGCGATCCGCTCTTCGATGCTACCGGCGGCAATCAGCCGGTAGACGAAGACCGGCTGCTGCTGGCCGATGCGATGGGCACGGTCACTCGCCTGGTTCTCGGCGGCCGGATTCCACCAGGGATCGAAGTGGATGACGGTGTCGGCAGCGGTCAGGTTCAGCCCCACGCCACCGGCCTTCAGGCTGATCAGGAACAGCGGCACTTCGCCCTGCATGAAACGCTGTACTGGCGTGACCCGGTCCTGGGTATCGCCGGTCAGGGTCACATAGGCCAGGCCCAGCCCGTCGAGCGCCTGCGCGATCAGCGCCAGCATGCCGGTGAACTGCGAGAACAACAGGATGCGGCGACCTTCCTCGACCATCGACGGCAGCATCTCACGCAACAGTTCCAACTTGGCCGAACCGGCATTGCGTGCCGGCGTTTCGCCCGGCAGCAGACGCGGATCGCAGCAGACCTGGCGCAGCTTCAGCAGCGCATCCAGTACCCTGATGTGGCTGCGTGCCAGTCCGCTGTCGCTGATCGCCTCGCGGACCTGCTTCTCCATCGCCGCACGCACGGTTTCATAGAGATCACGCTGCCCGCCCTCCATCGTTACCGCACGGGTGATGAGGGTCTTTGGTGGCAGCTCGGCAGCCACCTGGTCCTTGCGCCGGCGCAGGATGAAAGGGCGCAGCCGCTGTGCCAGCAGCTGGGCACGGCGCTGGTCGCTGCCGCGTTCGATGGGGTGGCGCCAATGCTGGTTGAACTGCTTTTCGCTGCCGAGCAGCCCGGGCAGCAGGAAGTCGAACTGCGTCCACAATTCGCCCAGATGGTTCTCCAGCGGCGTACCGGTCAGGCATAGACGGTGGCGGGCCCGCAGCGTGCGCAGCGTGACTGCCGCACGTGATTTCGGGTTCTTCACCTGCTGCGCCTCATCCAGGATCAGCAGATGGTAGGAGTGCGCCTGCAATGCCTGCTCGTCGCGCCACAGCAGGGGATAGGTGGTGAGCACGAGGTCATGTGCGGGAATCGCGTCGAACAGCGTCTCGCGGGCCGGTCCGTGCAGGGTCAGCACGCGCAGGTCCGGGGTGAAGCGTGCCGCTTCGCTCTGCCAGTTGTGCAGCAGCGAGGTCGGCACCACCAGCAGCGCCGGCCGGTCCAGACGGCCGCTTTCCTTTTCGACCAGCAGATGGGCCAGGGTCTGCAGGGTCTTGCCCAGCCCCATGTCATCGGCCAGTACGCCGCCCAGCCCCTGCTGGCGCAGGTACTGCAGCCACGACAGGCCTTCCAGCTGGTAGGGGCGCAGCGTAGCGTGCAGCCCTTTGGGGGGCGGTACCGCGGCCATGGCCGGCGCATTCAGCAGGCGCTGCACGCGCGCACGGGTATCGTCGCTGGCGTGCAGGCGCAGCTGGGCGGCTTCCTGCAGTGCCTGCAGGCGGCCGCGGTCATGTGCCTGCAGGCGCAGGGATTGTCCAGAGTCGCTGAACAGATCCGCCAGCAGCGCGATCACCGGTTTCAGGCGACCCGCCCGCAAGGCGAGGCGTTCATTGTCCGCCGTCGTCAGCAGCACGTTTTCGTCATCGCTGATCGCATCCAGCTGGCCGCGCAGCCAGCGTGGATCCGATTGCAGTACGGCCTGCAACAACGGAACCAGCGCGACGCTGCGGCCATCGACCTCGATGGTCAGGGCCAGGTCGAACGTGGCGCTGTCGGCCGGCGCCGCCTGCAGGTCCAGATCAATCTGGTCTACGCGGAAGATGCGATGGCGGAAGGCATCGTCGGTCTCCATCTTCCAGCCCAGTGCCTCCAGCCGCAGCACGTCCTCCAAAAGGAAGCGGGTCCAGTCGAAACTGCGCAGCTCGAACAGTGGCCCGCCACCATCCAGCGCGATGCGCGGTTGCCGTTCGCGGTGCAGGTGCACGCTGTGAAGTTCAGTTTCCCGCCGTGCCTCCTCGTGCAGGTCACGCGGCAGCAGGTAGAGCTGTCCCTCGGCGTCATGCACGAACAGCGACGGGTCATCGAGAAAGCGCACGTGCTCGTCGTACTCGAAGGCGACGGTAGCGACGTCCAGCCACTGCGAGGCATCGCGCTCGGTGAGCCAGGCAGGACGGTATTCCATGCTGTGCAGATGGAGAATAGGCGTCATCGCCTGGATCTGCAGGGTAGGCAGTGTCGGATGGGCGGCCGGACGCAGCGAGCCGCTGTCTCCCTCCAATGAGGTCTCCAGTGCAGCCAGCAGCACGGCGGCAACATGCTCGCATTGACCTCCCGCAGGACAGGTGCAGCGACTCTGCAGGGGGCTATGCGGTGTGCGGGCACTGGCTTCCAGGTCGATCATCACCTGCCGGGCTTCGACCTGCGCGGTCAGCAGCGGCGCCCTGTAGCCCAGTTCACGCACTGCCGATACGCGTTGTCTGCCCTTTTCCAGTGTCCCCGCATCCAGCCAGCGGGACAGTTCCCCTCCGGTGAATACTTCGGCCATGCGTCGTCCTGTCCTCTCCATCTGCCGCAGGCGTTGCCCGGGGCACGCAAGCGGGGAAGGGGACATTCTACGGATTGGCAGCCCGTCATGCCGAGTCATGCTGCGGCGCATCCCAGCCGGTAACGGGTGTGCCGCTAGAATGGCGGGATTCTCACCGGGTAGGGCAGTAGAGATGCAGCAATCGACTTCCAGCAGCACGCGCAGCAAGCGTTTCGCCTCTGCGGCAGATGCACTGCAGGGTGTGATCGCCGATGGCCAGACCCTGGCCGTGGGCGGCTTCGGCCTGTGTGGCATTCCCGAGGCGCTGATCGCCGCGCTGCGCGACAGTGGCGCCAAGGGCCTGACCGTGATCTCAAACAATGCCGGCGTTGACGGCTTCGGCCTCGGGCAGCTGCTGGAAACCCGGCAGATCAGGAAGATGATCTCGTCCTACGTGGGCGAGAACAAGGAATTCGAGCGCCAGTTCCTGGCCGGCGAGCTGGAGCTGGAATTCAATCCGCAGGGCACCCTGGCCGAGCGCCTGCGTGCCGGCGGCGCGGGCATCCCGGCGTTCTTCACCGCCACCGGGTACGGCACCGTGGTGGCCGAAGGCAAGGAAACCCGCGAGTTCGACGGCAAGCACTACGTGATGGAGACCGCGCTGCGTGCCGACGTGGCGCTGGTCAAGGCGTGGAAGGCCGACGAGGCTGGCAACCTGGTGTTCCGCAAGACCGCACGCAACTTCAATCCGGCCTGCGCGATGGCCGGCAAGGTCTGCATCGTGGAAGTGGAAGAGGTAGTGCCGGTCGGCGCGATCGATCCCGACCAGGTGCACCTGCCGGGCATCTACGTGCACCGGATCGTGCACAACCCCACCCCCGAAAAACGTATCGAACAGCGCACCATCCGCGCGGAGGGCAACTGACATGGCGTGGACCCGCGATGAAATGGCGGCACGCGCCGCCCGCGAACTGACCGACGGTGCATACGTGAACCTGGGCATCGGCCTGCCGACCCTGGTTGCCAACCATATTCCCGAAGGCGTGGACGTGTGGCTGCAGTCGGAAAACGGCCTGCTTGGCATCGGTCCGTTCCCGACCGAAGCCGAGGTCGACGCCGACCTGATCAACGCCGGCAAGCAGACCGTCACCGCGCGTGCCGGCGCCAGCTACTTCGGCAGCCACGACAGCTTCGCGATGATCCGCGGTGGCCACGTCAACCTGGCCATCCTCGGCGCCATGCAGGTCACCGACAAGGGCGACCTGGCCAACTGGATGGTGCCCGGCAAGATGGTCAAGGGCATGGGCGGGGCGATGGACCTGGTAGCTGGCGTACAGCGCGTGGTGGTGCTGATGGAGCACACCGCCAAGAACGGCGAACACAAGATCCTCGCCGAATGCACGCTGCCGCTGACCGGTGTGGGCGTGGTCGACCGCATCATCACCGACCTGGCTGTGTTCGACGTGACTGACCAGGGCCTGTTGCTGGTGGAAGCGGCACCGGGCGTCAGCGATGACGAGCTGAAGGAAAAGACCGGGGTCGCGTTCCAGCGCGGCTGATCGATACGGGGAGGGGGGCGTTGTGCCCCCTTCATCCTCAGCTGCGTCGGGCGTAGGCGTACTCGTCGCTGCTGGCATCGGCCTCGCCGAGGCACGCTGCGGCTGTCGTGACGCGCAGTCCGGCGTGTTCACAGCAGGCGCCCAGCACACGTTCAATGGCATGGGCCAGCGTTCCGTCGATCTGGCCCTTCTCGTCCTCGAACGCGCTGCGATGCAGATGCGCGTCCAGCAATGGACGCAGGGCCTGCAGCCGCCACCAGCCCATGCTGCCGGCGCCAAATTGACTGGCGTCCTCTGGTGTTTCCAGCCCAAGTCGCGCCTGCAGTCGTGCCAATGCGGGACCATTGCCGCCCACGAAGGCGGCGACGGGCAACAGATGTCCTTCGGCGACCACCATGCCCAGTGCGGGGTCGGCCTGGAACGCGGCATGGATGCGTGCGGCACGTCCGCCCTGTACCAGTCGTTGCAGTAGTTCCTGCCGCCACTGGTCGCCATCGGCGCGATGGGTCGAACGCTTCGTGTGGAGTTTCAGCACCACATCGTGATCAGCCTGCAGCAGCCGTTCGGAGACCTCAAGGAACGGAAGAATGTCGCGACCATGGTTATCTACGGCGATGACCTCACCCTGCAGCCCATGTGCCACAAGAGCCTGCCTGGCCAGATCCACCTGTTGTGCCGGCGTAGTCACCACGATTGTCCAGTCGAGGGCGGCCTCGCGCAGTGCGGACAATACCTCCGGCAGCGTTTCCAGATACCAGGCGTGGAGATGTACTGCCGGTTTCTGACGCAGTGCCGGAGCAGGCGCCAGCGCATCGCGGGTGGCCTGCAGCCAGGCATGGCCCAGCCGCGCATCCGGTTCCAGCACGGCGCCTTCTGCCCATTCGTTCCAGGCGTTGATGAAGACCATGCGCTGCGCCTGCGGTGCAGCGGACAGGCGCTCATGGATCGTGGTGCGCAGCCAGTCGCGATAACCGCGCGGTGATGCATGCAGGTAGACGCGGCCGCGACCGGAGCGACGCGCCTCATTGTCCCAGCCGGGGTTCACGCCAGGGTAGAGCGGATAGTCTGGCAGCGGCCGTGATGCGATCTCGGTGGCCAGTTCGCGCCAGTCGCGGACATCGCCATTGAAGGCCGGATTGAGCAACCATTGCTGCGCTGACAGGGAGCGCGGATTGCTCATGTTCGGCGGGAACTCTACTGCCGCATCGAAGCCGATGTCGCGGGGATCCGGGCGCTCGAAGCCCTGCACGTACGCCAGATGGATTTCGCCGACGCCATTGTCGCGGCACCAGCGGCGCCAGCGCTCGGTGGTCGCCCGGGCGTCGGGCAGCAGGTGCGGGCGATAGACCAGCAGCATTGGCCGGCCCTCGACCTTCAATGCGCGGCGGTCGCGCAGGTAGGGCGCGACATGTGCGATGAAGGCCAGATCATCCTCGGCGCTGTGCTGCTGGCCGATCAGGATGTCCTCGTCGCGGCCGTCCCAGCGTCGTGCCCAGTTCTCGTTGGCCCAGCACAGGCAGAACGGCAGTTCGATGCTGTCGTCGGCCAGCCATTGGCGCAGCGGGTCCTCCATCAAAGTGCGGCCACTGAACCAGTAGTAGTAGAAGCAGAACGCGCCGATGCCGTACTCAGCTGCGAGGCGTGCCTGGTCCCGCATCACCTGAGGGTTGCGCAGGTCGTAGAAGCCCAGGTCTGCCGGCAGGCGCGGCTGGACGTGGCCCTCGAACTGAGGCAGCGCGCGGGTCACGTTGCGCCATTCGGTAAAGCCCTTGCCCCACCAAGCGTCATTCTCGGGAAATGTGTGGAACTGCGGCAGGTAGAACGCGACCAGCGTCGCCGGCAAAGGAGACGGCAAGGTCGCCTCACGCCATGGCACGTGGCCGATCGCCGGCTCGTCTGCACGCCAGCGCAGCTGGGCGCTGGCGCCGGTGCCCCCCTCAGCCTGCTGGCCCTTGGGTGGCGGCGGTACCCAGTCGCCATGCCGCGCCAACAGCCGGGTGCGCAGCCGGTCACGCTGCGCCTGTGGCAGCGGCAAGGCCCGGAACATGGCGCGCAGCAACGGGAACAGCGATTGGCGTACGCTCATCGGGCTGGGCCCCACGAAAGGGGGCAAGCGGACGGCATCAGCATCTGGGCAATGGTCATGGGGCCATTTTCGGTGCTGGCGGTCATGACAGCAAACGCCGGCGTGCTAGCGTGTGGCCATGCTGTTCCCAGATGACCTGCCCGATGCCGACGTCCAGCACCTGCCGGGCTGGCTGGCCGCAGCCGATGCCGATCGGCTCCTGACCGCGCTGCAGGCCGAAGTCCCGTGGGAGGTCCACCGGATCCGCATGTTCGGCAACTGGGTGGATTCGCCGCGGTTGAGTTGCTGGATCGGCGATCCGCAGGCGCGCTACCGCTATTCCGGTGCTGAATTCGTGCCGCACCCCTGGCCGCTGTCGCTACAGGGTGTGCGTGAGCATCTGGAAACCAAAGGCATCGGCCGCTTCAACAGCGTGCTGCTGAATCGCTATCGCGGCGGTGGCGACTACATGGGCTGGCACAGCGACGACGAGCCGGAGCTGGGGCCGGCGCCGCTGGTCGCCTCACTCAGCCTGGGCGCAGTGCGGCGGTTCCTGCTGCGCCGGCGCGATGACCCGGCGCGGAAGGCCGAATTCCTGCTTGGCCATGGCGACCTGCTGCTGATGGCCGGCCAGACCCAGCGCTTCTACCAGCATGCGTTGCCGAAGACGGCGCGGGTGCAGGGTGAGCGCATCAACCTGACCTTCCGCTGGATTACGCCGCGTTGACGAAGAAGGGGTCAGGTCCCTTTCCTGCCGGAAAGGGACCTGACCCCGTAACTCACGTGCCCGGCGAATGCGGCGATCAGCGCGCGATGGTCGGCTGGTCGGCCTGCCCGCTCTGCAGCGTCCAACCGACCACATCCTGCGCCAGCTGCTGCAGGCCACGTTCGAAGGCGGCGGTCACCGCCGGCACGTCGGTGCTGCCGACCGGCTGCGACTGGCGGAAGGTACGGTCAGCGACCACGCGCTGGTCGGCGACGTGGATCAGCTTGGCGTTGACCTCGATCACCACCGTCGGCGTCGCCTGGCCCTGGTAGTCCGATTCGAAACGGCGCACGTCGGTGGACAGCTTGTAGTCGGCACGGATGCCGGCGGTGCTGCGGGCCACGCCACGGATACGGCCGGAATCCTCGAAGCCGCGCAGCAGGGTGTCCTCGATCATGTCGGTGGCCGGCTGCGCCCAGCTGGCCCCCTTGTAGATCTCCAGCTGCGATGGCGTCGGCCGCACGTTGATGCGTGGGCTGTCGACCATGCGTGCGGCGCTGGGCTTGGCCAGCACCAGCTGCCAGCTGGCCTGCGGCCACGCCGGATCCGGCTTCACCTGCACGGACGGCGAATACAGCGTCACCGCGGTCTTTTCGCTGCTGCCGAGGATGGAGCAGCCGCCCAGCAGGGCGACCATCGAAGCGGCCAGCAGCAGGCGCGGAAGGGTGGTCGGGCTCATTGGGGTTCGAACTCCTTCGGGGCGTCGCGGCCAAGCAGGTAGCGCGCGGGGTTGTTCTCGAGGCGGTCGCTGACCCGGCGCAGGTCGCGGATCAGCCCGCGCAGTTCGGTCAGCGTCGGGCCCAGCTGGCCGAGGCCGTCGTTGGCAAAGCTGTTGATCGCGGCACGGTTCTCGCCAAGGATCGAATCGGCGTTGCCGGCGGCCGAGTCGAGCTTGACCAGGGTGCCGTCGAGCTTGTCGATGATGCCCGGCAGCTGCTGCACCAGGTTCTTGTCCAGCCGCTCGATGGTGCCGTTGGTGGTCTTCAGCGTGGTGTCGAGGCTGCGTGCGGCGTCACGCGCGCTGAGCAGCAGTGCCTGGGTGCCCTGGTCGCGGTCGGCCAGGCCGCCGCTGATGGTTTCCAGGTTGGCCAACGTTGCGTTGATCGACGCAACGTTGCGGTCGCTGAGGATCTGGTCCATGCGCTCGACAATGCGGTTGGCGACGTCGGTGATGTTCTGCAGGGCCGACGGCGTGGTCGGAATGATCGGCGCCGGGTCCTTGTTGACGGTGGTCAGTGCCGGCGACTGCGGCGTACCACCGCTGAGCTGGATGATCGACGGGCCGGTCAGGCTGGTGATCGCCAGCTTGGCACGGGTATCGGTCTTCACCGGCGTGTTGGAGTTCAGGCGTATGCGTGCCACCACCTGGCGCGGGTCGTCCGGTACCAGGTTCAGTTCGGTGATCGAGCCCACCGCGATGCCGTTGTACTGCACCGGGCTGCCCACCGACAGGCCGGTGACCGCCTCGCGGAACACCACGCGGTATTCCTGCCAGGTGCGGTCGGAGGAGTACTTGGCGGCCCACAGGCCGAAGGCCAGCAGGGCCAGGCCGGTGATCAGGGTGAACGCGCCGATCAGCACGTAGTTGGCTTTGGTTTCCATGGCTCAGGCACTCTCGATCTGTTCGCCACGCGCGGCACGCGCGCGGGGTCCGTGGAAGTATTCCTGGATCCACGGATGATCCAGTTTCTCGATGTCAGGCAAGGGGGCGTTGGCCACCACCTTGCGGTCGGCGATCACCGCCACCCGGTCGCAGATCGCGTACAGCGTGTCCAGGTCGTGGGTGATAAGGAACACGGTCAGGCCCAGTGCTTCCTGCAGGGTCTTGATCAGGCGGTCGAACGCCGCCGCGCCGATCGGGTCCAGTCCAGCAGTGGGTTCATCCAGGAACAGCAGCGGCGGGTCCAGGGCCAATGCACGGGCCAGGCCGGCACGCTTGCGCATGCCGCCGGACAGCTGCGAGGGCAGCTTGTTGATCGCGTCGGCGGGCAGGCCGGCCAGCTTCACCTTCAGCAGCGCCAGTTCGTAGTGCCAGCGCTCGGGCAGTTCGCGGTGATGCTCCTTCAGCGGTACCTGCACGTTCTCGCCCACGGTCAGCGAAGAGAACAACGCACCGTCCTGGAACAGCACGCCGGTGTTGCGTTCGATGTGCAGGCGGCTCTCGGCGTCGTCGGCGCGCGCATCGCGGCCGAGCACTTCGATCTGCCCGGCATCAGGCACGCGCAGGCCGAGGATCGAGCGCATCAGCACCGATTTGCCGGTACCCGAACCGCCCACCACGCCGAGGATTTCGCCTCGGCGCACGTCCAGGTCCAGGTCCTCGTGCACGGTCTGGCTGCCGAAACGGTTGACCAGTCCGCGCACGCGGATGGCCAGCTCGTGGCCGTCGTCGTCCTGCATGGGAATTTCTTCGGGCGTCGGATGCGTGCTCATGTCACCAGTCCATGTGCATGAACCACAACGCCGCGAAGGCATCGATGATGATCACCAGCGAAATCGTCTGCACCACGCTGGAGGTGGTGCGTTCGCCGACCGACTGCGCCGTGCCTTCGACCTTCAGGCCTTCCAGGCAGCCGATCAGGCCGATCACCAGCGCGAACACCGGCGCCTTGGACAGGCCGACCAGCATGTGCCGCACTTCCATCGTGTCGTGCATGCGGGCGATATACATCTGCGGCGGGATATCCAGGTCGAACGCGCCGACGGTGATGCCGCCGGCCAGGCCGGCGACCATTGCAATGAAGGTCAGCAGCGGCAGGGTGACCAGCAACGCCAGCAGCCGTGGCAGTACCAGCAGGTCGATCGGGTCCAGGCCCAGCGTGCGCATCGCATCGATTTCCTCGCGCGCCTTCATCGCACCGATCTGCGCGGTGAACGCGCTGGCGGTGCGGCCGGCCAGCACGATCGCGGTCAGCAGCACGGCGAACTCGCGCAGGAAGGCGATGTTGACCAGTTCGACCACGTAAATCTCGGCGCCGAAATCGCGCAGGATGGTCGAGCCGAGGAAGGCGATCACCGCGCCGACCAGATAGGACAGCAGCGCCACCAGCGGTACCGCGTCCAGCCCGACCTGCTCCATCTGGTGCACGGTCGCGGTCATGCGGAAACGGCGCGGCTCCTTGACCAGGCGGGCGGCCTTGACCAGGTTCTCGCCAAGGAAACTGCACAGCGCCTTGATGTTGTGGCCGGTGGTGTGGACGCTGACACCCAGCCGCTCCAGCGCGGCCAGCACGCCGAAATCGCGCTTGGGCTTGGGCCGGTCGTCGGCCACTTCCTCGATGGTGCACACCAGCGCCTGATGGTCCGGACGGAACTGCAGCGCGTCCTCGCCGAGGTCGGCGCGATGGGCCACGCGCAGCACCTGCAGCACGCCCGCCGAATCCATCTTCTCGATGCCGGTGGCATCGATGCCGGTCAACGTGTCGGGAACGTCGCGCAGGACTTCGGCCGCGGCCAGCGCGGTCTTCAGGGTCCAGGTACCGGACAGGCGGATCAGGCCCGGGTCATGGGCATCCTGTTCGAGCTGGGGGGCGTGGTTCGGGGTCACTTGGGCCATTCGGGTCGCAGCATAACCGTTCTGAATCGGGCTTCGCGTCGAACTCGGATGAATTTCTCCGGTAAGCCCCAGCCTAGGTAATACTACGGCGCATGTCCGCAGACGCTCACACGATCCCCACGCCCCAGGCCACCTACGCACAGCGCGTGGCCTTTGTTTCCGAGATCGCCGGACGCCTGCACAGCTACGGCACAACGGCCCAGCGCCTGGAAACGGCAGTGGTGGCACTGGCACGCCAGCTCGATCTGGATTGTGAACCGTGGTCGAATCCCACCGGTATCATTCTCAGCTTCAGCGACCCGGCGCAGGCGATCGGCTCCAGTGACATCACCCGCGTGATCCGCCTGGCGCCCGGTGAAAACGATCTGCACAAGCTCAGCGTCGCCGACCATATCGCCGAGGAAGTGGCCAATGGGCGGATGAGCATCGCCCAGGGCCACACCGCGCTGCGCCAGCTGGACAAGGATCCGGGCCGGCGCGGCAAGCTGCGCACCATCCTTTCGTTTACTCTCGGTGCGGCCGGCGTGGCCGGCATGTGGAAGCTGCCGTGGCTGGACATCGCCACCGCCGGTGTCATCGGCTTGATGATCGGCCTGCTCGGCATGGTCACCGATCGCCGCCCGGCCACCCGCGAGGCAGCCGAGGCACTGGCTGCGCTGCTGGCCGGCCTCGTGGCCACGCTGGTGGCCTCCTTCGTTGGCGCGCTCAACCTCAACACGGTGATCATCGCCTCGCTGGTGGTGCTGCTGCCGGGCATGTCCCTGACCAATGCGGTCAACGAGCTGGCCAGCCAGCACTGGGTGTCGGGTACCGCGCGCTTCGCCGGTGCGTTGACCACCATCATGAAGCTCAGCGTAGGCGCGATGATCGCGGTGACCCTGGCCGACGTGCTCGGCCTGGATCCGGTGATCCGTGCGACGCGTCCGCAGGGGCCGTGGGTCGAGTGGGGGTCGCTGCTTACCGCGGCCTTCGCTTTCGCGATGCTGTTCAAGGCCAACCGCCGCGACTATCCGTGGGTGATCGCCGCCTCGGTGGCCGGCTATGCGATCTCAAAGTTCGGCGGCCATGCCTGGGGAGCGCCGGCAGGCATCTTCCTGTCGGCGATGCTGCTGACCGCCGGTGGCAACCTGTTCGGCCGCCTGGTCGGGCGCCCGGGCGCGATCATCCGCCTGCCCGGCATCATCATGATGGTGCCCGGCAGCACCAGCCTGCGTGGCGTGCTGACCCTGGTCCAGCAGCAGGACGTAGGCGCCGGCCAAAGCGTGTTCCTGACCGTACTGAACGTGGTGATGGCGCTGGTCGCCGGCCTGCTATTCGGCAACCTGCTGATGCCGGCCCGCAAAACCCTGTAGGTGTGGACCGTTGGTCCACACACCGAAGAATGAAAAACGCCGGCTTTCGCCGGCGTTTTTCATTGCATTCCAATCCGGCCTCAGGCCTTCTTGATCAGGAAATCTTCCGGCTTCTTGTTGCCCTTGGAGGTCAGTTCGGCCATCCAGCGCGGCTGCTTGCCACGGCCGGTCCAGGTTTCCTTCGGGTTGGCCGGGTTGCGGTACTTCGGCGCAACCTTGCCCAGCTTGCGGCCAGCGGTCTTCGAGGGGGCCTTGGCGACCTTGGCCACTTTGCGCGCGCGCGGGGCCGGGGCATCGCCGAACAGTTCCTCGATGGTGTAACCCTCGGTCTTGGCCAGCTTGATCAGCTGGGCCCGGACCTTGGTGATCGGCCGGCGCTTGGCGACGATGGTCTGCTGCTTCTTGGCGGTGCGGATCAGGGCGCCCAGCTCGCGTGCCGACAGGCCGGTCAGGTCAATGCTCATTTACGGTTACTCCGGAAACTAATGTGTGGACGGGACGAGCCAGTCCATGGCGTCGGCGGACAGAATAGTGATGAATTAATCAGAGCACAAATGCAGGCAGGACAGGGCTTGGCGGCATGCCGGCTGCATTGCGTCGATTTTGACCGGATTATGTCCGCTGCAATATCGATCAGATGAACACAACGCAAAAAAAGACCGGGGCATGCCCCGGTCATTTCTTGATCAACCCTGCAGGCGCTGCAGCAGGGTGGCCTTGTCCAGGCTTTCCGCTTCGCTGGCGCGGCGCGAGCGGTACTCGTAGGTACCGGCGGCAAGGCCACGTTCGCTCACCACCACGCGGTGCGGAATACCGATCAGTTCCATGTCGGCGAACATCGCGCCCGGGCGCAGGCCACGGTCGTCCAACGCAGCGTCCAGGCCCGCATCACGCAGTTCCTGCAGCAGGTTGGCGGCGGCGTCGGCCACGGTGGCGTCCCCCTTCGGGTTGATCACGCACACCACCACCTGCCACGGCGCCATCGCGTCCGGCCAGATGATGCCGGCATCGTCATGGTTCTGTTCGATCGCGGCAGCCACCACGCGCGAGATACCGATGCCGTAGCAACCCATCGCCATCACCGCCGCCTTGCCGTTCTCGTCCAGCACGGTGGCATCAAGCGCTCGGGCGTACGTACGGCCGAGCTGGAACACGTGACCGACTTCGATGCCGCGGGCGATCTTCAGCTCACCGCCGTCCATGGCACGATCGCCGGCACGCACGTTGCGGATGTCAGCCACTTCCGGTTCCGCCAGGTCGCGGCCCCAGTTGACGCCCGCCAGGTGGAAACCGGCTTCGTTGGCGCCGACGACGAAGTCGGACATCGCCGCCACTTCGCGGTCAGCCACCACGCGGATGGCCTTGGCCGGAGCGACCGGGCCGAGGAAGCCCGGCACGCTGCCCAGGAACTCGGCGATTTCCGCTTCACTGGCGAAGCGCTGCTCATCCAGGCCGGCAACCTTGGCCAGCTTGATCTCGTTGACCTCGTGGTCGCCACGCACCAGCACCAGCACGAACTGCTGTGCCTTGCCTTCGCCGGCGATCAGCGCCACCGATTTCACCGTGCGCTGCAGGTCGATGCCGAGCAGCGCCGCGACATCCTCGCAGGTCTTCTGGGTGGGGGTATCCACCTTGCGCATCGTTTCGGTGGCGGCCGCACGCGGCGCCGGATCGGCGGCGATCGCCGCTTCCATGTTGGCTGCGTAGTCCGAGCCGGTGGAGAACACCAGCGCGTCCTCACCGGAATCGGCGATCACGTGGAATTCCTGCGAGGCGTCACCGCCGATCGCGCCGGAATCGGCCTGCACCATGCGGAAGTCCAGGCCGAGGCGGGTGAAGATGCGGCTGTAGGCCGACTTCATGTTCTCGTACTCGCGCACCAGGCACTCATCGTGCAGGTGGAACGAATAGGCGTCCTTCATCAGGAACTCGCGTGAACGCATCACGCCGAAGCGCGGACGGATCTCGTCGCGGAACTTGGTCTGCACCTGGTAGAAGTTCACCGGCAGCTGCTTGTAGCTGGACAGCTCGCTGCGCGCGAAGTCGCAAGCGGCTTCTTCGGCGGTCGGGCTGTAGCAGAACACCTGGTCCTTGCGGTCCTTGATCTTCAGCAGCTGCGGGCCGAACTTCTGCCAGCGGCCGGTCTGCTCCCACAGTTCCTTCGGCTGGATGGTCGGGATCTGGAATTCCACGGCACCGGCACGGTCCATTTCCTCGCGGACGATGCGTTCAACCTTGCGCAGCACGCGCAGGCCCAGCGGCGACCAGGTGTACAGGCCGGATGCGAGCTTGCGGATCATGCCCGCGCGCAGCATCAGCCGGTGGCTGGTGAGCTCGGCGTCGCTGGGGGTTTCCTTGGTGGTGTGCAGGTGGAACTGGGAGAGGCGCATCGGCGGCTTCGGATAACGGCAGAGACGCCTATTCTGCCAGCCCGGCCGGGGGGAGGGGTATCGGCAGGGCTGCGCCCTGCACCCGCCTCAAGCAACGTCAACAGCAACAGCAACAGCAACAACGGGTTTCCCGTGGTAGGGCGGGGTGGGTCCGGTTGCGGGGGACGCCGTGAACCCGTCCGTGGGGGCTTGGCAGCCGCATCCATGCGGCTGACACCCCCGCAACCGGACCCACCCCGCCTCCGACAGTTTTCCGCGATCTGTCGCCCTTTTGTAGAGCCGAGCCATGCTCGGCTGTTGTTCGATCAATTCTCGAAATATTCGATTTCCATGGAGATTGATCCACGCATGACGTGGACCTACTGACCGCCGGCCAACTGTCGAAGGCGGGGTACTGTGGGTTTGCGGGGACGCCGTAAACCCGTCCGTGGGGGCTTGGTCGCCGCATCCATGCGGCTCACACCCCGCAAACCCACAGTGCCCCGCCATCCCTCAGGAAGCCGCTTTGGCATTTGACGTTGATGTGGCTTGAAGCAGGTGCAGGGCTGCAAGCCCTGCCGATACCCTCACTCCGCCGGGCAGTAGGCCTTGATGGCGGCTTCAGCCAATCCCTTCTGCGCGCTGCGCTGGTCCTGGGTCAACGCGGTATCGGCCTTGCCGTCGCCGTTGGTGTCCTGCATGACGGTGCCGGAGCCTTCCAGCAGGGCCAGGTTGGCGCGGGCGGTGCTGCACTGCTCGGGAACCGGGGTGGCTGCGGGAGCGGCGGGCGCGTCTGCTGCCGTCGCCTGCGGGCTGCGGGCCTGCTCGCGGGTCTCGAACGTCTTGCCCGCCGGCGGGGTCTCCGAATACTGGGTCACGCCATTGGCGTCCTTCCATTTATAGACCGGGCCGGCCACGGCGTTGGCACTGGCCAACAGCAGCAGGCATCCAAGGCAGGACAGGGCACGCATGGCAAACTCCACGGAATGGGCGTAGAACGCCGATTGCAGCATTGCCGCCGACCACTGGCAAGTCGATTAAACTGGATTCCATGGACCCGATCACACCGCCGCCGCGCTCGCGCACGATTTACCTGCTGCCCAACCTGTTCACCACCGCCGGGCTGTTCGCCGGCTTCTACGCGATCATCGCCGCGGCCAACGGGGATTTCGTCAATGCCAGCATCGCCGTGTTCGTAGCGGCGGTGATGGATGGCCTGGACGGGCGCGTGGCGCGCCTGACCGGCACCAGCAGCGAGTTCGGCGTGCAGTACGACTCGCTGGCCGACCTGGTCAGCTTCGGCATGGCTCCGGCGCTGGTGATGTACCACTGGTCGCTGTCGTGGCTGAAGTTCGATGACCCGCTGCTGGGGCGCGTCGGCTGGGCCGTGGCCTTCCTGTATGCCGCCTGCGCGGCACTGCGCCTTGCCCGCTTCAATACCCAGGTGGCGGTGGTCGACAAGCGCTGGTTCGTCGGCCTGGCCAGCCCGGCCGCGGCCGGGCTGATGATGTCCTTCGTCTGGGCCTTCGCCGATGGAAACCTGGGCTGGGACGGCAACCAGCTGCGCTACGTGGCGCTGGCGGTGACGATTGTCGCTGCACTGCTGATGGTCAGCCGCATCCGCTTCTGGAGCTTCAAGGGCGGTGCCGCCAAGGGCGGCCGTTCGGACCGGGTGCCATTCCTGGTGCTGGCACTGGTGCCGGTTGCCATCGCCATCGCGGTGATCGATCTGCCGCGCGTGCTGTTTGCGGTCGGCATCCTGTACGCGCTGTCCGGCCCGGTGATGTGGGCGGTGCAGCGCCTGCGCAAGAAGCCCGAGGCCGCGTGAGCCAGGACCTGCCCGTGCTGTGGTCATCGGCCCAGCAGGCCTGGCTGCAGGCCATGGGCTACACCGTCTATCACGACGGCCAGCTGGCCGCCGAACTGGATGCCGCGCTGCAGTTGAGCGTGGCCGAAGCGGAGGCCGTACAGCCGGCGGAACCGGCGCGGGCGAGCAGCCCAATCGCCCGCGAGCACCCTGCCGAAGCCGTCCCCGCGCTCCGTGCGGAACGCCCGGCTCCGCCGCGCCGCGAGACGCCGGTCAGCGCACCGGATACGGCGCCTGCGCCGGCCCGGCCGCTGCCCAGCGGCAATGCGCGGCAGCCGGTCGTGCGCCTGCCGGATCGTCTGCAGATCGCCTTGTTGCGCGCCTCCGGCTGCAATCCCAACGATCCGGCCACACAGACACTGATGGAGGGGTGGCCGCTGGACCAGCTGCGTCACGATCCGGCCGCCAAACGCGCGCTGTGGCCGCAGCTGCGCGCCCTGCGCAAGCGGGGTACGCCGTGAGTGCGGTCCGGCAGCCCGGTCCGGTCAGCCTGCGCGCGCTGCGCGAGAGCGACCTCACGGTGGTGATGGCGATCGAGGTGCGCGGTTATCCGTTTCCTTGGACCCGCGGCATCTTCGTGGATTGCCTGCGTGCCGGTTACCCCGGCCTGGTCATGGAGCGCGACGGCGAGCTGATCGGCTACGGCATGCTCAGCATCGCCGCCGACGAGGCACATGTCCTCAACATCTGCATCGATCCGTTGACGCAGTCGCGTGGCCTGGGTCGCCAGTTGCTGCGCGCGCTGGTGCAACTGGCCGGCGATCGTGGCGCGCAGCGTGTGTTCCTGGAAGTGCGGCCTTCGAATACACCGGCGCTGGCGCTGTACCACAGTGAAGGTTTCAACGAGATCGGCCGTCGCCCGCGCTACTACCCGGCGGCACAGGGCCGCGAGGACGCGGTGGTGATGGCGATCGAACTGGTCCACGGTGACCTGCAGGTGATGCCGCCGCTGTAACGAAGAAGGGTTGCCGGCCAGCGGCCGGCACTACCAGTAGCTGCCGACCTTGGTTGGCAGGAATGCGCCGACCAAGGTCGGCCACTACCAAGGCGTGCAATGGCATCTCCGGTAGCGGCCAACCTTGGTTGGCACGCCCTGCTCACGCCAACCGCAACGCCAACACACCGCCTACGATCAGCGCCGCCGCGAGCCATCGCGCACGCGGAACGCGCTCGCGCAACAGGAATGCCGAGATCAGCAGCGCGAACAGGATCGACGATTCGCGCAGCGCTGAAACCATCGCCACCGGTGCCTGGGTCATTGCCCACAGCGCCATCGCGTAAGAGGCGGTGGTGCCAGCGCCGCCGGCCAGCCCCAGCGGCCAATGCTGCCGCGCATAGGCCAGCACCGAGCCGCCGCGGGTGTACAACGCCCACAGTGGCAGTGGAATGCCTGACAGCAGGAACAGCCACAGCGTGTAACTGAGCGCGCTGCCGGACTGGCGCGCGCCCTGCGCATCGACCAGGGTGTAGGTGGCGATCATCGCCGCGGTCAGCAGCGGCAGGCGCAGCTGGCCGCCACGCGCACCCAGTGCCATGCAGAGGATGCCGGTGCTGACCAGCACAACGCCCAGCCACGCCGCCGGTGGCAGCCGCTCGCCCAGCAGCGTGCCCGCCAGGGCAACCAGAATCGGTGCGCTGCCACGCATCAGCGGATAGGCCAGGCTCATGTCGACCTGCTGGTAACACCGCGCGACCAGGCCGTAGTAGGTCACCTGCAGCAGCACCGACGCGCCCAGCCACGGCCAACTGTGTGCTGCGGGAAATGGCAGGAAGGGCAGGGCAGCGGCCGACAGCAGCGCGGCACTGCCGGTGACCAGCACCGTGCCGAGGAACTTGTCTGGTCCGCGCTTGACGATCGCATTCCAGCTGGCATGCAGGGCCGCAGCCGCGAGGACCAGCAGGAAGATGGAAAGAGGCATCCAGCGATGATGCCATGCGGGGAAATGAAAACGCCGGGCATCGCCCAGCGTTTCCGATTCTGCTTCGGTGGGTGCCAACCCTGGTTGGCACATTGCATTGGTGCGGACCGAGGTCCGCACCCACCAGCCCGGCGCTTACAGCTTCGCGCGCTGCTCGCGCAGGCCGGCCAGCTGGGTGTTCCAGTCGACCAGACGCACGCGCTCCTGCTCGACCACCGCCGGTGGCACCTTGTCGGTGAACTTGGCCAGCTTGGTCTCGCTCTTCTCCTGCTCGCCTTCCACGCGCTTGATCTCCTTGTCCAGGCGCGCACGCTCGGCGTCGAGATCAACCAGGCCTTCCAGCGGCACCAGCAGCTTCAGCTCACCGACGATCGCGGCGGCAGCTGGCGGTGCACTTTCGCCTTCAGCCAGCCACTGGATGCTGTCCAGCTTGAGCAGGAACGACAGCGACGCGCTGAAACGTTCGATGCGCACGCGATCCTGCTCCAGCCCGGCCTGCAGGCGCAGCGGCACCAGCTTGGAGGGCGCGACGTTCAGTTCACTGCGCACACGGCGCACTGCACTGATCACGGCCTTCAGCCATTCGACGTCGGCCTCGGCCTGGGCGAAATCGCCTTCGAACTCAGCGGCGGTCGGGTACGGGCGCAGCGACAGCGTGGTTTCGGCCAGGCCCAGGCGCGGCGCCAGCTGCTGCCACAGCTGTTCGGTGATGAACGGGGTCAGCGGGTGCAGCAGGCGCAGCAGCGCTTCCAGCACGTACAGCAGGGTGTGACGGGTGCTTTCGGCGTCGGCGGCATCGGCACCGTTCAGCGCCGGCTTGCTCAGTTCCAGGAACCAGTCGCAGAACTCGTTCCAGGCAAACTCGTACAGGCACTGCGCCAGCAGGTCGAAGCGGTAGTTGGCGTAGTGGCCCTGGGCCTCGCTGGACACGGCCGCAAGGCGCGAAAGGATCCAGCGCTCCGCATCGGTCCGCGGGGTCGGCACGCCGGTGAACGCTGCACCCTCGGTGTTCATCAGGGTGAAGCGGCTGGCGTTCCACAGCTTGTTGCAGAAGTTCTTGTAGCCCTCGGCGCGGTTCATGTCGAACTTGATGTCGCGGCCGTGGGTAGCCAGCGCGGCGATGGTGAAGCGCAGCGCATCGGCACCGTGAGCGGCGATGCCGTCCGGGAATTCCCTGCGGGTGGCCTTCTCGATCTTCTCCACCATCTTCGGCTGCATCAGGCCGCCGGTGCGCTTGGCGACCAGGTCGTCGATGCTGATGCCGTCGATGATGTCCAGCGGGTCGAGCACGTTGCCCTTGCTCTTGGACATCTTCTGGCCCTGGCCGTCGCGGATCAGGCCGGTGAAGTAGACGTCCTTGAACGGGATCTTCCCGACCAGGTTGTCGGTGGCCATGATCATGCGCGCCACCCAGAAGAAGATGATGTCGAAACCGGTGATCAGCACCGACGACGGCAGGTAACGGTCGAAGCCACGCTCGGCCATGGCCTGCTCGTTCGGCCAGCCAAGGGTGGAGAACGGCCACAGCTGCGAGGAGAACCAGGTCTCCAGCACGTCGCTTTCCTGGTTCAGCACCACGTCGCTGCCCAGGTTGTGCTTCGCCCGCACTTCCTCTTCGCTGCGACCGACGTAGCAGCTGCCGGTGGCTTCGTCGAACCACGCCGGAATGCGGTGGCCCCACCACAGCTGGCGGCTGATGCACCAGTCCTGGATGTTGTTCATCCAGTGGCGGTAGGTGTTGATCCAGTTCGGCGGCACGAAGGAAATACTGCCGTCTTCGACCAGCTCCAGACCACGCTTGGCCAGGTCGTCCATCTTCACGAACCACTGGTCGGTCAGGTACGGCTCGATCACCTGGCCGGTACGGTCACCGCGCGGCACCTGCAGCTTGTGCGCCTTGGTCTCGACCAGGATGCCCAGGTCTTCCAGCTCGGCCAGCACGGCCTTGCGGGCTTCGTAGCGGTCCAGGCCCTGGAAGCGTTCCGGCGCGTTTTCATTCAGCGCCGCCACCGGGGTGAACAGGTTGATCATCGGCAGGCTGTGGCGCACGCCCACTTCGTAGTCGTTGAAGTCATGCGCCGGGGTGACCTTGACCACGCCAGTGCCGAACGCGCGGTCGACGTAGTCGTCGGCGATCACCGGCACGCGGCGGCCGGTCAGCGGCAGCACCACGCTCTTGCCGATCAGGTGCGCGTAGCGCGCGTCTTCCGGGTGCACCATCACCGCGGTATCGCCCAGCAGGGTTTCCGGACGGGTAGTGGCGACGACCAGGTAGTCTCGGGTTTCGCGCAGGGTTTCCACGCCGTCGGCATCGCGCTCGACGTGCTCGTAGCTCAGGCCGTCATCCAGCGTGTAGGCGATCGACCACAGGAAGCCGTCTTCCTCGGCGCTCTCCACTTCCAGGTCGGAGATGGCGGTCTTCAGCACCGGATCCCAGTTGACCAGGCGCTGGCCGCGGTAGATCAGGCCCTGTTCGTACCAGCGCACGAAGGCTTCGTTCACCGCCGCCGAGGGCTGCGGATCCATGGTGAAGGTGCTGCGCGACCAGTCGGCCGAGGTACCGAGGCGGCGCATCTGGCGTTCGATGATGTCACCGGACTGCTGCTTCCACTCCCAGACCTTGCCGATGAAGCCCTCGCGGCCCAGCGAATCGCGGGTCTCGCCCTTGCCTTCCAGCGCCAGGTTGCGGCTGACCACCATTTCGGTGGCGATGCCGGCGTGGTCGGTACCCACCTGCCACAGCGTGTCGTAGCCGCGCATGCGGTGGTAGCGCACCAGCGCATCCATCAGGGTCTGCTGGAAGGCATGCCCCATGTGCAGGGTGCCGGTCACGTTCGGCGGCGGCAACAGGATGGTGTACGGCTCGCCCGTGCCGGACGGCTTGAAGTGGCCGGCCTTCTCCCAGGCCTCGTAGAGGTCGGTCTCGAAGGACTTCGGGTCGTAGCTGGAGGCGAGTTGGGTCATGCGGGGCAACCGGTAATCAAGGCGGAAGGGAGATCAGCGCGGCCCGAGGGCGCGCCGGATCTTCTGGTCGGTGTGGTACTGGCTGACCGCGTAGGCGGCCCAGATCGCGGCGGGCAGCCAGCCGATCAGGGTGATCTGCAGGATCAGGCAGGCGATGCCGGCAAACGGCCGGCCGATGGTGAAAAAGGACAGCCAGGGAAGAATCAGGGCGATCAGCAGGCGCATCAAGGGGTCCTCGCTGGACTTACATGTCGTGCTTGTTCAGGTCGTAACCGGCGGCCTTGTACTGGCGCCAGCGCTCGCGCAGCGGTTCGCGCGCTTCCGGGTCGGCCGGGACCACTTCCAGCACGCGCTCGCACTGGCCCAGCCAGGGTTCGTCGCGCAGGTTGATCACCAGCGGGCGGGCCGGCGCTTCGGTGCCGGGCACGGCGATCAGCACCAGGGCTTCTTCCTCGTCCATGTCTTCGCCGGCGATCTGGTGCGGGATGTAGGCATCGTTGTCGAACGCCCACAGCAGTTCGTCCAGCTCCTCGGCCTGGGCCTGGTCGCGGGCCAGCACCAGGGTGAACAGCCCAGCGTCGTTGGCCTTGCGCGCCAGCTCGCAGACCAGGCGCAGCGGCTCGGTCAGGAAGCGGGGCTTGGCGATCAGGTAGAAGTCGGCGCGGGGCATGGCAGGATCCGGGTCAGGCAGGGGCCCGGCGCTGCCGGGCGAGGCCCTGGCCGGCGGGCGCCGGCCAGGGTCGGGTACGGCATCAGGCGCGGGCGACCTGGCCCAGCAGCCACTGGCTCAGCAGGCCGACCGGGCGGCCGGTGGCCATGCCACGCTTGCCTTCATCGCTGGCCACACCGGCGATGTCCAGGTGGGCCCAGCGCTGGCCTTCGGCGAAGCGCGACAGGAAGCAGCCGGCGGTGATCGCACCGGCCCAGCGACCGCCGATGTTGTAGACGTCGGCGAAGCTGGAATCCAGCATCGGCTGGTATTCGTCCCACAGCGGCAGGCGCCAGGCGCGGTCGAACACCTGCTCGCCGGCGGCCAGCAGCTCATTGGCCAGGTCGTCGTGCTTGCTCATCAGGCCGGCGGTCTGGTGGCCGAGGGCAACCATGCAGGCGCCGGTCAGGGTGGCCACATCGACCAGCGCCTGCGGTTCGAAGCGTTGCGCGTAGGTCAGTGCGTCGCACAGGATGAGGCGGCCTTCGGCGTCGGTGTTGCCCACTTCGATGGTCTTGCCCGACATCGAGGTGATGACGTCGGACGGACGGTAGGCATTGCCGTCGATGGCGTTTTCCACCGCCGGGACCACCACCACAAGATTCAACGGCAGCTTGGCCTTGACCGCGGCGACGAAGGTGCCGATGACGTTGGCGCCACCGCACATGTCGTACTTCATCTCTTCGATGCCGCCCTGGGTCTTCAGGTTGACGCCACCGGTATCGAAGGTGATGCCCTTGCCGACCAGCACGTACGGCTTGGCGTCGCCGCCATTGTTCCACTTCAGCACGACCAGGCGCGGGCGGTTGGCCGAGCCACGGGCCACGGCCAGCAGCGAGCCCATGCCCAGCGCTTCCATCTGGTGCTCGTCGAGGATCTCGGCTTCGGCACCCTCGTGCTCGCCGGCGAACTTCACGCCGACCTCGGCCAGGTAGGCCGGGGTGCAGTAGTTCGGCGGCAGGTTGCCCAGCTCGCGGGCGAATTCGACGCCGGCGGCAATGGCCTGGCCCTGGGCCAGCGCCAGTGCATCGTCACCGGCGATCGCCAACTGGGCCAGGCCGGCGTCATCGGCCTTCTTCTTGCCCAGGGTGGCGGTGTAGCGGTAGGCGGCGTGGTCGGCGGCGATCACCGCCTGGCGGATCGCCCAGGCCGCGTCGCGGTCCTTCACTGCCACTTCGGACAGGGTGAACAGTGCGCTGCGGACAGCGCCGGCCTTCAGCGCGCGTACGGCATCGCCGACCGCCTTCAGGTACTGCGGCACGCCGAAACGGGCCGCTTCGCCCAGGCCGACCACCAGCACGCGCGGGGCGGTCACGCCCGGCAGGTCGTGCAGCAGGGTGGTCGCGCCGGTCTTGCCGGACAGGTCGCCACGCTGGGCCAGGGCGGCCAGGCGGCCACCGCTGGCGGCATCCAGTGCCTGCGCGGCCGCAGTCAGGGTATGGTCGGCATAGGCGCCGACGACCAGGCAATCAACGGCGGCCGAAGCCGCGGCGAGGTGGTTCAGGGTGAATTCGAGAGCCATTGAGCAGATTCCATTGGCAAGTCCGTACAATCGCGGACCGTTTACGCCCAGACAGTAGACTGGGCGGCACCGCGAACGAACCCCAGAGTTTAAACCACCGCCCCATGTTGAAGCTCGACCGATACCTGCTGGGCGATTTCGTCCAGAGTTTCCTGGCTACCCTGATCGTCCTGCTGGTGGTCAGCGTGGGCGGCGTGCTGGTGGACATCCTCGGCAACATCGCCGATGGGCGCCTGCCGGCCAAGCTGCTGTTCTCGCAGCTGGGCCTGCAGTTCATCGCCTACCTGCCGCTGATCCTGCCGCTGGCGCTGATGCTGGGCCTGCTGCTGGCGGTCGCCCGCCTGTACCGGGACTCGGAAATGGCGGTCATCACCGCCGTGGGCGTGGGCCCCAAGCGTCTGCTGCGGCCGCTGCTGATGCTGGTGCTGCCGGTCGTGGCCCTGGTGGGTGCCTGCTCGCTGTGGCTGGGGCCCTGGGCCGGGCGGATGGCAGAGCAGATGATCATCGAGGCCAACCGCAGCGTGCTGATGGCCGGCCTGGAGCCGGGCCGCTTCACCCCGCTGCCCAATGGCGGCGTGGTCTACCTGTCCTCGATCTCGCCCGATGGCACCCGGCTGGGCAGGGTGTTCCTGCAGCGGCAGAAGGACGACCGCCTCGAGGTGGTGTCCGCCGCCGGTGGCCGGATGTTCTTTGAAGGCGCCCGCCAGCGCTTCCTGGAGCTGGATGACGGGCACCAGGTGGAGGGCCCGGTAGCGGGTGGGCTGGACTACCGCCTGGCGACCTTCGCGCGCAACGACGTGGCCCTGCCCGACGGTGCGCAGACCCGTACCGAGAACGATCCGGAGCTGATGCCGACCACGAAGCTGTTCGGTGATGCCCGGCCCGAGGCACAGGCGCAGCTGCATCGCCGGCTGGCCCCGCCGCTGATCGCACTGGCCTTCGCCCTGTTGACCGTGCCGCTGGGCCGCAGCTCTCCGCGCCAGCAGCGCTACGGACGGATGATGCTGGCCCTGCTGGCCTACATGGTTGGCACCAACCTGATGTTCATCGGCAGCGGCTGGATTGCCACTGGCAAGATCCCGGCCGCGCTCGGCCTGTGGTGGCTGACCCTGCCGCTGTTGGGGCTGGCGATCTGGATGTATGCACGTGATGGCCGCCTGGGCCGTCCGAAGGGAGCCCACGCATGAGGCTGCGCCCGATGCGTTTCGATCTGTACCTGGGCCAGTCGGTATTCACCACGGTGCTGTTGACCTGGGCGGTGCTGGTCGGCCTGGACGTAGTGATGGCGTTCTCCGGCGAGTTCAAGGACATCGGCAAGAACGGTTATTCGCTGGGCCATGCCGCGGCATGGGTGCTGTATACGGTGCCGCGCCGCGCTTACACCATGTTCCCGACCGCCGCGGTGATCGGTGCGCTGATGGGCCTGGGCCAGCTGGCGGCCACGTCCGAACTGACCGCGCTGCGCGCGCTGGGGCTGTCGCGCAAGCGCCTGAGCGTGTCGGTGGCGATCGCGCTGTCACTGCTCACCGCAATGATGGTGCTCAGCGCCGAAACGCTGGGACCCTGGGGCCAGGATCGTGCCGATGCGCTGAAGTCCAGCGCCAAATGGGGCCAGGACATTTCCACTGCACGCTACTCCGGGCTGTGGGCGCGGGAGGGCGACACCTTCCTCAGCGCCGCCGGTGGCGAAGAGCAGCTGGTGGGTGACAAGGGCACGCGGTTGATCCTGCGCGACGTGCGCCTGTACCGCATCGCCGAGGACGGACAGATCGCCTCGCTGACCCACGCGGCCACCGCCGAGCACGACAACGATGGCTGGGTGTTGACCGGTGTGCGCCGGGATACGTTCGGCGAACGTTCGGCCACGCGCGAGGAAGTGGCGCGCGAGCCGTGGAATTCCAAGCTGGATGCCGGCGCGCTGGCGACCGGTATCGCCAAGCCGCGCAACCTCAGCGTGGCCGAGCTCCGTACCAGCATCGAGTACCGCGAACGCAATGGGCTGGATGCGCGCGACTATGAGGATGTGTACTGGAGCCGTTGGTTCTACCCGATGAACGTGCTGGCGCTGTGCCTGGCGGCGGTGCCGTTCGCATTCGGCTCGCTGCGCAGCGGCGGCATGGGCAAGCGCCTGTTCCTGGGCATCCTGTTCGCGCTGGGATTCTGGTTGCTGCAGCTGTTCTTCGGCCGCATGGCCGGTGCGCTGAAGTTCGATTACCGCATTGCCTATGCGCTGCCACCGATCGTGATGCTGGCGATATCCGGACTGCTGTTCCGGCGCAAATCGGGCTGATTCCGGTAGCGCCGGGCAGGACGGCCAACGCGCGGATTTCTGTAGAGCCGAGCCTATGCTCGGCTGCTTTTCGCGCATCGCAGGCTAGCCGAGCATGGGCTCGGCTCTACATGAGCGCCGTGCAGCATCGGATTTGAAGGGTGGCAAATCACCGCTTCGGCATGCGCACCAGCCGCGTGCCGCTGGCACGGTCGTGCCAGGTCAGCCGTTGGCGGTCGAACCACGCCCACCAGAAGCCGATGCCGCCCAGCAGCAGAGACAGCGTGCCCACCGCGAAACGCAGCCACAGCTGCCGGCGTCGCAGCGGCGTGCCATCGCTTGATTCCAGCTTCAGCCGCCATGGCCGCATGCCCAGTGTCTGCCCGCCGCGGCGCCAGCTGGCGGTGGCGTACCACCCGGTGATCGCCCAGCACACCGCCCACAGCAGCCACTGCCAGGCACTGAACGGTGCGATGTTCTCGCGCTGGGTGTGGCTGTCGAGGGTGTAGGCGAGGGTGAACAGCGTGCCGGCCAGCATCCACAGGGCCAGCACCGGCAACGTGTCGTAGACCATTGCCAGCATACGCCACAGCAGCAGTGCGCGCGGGCGGGGAATCTCGGTGGCGGCCGCAGTGGCCGTGTCGGTGGCAGGGCGGGACATGCGCCGAGCATACGCAATGCTGGCCGCATCCGCAGTCGCCCTCGTATCCTGCACGCATGGCCCTTGTTTCCACCCCCGCCGAACGCCGCCAGCTGGTGCAGCAACTGCCCGAGCTCCGGGCCGATGACAGCCTGCGCATCCAGCGCTTCCTCGATGCGATCTGGGCCGAGAACGGCCTGGCCCGCGCCACCCTCGACAGCTACCGGCGCGACCTGGAAGGGTTGGCACGCTGGATCGATGGGCGCGAGGGTGGCCTGGCCGGCATCGAACGTCCCGGGTTGTTCGACTACCTGGCGTGGCGTACCCGGCATGGCTGGTCGCCGCGCAGCAACGCGCGCCTGCTGTCGGCGCTGCGCGCGTTCTTCGCTGATGGTCTGCGCCGGGGTGATCGCAGCGAGGACCCCAGTGCACTGCTGGATCCGCCGAAGCTGCCGAGGCTGCTGCCCAAGGCGTTGGCCGAAAGCCAGATCGACGCACTGCTGGCGGCGCCGGACATCGACAGCCCGCTGGGCCTGCGCGATCGCGCCATGCTAGAGCTGATGTATGCCGCCGGGCTGCGCGTGAGCGAGCTGGTGCTGCTGCCGGCCACGGCGGTCAACCTGCGTCAGGGAGTGTTGCGGGTCACCGGCAAAGGCAGCAAGGAACGGCTGGTGCCGTTGGGCGAGGAGTCGCAGCATTGGCTGGAGCGCTATCTGCAGCAGTCGCGGCCGCTGCTGGTCGGCAAGGGCAAGGTGCAGGCCTTGGCCGATGGGCAGACCCCATTGTTTGTAGAGCCGACGCTGCATGCGCTGACCCGCCAGGCGTTCTGGCATCTGGTCAAGCGCCACGCGCAGGTGGCGGGCATCGATCCGGCACGGATCAGCCCGCATGGCCTGCGCCACAGCTTCGCCACCCACCTGCTCAACCGCGGTGCCGACCTGCGCGCGCTGCAGATGCTGCTGGGGCACAGCTCGCTATCGACCACCCAGATCTACACGCTGGTGGCGCGCGAACACCTGCAGAAACTGCACGCCCGCCATCACCCGCGCGGCTGAGCGGGGGCCTGAACCCGGGCCCCGGGCCGTGCGCAATGTCGCGGCCCGGTACAGGTGGCTGTGTCAGAATCCGGGGTCTTCTTCTGCTGCGGACCGCTCCATGCTCCGATTTGCCATCGCCGCCGTGTTCGGTGCGCTCAGCCTGACTGCCTGCGCCCAGCCGGCCCCGCCGGCCGCCAAGGCACCCGCTACCGCTGCTGCGGCCAAGGCTGCCAGCCCGGCTGCCAACGGCTCGGCCGACCAGGCCGTGCGTGCCGCGCTGACCGCGCTCAATCCGGGTTTCGAAGTGGATTACATCGGCGCCGCGCCGTTCCCCGGCTTCCGCGAAGTGGTGGTCTCCGGCCAGCTGCTGTACGTGTCCGATGACGGTCGCTACCTGTTCCAGTCGCAGCCCTACGACACCCGCGCCAAGGGCCCGGCCAACAGCGAGGGCCTGCTGGGCTACCGCCGCGACCTGCTGGCCAAGGCCAACCACGGCGACCGCATCGTGTTCGCTGCGCCCAATGCCAAGTACACCATCAGCGTGTTCACCGACATCGAGTGTGGCTACTGCCGCAAGCTGCACCAGGACATCGCCGAGCTCAACCGCAACGGCATCAGTGTCGAGTACCTCGCGTTCCCGCGCATGGGCCTGGGCAGCAAGGACTACACCGACATGATCTCGGTCTGGTGTGCGGCCGATCGTCGCCAGGCGCTGACCAGCGCCAAGCGCGGTGGCAGCGTGCCGGCCAAGAACTGCACCAACCCGGTGGCGATGCAGTACGCACTGGGCCAGCAGCTGGGCGTGAACGGTACCCCGGCGATCTTCGCCCCGGACGGTACCCAGCTGGGCGGCTACCTGCCGCCGGCGCAGCTGCGCGCCGCGTTGGAAAAGCTGTCGGCCAAGCGCTGATCAGGACACCGCCGGGCCATGCCCGGCGGATGCATCATGCGAGCGAAGCCGGGGATGCGTGTCGCACCCCCGGCTTTTTCTTTATTGCAGGCCGTCACTGACCGCCTTGGTCAGCGTGCCCTGCGCATCGTCACCACTGAACTCCCAGACGAACGCGCCACCCAGGCCCTGGGTTTTCACGTAACCCATCTTGCGGGTGATGTTGGCCGGGGTATCGAAGCTCCACAACGTGCTGCCGTTGTAGATCCAGGTGGCACCGGCGGTGTTGTCGGTGTAGCCCGGCCACGCCAGGTTCTTCAGTACCTTCCAGTCTTCGATGCCGGCCTCGTAGGTGCCCGGGGCGGCGCCGGTCGCGGTCTGGTACAGGCCGTTGTTGGCGTTGGCCACACCGGTCCAGCCACGCCCGTAGTAACCAATGCCCAGGTTGAGCTTGGCTGCAGGCACGCCACGGCTGATGAAGGCCTCGATGGCGTCGTTGCTGTTGTACAGCTTCTGGTCGCCGGTCGAAGGATCATTGGGTGAATCGAACAGCGCCGACTGGTGATTGGTCTTCGCATCCCACGCGCCGTGGAAGTCGTAGGTCATCACGTTGATGTAGTCCAGGTACGGGTGGTACGCGGCCGGATCGGTGACGCGGATCTTGTCGATGCCGGCGCCCACCGCCACCGTCAGCAACAGGCCCGGGCGCACCGCATCGAGCTGGCGGCGGAATTCGGCCATCAGCGCGGTGAAGTTGGCGTTGTCTTCCGGCTTGCCACATTCGATGCCACACGCCACCGGGTATTCCCAGTCGATGTCGATGCCGTCGAACACGCCCAGCGCGGCACCGGCGCCACCGGCACCGTCGGTCACCGGCAGGTTGCCCTTGATGTAAGCGTCGATGCACGAGGCGACGAAGGCCTGGCGGTTTTCCGGGCGCGCCGCGCTGGAGAAGCCGCGCGACCAGGTCCAGCCACCCAGCGAGATCAGCACCTTCATGCCCGGGTACTTGGCCTTGAGCTGCTTGAGCTGGTTCCAGTTGCCGCGCAGCGGCTGGTCCCAGGTATCGGCGCTGCCACTGACACTCTCGGCGGCGCTGAAGGCCTTGGTGTAATCGGCGAAGGCGTCGCCACCGGCACCGCTGTTCGGATCCGACGGTTGGGTGATGCCCACTTCGCAGCGGTTGTTGCGCACGTTGCCGAAGGCGTAGTTGATGTGGGTCAGGCGCGCGGCCGAACCGCTGCTGTCGATGTTCTTGACCCGGTAGTTGCGGCCGTAGATGCCCCACTGGGTGAAGTAACCGATGACCCGCTTGCCGGTGCCGCCGCCATTGCCGGCCAGCGTGGTGGCGCTGATTTCGGTGCTCTGTGCCGACGCATTGCCGGCGTTGTCGCGGGCGCGCACGCGGTAGCGGTAGGTGGTCGACGCGGTCAGCCCGCCATCGACATAGCTGGCACTGGACGGCGAGCCGACCAGGCTGCCGTTGCGGTACACGTCATAGCCGACCAGGCCGCTGCCGCCGGTGTTGTCGGTGGAGGGGCTCCAGCTCAGCGCGATGCTGTTGGCGGTGCGGGTGCCGACCGCCAGCCCGCCCGGCACGCTCGGCGCGGTGGTATCGCCACTGGCGGCGTTGACGGTGATGCTGATGGTCGCCGTGCTGGCGGTGGCGTTGTTGTTGTCGGTGGCTACTGCGCGAAGGGTGTGGCTGCCGGCGCTGGCATTGGCCCAGCTGGCCGCATACGGCGCATTGGTGGCCACGCCCAGCGAGCTGCCATCGCGGAAGAATTCGACCTTGGCGACGCTTCCGTCCGCATCGCTGGCATTGGCGGTCACGTTGACCGTGCTGCCGGCGCTGAAGGTGGCGCCATTGGCCGGCGAGGTCAGGCTGACCACCGGCGGCTGGTTGCTGCCGCTGCCATCACAGGCACCGAGGTTGGTGTAGTAGGGCGCACCGGCCGGATGGTCCGGCGGCGCGTTCCAGATGTCCTGGTTCGCCCGATAGAGGACGCCTCCCTTCTGCAGGGTATCGCCGGCCCGGTAGATCTTGGCCTGGTCCCACTGGGCCACCCCGGCACAGCTGGCGGCCTGCGCCAGGCCGGGCAGGGCAACGGCCCCGGCAAGGGCCAGCAGCCAGGCCAGACGGCGCGGGCGACAGCGGTGGAGGGAGCGTTCGGCACTGCGGACATCGGCACTCAGCACAAGCGGGTCGTACATGGTGTGTCTCCGATCGATCGGTTGGCGCGCGGGCCCGGATGGCGCCGCACGTAACGCAGGTCCGGACATCGCCCGGGAAGGCGACGGAGGGGGACGGACGGAGGTACCTGGGAGGCCGGGGAGAGAGTCCGGCGCCAGGTAGGGACAACGTTGTCATCAATCGCGTGGTCAATCCGTGAGCAAGCGCATGGTTCGGGGATTCGGGCGGAGAGCGGCGCTGCGCGCGGTCGGCAGCCATCGGCGGAGCCCACTCGTGGCTGGGGCTTTCCGCGAACAGCGGATTTCTGGGGGTTGGCCGGATGGGTGGGCTGCGCAGGGGACGCTGCAAGTACGTCCATGTAAGCTCGATCGCCGCATCCATGCGGCTCACGCCCCTGCGCAGCCCACCCATCCGGCCCCTGACAGATTCCTGCGCGGTCAGCCACGAAAGGCAGAACAAAAAAATCAAAGGCAGAAGCCGGTCGCTTCGCTCTTCAATGCCTGATTTCCGATGTTCCCTGGTTGCCGGCCAGCGGCCGGCATTACCGCAGAGCATCCACGCATGGCGTGGATCGACCGCAGATCGCGGAAATCTGTCGGGGGGCGGGGTGATGGGGGCCAGCAGGACCGTTGGCGCCATGGATGGCGCCATCGAGCCCCCATGGATGGGTTTACGGCGTGTCCTGCTGGCCCCCATCACCCCGCCAGCCCACGGAATGCCTGCTGTTGCCTTGGCCGTTGCTGTTGCTGTTGCCGTTGCCGTTGCCTTGGCCTCTGCGGGTGCCGGGCGCCGCCCGGCCAGAGCCCATCCGCCGCTTCCGGTACAATGTCGGGCCCGTTTCCCAACTACGGTTCCCCGGACATGATGGTCCTCGAGGGCGCGCCCGCCCTGTCGCCGTTCCGCCGCGAACGTCTTGAATCCCGCCTGCAGTCCATCGCTCCCTCCCTGCGCATCAGCGGTGCCTGGCACGTCTACTTCGTGCAGGCCGAGGGCACTGCCGCCCCCGACGTCGATACCCTGTGCCGCATCCTGGAAGCCCGCCCGCAGTCCGAGGCGGTCGCTGACGGTGCGGTCAGCCGCATCGTGGTGCCGCGCCTGGGCACGCTGTCGCCGTGGTCGAGCAAGGCCAGCGAACTGGTCCGCGGTGCCGGCCAGCCGGTGAGCCGGGTCGAACGCGGCCTGCGCATCGACGTGCAGGGCTGGCCGACAGACGCCGCCGCCCAGCAGGCACTGGTCAAGGTGCTGCACGACCCGATGACGCAGTCGGTGCTGGAGAGCGTCGATCAGGGTCAGTCCCTGTTCTCGACCCCGGCCCGTGGCGAACTGGAGCGCGTGCCCGTGGACCAGCTGGAGGCCGCCAACCAGCGCCTCGGCCTGGCCATGGCGCAGGACGAAATCGACTACCTGCGCGAGCGCTTCACCGCGCTGGGCCGGTCGCCGTCGGACGTGGAACTGATGATGTTCGCGCAGGCCAATTCCGAGCACTGCCGGCACAAGATCTTCAACGCCAGCTGGACCATCGACGGCCAGGAGCAGGACCGCTCGCTGTTCCGGATGATCAAGAACACCCACCAGCAGACCCCGCAGCACACGCTCAGCGCGTACAGCGACAACGCGGCGGTGATCGAAGGCCATCCGGCCTCGCGCTATCGCCCGGACCCGGCCAGCGGCGAGTACCGCCGCGAACCGCAGGTGCCCAGCGCGTTCCAGATCAAGGTGGAAACGCACAATCACCCGACCGCGATCGCGCCGTTCCCGGGCGCGTCGACCGGCGCTGGTGGTGAAATCCGCGACGAAGGTGCGACCGGTCGTGGCGGCAAGCCGAAGGCCGGCCTGAGCGGATTCTCGGTCTCGCACCTGCGCATTCCCGAGCTGCCGCAGCCGTGGGAAGCGCCGCGTGCGCTGAACCCGCGCATGGCCCCGGCGCTGGAGATCATGACCGACGGCCCGCTCGGCGGCGCCGCGTTCAACAACGAATTCGGCCGCCCGGCGCTGCTCGGCTACTTCCGCAGTTTCGAACTGCCGGAAGGCGCCGACCTAGTGCGCGCCTACGACAAGCCGATCATGCTGGCTGGTGGCCTCGGCGCCATCGATCGCGTGCAGGTCGACAAGATCCTGCTGCAGGACGGCGATGCCGTGATCGTGCTCGGCGGCCCGGCGATGCTGATCGGCCTCGGCGGCGGTGCCGCCAGTTCGGTCGCTTCCGGTGAGAGCGCCGAGGACCTGGACTTCGCCAGCGTGCAGCGTGACAACCCGGAAATGGAGCGTCGCTGCCAGGAGGTCATCGACCGCTGCGTGGCGATGGGCGCTGACAATCCGATCAAGTTCTTCCATGACGTCGGTGCCGGTGGCCTGTCCAACGCCATTCCCGAACTGCTGCACGATTCCGGCGTGGGCGGCATCATCGACCTGGGCAAGGTGCCCACCGACGATCCGTCGCTGTCGCCGATGCAGCTGTGGTGCAACGAGTCGCAGGAGCGCTACGTGCTCGGCGTGGCGCAGGAGCGCCTGGCCGAATTCGCCGCGCTGTGCGCTCGTGAGCGCTGCCCGTTCGCTGCGGTCGGTGTCGCCACCGCAGCCGAACACCTGGTGGTGGCCTATGGCGCCGTGCCGGGCAACATTCCGGCCGACGCGCCGATCGACCTGCCGATGGACGTGCTGTTCGGCAAGCCGCCGAAGATGCACCGCGATACCGCGCACCCGCCGGCACCGCGCTGGCCGGCATTGAAGACCGGTGGCCTGGATCTGCAGGAAGCCGGTCTGCGCGTGCTCGCACACCCGACCGCGGCCTCCAAGAACTTCCTGGTCACCATCGGCGACCGCAGCGTGGGCGGCCTGACCGCGCGCGAGCAGATGGTCGGCCCGTGGCAGCTGCCGGTGGCCGACGTGGCGATCACCCTGGCCGATTTCGACGGCGTGGCCGGCGAGGCGATGGCACTGGGCGAACGCACGCCGCTGGCGCTGCTGGACGCGGCGGCCTCGGCCCGCATGGCCGTTGGCGAAGCGCTGACCAACCTGTGCGCGGCCCCGGTCGATGCGCTGGATGAAGTCAAGTTGTCGGCGAACTGGATGGCCGCTGCCGGCCACCCGGGCGAAGACGCGCTGCTGTACGACGCGGTGAAGGCGGTGGGCATGGAACTGTGCCCGCAGCTGGACATCAGCATCCCGGTGGGCAAGGACTCGCTGTCGATGCAGGCGCAGTGGCATGACCAGGGACAGGCACACAAGAGCGTGTCGCCGGTGTCGCTGGTCATCACCGCGTTCGCGCCGGTGGCCGATGCGCGCCAGCAGCTGACCCCGCTGCTGGACCGCGATATCGACAGTGAGCTGTGGTTGATCGGCCTCGGTGCCGGCAAGCAGCGCCTGGGCGGTTCGATCCTGGCCCAGGTGCATGCCGACCACGGCGACCTGCCGGCCTTCGCCGGTGCCGCCCCGGACCTGGACGACCCGCAGCGCCTGCGTGGCTTCTTCGAGCTGATCCGCGATGCACGCCAGGCCGGCCTGTTGCGCGCGTACCACGACCGCAGCGACGGTGGTGCGTTCGCCGCGCTGTGCGAAATGGCCTTCACCTCGCGCCTGGGCCTGGACATCACCCTCGATGCCTGGGGCGATGACCCGTTCCGCAGCCTGTTCAACGAAGAACTGGGTGCAGTGGTGCAGATCGCGCGCGAAGACCGCGCTGCCTTCGCCGACCTGGTCGAGCGCCATGCCCTGACCGAATGCGCGCAGCGCATCGCCAAGCCGACCACCGCACCGGTGGTGCGCGTGTCGCTGGGCGGCGAGAACCTGGCTGAATGGCGCTGGGACGCGCTGTTCGATGCCTGGTGGTCGGTCACCCATGCCATGCAGAAGCGCCGTGACAACCCGGCCAACGCCGACGCCGAGCGCGAGATTGCCCGCGCCTTCACGGCGCCGGGCCTGAAGCCGAAGCTCAGCTTCGACCTCAACGAAGACGTGGCCGCTCCGTTCATCAGCACCGGTGCGCGTCCGCGCGTGGCCGTGCTGCGCGAGCAGGGCGTCAATGGTCAGATCGAAATGGCGAATATCTTCGAACGTGCAGGCTTCCGCGCGTTCGACGTGCACATGAGCGACCTCATCGAATGCCGCGTGGCGCTGCAGGACTTCACCGGCCTGGTCGCCTGCGGTGGCTTCAGCTACGGCGACGTGCTGGGTGCCGGCCGTGGCTGGGCGACCTCGATCCTGGAGCGCAGCGCGCTGCGTGATGCCTTTGCTGCGTTCTTCGCCCGCGAGGACAGCTTCGCGCTGGGTGTGTGCAACGGCTGCCAGATGATGAGCCAGCTGAAGGGCATCATCCCCGGTGCCGAGCACTGGCCGCAGTTCCGTCGCAATGCCAGCGAGCAGTTCGAAGCCCGCACTGCACTGCTGGAGGTGGTGGAATCGCCGTCGATCCTGCTGCGTGGCATGGCCGGATCACGCCTGCAGGTGGCGGTGGCGCATGGTGAAGGCCAAGCGGTGTTCGACAACGCCGTCGACCAGGCCGCCGCGCGCGTCTCGCTGCGCTACATCGATGGCAATGGCAACGTCGCCAGCCAGTACCCGCTGAATCCGAACGGTTCGCCGGACGGTATCACCGGCCTGACCAGCACCGACGGCCGTGTCACCATCATGATGCCGCACCCGGAACGCACCCCGCGCGCGCTCAACATGAGCTGGGCCCCGGCCGAGTGGCAGGGCGATTCGCCGTGGATGCGCATGTTCCGCAACGCGCGGGTGTGGTGCGGCTGATCGCACTGCATCGCGCAGGCCTCAATGCCAACGCGTATGGAAAAACCCGCCGTTGATCGGCGGGTTTTTCTTTGCGCGATTGAAACTCCAGTTGTGACCGCTAGTTACATGCATTTTCATGCGTCGAGGAATCGTCACGCATGCATAACAAAATCCTTTCATAAACAGGTGAAATAGTGATGTGCTTCACGGCAATAGGATTTGCCGTGTCAAAGTCTTGACGATCTGCAAAGTTGCCGTTAACACTTGAACCCCGTTTCAGAATCATTCATTTCGCAGTAACCGCTTGGCGCACGCGCTGGGTTTTCTGTCGCTGCGCGCCGTTCGGCAATACCCCGCAGTAAATCACGCGAATAAACGCCCCCAGGGGACGTTGGGCCGGAAAGCCCAGCGGTGGCGTTGCTTTGCCCAAAACCAGTCCAATCAGGAGCCGTACCGATGAATCGGATTTATCGCAAGGTCTGGAACAAAGCATTGGGTCAGTTGGTGGTGGCCTCGGAACTGGCCTCCTCCGGCAGCAGCGGCGGGGTCGTCGACCAGCGCCGCGATGCAACGCAGGCTGCGCCCGCACGGTTGGCGATGGCACTGGGCCTGGTATTGGGATTGGGCATGAGCGGTATCGCTGCGGCACAGTCGGTGCAGATCGGCGGCAGCGCCACCTGCGTCGCATTCAGCGGCAAGCTGCTCGAAAAGTGCCTGATCGAAGGCACGGCTACGGCCAAGGGCAGCAACGCGGTGGCGATCGGCAGCAACAGCAGCGCCAGTGCTGCCAACAGCGTGGCGCTCGGCGCCGGCTCCAAGGCCACCCGTGCAAACACCGTTTCCGTCGGTGACACCGGCAAGGAACGGCAGATCACCAATGTTGCCGCAGGCAGCCAGGCCACCGATGCGGTGAACAAGGCGCAGCTCGATGCGCAGGCGCGTGCAACGCAGGCCGCGCTGGCCGACGTCGCCGCAGACGGTAACCGTTATTTCAAGGCCGACGGCGCTGGCGATGACAGCGACGCGGCGAAGATCGACGGGCAGGGCGCTCTGGCGGCCGGTGCCGGCGCACAGTCGCTGGCCAACGCCACCACGGCAGTCGGCACGCAGGCCATCGCCGCTGGCATCGGCGCGAGCGCCTTCGGCCAGGGCGCACTCGCGCTCGGCGATGCCAGCGTCGTGGTCGGGCAGAGCGCCGCGGCATTCGGTCTCGGCGACACCGCAGTTGGCGCAAGCGCTACCGCCGCCAGCGAAAACGGCGCGGCTACCGCACTCGGTGCACTGTCCGAAGCCACCGCTGATGGTGCGACGGCCGTCGGCGGCGGTGCCGTTGCGATGGGCCCGGGCAGCACCGCGCTCGGTCGCGGCGCTACCGCCGCCAACGAAGCGTCGATTGCAGTGGGTGCATTCAGCACCGCCGTCGGTGAATACAGCACGGCGCTGGGCTCGAACTCCGCTGCGGTGGCCACCGGCAGCGTGGCGCTCGGTGCCGGCTCGCTGGCCGACCGCGTTGATACCGTGTCCGTCGGTGCCGCCGAATACGGCCTGACCCGCCAGATCACCAGCGTGGCTGCCGGTACGGAAGATAACGATGCGGTCAACGTCGGCCAGTTGAAGGGCGTTGCCGCCGTGGCCGATGCCACCGCCAAGCGCTTCCAGGCCACCGGCAGCAGCAACAGTGATGCCGGTGCGCTGGCCGAGGGCGACGACGCACTGGCTGCAGGCGAGGCCGCCAACGCGATCGGCAACGGTGCTACTGCAGTTGGCGCTGGTGCTGGCGCCGTCGCGCAGAACGCCACCGCCGTCGGCAACAACGCGTTGGCCTCGGGCCAGAACAGTGCAGCGTTCGGCAACAACGCACAGGCCAACGGCCCGGGCAGTGTTGCCGTGGGCGGTGCTGCGGTGGACGCCAACGGCAACCCGCTGATCACCAGCGGTGGCGTACCGGTGGAAACCGGCGCCACCAGCGCCGGCGTCGGTGGCACTGCCGTCGGTGCCAGCGCTGAAGCCAGCGGCTTTGCCGCGTCGTCCTACGGCGTGGGTGCCTATGCTGCCGGCGCACAAGCGTCGGCGTTCGGTGCGGTGGCCAATGCCATCGGTGATTACTCCACCGCGTTGGGTACGCAGAGCAATGCCACCGGCACCAGCAGCGTCGCCATCGGCGGCCCGGCCGATCTGATTCCCGGCCTGGGCTTCTTCGTGCAGACCCAGGCCAGTGGCGAAGCCGCGACCGCCGTCGGCGCGGGCGCCATTGCCAGTGGCGATCGCGCGGTGGCCAACGGCAGCCTGAGCGAGGCCTCCGGTGCCGAAGCCACTGCCGTTGGCTACTTCGCCTATGCACCGGGCGAGAACGCCAGTGCCCTCGGCGCTCAGACCTGGGCCAGTGGCGCGCAGAGCACTGCCGTGGGCTACTACGCCACCGCACGCGGCGCCAACAGCGTCGCGCTCGGCGCGAATTCCGAAGCGGTGCGCGCCAACAGCGTGGCGGTGGGCAGTGCCGGCAACGAGCGGCAGATCACCAGCGTTGCCGCCGGCAGCGAAGCTACTGATGCGGTGAACAAGGCGCAGCTGGATGCCGTGGCCAGCACCGCCGACACCACCGCTCGTTTCTTCCAGGCGCAGCCGGAGGCGGGCAGTGACGCCGGCGCACTGGCTGATGGCGAGGGCGCCATCGCCGTCGGTTCCTCGAGCAATGCGATCGGTGCCGGCGCCGTTGCGCATGGCGCCGCCGCGTCGGCCATCGGCGATGACAGTGTGGCGGTAGGCCGCAACAGTGCTGCCACCGGCAATGGTGGCGTTGCCATCGGTGGCCTCGGCCAGGCCTATGATGAATTCAACCAGCCGATCATCGGTGCCGACGGCAAGGCACAACAGGTCGGCACCACCGCCGTTGCCGATGCCACCGCAGTCGGCAGCGGCGCACAGGCCACCGGGGCTGCCAGCAGCGCATTCGGCAATGCTGCCAAGGCCAGTGGTGACAACAGCTTCGCCGCAGGCGGCAAGTCACGCGCCACCGGCAGCTATGCGGTTGCAGTCGGCGACAGTGCGTTCGCCAGCAGCGATGACAGCACCGCCGTCGGTGGATACAGCTGGGCCACCGCCAGTGGCGCCGCGGCATTCGGTTCGGGTGCATGGGCGACTGCCACCAACGCGTCGGCGTTCGGCAACGCGGCCTGGGCCAGCGGCAGCGGCGCAACGTCCATCGGTTACAACAGCTGGGCCAACGGTGCCAGCTCCACCGCTGTCGGTCGCGGCGCCTTCGGCTATGGCGACAACAGCGTGGCGTTGGGCTTCCAGGCGCTGGGCAACAGCATCAACAGCATCGCCATCGGCACCAATACGGTGGCCGGTGGTGAAAGTGCCATCGCGCTCGGTGCCGGCAGCAATGCCAGCGCCAGCAACACGGTCGCGCTGGGCGCCGGTTCGGTCGCCAATCGCGCGCGCACGGTGTCGGTGGGCAGCGCCGGCAACGAACGCCAGGTCACCAACGTCGCCGCCGGCACCCAGGCCACCGATGCGGTGAACAAGGCGCAGCTGGATGCGGTTGCGACCACGGCGACAACCACCAGCCGCTTCTTCCAGGCCAGCGGCAACGGCGATGACGTAGCCGGTGCGCTCGTGGACGGTGACAACGCACTGGCCGCCGGTGATGCGGCCAATGCCATCGGCAATGGCGCCACTGCGCTGGGCAGCGGCGCCAATGCGTTGGCCAACAATGCGCAGGCGGTGGGCTTCAATGCCCTTGCCAGCGCAGCCAATGCCAGCGCCGTCGGCGCCAACGCACAGGCCACCGGCGAGTACGCCACCGCGCACGGTGCGGAAAGCGAGGCCAGCGGCGAGCAGAGTGCAGCGTTCGGTGCGGCCAGCATCGCCAGCGGTGCCGGCAGTACCGCTACCGGCGTGCTGTCCGAAGCCTCTGGCGAAGAAGCCGTAGCTGTGGGTTACTTCAGCAATGCCAGCGGTGACGCGGCAACCGCCGTGGGTAGCGAAAGCGTGGCCAGCGGCACGGCGTCAGCGGCGTTCGGTATCGGTGCCGAAGCCACCGGTGGTTACAGCACCGCCATCGGTGGCTATGCACAGGCATCGGCGTTCAACGCCACCGCGTTCGGCAACTTCGCCAACGCCTCCGGCTCCAACAGCGTGGCAGTGGGTGGCGACTCGGAAGCGTCCGGCGCCTACAGCACCGCCACCGGCCAGGGCAGCCTGGCCACCGGCACCAACAGTGTCGCCGTCGGCGGCTCGCTGTTCGGCGTGCTGGCCACCGAGGCCTCGGGCAACTACTCCACTGCGGTGGGTGGTGGTGCCTGGTCGGGGGGCATCAACAGCACCGCACTGGGCAACGCCGCCGAATCGCGTGGTGCCAACAGCGTGGCGCTGGGTGCGGACTCGATTGCAGACCGGGACAACACCGTATCGGTGGGCGGCGGCGGCAATACCCGCCAGATCACCAACGTGGCCGACGGCACCCAGGGCAACGACGCGGTCAACAAGAACCAGCTCGATGCAGTGGCTGCTGCGGCGGAAAAGACCAGCAAGCAGTTCCAGGCCAGCGGCAATGCCGATGGCGAAACCGGGGCGCTGGTCGAGGGTGACAATGCGCTGGCCGCAGGTGACGCCGCCAATGCCATCGGCAACGGTGCCACCGCGCTCGGCAGTGGTGCCAACGCGATCGCGGCCAACGCCACGGCGGTAGGCTTCGATGCGCTGGCCACCGGCAACAACGCGGCTGCTCTGGGCAGCACGGCACAGGCCACCGGCGAAGACAGCCTGGCGCTGGGCAGTGGTGCCAGTGCCAGTGAACTGGGCGCCAGTGCCACCGGCGCGCGTGCGCAGGCCAGTGGTGCGTACAGCACCGCCAGCGGCGCCGAAGCCAATGCCAGCGGCACCCAGGCATTGGCCAGTGGCTTCCGCAGCGCCGCGTCGGCCGATGGCACCACCGCCGTCGGCGGCTATGCCGAAGCCAGCGGTCGGCTCGGCACGGCATTGGGCTACGGCTCGGCAGCCAGTGGTGCCAACACCACGGCAGTCGGCTTCGGTGCCGCTGCGGCCGGTACCGGCGCCGTTGCCGTGGGTCAGTCCAGCGAAGCCAGTGGCGAAGAAAGCGTGGCGATCGGTGGCAGCACCTTCTTCGGCCTGATCCCGTCGCGTGCCAGTGGTACCGGTGCGGCAGCATTCGGCGCAGGCGCCTGGGCAACCGAAGACTACGCCACGGCGATCGGCTGGAACTCGTGGGCGGCAGGCAGCAGTGCCACCGCACTGGGTGCCAACGCCACCGCCAATGGCAGCAACAGCGTCGCGCTGGGCGCCGGTTCCAAGGCCGACCGTGACAACACCGTGGCTGTCGGCAAGACCGGTGGCGAGCGCCAGGTGACCCATGTCGCAGCCGGCAGCGAAGCCACCGATGCGGTGAACAAGGGCCAGCTGGATGCAGTGGCCAGTGTCGCCGACAAGACCAGCCGCCAGTTCCAGGCCAGCGGCAATGCCGATGGCGAGGCCGGTGCACTGGTGGATGGTGACAACGCACTGGCTGCCGGTAATGCGGCCAACGCCATCGGCAACGGCGCCACCGCACTGGGCAGCGGAGCCAACGCGATGGCGGCCAATGCCACCGCGGTGGGCTTCGATGCGCTGGCTACCGGCAACAATGCCGCTGCACTGGGCAACACGGCGCAGGCCAGCGGTGTCGACAGCGTCGCCCTCGGCAGTGGCGCCAGTGCCAGTGAGCTGGGTGCCAGCGCCACCGGTGCCGGCGCCAAGGCCAAGGGCGCCTACAGCACCGCCAGCGGTGCGCAGGCCACCGCCAGCGGCACGCAGTCGCAGGCCAATGGTTTCCGCGCCAGTGCTTCGGCTGACGGCGCGTCGGCCATCGGCAGCTACGCCGATGCCAGCGGCCGTCTTGGCACCGCAGTCGGTTATGGCAGCAAGGCCACCGGCGCCAATGCGACAGCGGTCGGTGTCAGCGCCAATGCCAGCGCTGCCAGCAGCGTCGCGCTGGGTGCTGGTTCGGTTGCCGACCGTGCCAACACCGTGTCGGTCGGCAGTGCCAGCAGCGATCGCCAGATCACCCGTGTCGCCGCCGGTACCGAGCGTACCGATGCGGTCAACCGTGGCCAGCTGGATGCCGTTGCCGCCACCGCAGACGGCACGGCGCGCTACGTCAAGGCCACCGGCAGCGGCACGGCCAGCGCCAGCGGTACCGACGCCGCAGCCATCGGTTCGGCAGCCAGTGCCAGTGGTGCACGCAGCAACGCGCTGGGTGCCAACGCGCTGGCCATCGGCAACGGTGCATTGGCCCTGGGTACCAGTGCCGGTGCAACAGGTGCCAACTCGGTCGCGCTCGGCGCGGGTTCGCGAGCGCTCGATGCCAACGTGGTGTCGGTCGGTGGTGGCAACGGCACCGATGGTCCGGCCACGCGCCGCATCGTCAATGTGGCCGATGGCCGCATCGCCGCCGGCAGCACCGATGCGATCACCGGTTCGCAGCTCAACGTCACCAACCAGCGCGTGGGCGCAGTGGAAACCCGCGTCGGTGATTTCGATTCGCGCATCGCCACCGTTGAAACCACGGCGGCCAGCGCGGTGGGCTACGACGACGCCAGCCGTGATCGCCTGACCCTGTCCGGCTTCCAGGGCACCACCATCGACAACGTCGGTGCCGGCAGCATTGCGGCAGGCAGCCGGCAGGCGATCAACGGCGGCCAGTTGTTCCAGTCGCTCAGCGATGCCGCCAGCTTCCTCGGCGGTGGTGCCAGTGTCGGCATGCAGGGTGTGTTCGTGGCGCCGAACTATGTGATCCAGGGTGCTACCTACAGCAACGTCGGCGATGCACTGGGCGCACTCGACCGCAAGGTCAGCGAGATCGACCGCCGCAGCGCCGGTGGCACGCGTGCCGGTGCGTCCAGCCTGCGCGCGATGAGCGCCTCGCTGGATGACACTTCGTTGGCCAGCACCGCCGATGCCCCTGTGACGGCGGATGCGGCAGCGGCCAGCACCGCACGCGTGCAGGGCACGCCGACGGCCGCCGCAGCAGGTGCCGGCATTCCGGTCGGCACCCCGGCGAGCGGCCTCAATGCCGTCGCCATGGGGGATGGCGCCGTCGCCAGCGGTGCCTCGTCCACTGCCATCGGCCAGGGGGCGAATGCCAGTGCGGCCAATGCCGTGGCGCTGGGACAGGGCTCGGTCGCCGATCGTGCCAACACGGTGTCGGTGGGCAGCGAGGGCAACGAACGCCAGGTCACCAACGTGGCGGCCGGTACCACGGCTACCGATGCGGTCAACAAGGGCCAGCTTGATCGTGGCATGGCCACGGCCAACAGCTACACCGACAGCCGCGTCCAGGCTGTCACCGACAGCTTCGATGTGTTCAAGGGCGAGATCGACGGACGCCTGCGCCACATGGATCGCCGCATCGACCGCCAGGGCGCGATGAGCGCAGCAATGCTCAACATGGCCACCAGTGCTGCCGGTATCCGTACCCAGAACCGGGTCGGCGTCGGCATCGGTTTCCAGGGCGGCGAATCGGCGTTGTCGCTGGGCTACCAGCGTGCGATCAGCGATCACGCCACGGTCACCTTCGGCGGTGCCTTCAGCAGTGACGACAGCTCGGTCGGCGTCGGTGCCGGCTTCGGCTGGTAAGCCATTCCATCGCGCCGGCGGCCACCCACGCCGGCGCAGCACCTGCAGTGAGGGCCTGGGGGGAGGTCACGGCAATCCCGGCTGGGCCGGCCGGGAGTCGTCAAGGAATGATGGCCGCAGTGTTGGTTCGAACCATGACCCAGAAGAGGAATTTCGACGTGATCAAGAAGCAGAACCTTCGCATCAATGTGCTTGCCGCCGCCGTGCTGTCGATGACGGCCGTCGGTGCCGTCCACGCCGCCGGCCTGCCTACCCGTGAGCCGGTGCGCCAGGCCAGCACCGCCCAACCGGGTGCTGAGCGCATCATCGTCAAGTACCGGGCCGGCGCTGCTGCCGCCACCGACCGCTCGGCGAAGCTGTCCACCGTGCAGTCGGCGCTGACCCGGGCCAGCCTGTCCGGCGGTACCTCACGTGCCAGTACCCTCGGCCCGCAGGTGGTACGCAAGCTCGCTACCGGTGCGGACCTGATCCGCGTGCAGGGCCGCCTGGCCCCGGCCGAACTGCAGCGCGTGCTGAAGGAACTGAAGGCCGACCCGTCGGTGCAGTACGCCGAAGCCGATGTGAAGCTGCGCCGCAGCGAACTGCGTGCCGGCAACGTACAGCCTGCGCTGGTGCCGAACGATCCCTTCTACCAGCAGAACCAGTGGCACCTGCACAACGCCGTCGGCGGCATCAACGCACCGGCGGCGTGGGATGTCTCGCAGGGTGAGGGCATCGTGGTGGCGGTGATCGATACCGGCATCCTGCCGCAGCATCCGGACCTGGTCGGCAACCTGCTGGAGGGTTACGACTTCATCAGCGATGCGGAGACCTCGCGGCGCCCGACCAACGATCGCGTGCCGGGCGCGCAGGACTACGGTGATTGGGTCGAGAACGACAACGAGTGCTATGACGGCTCGCTGGCCGAGGACAGTTCCTGGCACGGCACGCACGTTGCTGGCACCGTGGCCGAGCAGACCAACAACGGCGTCGGCATGGCCGGTGTCGCCTACAAGGCCAAGGTGCTGCCGGTGCGCGTGCTGGGCAAGTGCGGCGGCTACCTGTCCGACATCGCCGATGCGGTGGTCTGGGCATCGGGTGGCACGGTGACCGGCATCCCGGCCAACACCAATCCGGCCGAGATCATCAACATGAGCCTGGGCGGCGGTGGCGCCTGCGCCAGCACCTACCAGGACGCCATCAACGGCGCCATCTCGCGCGGTACCACGGTGGTGGTGGCCGCCGGCAATGAAACCGACAACGCGTCCAAGTACCAGCCGGCCAGCTGCGAAGGCGTGGTGACTGTGGGTGCCACCCGCATCACCGGCGGCATCACTTACTACTCCAACTACGGTACCCGCGTGGATCTTTCCGGCCCGGGCGGTGGCGGCAGCGTCGATGGCAATCCCGGTGGCTACATCTGGCAGACCGGCTCCAATGCGGCGACCACGCCGGAATCGGGCACGCCGGGCTACATGGGCATGGGCGGTACCTCGATGGCCTCGCCGCATGTGGCAGCCGTTGCCGCACTGGTGCAGAGCGCGCTGATCGCCAAGGGCAAGGATCCGCTGACCCCGGCGGCGATGCGGACCCTGCTGAAGGAAACCGCGCGTCCGTTCCCGGTCGCCATTCCGGCGGCCACCCCGATCGGTACCGGCATCCTCGATGCCAAGGCCGCGCTGGCCAAGGCACTTGAAGAACCATGCACCGAGAACTGCGGGCCGGTGGCCACGCCACTGACCAACAAGGCGGCCATCGGTGGCCTGTCAGGTGCAGCCGGCAGCAGCAAGCTCTACAGCTTCGAAGCGGCTGCCGGCAAGCAGTTCAGCGTGATCACCTACGGTGGCACCGGCAACGTTTCGGTCTACGTGGCTGAAGGCCGTGAGCCCAGTGCCAGCGACAATGATGCCAAGTCGACCCGTCCGGGCACCTCCGAGACAGTGCGGGTGACCAAGCCGGTGGCGACCACCTACTACATCAAGGTGGTGGGTGAAGCGGCCTACAGCGGGGTGAGCATTCTCGCCACGCAGTAAGCTTGAACTGTCGTAGTTGAATGGCCGAAGCCCGTCATCCCATGTGACGGGCTTCGTCTTTTTACGAAAGGTGGCGGAGGGGCGGCGGAAATCATGGCTTAACTGCTAAAGTCGAACCGATTGACAGGAGAGTCATGTGAACGCGCTTGCTGCAACCGCTGCCGACACCGCCGAAGGTCGCATCCTGGATGCGTTGCTGGCGCGTGGCCGGCTGAAGGAAGGCGACCTGGCACGGGCGCGGCCGCTGCACGCCGAAGCCGGTGGCAGCCTGCTCGGCCTGCTGGTGCGGCTGGGGCTGGTCTCCGAACGTGACCAGGCGCAGGCCAGCGCCGAGGTGCTGGGGCTGCCGCTGCTGGAAGGAAAGCAGCTGCCCGAGGCGCCGCCACAGGGGCTGGCCGAGGGCCTGCCGCTGTCGCTGCGCTTCCTCAAGCAGTTCCATGTGTGCCCGTTGGCGCTTGATGAACAGGGCGTGCGGCTGTGGCTGGCCGATGCCCACGATCCCTATCCGCAGCAGGCCGTGCAGCTGGCATTGGGCGTACCGGTGACGCCAGTGCTGGGCATGCGCGCCGAGATCGATGATCTGGTCGAGCGCTGGTTCGGCCAGGGCCGTAGTGCGATGGGCGCGATTGTCGAGACCGCCGATGGCGAGGGCGGTGCGGTGGATGACATCGAGCACCTGCGCGACCTTGCCTCGGAAGCGCCGGTGATCCGCCTGGTCAACCTGGTGATACAGCGCGCGGTGGAGCTGCGCGCCTCGGACATCCATGTCGAACCGTTCGAAAGCCGGTTGAAGGTCCGTTACCGCGTCGATGGCGTGCTGGTGGAGGGCGAAAGCCCGCCGGCCAACCTCACCGCGGCGGTGATCAGTCGCATCAAGATCATGGCCCGGCTCAACATCGCCGAGCGCCGCCTGCCGCAGGATGGCCGCATCATGCTGCGCGTGCAGGGCAAGGAACTGGACCTGCGCGTCAGTACCGTGCCGACCGCGCACGGCGAAAGCGTGGTGATGCGCCTGCTCGACCGCGAAACGGTGGTGTTCGATTTCCATCGCCTCGGCTTCACCGACGCCTTCCTGCCGCAGTTCCGCAAGGTGCTGGAACAGCCGCACGGCATCCTGCTGGTGACCGGCCCGACCGGTTCGGGCAAGACCACCACGCTCTATACCGCGCTGAGCCAGCTGAACACTGCCGACGTCAAGATCATCACGGTCGAAGACCCGGTCGAGTACCAGATCGAGGGCATCAACCAGATCCAGGCCAAGCCGCAGATCGGGCTGGACTTCGCCAATGCCCTGCGCAGCATCGTGCGCCAGGACCCGGACATCATCATGATCGGCGAAATGCGCGACCTGGAAACCGCGCGCATCGCGATCCAGTCGGCGCTGACCGGCCACCTGGTGCTGTCCACCCTGCATACCAACAATGCGGCCGGCGGCATCACCCGCCTGCTCGACATGGGCGTGGAAGACTATCTGCTCACCTCCACCATCAACGGCATCCTCGCCCAGCGCCTGGTGCGCCGGCTGGAACCGACCCACGCCGAACGCTACGAAGCCTCGCCGGAGGAGATCGAACGCTTCGAACTGCGCCGCCTGCAGCCGCAGGGGCCGATCCACCTGTACCGCCCTAAGCCCTCGGCGCTGGCACCGACCGGCTACCTGGGACGTACCACCATCATGGAATTCCTGGTGATGAACGACGCGCTGCGGCGTGCGGTGATGCGCCGTGATGGCATGGGCGAGATCGAGCGCATCGCCCGCGAGGCCGGCATGCGCACCATGTACGAGGATGGCCTGTCCAAGGCGCTGAGCGGGCAGACGACCATCGAGGAAGTGCTGCGCGTGACCGAGGAAAGCTGATGCGCGCAGGACGCAGGGGCTGACATGCCGAACTACCGCTACAAGGCGCTCAACACGCACGGCGAGATCTTCGACGGGCAGATGGAAGCGGCCAGCGAGGCCGAGCTGGTCGCGCGCCTGCAGGACCAGGGCCACCTTCCGATGGAGACGCAGCTGGCTGACGGCGGCGCGATCGGCGGCAGCACCTGGCGCAACCTGTTCCGCCAACGCCCGCTGCAGGGCGCGGCACTGCTGCAGTTCACCCAGCAGCTGGCGACACTGCTCGGTGCCGGCCAGCCACTCGACCGCGCGCTGTCGATCCTGCTCGGCCTGCCGGAAGACGAACGTTCGCGGCGTGCGATCACCGACATCCGCGACGTGGTGCGCGGTGGTGCGCCGCTGTCCACTGCGCTGGAGCGTCAGCACGGGCTGTTCTCGCGCCTGTACGTGAACATGGTGCGCGCCGGCGAGGCGGGTGGCAGCCTGCACGACACCCTGCAGCGGCTGGCTGACTACCTTGAACGCAGCCGTGCGCTGCAGGGCAAGGTGATCAACGCGCTGGTGTACCCGGCCATCCTGCTGGTGGTGGTGGGCGGTGCACTGCTGTTCCTGCTCGGCTATGTGGTGCCGCAGTTCGCGCAGATGTACGAGAGCCTGGACGTGGCGCTGCCGTGGTTCACCAACGCGGTGCTGCAGTTGGGCCTGTTCGTGCGCGACTGGTGGGTGCTGCTGCTGGTGGTGCCCGCCGTGCTGGCGCTGTTCTTCGAACGCAAGGCGCGGCAACCGGTGTTCCGCCTGGCGCTGGATGGCTGGCTGCTGCAGCGGCGCGGCATCGGCCGCCTGCTGGGCGAACTGGAAACCGCACGGCTGGCACGCACGCTGGGTACCCTGTTGCGCAACGGCGTGCCATTGCTGGGCGCGCTGGGCATCGCCCGCAACGTGCTGGGCAACCGCGCGCTGGCCGCCGATGTCGAGGCCGCCGCGGATGAAGTGAAGAACGGCGCCGGCCTGTCGCTGGCGCTGTCGCGCGGCAAGCGGTTCCCGCGGCTGGCCCTGCAGATGATACAGGTGGGCGAGGAATCCGGCGCACTCGATACCATGCTGCTGAAGGCGGCCGATACCTTCGAACAGGACAGTGCCCGCCGCATCGACCGCCTGCTGGCAGCGATGGTGCCGGCGATCACCCTGGTGCTGGCCTCGGTGGTCGGCGCGGTGATCGTGGCCGTGCTGGTGCCGCTGTACGACCTGACCAATGCCATCGGTTGACGATGGATTCCTACGCAACCCCGACACTTCGTAACTGAAAGGACCGACCATGATTGCTTCCCGTCGACCGATCCGCCTTTCCTTCACCGCCGCGCGCAACCAGTCAGGCATGAGCCTGCTGGAAATCATCATCGTCATCGTGCTGATCGGTGCGGTGCTGACCCTGGTCGCGAGCCGCGTGCTGGGCGGCGCCGATCGCGGCAAGGCCAACATCGCCAAGGCGCAGGTGCAGACCGTCGCGTCCAAGGTCGACAACTACCAGATCGATACCGGCAAGCTGCCTGGCTCGCTCAACGATCTGGTGACCGCACCGGCGGGCGTCGGCGGCTGGCTGGGTCCGTATGCCAAGCCGGCTGACCTGAACGATCCGTGGGGCCACGCGCTGGAATACCGTGCGCCGGGTGAAGGCCAGCCGTACGAGCTGATCAGCCTCGGCAAGGATGGCAAGGCCGGCGGCAGCAGCGTCGACGCCGACATCCGCTACCAGCCTTGATCCTGCATGACGTATTTCCTGCCGCGCCGGCTGCCTCGCCCGCGCCTGCACGGCAGGCGCGCAGCGGGCCTGTCGCTGCTGGAAATGCTGCTGGTGATCGCGCTGATCGCAGCGATCGGCCTGATCACTGCTGCCGGCCTGTCACGTGGCTTTGCCGGCATGCAACTGCGCAGTGCCGGCAAGGACATCGCCAACCAGCTGCGGGTGGTACGCGCGCAGGCGATCACCCGGGGTGAACCGCAGCGCTTCGTGATTGAACCGGCGCGACGCCGCTGGGAAGGTGCCAATCAACGCCAGGGTGAAGTGCCTGCGCAGCTGCAGGTGCAGTTCGAAGGCGCCGCGCAGCTGGCCACCGCACCGGGGCAGGGCGTGATCGAGTTCCATCCCGATGGTGGTTCCAGTGGCGGCCGCATCCGCCTGCAGCGCGACGGTGCCGAGTGGCGCATCGATGTTGGCTGGCTGACCGGCGAAGTGCGCTCCGGCCCATGGCGGGCGCAATGAAGCGGCGTGCGCGTGGCTTCACCCTGCTGGAAGTGATCATCGCCTTCGCCCTGCTCGGGTTGGCGCTGACGCTGCTGCTGGGCAGCCTGTCCGGTGGTGCGAAGCAGGTACGCGAGGCCGGGCTGCGCACGCGCGCGGTGCTGCATGCGCAGTCGCTGCTGGCCGAGACGGGAGTCGCCACGCCGCTGCAGGTCGGCCGCCAGCAGGGCGACTGGGAGCAGGGCCGCTATCACTGGGAGCTGCAGGTGCAGCCGTGGGTGGAGCCGCGTGCAGGTAGCGTGGTGCAGTCACAGTCGCCGGGTGCGCCCTGGCTGGCCGAGCTGCAGCTGCAGGTGCGCTGGGGTGACAGCGAGCGCGAACAGCTGCGCTGGCGCAGCCTGCGCCTGCTGCCGCCGGATCTGGAGAGCGCGCGATGAAACGGCGCGCTGCGGGTTTCACCCTGATCGAGGTGATGCTGGCCACGGTGCTGTTGGCCGGCGGGCTGGCCCTGGCGTTCGCCAGCGTGCGCTCGGCGATGGCGGTCAGCCAGCGCGGCGAGCAGATCGCTGCCGAGAGCGAACGCATGCGCGCGGTGCAGGCGCTGCTGCGGCGGCAGCTGGCCGGCGCGCTGCGCACACCGCTGGAAGTACCCGACCCCACCCGTGAGCCGATCTTCTTCCAGGGCGAAGAACAGCGCATGCTGTTCGCCGCCGACCTGCCCGGCTATCTCGGCCGCGGCGGACCGTACCTGCACGCGTTGCAGGTGGACGGCCGCAGTGGCCAGCAGCGCCTGCTGCTGGACCTGGTGCTGCTGCAGGAGGGCGAGCGCATCGCAGAAACGCCGCCGCGTCCACCGGAAGTGCTGGTGGACGGCCTGAAGTCGGTGCAACTGCGCTATCGCGGCATTGACGCCAGCACCGGCCAGGTGACCGATTGGCTGCCGCGCTGGGACGATACGCGGCGCCTGCCGATGCTGGTGGAAGTACAGATCGTGCCGGCCAAGGGCGCGCCCTGGCCGGTGCTGGTGGTCGCACCGCGTGCCGGTGGCAGCGGAGGTGCGCGATGAACCGGCAGGGTGGCGCCGCGCTGGTGCTGGTGTTGTGGCTGATCGCGTTGATGACTGCACTGGTCGGCGCCTTTGCACTGAGCGCGCGGGTCGAGCACCTGCAGCAGCGGGTGCTGGATGACGACGCGCGCGGCCAGGAGCGTGCACGGGCCGGCCTGGAATACGCGCTGATGCGCCTGTCCGCCGATCCGCAGCGGGCCCCGTGGCGGGCCGATGGCCGTACCTATCGCTGGACGTTCGATGACGCCAGCATCGAGATCAAGGTGCTGGACGAGAACGGCAAGATCAACCTGAATCTGGCCGATGTGGCCCTGCTGACCGCTTTCCTCAAGGCGCTGGGCGAAGACGAAGGAGCCGCACGGCAGCTGGCCGGTGCCATCGTCGACTGGCGCGACGAGGACAGTCTGCTGCAGCCCGGTGGCGGTGCCGAGGCGCCCGACTATGCCGCGGCCGGGTTGCCGTATGGCCCGCGCAACAAGCGTTTCGAGACCCTGGGCGAACTGCAGCGGGTGCTCGGCATGCCCGGGCCGTTGTACCAGAAGATGCTGCCGCACCTGACCCTGTACAGCCGCCAGGCACGCCCGGATCCGCAGTTCGCCAGCGCACCGGTGCTGACCGCATTGGGGCTGGATGCCGACACCGTGCTGGCCCAGCGCGCCCAGCAGGAGCGTGATGCCGATACCGCTGCGGGTGCGACAACGCTTGCCAGCAGCAGTGGCACCTATAGTATCGAGTCCCGTGTCATCGACGGCAGTGGACGCCGGTCGGTGTTGCAGGCAGTGGTTCGCAATGGCTCGGGCGGGGTTCCCGGGCGGTCCTACACAGTGCTTCGCTGGGAGCAGGGAATGACAGCAAGATGACGGCTTGGCAGGACAGTCTGCGGCAGGTTCAGGGCCGGATCGGCCCGGGCGCTGGCCGCTTCCTGCGCTGGTGGCGGCAATCGCTGCTGGCGTGGGTGCCGGCACGTTGGCAGTGGGCGCTGGGTTGGGCACAGGCGCGCCTGCTGCTGCTGCGCGAGGGTGACCAGCTGCAGGTCTGGCGTGAGGCCGGCGAACGCCGCGAAGCGGTGGCGACCTTGCCGTGGCCGTTGTCGCCGGCCGAACTGGACCGCGTTCTGGAGCCGCGCCTGCGCAGCCTGCCGCGGGTGTGGCTGTTGCCGGCCAGTGAAGTGCTGCGCCGCCATCTTCGGCTGCCGGCGGCGGCGGCCGACCGCCTGCGCGCGGTGGTCGGCTTCGAGATCGACCGGCAGACACCGTTCGAATCCAGCCAGGTCAGCTATGACGTGCGTGAACTGGGCAGCGCCGGCGAAGGCCAGTTGCAGGTTGAACTGATCGCCTGGCCGCTGCGCGAGCTGGAGGCCTGGCGTGGCAGCGTGGGCGAGTGGGCCGATATGTTGGCCGCCGTCGACGCGATTGATGCGAAGGGCGATCCGCTGCACGTGAATCTGCTGCCGCCCGCGCAGCGCCAGCTGCGACCGGACCCGATGCGGCGCTGGAACCTGCTGCTGGCCCTGGCCGCGCTGGTGATGCTGGTGCTGGCCGCCCTGCAGCTGCTCGACAACCGCCGCGCCGCCGCCGATGAACTGCGTGCCCAGGTTGAACGCAGCGCGCGCAGTGCGCGTGGCGTGGCCAGCGAACGTGCGCAGCTGCAGGCGCTGATCGACGGTGCCGCGTTCCTCGAAAAGCAGCGCAGCCAGCGCGCCGGCACGGTGGAAATCTGGAATGAACTGACCCGGCGCCTGCCGGAGGGCACCTACCTGGAAAAACTGGCCATCGAGAACAACAACCTGCAGCTGATCGGGCTCAGCCGCGAGGCCTCGCAGCTGGTGCAGCTGCTGCAGGATGCGCCGCAGTGGCGCAAGGTCAACCTGACCGGCGTGCTGCAGGCCGACGGTGCGGCCAGTGGCCGTGACCGTTTCACCATGACCGCTGAACTGCAGCCGATGGCGGCTGCGGCTCCGGAAGGGGAGGCGGCCGATGCCGATGCCAAGCGCGCGCCGTGACCGCTGGCTGGCACTGGCACTGCTGCTGGCAGTGCTCGGCCTGGCCTATCTGTTGCTGGTGCACCCCTGGTTCACCCAGCCGCTGCGTGAGATCGATGCCGATGTGGCTGCCCTGCGCGAGCGCGAGCAGCGTGTACAGGCGCAGCTGCAGCAGCAGCCGCAGATCGAACAGCGCCTGCGCGCTACCCGCGAAGCGTTGCAGCAGCGGCCGGGCTTCCTGCGCGAAGCCACCGCCGAAGCCGCCGCCGCCGCGCTGGGTGGCAAGCTGCAGGATGCCGTGGCGATGGCCAGCCCGGGTAACCGCAGCTGCACCATCAGCAACCGTACGCCGCTGACCGACAACCGTCGCGATGCCGAGTTCGTGCGCGTCGCCATGCAGGTACGCCTGCGTTGCGGCGTGGCCGAACTGGCCACCGTGCTGCACAGCCTGGAAACCGGCAGCCCGCGCCTGTTAGTCGACAACCTCAACCTGATCGCACAGCGTTTCCAGCAATCGCCGAACGAATCCGGGCTGGGCCTGGATGTGTCCTTCGAACTGGCCGGTTATCTGTTGCCGGGTGCTGCGGCCGAAGGGGCCGCGCCAACACCCGCGAACGGGCCGGCCGCCACCCCGCAGCCGCCTGCAGCGGCACCGGTGGCTGCACCGGTACCGGATGCACCGGCCGAGGGACAGGAGGTGGCTGATGAAACTTGAGCAGATCAGCCTGCGCACCGGTTTCCTGCTGGCCCTGGCGGGCTGGGCGGCAGCAGTCTGGCTGGCCACCGGCTTCGGCCTCGGCAGCCAGTTGCCGGGCGCCGATGGCAATGCCGATGCGGCGCCGTCACTGCCCGGCCTGCCGTCGCTTGCCGCCGAACGCATGGCCAGTGCGGACAGCTACAGCGCGATCGGCGAGCGCCCGTTGTTCGCCGAGGACCGCAAGCCAAAGCCCTATCTGCTTGGTGGCAGCGAGCCCGCTGCCAGCGCCGCATTGCGCCTGACCGGCGTGCTGCTGACCGGCGATTTCGGCATGGCCACGTTCACTACCGAACAGAACCGCTCGCTGCGCCTGCGCCTCAATGGTGAGGCCGTTGATGGCTGGCAGCTGGTCGCGCTGGCGCCACGCCAGGCTACCGTGATCGGTCCCGGTGGCAACCAGGTGCTGGAGCTGGCGGTGTTCAACGGTCAGGGCGGTGAGCCGCCCACCGTGCTGCGCGGCGCCAACGGTGCACCGCAGGCGGGTGGAATCATTGTGCCGCCCCCGGCAGGTGCTCCCCCGCCACCGCCTGCCGCTGCAGCAACGGCACAGCAGCCGCCAGGTGGCAGCGCAGCACCGGCGGCCACACCGGCGGCCGCTACGCCTCCCGCCAACACCAACGGTCCCAGCGAAGCGCAGATGCAGGCCATCCGCGAACGCATCCAGGCCCGCCGCCGCCAGCTGCAGCAACAACAGCAGCAACAACCGTCGCCGCCCCCGGGCGATGGCACCAACCGATAGAGTGAATGCATGAACCTGCGTTTCCTTCCCTGGTCCTTTGCCCTCGCGCTGCTGGTTGGCTGCAGCACGGTGTCCGCGCCGCACGTGCAGCGCAAAGGCAACCTGACGTCCACGACCGATGCCGGCCAGGCGGCGGAAGTGGCTGCCGATGCCGCCCGTGACAGCCAGGGCGCGCCTCAGGCGGTCATCCGCCGCGGCACCGGCACCATGATCAACCGCGAAGCCGCGCGCGCGCCGGCGCCGGCACTGCACGGGGCCAGTACCGGCGAGGCCACCTTCAACTTCGAGGGGGAATCGGTGCACGCGGTGGTCAAGGCCATCCTCGGTGACATGCTCGGGCAGAACTACGTGATCGCACCGGGCGTGCAGGGCACGGTCACCCTGGCCACGCCGAAGCCGGTGTCGCCGGCACAGGCGCTGAACCTGCTGGAGATGGTGCTGGGCTGGAACAACGCACGCATGGTGTACAGCGGTGGTCGCTACAACATCGTGGCCGCCGACCAGGCATTGGCCGGCACTGTCGCACCAAGTACGGCGCCGGCGGCCAGCGCACGCGGTTTCGAGGTCCGGGTGATCCCGCTGCAGTTCATCTCCGCAACTGAAATGAAGAAGGTGCTGGAGCCGTACGCGCGCCCCAACGCCATCGTCAACGTCGACAGCGGCCGCAACGTGATCACCCTTGGTGGCACCCGCGCCGAGCTGGAAAACTACATGCGCACCGTCGAGATCTTCGACGTCGACTGGTTGTCGGGCATGTCGGTGGGCGTGTTCCCGATCCAGTCGGGCAAGGCCGAGCAGGTTGCAGCCGATCTGGAAAAGGTGTTCGGTGAAGAGAGCAAGACCCCCAGCGCCGGCATGTTCCGCTTCCTGCCGCTTGAGAACGCCAACGCGGTGCTGGTGATCACCCCGCAGGTGCGTTACCTGGACCAGATCCAGCAATGGCTGGATCGCATCGATACCGCCGGTGGCAGCGCCCGCCTGTTCTCCTATGAGCTGCGCTACATCAAGGCACGCGACCTCGCCGAACGCCTCAGTGAAGCCTTCGCCAGCAGCGGCAACCGCGGCGGGTCCAGCTCCGGCTCATTGGCGCCCGGCGCGATTCCGTCGCAGTTGGGCAGCGATGGTGATCGTGGCATGGACAGCAACAACAGCAGCAACTTCGGTTCGACGTCAGGCAGTGGTTCCAGTGGTACCGGCAACGGCAGCATGAACCTGCCGCAGCGCCAGGCCGGCAACGTCAGCGTCAGCCTGGAAGTGGAGGGCGACCGTGTCGGCGTGTCGGCGGTGGAAGAGACCAACACCCTGCTGGTCCGTTCGAGCCCGCAGGCCTGGCGCTCGATCCGCGAGGTGATCGAGAAGCTGGACGTGATGCCGCTGCAGGTGCACATCGAAGCGCAGGTGGCCGAAGTCGCACTGACCGGCGACCTGAAGTACGGCGTGAACTGGTTCTTCGACAACGCCGTAGCCGGGCGTGCACTGGGCGGCGCGCTGGGTGCGCTGACGCTGCCGCCGGCCGCCGGCGGTTCGTGGAGCACCTTCGCGGGCGCGGTGACCGGTGCCGAAGGCGCTGGTTGGGCGTTCACCGGCCACAATGGCGCAGCGGTGGTGAGCGCGCTGGACAAGGTCACCGATGTACGCCTGCTGCAGACCCCTTCGGTGTTCGTGCGCAACAACGCCGAAGCCACGCTCAACGTGGGCGACAAGGTGCCGATCAACACCACCACGGTGAACACCGGCATCGGCACCAGCAGCTACAGCTCGGTGCAGTACATCGACACCGGCGTGATCCTCAAGGTACGCCCGCGGGTGACCCGCGACGGCACGGTGTTCCTCGACATCGTGCAGGAAGTGAGCAGCGCTTCCGACGTGCCGGAGAACTGCAACCCGACCGAGCGCAACTGCAACCCGCGCATCTCCACCAAGAAGCTGTCGACCGAAGCGGCGGTGCAGAGCGGTGACACCATCATGCTGGCCGGCCTGATCACCGATACGGCCACCGATGGCAGCAGCGGCATTCCAGGCCTGAGCCGGATTCCGGTGGTGGGCGCGCTGTTCGGGCAGAAGACCCGCACCAGCCGTCGTTCGGAAGTGATCGTGCTGCTGACGCCGAGCATCGTCCGCAACAGCCAGGAAGCGCGCAACCTGACCGACGAGTACAGCCAGCGCTTCCGCGCGATGGAACCGCTGAACCAGCCGCGCGCAAAGAAGTAAGGGGTTTACGGCCGGGCTGCGCCCGGCAACCGCAGAGGCCAGAGCTGGAGCAACAGCAACAGCAACAGCAACAGCGGGTTTCTGCGGGATGGCGGGGCGGTGTGGGTTGTCAAGACACGCCGTAAACCCGTCCCTGGGGGCTCGATGGCGCCATCCATGGCGCCAACGGTCCTGCCAACCCACACCGCCCCACCCCTGACAGATTCCTGCGGCTGTTGGTAGGTGTCGACCTTGGTCGACACGGTAGATCCACGCCATGCGTGGATGCATGTCTGTCAGATTTCGAAATCAGAAAATGGGGGTCAGATCCGTTTTCCTCTGGAAAACGGATCTGACCCCCATCGGCATGTCCAGCAGATCGCAGAAATCTGTCGAAGGCGGGGTGGGTCCGGTTGCGGGGGACGCTGCAAGTACGTCCATGTAAGCTCGGTCGCCGCATCCATGCGGCTCACGCCCCTGCAACCGGACCCACCCCGCCATCCCACAGGAACCCAGCCTTTGCTTCGGCTGTTGCTGTTGCTCCGGCCTGAAGCGGGCGCCGGGTGCAACCCGGCCGATACCCTCCCAGTGCTAGGCTGTGTCCACCGACAACCACGGAGGCGGGATGGGGGCGATCGTGTTGTTGCCGCTGTGCGTGGACGATGCTGCGCTCGACCGCTGCCTGGCCGCGCTGGATGCCGGCACCGCGCCGGGAACCGCGGTCTGGCTGGCCGATGACGCGCAGACCGGGCCGCGTGCGCAGGCGGTGGTGGAGCACTGGTTGGCGCATACGCCGTTGCAGGCCGAATACACCCGCCGCGCGCGGCCGCTGGGCGAGGTCGCCCATCTGGATGAGATGCTGCGCGCCTGCGAGGGCCTGGACGTGGCCGTGCTGGCGCCGGACAGCGTGCCCGCACCCGGCTGGCTGCAGCAGCTGCAGGACGCCTTCGCCCGCGATGCCGCCATCGCCACCGCAACACCGTGGTGCAATGCCGGCGAAACCGCCGCGTGGCCGCGATTGGGCGAAATCAATCCCGAGCCCGAGGACCCGGCGCTGCTGGCACACGCCTGTGCCACGCTGCCAGTGCTGCATCCGGAGCTGCCCTCGGCAGTCACCCACGCGGTACTGGTGCGCGGCAACGCGCGTCGCCGCGCCGGTGGCCTGGACGTGGAGAGTTATGCGGGGTGGAACGCGGCGCTGGTCGACCTGAGCCTGCGCATGGCCGGGCTGGGCTGGCGCAATGTCCTGTGCGAAACAGCCTTCGTCGGCCGCGCAGGGGAGGCCATCAGCCGCGATGGCGATCTTGAAGCGCTGGCCGCGCGCTGGCCGGCCTGGGTGCCGCGGCTGGCCGATTTCCTGATGCACGATCCGTTGCACGGGATGCGCGCCGATCTGCAGCAGCGCATGCAGCAGGCGATAATACCGGCCGAGCAGGGTGACCTGTTCGTCCCGTCATCCGCGCCGGAGCCTCACGCTTGAATGTTGCCATTGCCGCCATCGTCGTCACCTACCAGAGCGGCAGCACCATCGATGCCTGCCTCTCACGGCTGCGCCAAGCGCAGGACGTGGCCGAGATCCGGGTGATCGACAATGGTTCGGTGGATGGCACGCTGGAGATCGTGCAGCGACACGCCAGCCATGACCCGCGTGTGCGCTTCATCGGTAATCCGGACAATCCCGGCTTCGCCGCCGCCAACAACCAGGGCGTGGCCGATTCGGGCAGCCCGTGGCTGGCCTTCATCAATCCGGACCTGATGGTCGAACCGGAAACGCTGGCCGGATTGCGCAGCCGCGCCGACGCGCTCGGTGACTGCCTGCTCGGTGTCGAACAGCTGGATGAGCATGGCCACGCCGATGAGGCCGTGCGCCGCCGCGACCCGGATTTCCTGTTGATGCTGCGCTCGCCGGGCAAAGGCTCGAAACTGGCCGTTCCCCGTGACCCGCAGCAGGCACTGCAGCGGGTACCTGCGTTGTCCGGTGCCTTGCTGATGATGTCGCGCGCACTGTTCGACCGTATCGGTGGCTGGGACGCTGGTTACCGCCTGCATGCCGAAGACCTGGACCTGTGCCGTCGTGCCCGCGAGGCCGGCGCAGTGGTGGCGATCGCCAACGATCTGCAGGTCACCCACGTGCGCGGCGTATCCAGCCGCTCACGTCCGTTCTTCGTCGAGTGGCACAAGCACAAGGGCCTGTGGCGCTATTTCCAGAAGTTCGAGGCAAGACAGCGTTCGCTGCCGGTACGCGTGGCGGTGTGGGGCGCGATCTGGGCGCACGCGCTGATGCTGGTGCCGCGCCTGCTGCGCAGGTCGTTGTAGAGCCGAGCCCACGCTCGGCTCAGGCAACAATCCAGCCGAACGTGGGCTCGGCTCTACAGAAGGCCGGCGCGCCCACGGTTCACTCCGTCGGGCGCATAATCCGCCCCATGCCTATCATCCAGTCCCTGCTCGACACCGACCTGTACAAGTTCACCATGATGCAGGCGGTGCTCCACCAGCATCCCGGCGCCCAGGTGCAGTACCGGTTCAAGTGCCGCACGCCCGGCATCGAACTGGCCCGCTACATCGACCAGATCGACGAAGAGATCGACCACCTGTGCAGCCTGCGCTTCAGTGACGTGGAGCTGGACTACATGCGTGGCCTGCGCTTCGTGAAGCCCGACTTTGCCGACTTCCTTGGCCTGTTCCACCTCGACCGCAAGTACATCCAACTGCGCGCGTCGAAGACCGTGCCCGGCGAGATCGAGCTGGATATCACCGGCCCGTGGCTGCACACCATCCTGTTTGAAGTGCCGCTGCTGGCGATCATCAACGAGGTCTGGTTCCGCAACACCACCACCGCCGACTTCGCCGAAGGCGAGCGCCGCCTGCAGGCCAAGGCCGCGCTGCTGCGTGATACCCCCGGCTTCGAGCAGTGCCGTATCGCCGACTACGGCAGCCGCCGCCGCTACTCGCGTGACTGGCATGCCCGCCTGCTGCCATTGCTGCGCGATGCACTCGGGCCGCAGCTGGTTGGCACCAGCAACGTGCACTTCGCGCGCCTGTATGGCATGACTCCGCACGGCACCATGGCCCATGAGTACCTGCAGGCGTTCCAGGCGCTGGGCCCGCGCCTGCGTGATTCGCAGGTGGCGGCACTGGAGTCATGGGCACGCGAATATCGCGGCGACCTCGGCATCGCGCTGTCCGATGTGGTCGGCCTGGACGCGTTCCTGCGCGACTTCGACATGTACTTCTGCAAGTTGTTCGACGGCGTGCGCCACGACTCTGGCGATCCGTTCGACTGGGGTGACCGCATGCTGGCGCATTTCCAGCAGCGCCGTGTCGATCCACGCAGCAAGGTGCTGGTGTTCAGCGATGGCCTCGACATCGTCAAGGTGATGCGCCTGTACGACTACTTCCGTGGTCGCTGCCAGGTCGCCTTCGGCGTCGGCACCCACCTGACCAATGATCTGGGACCAACGCCGCTCAACATCGTCATCAAGATGGTCCGCTGCAACGGCCAGCCGGTGGCCAAGCTCAGCGATTCGCCGGGCAAGAGCATGTGCGACGACCCTGGTTACCTGGCTTACCTGCGCCAGGTCTTCGAGCTGCCGCAGCCGGAGTAATGCCGGCCTGCGGGTCTTACAGGTAGTCGACCACCACCAGGTAGGCGCCCTGCAGCGGCTGCTGCTTCGAGGCCTGCACGCTGTAGCGCTCGGAGAAGGCGATATCACCGGCGCGCATCGCGCTGGCCGACACCGACAGCTTCTGGCCCTGGCGCTTGCCATCGCGCAGCGTTGCGGCCTGGCCATCGGCCAGCGCCGTCACGGCCACCGTCGAGCCCTTGGCCGATGGCGGGCAGGCCGCCAGGCTCAACTCGCCCTGGGACAGGTTCGTCGTGCAGCCCGGCTCAGCGATGCGACCGCTGAAACGGATGCTGCCGCTGCTGGCCTGGGCCAGTGCACTGACGGACATCAGGGCCACACACAGCAGGATGGAGTTCCTCATGACACGTTCTCTGGTTCGGTGTGTCCTAGTTAGCGACAGGTTCGATCCGTCTTTAATAGGACGTTTCCGAATCTGCTAGGGCCATCACCAAGAAAGAGTGATGCGCATCAAATAAGGCGATTTCCCGCTGAAAAAGCCTGTTCTCGCGTTGGCGCCGCAGGTAGCCAAATGCGTCAGCGGGTGGCGCTCACCGCCGATCATGGCGCCCGTCAAATCCCTCATGCCCCCGATTCCGGCGTTCCGCCTACCACGTCACATTTCGAGCGTCAATAAATCGTCGTTCAGAAAAATAATGAGACTTTCATCACAGTTGTGCCTATACTTGCGTCACGGATTCAGGGGAAGGTATGTCCGAGTCCGGCCACAGGTGAGACGCAAGGATGGGTCTTGATAGCCCGGCAGTGCTCCTTGCTTCCTCCTCTACTTCTCATCTCTTCAGTAGGGTTAGGTAAAAGCGAATGCACAAGATCAATATCATCGCCGCTCTGATGCTGGCCGCCGCTCCGCTGGCCGCCAACGCCGCCGACGGCACCATCACCTTCAACGGCAAGGTGACCGACAAGACCTGCACCATCTCGACCCCGGGCGGCAAGGACTTCGCCGTCAACCTGCCGACCGTGTCCAAGAACACCCTGGCCAATGCCGGTGCCGTTGCGGGTCGTACCCCGTTCGCGATCAACCTGACCAAGTGCAGCGCCGGCAACGTCGCGACCTACTTCGAGCCGGGTTCGACCGTTGACTTCAACACCGGCCGCCTGCTGAACCAGGCTTCGGCCAACGCTGCCACCAACGTGCAGCTGCAGCTGCTGGGTTCCAACAACCAGGTCCTGCCGATCAAGGCAGCCGGCGCTGGCCTGGCCCAGACCAACTCGCAGTGGGTCACCGTCGGCACCGACGGTTCGGCCGACCTGAGCTACTACGCTGAGTACTACGCCACTGCCGCCGCCACCCCGGGCGACGTCACCAGCAGCGTCAAGTACACGATCATCTACAACTGATCGTAGCCGTACCCGCATTGGCCGGCGTACGCGCCGGCCAATGCTCCGCGGCCTCTGGCCACACACCTCGAGCGTAGTACTTCCGATGAAAGCAATCTTTCCCCGGGCGCTGCTGCTGGCAGCGTTCACGCTGCCCTTCTGCCAGAACGCACTGGCCGGCGTGGTGGTCAACGGCACGCGAGTGATCTATCCGGCGCAGGCGCGCGAAGTCACCGTGCAGGTCGACAACGTGGGCGAATCGCCGGCGCTGGTGCAGGCCTGGATCGACAGCGGCGACGCCAACCAGACCGCCGATACCAGCGATGCACCGTTCGTGCTGACGCCGCCGATCGCGCGCGTCGAGCCGGGCCGCAGCCAGGCGCTGCGCCTGATCTTCTCCGGCGCGCAGCTGCCGACCGACCGCGAGTCGGTGTTCTGGCTCAACGTGCTGGATGTGCCGCCGTCGCCGGACAACGCCGACAACAGTGGCGAACAGAATTACCTGCAGGTCGCGTTTCGTTCGCGCCTGAAGCTTTTCTACCGGCCGCAGGGCCTGAAGGGCGTCGCCAACGACGCACCGGCAGCACTGCGCTGGACCCGCAATGGCGACCGCCTGCGGGTGGAAAACCCGAGCCCCTTCCACGTCACGCTGGCTGAAGTGCATGCCGTGACCGGCAGCAGTGAAAAGGCCGTCGAGGACAAGGGCGCGATGGTCGCGCCGAAGCAGAGCCTGGAGTTCGCCGCACCGGCGGGCACCGACCAGGTCCGCTTCATCACCATCAACGACTACGGCGGCCGGGTGGAACACACCATCCGCCTCGGCAGCACCGGGGGCTGAACGCGCCGCGCCGGCCCATGGCCTGCGCATCCCGCCACCGCCGCCGTGCGGCGAATTGAAGGAATGTCAGTGTGATCGGAAACAGATTGACATTGTCGATCCATCAGGCGCTTTGCCTGTTGGTTGCTGGCGTGGCCTGCCCAGGATGGGCGCTGGCTGCCCCGGCCAATCTCGGCGAACAGGCGCTGATGGCGCAGAGTGGTGCGGCCAATGCGCGTGCACCGGAATCGGCCCAGTTCAACTCCAGCTTCCTGTCCGGCCAGGCCAAGCAGGTCGACCTGGCGGCCTTCAGCAACGGCAACCCGATGGTGGCCGGCACCTACCGCGTCGACGTCTACGTCAACGGTGCCTGGCAGGGCCGTCGCGACCTGCAGTTCAAGGCCGATGCGCAGGGTCGCGTCGACGCCTGCCTGCCGCTGCCGATGCTGGAAGAAATGGGCGTGGACAGCGAGGCCGTGCTGCTGCAGCAGGACCCGTCGGTGCCGGCCGACAAGACCAGCTGCGTGCCGGTGCAGCAGCGCATGAGCAACGCCTACGGCATCTATGACAGCGGCAACCTGCGCTACGACCTCAGCATTCCGCAGGTGTTCCTGCGCCGCGAGGCGCGCGGCTACGTCAACCCGGCGCTGTGGGACCGCGGCATCAATGCCGGCTTCGTCGGCTACAGCTTCAATGCGATCAACAGCGACAGCCGCGTCGAAGGTGGCCAGCGCAACCGCAGTGCCTACCTCGGCCTCAATGCCGGCCTGAACCTGGGCGGCTGGCAGTTCCGCCACGACTCGAACCTGACCTGGTCCGAGGGGGACGGCCGCCATTGGCAGAGCATCGCCACCTACGCACAGCGCGGCATCCCGCAGGTGCGCGGCATGCTCACCATCGGTGAGGCCTACACCACCGGTGAACTGTTCGATTCGATCGGGTACCGCGGTGCCAGCCTGGCCAGCGACGACCGCATGCTGCCCGACTCGCTGCGCGGCTACGCGCCGGTCGTGCGTGGTATTGCTGAAACCAACGCGCGCATCGAAGTGCGCCAGAATGAGCAGTTGATCTACTCCTCGACGGTGTCGCCGGGCAGCTTCGTCATCGACGATCTGTACCCGACCGGCTATGGCGGCGACCTGGACGTGAGCGTGATCGAGGCCGATGGCCGCCGCCGCGAATTCAAGGTGCCGTTCGGTTCGGTGCCGCAGATGCTGCGCGAAGGCGTGTCGCGTTACGCGCTGACCGCCGGCCAGGTGCGCAACAAGCTGCTGGCCGATGAGCCGTGGCTTGTGCAGGGCACCTATCAGCGCGGTATCGGCAACCAGCTGACCCTGTACGGCGGCACGGCGCTGAGCGATGGTTACCTGTCGCTGCTGTACGGCGTCGGCCTGTCCACGCCGGTCGGCGCGTTCGCCGCCGACGTCACCCATGCACGTACGACGTTCGACCACTACGGCAACCACACCGGTGCCAGCGTGCGCTTGAGCTACAGCAACATGATCGGCGAGACCGGGACCAACCTGACCCTGGCCGCCTACCGGTATTCGACTGAAGGCTTCTACAGCCTGCAGGACGCGCTGTATGGCCGTGATTCGGACAAGCGCGGCATCGACCCGACCACCCGCGGTCGTCAGCGCAGCCAGTTCCAGGTAACGCTGAACCAGCCGCTGGGCCGTCGCGGCGGTGCGCTGTACGTGACCGGTTCGGTGCGTGACTTCTACGATCGTCCGGGCACTTCCAAGCAGTACCAGGTGGGCTACAACAACGCCTGGCGCTCGGTGAACTACGGCTTCTCGGCACTGCGCACCGAAGAAGGCGTGCTCGGCCGTTCCGATACCCAGTACCTGCTGTCGATGAGCGTGCCGCTGGGCCGTGGCAGCCACCCGGTGTCGTTCAGCGCCGATGTCGGCGTGCGCGAGCGCGGTGGCTACGACAACAGCCGTGTCGGCATTACCGGTTCGACCGGCATCGACAACAACTTCAGCTACGGCGTGGCCCTTTCCGACTCCCGCGAAGGTGGTACCACCGCGGTCGGCAGCGCCGAATACCGCAGCCGCTACAGCGCGTTGAACGCCACCTACAGCCACTCGCGCGATTTCCGCCAGGCCTCGGTCGGCGCCAACGGCAGCGTGGTCGTGCATCCGGGCGGCTTCACCTTCACCCCGCAGCGTGGCGACACCATGGTGCTGGTCGAAGCACCGGGCGCGCGCGATGCGATCGTCAGCAATGCCCCGGGCCTGCGCGTCGATGGCCGCGGTTACGCTGTGGTCCCGTACGTGTCGCCGTACCGCCTCAACACCGTTACCCTCGATCCGCAGGGCATGGCCCACGACGTCGAGCTGGAAAGCACCAGCCAGTCGATCGCGCCGTTCGCCGGTGCCATCAGCTACCTGCGCTTCGATACCCGCAAGGGCAACGCGCTGCTGATCCAGGTGCGCAACACCGATGGCCGCACCATGCCGTTCGGTGCACAGGTCAAGGACGAGCAGGGCCAGCCAGTGGGCATGGTCAGCCAGGGTGGCCGCCTGTACGTGCGCAGCGAGAAGAACCAGGGCCAGTTGCAGGTCGAGTGGGGCGCAGGTGCCGACCAGCGCTGCACCATTGATTACCAGGTACCGGCGGGCGCCGATGCGTCCAAGACCGGCTTCATCCCGCTGGAGGCAGCATGCCGATGATTTCTTCCCGTGGCCGCAAGGCATTGGCCGCGTTGGCCCTGCTGGGGGGCGTGCTGCTGGCGCAGCAGGCCAGTGCGGCCTGCCGCATCCAGGTCAACGGTTTCGTTGCGCAGGACGTGCAGATGGACATGGGTCAGATCGTGATCCTGCCCAGTACACCGGTGGGTGGCGTGATCAAAGAGATCAGTGTGCCGATCAACCAGCAGAACAACGTTGCCCGCTGCGACTACTGGTATAGCGGCTACTCGACAGGCGAGTACGTCAACGCGCCGCAGAAGCGACCGGTGGCCGGCTTTGCCAACGTCTATGAGACCGGCGTGGCCGGCGTGGGCATCCGCCTGTTCCGCGACTCCGGCGCGATCCAGGCCTATTACCCACATACCATCAATTTCGCGGCCAACTCCACCATCTCGCTGATCGGCGGCCAGTTCCGCATCCAGCTGATCAAGACCGCCGCACAGACCGGTTCGGGCGTGATCGCACCGAACGGTCGCTTCACCACCTACTACTTCGATGGTGATGGCCCCAGCCGCCCGGTGCTGACCTCCACCTTCAGGGGCTCGGGCACCACCGTGGTCAGCCCGACCTGCGAAGTGCAGGCCGGCAGCCGCAACATCGCCGTTGATTTCGGCAGCGTGCCCAACACCACCTTCACCGGCGTTGGTTCGCGTGCGGTCGATCGTGATTTCGAGATCCGCCTGAACTGCCAGGGCAGCAATGTCGCTGCCTACCAGAGCAAGATCGGCATCCGCCTGGACGCCGACCAGGACAGCTCGAACATGCCCGGCGTGCTGAAGCTGAGCGCGGCCACCAACAGCGCCACCCGCATCGGCATCCAGATGGTCCAGCGCGATGGCAGCACAGAGCGCGAAGTGCGCTTCGGCCAGACCGTCAACGTCGGTACCACCACCACCGGTACCAGCACCATGACCTTGCCGCTGCGTGCCCGCTATGTGCAGACCCAGGCCGGTACCGTCGGTGCGGGTGTCGCAAACGGCCAGGCGACCTTCACCATCCAGTACGAGTAAGGCGCCCGCAGGCCGCCGCCACCGCTGCGTTCCACCGCAACGTCACCTGTTCCGCAGGTGGCGTTGACTGCGTCTTGATCTTCCAACGATGAAGATCGGTGCCACGACGCACGTACAACCACATGAATGTGATGTATGTCGCGAATTTGGAGTTTCCTCATGAGGTGACCGTCTCCTGCCCGCGGGTGTTGGACGGGAACGCCGAAAGGATCCAGACGTGGCTACAGCTGCCTGCATCCCCCCGCGCCAGCCTTCGGGAGCGCTGCGGTGAAGGTCCTGTCCGTGTTCGGCACACGGCCGGAAGCGATCAAGATGGGGCCGCTGGTGCGGGCCTTGGCAGAATCTGCCGATATCGAGTCGGTGGTCTGCATCACGGGCCAGCACCGGGCGATGCTCGACCAGGTGATGTCGTTGTTCGAGATCACCGCCGACCATGACCTCGATGTCATGGTGCCCAACCAGACCCTCAACGGACTGTGCGCCAGGCTGTTCGAGCGGCTTGACGCGCTCTACACCCAGGTTCGCCCGGACCGCGTGCTGGTGCATGGCGATACCACCACGGCGATGACCGCCGCGCTTGCCGCGTTCCATCACCGCATCCCGATCGGCCACGTCGAGGCCGGCTTGCGCACCGGTGACATCAACCGGCCATGGCCGGAGGAAATGAACCGGCGGGTGATCGACGTGGTCGGCCACCAGCTGTATGCGCCCACCGCCAGCTCGCGCGCCAACCTGGCCCGCGAGCATCTGGGCGGGCAGATCCTGGTCACCGGCAACACCGTCATCGATGCCCTGCAGCAGACCGTACAGCGGTTGGATGCCGACCCGGCCCTGCGCGCGCAGGCCGACGTGCCCTTCCACATGCTCGACCCGCGGCGGCGCCTGCTGCTGGTCACCGGCCACCGCCGCGAGAGCTTCGGCCAGGGCTTCGAGGATATCTGCCGCGCACTGGCCGAGCTGGCGCGGCGGCCGGACCTGCAGGTGCTGTACCCGGTGCACCTCAATCCGAACGTGCAGGGTCCGGTCAACGCCCACCTCGGCCATCTCGACAACGTGCACCTGGTGCCGCCGCAGGACTACCTGCGTTTCGTGCGCCTGATGCAGCGCGCCGACGTGATCCTCACCGATTCCGGTGGCGTGCAGGAAGAAGCGCCGGCGCTGGCCAAACCCGTTCTGGTGATGCGCGATGTCACCGAGCGTCCGGAGGCGGTCGAGGCGGGTGTGGTGACGCTGGTCGGCACCACCCCTTCGCGCATTGTCGAGGCGGTCAACGCAGCGTTGGCACAGCCACCGCAGCCGACCCACTTCGATCCCGATGCCAGTCCCTATGGCGATGGTCGCGCCAGCGCGCGCATCGTCGCCGCCCTGCGTGGCACGCCCCTTCCCGAATTCTCGCCCGGTCTCCGCAGCGGCGGGGCCATCCACCCTCATCCCCATGAAGTGATGCCATGACCCAGACCGGCCGCTCTCCTTTGTTTGCTTCCGCTGCCGCGTTCATCCTTTCGGGTGTGGTCGCCAGTGCCCATGCCGCAGACAGCGTTGCCGGCCAGTTCGCCGAATGGAGCGGCGACAGTACGGTGAACCGGCAGATGAGCCTGCGCGAACTCGGCTTCCGCCAGCCATTGGTGTTGAGCGGGCAGGAAAGCCAGCGCGAGATTTACCTGCCGGTGCCGGCCGGCGTCGCCACCCGTGATGCGCAGCTGCAGCTGGACGGGCGCTACGTGCGCGGGCATGCCGGGCGCACCTCGGGGTTGTGGTCGGTCGACGGAGACCCGATCGCCGCGCGTTCGATCACCGACGCGCAGGGCGACGCCAGCCAGCTGCTGGCCATCGATGGCGAACCCCGCCAGAACGGTTTCGTGCGGGTCGGCGTCGGCTGGTGGTCGATCGTGTCCGACTACCAGTGCGCCGATCAGAGCGCACCGGCCAACGTGCTGCGGCTGTCGCCGGATTCGCGTTTCAGCTATCGCTTCGACGGCCGCGCCGTGGACACCGTGGCCAAGGCCTGGGGCGCGCTGCCGCCACGGGTGCGCCTGCTGGTGGATGGCAAGGCTCTGCAGGCGCCTGTCTATGATGCCGCCTGGCGCATCGGTACCGCGTTGCAGGCCGGTGGCAAACAGGTGCAGGTGGTCGCACTGCCGAAGGTTGGTGACAGCGTCGACCTGACTGGCATCAGCATCCCGGCCAGCCTGCAGGGCGTGCCGGCCTATGCCGCGCTGGCGTCGGGCGAACGTGCGTATGTGCTGAAGGATCTGGCCGAAGTGGGGGCGCTGCTGTCGCTGCGTGACAGCGGGCCGTTGGCCGCCGATGTGATGATCGGCAGCAACGCGCTGCGGGCTGGAGTACGCGCGGCGCTGGACGCACTCGCTGCACAGGTCGGCGGCGCTGGCGCTGATGCCGGCACGGCGTTCGCCGCGTGGCGCCGTACCGGCATGGACGGCCTGGAAAAGCCCGCGGCCAACGCCTCGGTCAGCGTGGTCGCCATTGCCGGCCGTCCGACGCTGGTGGTCGACCCGGCGGCGGCGGGCAAGGTCGCCGGATTGTTTGCGGAACACTGGCGCAGCTATGCGCTGGGCCGCAGCCTGCAGGTCACCGCGGCCGGCACGCCGAAGCTCGATGGCGACCAGGTGCTGCTGAGCCGGCTCGGCAACATCGCCGGCACGATGGACGTGGTCACCCGCGCCGATCGCAGTGCCAGCTTCGACCTCGGCGCGCTGTCGGCCGATGGCCGTCTGCCCGAGGAAGTGGTGATCGATGTCTCGGCGGCGCCGAACGCAGCCGGACAGGGCGCGGTAGCCACGATCTACTTCAATGACTACCTGCTGGGCGGCAAGGTGCTGTCGGCCAATGGCCAGCCGCAGCGGCTGGTGGCCAAGGTGCCGGCCTATGCGCTGTCGGCGCGCAACGAGATCCGCGTCAGCTTCCTGCGCCAGCCGGCACGCCCCTATTGCCACGATCCGGCCACCGCTTATCCAGTCTCGATCCTGCCCAGCAGCCACCTGACCCTGGCCAAGCGTTCGCTCGGCAGTGATTTCGTCGGTGCCAGCAGCCAGCTGTCACGCGGCAACCAGGTGTTCGTGCCCGCCACGTGGCTGCAGGATGCACCGGCATCGCTGGCCAAGGTCATCGCTGTGGCCAGTGCAGTGGGTGCGTCGCCGGAGGCATCGGAACTGAAGGTGGTCGATGCCGGTGCGGCGGTCAGCCCGGGTGAGCCATGGCTGGCCTTCGGCGTGGCACCGGCCGGTGTCGATGTGGCCGGCCTGAAGGACGGGCGCCTGCTGATCGGCAGGAAGCCGCAGCCGCTGCTGGATGTCAGCGGCCTGGACCGCGCCGCGGTGGTGCAGGTCGGCACCTCCGGCGGCCAGCTCGGCGTGCTGTACAGCGACCTTGGCGCACAGGCACCGCCGTTCGGCGCACCGTTCCGGCTGCTGCGCGGTGATCTCGCCGTGCTCGACGGCAGTGATGCCGTGCGCGAATTCGACCGCCAGGATCCCTATGGCACGCGTGTCGCGCAGGACGGCAATCCGCAATCGAAGTGGGAACGGCACATGGTCTGGTTGCTGCTGCTGGTCGGCGTAATCGTGTTCGCGCTGCTGGCCGCCCGCGTCACCCAGGTGCGCCGCCGCAAGTCCGCCAACACAGGGCACTGATCCACCGTGGACGGTCTGTTCTGGAACATCCAGCTGGCAAACTACTACGCCGCCCTGGAAACCACGGCGGCGGCGGTGGCCGTGCTGATCCTGATCTCCAGCCTCGATGACCTGTTCATCGATGTCTGGTACTGGGTGCGCGAGAGCTGGCGCGCGCTCACCATCAAGCGTCGCGAAGCGTATAAACCGCTGACCCAGGAAGACCTGCTGCAGCGGCCGCAACAGCCGCTGGCGATCATGGTGCCGGCGTGGATGGAGTACGACGTCATCGCGCAGATGGTGGAGAACATGATCAACGTACTCGACTACCGCGAGTACGTGGTGTTCGTCGGCACCTATCCCAACGACCAGCAGACCATCGATGAAGTCGAGCGCATGCGCCGCCGCTACAAGCGCCTGCGCCGCGTGGAAGTGCCGCATGACGGGCCGACCAGCAAGGCCGACTGCCTGAACTGGCTGATCCTGGCCATCTTCGATTACGAGAAGCGCCACGACATCGAGTTCGCCGGCGTGATCCTGCACGACAGCGAAGACGTGCTGCACCCGATGGAACTACGCTTCTACAACTACCTGCTGCCGCGCAAGGACATGATCCAGCTGCCGGTGACCTCGCTGGATCGCGAATGGTATGAGCTGGTGGCGGGCGTCTACATGGACGAATTCGCCGAATGGCACGCCAAGGATCTGGTGGTGCGCGAGAGCGTGTCCGGCATGGTGCCCTCCGCGGGCGTCGGTACTTGCTTCTCGCGGCGCGCGCTGCTGGCATTGAGTGCGCAGACCGGCAACCAGCCCTTCAACACCGACAGCCTCACCGAGGACTACGACGTCGGTGCACGACTGGCGGCGATGGGCATGCAGTCGATCTTCGCGCGCTTCCCGGTGCAGTTCCGCGTTCGCCGTCCCTCGTGGTTCGGCTGGGGTCCGGTGCGCGAACGCACCCAGCAGATGGCCCTGTGCGTGCGCGAATACTTCCCCGACAACTTCCGCGCTTCCTACCGGCAGAAGGCACGCTGGGTGCTGGGCATCGGCCTGCAGAGCTGGGAGTCGCTGGGCTGGCGCGGCTCGCTGGCCACCAAGTACCTGCTGGCGCGCGACCGAAAGGGCATCATCACTTCGTTCGTCAGCATCATCGCCTACGTCATCTTCCTGCAGCTGCTGCTGTTCTGGCTGCTGAAGATGACCGGGGTATGGACGATGCAGTTTCCCAGTGTGTTCCAGGCCGGTACCTGGCAGATGAACGTGGCGCTGCTGACCACGGCTGCATTGGTGACCCGCGTCGTGCAGCGTTTCTACTTCGTCAACCGGCTGTATGGCTGGGAGCATGCGCTGATGTCGATCCCGCGCATGGTGGTCGGCAACATGATCAATTTCATGGCCACCGCCCGCGCCTGGAAGGTGTTCCTGGCCTACCTGCTGTTCGGCAAGCGCATGGTCTGGGACAAGACCATGCACGATTTCCCGGATGCGGCGCAGCTGGTGCAGACCCGCAAGCAGCTGGGTGAACTGCTGGGCACCTGGCAGGCCGTTGAACCCGAACGCCTGCAGCTGGCGCTGGACCAGCAGCATGCCGGTCGGCAGCAGCCGCTCGGCCGCATCCTGCTTACCCAGGGTTGGTTGGATGATGAGACGCTGGCCGAGGCGATCGCCTTCCAGGGTGACCTGCAGCGCGCGGTGATCGATGTGGACTACCTGCGGGCCTGTCAGTTCCCGGTCAGTGCCGATGCCTGCGTGCAGTGGCGCATGCTGCCGCTGCCTCCACGCCAGGAGCGAACCCTGCGGCTGGCAGTAGCCAGCCCATTACCCGAAGAAGCGTTGGCACTGCTGAAGCAGGAAACCCGCAGTGATCACGTCGAGCAGAGCATTGCCCGCGAAAGCGAAATCAACGCTGGCCTGCGCCTGATCGGCGGCGACCGGCAATGGCACCTGAACAACGTGCCGCTGCTGGGCGACCTGCTGGTGGAGATGCGCCTGATCGACCACGCGCGCTTTGAGATTGCACTGGACGCGTACAAGCCGCAGCGCGACGGCCGCATCGGCGACTACCTGGTGAAGCAGGGCATCACCAGCGAAGAGGCCGTGGCCCAGGCCATGCAGGAACAACGCCGGCGCGCGGCCACGCTGCAGTCGCCGCCTCCCGGAGCCTTGCCGGCATGAAGACCACGCTGCTCTCCACCGTCATTGCCGTGGCATTGGCCACGGCCACCACGCCGGTGCTGGCACAGGCCGATGCGCCGCTGCCATTGTCCGGTGCGGCCTACCGCATCGCCGAGCAGGCCTTTGCCGCCTATGAACGTGGCGATTACCCCACGGCCTACCGGCAGTCCAGTGAAGCGATCCGGCTGCGCCCGGACGTGGTGCGGCTGCGCCTGCTGCAGATCTATGCGCTGCAGAAGCTCGGTCGTGGCGCAGAAGCGCAGCAGCAAGCGCGCCGTGCGCTGGACGTGGGGTTGAAGGATCCTGCCTTGCCTGCGCTGGCGGCGGCTACCGCTGCACGTAGCGCGTCCACGGACGGCAAGGGCGTGCGCACCGCATCCCCATCGCGTCCAGTCGGCAGCGCCGCAGACCTCGCCAAGCAGCGGGCCTACTCGCTGGCCACCGAGGCCTACGCGGCCTATGACGCCAAGCAGATGGGCGTGGCGGCCAGCAAGGCCGAACAGGCGTTCCGCCAGCAGCCGGGGCAGGGGGCGTGGGCGCTGTTGTGGGTAGCCGCACTGGAGGCCCAGCAGCAACCCGAGCAGGCCGACGCCGCGATCAGCACCGCGCTGCGGCTGGGCGCGCCCAACATCGAGGAGCTGCGCGAAAGGCGTGCGGCGCTGGACCGCCAGCGCGCGCTGCTGCAGGCTCAGCAGGCCTACCGATCGCTGTCCGCACGTAACGATGCCGCCGCCATTGCACAGGCGCGCGCGGCAGTGGAACTGGCGCCGGATATGGCTTCCTACCGGCTGCTGTTGATCACCGCGCAGCTGCAGGGTGAGCAGCTGTCCGAGGCTGAACGTAGCGCGGACCTGGCACTGCAGACCGACGCCAAGGACCTCAATGCGCAGGTGATGCGGGGCTATCTGCGCCAGCGCCAGGGCAATTCGGTGCTCGCCAATGAGGACTTCGACACCGCACTCGCCATCCCCGGGCAATCAACCCAGCAGCAGCGCAACGTGCGCCTGCTGGCGGTGGATGCGGCGCTGGCTGCAGGCGATCGGGAGCGTGCGGCTGCACTGCTGGCACCGCTGCAGGCAGCAGGTCCCGCAGGTGAAGGCGATGCACGGACACAGCAGCTGCTGCAGCAGGGCATCGAGCAACGCGCCAAGGCGATCCGCACCAGCCGCGAGCCTCCCCGAATGAGTGCGCAGAGCTACCCGGCTCCGTTCCAGCACTGCCAGGTGAGTGACACCGGCAACGCGTGCGAGCTGATGCCGGCCGACCTGCAGGGTGATGGCGGTGCCGCGCAGCGTGCCTACGCGGCTTACGCACGCCGGGACTACGCTGACGCCATCGTTGAGGCGCGGCAGGCCGTGGAACTCGCGCCGGAGGACGGGAACCTGCAGGGCTTGCTGACCACTACCCTGGCAGCGGGCAACCGCGTCCAGCAGGTCGAAGCACGGCAGCGCCTGGATGCGGCGCTGGCACAGCATTCTGATGACGCGGGTTCGCTGATGCAGCGTGGCTATCTCAACCAGAAGGCGGGTGACCCGGCACAGGCGCTGGCAGACTTCCGCGCCGCAGAGGCCACCGGCAAGGCGCCAAAGACCGTGGTGCTCGACCAGGCCTACGCCAGTGCCGCCAACGGCGACCATCCACAGGCGGTGACGCTGCTGCGCAGTGCCATTGATCGCGCCGATGCCGGCGAGCTGCCGTTGGATGAGCTTCAGCGCTACAACGTGCGCAATGCCATCGCCAACTATTCGCGCGAGTGGGGCGTGATTGCCTCGGCCGGTTTCCGAGGCGCACGCCAAGCCGCAACCAATGTCGGCGGTGCGGCGATCAGCACACCGGGCGATTCGGTGTTCAGTACGCTGGAGGCGTTCTGGCGGCCCCCGGCCTTCAACGACCGGCACGGCACGCTGGAGCTCTACGCGCGGCTGCTCAACACGCTGTATGACGAAGGCGGCACCTACGAATCGATCCGCGCGGTGGATCCGTGTACCGGCGAATCAACGCCGGATGCACGCGCACGCGCCGAGCGCCTCAGTCATTCGCGTTCGACCACCGGCTGGCCGTCCACCATCGCGTCCTTCGGCATGCGCTATGCGTTCGGCCAGACTGGCCTGAGTGCCGGCATCGAGCGCCGCCAGTTCCTCGGCAGTGCCACCCGCCAGGGCGATGCCTATCCGCAATCGGCGGCCGTGCAATGCCGCCTGCAGCTGGCGCTGAACCCACCACTGGAAGCCAGCACGCTGGCGCGCTATCGGTTGGCCAGTGGTTCCGGTGGATGGATGTCTTACCTCACCTACGGCTACTACCACGGCACTGATCTGCGCACCGATGTGAACCAGTGGTGGATGGTCAGCGGCTACGCGCAGGGCGGCTATACCTGGGACGACAACGGTGCCACCTTCACCCTCGACGCGCTTGATGCCAACGGCTCGCCGGTGCGGCGCCTTGGCGAGGCCAATGGCCGCCTGCATCGCGAACAGTGGTTCGCTGCCGGTGAACTGCGCGCCGGGCGAAGCTTCCGCTTCGGTGCAGGGCAGACCCACTGGGTGGTCACGCCGTACGTGGTGGTGGGAGCGGACTGGCTGGATCAGCGCTCGCGTGTGCGCGACATCCGCTACTCGCCGTTCCCGGCGCAGTCGTTCGCGCTCAACGACACGCAGCGCAGTTGGTCACTTGGCGCGGGCCCGGGCGTGGGTGTGCGTTACTGGTTCCGCGAGGACCACTACAACGCTCCACGTTCCTACCTGGACCTGACCGTGCAGTACCGCATCGCCATCGGCGGTGGCGATACGCAACGCGCCAAGGGCCTGTTCGCCACCGCCATCCTCTACTACTGAGGCAGGCCCCAGCGTCGCCGCAACGCTGCGGCCTGCGGCGTATCCTGGGTCAGCCACGGCTCCAGCGCATAGACCAGCACGTGTTGCGCGCCGCCGTCGCGTGCCCACGCGAGCTGGCGCTGGATGCGCGCGGCGTCGGCGGTTTCGCCCTTGAACGCGCTGCCGTCGGCAGGGCCGCCGGGCAGTTCGCGGAACAACTCAACGATCGCATCGAAACCGATGCCGTGTGCATGGAAATGATCGAGCAGCGGTTGCAGCTGCTGCACGTTGCCGGCACCGGCCACCCCCACGCCGTCCTGCACCATGGGCCGCACCGCCGCTTGGGCCAGCACGGCCTGCCACAACGTGACCAGGTTGCCGTCGGTCTGCAGGCGGCTGAAGTAGCAGGACATCGCGCAGTCGCCGCCGCGTGCGCTGGCGGCCTGCACCAGCCCGTGCAGCCACTGCGCCAGCCATTGCTGGCGGGCCGGATCGGCCCAGTGGTACTGCTCCAGTTCGTAGGGCAGGTACCAGCCCCCGAAGGCCGGCTGCTGTGCCCAGGGCGCCTGTGCCAACCAGCTGCGTGCGTGCGCCAGGCTCTCGGCCAGGAAGGCCTGCAGCGTTGCGTCGTCTGCGCCGATGGCCTGCCACCAGCGTTGCTGGAAGGGCAGGCCGACGCGGATGCGGATGTCGTTCTCGCTGGCAGCGGTGAACAGCTGCTGCAGGCTGCCGTCGGGCAATGACCAGTCGCCGTCGCTGCCACCGACGATGCCGGTCCACTGCAGCACCAGCTGCCGGCAGCCCAGCGTACGTGCAAGCTTCAGGGAACGCTGCCAGTCGGCCAGGCCCCACTGCAGGTGGCTGCGCCAAGGCTGCAGGAAGGTGCCATCGATCTGCACCGGCAGCGAGCAGCCGGGCAGGGTGGTCAGCGCAGCGGCCAGCGGTGCCAGCACTGCCGTACGCAGCAGCCGGCGGCGCAACGGCGAGGACGGATCAGCAGGAAGGACGGGCGGCGGCATGCCCGCATCATCCCAAAGCACCGTGCGCGGCAGGTGAACCACCGTCCGGTAGTGCCGGCCGCTGGCCGGCATCGCCTACCGCTTATTCCAGCGCGTAGCGCAGGGTAAACAGCACCGCCACCAGCCACACCGCCGGATGCACTTCGCGCCAGCGCCCGGTACCGGCCTTCAGCGCGGCATAGGCGATGAAGCCGAACGCCAGGCCATTGGCGATCGAATAGGTGAACGGCATCGCCAGCGCACACAGCGCGGCCGGCACCGATTCGGTCAGGTCGCTCCAGTCCACTTCCACCAGCTCACGCAGCATCAGGCCAGCCACGAACAGTAGTGCTGGTGCGGTGGCATAGCTGGGCACCATCGCCGCAAGCGGCGAGAACAGCAGCGCAGCCAGGAACAGCGCCGACACCACCAGCGCGGTAAGGCCGGTGCGACCGCCCACCTGCACGCCCGAAGCGCTTTCGGCAAAGGCCGTGGTGCTGCTGGTGCCGAGCATCGAACCGGCCACGATTGCGGTGCTGTCGGCCAGCAGCGCACGCCCGAAACGCTTCTGCGCGCCCGGCAGCTTCAGCAGGCCGGCGCGACCGACCACGCCGTACAGCGTGCCGGTGGCATCGAACACTTCCACCAGCACGAACACCAGCACCACCTGCAGCAGCACAGCGATCGGTGCGCCGCCGTCATGGTGCAGCAGGCCCGGCAGGTCCAGCTGCAGGAAGGTGGGGGCCAGGCTCGGCGGCAGCGAGACCAGGCCCTGGTACTGCACATCGCCCAATGCCCAGCCAGCGCCGGTCACCGCCAGGATGCCGATCAGGATCGCACCGCGGATGCGGCGCGCTTCCAGCACCGCGATCAGCAGAAAGCCGGCCAGCGCCAGCAGCGGCGGTGCCGTGTTCAACGGGCCCAGTGCCACCAGCGTGTCTTCATTGCCGACGATCACGCCGGACTTCTGCAGCGCGATGATCGCCAGGAACAGGCCGATGCCGGCCACGATGGCTGAGCGCAGCGATGATGGAATGCCCGACACCAGCCACGCACGCACGCCGGTCAGTGACAGGACCAGGAACACCAGGCCGGAGATGAACACCGCACCCAGTGCCTGCTGCCAGGGCAGGCCGGCGGCACCGACCACGGTGAAGGCGAAGAACGCGTTCAGGCCCATGCCTGGTGCCATGCCTACCGGGAAATTGGCGGCCAGCGCCATCACCGCCGAACCCAGCGCGGCGGCCAGGCAGGTGGCGACGAACACCGCGCCGGCGTCCATGCCGGTGGTGCCGAGGATCTCGGGATTGACGAAGACGATGTAGGACATCGTCAGGAAGGTGGTGACACCGGCCAGCAGCTCGGTGCGCACGGTGGTGCCGTGTTGCTGCAGCTGGAACAGGCGTTCGAGCAGTGACATGGGGAATCTCGCGACAATAAGGTGTCACGACCAACGGTCGTGACCTACCCGAATGCAGAACGTGGGTACCGACCGTTGGTCGGTACGCCTCCAGTCACCATCAACGGTGGTGACCTACCGAAATGAGAAAGGCCGCGCGAGCGCGGCCTTTCCAGTTGCCTTACTTCAGCGCCTTGAAGCGCAGGCGCTTCGGCGCGGCGTCGTCGCCCATGCGGCGGCGCTTGTCTTCTTCGTACTCGCGGTAGTTGCCCTGGAAGAACTCCACGTGCGAGTCGCCTTCGAACGCCAGGATGTGGGTCGCGATGCGATCCAGGAACCAGCGGTCATGCGAAATGACGAAGGTGTTGCCCGGGAATTCCAGCAGCGCATCTTCCAGCGCACGCAGGGTTTCGATATCCAGGTCGTTGGACGGTTCGTCGAGCAGCAGCACGTTGCCACCCTGCAGCAGGGTCTTGGCCATGTGCAGGCGGCCACGCTCACCACCGGACAGCGAACCGACCATCTTCTGCTGGTCCTGGCCCTTGAAGTTGAAGCGGCCGATGTAGGCGCGCGACTGGATCTCGATGCCGTTGATGTTGAGGATGTCCAGGCCGCCAGCGATTTCCTGGAAGACGTTGTGGTTGCCTTCCAGCGCGTCGCGGCTCTGGTCCACGTAGGACAGCTTCACGGTCGGGCCGACCACGATCTCGCCGGTGTCCGGCTTTTCCTGGCCGGTGATCATCTTGAACAGGGTCGACTTACCGGCACCGTTGGGGCCGATGATGCCGACGATAGCGCCGGCCGGCACCAGGAAGCTCAGGTTGTCGAACAGCAGGCGGTCGCCGAACTTCTTCGAGACGTTCTTGAACTCCATCACCGCCTGGCCCAGGCGCTCGCCCGGCGGGATGAAGATTTCATTGGTCTCGTTGCGCTTTTGGTAATCGACCGACTGCAGCTCTTCCAGGCGGGCCAGACGGGCCTTGCCCTTGGTACGGCCGCCCTTGGCGTTCTGGCGCGACCACTCCAGCTCCTTCTGGATCGCCTTCTGGCGGGCCTTTTCCTGATTGTCTTCCTGCTTCAGGCGCTCATCCTTCTGGGTCAGCCAGTCGGTGTAGTTGCCCTTCCACGGAATGCCGCGGCCGCGGTCCAGTTCCAGGATCCACTCGGCGGCGTTGTCCAGGAAGTAGCGATCATGGGTAACGGCCACGACGGTGCCGGTGTAGCGCGCCAGGAACTGTTCCAGCCATTCCACCGACTCGGCGTCGAGGTGGTTGGTCGGTTCGTCCAGCAGCAGCATGTCCGGCTTCTGCAGCAGCAGGCGGCACAGCGCCACACGGCGCTTCTCACCACCGGACAGCTTGCCGACGATGGCATCCCACGGCGGCAGGCGCAGCGCATCGGCGGCCACGTCCAGCTGGTTTTCCAGGGTGTGCGCATCGCCCGCGGCGAGGATCGCCTCCAGGCGCTCCTGTTCCTTGGCCAGGGCGTCGAAGTCGGCGCCTTCTTCGGCATAGGCCGCGTACACCGCTTCCAGCGCAGCCTGCGCCTGCAGCACTTCGCCCACGCCTTCCTCGACCGCTTCACGCACGGTCTTGGTCGGGTCCAGCTCCGGTTCCTGCGCCAGGTAGCCGACCTTGATGCCAGCCTGCGGGCGGGCTTCGCCCTCGAAATCGGTGTCCACGCCGGCCATGATCTTCAGCACGGTGGACTTGCCGGCGCCGTTCAGGCCCAGCAGGCCGATCTTCGCGCCCGGGAAGAACGACAGCGAGATGTCCTTGATGATCTGCCGCTTGGGCGGGACCACCTTGGACACGCGGTTCATGGTGTAGATGTATTGCGAGGACATGAGGTCTCCGTAGGCGCGGCCCTGCGCCCGATCCGTCACGGGGAGCTTCCCGTTGCGGCAGCGGGCACAGACTGAAAAGGAATACCGCCAATTATAGCCGGAACCGGTTCCGCGCCGCGCCCGGGAAGGGCTGCCGGGCTGGCTGCGGCCTGAATACTCCGTCACAGTCCCGCGGCAGGAAGCGTTTCCAGCTGGAAACGGTTCAGATCGGGTGCGCAATATGGGCTCACCACCCAACCAAGCAGAGGTCTGACATGCGCATCAATCGAGTAATGGCCGGAGCCGTGGCCTCTGTGCTGGCGCTCGGCGCGGTGGCCCCGGCCTTCGCCGACAACGATCACCGCCGCGACCATGACCGCCGCGAGTGGCGCGAGGATCGCCGCGAATGGCGCCAGGATCGCCGTGAGTGGGAACGTGATCGCCGCGAGGCCCGGCGCGACTATCGCCAGGACCGCCGTGAATGGCACCGCGACCATGACCGTTACTACCGCCCAGCACCGCCGCGCGTGGTCTATCGCCCAGCCTATGGCCCGGGCTATGGCTGGAAGGTCGGCCACCGCTACCGCGACTATTACCGCGGCCCGATCTACGTGGTGAACGACTATCCGCGCTATCACCTGCGCCGCCCGCCGTACGGGCACCAATGGATCCGCGATGACCGCGGCAACATGTTGCTGGTGGCCATCGCAACCGGCGTGATCGCCCAGTACGTGCTCAGCAACCGCTGAAGATCGCGGCAGGGGTCGGATCCCTTTCCACCGGAAAGGCCTCTGACCCCACTGACGAAACCATACGGGGCCGGATTCCTTCGGGGATGCCGGCCCCGTCCTTTTCGGCCCCAGCAGGCCGGTGCGGGGCTACAATCAAGGGCTGAGTCGTACCCCTTTCCCTGCCTGCTGGAGTACCCGATGTTCCCGCGTGACGTCCGCATCGAATCCTACGATCCCGAACTGGCCAAGGCCATCGCCGCTGAGACCCAGCGCCAGGAAGACCACGTCGAGCTGATCGCCAGCGAGAACTACACCAGCCCGGCGGTGATGGAAGCCCAGGGCAGCCAGCTGACCAACAAGTACGCCGAAGGCTACCCGGGCAAGCGCTACTACGGTGGCTGCGAATACGTGGACATCGCCGAGCAGCTGGCGATCGACCGCCTCAAGCAGCTGTTCAATGCCGACTACGCCAACGTGCAGCCCCACAGTGGTTCGCAGGCCAACCAGGCCGTTTACTTCGCCCTGCTGCAGCCGGGTGACACCATTCTTGGCATGAGCCTGGCCCACGGCGGCCACCTCACCCACGGTGCCAAGGTGAACGCCTCGGGCAAGCTGTTCAACGCCGTGCAGTACGGCGTGAACGACCAGGGCCTGATCGATTACGACGAAGTCGAGCGCCTGGCCCTGGAGCACAAGCCGAAGATGGTCGTGGCCGGCTTCTCGGCCTACTCGCAGGTGATCGACTGGGCGCGCTTCCGTGCCATCGCCGACAAGGTCGGTGCCTACCTGTTCGTCGACATGGCCCACGTTGCAGGCCTGGTCGCCGCAGGCGTCTACCCGAGCCCGCTGGAACACGCCCATGTGGTCACCTCGACCACCCACAAGACCCTGCGCGGCCCGCGCGGCGGCATCATCGTCGCCAAGGGCGCCGACGAAGACCTGGTCAAGAAGCTGCAGTCGATCGTGTTCCCGGGCATCCAGGGCGGTCCGCTGATGCACGTCATCGCCGGCAAGGCCGTGGCCTTCAAGGAAGCGCTGGAGCCGGGCTTCAAGGCCTACCAGCAGCAGGTAGTGAAGAACGCGCAGGCGATGGCCAACACGCTCATCGCACGCGGCTACAAGATCGTCTCCGGTGGCACCCAGAACCACCTGATGCTGGTCGACATGATCGGCAAGGACGTGTCCGGCAAGGATGCGGAAGCTGCGCTGGGCAAGGCCCATATCACCGTCAACAAGAACTCGGTGCCGAACGACCCGCGTTCGCCGTTCGTCACTTCGGGTCTGCGCCTGGGCACCCCGGCGGTGACCACCCGTGGTTACGTCGAACAGGACTGCGTGGACCTGGCCAACTGGATCGCCGACGTGCTCGACGCGCCGAGTGATGACGCCGTCATCGCCCGCGTGCGCGACGCCGTCAGCGCGCAGTGCCGCAAGTACCCGGTCTACGGCTGATCGAAGCAGGGGTTAGAGCCCTTTCCTGACGGAAAGGGATCCGACCCCGAAACCCGGATCGAAGCAGGGGTCGGATCCCTTCCCGCAGGGAAGGGCTCTGACCCCAGCACTGGAGTAACCGCGCATGGATGAGCGCCACCTCAAGTACCTCTACACCGCGCTGGCGGTGCTGTTTGGCCTGCCCAGCCTGGCGATGGGCGGCGCGGCGGCGACGATGCTGCTGCTGATGGGGCTGGGCCAGTTCGGCCATGGCACGCTGGCCTCGGTGACGGTGATGCCGCTGTGGGGCCTGGCCGGCATTGCCGGCTGCCTGGCCTGGTTGTGGCTCAGCGCGGGTTTTCTGCTGCAGGGGCGTGCCGGGCTGCACGTGCACCGCCTCTGGTGGTGGATGCTGCTGGCGGGCGGTCTCGCCGCCTTGCCTCCGCTGGGGCTGGCGCTGTGGTGGGGCATCGCCGTGCACGGCGAAGGCATCGGCTTGTTGCTGTTGGGCCCGTCGATGCTGGTGCCGGCTGCGATGCTGGTGTGGATCAAACGCCGCGCATGACGCGGCCCAGGGAAGGAAATCGAACGCATGGATGAGCGTCTGCACAAACGCTGGATGGCGATCGCCGGCCTGCTGGTAGGCCTGCCCACCGTGGCGGCAGGCGGCACAGGTGCCGTGCTGGGGTTGATGGTCGTATGGGACGGCAAGTACCTGACGGGCGACGAGCACAGGCTGTTGCTGCTGTGGTCATTGGCCGGAATCCTGGGCGTGTTGTCCTGGTTGTGGCTGAGCGGTCTCTTCCTGTGGCGCGGGGTTACCGGCCTGCGTCACTCCCCGGTTGTCGCCTGGGTAGGGCTGGCGCTGGGGGCTCTGGCTGCATTGGGCGTGGTTGCCGCCACGCTGTACTTCACCTTCAAGCACGGGGAGATCTCGACCCTGGCCTTCCTTGGCTTTGGCCCACCGCTGCTGGTGATGGCGGGGCACCTGGTGTGGTTGCGCTGGGCTCGCGCCGCCTCGGTGCAGCCCGCACCCGGTTGAGTGGGTAGTCCAGACCTCGCTGGACGATTGGATTGGCTGAAATGCAGGTGCTTCCGCGCAGCCAGCATTTGCTGCTGCGGCCCTTCTCAGGTACCTTTGCGACGCTGCCATGACCGTGGCAATAGGTACTCCCTGAGCCAGGCGTTCAATGCACTGCCCCTTCTGCCAACATGCCGATACCCGGGTCATCGACTCGCGCGTCTCCGAAGACGGCGCGACGATCCGTCGTCGGCGTGAATGCGAAGCTTGCGGCGAGCGCTTCAGCACCATGGAAACGGTCGAACTGAAGCTGCCCGCCATCGTCAAGAGCGATGGCACCCGCGAGGCGTTCGACCAGCGCAAGGTGCGTGCAGGCTTCGACCGCGCGCTGCAGAAGCGTGCCGTGGCCGAAGACAAGATCGAAGCGGCGGTACGCGCCGTGGTCCATCAGCTGCGCATCAGCGGTGAGCGCGAAGTGCCCTCGATCAAGGTCGGCGAGTTCGTGATGAACGAACTGCGCAAGCTCGACCATGTCGGCTATGTGCGCTTCGCTTCGGTCTATCGCAGCTTCGAGGACGTGGCCGATTTCCGCGAGGAGATCGAGAAGCTTGAACGCGACCTGCCTTCCAGTACCGAACAGCTGCAGCTGCTGGGCGATGTGATTGCCCTGACCAAGAAGAAGAAGGGCTGACCGCCCCGGTAGATGCCAACCTTGGTTGGCGCCGTACGCTTCATCCACGCATGGCGTGGATCAACACCGGCGGCGTTACCATGGCCGCATGACCACCCTGTTCTCCGTCCTCGACCACCTGCACATGGCCAACGCACTGCGTCTGGCCGAGCGTGCCGCCTACACCACCCGCCCCAACCCGATGGTGGGCTGCGTCATTGCCCACGGCGAACGTGTGGTCGGGCAGGGCTGGCACCAGCGTGCTGGCGGCCCGCATGCCGAAGTGTTCGCATTGCGCGAAGCCGGCAGCGAAGCACGTGGAGCTACTGCCTACGTCACCCTGGAACCGTGCGCGCATTACGGCCGCACGCCGCCGTGCGCGTTGGCGCTGATCGAAGCTGGTGTGTCGCGCGTGGTCGCGGCGATGCGCGATCCATTCCCGAAGGTCGATGGCGGGGGCTTTGACCTGCTGCGCAACGCCGGCATCGACGTTGCCGAGGGCTTGATGGCGGCGCAGGCGCGCGAACTCAACAAGGGCTTCCTGTCCCGCGTGGAGCGCGGCCGTCCGTGGCTGCGGGTGAAACTGGCCGCCAGCCTCGATGGCCGTACCGCGATGGCCGACGGCAGCTCGAAGTGGATCACCGGCCCCGCCGCTCGCGAGGACGTGCAACACTGGCGCGCGCGCGCGGGCGCGATCCTGACCGGTGCCGACACCGTGATCGCCGACGACCCGATGCTGACCGTTCGCCTGGCCGACACCGAAGTGTTGCCGCCACTGCGCGTGGTCCTCGATTCACGCCTGCGCTCGCTGGAATGCAGCCGTGTGCGCGAAGGTGGAGGTCCGACGCTGTACCTGCACGATGCGATGGTCAGCCCGCCTGACGCAGCCGACGCGGCCTTCGCCAGCGTAGCCATGCGCCACGGCCGACTTGATCTGGGTGCGGTGCTGGCTCTGCTGGCCGAACGCGGTATCAACGAGGTGCATACCGAAGCCGGTGCAACCCTGGCCGGCGCGCTGGTGCGTGGTGGCTGGGTGGACGAACTGCTGCTTTACCAAGCGCCCACACTGCTGGGCGACAGCGGCCGCCCGCTGCTGGCTGACCTCGGCATCGGCGCGATGGACCAGCAGCGCCGACTGCGCGTGATCGACCAGCGCCAGGTGGGCGACGACCTGCGCCTGCTGCTGCGGGCATGAAAAGGGGCTCAACGATCCTCGCCGGGCGGGTGCTCGTTCCACTCGAAGAAGGGCAGGAACGCATCAGCCAGCTCGCCCATCAGCGGGGCCGGGTTCTGTACGCGCCAAGCACCGCTGCCATGATCGCGCTCGAATGACACGGTGATGATCCTTTCGCGGTCTGGTGCCGATGCGATCATCTGCGTATACACCGTCGCCAGTTCGCTCGCCATCTGTGGGGGATGTGGTCCGTTGAATGGCACCGGGTGCTGCCGATAGACGGGCAGCAGGCCCGTCAGGTCCGGCAGGTGGCAACGGTAGTCAACATCGGCGACGTCTGCCTGCGGATGATGCACGCTGCCGACACTGCAACGCACCGATGTCTGGCGCCTGCGCAGGGCCGCGGCGGCCTGCGGCCAATCGGCCATTTCAGGCGCTTGCTCGAGATGGCTTACGCTCGCCAGCGCCGCCGCGATCGCCGGGCCCTTGGCTGTACCCAGATAGCGGCCCAGCTCGGCCTGGGCCGCGGTATCGCCGTGCACGATCACCTGTGCGTACAGCTCGAACACGTGTCCGGACGTCGGCACAGGCGGCGCCGCCTGTGCCGCAACCGGGGCCAGCAATGCAGCCAGCCCCAGTCGCTTCAGCGCAGCGAACTCACGCGCACGCATCGGTCCACATCATCTCGGCCATCGGACGCAGCGCCTTGCACTCCTGCGTCATCTCATCGGCCGACTTCACCTGCGCCTTGGCCTTCAGTTCCTCGGCCATCGCATCCACGCCGCTGATCTGGTCCGGCGCGATCTTCGCCACGCAGGCGCGGTGCTGCTGCAGCAACAGGTCGCAGCCAGGTACGCCGGTTACCTTCGGCGCGTTGGCCGCCTGCGCGTCCTGCATCCAGTCCTCGAACGGGGCCAGCGCACCGGCGACGGTGCCCACCAGGTCATCGAAGTTGCCGCTGTACCAGTAGCCGTTGTCCTTGGCCGGGTACAGGGTGAAGGTGCCGCTGACCGGCACGCGCGCGCCACTCTGCAGTGCCTGTGTGTAGGCGTCGGTGAACTGCTTGCGCGAGGCCGGGGTGGCATCGGCGGCCAGGCTGGCGGCGAACAGCGGGCGGACCTTGCCCAGGTCGGGCACCTGGCAGCTGAAGGTGATCCGCGCCAGCTTCTGGTCGTCCACGTATTCGTTGTCTTCGATCACACTCTTGGTCGCGCGGCACTTCGAATCGCGCAGGGCCTTGGCATACAGCGCTTCGGTGGCGGCGGCGTCGGCCTTGGCGCCGGCGCTTGCGAGCACCGTCTGCCAGGGTTCGGCCAACGCCTTGGCCAGCGCACCCGGGGACGGTGTCACTGCGTCCTGGCCCTCGAACGCCGGCTTCAGTGCGTCGTTGAGCGCACGCGTGGCGGCAGCGTCGTCCTCCAGCAGGGTGCGTGCATACAGGTCGAACGCCTGTTCGGGCGACAGCGTGGCCGGGGCGGCCGTGGCGACCAGCGGGGCGCACAGCAGCACGCTGGCCAGAAGGGTACGGGTGGGGGTCTTCATGACGGTGTTTTCCTGTTCCAGAGGCGCGCAAGACTAGCGCATCTGCCCACGCTTTCGATGGCGAGAAGCAGCCAGGTGACGGTGCGCAGCGGACAAAAAAACGGGCCCCTTGCGGGGCCCGTTCGATCGCACGACGAGGAGCGATCGTTGGATCAGAAGCTGGCGCGGACGCCGGCGGAGTACTGGGTAACGTCGCGGTAGCCGGAGATCTCACCCACCAGACCCCAGGTCTTGGTGAAGTTGATCTGGCCACCGAGCGTGCCGACCCAGGTGCCCTTGTAGTTGTTGCCGCCGTCCATGTAGCCGGCCTTGGCCCAGGCTTCGGTCATGCGCGACGGCTTGCCGCGGATGCCCATGGTGGCGCGGGCCAGGTTGGTGTGGTCCTTGTAGCGGTCGCTGTAGCCGTCGTAACGATCGGTCAGTTCAGCGTTCTGACGCACCCAGGCGATGTCGGCGGTGAAGTCGACGCGGTCGGTCCACGGCATGTGGTAGCCGATGCCCAGCTCCGGCTGATTCAGTTCAACCTTCAGCGAGCCATCGCTGTAGTGGTAGGTCTTGCTGGTGCGCGACCAGCCACCGAACACGTAGACCTGCTCGGCCACGGCGACCGAGCCACGCAGGTAGCCACCGTCGACCTTCGGGTCGTCCAGTGCGTTGTCGTCAACCTTGACCTGCGTCCAGCCGCCTTCGACGTAGGTGTAGCTCAGGGCGTCGGCGGAGGCCGAGAACGGAGCGGCGGCCAGCAGAGCGGCCACGATCAGGATCTTGCGCATGGGAATTCCTGTGAATTTCAGTCCATTGGCGGGTCTGCCCAGCGGGCGGCCCGTGGCGACCTCATGTCGTCCGGTGCGCATGTTAATGAAATTTTTACAGATTGCGAGCGACGGCCGTCACAGGCTGGGGCGGGCCGGGGTTGGGGGTCGGATCTGTTTCCCATCGGGAAACGGCTCTGACCCCAGTCCTGCTGCGCCACCGGTCCCTGGGCTCAGAGCCCTTTCCTGCGGAAAGGGATCCGACCCCGTCATCCACCCCGTTCAGCAGGGGCTGGTACACTACGCCGGCCGGTTCGCCGGTACACAAACGTCTTCAGGGCGGGGTGCAATTCCCCACCGGCGGTAGGTGCGCAAGCACGAGCCCGCGAGCGCCCCGGCCTTACCGTCGGGGGTCAGCAGATCCGGTCCAATGCCGGAGCCGACGGTATAGTCCGGATGAAAGAAGACGGTGCCACAGGGCCTTTGCGGCCCTGCGCCCGCCTGTTTGCCTTGCGGCGTTTTTCGCTCACTTTTCGCGGAGAACGTTACTTGTTTACTGGAATCATCGAAGGCGTCGGCCGTCTGGCCGCACGCGAATCCATCGGCGGCGATGTCCGCTTTACTTTCAATGTCGGGAATCTGCCGTTCGACAACGTGCAGATGGGCGAGAGCATCGCCATCAACGGCGTCTGCCTCACCGTCATCGCATTCGACGCCGGCAGCTTCCAGGCCGATGCGTCCACCGAGACCCTGGGCCTGACCACGCTGGGTCAACTGGCCGAAGGTGCGGTCATCAACCTCGAACGTGCCATGCGCCCGACCGACCGCCTCGGCGGCCATCTGGTCAGCGGCCACGTCGACGGCCTCGGCCAGGTCCTGTCCATCCATGAAGATGCGCGTGCCCAGCGCTGGCGTTTCGCCGCGCCGGCCGCCCTGCGCCGCTACATCGCCAAGAAGGGCTCGATCTGCGTGGACGGCGTCAGCCTCACCGTCAACGAAGTGGACGACGAGGGATTTGAAGTGGCGCTGATCCCGCACACCGTGGCCAATACTGCGTTCTCCGCCACCGGCGTGGGCAGCGCGATCAACCTGGAAATCGATCTGGTCGCTCGTTATGTCGAGCGGTTGTTGGGTGAAGGAGCCCGCGCATGAACTTCGCCCCTATTCCCGACATCCTGGAAGACATCCGCCTCGGCCGCATGGTCGTCATCGTCGATGACGAAGACCGTGAGAACGAAGGCGACCTCATCATGGCCGCCGAGCTGGTCAAGGCCAGCGACATCAACTTCATGGTCACCCATGGCCGCGGCCTGGTGTGCCTGCCGCTCACCCGCACCCGCGCCGCCGACCTCGGCCTGGCGCCGATGGTGCAGGCCAATACCGCGCAGTTCCAGACCAACTTCACCGTCAGCATCGAAGCGGCCGAGGGCGTGACCACCGGTATCTCGGCACACGACCGCGCGCACACCATCCGCACTGCGGTGAAGCCCAATGCCAAGCCGTCGGACCTGCACCAGCCGGGCCACATCTTCCCGCTGATCGCCCAGCCCGGTGGCGTGCTGACCCGCGCCGGCCACACCGAAGCCGGCGTCGACCTGGCCATGCTGGCCGGGCTGGAACCGGCCGGCGTGCTGGTGGAGATCCTCAACCCGGACGGCAGCATGGCGCGCCGCCCGGAGCTGGAAGTGTTCGCCCGCGAGCACGGCCTGAAGATGGGCTCCATCGCCGACCTGATCGCCTACCGCTTGGCCACCGAAAAAACCGTCGAGCGCGTGGACGAGCGCGACATCGACACCGAGTTCGGCCCGTTCAAGCTGGTCACCTACCGCGACCGCATCGCCCACGACCTGCATTTCGCCCTGGTCCGCGGCACCCCGGATGCGGACACGCCCACCCTGGTGCGCGTGCAGGTGGAAAACCCGCTGGCCGACCTGCTGCACTGGCGCCGTGATGACTTCGGCGTGGCTGCCACCGATGCCCTGCGCGCGATCGCCGCGGAAGGCAGCGGCGTGATGGTGGTGCTGTCGGCCCCGCGCGACGGCGAAGCGCTATTGGCTCGCCTGCGCCAGCAGCCGGCGCCGGTGGTGCCGGGCAAGGACAAGGATGTGGGCCAGTGGCGCCGCAATGGTGCCGGTGCGCAGATCCTGTCCGACCTGGGCCTGGGCAAGCTGCGCGTGCTGGGCACGCCGCGCCGCCAGATCGGCCTGGCCGGGTACGGCCTGGAAGTGGTGGAGACGGTCACCCCTTGACCGCTTCGTCGGCCGCCCCATGACCGGTAGTGCCGATACCGTGCCACCGGTGGGTGCCGACCGTTGGTCGGCACGCGCCCGGGCCCCCGCCAGCCACGGCCGGGGCCCATCCACGGTAGAATTACCCCTTAATCGAATCCCAAGCCGCATATGAGCCACTTCGAAGGCGATCTTCGCACTCCCGAATCGGCGCGCTTCGCCATCCTGGCCAGCCGCTGGAACGCCCGCATCACCGACACGCTGGTTGCTGGCGCGCGCCAGAGCCTGGCCGGCAACGGCATTGCCGAAGCCAACATCGACGTGATTCGCGTGCCGGGTGCCTGGGAACTGCCGCTGGTGGCCGCACGCCTGGCCGCCGCACATGAACACGCCGCCATCCTCACCCTCGGCTGCGTGATCCGGGGCGACACCCGCCACTACGAACACGTGGCCGACCGCTGCGCCGAGGGCCTGATGCGCGTGCAGCTGGACTTCGGCGTGCCGGTGCTGAACGGTGTGCTGGCGGTGGAACGCGTTGAAGACGCCGAGGCCCGCGCAGGCGGCAGCCACGGCAACAAGGGCGAAGAAGTCGCAATCGCTGCATTGGAAATGGTCAACCTGCTGGAGCAACTGCCATGAACAAGAACACCCAGGGCAAGCCCTCCGGTAAACCCGTCCGCCGCGATGGCGTCGATCCGGTGCTGCGCTCGCGCGCGCGCCGTCGTGCTGTGCAGGCCATCTACGCCTGGCAGATCTCTGGCGGCAACGCACAGTCGCTGATCGCCCAGTTCGCCCACGAGCAGGCCCGCGAAATCGCCGATCTGGCGTATTTCGAAGCGCTGGTGCATGGCGTGCTGGACAATCGCAAGGACATCGACGAAGCCCTCGGCCCGTACCTGGACCGTGGCATCGACGAAGTGGACGCAATTGAACGCGCCGTGCTGCGCCTGGCTGGTTACGAACTGCGTTACCGCCTGGACGTGCCGTACCGCGTGGTGATCAACGAAGCCATCGAATCGGCCAAGCGCTTTGGTTCCGAACATGGCCACACCTACGTCAACGGCGTGCTGGATCGTGCCGCCGTGGAATGGCGCAAGGTCGAATCGGGTCACTGACCCACCTGTGGTAATGCCGGCCGCTGGCCGGCAACTGCAGGGATCCTGAGGTTGCCGGCCAGCGGCCGGCACTACCGCCCACCGCGCACGGCGCGGCACGTACAAACGCGGGAGCGCCCCATGTCCCTGGCCGAATTCGCCCTCATCGACCGCATCCGCGCCCGCACCGTTGAGCGCGACGACATCGTGCTCGGCATCGGCGATGACGCCGCGCTGCTGCAGCCGCGCCCGAACGAACAGCTGGTGGTCACCGCCGACACGCTCAACAGCGGCGTGCATTTCCCGGCCGAGACCCCGGCGTTCGACATCGGCTGGAAGACGCTGGCCGTCAACCTGTCCGACCTAGCGGCGATGGGCGCGCGCCCGGCTTGGTGCACGCTGGCGCTGTCGCTGCCCGAGGCCAGCGAAGACTGGATCGATGCCTTCGCCGATGGCTTTTTCGCCCTGGCCGACCAGCATGACATCGCCCTGATTGGCGGTGACACCACGCGTGGCCCGCTGTCGCTGTCGGTCACCGCGATGGGCCAGGTATCCCGCGGCCAGGCCCTGCGTCGTGATCGCGCACAGATTGGCGATGACATCTGGGTCAGCGGCACTCTCGGCGATGCTGCCGGTGCACTGCGCCTGTGGCAGCAGGGCGCATTGAACGTCACTGCCGCCACCTTGCTGGCCGACTACGAAACCCTGCGCCTGCGCCTGCTGCGTCCCACCCCGCGCGTTACCCTGGGCCTGCGCCTGCGTGCATTCGCGCATGCCGCCGTGGACATCTCCGATGGCCTGCTGGCCGACCTGGGCCACATCGCTGCACGCAGCGGTGTACGCGCCGAAGTCGATGCCGATGCATTGCCGATGTCGTCGGCACTGCGCGAACTGCTCGGCCGCGATGGCGCCCGTGACTGCGCGCTGCACGGCGGCGACGACTACGAACTGTGCTTCACCGCCGCCGCCGACCAGCGCGACGCGCTGCACTACGTGGCCGAATCGCTGGACGTGCCGATCACCCGCATCGGCCGCATCATGGAAGGGCAGGGCGTGCACACTGAAGGCCACGACGGCCCGAGCGGATACGAGCATTTCGCCTGACACACGAGAACGCCGGGCATGGCCCGGCGCTACCGTGTTGCTCTGGTAGGTGCCAACCTTGGTTGGCACGGATGTGTCGGGCCTTCGTGCCGACACTGCGTCGACCAAGGTCGACGCCTACCAAAACGCCGGGTTGTCCTGGTGGGTGCCAACCTTGGTTGGCACGGATGTAACCGCTCTGCGCGCCGCCTCTTTGGCGTAACCCTTAAACGTGCGGAACGGGCGTGCCACTTCTTGGCCGAATCGCTGGACGTGCCGATCACCCGCATCGGCCGCATCATGGAAGGGCAGGGCGTGCACACTGAAGGCCACGACGGCTCGAGCGGATACGAGCACTTCGCCTGAGTGCGGCAGGGATTGGTGTCCTGCCGGTACGCGGCTGCGGGCAGGGGGCCTTGGTGGCCGGCCATGCTGGCAGCACGGGCGATGAGCATTTAGGAATCCTCCGAATTCGCCGCTGCGCGCTTCGGCTTACAACTATTTTCATAGCCGGGCGTTTGACGCGACGGCACACTTCACGCTCCTGAAAACGAGCGGTCCCATGTCACGTGTCGTCCATGTCCTGCTGCTGTGTGCGCTGGCTTTTCCCAGCCACGCCAGCGCACCGCAGATCAATGTCGGCGTCCTCTTCGACTACCTGCAGCCTGGCAGCAGCAACCTGCTCAAACGCATCCGCAATACCGGCGCCGGTACCGCCTACGTCCGGGTGGAAGTGGCAGAGATCGTTTTCGATGCCGATGACAAGCCCGTCGAAGTTCCGGTGGATGCGCCATCGCTGGTGCGCAACGCGCCTGGGGCGCATGGGGTCATTGCCAGTCCCAGCCGCCTGATCATCGCAGGCAACGGCCAGCAGGCCACACGTCTGGTGTATCGGGGCCTGCGCGACGAGGAACGCTACTACCGCCTGCGCTTCGTGCCGGTGGCGCCCAGTGCCGAGGAATTCTCGCTCAGCGAGGAACAGGCACAGCAGGCCGCAGAGCTTTCCTCGGCCATCCGCGTGTTCACCGGCTTCGGCACCGTGCTGTTCATCGCGCCACAACACCCGCGCTATGACACCCGCATCGAGTCCGGCCAGATCCACAACCACGGCAACGCCACCATTGTTCTGGAAAACCTGCGCCAGTGCGAGCGGGCCAAGGTCGACGCCTGTACGCCCGGAATCATCGTGCACGTACGCCCCGGCCGCTCTCACCTGCTGGTGTCTGACGATACGCATTTCATCCGTTACGACCTGAAGGAGGGCGAACGCCAGCGCAGCATCGACAGCCGCCGCTGACCGTCCTTCCCCCACCAACGCCATTGTCCCGCCCGGGCCCGCCAGGAGTCCGATGGGACAGCTTTGCCCTTGTCCTGGCTTTTGTACCCACTCACCCTGGAGTATCTGAATGTCCTTCTTGAAACACGCGATGGCGGCTGCGGCAGTCCTGCTCATCACCCCGGCCGTCAGCTTTGCGGCTACCGAAACCAAATCGATCACCGTCAATGTGTCGGCTGACGTGCCCAACGTCGCCGGCCTGCAGGTGTCCACGCCGGACGGCTGGGAAGGCCTGCCGCAGAATCTGCCGTGGGATACCGCACGCCAGGTGCTCGGCGAACTGACCGGTCGCGTGATCAACGTGAAGTCGTCGGCTGCCATCACCGCCTATCTGTCCGCCCCGGCGCAGATGGCCTCGGCCGCGGACGTCGTGGATCTGGCGGTGAAACTGGACAACGTGGTCGTGCCGGCAACGGCCGCCGCCAAGATCACCGTTGCCAACGCAGCCCAGGCCGCATCCGGCAAGTCTCTGGCCTTCGCCATCGCGCCTACCGCACCGAGCGGCGGCTACAAGCAGGGTACTTACGGCGGTCAGTTCCACATGATCTTCGAAAGCGACATCTGACGCCTGCCGAGCTCTGTGCCTTCCTGCCCCACCGCGCGTGCGGCAGGAGGGCCAATGTCATCTATGCGCCTTTCACACCTACCTCCGCAACCGGTTCCGCTGCGGCTGGCGGTTGCCATTGCCGCCCTGCTTGCTGCTGCCTCGGCGCAGGCAAACGCAGGCGCGCCAGACGCACAGGTCAGCCTGCTGGAGCAGCGCGACCGCATGCCTGCGGAGTTCCGCGAGCATCTGTTCGGCAATCCGCTGACCGTTCGCGTGGAACTGGACGGGCAGTACCTGGGCGACGCCGAAGTACTGCTGCATGAAGACAACCGCGTACAGCTGATCGGCTTCGTCGAAAGCATCGACAGCCCGTGGCCGCAGAGCGAGCGCACGCGCTGGGCCGAGCAGCTGGCCGAACCGCTGCCGCTTGGCATATGCGCGCCGCAGTGCCGTGGCCTGGCCGCGCTGCACTACAGTCTGGCCAATTCACTGCTGAGCCTGTTGACGCCGGCAACTGCCAGTGCGGAACAACGCAACATTGCCCTGCCGGCGTCCGGCAGCCACGGCTTGATCGTACGTAACAGCCTGGCCGTGCATGGCGGCCAGGACCAGCCGGCCAGCGCACGCTACAGCGCTGAACTGAGTGGCAGCATCGGTCTGTGGAGCACGGTTGGCAGCTACCAGTATTACGCCCAACCCGGCAGCACGGAGCACTATCTCAGTGCGCTGTATGCACAACGCGAGCTCGGCGATCATTTCGTCCGCGCGGGCTATTTCCTGCCCACGTTCGAGGGCATCATCCGCCAGCCACGCGCGCCGGGTACGCAGAATGACACCGCACTGGGAGTGATGTTCGGTTCGTCGGATGTACTGCTGGCCGATACGCGCAGCGCCAGCGTCTATCCGGTCTATGTCACCGCCAACCGCGAGGGTGTGGTGGAGATTCTGCGCGACGGCAACCTGCTGGCCACACAGGCCGTGAAGCCGGGCGTGCAGGAGATCGACACGCGTCGCCTGCCAGGCGGCATCTACGATGTGGTACTGCGGGTCATTGAAGACGGCCAGGAGGCCTCGCGCGAAACCGCCTCGATCCACAAACCCAGCCGTTGGCGTGATCCCACTCGACGCTGGCGCTACAGCGCGTTCGCCGGCCAGCAGCGCAGCCTGCTCGACAGCGATCGTTCAATGCAGGAGGGCGAGATCGCCGCCGGTGCGGTGGTCAACTACCTGTTGCACCCGCGCGCCGTGGCCGGTGCCACCGTGCAGCAGATCGGCACGCGCCGCGCCACCGGCCTGTCGATGGACTGGCAGGCCAGTGATCGCTTCAGCGCCTACACCAATTTCTACACCTCCAGCGATGCCGGGCGCGGCGTGGATCTGCAGGGACTGTATCGCTACCGTGCCGGTTCGGTGGTCGCCAACCATGCGCGCAGCTGGGCAGAGCAGCGTCATCGGCTGCCCGCCAGCGAGGGTGCGCCGCCACGTTGGGAAACCCGGGGAGGCTGGCAGGACACCACGGCCGTATCGATCACCCATCGCTTCAGTCACCGCGATAATGCCAGCCTGCGTGTGGCCCGCAGTTCCGGCTTCACCCGTGGCACCGGCATCGACGTTTCCTACGGTCGCCGCGAGACCCTGTTCGGCAGGCATGACGTCAACTGGCGTGTCTCGGCCTACGACCGTCCGGGCAGCCGCTTCACCCACTATCGCCGCCAGCGCGGCATCGATCTGACCGTCAGTGTGTCACTCGGCAGCGAGCGCCGCAGCTACAGCGGCAGCCTGGGCAGCCGGACCGGCGAAGCCGGCCAGCGCGACGGCTACGTCACCGCGGTCGCCACCCAGCGTGTGGATGGGAAGATTCTGCGCAGCGTCAATGGCATGGTCACAGCTGAACGCAGCGGTATCGGCGCCGGCGCGGGCGCCTATCTGCAGAGCCCACTGCTGGAAGGCGATGTGCAGCTGTATCGCGGTGCCGGTTCCGGCCACGTTGGCGGCAGCGCCAACCTGGACAGCACCGTGGTGATCGGGGGAGGACATGCTGCCGTGCTGGGCCAGGGGCGCAGCGGCAGCGTGGACACCGGCATCATCGTCGACGTGCGCAGTGACTTCCCCGATGTCACGTTGCGTGCCGACGACAGTCGTGGCGGTGGCGTGCAACTGCGCCCGGGACGCAACTTCGTTCCGGTCACCGCCTATCGTGCGGGACAGGTGCAGTTCGACTTCCACGGCCGGCACGCACCTGCGGCGGCGCTGCAGCCGTCGACCATCAGCTACCACCTCAACAAGGGCGGCGTGGTGCACACCACGGTGGATGTACTGCGCACCTTCACCGTGATGGGTCAGGTACTGGATGCCGATGGCAACGGCATGCGCGGTGTGCAGGTGATCAACCACGCCGGCCGCAGCGTCAGCCAGGAAGAAGGCTTCTTCACCCTTGAACTCAGCGCGCGCGCGCCGGTGGTGGAGCTGCGCTACCCGAACCGGATCAGCTGTGTGCTGACCATGGAGGAGGGCCGTCACCCCCGCGAAGGCGATGTACTGATGGTGGGTGGCATCGGTTGCCCGCCGTCGGTGGTCGCGCACTAGCCCATTGTTCCGACGAACCAGGCAGGTCTAAAGCATGACTATTGGCATCCGGCTGTTCCCGTTGCTGGCCGTAATGGCGGCGTTGCCTGCCACCGCACAGGTGGTGGACGTCAATGTCACCGGTGAATTCAGGCCCAACGCCCTGGATCCGGGCGATACCGCATTCCGCAACACGACACCCCGGGGCACCTTCTGCAACTGGAGGCCGGCCGAATGCGATAGAAACGGAGCCTATATCTTCGATCTCGGCAACCGCGAGTACTGGCGCAAGGAAGGGCCGAGCGACGACACATCAAGGCGTGATACCACCTACATCCGCTTCCCGCCGCCGCGTACGATCACCCTGCAGGAGGTGTCGAGCGGACGCACCTTCGAGGCGACCATCAGCTTTGCGGCGCTGTCCATGCGCATCAACTTCGGTGGTGGCGCCGATCCCTGGTACTACGGCGTCAGTGGAGGTTGCACGACCATCCGCGGCGCCGGTGGGCGTGGATGGTCGCTGGGCGGTTGGGCGGCGCGGACGCCAGCCAGCCCCACCGAGTGCTACAGCACCAACACGCGGTATGCCCGCACCTACTCCTACACGAACGTGGGGCTCGGCATCCACGTCACCCTGCCCAATGCAATGACGCTGCAGGACGGCCGTTACGTGGCCCAGGAAACCTGGACCACCGGCGGCGCCGGGGCCGACATCGATCTGGGCGACAACATCACCGGTGTCGAGGCCGTGCGCATGAACTTCGTGTTCGATGTGATCCACGACTTCCAGGTGCGCTTCGCCACCGAGGCGCCGCGCGTACAGTTGGCGCCCGAAGGGGGCTGGTCGCCCTGGATCGATCATGGCACTGCTCCGGCGAGGCTGCGCCAGGAGCTGCCGTTTCATCTGACCACGTCGATGGACTTCAGCATGAAGCTGCGCTGCCAGCACCACGTCGGCGACCAGTGCGGCATTCATGATCCGCAGGCGGACAAGCAGGTGCCGGTGGAGGTGGACGTCACCCTTCCGGGCATGAACAACCTGCGCGATGGTCGTCCGGCGCAGAACACCGTACTGCTGGCCGATGACGGTCAGGCACCGCGCTTCACGCCCGATGGCTACCTGATGCAGCGCCGTTCGACCCTGCGCTTCACCGCCGGGCGTGACGCGGTGCTGGAGATGGTGAAGACACCGGGCTCGCGCTGGGAAGGAGACATGACCGTGCTGTTCGACGCCAATCCCTGAGCCTGGGACAGGGATTGGCGTGGTCGAGGTGCCGCGGAAGCTGGCTACGCTACCCGAAACTGCACATCCACATACTCGGCCAGCCCACGGCAGGCCAGCAGCAAGCCTTCGCGCACGTCATCGCCCACCTGCTGGTCGGCATCGCCGTCCACGCGTACGCGCTCGATGGCGTGCAGCAGTTCCAGCAGCAAGGTCAGCCCGGCATTGGCGCGGTCGATGCGTGCCATCGCGAAGCCGAAGCACTTGCGACCTTTGTCCGGCCACGGTTGGCCGTCGGCAGCGTCCACCTGGCGGATGCGCTGCAGGCAGCCGAGCAGGGTGATGCCTTCGTCGGCGTGGGCGCACATCGTGCTGCCCAACGTGGTTTCGAGTGCTTTGGCCAGATCGTCCGGCAAGCGTTCGACGGCGTCGCCCAATGTGGCGAACAGATAGGGATAGAGCGAAGAAGTCATGGCGGCGTCCTTGAGTGCGGAGCAAGGGGCCGCCCTCGCGCTGGGCGAGGGCGGCGGACGGTGCGTGGTTGCAATACCGGAGGTTGATGTAGAAACGCCGGCGGGTACGAGACCCCCACGCACCGCCCGCCATAGGGCACGGACGGATTGCCTGCCGACGCCGCCCAACAAGGAAAGAGCGACGCCGACAGGCAAGCGTAAACAACAAAGTTGCCAAACGGGATTGCAAGCCCGTGCCACCCGTTGTCGGTGGCGCGCCATGATGTGCACGCAGGTGCTGCTGTACCAATCAGAGAAGTTTCAATTTCGAAAACGTTGCAGATGCATACTGCATGCGCTGCGCGAAGCCGAGCACGCATGCACGTGCCAGTTGCGACATGTGTTGTAGCGCCGAGCGCATCCTCGGCTCATCGCGATCTGACCGAAGAGCAGCCGAGTCTGGCTCGGCGCTACAGAAAGCAGAAAGCAGAACGGCGCCGGATCTCTGCGGCGCCGTTCGTGTTTACATCACCACTTGTAAGCCACGCTCAGGTTCGCCGTCGCTTCACGGTACCCACTGTCACCGCGCATCACCCCGAACCCGCCCCAGGCACTGAAGCCGGAACGGAATTCCACGCGCGCACCCGCGCTCAGTTCATAGCGGTTGCGCGGGATTCCGGCCTTCAGCAACTCGTCGTCGAAGGCGATGCCGTTACCAGCACCATCGCGGTACCAGTTGGCCGCCAGATACGGGCTGACCGAGGCACCGGCCGCACTGCGGCCTTCACCCTGCAGGCGCAGGCCTGCACGGCCGGACAAACCACTGTCGCCCAGGGCGCGCACCACGGTGCCATTGGTTTCGGTGTGTACATCGGTGCTGGTGTCGGTGTAGACCAGCTGCACCTCCGGCTGCAGGCTCAGCGCCGTGCTACCGATCTGACCGATGTTGAAGCGATAGCCGGCTTCCAGCGACGACTGCCAGATATCCGAGTCGTAGCGTTCCTCGGTCAGGCCTTCGCCCTGTACGCGGTTGCGGAACTGGCCGCGCTGCACGCTGGTATCCACATACAGCGCCTCGGTCCTCCAGTTGCCGTACACGCCCAGCGCCCCCCCTTCCACCCTTCCGCGTGCGCTGAAGCCGGTCAGCTGCGAACGCGAGGTGGCGCTACTGCGTGCAGCGGTGCCCATCACACCCACGCGGCCACGACCGTTGTCGAACACGCCGATGTCTGCCCCCAACTGCAGGCGCGAACGGTCCACGCGCAGGTCCAGCTGGTCATCCACGGCCGCCAGCTTGCTCTGGTTGGCATCCACGCGCGTCCAGCCGCGCACCCCTTCGGTGGCGGGACTACCGCTCTGGCGGTCGTGCCAGGTATGGCGCAGCAGTTGGTCCAGCGCGAACTGGTTGGCCAGATAGGCACCGGCCTCCGGGCGCAGCACTGGCACCGGGGTGATTGGATCAATCGGATCAACCGGGTCGATTGGCGTAACGGGGGTGCAGTCCGGCAGGGTCGGGTCGATCTTGCACGGGTCCGGTTCCGTGGCTAGTTCAGAACGCAGGTACCAGTTGCCGTTGGCATCCTTCACTAGGAAGTACTCGTACTGACCGCCCACCGCGCGGCCGACCAGATCGAACTGGGCATTGGACGCACCACCGATATCGATCAGCTCGATGCCGCGGTCGGTCTTGGCACCGGCACCGCCGGCGTTGAGCACGCGCACATTGGCCTGGCCGTTGGCGTCGCCATTGATCACCAGTGTGTCGGTCAGCGAGGTGTCATCGCCCAGCTGGGTGTTGAACAGCAGGGTGCCGCCGTTGCCGGTGAACGCATCCAGGCTGAGGGTATTGAAGCTGCTGCCATCGCCCAGCGCCACGGTCCCGCCCGCGCCAAGGGTAAGATGGCCGACCGTGCTGTGGCCGGTCATCAGCCAGGAGCTGTCGCGGTCGATGCTGGCCGTGGTGACGTTGGCGAAACGGCCATCGATCTGCGCCTTGTTGCGCAGTACCACGTCCAGGCTGCCGGTAACGCGCTCGGCCTCGAAGGTGATGTCGCCCGCAAGGCGTGCGTCATCCACCGTGAAGTGAACTTGGGCTTCGGATGCGGCAACACCATCGGGACGTACCAGCAGCAGGTGGCCATCGCCGCCGGACAGCTGCGAGCCATTGGCGACGGTGATGTCGTAGCGCACCAGCCTGCGCGGCGCCACCCAGATGGCGGCACCGTTGTCCGAGGCCACCTGGGTGTTGTCCATGCGCAGGGTGATGGGCTGACCGAGCACAGACGAAATGGTTCCGCCCAACAGCAGAACGCCGGAGTTGGCGCCTTCCACCCGGGTGCCGTTCTGCAGTATGGCGGTGCCCTGCTGCAGTCGCACCGCGTGGCCGTTGCTGAGCTTTGCCGCGCCCGGCGACGCCTCAGCGCGAACGAAAGAGGAATCGACGATGACGGTGCTGTTGGCGTCCGGCCGGCTGGGCGACTTGTCGAGGTAGATGCCGACGCTGAACCTGGCATTGGCACCGACCGAATGCAGGGTGCTTCCAACAATGTGTGCGGTGGAAAGGTCGCTGACCACCACGCTGCCGTCACGCAGCCCACTGTTGGTCATATCCAGCGTTGAACTGCCCTGCAGCACGATGTCGGCCCTCCCGCCACTGGACAGCGCTTCGACGCGGCCGTTGCGCAGCGTTACCTGTGAATCGGTGCTGCGGATCGTCTCCGTACGACCCTTTTCGACAGTCAGGCTGGAGCCATTGATTAGCGTCCAGGCTTCAATTGCGGTGCTCTCGCGCACGGTCGCGGATTGGCCATCCAGGTTGCGTGCCAGCACGGATGTTGCAGGAAGGGTCGCCAGGGCCAACAGCAGGCACTGGGTGAGGGGGCGCATGGGTAGGCACTGGGGACGTGCAGAATGACGGCGCATGGATCACTCCTGATCGGACGAATGTGTCTGGTTTGGACAGCCGCGTCATCGGCCGTCCCCCATCTCATCCGGGTGGCTTGATCTGTCGGCGATGCTATGCCAAAGACGACCGGGCATGTCCACTTCGACTCAAATTGTTCCGGCTCAGGTGTCGCAGTCCCATGCAACTTGTTGCAAAGTGTCGCGATCGGCTTCCTGCGTTGCTTGAGGATTCAGCGTGCGCCGGCACCGTTGCCGGCCGGCAGATCCAACTGCTGCGTGGGCTGCAGCGACTGGATGAAGCCCTCATCGTGGGAGATGACGACCAGGGTGCCCGGGTAGGCGTGCAGGACCTGCAGCAGATGGGCACGAAGGCTCATGTCCAGGTTGTTGGTGGGTTCGTCCAGTATCAGCAGGGTGGGCGGGTGGGCCGCCATCAGGGCCATCGCCAGGCGTGCGCGTTCGCCCCCTGACAGCTGGCCGATGGTCGTCTGCGCCGGAGCCTCACCACGGAACAGGAAGTCGGCCAGATGCAGGCGGCATTCGGAGGGGGTCCATTGGGGTTGGCATGCGGCCATCGCCTGCACCGGCGTCAGCGCGCTCGGCAGTGCATCGTAGTGCTGGTCGATCAGCGCCACCTGCTCCTTTGCCGGCAGCAGCCAGTCGCCTTCACGCTGGACATCGGTGGCACCCTGCAATGCGCGGGCGAAGGTGGATTTGCCGCTGCCATTGTCGCCGGTCACCAGCAGGCAGTCGCCCACCTCCAGGCGTACCTGCAGCTGCTGCACGACCAGGGGCGCGTGGTAACCGCATGCGCCGTCGGTGACCTGCACCACCACGCCCTCCCGGCGCCAGCCCGCGGGAAGCTGGAAGCGCGGCGCGATGACCTCGGCGCGCTGCAGCTGCCGGCGGCGCTCGGCGATGTCTTCCTGCACGTCTCGGATCTGCTGGCGTTTCTGTCCCGCCGTGGTGTTACCGCGCTCCAGCTTGGTGGCCGAGCGCACCGTGCCCCATTTGCGCTGCTCCACCTTCACCGCGCCACGCTTGCGTGAGGAGGCGGCGCGTTCCTGTTCGCGCATGAGAGCGTCGTGGGCCTGCGACTGCGCGCGGTCGAGGTCGCGCACGGTACGATCCAGCGCGTCGCGTCGGCGCTGCAGCTCCAGCTGGTGGTCGTGGTAGCGGCCCTGGAAGACCTCGATACGCTGGTTGTGGATATGCCACAGCGTGCCGCACAGCGCCTCGATCAGGGCGGTGTCGTGTGAGGCAATCACCAAGGTGCCGTGGTACTGGCGTAGCCGGGCCAGCAACGAGCGCCGTGCGCTGCGGTCCAGGTGGTTGCTGGGTTCGTCCAGCAGCAGAACATCCGGAGCTGCATCCAGCGCACGCGCCAGAGCATGGCGCATCTGTTCGCCGCCGCTGCGCGCCGATCCGTCCAGCACGTGCTGCGGCACGTAGGCAACGGATGCCCCGTCGCGCCAGTGGATCTGTCCTGCGCTGGGCGCTGTCTGTCCGGCCAGCATCCGCAGCAGGCTGCTCTTGCCGGTACCGTTGTTGCCGATCAGCGCGACACGCGTGCCTGCGGGCAGTCGCAGGTCCACGCCGCTGAAAAGCGCGCGGCCGTTGAAGTGAAGCTCGATGTCTTGCAGTTGCAGCATGGTGCGTAATCTCCAGCAGGCAGGCTGTTGACGGCCTGATCATCCACCGCAGGGTGCTGTTGCAGGATGCCTGACTTCAAGAGCCTACGCGGCGGCTATTGCAGCGGCCGTCTACGCGCGGGCAGCCTGTCGTTCCTGGGCGGGGCAGTCACGACAGAAGAAGTTCACCCTGCCCTGGGGAGTCGAGCCTACGCTTGGCTCCACACGGAACCTCACGCCGGCGGCAGCACCTTGCCGGGGTTGAGGATGCCATCCGGGTCCAACGCGGCTTTGATCGCGCGCATCGTCATCAGCGTTTCCGCACTGAACGCCTTGGTCATGAAATCGCGCTTGGCCAGGCCGATGCCGTGTTCGCCCGACAGCGTGCCACCCAGCGCCAGCGTCAGCTCGAAGATCTTCGGCAGCGCGGCATGCGCGCGTGCGTTTTCGTCGGCATCGTCCGGGTGGTACAGGATGTTGACGTGCAGGTTGCCGTTGCCGGCATGGCCGAAGGTGACGATGGTCAACGTGTACTCGCGTGCCAGTGCCTGTACCCCGGCGACCAGATCCGGGATGCGCGACACCGGCACCACCACGTCTTCGTTGATCTTGCCCGGCGCCACGCTGCGCAGCGCGGGCGACAGCGCCTTGCGCGCGGCCCACAGCTGATCGCGCGCGCGACCTTCCATCGCTACATCCAGTTCGATCATGCCGTCGCCTTCGGCGGCGTTGGCCAGTGCCTGCAGCAGGTAGGGCAGGGTGTCGTGGTCACCATCGGCCTCGACCAGCAGCATCGCGCCAGCGTCGGGTACGTCGGCACCGTTGAGGCGCAACAGCTCCAGGCTGCGTGCGTCCATGAATTCCAAGCGCGTGGGAACGACCGGCTGCGACATCAGCCGCGACACGGCAGCGGCGGCCGCGTCGGCATCGCGGTACAGCACGCGCAGCCCGGCCTGGCTGACCGGCAGCGGGGTCAGCTTCAGCGTGGCTTCCACGATCAGTGCCAGCGTGCCTTCACTGCCCACCAGCAAGTGAGTCAGGTCGTAGCCGGTGGCGTCCTTGGTGTAGGCACCGCCGCAACGGATCACGTCGCCGGCACCGGTCACCGCCACCAGGCCCAGCACGTTGTCGCGGCTGGTGCCGTACTTCACCGCGCGCGGGCCACCGGCATTGCACGCCAGGTTGCCGCCGATGCTGCAGATCTCGGCGCTGGAAGGATCGGGTGCCCAGAACAGGCCGTGCGGTGCCAATGCCTGCTGCAGCGTTCCGTTGAGCACACCCGGCTGCACCACCGCGCAGCGGTCACCGGCGCGGATCTCGACGATGCGGTCCATGCGGGTGAACGACAGCACGATGCTGCCGGGCACTGGCACAGCGGCGCCGGTGGTGCCGGTGCCCGCACCGCGCGCGACCAGGGCCACGCCATGCGCGCGGCAGGCACGCACCAGCGCCTGCACCTGTTCGATGTCGGCCGGCAGTGCCACAGCCATCGGACGTTGGTGGCGCCACGAGTTGTCCTGCGCGTTCGCCTCCAGCGCGCCGTCATCCATGCGCCAGCCATCGGCACCCAGCAGGGCGGACAGTTCGACAATCAATGCGGCGGGCAGGGCAGTACTCATGACGGATCTCGTGGGGCAGCAGGGGCGGGTTGAATCAGTTTCCAGGCAACAACGGCGCCGGCCAGCGGCAGCCACACCCAGCGCAGTTCGGAGAGCAGGGTGGCCAGGCCGCGCGCGCTGAAGAACTGCGGGGCAAACGGTGAAACGCGGATCGGCCGCCACGGTGCGAAGAAGCGGTGTTCGCTCCACGGCCAGGCCAGGGCAACGCCAAGGCCGCCCGAGGTCATGGCGTCGAGCAGCGGATGGCTGGCGGCGCAGACGAAGACGAACACCGCGGCTTGTACGGTCGATGCCACCGTTGGTCGCGCTTTGGTAGGTGCCAACCTTGGTTGGCACGAAACCGCCGACCAAGGTCGGCGACTACCGGAGCTGCGGGGTGCCGACCACGGTCGGCCGCTACCAAAGAACGCCAACACCGCGGCCACCGCCGCCAGCACGAGCGCAAACAGCAACGAATGGCTGGCACCGCGATGGCCGAACGCATCGGCATAGGGAATGTGCAGTGCAAAGGCCAGTACATCGGCATCGGGCAGCATTGCCGCGACCACACCGGCCGCCAGCAGTCGCGGCGGGATGCGGCCACGATCAGCGGCGCACCACAGCGCCAGCGGCACGGCTGCGTGGGTGATGATCGAAGGCATCAGTCACGCACCGTGGTAGTGCCGGCCAGGCTGCGCTCTGGTAGGTGCCAACCTTGGTTGGCACAGAAGCGCCGACCAAGGTCGGCCTCTGCCAGAGCGGACGGTACCCATCAGCAGTCATCCAGCCGGAACGCATCACGCAGCCACCGCAGCTGCGGCGGCTCGCCCGTGGCTTCAACCACATCAAAACGGCAGGGCGCATTGGCCAGCGCCGGGTTGTCCTGCAGGTACAGCTGCGCGGCATGCGCCAGGCGCCGGCACTTGCGCGCATCCACCGAAGCGGCGCCGCCACCGAAATCCGATCGCGCGCGGTAGCGCACTTCCACGAAGACCACGGTGCCGGCGTCATCCATCACCAGATCCAGTTCACCGCCGCGGTAACGCACGTTGCGCGCACGCGGCCGCAACCCAGCCTGCTGCAGATGCTGCTCGGCGGCGGCTTCCACCGCCGAGCCACGTTGGCTGCGCTCAGCGACCACCGACGATCGGCATCGGCCGGCCGCCATTGAAGGTGGACCACGCCGGTTGGCGCAGGATGTTGCCGTTGCTGTCCAGGAACAGGGTACCGGTGGCACCGTCCAGGCCGCCTTCGTTGGACAGCTTGTCCAGGTAGGCGGTGATCTTCCAGGCATCGGCACCGAAGGCGAACAGGCGGCCAGCCGCACCGCGCGCGCTCGGCAGGGTGCTGGCCACCTGGCTGGCCGAAGGCAGGCCGGACACGCTGCGTACGTTCCAGGCTTCGTTCGGGTAGACGATGCCGTCCAGCGCCACGTCTTCTTCCACCTTGCCGCTGCCGACCGTCAACTGCGAGGTGCCGACGCGGGTGGCGCCACCGGCACCGGCCAGCGCCAGCTGCGGCGCCAGCAGGCGGGCCTGCGGCGCGCGCACGGCAAGGAACACGGCGTCGACCTGGCCGGCATTGCGCACCTGCGCGCCGACATCACCGACGGCATCGCTGACGTTGAAGGTCGCCACGACCTGGCCGCCGCGCTGGGCAAAACGCTGTGCGAAGGCAGCGGCGGAACGGCGGCCGGTATCGTCATTGCTGCTGATCACCAGCGCGCGGTTGCGTTCGCGGCCACGCAGGTACTCGGCGGCGACGATGCCGTCGTCTTCCGGTGCCAGCGAGAAACCGGCGCTGCCGGCCGGCGGCGCATCCTTGCCACGGTTCAGTGCCAGCACCGGTACCTGCAGCTGCTGGCGGCCATACACGGCGTCCACCTCGTCGCGGCCCAGCGGACCGACCACGAAGTCGACACCGGAGGCGACGGCCTTGTCATACGCGGCCAGCGCACCGGCCGCGGTACCGGCGGTGTCGATGAAATTGATCTCCGGGCGACGGCGGGTCTCGCCGTAGTAAGCGGCCAGCAGGCCATCACGTACCGGCTGCGCGGCGGTGGCCAGGCGACCACTGAGCGGCAGCAGCACCGCCAGTTTGGCCGGCGGACGGTAGCCGTCGCTCATCGCCGGCGGGCGCTTGCTGGTATCGAACTGGGCTGCACCATCGCGGTCGAACGGGCGCGGCAGCGGCAGGCCACGCGCGATCAGCGCGCGGCCGGCGAAGTTGTACAGCGGATCGTTGGCCGGCAGTGCGGCGGCACGGCTGCGCAGGGTGGCATCGTCGAGGGTGCCGAGCAGGCCGGAGATTGCAGCCTGGTTCTCGCTGCGCGCGCTGCCGGTCAGGCTGGCATGGGCGCGGGCCCGCTCGTTGGCGGCACCGAAGGCATCGCCGGTGCCCTGCAGGGCCTGGGCGCGGGCCAGCAGCCAGCGCGTGCGCAGGCCGACCGCAACGCTGTCGGCATGGTCCTTCAGCAGTGCCAGTGCCTGCGCCGGTTGCTTGTCGGCCAGCGCCAGCTCGGCGCCGGTCAGCTGGTAGCGCTGCAGGCTGGCGCCGGTCAGCTGGCGGGCGGTGAGCTGGCCCAGCAGGCTGCGCGCGCGGGCGCTGTCGCCGGCCAGGTTCCAGGCCCAGGCCGCGTCGGCCAGCGCGTTGCTGCGGGCACCGCCGCGCAGGGTTGCAGCCAGGGCTTCCAGCTGCAGTGCGGCGTCGCGCGGCTTGCCCTGTTCGATCAGCGCCAGCGCCTGGCTCTGGGCCGGCGATTCGGGTGCACTGGTCAGGCTGGTGGTGGCACAGCCGGCCAGCAGCATCAGCGACAACGACAGGGCGGAGATCCGTGCGGCGGGCTTGTTCATGATCGGGTCCATGCGATGAGGGCAGCGGCCTTGGCCGGGTACACGCTACGATTCTACCCTTGCCCCGTGAGTACCGCTGAAATGAGTGTCCCAACCCTGTACGTCGTCGCCACCCCGATCGGCAACCTGGCCGATCTGAGCCCGCGCGCGCAGGAGGTGTTGCGTTCGGTGGCGGCCATCTGTGCCGAAGACACCCGCCGCAGCGGCCAGCTGCTGTCCCATTTTGGCATCCAGCAGCCGTTGGTAGCCCTGCATGAACACAATGAGGAAGCCTTGGCCCAGCGCCTGGTCTCGCGCCTTCAGGCCGGCGAGTCGCTGGCGCTGGTCAGTGATGCGGGTACGCCGCTGGTCAGTGATCCGGGTTTCCGCCTGGTGCGTGCCGCGCGGGCGGCAGGCATCAAGGTCAGCCCGATTCCCGGTGCCTGCGCCGCCATCGCCGCGCTGAGCGTGGCCGGCCTGCCCAGCGACCGTTTCAGCTTCGAGGGCTTCCTGCCGGCCAAGGCCAGCGGACGCCGCGACCGCCTGCAGGCGCTGGCCGGTGAAGTGCGCACGATGGTGTTCTACGAATCCTCGCACCGCATCACCGAGTCGCTGGCCGACATGGCGGCGATCTTTGGCGGCGAGCGCCCGGCCGTGCTCGCGCGCGAGCTGACCAAGCTGTTCGAGACCGTGCTGGATGGCAACCTGGCGGGGCTGCTGGCGCAGGTGGAAGCCGACGAGAACCAGCGCAAGGGCGAGTTCGTGGTGATGGTGCAGGGCGCCGGCGACGATGAGGAAGCGCAGCTGGCGCATGGCCGTCGCGTGTACGCCAAGCTGAGCGAGCACCTGCCGCCGTCGACCGCGGCCAAGCTGGCGGCCGAATTGACCGGCGCACCGCGCAAGGCGTTGTACGGCAGCTGATGGATCGTGCGGACCAAGGTCCGCACCCACCAGAGCAGCGGAACCGGTAGATCTACGCCCCGCGTGGATGGATGAACCGCACGCCGCGATCAGCACGGCAGGAAGGGCGTGCGTAGGCTAGAATGTGCGCTGGCGGAGCCGGCCAGACAGTCGCGTCATCCCTTCGGGGGTGCCGAGGAAAGTCCGGGCTCCATAGGGCAAGGTGCCAGGTAACGCCTGGGCGGCGCAAGCCGACGGAAAGTGCAACAGAAAGATACCGCCTACGTCTTCTTCGGAAGGCCGGTAAGGGTGAAATGGTGCGGTAAGAGCGCACCGCGAGTCTGGCAACAGACCGGCACGGCAAACCCCACCTGGAGCAAGACCAAATAGGGATCCTTTGGCGCGGCCCGCGTTGGATCCGGGTAGGTTGCTTGAGCGTTGCGGTGACGTAACGCCTAGAGGAATGACTGTCCACGACAGAACCCGGCTTATCGGCCGGCTCCGCCTCCTTCTTCATCCACGCATGGCGTGGATCTACCGTGATTGCGGGGTCGGACCCCTTTCCGGAGGAAAGGGCTCTGACCCCACGGTGCTCAGCCCGGCGTACGGTACTGCCCGGCGGAAATGAACTGCGAGAAGCGCTCGCACCACACCACCACCGTGGTGTAGTCGTCCACGTCCACGTTGTCGGGCACGTCCACCAGGAAACGGCTGAAGGTTTTCACCTCGCCGATGCGCTGGGCCTGTGCTTTGATCTTCAGGAAGTCGGCCTTGTTGTCGACGAAGTCGCGAACCAGGTAGACCTTGTAATCCGGGCCCGGTCCCATCTTGCCGTCGAAGGCGACCTGGCGCGGGCTGACGCTGACCTTGCCTTCGGCCCAATGCACTGCATCGCTGCCCTTGAGGTCGCGACGGAAGGTGGTGTGGTAGGTGGCGTCACCCATGACCGCCTGCACCTGCGCCGCCGGCGGGTCGTCAGGGGCGATCAGGATCGGCAGGAGGTAGATGCCCAGGCCAAAGCCCAGGCCGAGGGTGAGCAGGTGGGTGACGACAAGTACGAGAACACGGCGCATCAATGACTCCCTGTGGATCGGTGAGGCGCGCGGCAGGACCGCGCCAGATCATCGTGTGGCGTGCGTGCAGACATTTATAGACACAGAAAACAGGTACAGGGTCAGAAATCGACCTGGCTCTGGCCCAGGGCGACGCCCTGCGGGCCAAAGCGACGTTCGTGGATCTGCCCATGCCCGTTGGCGTCGATCAGCAGCACGGTGCTGGCGCGGGTGCCGTAGTCGTCGCCGCGGATGAAGGCCGGGCTCAGCCAGCGCTCGCGCTCCAGGCCGATGCCGGTGTCGGGAAGGTCGCTGTCGGCGGGGCGGTGCTCGTCAGCCAGTGCATCCCAGAGCCGGGTCAGATCCCTTTCTCCCTGGGAAAGGGGTCTGACCCCGTCTTCCTGCAGCCATGCTTCAAGGGCGTCCATCAGCCGTCGGGTCTTCGGCCACGGCGCGTCCAGCGCGCCATTGGACATGCCATGCACGCCTGGGCCCAGGCGCTGCCGTTCGGCGGGGTGGTTGCCCAGGTACTCCAGGCTGTCGCCATCGGCCAGCAGGAGGTTGAACGGGGCGTAGGCGCCGGCCACGGTCGCCAGCCGGTCGATATGCACGGCGGCGGCATCACGGCCACGCAGGAAGTCGGCCACCAGTGCGCCACGCGAGGGGCCGGTCTGTGCGGCCAGCGGATCGCGGACATTGGTGACCACCGCCATCCGGCCCGAGGCGCCCACGCCGGCCCAGCCGCCGCCGGAGCGCAGGTCGCGGCCCCCGATGACGGAGGTCTCATCTTGCCAGGGGGCCAGCGCCGCCGTCGGGCGGGCGTGGAACTCATCACGGTTGCCGGTCATCACCAGCCGCCAGCGCGGGTGGTGCATCCAGCCAAGAGCGAGCAGGCACATGGCCTCATTGTGCACGGTTTGCGCAGTCTGGCGCCGCTTCCGGCCCGTGTTGGATGAATGCGCGGCCGATGTTTCACGCGCTGTCCACAGCCCTGAACTTCCGTTCAATCTCAAAAATTGAGACGGATCAGCAACTTGTGGATAAGCCTTGAACAATTCTCTAAAGGTTGTTGCAAGCCATTGATGTGGCTGGCGATTTCCCCGCTGAAAAGTTGTTGACAACCCTTCGGCCGCTGCTAAGGTGGGCATCAGAGGGAAATCCGGGTGTTTTGTGGGTTTTCGTGGTTCAATGTTTCACCGGGCGAAGGATAGGTGCACGCGTCGTGTTCCAGGGCGAGACGGCCATCACAGTTGACGATAAAGGGCGCATGGCGGTTCCCACCGCTTACCGCGACCTCGTCGCGCGCGCCAGCAACAACCGTCTCGTGCTGACCTACAACCCGTTCGAAGCCGGCTGCCTGTGGCTGTATGCAGAGTCGGAATGGGAGCGGGTCCGCGACGACGTCATGTCCAAGCCCAACACCCAGCGCGTCGTGCGCCTGTTGCAGCAGAAGCTGGTCGGCTCGGCCGCCCATCTGGAGCTGGACGGCAACGGTCGCATCAGCATCCCCGCCAGCCACCGCGGTGCGGTGGGCATTGAGAAGAAGGCGGTATTGCTCGGTATGGGCGACAAGTTCGAATTGTGGAGCGAGCAGGCGCATCGGGCCCTGATCCAGCAGACGTTGTCTGACGAGGATCTGGGTGATGGGTTGCTCGACCTGAAGTTGTGAGCCGGGGTGCCCGGATGCGCCCAGAAGCGCAGGCCGGTCACCTTCCGGTGTCGCAGTCGCCGGCGGTGCATCTGCCGGTCCTGTACACCCAGGTCCTTGAAGGCCTGAGGGTGATCGAAAACGGACGTTATCTGGATGGCACGTTCGGTCGTGGCGGTCATGCACGTGGCGTGCTCACCCAGCTCGGTCCCGAGGGGCGCCTGCTGGTCATGGACAAGGATCCGGAAGCCATCGCCGTTGCCGAGCGTGATTTCGCGCCGGACCCGCGCGTGTCCATCTTCCGTGGCAGCTTCGCCCAGCTGCTACAGTGGGATGCGACGGCCGAAGGCCTGGACGGCGTGCTGTTCGACCTTGGCGTGTCGTCGCCGCAGCTGGACGTGGCCGAACGTGGTTTCAGCTTCGGCAAGGACGGCCCGCTGGACATGCGCATGGACCCGGACAGCGGTGAAAGCGCCGCGCAGTGGATCAACCGCGTCGAAGACCGTGAGATTGCCGACGTGCTGTGGACCTACGGCGAAGAGCGCCAGAGCCGCCGTATCGCCCGTGCCATCGTGGCGCGCCGCGAGAAGCAGCCGTTCACCCGTACCGCAGAACTGGCAGAGCTGATCGCCTCGGTGATGCCGCGTGGCAAGGACAAGATCCATCCGGCCACGCGCAGCTTCCAGGCCATCCGCATCCACATCAACCGCGAGCTGGCCGATCTGGAAGCCGGCCTCGATGCGGCGGTGGAGCGGCTCAAGCCCGGTGGTCGCCTGGCGGTGATCAGCTTCCACTCGCTGGAAGACCGCATCGTCAAGCAGTACATGAACCGCCTGGCCAAGGCACCGCCGGCCAACCGCCGCTTGCCCGAGGCGGAGGTGTTCGTACCGACCCTGGATCTGATCGGCGGTGCCATCAAGGCCACCGACGAAGAACTGGCGGCCAACCCGCGTGCCCGCAGCGCCGTGCTGCGCGTGGCCCAGAAGCGGGAGGCCGATGCATGAGCCGGCTGCTGCTGATCATCCTGTTGGCCTCGACCGTGGCCTCGGCGATCGGCGTCGTGTTCGTGCGTCACCGTCACCGGCAGACGTTCATCGAGCTGTCGCGCGCCGAGCGCAAGCGCGATGACATCAATCTGGAATTCGGCCGCCTGCAGCTGGAGCAGGCAACGCTGGCCGAAGCCAACCGTGTCGATCGCATCGCCCGCGAGAAGCTCGGCATGAAGTTCCCAGAGGCCGCCGACATCGTGGTGGTGCGCCCATGAGCAAGACCGGTCGCAACCGCCCGCGCAACGCCTTCAACCTGCGCCAGCGCCTGCGCTGGGTTGCCCTGGCGCTTGGCCTGTGCTCGGTGTCGCTGGTGGGCCGTGCGGCCTACGTGCAGATCATCAACAGCGATTTCTACCAGCGCCAGGGCGAGGCCCGCTACCTGCGCGAGCTGCCGATCAAGACCTCGCGCGGCATGATCACCGACCGCAACGGCGAGCCGTTGGCGGTGTCGACCCCGGTCGCCTCGATCTGGGTCAATCCGCAGGACCTGCTGCGTTCGCCCGAGCGCATTCCCGAGCTGGCGCAGGCAGTCGGCATGTCGGTGGATGAGCTGAGCAGTCGCCTGTCTCAGAAGTCGGACAAGGAATTCATGTACCTGCGTCGCCGGATCAATCCGGACGAGGCAGAGAAGGTGGTCGCGCTGAAGATTCCGGGCGTGGCCGCGCAGCGCGAGTTCCGTCGCTTCTACCCGCAGGGTGAGGCGATGGCACACGTGCTGGGCTTCACCAACATCGACGACCGCGGCCAGGAAGGCCTGGAACTTGCGTTCGACGAATGGCTGCGTGGAAAGGCCGGCGCCAAGCGGGTGATCCGCAACCGCAAGGGCGAGACCGTCGAAAGCGATCTGCTGCGCGCCGCCGAACCGGGCAAGGACCTGACCCTCAGCATCGACCGCCGCATCCAGTACCTGGCGTTCAAGGAACTGCGCAACGCACTGGTGGCCAACAAGGCGGCCGGCGGTTCTATGGTGATCATGGACGTGACCACCGGCGAGATCCTGGCGATGGTCAACCTGCCGACCTACAACCCGAATTCGGTGGGCGGCGCGGCCCCGGATACCCGCCGCAACCGCGCGGTGACCGACCTGGTCGAGCCGGGTTCGACGATGAAGCCGCTGACCATCGCCACCGCGCTGCAGTCCGGCGCGGTGACCAAGGACACCATCATCGACACCAACCCGGGCTACATGACTCTGGGTCGCTTCACCATCCGCGACGTGCCGCGCAACAACGGCGTGCTGAACGTGACCGGCGTGATCACCCGCAGTTCGAACGTGGGCGCGGCCAAGGTGGCGGCGAAGATGCCGGACCAGGTGTTCTACGACGGCGTGCGCCGTTTCGGCTACGGCTCGGTGCCGCACAGCGGCTTCCCGGGTGAGTCCGGCGGCGTGGTGCTGCGCCCGGCGCGCTGGTCGGGCACCACCAAAACCACCATGTCCTACGGCTATGGCCTGAACGTGACGCCGCTGCAGATCGCCACTGCCTACTCTGCGCTGGCCAACGGCGGCAAGTTGATCGCGCCGACCTTCGTCAAGGGCCAGCGCAACGAAGGCCAGCAGATCATCGACGAGAACGTCGCCAAGCAGGTGGTGGCGATGATGGAAACCGTGGTCACCCAGGGCGGCGCCAAGCAGGCGGCGGTGCTGGGCTACCGCGTGGCCGGCAAGACCGGTACCGCGCGCAAGGCCGGCCCCGGCGGTTACGAGCGCGGCCACTACAACGCGCTGTTCGCCGGCGTGGTGCCGGCCACCAATCCGCGTTTTGCCACCGTCATCGTCATCAACGACCCGCAGGCCGGCAAGTTCTACGGTGGCCTGGTATCGGCGCCGGTCTACCACAACGTGATGGAAGGCACCCTGCGCCTGATGGACGTGCCGCTGGACGACCTGCAGTCGTGGCTGGCCGCACAGCAGTCCGGCAAGGTCGGCCATTCGGCCTCGATCCTGCCGGCGCCACCGGCCGAGGCCGCGTTGCCGGTCGATGCCGCCGCTGAATTCGATGCTGCGCTGCCCAGCGCGCATGCCCAGACGCCGCCCGCTACGGGAGGCACGCAATGAGTCCTTCGATGTTGCTTTCGCAGTTGCTTCCGGACGTTGCTCTTGCAGGGCACGACCCCGTTCTGACCGGCCTGGTGCTGGACAGCCGCGCCGTGCGGCCCGGCAATGCCTTCGTCGCCATCGCCGGTTTCGGCGCGCATGGCCTGGGGTTTGTCGAGCAGGCCCGTGCGGCCGGCGCCGGCGCCATCCTGTTCGAGCCGCCGGCACCTGCCGAGCTGCCCGCACCGGCCGATGCGATCGCGGTGCCTGGCCTGCGCGCGCGCATGGGCGCGATGGCCGACCAGTTCCATGGCGCACCGTCGCGGGCGATGGCGATGGTGGGCGTGACCGGCACCAACGGCAAGACCTCCACCGTGCAGCTGCTGGCTCAGGCCTGGCACCTGCTCGGAACGCCCAGTGGCAGTATCGGCACGTTGGGCGCCGGACTTTATGGTGCGGTTGAACCGACCGGTTTCACCACGCCGCTGGTGCTGCAGATGCATGCGCTGCTGGCGCAGCTGCGCGACGCCGGCGCGCGCGCGGTGGCGATGGAAGTCAGCTCGCACGCGCTGGACCAGGGCCGCGTGGATGCGGTGCACTACGACGTGGCGGTGTTCACCAACCTCACCCGCGATCACCTGGACTACCACGGCGACATGGCCAGCTACGGTGCGGCCAAGGCGCGCCTGTTCCATCGTCCGGGCCTGAAGGCCGCGGTGATCAACCTGGACGATGCGTTCGGTCGCCAGCTGTTCGCCGGCCTGCCGGCGGGCGTGCAGCCGATCGGCCTGAGCTCGCGCGGTGCCACCGACGCCAGCGTGCGCGCCGAAGCGCTGCAGCTGGACGGCCGTGGCATCGCCTTCGAACTGGTCATCGACGGCCAGCGCGCGGCGGTGCAGTCGCCGCTGCTGGGCCGCTTCAACGTGGACAACCTGCTGGCCGTGGCCGGCACCCTGCATGCGCAGGGCCAGCCGCTTGCGCGCATTGCCGAGGTGCTGTCGGCGCTGCAGCCGATCCGCGGCCGCATGAACCGTCTCGGTGGCGAAGAGGGCCTGCCGACCGTGGTTGTGGATTACGCGCACACCCCGGATGCACTGGAACAGGCGCTGGACAGCCTGCACGGCCACCTGCAGGGCACGCTGTTCTGCGTGTTCGGCTGCGGTGGCGAGCGCGATACCGGCAAGCGTCCGCAGATGGCCGCGATTGCCGAGCGCTTGGCCAACCAGGTCATCGTCACCGACGACAACCCGCGTGGCGAAGATGGCGACGTGATCGTGGCCGACATCCTGGCCGGCTTCACCGATGCCTCCGCCGTGACCGTGCAGCGCAGCCGCGCGCGCGCGATCGGCCTGGCGGTGAAGCGCGCCAATGCAGGCGACATCATCCTGATCGCCGGCAAGGGCCACGAGCCGTACCAGGAAGTGAATGGCGTGCGCCATGACTTCGATGACACCGAAGTGGCTGCCGCTGCGTTGGCCGCCAAGGTCGGCGTGCTGAGATCGCAGGCCGGGGAGGGCATCGCATGAAGCGCACCCTGCTTTCGCTGATCGCACACTGGGCCGGCGGCGAGATCCACGGCGACGACGTGGCCATCGACGCGATCAGCAACGACACCCGCAGCCTCGGCCCGGGCAGCCTGTACGTGGCGCTGCGTGGCGAGCGTTTCGACGGCCATGACTTCGCCGCCGACGCACTGGCACGCGGTGCCAGCGCGCTGCTGGTCGAGCGCCTGCTGCCGATCGAACTGCCGCAGGTGCTGGTGGCCGACAGCGAGCTGGCGCTGGCGAAGATCGCCACCGGCATGCAGCGTGACCGTGATACCGAGGTGTTCGCGATCACCGGCAGCAACGGCAAGACCAGCGTGAAGAGCCTGCTGCTGGCAATCCTGCAGCAGGTGGCCCGCCACGCGCACAAGGTGGTCTACGCCAATCCGGGCAACCGCAACAACGAAATCGGCCTGCCGCTGGCAGTGATTGATGCACCGGAAGATGCTGACTACGCGGTCTACGAGATGGGTGCCGGCAAGCCGGGTGACATCGCCTACCTGACCGACATCGCCCGTCCGCGCTATGCGCTGGTCAACAACATCGCCCCGGCGCACCTGGAGCGGATGGGCAGCCTGCTCGGCGTCGCCGTCACCAAGGGCGCGATCTACGCCGCGCTGCCGGCTGACGGCGTGGCCGTGATCAACGTCGACGATGCCTACGGTCGCTGGTTCGAACAGCACTTCGTCGGTACCCCGGCGCGCTGCAGTGTGCTGCGCTATGGGCTGGAACATACCGCCGATGTCACTGCGCGTGATATCCGCGCCGGTGCGCAGGGCAGCCAGTTCACCCTGGTGTCGCCGATGGGCGAAGCCCGCGTGGTGCTGGGTCTGCCGGGCCGCCACAACGTCAGCAACGCGCTGGCCGCGGCCAGCCTGGCACTGGCCGCCGGTATCGAGCTTGCGCTGGTTGCAGCTGGCCTGGCCGATGCGCAGCCGGTGCCGGGCCGCCAGATTGCCCATCAGCTGCGCAACGGTGCGGTGCTGGTGGACGACAGCTACAACGCCAACCCGGGTTCGCTGGCTGCGGCCATCGATGCCCTGGCTGCTGCTCCGGAAGAAGGCTGGCTGGTGCTTGGCGACATGCGCGAGCTGGGCCCGGATGCCGAAGCGCTGCATGCGCAGGCCGGCCTGCGCGCCCGCGCGGCTGGCCTGAAGCGCCTGTATGCGCTGGGTCCGCTCAGCGCCGCCGCCGCCACCGCCTTCGGCGAAGGCGGCCGTCATTTCGCCACCCATGACGCGCTTTCGCAGGCGCTGAAGGACGAGCTGCACGCTGGCGTGCGCTGCCTGGTCAAGGGTTCCCGTGGCAGCGCCATGGACACGATTGTCAAAGCGCTGCTGGCGCAAGGAGAGGAATCCCCGCATGTTGTATGAACTGGCTCGATGGTTGCAGCAGTTGGAGAGCCTGTTCGGGCTGTTCAACTACCAGACGTTCCGCGCCATCCTTGCCGCGTTGACGGCCCTGTTCCTGTCGCTGTGGCTCGGCCCGGCGATGATCCGCAAGCTTGCCCAGTTCAAGGGCGGCCAGCCGATCCGCAAGGACGGTCCGCAGACCCATTTCTCCAAGGCCGGTACGCCGACCATGGGAGGCTCGCTGATCCTGCTCACCATCACCCTGTCGGTGCTGATGTGGGCCGACCTGCGCAACCGTTACGTGTGGCTGGTGTTGGCGGTCATGCTCTGCTTCGGCGCCATCGGCTGGTACGACGACTGGATCAAGATCGTCCGCCGCGATCCGAACGGCCTGAAGTCGCGCTGGAAGTACCTGCTGCAGTCGATCTTCGGCCTGGCTGCGGGCCTGTTCCTGTTCTATACGGCCGATGTGCCGGCCGCACTGACCTTCTACATCCCGATGTTCAAGTCGGTGGCGCTGCCGCTGGCCGGCATCGGCTTCGTGACCATCGCCTACTTCTGGATCGTCGGCTTCTCCAATGCGGTGAACCTGACCGACGGCCTGGACGGCCTGGCGATCATGCCGACGGTGCTGGTGGCCTGCGCGCTGGGCGTGTTCGCCTATGCCTCGGGCAACGTGGTGTTCGCCAACTACCTGCAGATCCCGCAGATCCCGGGCGCCGGCGAGCTGGTCATCATCTGTGCGGCCATCGCCGGCGCAGGCCTGGGCTTCCTCTGGTTCAACACCTACCCGGCCATGGTCTTCATGGGCGACATCGGCGCGCTGGCGCTGGGCGCCGTGCTGGGCACGATCGCGGTGATCACCCGCCAGGAGCTGGTGCTGGTGATCATGGGCGGCGTGTTCGTCATCGAAACGCTGTCGGTGATGATCCAGGTCGCCTCGTTCAAGCTGACCGGCAAGCGCGTGTTCCGCATGGCGCCGATCCATCACCACTTCGAACTGAAGGGCTGGCCCGAGCCGCGCGTGATCGTGCGCTTCTGGATCATCTCCGTCGTGCTCGTGCTGATTGGCCTGGCCACGTTGAAGGTGCGCTGAGATGAACGACCTGTCCCGCCAGGCAACACGCCTTGAAGCCATCGAAGGCAGCTACGACAAGTGGCTGCTGGGCGCGATCATCGCGCTCACGGGCATCGGCGTGGTGATGGTGGCGTCCAGCTCGATCGCTTTGATGAGCAGCCCGTTCTACTACCTCAACCGCCACCTGATCTTCCTGGCGGTGGGCATCGTGCTGGCGGTCGTTGCCGCCCGCACCGAGCTGAAGTCCATCGAGCAGTACAACCAGATGCTGCTGCTGGGCTGCTTCGTGCTGCTGCTGGCGGTGTTCGCGCCGGGCCTGGGCAGCACCGTCAACGGTGCGCGCCGCTGGATCAACCTGGGCATCTCCAAGTTCCAGACGGTGGAAGCGGTGAAGGTGCTCTACATCGTCTGGCTGTCCAGCTACCTGGTGCGCTTCCGCGACGAGGTCAACGCGACCTGGCCGGCGATGCTCAAGCCGCTGGGCGTGGCCGGTGCGCTGGTGCTGTTGCTGCTGCTGCAGCCGGACTTCGGTTCGTCCACCCTGCTGCTGGCGATCACCGCCGGCATGCTGGTGCTGGGCGGGGTGAACATGCCGCGCATGTCGATGCCGGTGATCATCGGCCTGGTCGGCATGAGCGCGCTGGCGATCATCGAGCCTTACCGCATGCGCCGCATCACCTCCTTCCTGGACCCGTGGGCCGACCAGCAGGGCGACGGCTACCAGCTGTCCAACGCGCTGATGGCGGTGGGCCGCGGCGAGTGGACCGGCGTTGGCCTGGGCAACTCGGTGCAGAAGCTGTACTACCTGCCGGAAGCACATACCGACTTCATCTTCTCGGTCACCGCTGAGGAGTTCGGCTTCCTCGGCACCTGCGTGATCGTGGCGCTGTACGCGCTGCTGGTCGGCCGCACCTTCTGGCTGGGCATGCGCTGCGTGGAAATGAAGCGCCACTTCTCCGGCTACATCGCCTTCGGCATCGGCCTGTGGATCAGCATGCAGACCTTCGTCTCGATCGGCGTGAACCTGGGCATCCTGCCGACCAAGGGCCTGACCCTGCCGCTGATCTCCTCCGGTGGTTCATCGGTGCTGATGACCTGCGTGGCGATGGGCCTGCTGCTGCGCGTGTCCTATGAACTCAAGCGTGCCGAGCGTCGCCAGGCCGTGCGTATCGGCGGTGGCGACGAGGCCGTGGCCGATGCACCCGTGGACGCGCCGGCCGCACCGGCTGCGGCCAGCGTGCCGATGAGCGCCGAACCGGTGGCCGCCGCTGCCGGGCCGGCCGCCGCACGTGGCACCAGCCGCCTGCAGTCGCGCATCGAACCGACCTTCGGGAGGCTGTCATGAGCGCAGCCACCAACACTGCACGGCCGGTGATGATCCTGGCCGGTGGCACCGGCGGTCACATCTTCCCCGGCCTTGCCGTGGCCCGCGTGCTGCGCGAGCGTGGCGTGCCCGTCACCTGGATGGGCGCCGATGGTGCGATGGAAACCCGTCTGGTGCCGCAGCACGACATTCCGATCGACACCCTGGCCATCACCGGCCTGCGCGGCAAGGGCAAACTGGCCCTGCTTGGTGCACCGTGGCGGTTGATGCGCGCGCTGCGCGCCGCCGGCATGATCATCCGCAAGCGCCAGCCTCGCGCGGTGGTCGCCTTCGGTGGCTTTGCCTCCGGGCCGGGCGGCATGGCCACGCGCCTGCATGGGCTGCCGTTGATCGTGCATGAGCAGAACCGTGCGCCGGGCCTGACCAACCGCATCCTGTCGCGTTATGCGCGCCGCCTGCTGACCGGTTTCCCGGGCACCTTCGCCAAGCGCGAGGAGTTCGTCGGCAACCCGGTGCGTGCCGAAATCGCCGCCATCGCACCGCCGGAACAGCGCTTCGCCGACCGTCATGGCCCGCTGCGCGTGCTGGTGGTCGGTGGCAGCCAGGGCGCGCGGGCACTCAACAACGGCGTGCCGCAGGCGATCGCCGCGCTGGGCGCCGGGGTGCCGCTGCAGGTGCGCCACCAGAGTGGCGAGAAGATGCATGCCGAAGCGGTCGAGGCGTATGCCAAGGCCGGCGTGCAGGCTGACATCACCCCGTTCATTGCCGACATGGCCGAGGCCTTTGCCTGGGCCGACCTGGTGGTGTGCCGCGCGGGCGCTTCGACGCTGGCCGAGCTGTGCGCCGTGGGTGTCGGCAGCGTGCTGGTGCCATTCCCCGCTGCCGTCGACGATCACCAGACCCGCAATGCGGAGTACCTGGTCGAGCGCGGCGCGGCGGTTTTGCTGAAGCAGGACGGAACGCTGGCTGACGGCATTGCCGCACTGCTGCGTGATCTGTCCGAAAATCCCGCCCGCCGCATGCAGATGGCGCAAGCCGCGCGTGCCCTGGCAAAGGTCGATGCCGCCGAGCGCATCGCCGATATCATTCTTGAGGAAGCTGTATGAAGAAGGCATGCCACCGCGCCTGCCCTGCGCGAGGCCGCGCATGATCCGTCGCCTGCACGACACCAACGACCTGGTGCGCGCGTTCCCGCGCGTGCATTTCGTCGGCATCGGCGGCACCGGCATGAGCGGTATCGCCGAAGTGATGCTGACGCTGGGCTATGAGGTGTCCGGTTCGGACAACGCCGACAACGTGGCGACCCGTCGCCTGGCCAGCCTGGGTGCGCGCATCATGCGCGGCCACTCCGCAGCCAACGTGCTGGGCACCGACTGCGTGGTGGTCTCCAGTGCCATCCGCGAAGACAATCCGGAACTGATGGAAGCGCGCAGCCAGCGTATTCCGATCATGCCGCGTGCGGCGATGCTGGCCGAGCTGATGCGCTTCCGCCGCGGCATCGCGGTGGCCGGTACCCACGGCAAGACCACCACCACCAGCCTCACCGCTGCGGTGCTGAGCGAAGGTGGCCTGGACCCGACGTTCGTGATCGGTGGCCAGCTGCTGGCTGCCGGTGCCAACGCCAAGCTGGGCGGTGGACAGTGGCTGGTGGCCGAGGCCGACGAAAGCGATGGCAGCTTCCTGCGCCTGAATCCGCTGATGTCGATCATCACCAACATTGATGCCGACCACCTGGAGAACTACGGCAACGACTTCGCGCGGGTGCAGGCGGCGTTCGCCGAGTTCCTGCAGCGCCTGCCGTTCTACGGCCTGGCGGTGCTGTGCATCGATGATCCCGAAGTGGCTGCGCTGGCCGCCAAGACCCCGCGCCACGTGATGAGCTACGGCATGAGCCCGCAGGCCGACGTACGTGCCGAGAACGTGGTGCAGGAAGGCTCGCGCATGCGCTTCACCCTGCGCCTGCCGCAGGGCACCAGCCAGGAAGTGGTGCTGGCGCTGCCCGGCAAGCACAACGTACTCAACGCGCTGGCCGCCGCTGCGGTGGGCTGGCAGCTGGGCGTTGCGCCGGACGCGATCGCGCGTGCGCTGGAAGGTTTCGCCGGTGTTGGCCGTCGCTTCAACGATCTGGGCGAAGTGACCACCGCCAGCGGCGCCAAGGTCCGCATCATCGACGACTACGGTCATCACCCGAGCGAGCTGGAGGCGGTGTTCGCCGCCGCCCGTGGTGGCTGGGCTGACAAGCGCCTGGTGGTGGCCTTCCAGCCGCACCGCTACAGCCGTACCCGCGACCAGTTCGACAAGTTCGCCGCGGTGCTGTCCAGCGTCGATGCACTGGTGCTGAGCGAGGTCTACCCGGCCGGCGAGGAACCCATTGCCGGTGCCGATTCGCATGCGCTGGCCCGCGCCATCCGTGCGCGTGGCCGCAGCGAGCCGGTGGTGGTGGGCAAGGCCGTCGAGCTGGCCAGCGTGCTGCCCGATGTGCTGCAGGACGGTGATCTGCTGCTGATGATGGGCGCCGGCGACATCGGTGCCGTGGCCACCCACATCGCGGTGGAAGGCTTCAAGGGGGAGGGCGAGGCGTGAGCGCGCTGACCTTCCCGCCGCTGCGAGTGACCGACCCGGCCGTGTTCGGCCGCGTCGCCGTGCTGCTCGGCGGCAGCTCCAGCGAACGCGAGGTGTCGCTGGACTCCGGCCGCAACGTGCTTGAAGCCCTGCAGTCGCGTGGCGTCGATGCGTTCGCGGTGGATGGCATTCCGGCGCTGGCCAAGGCGCTCGCCGCCGGTGGCATCGATCGCGTGTTCAACATCCTGCACGGCCACAACGGTGGCGGTGAGGACGGCATCGTGCAGGGCCTGATGGACGCCTTCGGCGTGCCGTATACCGGCTCGAACGTGCTGGGCTCGGCGCTGAGCATGGACAAGATCCGCACCAAGCAGGTGTGGCTGTCGCTGGGCCTGCCGACCCCGCAGTACCGGAAGGTCGACGCGACCACGGTGCATGCACTGGCCGCCGAACTGGGCCTGCCGGTGGTGGTCAAGCCGGCCAACGAAGGCTCCAGCGTGGGCATCAGCCGGGTCACCGATGACGCCGGCCTGGACGAAGCGGTGGCCCTGGCCGCGCGCTACGACGGCCAGCTGCTGATGGAACAGATGGTGGTGGGCGACGAACTGACCGTGGCCATCCTCGGCGATGTCGCGCTGCCGTCGATCCGCATCGTGCCCAAGGGCCAGTGGTACGACTACAACGCCAAGTACATCGCCGAAGACACCCAGTACCTGTGCCCGGGCCTGGACGGTGATGCCGAAGATGAAATCCGCCGCATTGCGCTGGCTGCATTCCGTGCTGCCGGCTGCCGTGGCTGGGGCCGCGTGGACGTGATGCGCGACCGCGACAGCGGCCGCTTCTTCCTGCTGGAAGTGAACACCGCGCCGGGCATGACCAGCCATTCGCTGGTGCCCAAGGCCGCACGCCAGGCCGGCATCGGTTTCGAGGAACTGGTGTGGCGCGTGCTGGAACAGACTCTGGAGGCATCGCACGCATGAACGCGCTGCTGCGCATCTTCGTCTGGCTGTTGGCCCTGTCGGTGGTTGCACTGCCGGTGGTGGCCGTGGTCAATGGCTGGGTCGGCGCCGAGCGCTGGCCGCTGGCGAAGCTGCGCGTGCACGGTGAGTTCAAGCGGGTGCCGGCCGAGCAGTTGCAGCAGGTGCTGATGCCGTATGCGCGCTCCGGTTTCTTCGCAGTCAAGCTGCAGGACGCGCAGGACGCGCTGGAAAAGCTGCCGTGGGTGGAGAGCGCGCGGGTGCGCAAGCAGTGGCCGGACGTGCTGGAAGTGACCCTGGTCGAGCACAAGCCGTTCGCGCGCTGGGGCAACGACCGCCTGGTTTCCGAGCAGGGCAAGCTGTTCCCGACGCCGAAGAAGCTGGCCGACCTGGCGCTGCCCGAACTGGACGGCCCGGACAGCCAGACCGAAGAAGTGATGAAGCTGTACAGCGACTCGCGTGCATTGTTCGCACCGGCCGGCGTGGACGTGCGCCGGGTGACGATGGATGCGCGCGGCAGCTGGTCGCTGGTGCTCAGCAATGGCACCGAAGTGGTGGTCGGCCGCGATGACGCGCGCTCGCGCATGCAGCGCTTCGTCAAGGTGCTGCCGCAGCTCAACCGTCAGGACGCGCCGATCGAGCGCGCCGACCTCCGTTACACCAATGGTTTCACGCTGAGCTGGGGTACCCCGGCCACGTCGGCGAAAACGCCGGCGACCCCGGCCAGAAGCACGCAGGAAAGAACATGAATCGCAAGGGTGACAAATCGCTGATCGTTGGCCTGGACATCGGCACCTCCAAGGTGGTGGCGCTGGTGGGCGAGTACTCGCCGGGCAATCCGATCGAAGTGATCGGCATCGGCTCGCATGAATCGCGTGGGCTCAAGCGCGGCGTGGTGGTGGACATCGAATCGACCGTGCAGTCGATCCAGCGCGCGGTGGAAGAAGCCGAGCTGATGGCCGGCTGCGAGATCCGCTCGGTGTATGCCTCGATCTCCGGCAACCACGTGCAGTGCAAGAACTCGCCCGGCATCGTGCCGATCCGCGACGGCGAAGTGACCTGGGGCGACCTGGATCGCGTGCTCGATGCGGCCAAGGCGGTGGCGATCCCGGCCGACCAGAAGATCCTGCACGCGATTCCGCGCGAGTACGTGCTGGACGATTCGCAGGAAGGCATCCGCAACCCGGTCGGCATGACCGGTGTGCGCCTGGAAGTGCATGCACACCTGGTGGTGTGCGCGCAGTCGGCCGCGGCCAACATCAGCAAGTGCGTGCAGCGCTGCGGCCTGCAGGTGGACGACCTGGTGCTGTCCTCGCTGGCCTCCAGCGTGGCGGTGCTGACCGCCGACGAGCGCGAGCTGGGCGTGGTGCTGGTCGACATGGGCGCCGGCACCACCGACATCGCGGTGTTCGTGCAGGGTGCGATCTGCCACACCGCCTCGCTGCCGATCGCCGGCGACCACGTCACCAACGACATCGCGCACATGCTGCGCACGCCGACCCCGGAAGCCGAGCAGATCAAGGTGCGCTACGCCTGCGCCCTGGCCCAGCTGGCGACTGCCGAGGAGAGCATCCAGGTACCGTCGGTGGGCGATCGTCCGCCGCGTCGCATGCCGCGCCACTCGCTGGCGCAGGCGGTGCAGGGCCGCTACGAGGAAATCTTCGAGATGGTTCAGGCCGAACTGCGCCGCTCCGGCTTCGAGGAACTGGTGCGCGCGGGCATGGTGCTGACCGGTGGTGCTTCGAAGATGGAGGGCGTGGTGGAGCTGGCCGAGGAAATGCTGCAGATGCCGGTGCGCGTGGGCATCCCGCAGCACGTCACCGGCCTGGGTGAAGTGGTCGGCAACCCGGTACACGCCACCGGCGTGGGCCTGCTGCTGATGGGCAGCCAGATCGAGCACCCGCGCCGGCCGTCGCTGCCGACCGGGCGCGCGGGAAGCATGTTCAAGAAACTCAAGACGTGGTTCCGCGGCGAGTTCTGACGCGGAACCGGTAAACCCCGGCATCGCCCGGGCGCAACACCCGCAGTACCCGCAACACAACGCAGCACCGGCAACACACAACCCACACAGCCGCAACGCCGGCATGCAGCAGGAAGGCAGGACGCCCGAATGCCCATGCCAGCCGAAGCGGATACAACGAGGACACGGACATGGCGCATTTTGAACTGATCGAAAAGATGGCACCCAATGCGGTGATCAAGGTGGTTGGCGTGGGCGGCGGCGGCGGCAATGCCGTGGCGCACATGGTCAACTCGGCGGTGGATGGCGTGGAGTTCATCACCGCCAACACCGACTCGCAGGCCATCAAGAATTGTGGTGCCAAGCTGCAGCTGCAGCTGGGTACCAACGTGACCAAGGGCCTGGGCGCAGGCGCGAACCCGGAAGTCGGCCGCCAGGCTGCTCTGGAAGATCGTGAGCGCATCATGGACGCGCTGCAGGGCGCGGACATGGTGTTCATCACCGCCGGCATGGGCGGCGGCACCGGCACCGGCGCTGCGCCGGTGGTGGCACAGCTGGCCAAGGAAATGGGCATCCTGACCGTGGCCGTGGTCACCAAGCCGTTCCCGTTCGAAGGGCGTCGCCGCATGCAGGTCGCGCTGAAGGGCATCGAAGAACTGAGCCAGCACTGCGACTCGCTGATCACCATCCCGAACGAGAAGCTGATCACCGTGCTGGGTCGCAACGCGACCATGATCCAGGCCTTCCGTGCCGCCAACGACGTGCTGCAGGGCGCCGTGCAGGGCATCGCCGACCTGATCGTGCGTCCGGGCCTGATCAACGTCGACTTCGCCGACGTGCGCACCGTCATGTCCGAAATGGGCCTGGCAATGATGGGTACCGGCACCGCCCGCGGTGATGACCGCGCGCAGGCCGCTGCCGAATCGGCGATCCAGAACCCGCTGCTGGACGACGTGAACCTGGCCGGTGCTAACGGCATCCTGGTCAACATCACCGCTGGCGCCGACTTCACCATGGCCGAGTTCGACGAGATCGGCCGAACCATCGACGGCTTCGCTTCGGAAGATGCAACCGTGGTGGTGGGTACCGTGCTCGACCCGGACATGCAGGACGAAGTGCGCGTGACCGTGGTCGCCACCGGCCTGAACCGCGTCTCGGCCAGCAAGTCCCAGCGTCCGGGCGAGCGTGCGCCGATCAAGCTGGTCCGCAACGCCACCACCGGCCAGCCGGAGTTCGGCGAGTTCGACAATGGCGGCGACGCCGTGTCGAAGGCGGTGGGTGGCATGGGCCTGGGCCTGCGTCGTGCCAGCAGCGATACCGCGGCAGCCTCCGCTCCGTCGGCCCCGGCCGCTTCGGCCCCGGCGGCGGCGGAACTGCCGAACGATTACCTGGACATCCCGGCCTTCCTGCGCCGCCAGGCGGACTAAGCGGCCCGGCCCGGGGCTTGTCCTCCCCGGGTTGCGCCACCATGTCCTGAAAACGCGGGCGCCGGGCCAGGATGGGCCCGGCCGCCCTGCTTCACGCGCGTCCTACCGGCGCGCCGGTGTGTCCTGCCGGCGTTTCAGTCGGGGTAGGGGACCCTGCGTGTTAATCTAATGTGTCACTTCCGGTCCACCCCCATGATCCAGCAACGCACCCTCAAGAACACGATCCGCGCCACCGGCGTTGGCCTGCACAGCGGTGACAAGGTCTACATGACCCTGCGCCCGGCACCGGTCAACCATGGAATCGTGTTCCGCCGTGTGGACCTGGACCCGGTCGTGGAAGTGCCGGCCAAGGCCGAACTGGTCACCGAAGTGACCCTGTGCACCGGCCTGACCTGCAACGACGCCAAGATCCAGACCGTCGAACACCTGATGTCGGCGCTGGCCGGCCTGGGTGTGGACAACATCATCGTCGAACTGTCCTCGGCCGAGCTGCCGATCATGGACGGTTCGGCCGGTCCCTTCGTGTTCCTGTTGCAGTCGGCAGGCATCGTGGAACAGGGTGCGCCCAAGCGCTTCATCCGCGTGCTGAAGACGGTGGAAGTGACCGAAGGCGACAAGGTGGCCCGCTTCACCCCGTACGAGGGCTACAAGCTGGGCTTCACCATCCAGTTCGACCACCCGATGATCCCGGCCAAGCAGTCGCGCCAGGAAATCGAGTTCTCGACGCTGGCCTACACCAAGGAAATCTCCCGCGCGCGCACCTTCGGCTTCATGCGCGACCTGGAGTACATGCGCGAACGCAACCTGGGCCTGGGCGGTTCGATGGACAACGCCATCGTGCTGGACGAGTTCCGCGTGCTCAACGAAGACGGCCTGCGCTACGCCGACGAATTCGTGCGCCACAAGATCCTCGACGCGATCGGCGACCTCTATCTGGCCGGTGGCCAGGTGCTGGGCGCCTACGAGGGCTTCAAGTCCGGCCACGCGCTCAACAACAAGCTGGTGCGGGCGCTGATGGCCGACGCCACCGCCTGGGAATGGGTCAGCTTCGACTCGCCGGCCACCCCGGACCCGGTCGAGTATGCGACGCCGGCTTACGCCTGATCCGCATAGGTTGTTGAATTCAAAGACAAAAACGCCGCCTTCAAGGGCGGCGTTGTCGTTTCAGGCGCCCGCCGCGCATTCAGCGCGCTTGAGGGGCGTCAAGGCTGGTTCGAGGTCACGGTTTTGTGAACCTGTTGGATCGGAAGCCTGAATTTAACGTAGTTTTAACAACAATCTAACGACAGGGCCCCGGATGGCAGCTAGGATGCGACCCGGCCCCCGAAATGTTTCACGCCGTGGTGACACGCGCGACGGGGAGCGGAGCCGGATGCTCCGTTGTCATCAGGACCGTTTCTTCGGCTTTGAAGGAACGTCCTGCAGGCAAGCCAAGGCGTCGCGTAGCCCTTTGTGCGTGGCGGCTGAAACTGCGTGGGGTCCATTCCGGTTGTCGAGCGCTGGGGAGCGCGTGGGAGTGGAGGACGCAGTCTTGATGGTCACCTTGGTGGCCTTCAGCCCGATGGAACGGGCCGCGTCGAGCAACTGGGCTTCGGCAAGCCGCAACTTGGCATGCCAGACCGGGGATTCGACGAGAAAAACGAGGTGTTCCCCGTCCACATTGGCCAGCCGGCAACGGCTGCGCAGAGGTGGCGGCAACTGGGGGCGCAACTGACGGTCCAGCGCGTCGAGCCACAAGGCACGCCGCAGCGGGTTCCCGCTTTTGTCAGCCATCACCGCATCCAGCGCCGGTTTGGGCTTGGAGGCGGGGCGAACGCTGGATTTCGGCTCAGACATGAAAACTCACTGATGGCATTCAAAAAGATCGTAATCAAAACGCGTGAAGGACAGGCCAAATCGTCGCCCATCGCGCGTTTGCGGTTCTATTTCGAGGACCGCCCCCGTGCCCTGCTGGGCAGCGTGCTCGGGGTAGGCTGCATTATCGGCCTTGCTGGCGGCATTGGCGCCAGTGCGCTGAATGATTCCCGGCTGCAGGCCAAGGTCGAGCGCCAGGACGCGGAGCTGGCCAAGGTCCGGCGCGACGCGCAGACCCAGGTCAACGCGCTGGCAGCCCGCCTTGGCGAGCTGCAGGCCCAGGCCACCCGCCTCAACGCCCTCGGCGAACGCCTGACCCAGATGGGCAAGCTGGAAGACGGCGAGTTCGACTTCAACGAGACCCCCGGCCTCGGTGACGGCGATGCTGGTGGCCCGACCACCGACATCCCGGTCAAGGACGTCAACGCCGACTTACAGGTGCTGGAGCAGCGCTTCGCTGCTTCAGGCCGCCAGCTGTCGGTGATGGAATCGCTGATGTTCGACCACCAGCTGCAGCAGAACGCCGTGCCGTCGCGCATGCCGATCCGCAACAGCTACGTGACCTCCGGCTTCGGCACCCGTGCCGACCCGTTCGGCCGCGGTGCGGCCACCCACAAGGGCATGGACTTCCACGCCAGGGTCGGTGACCCGGTGATGGCCGTGGCCGAAGGCGTGGTCAGCTTCTCCGGCGTGAAGGGCGGCTACGGCAACGTCGTCGACGTCGACCACGGCAATGGCTATGTCACCCGCTACGCGCACAATTCGCGCCTGGTGGTGAAGGTCGGCGACCTGGTCCGTGCCGGCCAGGAAGTGGCCAAGGCCGGTTCCACCGGCCGTTCGACCGGTGCCCACGTGCACTTCGAGGTGTGGGAAAACGGCAACGTGGTCAACCCGCGCAAGTTCCTCGGCGACGGCGGCAACACGCCGGTCGGCCGCATCAGCCGCGGCTGAACCCTGGTCTGGGGTCAGAGCCCATTCGCCATGGCGAATGGGATCCGACCCCGATCCCGCACGGGGTCGGATCCCTTCCGCAGCGCGGAAGGGCTCTGACCCCATCGCCGAAGGGTTGAAACCTCAGCCGGCCGTCCCAAGCTACAATGGGTGTTGCCATCGACAGGGCGCCAGGCGCCCTGTTTCGTTTGCGACGGACGGATCCCAAGGGGGAGGCCGGGCGTCGTGTCCATCCAACCCGGTTCCTTCAATGATCAACAGCCTGCTTACCCGCGTATTTGGCAGTCGTAACGAACGACAGCTGCGCCAGCTCAACCGCATCGTCGCCAAGATCAATGCGCTGGAGCCGGAGATCGAGAAGCTTTCCGACGAGCAGCTTCAGGCCAAGACGCCGGAGTTCAAGCAGCGCATCGCCGATGGTGAAGCCCTGGACAAGGTGCTGCCGGAAGCGTTCGCGGTCTGCCGTGAAGCCGGCCGCCGCGTGCTGGGCATGCGCCACTACGACGTGCAGCTGATCGGCGGCATGGTGCTTCACCTGGGCAAGATCGCAGAAATGCGCACCGGTGAAGGCAAGACCCTGGTGGCAACCCTGCCGGTGTACCTCAACGCGCTGGAAGGCAAGGGCGTGCACGTGGTCACCGTGAACGACTACCTGGCCCGCCGCGACGCCGCGCAGATGGGCAAGCTGTACAACTGGCTGGGCCTGAGCGTGGGCGTGGTATACCCGGGCATGCCGCACAGCGACAAGCGCGAAGCCTACGCCTCGGACATCACCTACGGCACCAACAACGAATTCGGTTTCGACTACCTGCGCGACAACATGGCGCTGTCCAAGGCCGACCGCTACCAGCGCGGCCTGCACTACGCCATCGTCGACGAAGTCGACTCCATCCTGATCGACGAAGCGCGTACCCCGCTGATCATCTCCGGCCCGGCCGATGATTCCCCGGAGCTGTACATCCGCGTCAACCGCGTCGTGCCGAACCTGGTCAAGCAGGAAGTGGAAGACGGCGAAGGCGACTTCTGGGTCGACGAAAAAGGCAAGCAGGTGCACCTGTCCGAAGCGGGCATGGAGCACGCCGAGCAGCTGCTGGTCGAAGCCGGCATCCTCAATGCCGAGACCGAAGGCCTGTACGCGCCGCAGAACCTGACGGTGGTCCACCACCTCAACGCCGCGCTGCGCGCGCATGCGATCTACCAGCGTGACGTGGACTACATCGTGCGCGATGGCGAAGTGGTCATCGTCGATGAGTTCACCGGCCGCACCCTGTCCGGCCGTCGCTGGTCCGATGGCCTGCACCAGGCGGTGGAAGCGAAGGAAGGCGTGCCGGTCCAGCGCGAGAACCAGACGCTGGCCAGCATCACCTTCCAGAACCTGTTCCGCATGTACAAGAAGCTGTCCGGCATGACCGGTACGGCCGATACCGAAGCCTTCGAATTCCAGAGCATCTACGGCCTGGAAGTGGTGGTGATCCCGACCAACCGCCCGACCATCCGCAAGGACAGCCCGGACCAGGTGTTCCTCAACCGCAAGGGCAAGTTCAACGCGGTGCTGGCCGACATCGAAGAGTGCGCCAAGCGTGGCCAGCCGGTGCTGGTGGGTACCACCTCGATCGAAACCTCGGAAATGCTGTCCGAGCACCTGCGCAAGGCCGGCGTGAAGCACGAAGTGCTCAACGCCAAGCAGCATGACCGCGAAGCGACCATCGTCGCCAATGCCGGCCGCCCGGCCGCGGTCACCATCGCCACCAACATGGCCGGCCGTGGTACCGACATCGTGCTGGGTGGTTCCCTGGAAGCGGAGATCCATGAGCTGGGCGAGGACGCCACCGATGCGCAGAAGGCCGCGGTCAAGGCCGATTGGCAGCAGCGCCACGAAGCGGTGAAGGCTGCCGGCGGCCTGCACATCGTCGGCACCGAGCGCCACGAATCGCGCCGTATCGACAACCAGCTGCGTGGCCGTTCGGGCCGCCAGGGTGACCCGGGTTCGTCCCGCTTCTACCTGTCGCTGGAAGACAACCTGATGCGCATCTTCGCCTCCGACTGGGTGCAGAAGGCCATGCGCATGATGGGCATGAAGGAAGACGACGTCATCGAGGACCGCCTGGTCAGCCGCCAGATCGAGAAGGCGCAGCGCAAGGTCGAGGCCCACAACTTCGACATCCGCAAGAACCTGCTGGACTTCGACGACGTCAACAACGACCAGCGCAAGGTGATCTACGCCCAGCGCGACGAGCTGCTGGACGCCGAGTCGGTGAAGGACAACGTCGATGGCATCCGCGACGACGTGATCTTCGACATCGTCGCCCGCTTCGTGCCGCCGAACTCGATCGACGAGCAGTGGGACCTGCGTGGCCTGGAAGCGACCCTGGAGTCGGACTTTGGCCTGCAGATGTCGCTGACCGACCTGGTCAAGGAACACGAGGAACTGGACGCCGAGGCGATTGCCGCCAAGGTGCAGGAGCGCGTCAACCAGCACTTCGCCGAGAAGGAAGCCGGCGTGGGCGAAGAGACCATGCGCGCGCTGGAGAAGCACGTGATGCTGACCGTGCTGGACCAGAGCTGGAAGGAGCACCTGGCACGCATGGATTACCTGCGCCAGGGCATCTACCTGCGTGGTTATGCGCAGAAGCAGCCGAAGCAAGAGTACAAGAAGGAAGCCTTCGAGCTGTTCTCGGACATGCTGGAGAACGTCAAGCGCGAAGTGGTGACCCTGCTGTCGCGCGTGCGCATCCGCAGCGACGAGGAAGTACAGGCACTGGAAGCGGCCGAGCGCCAGCAGGTCGAAGCCCGCCTGAGCCAGTCGCAGTTCCAGCACCAGGACGTTGGCAGCTACAGTGCCGACGAGGAAGCCGCGCAGGTGCAGGCCGCCCAGCAGGGCATCGCACAGGCGCAGCGTGACGAGCCGAAGATCGGCCGCAACGATCCATGCCCGTGCGGCAGTGGCAAGAAGTACAAGCACTGCCACGGCCAGCTGAGCTGACCCCTAAGAGCCCCGCGGAAGCGGGGCTTTTCTTTCATGGCGGCTGTTTCGCGCGGCTGATCCGGCCGGATCCGAGATTGCGCGGCCCGCCCTGTTCTGGGCATGCTTCCCCCATGCCTTCCCCCACCCGATCGATCCACGTCGTGGCCGCCGTCATCACCGACGCCCGTGGCCGCGTGCTGCTCAACCGCCGTACCGAGAACCGCGACATGGCCGGCCTGTGGGAATTTCCCGGCGGCAAGCGCGAATCGGGCGAGACCTCCGAACAGGCGCTGGTGCGCGAGCTGCGTGAGGAACTGGGTATCGAGGCGGATGTCGGCGAGTGGCTGATGGACGTGCCACAGCGCTACCCGGACAAGCACCTGACCCTGGAAGTGCGCCATGTACGCAGCTGGAAGGGCACCCCGCGCGGGCGCGAGGGCCAGGCGATCACCTGGGTGGCGCCGGACAAGCTGGGCCGCTACTCGATGCCGCCGGCCGACCTGCCAGTGGTGGCCGCCCTGCGCCAGCCCGACAGCTACCTGATCACCCCGGCGCCGGCCGACGATGACAGTGGCATACAGCACTGGCATGAGCAGCTGCAGCGCGCGGTAGGCGCGGGCCAGCAGCGCATCCAGTTGCGCCTGCCTCCGACGCATCCACAGCGGCAGGCGATGCTGGAACAGGCCCTGCGCACGCATCGGCGCAGCGGCGTGCAGTGGCTGCTCAACCGCGATATCGAACTGGCGCGCGCACTGGGCGTGGGCGTGCACCTGGGCAGCGAACAGCTGCTGGAACTGGAGAAGCGACCGCTGCCAGAGGGACAGCTGGTTGCCGCGTCCTGCCATGACCTGCGGCAGCTGCAGGCTGCGCAGCGGCTGGGCTGTGACTTCGCCGTGCTGGGCCCGGTGCAGGCCACGGCCAGCCATCCCGCTGCCGCACCAATGGGCTGGGATGCCTTCGCCGCATTGCGCGCGCAGGTATCGTTGCCGATCTATGCACTGGGTGGCATGGGCAGCGGCCACATCGCCGAGGCGCGCCGCCATGGCGGGCAGGGCATCGCTGCGATTCGCGGGCTGTGGCCAGCGTAACGCCGTGCACGCGGGGTCAGAGCCCTTTCCGCTGGAAAGGGATCCGACCCCCACCGGATGCAGTAGATCCACGCCATGCGTGGATGAACCCCTCCCGATTACAACGTGATCCAGAAACACCCGTACTGTCGCCGCAATCCCAGCACCGTCGAAGCGCGCGACGCGCTGCCGGGCAGCGTCTGCTCCAGGCGCAGTCCGACCGGATGCCGCGCGGCAGGCGGCTCAGGGTCGGATCCCTGCGCAGCAGGGCTCTGACCCTCCTCCTGCGAGGACGCCAGCGCCTGTGACGGATACACCGGCACCACGTCCACCAACGGCCGCCGCGCCAACGATTCCAACTGGCCGAGGATACGTTGTGCGCCTGCGTCGGAGACTGCGCTCCACAGGTACAGCGAAGACAGCCGGTTCACATCGTTGCTGACGATGCCGGTGCGCAGCGCTTCCACCAGCTCACTCAACCGTCGCGGACAGCGCGCGCCCAGGGTATCGCGCGGCATCGTGTTGCCGGCGGGCGCAGGCGGTGGCAACCGCGACCGCGCGCCCAGGCTGTCGCAGGGCCGGTCGGTGTAGACACTCTGGCCCTGCGCATCGGTGCAGCGGTTCAGGCGCGTGGACTGCGCATGGGCAGCGCTCGTTGCTGACCACAGTGGCAACAGCAGCAGGAAGAAAAGCCGGTTCATCGACGCAGGGTAGCGCCGTTCAAGGCGACGTGGCGTGCTTTCAGCCCTGCAGCAGCTTCAGCACCGAGGTGGTCGGCTTGGCCAGATTCAGGGTGTAGAAGTGCAGGCCGGGCGCGCCGCCTTCGATCAGCCGTTGGCACAGCCGGGCCACCACTTCGGTGCCGAATGCACGCACCGATTCGGCGTCATCGCCATAGGCCTGCATCTTGCGGCTGATCCAGCGCGGAATCTCCGCACCACACTGCTCGGAGAAGCGGCGCAGCTGGCTGAAGTTGGCGATCGGCATGATGCCGGGGGTGATCGGTACCTGCACACCGAGCCGGCGCACTTCATCGACGAAGTGGAAGTAGGCATCCGGGTTGAAGAAATACTGGGTGATCGCCGCATCGGCACCGGCATCGATCTTGGCCTTGAAGTGCTTCAGGTCGGCCAGTGCGTCGGAAGCCTGCGGGTGCGTTTCCGGATAGGCGCCCACTTCGATGTGGAACGCATCGCCGTGCTCGGCACGGATGAAGTCGATCAGTTCGGCGGCATAGCGCATGTCGCCGGGGAAACCCATGCCCGAGGGCAGGTCGCCGCGCAGCGCGACCAGACGCCGGCAACCGATCGCGCGGTACAGCTTGAGCAGCTCGCGGATTTCCTGACGGGTGCCGCCGACGCAGGACAGATGTGGTGCGGCATCGAAGCCATGGTGCTGGTTGAGGTGGCGCACGGTCTCCGAGGTATAGCTCAGGGTCGAGCCACCGGCACCGAAGGTGCACGACACGTACTCGGGGCCGTAGTCCTTCAGCTTGGCGGCGGCGCGGTCCAGCTGGCTGCGCTGTTCGTCGGTCTTGGGCGGATAGAACTCGAAGCTGATGGCGGTCATGGCACGGGCGGCAGCGGCGGGTGCGGACCAGTATATCTCTTCATCAAGATAGATGTTGTCAATTTTATGCGGGTGTACATCGTCCGCGGCCTGCGACCGTTCGCCCCGGCGCCCGGCCGTTGCTCCGGAATCGCAACCGGGGTGCCGCCGCTGCGGCCACGCTGACCTCAGACCCGGCAACACCCACCCGATGAAGGAGCAGACGATGAAGATCTTCCTGGCACTCTGGTACGCACTGAAGGCGCTGGCCCGGCTGGTCATGATCGGCATGGCGATGGCCGTGCTTGGCTCCGGTTCGGCCCATGCGGCCGCCGCCACCGGCACCGGCAAGGTGCAGGTCGAGGTGGTCGGCAAGGGCCGCCCGCTGCTGCTGATCCCCGGCCTCAACAGCAGCGTTGAGGTCTGGCGCGAGACCTGCCTGGCGCTGAAGGATGTGCAGTGCCACCTGGTGCAGCTGCCCGGCTTTGCCGGCGCCGCACCGGCCGATCCGCGCCCGGCCGAATTCCTGCCGGCGATGCGTGGGCAGCTGCTTGCCTACCTGCATGACCAGCACCTGGGCCCGGTGGTGGTGATCGGCCACAGCCTCGGTGGCCTGCTGGGGCTGCAGATGGCGCAGGCCGAGCCGGCGGCGGTCAGCGCACTGGTGGTGGTCGATGCGTTGCCGTTCCTGCCGGCCGCGCGTGACCCGAACGCCACGGCTGACAGCGTGCGGCCGATGGCCGACCAGCTGCGCAAGGGCATGCTCGCCGCCGATGCCGCGCAATGGCAGGCGCAGTTGAAGGCAGGTCTGCCGGGCATGACCCGCGATCCGCAGCACCAGGCGGAGCTGGGCCGCTGGGGCGAGGGCAGCGACCGCCAGACCACGGCCGATGCCATGCATGCGGTGATGACCACCGACCTGCGCGGCAGCATCGCCTCGATCAGCGCACCAACCCTGGTGCTGGGCAGCTGGGCCGGCTACCAGCCGATGGGCGCTACCGAGGACAGTACCCGGGCGGTGTTCCAGGCCCAGTACGCGAAGCTGCACGGCGTGCAGATCGCGATGAGTGCGCGGGGCTTCCACTTCCTGATGTGGGATGATCCGCGCTGGTTGCAGGAGCAGGTGCAGCGTTTCCTCGCCGCACATCCCTGACCGTTGTCCGCCCTCCTGCCACCGCCGAGAGCCCGCATGGACGCCACCACCTCATCCCGTCGTTTCTGGACACTCAACGCGTTGGCGTGGGCCGGCTACGCGATGTACAGCCTGTGGGTCGGGATGCGGATCGGGGGCGGCGTACTGTTCAGCGGCGTGGCCTTGATCAGCGTCAGCATCGCCGTCACGCTCTGGCTGTGCAGCGGTGCATTGCGTTCGGTCGCGCTGCGCCAGCGCTGGTGGGACGGCGGGCTGGGCCTGCTGGTGTTGAAGCTGGCTGCCGGGGTGATGATCGGCGCCAGCGTTGCACAGGCGGTGACGGCTGCACTGCTGCTGCCGTCGCTGGCACTGGACTGGGTGCGGTTGCCCGGAGGGCACGCCGACTACCAGTGGTCCTCGCTGCTGGTGTACTGGATGAACACCGCGCTGTTCCTGCTGATGTGGACCGGCCTGTGGGCCGGCCTGCATGGCCTGCGCCGCGCACGCCACAGTGAGCTGGCCCGCCTGCGTGCCGAAGCCGAGCGCAGTGCGCTGGAGCGCGATGCCCTGCGCGCACGGCTCAATCCGCACTTCATGTTCAACGCGTTGAACAACCTGCGTGCCTTGATCCTGGAAGATCCCGAGCGCGCACGCGACATGGTCACCCGCTTGTCGCGCACGCTGCGCCAGGCGCTGGCGCACAACCGCAGCGAGCAGGTGACACTGGCTGAGGAACTGGCAGTGGTCGACGACTATCTCGCCATCGAGGCGATCCACTTCGAACAGCGCCTGCAGGTGCAGCAGCACATCGATGCCGATGCCACGCAGGCGCAGTTGCCGGCGATGGCGTTGCAGCTGCTGGTGGAGAACGCGATCAAGCACGGCATCGCCAGTCGCCCGGGTGGTGGTGACGTGCAGATCCGTGCCACGCTGGACAATGATGTGCTGCGCCTGCAGGTGGACAACCCATTGGGCGGCGCCAGCGAGCCCACGCATGGCCACGGCGTCGGCCTGGCCTATCTGCGTGCCCAGCTCGGCACGCGTGGTCGTTTCATCCTGCAGCCGGTTGGCGACCGCATGCAGGCCCTGCTGGAGATTCCGCAATGAGTGGCGTGCTGCGCGTGTTGATCGTTGATGATGCACGGCTGGCGCGGCAGGAGCTGCGCACGCTGCTGTCGGCGCTGCCGTGGGTGCAGTGCGTAGGCGAAGCCGACGATGTGCCTGCCGCACGCGAGGCGATCGCCATGCTGGCACCAGACCTGGTGCTGCTGGACGTGCAGATGCCCTCCGGCAGCGGCTTCGATGTGCTGGATGGTCTGGAGACGGTGCCGGCCGTGGTGTTCGTCACCGCCTACGACACCTACGCAGTGCGCGCGTTCCAGGCCAATGCGCTGGACTACCTGGTGAAGCCGGTGGAAGCGCCGCGCTTGCTGGAGGCGCTGCAGCGGGCGCGTGAGCGAGAGGTCGTGGCGGCAGAAGCGCCGGAATCGCGCGGCACGCTGGGCGCGCAGGACCAGGTGTTCGTGCGCGAGGGTGAGCGCTGCTGGTTCGTGGCGGTGTCCGAAATCCGCCGGCTGGTGGTGGATGGCAACTACACGCGGCTGTGGTTCCGCGACCAGAACGCCCTGCTGACCCGCAGCCTGAGTGCGCTGGAAGCACGTCTGCCGCCGGATCTGTTCTTCCGTGCCAACCGCAACACGCTGGTCAATCTGCGGCGCATCCGTGGTGTGACGCCCAGCATCGGCGACGGCTACGACCTGGCATTGGATGACGGCAGCGAGGTGGAGGTGTCGCGGCGGCAGGCGCGTGAACTGCGCGAGCGGATGGGATTGTAGTTGCCGCTACAGCTCGGCACTGACCGGGCTGGTGATGAAGCCCCACAGCAGGCGCGCCATCACCGCCGGTGAACGTGCCTGCGCACGAGCGTAGGCGAGCAGTGCATCCAGCCGCGGGCGGTCGTAGAGGTGCCCGGCCAGAAGCACCGCGTGCACACGACGGGTGTTGGCGGTGTCCTGGAGCGGATTGCCATCGAGCAATACCAGGTCGGCGGCTTTGCCGACTTCGACACTGCCATGCGATGCCTGCAGCTCCAGATGACGCGCCGCATGCAGCGTTGCCGCGCGCAGCACGTCGGCCTGGCTCAGGCCTGCCTGCCGCAGCCAATGCAGTTCATCGTGATAGCGCAAGCCGCCCAGCCCGGTATCGGTGCCGACCAGCACGCTGACGCCGGCACGGTGCGCGGCACCGGTGAGGGCCAGTCCATGCGCGAAGTACGCCTTCAATGCATCTTCGCCGCGCAGGCCAGGATAGCGTTCGGTGGTGGCCGTCAGATCATCGCGCCATGCCCAGCGCGAAAGTGGATCCAGATAGGCCAGGCGTGGATCGTTGATGAAGGCGGGGTCGCGCGCACGCGCATCCTCTTCGCGGGTGACATGGGTGGGTACGAACGCGGCGCCGCTGGCCTGCATCAAGCCGAATGCCTCATTGCACACGGAAGGCTGGTAGCCGCCGACCATGCGTTCGGCCAGTGCGGTCGAGTCTTCGCCATCCAGCGTACCGCCGCGCCACGCGGCGGCGTTGTCGAAGCAATGACGCACGAACAGATGGGCGTGTTCGAAGGCGCGCTGGCCTGCCTGCACCGCGTCTTCCAGAGGCACGGCCCTGGGCAGGTGGCCGACCAGCGGACGGCGCAGCTGCTGCGCCTCGGTGGCCAGCCGCTGGTAGGTATCCGCACGCAGCCGGTTGTAGACCTTCAACGCGTCGACGCCGCGCGCGCTGTACGTGCGCGCACGCTCGGCGGCGGTCTCCGGCGCAAGCGACGGGTCTTCGAAGTAGAAACTGGCGATCTGCACGAAGCGCGGTGCAACCTGCTGCCCGGCAATGGCCTGTGCGGTCCAGCGGCGCTTGTCGGCCACGCAGGCGATCAGCGGATCGGCAGCCTGCGGGCAATCCATCATGTCGCGGGTGCCGGTGATGCCATTGGCCAGCATCAACGGGAACTGCAGCTGCGGCGACAGCTGCAGGGCGTGGGTGTGCATGTCCCAGAAGCCGGGCAGCAGCCAGCGGCCACCGGCATCGAGCACCGGCAAGGTGGTGTCCAGTGGGGCTTCGCCAATGGCGGTGATCGTGCCGTTGCGCACCGTCACCGTGGTGGGTTCACTGACCTGGCCGCGCGCGACGTCCACCACCCGCGCGTTGACGATCACGCGGCTGTTGCCCGGCTCGGGCAACGGCGGTGCCGACAGCGGCCAGAGCAGGGCGGCGGTGAACAGCACTGCCGGCGCCGACACGAGGGCAGCCAGTACTTTCAGTAGGCGCTTCATGGGCCGCACTGCTGGCCGCGAAGCTGCGCATGAACACCACCGTCATTGGCCTGTATGTCCAGATGCAGGCCGTGGTGGTCGCAAAGCCGGCGCATGATCTCCAGTCCCAATCCGCTGCCGCTGCTGTCTGCGCGCTTCTGGAAGGGGCGGGGCGTGGGCCAGCTGCCCAGCGATGGTGCGGAAGCGGTATTGTGGACCTGCAGAACGCCGGCTTCGAACGTGATCAGCACCGTGCCCTGCGGGGTGTGCGCGAAGGCGTTGCCGATCAGGTTGGCCAGCACCACCTGCAGCGCAGCCTCTGGCGCGTGCAGTACTGCGTGGTGAGGCACCGAGAGCTGCACGTCCACCGGCCGCGAGGCCAGCAGCGGCGACTGTTCGACGATCATCCGCTCAAGCAGCGGAACCAGCCTGACCGGCCCGCAACGCGTGCCTGCAGGTTCTTCGCGAGCCAGCGCCAGCAATGCAGTCATGGCTTGCTGCAGCTGCAGCGCCGACAGGCGGATGTGCTGCAGATGCTGTTGCCCGCGTGCGGACAGCCCAGCCTCGCCGAGCAACTGGCTGGCCGCGCTGGAGATGACACTCAACGGAGTCCGCAGCTCGTGGCTGGCATCACGGGTGAAGGCATGCTCGCGTTCGATGAACGCGGCGACCCGTTCCGACAAGCCATCCAGCGCGCGCGCAAGTACTCCGATTTCGTCATTGCCGAAATGAGCGGCCAGGTGTGTGCGCTGTCCAGACGGTGGTTGCAGTGCTTCAACCTCATGGACCAGCGCATACAGGGGGCGTGTGGCGCGGCGCGCCAGCCACAGGCCGAGCAGGATCGCGACCAGGATCATGGCCAGCGCCGTACCGCCCAGCAGCAGCACCACCCTATCGCGGACCGGACGAACCACCAGCTGTTCGCTGACTTCGTACACCAGCCATGCGGGAGGCGCGGACGCGGAGGCCTGCAGGCGCTTGACGTGGTAATGACGGCCCTGCTGGCCGCCGAACTCCGAGCGCCAGGGCTCCTGCGCGAACTCTGCCCGCAGATCGGAGGGGAATGTGGCCGGTGAGCCATGCAGCTGGACCGCTGCATCGGCGGGCAGGCGCCAGTGCCCTGTGCGGGCATGGTAGGCACGCTGCGCCTCCGCTTCGCGGTCCAGCTGGGCGTTGAAGATGCTGTCCTCCACCGCATACATGAAGACCAGCGAATACATTCCGAAGACCGAGGCAATCAGCAGTGCGAAGACGGTGAACGCCACCACCAGGCGCCGGCGCAGACGATGGACCGGGCGTGGCCTCATGGCGATGCTTCCAGACGGAAGCCGACACCATGTACGGTGCGCAGCATCTCGCTGTCGAAGGGCCTGTCCAGTACCTGCCGCAGCAGGTACAGATGCGAACGTAGCGGGTCCGACGGTGGCGCTTCATCACCCCACAAACGCTGCACCAGTTCACTGCGGGTCACCGTGCACGGCCACGCTTCGGCCAGTTCGAGCAGGATGCGCTGGGCCAGCTGTGGCATCTCCAGCGCAACGCCATCACGCCACGCCTGGCCCGTGCGGCGATCGATGCACAGTGGGCCGATCTGCAACCGATGGGGCTGGTTGAGACGATGGCGGCGCGCCAGCGCCAGACAACGCGCCAGCAGTTCGGCATCGTCGAACGGCTTGACCAGGTAATCATCGGCGCCTGCGGAAAAGCCCTGTAGTTTGTCGACCAGTGCGTCGCGTGCAGTCAGCATCAACACAGGCACATGGCGATCGCAGCCATCGCGCAGGCGACGGCACACTGTGGTCCCGTCGATTCCCGGAAGGCCCAGGTCGAGCAGCACGACGTCCGGCGGATTGGCCAGGACCATCCGCAGGCCGAGCTCGCCGTCGGCGGCGAAATCCACCTGGTGGCCCTGTGCCTGCAGCATGTCGACGATGGCCGAGGCCAAGGGCAGGTTGTCTTCGATCAACAGCAGGCGCAGGCGTTCGGCGTCCATGGTCAAGGCTGCATGCGGGCCAGAAGTGCCTTAGCTTCTTCCAGTGCAGGCTGCTTTTCCAGCACGGCCTGCAGTTGCGTGCGGGCGCGCGTGGCGTCGCCCAGGCGCCAGTGCGCTTCGGCCATCGCCACGTCCAGGCGCGGTTCGTCCATGTGTGGACGGGCCAGCTGCATGATTGCCAGCGCATCGGCGATCGCTGCGGGCGTCTGCGCAGCCTGCAGCTGGTAGAAGCCAAGGATGCCGATCAGTTCGACGTGGTAATCCGCAGGGCGCCGCGCCAGCTGCTGGACGGCCTGCGTGTCGCGCTGGTGCAGGTGCCGCTCCACCAGCGCCATGCTGCGCTCGTCGCGCCAGGGTTCGCGGGCCACCGGTACCTGCCCGCTGGCACGCACGAAGGCCTCGGCCAGCGCAGGGGTTGAGTACGGGTTCTGCCCGGTGACGAGGCGCCCATCCACCACCACCTTGGGCATCATCAGGGGCCCTTCCTGCCAGCGAGCCCCGAGTTCACGCATGCGCGGCTCCAGCTGGAAGGCAAATTCCTTCGCCCAGCGCTTGCCGAACAGCAGCTCTTCCTCCTCGCTGAAGCCGGTCATGGAGCGGCCTTCCACCAGCGCGCGGCCATTGCCAAGGCGGACGCCTGCCAGCGCCGCCGGTCCATGGCAGACCGCTGCGACGATGCCGCCTTGTTCCCATATGGCGGCAATCGTGCGTTGCAGCGCGCTGTCGGCCGGCAGATCGAACATGGCGCCCTTGCCGCCGATCACCAGCACGCCGCGGTAGTCGCCTGCCCGCAGTTGCGCCGTTGGCAGGGTACCGGCCAGTGCGCGGACGGCCAGGGGATCAGCCAGGGCCGCAGCGTTGAAGGATTCCGTGGCGTTGTACTTGTCGGCCTCCACGGCACCGCCGCGTGGGCTGGCCACGTCGATCTCGAAACCGTTGCGCCGAAGGATCAGCCAGGCCTGGGTGAACTCGTCCATCTCGAAGCCCGGCCGGGTGCGGCCCTGGTCGCGGCCTTCGCTGCTGACCACCAGCAGCACGCGCGGTGGCTGTGTGGGATCGGCGGTCGAGGCGACCACGGGGCCGTGGAAGATGGCCATTGCGCAGGCCAGCAGCAGGGAAGGGAGGCGGATCATGCTCGGGTTTCCTGGGAATGTGCAGGCACTGTGCCGTGCAGATGTGAAGCAGACTTCAAGCCGCTTGGCCGGTACCCTGAGCACCTGTTCCTGCACTGTGCCGCCATGTCCATCGTCCTCACCGATTTCGCCCGTCCCCGCCTGTTCCCGCGCGTGCCGCGTGGCAACACCATCCAGGACTGCACTGCAGAGCAGTTCCAGGCGCACCTCAATGCGCATGCACCGCTGAAGGTGCTCGACGGCTACGCGCCGTTCTGCAAGTTGTTCGTCTACGAGAACTGGACCAGCACGCGCTGCCTGACGGTGCCGGTCACCGACGCCAACCGTCATCTGCTGCGTAGCGGCTACGAGGCACGCAATCGCGAGGAGCTACCGGTGCTGGTACGCTGGTTCGAGGGCGTGGAGTCGCCGCGTGCGAGCTACCTGGTGGTGATCCTGTACAGCGCCGAGCAGCTGGCGAAGGAAGGTTCACCGATCGAGGCCGACTGGGGCATCGTCGGCTGCATCTACACCGCCGAGCCCGAGGAAGTGCCGATGGCGCCGATCACGATGATGCGCAATGCGCTGGGCGTGGAAGAGGGCGGCTCGGGCGTGCCGCTGGATCGCGAGGCCTACCGGCGTTCCGTCCAGTTCTGGGAGAACAACGCCAACTGGCGTCCCTGATTCGGATCCCCGTATCGCGGGGCGCTGACCCGATCATTCGACCCCATGCGCCCGCGCCATGCCCGGCTGATCTATGATCGGGCCAGACCAACGCACGGAGGGCGGAGCATGGGTACCTGCGCAAGGATGATCCTGATGGTGCTGGCTGGCCTGCTGCCGGCCACCACAGCACTGGCGGCGGCGCCGGTTGCAGAGACGGCCTGTTCGCCCTTGGCGGCGGTTACGGGGCTGCGCGACAGGGGCGTGACCGCGTTGTCGATGCGGCCCGAGGACGGTCGTTGCGTGGTCGAGGTGACCGCTGCCGACGGCAAGGCGCTGCTTCGGCAGCAGCAGATCCTGAATGTACTGGCGCAGCACGCCTGTGCAGCGCCTGCGGAGGTGACAGTGGACGGCGCGCAGATGTCTCTTCAGTTGCGCCTGCCGAAGCATTGCGCGGCGCGCGGCGGCCGGGACCTGTTCGCTGGCGAGGGCATCCCGTGGATGCAGCCACGCGGCGTGTCGCCACGCTACCCACCAGAGGCCATGCAGCAGGGACTTTCCGGACGCAGCCAGCTGAAGGCGCTGATCGATGCGCAAGGAACCGTTGCCGCGGTGATCGTGGAGACCTCCAGCGGCTACGCGCTGCTGGATGAAGCGGCGGTGGAAGAACTGCGCGGCTGGCGTTTCGTCCGCGCCGACGCGAAGAGCACGGTGCCGGAGTTGACCATCGTGCGCGTGCCGATGCGGTACGAATTGGTGGAGTGATAGCGATCCACGCACGGCCCGGAGCTGCGCGCTGCCGCAGTAGCGCCACGCCATGCGTGGCTGCATCCCGTCAGGCGGCCATCCACTCCCACCAAGGGTAGTGGTACTCGCGGTCGATGGCCTGCCAGTGCCGGGCGCACTGTGTGCAGGCAACCGCGTGGCACTCGCCCCAGCCACCTTCGGCTTCGCCCACCGAAAGCAGCCGCATCTGCCCCTGTTCAAGCAGACGACGGGGATCGAAGAACGGGTAGCCGGGATTGAGCGCACACAGGCAACCCTCGCGCGCACGCCAGTAGCGCAACCGTTTCAGCGCGGCTTTCAGGTGCGCCTGATTGCTGATCAGCATGCCACCGAGCGCGATGCCCTGGCAGCGCTGCTCGATCAGGTCCGCGTGCGTGGCCAGTGCTTCCAGCGAGGACGGGCTGAACAGCCGTGCGACCGTGCGTGCGGCGTTGGTGATGCGCGCGCCGTCGCGCGACAACAGGTCCTGCAGCAATACATCGGCCTGTGCGTCCTCAAGGCGGGGCGGTGGTGCGGCGGACCACCGCCAGCGCATCAGCGCGCCTTGCCGATGGCAGCGAAGTGGCCGACGGTCAGGCGCAGCAGATCAGCCGGTGCCAGTTCCACTTCCAGTCCGCGGCGCCCGGCGCTGACATGCAGCGTGGGCAGTGCCTGCGCACTGGCATCCAGGAACGTGCGCAGGCGCTTCTTCTGCCCGAGCGGGCTGATGCCTCCGACCAGGTAGCCGGTCGCGCGCTGTGCGGAATCGGCGGCGGCCATCTCGCACTTCTTGCAGCCGGCCGCTTCGGCCAGCGCCTTCAGGTCCAGCTGGCCGGCCACCGGCACGATCGCCACCAGCAGTTCGTGTGTCTCGGTGCTGGCCAGCAGGGTCTTGAACACCTGGGCCGGGTCGAGGCCGAGCTTGTCGACGGCTTCTCCGCCATACGATTCGGCGTGGGCGTCGTGCACGTAGCTGCGCACGGTGTGGGCGATCTTCTCGCGCTTGAGCAGGTTGATGGCCGGAGTCATGGGCACATCGTAGCGTGGCGTGGAGGCGTTGCCTTGACCGAGGCTCGCCCCTCGGTCCGGTGGACGCGTGGTGCATGGCTCCACGCAAACGCAGAACGGGCGCCCGAAGGCGCCCGTTCTTCCTGCTTCCGTTGCTGGGGTCAGAGCCCTTTACTGCGGAAAGGGATCCGACCCCGGCACGATCAGTAGCGGTAGTGGTCCGGCTTGAACGGGCCTTCCACCGGCACGCCGATGTAGTCGGCCTGTTCCTGGCTCAGGGTGGTCAGCTTCACGCCGATCTTTTCCAGGTGCAGACGCGCCACTTCCTCGTCCAGCTTCTTCGGCAGCAGGTACACCTTGTTCTCGTAGCTGTCCTTGTTGGCCCACAGGTCGATCTGGGCCAGGGTCTGGTTGGCGAACGAGTTGGACATCACGAAGCTCGGGTGGCCGGTGGCGCAGCCCAGGTTGACCAGGCGGCCTTCGGCCAGCAGGAAGATCGCATTGCCGTTCGGGAAGATGTACTTGTCCACCTGCGGCTTGATGTTGACGTGCTGCACGCCCTTGAAGCCCACCAGCGCATCGACCTGGATCTCGTTGTCGAAGTGGCCGATGTTGCAGACGATGGCCTGGTCCTTCATCGCGCTCAGGTGCTCGATGCGGATGATGTCCTTGTTGCCGGTGGTGGTGACGTACAGGTCGGCACGGCCCAGGGTCGATTCGATGGTGTTGACTTCATAGCCTTCCATCGCCGCCTGCAGGGCGCAGATCGGGTCGATCTCGGTGACGATCACGCGCGCGCCGTAGGCACGCAGCGACGCGGCGCAGCCCTTGCCGACGTCACCGTAGCCGCAGACCACGGCCACCTTGCCTGCCAGCATCACGTCCATCGCGCGCTTCAGGCCATCGGCCAGCGACTCGCGGCAGCCGTACAGGTTGTCGAACTTGCTCTTGGTGACCGAGTCGTTGACGTTGATCGCCGGGATCAGCAGGGTGCCGGCCTGGGCCAGCTGGTACAGGCGGTGCACGCCGGTGGTGGTCTCTTCGGAGACGCCCTTCCAGTCCTTGACCACGCGGCCCCAGTAACCCGGGCGCTCCTTGGCAACGCGCTTGAGCAGGTTCTTGATGACCTGCTCTTCGTGCGATGCAGCCGGCTCGTCGACCCAGGTGCTGCCGTTTTCCAGTTCGTAGCCCTTGTGGATCAGCAGGGTGACGTCACCGCCGTCGTCGACCACCAGCTCCGGACCGGTCAGGGTCCCGTCGGCCAGGGTGAAGGTCAGCGCGTCCAGGGTGCAGTCCCAGTACTCTTCCAGCGACTCGCCCTTCCAGGCGAACACCGGGGTGCCGGTAGCAGCGATGGCGGCAGCAGCGTGGTCCTGGGTGGAGAAGATGTTGCACGAGGCCCAGCGCACGTCGGCGCCGATGTCCTTCAGGGTCTCGATCAGCACCGCGGTCTGGATGGTCATGTGCAGCGAACCGGTCACGCGCACGCCCTTCAGCGGCAGGCTGGCGGCGTGCTTGCGGCGGATCGACATCAGGCCCGGCATCTCGTGCTCGGCGATGTCCAGTTCCTTGCGGCCCCAGTCGGCCAGGGTGATGTCGCGGATCTTGTAATCGCCTTCGGTGGAGAAGGTCTTGGCAACAGCATTCATGCAATAGCTCCGGTTGTGGACGAGCGGATGCTCGCTTCTGGCCGGGCGCCGTTGTTGCAGTACCACCTGGCCGAGCCTGGCCGGCCTCAAGGGATCCGGTCGCAGCGCCCCTCGGCAGGGGAGGAGGGCCATTATATCGCGCCTCCGGTGTGACACGCCGATGACCCAACCATCGGCAGGTGGGCCGGCGGGCATGGCCTGTTAAGGTCGTTGTTTTCACGCATCACACAGGTGGAACGATGAGCATGCACCCGCGCCGCAACCGGCGCTTGACCGGCCTGGTCCTGTCGATGGCCTTGCTGGCGGTGGCTCCGCTGGCGCTGGCCGCTGCGCCAAAGGCCGCTCAGGGCCAGACGCAGGCGCAGGGCGCCACCGGCTACGAGCTGCCCTCGGCGGCGCTGCAGGCGGTGGTCGACGCGCCACGCGCACCCTTGCTGTACCTGTCGCCGCGCCGCGATGTGGCCGCGATGATGCAGATGCCGTCGCTGCCGTCGATCCAGGTGGTGGCGCAGCCGGAACTGAAGCTGGCCGGCCTGCGCATCAACCCGCGCACGTTCTCCGACAGCCGCTTCAGCTTCGGCGAGAAGCTGTGGCTGATGAACGTGGCTGACGGCAAGGAACGGCAGATCAGCGGCCTGCCGGCCAAGCTGTCGATCGCCAGCGTGATGTGGTCGCCGGACCAGAAGTGGCTGGCGTTCAACCAGGTCGATGCCGCCAGTGGCGCCAATGAACTGTGGCTGGTGGACGTGGCGGGCGGCAGCGCCCGCCGTCTGGTCGCCGGCCTGAACACGGTGATCGGCAGTGGCTACCAGTGGCTGCCGGACAGCCGCGGGTTGGTGGTGTTCACGCGCCCGGCCAACCTCGGTGCGGCTCCGGCCGCCGATGGCATCCCGACCGGTCCGGCCGTGCAGCAGACCAGCCAGGGTGGCGGCGTGGTGTCGATCCGCACCTACCAGGATCTGCTGAAGAACGAGGCCGACGCGCGCCAGTTCGATTACTACGCGACCACCCAGCCGATGGAAGTCAGCCTGGATGGCAGTACCCGCGCGATCGGCGCGGCCGGCATCTTCATGGGCTTCGCTGTGTCGCCGGATGGCCGCTTCGTGCTGCGCCAGCCGGTGCAGCGCCCGTACTCGTACGTGGTGCCGGTAAGCAGCTTCCCGCGCCGCATTGAAGTGATCGACCGTGCCAGCGGCAAGCTGGTGCACACCGTGGCCGTGCGTCCGCTGGTGGAAGGCCTGCCGACCGGCAACGATGCCGAAGTGACCGGCGTACGCGATATCAGCTGGCGCGGTGATGCCGATGCCACCCTGGTCTGGGCCGAAGCGCAGGATGGTGGCGACCCGAACAAGGACGCCAAGGTGCGCGATGCGGTGCTGATGCAGGCCGCGCCGTTCGACACGCCGCCGGTGACGCTGGCCCAGCTTGGCAGCCGCCTGGCCGGCATCAGCTGGGGCCGCGGTGACCTGGCGCTGCTGACCGAATCGTGGTGGAAGACGCGCAAGACCAAGACCTGGCTGATCGCCCCGGACAATGCCAGCGCCGAGCCGCGCCTGCTGTGGGATCGTGACGCGCAGGACCGTTATTCCGATCCGGGCCGGCCGCTGTTGTCCAGCGACGACCGCGGCCGCTCGCTGCTGCAGACCAGCACCGATGGCAGCAGCCTGTATCTGGCCGGTGCCGGTGCATCGCCGGAAGGCGATCGTCCGTTCGTGGACCGCTTCGATGTCGCCACGGGCAAGGCCTCCCGCCTGTTCCACTCGCAGGCGCCGAGCTACGCGCTGCCGGTGGCGCTGCTGGACAACCAGGCCAGCTCGCTGCTGCTGAGCCGCGAGAGCCCGGACGAGCCGGCCAACTTCTACGTGCAGTCGCTGGCCGACGCTGGTGCTGCGCCGCGTGCGTTGACCCACTTCGCGCATCCGCTGCCGCAGCTGAAGGGCGTGCAGAAGGAACAGATCCGCTACAAGCGCAAGGACGGAGTAGATCTGACCGCGACCCTGCTGCTGCCGCCGGGCTACGACCCGAAGCGCGACGGTCCGCGCCCGCTGCTGATGTGGGCCTACCCGGGTGAGTTCAAGAGTGCGGCCGCGGCCAGCCAGGTCACCGATTCGCCGTACCGCTTCAATGCGGTCAGCTACTGGGGCCCGCAGGCGTTCCTGGCCAAGGGCTATGTGGTGCTGGCCAGCCCGTCGATGCCGATCATCGGCGAGGGCGACAAGGAGCCGAACGACACCTACATCGAACAGCTGGTGGCCAACGCGCAGGCAGCGGTGGATGAAGTAGTGCGTCGTGGCGTGACCGATCGCGATCACATCGCCATTGGCGGTCATTCCTATGGTGCGTTCATGACTGCCAACCTGCTCGCGCACACGCGCTTGTTCAAGGCCGGCATCGCCCGCAGTGGTGCCTACAACCGCACGCTGACGCCGTTCGGTTTCCAGGCCGAGGAGCGCAACTACTGGCAGGCGCAGGATGTCTACCAGAAGATGGCGCCGTTCAATTACGCCGACAAGATCAAGGATCCGATCCTCTTCATCCACGGCGTGGACGATAACAACTCCGGTACGTTCCCGATCCAGAGCGAGCGCATGTTCGCTGCGGTGAAGGGCCTGGGCGGCATCGCGCGCCTGGTGATGCTGCCGAACGAATCGCATGCCTACCGCGCGCGCGAATCGATCATGACCATGCTGGCCGAAAGCGAGCGCTGGCTGGAGCAGACCCTGGGTCCGGTGCAGCAGGGCAAGGCCAAGAAGACGCGCTGACCAGTGCTGGTAGTGCCGGCCAGCGGCCGGCACTACCAGATGAAACCATTTTTGCATCGCAGCACGACGCCCGTTCTGGTTTAGGCTTGGGGTCTGGATCCGTTGACCGAGGCCTGTGCGTCGCCGATGAACGAGTACCGCAGCAGTATCGAGTTTGCTTCCCCCGATCTTCCCCTGCGTGACGACGTACGCCGTCTGGGTGCACTGGTCGGCGACCTGCTGGTCGAGCAGGTGTCGGCCGCCTTCCTCGATGACGTCGAGGACGTGCGTACGCGTGCCATCGCCCGCCGCGAGAACCAGGCACCGCTGTCCGAACTGGCCGAAGGCCTGGCCGGGCGTGCGCCGCAGCAGGCCGAGACCATGGTGCGTGCGTTCAGCACCTACTTCCAGGTGGTCAACATCGCCGAGCGCGTGCATCGCATCCGCCGCCGCCGCGACTACCAGCGCGCCGTCGCAGCCGCACCGCAGCCCGATGGCCTGCAGGATGCCCTGCAGCACCTGAAGGCACAGGGGGTGGGCCTGGACGAGCTGGCGCAGTGGCTGCCGCGCATCGACATCGAACCGGTGTTCACCGCACACCCGACCGAAGCGGTACGCCGCGCGCTGCTGGAAAAAGAGCAGTTGATGGTGGCCAGCCTGGTCGACAACCTCGACGGCCAGCGCACGCCGGGTGAAGCGGCTGCCGATGCCGCTCGCTTCCGCATGGCGCTGACTGCGTCATGGCAGACCACCGATTCCTCACCGGTGCGGCCCACCGTCGATGACGAACGCGAGCACGTCGGCTTCTACCTGGTGCAGGTGCTGTACCGGGTGATTCCGGTGCTGTACGAATCGCTGCAGCAGGCGTTGCGCGATACCTATGGCGAAGAACTGCCGCTGCCGCGACTGCTGCGCTTCGGTACGTGGGTGGGCGGCGACATGGACGGCAATCCCAATGTGGATGCGCACACCATCCGCAATACGCTGGATGCACAGCGCGTTGCCGTGCTGGGCCGTTACCAGAAAGAACTGATGCAGCTGGCCAGCCTGCTCAGCCAATCCACCGAACGGGTGGGGGTGAGCGATGCACTGCAGGCGCGTGTCGCGCATTACCAGCAGTTGCTGCCGCAGGTGCAATCGCGGCCACGCCATGCTGACATGCCGTACCGATTGCTCAACGACCGCATGCGCGCACGCCTGCAGGCCACGCTGGATGATGGCGCAGGCGCTTACGCTGGTCCGGACGAACTGATTGACGACCTGCAGCTGATCCTCGACAGCCTGCGCGCCAATCGTGGCGAACATGCTGGCGGTTTCGCGGTGCAGCGACTGCTGTGGCGGGTGAAGACCTTCGGTTTCCATCTGGCGCGGCTGGATGTGCGCCAGGAATCGAGCGTTCATGCGCGCGTGCTGGCGGCAGTGCTGGGTGGCGACGCTGCGTGGGAGCGCCTGGATGTACTGGGTCGTGCGCGCCTGCTGGCGCCGCATGCCGGTGGCGAGGTGCCTTTGCCGAAGGGCGAGGACGAAGGCAATCAGCGTTTGGATGCAGTGTTCGCCGCATTGGCGGATGCGCGTGCACGCCATGGTGGCGATGCACTGGGCAGCTACATCATCTCGATGGCACACGACCGCAGTGATGTGCTGGCGGTGCTGGCGCTGGCACGCCGTGGTGGTCTGGTCGATGACGCCGGTCACGTGCCGCTGGATATCGCGCCGCTGTTCGAAACCGTGGACGATCTCAAGCGCGGCACCGCGACGCTGCGCGACCTGCTGGCCGACCCGGTGTACCGTGCGCATCTGCGTGCACGCGATGACGTGCAGATGGTCATGCTGGGCTATTCGGACAGCAGCAAGGACGGCGGCATCGCCGCCTCGCGCTGGGGCCTGCAGCGTGCGCAGGTGGAACTGCTTGAGGTGGCGGCCGAGGCCGGCATCCGCCTGACCTTCTTTCATGGCCGCGGCGGCTCGATCAGCCGCGGTGGCGGCAAGACCACGCATGCGGTCGATGCCTCCCCGCGCGGCAGCATCGATGGCCGCCTGCGCGTGACCGAGCAGGGCGAGGTGATCCACCGCAAGTACGGCATCCGTGCATTGGCCCTGCGCTCGCTGGAACAGGCCACGGGTGCCGTGCTGCGGGCCAGCCTGCGCCCGCGTGCAGCGGAGCCGCGCGAGGATGACTGGCGGCCGGTGATGGATGTGGTCGCTGGCTCCAGCAGCGAGGTGTATCGCGCCTTCGTCGGCCAGGCCGGCTTCATGGACTACTTCCGCACGGCGACACCGATCGATGTGATCGAGCGGATGACGCTGGGTTCGCGGCCGTCGCGCCGGCTCGGCCAGGACGCGGCGTTGGGCAATCTGCGCGCGATTCCGTGGGTGTTCGCCTGGAGCCAGGCGCGTGCAGTCATTCCCGGGTGGTATGGCGTGGGCAGCGGCCTGCAGGCGGCAGTCGATGCTGGCCACGAGCAGACGCTGCGCGAGATGGCGCGTGACTGGCCGTTCTTCCGCACCTTCCTCGACGACATCGCGATGGTGCTGTCCAAGGGCGATATCACCATTGCCGAGCAGTTCTCGCGTTTGTCGGGTGAGCTGCACGACGCGTTCTTCCCGCAGGTCGAACGCGAGCTTGAACTGACCCGGCACTGGCTGCTGGCGTTGATGGAGCAGCAGACCCTGTTGGACCACGACGCGCGGCTGGCACTGTCGATCCGCCTGCGCAATCCCTACGTGGACCCGATCAGCGTGCTGCAGGTGGACCTGCTGCAGCGCTGGCGCGAAAGCGGACGCGAGGATGATGACCTGCTGCGTGCGCTGGTGGCCTGCGTGAATGGTGTCTCGCAGGGCGTGCAGAACACGGGTTGATCCGCGCCGGGCATGACCCGGCGCTACCTGCCTCGGTGGGTGCGGGGCTTGCCCCGCACGCCCTCAATCCTCCGGCGACGGCGGATTGGACGCCAGCAGTTCCAGATGGCGCTGCTCCATTTCCTGCCGCAGCTGGCGGCGGATCAGCGCTGCGGCCTGCCGGCGCTTTTCGTCCGAACTGGCCGGCTGCAGCGATGGAACCGGCGTCGGCCGGCCGTCCTCGTCCACCGCCACCATGGTGAAGAAGCAGCTGTTGGCGTGGCGCACGCTGCGCTTGAGGATGTCCTCGGCCACCACCTTGACGCCGATTTCCATCGACGAGGTGCCGGTGAAGTTCACCGATGCCAGGAAAGTGACCAGTTCACCGACCGCGATCGGCTGGCGGAACACCACCTGGTCCACCGACAGGGTGACCACGTAGCGGCCGGCATAGCGGCTGGCGCAGGCATAGGCCACCTGGTCGAGCAGGCGCAGGATCGCTCCACCGTGGACCTTGCCGGAGAAATTGGCCATCTCCGGCGACATCAGCACGGTCATGGACAGCTGGTGGGTTTTCAGTTCGGTCGACATGCGGCGATTGTATCGGGCGTGGGCCGGGCGTGTCCGGTCGCGCCCATGGCACGGGAGACGTCAGCCGGGCTGTACGCGCGCGCGCAGTTCCGCGTTGGGGAACCCGCGGGTCAGGTAGCGCGGCGGGTGGATGTGCCGGGTATCGGCTTCCAGCAGGTGGCCGAATTCGCGCATCGCTACGTGCCATTCCACCATCTGCGTATCGCGTTCTTCCACCACCAGCGCGATGAAGTCAGTCTGCGGCAGGGAAGTCTCCACACCTTCGGACCAGCAGCCTATGGAGATATGGTTGCTGCCGTCGACGATGAAGTTGGCCACGAACACGTCGTGCGCGTGCAGCTCATGCACCTTGTCCAGCTGTTCCTTCTGGGTGGCATACAGCCCTGCGTGCAGCTGCAGGCGTAGTGCGCGCAGTGCCTGCCGCAGTGCTTCGCTGGCCGGGGTGAAGGCCTGCAGCTGGCCTTCCACGTAGTGATGCATGTCCCCGCTGATCACCCGGCCATCGTCCATGGCTTCGCTGGCCTGGGCAATCATTGCCTGCTGTGCCTGTTCGTCACGTTCACCGGCCACCAGCAGCACGTCGCGGGTGGGCAGCATGAACACCGGCGGGCCTGCCAACGGAAGACGGTGCAGCAGTTCGGGCAGCAGCACCCGGCTGCTGTCATAGGCATCGCCCCAGGCAGAGCGGAACAGCCCCGGGGCGATCTCGATGAAGGGTGCATCGTCCAGTGCACGCAGGTTGTCGCGCGCTATCGCCAGTGCCTGCTCCAGGGTGATGCCCCATTCCTCAGGCAGGTCGCGGGTCTGGGTAGCGGTGTGCTCGTCGTAGTCCACGGCCAGCAGTTCCACGCATTCCACGGTAAGCGGGCGGTACTGCAGGGGCACCCGGGCATCAAGGCCCTTATCTTCCATCTCCTGCAGGACGATCTGGTCAAGCAGGTTGCGGTTGCGGATCACCGGGCGCAGCCGGTCGCGGATCTCGGCAAACGGCAGCGGTTCTTCGTTTGCCATGCCCAAGATGCGGGTGAAGCGCTCCAGCACGTCGCGCTGGCGGCCGCGTTCCACATCCAGGTAGGCAGAGTAGGCGTTGTGCAGGTTGAAGAACGAGCCGCTGTCGTAGGCGATGCGGAACTGATCCGCCTGGTATTCCAGCGGCTTGTCGATGCCCAGCAGGCGTGCAGTCTGGATGACCTTCGCGGCAAATGCGTCGGCCGTGGGTTTGTCCTTGAACCAGCGGTCGAGCAGTCGGGAAATCATGCGCCATCTTCCTTGATAGGGGTTGCATGCTCGCGCGGCAGGGGATGCGTTGCAAGATGGCAGGCGGGCACGCGGTTGGCTGTACAGAAAGCAGAAGGGCCGCTTGCGCGGCCCTTCTTCAAGGTCAGCCGACTAACAGTCGGCTCTACCGGTCGGCTTTACTTCAGCTTCGCATCGGCGCGCAGGGCGGCGGCGCGGTCGGTCTTCTCCCAGGAGAAGGCCGTGGCGTTGACGGTCTCGCCTTCGCCGTTGAGGTAGCTGAACTCCTTCGGCTTGCGGCCGAAGTGGCCGTAGGCCGCGGTCTGCTGGTACATCGGGTGCACCAGGTCCAGCATCTTGATGATGCCGTACGGGCGCAGGTCGAAGTGCTTGCGGATCAGCTTCTCGATCTTGTCGTCGCTGATCTTGCCGGTGCCGAAGGTGGTGACCGAGATCGAGGTCGGCTCAGCCACGCCGATGGCGTAGGAGACCTGCACTTCGCAACGGTCGGCCAGGCCGGCGGCAACCACGTTCTTGGCGACGTAGCGGGCCGCGTAGGCAGCCGAACGGTCGACCTTGGACGGGTCCTTGCCGGAGAACGCGCCACCACCGTGACGGGCCCAGCCGCCGTAGGTGTCGACGATGATCTTGCGGCCGGTCAGGCCGCAGTCGCCCACCGGGCCGCCGATCTCGAACTTGCCGGTCGGGTTGATGTGGAACTTGGTGCCCTTGTGCAGCCACTTGGCCGGCAGCACCGGCTTGATGATCTCTTCGCGGACGGCCTCGATGAGGTCCTTCTGCTTGATGCCCGGGGCGTGCTGGGTCGACAGGACCACGGCGTCGATGGCCGAGACCACGCCGTTTTCATAGCGCAGGGTGACCTGGCTCTTGGCGTCCGGACGCAGCCACGACAGCGGCGAGTTCTTCTTCTTGCGGATCTTGGCCTGCTGCTCGACCAGGCGGTGCGACAGGTGGATCGCGGCCGGCATGTAGCTGTCGGTCTCGTTGGTGGCATAGCCGAACATCAGGCCCTGGTCGCCAGCGCCCATTTCTTCGGGCTTCTTGCGGTCCACGCCCTGGGCGATGTGCGGCGACTGCTTGCCGATCAGGTTCAGCACGCCGCAGGTGGCGCCGTCGAAGCCGACGTCGGAGCTGTCATAGCCGATGTCCACGATGACCTTGCGGGTCAGCGCTTCCAGGTCGATCCAGGCGCTGGTGGTGATTTCACCGGCCACGATGGCAACGCCGGTCTTGACCATGGTCTCGCAGGCCACGCGGGCGCGCTGGTCCTGGGTCAGGATCGCGTCCAGCACCGCATCGGAGATCTGGTCGGCAACCTTGTCCGGATGGCCTTCAGAGACCGACTCGGAGGTGAAGAGGTAGCTGGACATCAGGCTTAATATCCTTTGATTCGGATGGAAAGATGGGCGCGAATGATACACGGGGTGCGCCGCCTGTGCATTGTGAACCTGTACCGGTTGCCGGTGGTTAAGCCCATGTAGGCCCGCCGGGCCCGCTGCAGCGGGATTGAGGCCCAGCCTCGACGCCCAGTGTTCCACCAGCGTGACAACGGTGCGGGTCCTGCCTGGCCCCGGCCGCGCAGTCCGCGACCCCGCTCCGGGGCACCCGGCCGTCATCGTTCTGCCCCGAAACCGCCATCTGGCTGCCGCCTGCCGGGCGCAGGCTGTCGGCCAATCCGGCCGCCGGGCACGAGCGAACACGCCATGCAGGAACTCGAACAGCGTCTCCAGCAACGCTTCCCCGATTGGTTCCATGGTCGTCGTGGCCAACTGGCCCGGCCCTTGCTGCGCAGCGTCGGACGCTGGTCGCGCCTGGACCAGATCGAAGCGTTCCTGCAGCGCAGTGCAGGATTGCGCGGATTCGGCTTCGTCGCCGCCGGCCTGGAGTTCATCGATGGCCAGTACCAGGTGGATCCAGCCGCGCTGGCGAAGATTCCCGCCACCGGCCGCCTGCTGATCGTCGCCAACCATCCGTCCGGGGCGCTGGACGCGCTGGCCCTGCTGGACGCGGTCGGCCGCATCCGCCGCGACGTACGGATCGTGGCCAACGACCTTTTAGGTGCGATCGCGCCATTGCAGGACCTGCTGCTGCCGGTGCGCATTCTCGGTGGCAAGGCCCAACGTGGCAGCCTGCATGCGGTCGAAGAAGCGCTGGCCGCCGAGCAGTGCGTGATCGTGTTCCCGGCCGGTGAGGTCTCGCGGTTGTCGCTGCGCGGCATCCGCGATGGCCGCTGGCAGCGCGGTTTTGTCCGCTTCGCCCGCGCTGCCGGTGCGCCGGTGTTGCCGGTGCGGGTGGAAGCGCGCAACTCGGCGCTGTTCTACGGCGCCTCGACCCTGTTCAAGCCGGCCGGTACCGCGCTGCTGGCGCGCGAGATGTTCACCCGTCGTGGGCGCCCGCTGCGGCTGTGCATCGGTGAGCCGATGCAGCTGGGCAAGGGCGGTGACCCGGGCGCGCAGCTGCTCGCGGTGCGTCGCGCGCTTTACGCGCTGGGTCGCAATGGCGCGGCCGCAGATGCCGCTGTCTGCGCAGGTCCCGAGTCGCTGGCCGCGCCGGTGCCGCCCTCGCAGGTCGCCGCGGGTATCGCGGCCGCTACCCAGCTGGGCCAGACCGCCGACGGCAAGCAGATCCTGCTGGCCACCTGCGCGGCCGATTCGCCGCTGCTGCTGGAACTGGGCCGCCTGCGCGAGCTGACCTTCCGCCAGGTCGGCGAGGGCACCGGCCGCAGCCGCGACCTGGACGCCTTCGATCCGCAGTACGAGCACATCGTGATATGGGACGCGGCCGCGCAGCGCATCGCCGGCGCCTACCGCATCATGCGCGGTGCCCATGCGCTGGCCCGGCATGGTCTTTCCGGGCTCTACAGCGCGTCGTTGTTCCGTTATTCCGACGACGCCATCACTCACATCGCCGAGGGCCTGGAACTGGGGCGCAGCTTCGTGGTGCCCGATTACTGGGGCAGCCGCAGCCTGGACTACCTGTGGCAGGGCATCGGTGCCTACCTGCAGTGCCGGCCGGGCATCCGCTACCTGTTCGGCGCAGTGTCGATCAGCGCGGCACTGCCGCGTGATGCGCGCGAGCAGCTGGTGGCGTACTACCAGCGCTATTACAGCGGTAGCGCCGGCCTGGTTGAATCGAACCGGCCGTTCCAGTACTTCGCGGCCCCACCGAGTTTCGGCGAGCTGGATGCCGGCGCCGCATTCGATGTGCTGAAGGCCAACCTGGCCGCACTCGGCACCGGCGTACCGACGCTGTACCGCCAGTACACCGACCTGTGCGAACCCGGCGGCGCCCGCTTCCTTGCCTTCGGTGTCGATCCGGATTTCAGCGATTCGATCGATGGCCTGATCGAAGTGGACCTGTGTGCGATACGGCCCAACAAGCGCAAACGCTACCTGCGCGATGCGGGGATGCCGGCATGAGCACGCTGGCGAACCTGTCGCCACACCGGCGCGCAGTGTTCGTCTCCGACGTGCACCTGGGCTCGCGCCACTGCCACGCCGCCGAGCTGGCCCGGTTCCTCTCGCAGCTGCGCTGCGAACGGCTGTACCTGGTTGGCGACATCATCGACCTGTGGTGGATGGCGCACCGCCGCGCCAACTGGCGGCAGTCGCACAGCGAAGTCATCCAGGCACTGCATGCGCTGCGCCGTGCCGGCACCGAGATCATCTACATTCCCGGCAACCACGACGCTTCGCTGCGCCAGGTGTGTGGGCTGATGCTGCCGGCGATGCAGGTGCGTCGCCGTGCGATCCATGCCACTGCTGACGGCCGCCGGCTGCTGGTCGTGCATGGCGACGACTATGACGGCGTGACCCACTTCGGGGGCCTGCAGGAGAAGTTCGGCGACTGGCTGTACTACCGGATCCTCACCGGCAACCAGGCATTGAACGCGGTGCGGCGCGTGCTGGGCATGCGCTACTGGTCGCTGTCCGAATTCCTGAAAAAGCGTAGTGGTGCAGCCGAGCGCTACATCGAGCGCTTCGTGCAGGCCGGGCTGGACGACGTGCGCCGGCGCGGCCTGGATGGCATCGTCTGTGGCCACATCCACCGCGCCGCGCTGATCGAGCGCGACGGCCTGGTCTACGCAAACGATGGCGATTGGGTGGAGAGCCTGACCGCGCTGGCCGAAGACCACGATGGCGCGCTGCGCCTGCTCGACCACAACGGGCAGACGCTGGCGGAGCTGCCAGGCGCCCGGTTGTCGCAGGCGGCGTAACGCGCGTCTGTCCTCCTGTAGAGCCGAGCCCATGCTCTGCGGACGTGGCGCGACGGGGGGGCGAACCGAAAAACAGTCGAGCATGGCTCGACTCCACATGGGCGCGAGCGGGGCGTATGCTTCCCCGCGCATTGCGATGCGCCCTACGGACTGGCGCCCTTGATCAATGGTGGCGCGGCTCGGCTCTACATACACCGCCCGCAAGCCGCTAGCATCGGCCCATGGATTCCCTGACCCAGATCGTGCTCGGTGGCGCCGTCGCCGCTGTCATCGCTCCGCCCGGCCATCGCCGCGCGGCCCTGCTGGCCGGTGCCGCACTTGGCACCCTGCCGGACCTCGATGCTCTGTGGTTGGGCTTCACTGCCGCAGACCCGGTGGCGAACATGGTGGAGCACCGCAGCTTCAGCCATTCGTTGCTGGTGCTGCCGTGGGTGGCCGCGCTGATCTGGTGGTTGTTCAAGCGCTTCGGCAATGGCCGCGTCGCGCAGTCACCGGTGCGTTGGTTCTGGGCGATCCAGCTGGCGCTGGTCACCCATCCGGTGCTGGATGCGTTCACCGTCTACGGCACCCAACTGTGGTGGCCGTTGCGGCCACACCCGACCATGGGTTCCAGCGTCTTCATCATCGATCTCGGCTACACGGTGTGGCTGCTGCTGGGCTGCGTGCTGGCCTGGTTTGGCCGCGCCCGTCCCTGGGCTGGCAAGGTGCTGGGTGTGGCGCTGCTGATCAGTAGTGGCTACCTGGGTTGGGGCCTGATCGCCAAGGCGCAGGTCGACCGTGCCGCGCAGCAGAGCCTGGCGGCGATGGGGCTGGGCGATGCGCCGCGCTTCTCGGTGCCGATGCCGTTCAACACGCTGCTGTGGCGGGTGGTGGCGATGACGCCGAACGGCTACGTGGTGGGCGACCGCTCGCTGGTGGCCGACCATGGGCCGATGCAGTTCGAAGGGTATTTGTCCAACGTGCAGGCATTGCGCGAAGCGCAGGCCATCCCGGCGGTGCAGCAGCTGCAGTGGTTCAACCGTGGCTTCATGCGTGCGCAGGTGGTGGACGGCCGGTTGGTGCTGAGTGACCTGCGCATGGGCCTGGAGCCGGACTACACCTTCAACTTCGTCGTGGCCGAGCAGGCCGATGGGCAGTGGCGGCCAATCACGCCCGGGCAGGTGCGCTTGGATTACAGCAGTCCCGCCGCGCGCGCTGACGCCGGTCGCCGGTTGGCCGCCATGTGGCAGCGGATCTGGCAGCAGCCGGCAGCACCGCCGGGTACGGTCGACCCTACCGCCGTGCATTGATCAGTAGATCCACGCCACGCGTGGATGGCGCGGACATCGGCGACGGCAGCCGCGCATGGCGTGGCTCCACCGAATCAATACACCGTGGCGCGGCCCTGCACGAACGAGTAGAAGAACACCGCGTTCGGGTCGTTCTGCACCAGCCGGAACTCGCGGCGCATGCCTTCCACGGTTTCCTCGTCCACCGAGCCGGCCTGCAGCAGCTGGTCGGCCGCCGACAGCAGCAGCTGTTCCCAGAACGCGATCATCGTCTTGCGACGGGCCGGTTCGCGGTTGTCCAGGTGGATGGTCTTGATCTCGGTCTGCACATCGCGGAAGCCGCCGGCCAGCAGCAGGTTGCCCAGCTTGGCGCCGACGAACGGGTCGCCGCCGTGGTCGTACTGGAAGTCGTTGAAGGCCATCCAGTAGCGCCAGATGTGCGGTGAGTACGGGTCGAGCAGGAACGAGGCGTTCATCACCTCGGTGATGTACACCGGCGAGCCCGGGGCCAGCACCCGGCGCACTTCGCTCAACACGCGCGCCGGTGACGGCACGTGCTCCAGCACCCAGCACAGGAACGCCGAATCAAAGCTGCGGGCCTCGAACGGCAGTTCGCCGGCATCGGCCTGCTGCAGGGTGTAACGGTCGCTGCACCACGGCGTGCGCGCCAGGTTCTCGCGTGCGGTGGCCAGCTGCGTTTCGCTCAGGTCCACACCGGTCACGTGCAGCTCCGGGAAGCGGCGCAGCAGGATCTCGGTCTGTGCGCCGACGCCGCTGCCGACTTCCAGCAGGCGCCGCGCGCCGCTGTAGTCGATCTGGCCGAAGATGCTCGATTCCAGCAGGCGGGCCTGGGTCATCAGGCGTTGCTGCTCGGTGCCGGAGAATCCGTGCAGGTAGGTCGGGGAGGAGATCGGCGGAGTCATGACGGCGGGCTCTTGTAGCGTCGAGCTGGCTCGACTGTTCGGAAACGCGGGGCGGGCGGCTCAGGCCGCCGAAGACAGCGCCGGTTCCCCAGCGATCAGGCGGTCGAAGTAGTCGGTGGTCAGTGCGATCTGGCTGGCCGGATCCTCGGCACGGTTGACCACCGCACGGAACGCCGCGTTTTCCGGCCGGTCCTTGGCGTACCAGCCCAGGTGCTTGCGTGCGATGCGCACGCCCTGTGGCTCGCCGTAGAACGCGTGCAGTGCGTGCAGATGGCCGAGCAGGATGTCGCGTACTTCGGCCAGCGACGGCGGCGGCAGTTCCTCGCCGGTGGCCAGGTAATGCGCCACCTCGCGGAAGATCCACGGCCGTCCCTGCGCCGAGCGACCGATCATCACTGCATCCACGCCGGTCTGCTTCAACACAAAGGCGGCCTTCTGCGGCGAATCGATATCGCCATTGGCGATGACCGGTATGCGCAGCGCGGCCTTGATCTCGCCGATGGTGGCGTACTCGGCCTGGCCGGTGTAGTGCTGGTCGCGGGTGCGGCCGTGCACGGCCAACGCAGCAATGCCGCTGTCCTCGGCAATGCGCGCGATCAGCGGGCCGTTGCGATGGTCGCAGTCCCAGCCGGTACGGATCTTCAGGGTGACCGGTACGTCCACCGCGTTGACCACAGCTTCAAGGATGCGCGCCACCAGCTGCTCGTCGCGCATCAGCGCCGAACCGGCCCAGGCGTTGCACACCTTCTTGGCCGGGCAGCCCATGTTGATGTCGATGATCTGCGCGCCGTGGTCGACGTTGTAGCGCGCGGCCTCGGCCAGCTGCTGCGGCTCGGTGCCTGCGATCTGCACGCTGATCGGTGCCGGTTCGCCGTCGTGGTCCATGCGGTGGATCGACTTGCGCGTGTTCCAGAAGCGCGGGTCGCTGATGGTCATTTCCGAGGCGGCCAAGCCCGCACCCAGCCGTTTGCACAGCAGGCGGAAGGGCTTGTCGGTGACGCCGGCCATGGGCGCCAGCACGACGTTGGGAGCAATGGAGTACGGGCCGATCTGCATGCGCCCATTGTAGGGCGCGGGCGCCCACGCGAACGTGTCCGGCACGGCCGGGTTCAGGCCGATCCGGACCGTTCTCATGCCGCACGGGTATCAGCAGATGCTTGACGGTTGCTTCCGCCGCCCCCATGGGCAGGCGATGGTAGGCGGCTGGGTGAGGGCCTAGCCCAAAGCCTGCCAGGCCTGCCAGGCCTGGCGGGTGCCCAGGGCGAAGGCCAGGCCCAGCCCCAGGCAGGCCAATGAGCTGGTCACCCAGAAGCGTGAGCCGTTGTACCCCGGCCGGAACAACGCCAGGCCGAAGCCCATCGCTGCACGCAGCAGCAACAATGCAGCGATGCAGGGCAGAACCAGACGGCTGGCCGGCAGCGGCGAATGCCAGCCGGAGGCTGCCAGCGCATACAGCGTCCAGGCCACCAGCACGGCGGTGATGGCGGCGGTCATCAGTGGTGGCCACCAGTGGCCGGCCCGGGCCAGCCGCACCATGCGCGAGCCAGCGCCGAAACGCTGGTACCACGGCGCGCCGAAGGCGATGCAGCCGATGTGCAGCAGTGCTGCGATGGCACTGCCAGCGGCTGCGACCAGCAGCCAGGGGAATCCGTCCATGTCCTGCCCATGCAAGGAAGCTGCGCGGATGGTGGGCGAGGGCCACGGTGCCGGCAATGCGACGGGCGGTCGCAGCAGGGATCAGTGCGGAGGGTCGATCCGCAATCCGGCGCCGAGACGGTCCAATGCCACATCCACGCGCGGCAGCCGTTGCCGGCCCTGCGGCCACAACAGCCGCAACGGCAGGCCACGGCAGTCCAGCGCCGGCAGGATCGACACCAGGCTGCCGCGCGCCAGCGCGTCATCGACCAGCCAGGCGGCCAGCTGGGCAATGCCGAAGCCCGCCTCGACGGCCGCCACCTGTGCTTCGGCACTGCCGACCACCAGCCGTGCGCGGGCCTGCAGCGGTGCGCTGCGCTGCCCGCCATCGGCCACCTGCCACGGGCCGATACTGCCGTCGGCACGGCCGAACAGCACGCCATCGTGGTCGGCCAGCTCCGCCCCGGAGGTCGGCAGGCCGTGCTGCTGCAGGTAGGCCGGTGAGGCGCAGAAGCGCAGGCATTCGTAACCGAGCAGGCGGCTGCCGAGGGTGGCCGGCAACGGTTCCGGGCCGCCGATGCGCACGGCCAGATCGATACCGTCCTCGGCCAGGTCAATGAAGCGGTCGCTGAAGGTCACTTGTGGCCGCAGCCGGGGAAACTCGGCGGCCAGCTGCAGCAGCAGCGGCCAGACTTTCAATCGCCCGAAGGTGGCCGGTGCGTCCACCCGCAGGCGGCCCACCGCGGCATCGGCATGCGCGGCCAGCACCGATTCGGCATCGGCCAGTTCGCCAAGCACGCGCACGCACGTGCGGTAAAAGCCCTCACCGGCCTCGGTCAGGCGCAGGCGGCGGGTGCTGCGTTCGAACAACCGCGCGCCCAGGCGCGCTTCCAGCCGGGCAACGGTCTTGCCGACCGCCGAACTGGTCAGATGCAGCCGCTCCGCGGCGGCGGTGAAGCTGCCAGCGTCGGCGGTGGCGACGAAGGCCTCGATGCCGCGCAGCCGTTCGTTGGGAAGCATGGGTGAATATCTGTCCGGAATGGATGGAAAACATAGCAGTAATCGGAATCAGGGGAGGAAATAGGCTGGGCGGCCCTTGTCCCTGGCGGTCCTGCATGTCTTCCCTCGATTGTTCCGTTGCCACCGGTCACCGTGCTGCCCGTGCCCGCCTGTCCGTTGCACTGTTGGCGGTCTCCGCGTTCGTCATCGTCACCACCGAATTCCTGATCGTCGGCTTGCTGCCGGCGCTGGCGCGCGATCTCGGCCTGGGCATCGCACGCGCCGGGCAGCTGGTCACCTTGTTCGCGTTCACCGTGATGCTGGCCGGACCACCACTGACCGCACTGTTGGCGCATCTCGACCGGCGTCGCCTGTTCGTGGCCATCCTGCTGCTGTTTGCGGCCTCCAACGCGCTCGCGGCGGTGGCCACGCTGCCGTGGTTGCTGGCCCTGGCGCGGGTGCTGCCCGCGTTGGCGCTGCCGGTGTTCTGGGGCACGGCCAGCGAGACTGCCGCGCAGCTGGCGCCGGCGGGGCAGGGGGGGCGTGCGGTGGCACGGGTCTATCTGGGCATCACCGCCGCGATGCTGTTCGGCATCCCGCTGGGTACGCTGGCCGCCGAGGCCATCGGTTGGCGCGGCAGCTTCTGGCTGCTGTCGGCGCTGTCGCTGCTGATGGCGGGCGCACTCGCACTGTGGATGCCGGGCACCGCAGTAGAGCCACGGCGCGCGCTGGGCGAACAGGCGCGCGTGCTGCGGCAGCCGTGGTTGCTGGGCAACGTGCTGCTGTCGGTGCTGGTGTTCACCGCCATGTTCACCGCCTACACCTATCTGGCCGACGTGCTCGAGCGCCTGTTGCAGGTTCCCGCCGCGCAGGTGGGTTGGTGGCTGATGGGCTTCGGTGCGGTCGGGTTGCTTGGCAATGCACTGGGCGGGCGTTGGGTGGATCGTGCACCGCTGGCCGCGACGCTGGCGTTCTGCACGGTGCTGGCGCTGGGCGTGCTGGCCAGCGTCTGGCTGGCCGGGCAGGGAGGGGGGGCGGTCATCGCACTGGCGTTGTGGGGTGTTGCGCATACCGCGCTGTTCCCGCTGTGCCAGGTGCGGGTGATGCGCGCGGCGCCGCAGGCACAGGCGCTGGCCGGCACCTTGAATGTGTCGGCCGCCAATGCCGGTATCGGCCTGGGCGCGTTGCTCGGTGGCGGGGCCATCGAACGCTGGGGCCTGGGCTCGCTGGGCATGGCGGCCGCCGCGGTGGCGCTGCTGGCGATTGCAGCGGGGCAGCTGTTGCGACATGCGGAAGAACCATAAAAAAAGCCCGGGCATCTGCATGCCCGGGCTCGTTCATCCACGCATGACGTGGATCTACTTTGCTTCGGAATCAGCCGGGGTGAAGCGTGGCATCGCCGCAGCGGCGCCTTCCTTCTCGGTCGAACGGCCGGCGAACTGGTTGGCGAAGCGCACGTGGCGGGCGAACGGGGCGTCGGCCACCTGCGCCAGCGACGCGGCCAGCGCACCGTTGAAGGCGTCGCCGGCACCGGTGGTGTCGATTGCCTGCACCTGTTCGGCACCCACGCGATAGTACGGCTGGGTATCGCCGCGCAGGTTCTCGTCGGCATGCGACACGAACACACCCACCGAACCCAGGGTCACCACCACCGTACCGTTGCCGACCAGCTTGCGGCACAGCGCATGCAGGCTGGCGCCATCCAGCGCAGCGACGTCGTTGGCATCCACGCGCTCGCCGACATGACGGCCAAGCAGGGCGGCGAACTCGGTCTCGTTCGGGGTGATCACATCGGCCAGCTTGAGCAGGCCGATGGTGGAGGGGGCATCGGCCGGCGCGGTGTTGAGCACGGTGGTGACACCGGCCTCGCGGGCGCTGGCCAACGCTGCTTCGATGGTCGGCACCGGCGATTCCAGCTGCACCAGCACCACCTTGGCGCCGGTCAGCAGCGCCTGCTGCTGTTGCAGGAAGTCGGTGCTCAGTGCGGCGTTGGCACCCGGGCCGATCACGATGGTGTTGCGGCCGCGGGCATCCACGTAGATACCAGCAGTGCCGGTCGGTTCGCTGCTGGCTTCGGCGATCAGCCCGAAGCCATCCTGTGCGGCCAGCTCGCGGGCGGTGGCGCCACCGGCGTCATCGCCCAGCGCGCACACGAAGTGGGTGTCGGCACCGGCGCGGCAGGCCGCCACGGCCTGGTTGAAGCCCTTGCCACCGGGGCCGGTGCTGTAGCGGCCGGCAATGGTCGCACCCGGTGCCGGCAGCGACTCGCACCGCCACACGTGATCGACATTGAAGGAACCGACGACAACGACACTGCTGCTCATAGGGAATCTTTTCTCAACCAAGGGTTCAACTGAAGTGCGTCAGCACGCCGGCGATGGTCGCCGTCATGAAGGTGGCAATGGTACCGCCCAGCACCGCGCGCAGGCCGAACTTGGCCAGATCGTGGCGACGTTCCGGGGCCAGGCCGCCGATGCCGCCGATCTGGATCGCGATCGAGCTGAAGTTGGCAAAGCCGCACAGCGCGTAGGTGGCGATCAGGCGACCTTCGTCAGACAGGCTCACGCCCGCCACCTGGCCGTTCACGATCTGCGACAGCTCGGTATAGGCGACGAATTCGTTGATCACGACCTTCTGGCCGATCAGCGAACCGACGGTGGTGGCATCGGCCCACGGCGTGCCGATCACCCAGGCGATCGGTGCCAGCACGTAGCCGAAGATGGTCGACAGGTTGGTCGGCTTGCCGATCTGCGCGGCCAGCCCGGTCACTTCACCGATCCAGGTCAGCGGGGCGTTCAGCAGCGCGATCAGTGCGATGAAGGCCAGCAGCATCGCGCCGATGTTCAGCGCCAGCTTCAGGCCGTCACCGGCGCCAGCGGCTGCGGCATCGATGATGTTGCTGGAGGTCTTCTCCACTTCCATCTTCACCGTGCCGCGGGTGAGCGGGGTACCGGTTTCCGGAATCAGCAGCTTGGCCACGACCAGCGTGGCCGGCGCGGCCATGATGCTCGCCGCCAGCAGGTGCTTGGCGTAGAAGGCCTGCTGTACCGGGTCGCCGCCGCCGAGCATGCCCACGTAGGCCGCCAGCACGCCGCCGGCGATGTGGGCCATGCCGCCGATCATCATGGTCAGCAGCTCGGACTGGGTCATCTTGGCGATGTACGGGCGCACCGTCAGCGGCGCCTCGGTCTGGCCGATGAAGACACTGGCGCAGACGCTGGTGGTTTCCGCACCGGACACGCGCATCACCTTGGTGATCGACCAGGCCATCACGCGCACGATGCCCTGCATGACGTTGAGGTGGTACATCACCCCCATCAGCGCCGAGAAGAAGATGATGGTCGGCAGCACCTGGAAGGCGAAGATGAAGCCGTAGTTCTTGACGTCCATCAACGAGCCGAAGATGAACTTCGAACCTTCGTTGACGAAGCTCAGCACCTTCACGAAGCCGTGGCCCAGCGCATCGAACACGTCGCGGCCGCCCGGCACCAGGATCACCAGCGCCGCGAATGCGATCTGCAGGGTGATACCGGTGGCAACCAGCTTCCAGTCAACCGCACGCTTGTTGTTGGAAAACAACCAGGTGATGCCGATCAGCACCGCCAACCCGAACAGGCCGAAGCCGATCCTGCCCAAACCTTCGACCATGTGAGTGACTCCCCTGGGGCGTCGCGAAAAACGGGAAGCCTAGTGCAGGGCAGGGGCCGGGGCAAGGAAAAGCAGCGTGCGCGCGGCCATCGGTACCGATCAGGCCAGCAACGGCAAGGGGTTGCGGCCGGCAGGGGCAGGTAGAATGGCGGTTCGATCCCGGCCCGGATGCGGGCCCGCAGCAGGAGATTCGCATGCAATACCGTCGCCTGGGCTCCACCGGCCTGCCGATTTCCGCCCTGTCCTTCGGCGCCTGGGTGACCTTCGGCGACCAGATCCCGCGCGACGAGGCCCGCAACCTGGTGGCCGCCGCCTGGGATCATGGCGTCAACTTCTTCGACAATGCCGAGGGCTACGCCAACGGTCGCGCCGAACAGGTGATGGGCGATGTGATCACCGACCTGCGCCTGCCGCGCGATGGCTTCTGTGTCTCCAGCAAGGTGTTCTTCGGCAGCGCCAAAGACCCGCGACCAACCCAGCGCGGGCTGTCGCGCAAGCACGTGACCGACGCCTGCCACGCCGCGCTCAAGCGCCTGCGGGTGGATTACCTCGACCTCTATTACTGCCACCGCCCGGATCCAGACGCACCGATCGCCGAGACCGTGCACGCCATGGACACCCTGGTGCGGCAAGGCAAGATCCTTTACTGGGGTACCTCGGAGTGGTCGGCGGCGCAGATCCAGCAGGCGCTGGACATCGCCGAGGCGCACAACCTGCAGGGCCCGTCGATGGAGCAGCCGCAGTACAACCTGCTGCACCGCGAGCGTGTCGAGGTCGAGTACGCGCCGCTGTATGCCGGCGCCGGCCTGGGCACCACGATCTTCTCGCCGTTGGCGTCAGGCCTGTTGAGCGGCAAGTACGACCAGGGCATCCCGGCCGATGCACGGCTGGGCCGCGAGGGCATGGAATGGCTGCAGGACCTGGTGCTGGGTGCTGACGCCGAGGCTCGCCTGGCACAGGTGCGCCGTTTCAGCGAGGTCGCACGCGCGCTTGGCCATGCCCCGGCGACGCTGGCGATTGCCTGGTGCCTGCGCAACCCGAACGTCTCCAGCGTGATCCTGGGCGCCAGCCGGGTCAGCCAGCTGCTGCAGAACCTGCAGGCGCTGGACGTACTGGAGCAGGTCGATGCCGCCGGCTGGGCCCAGCTCGAAGCCGTCTTCGGCTGACCGGCAGCAGCGCCATGTAGAGTCGAGCCGTGCTCGACTCTGCGCGCAGCGCGGGTTTCACCTGGCAGGACTCGAAGAGCAGTCGAGCACGGCTCGACTCTACAAAAGCCGCCCGCCCTATCTTTCAATTGATGATTCCTATCGAATTTCCGGATTCGATCATTAATCTCATCAATGAAATTGAGAATGGTTGTTGATTGTCAATTGAGAATCATTATCATTTAACTCGTCCCTCGCACGAGTCCAGATGCTCATGAATGCTCAACCTGTACTGCTGCGCCCCGAAACGCTGACCCTCCGCGATCGTCCGGTCCGCGTCGTTCCGCCGGAAGAGGTCATCGACAGCGAAGCCCTGCTCAAGGGCCGTCGTGAAATCCTGATCCAGCACGGCGACCGCTTCTATCGCCTGCGCCACACCAGCAACGACAAGCTGATCCTGACCAAGTAATCGCGGCCTGGTCGCCCGCCTCCCTCCCTCCTGCCGGCAGCGCCGACAGGGTGGGCGACCCGTCCGCTCCCGCTCTCTCCCCCTCGGTCTACCGCGTGCACCTTCCGGGTGTGCCGGTAACCGGGGGTTCCCTTGCCTGACCGAATGAACCCGATGACCCGCCATACCGCTCTGAGTCTCGCCGTCTGGATGGCCTTGCCGCTGTCCGCCCACGCTGCTGCTGCCGCCGCGCCCGATGCGCGCGAATTTGACCGGGTGCAGGTCACCGCTACCCGAACCGAACGGGCCGTGAGCGACGTTGCGGCCACCGTCGACGTCATCGACCGCGAGCAGATGGACCGGCACCTGGTACAGGACATCAAGGATCTGGTGCGTTACGAGCCCGGCCTGTCGGTCACCCGCAGCGCCACCCGCTTCGGCCTGGATGGTTTCCGCATCCGTGGCCTGGATGGCAACCGCGTGCGCATCCAGACCGACGGCATCGTCATGCCGACCCGGTTCGACATCGGTTCGTTCGCCAGTTCCAACCGCAACTACACCGACCTGGACACGCTCAAGCGCGTGGAGATCGTGCGTGGCCCGGCCAGTTCGCTGTACGGCTCCGATGCACTGGGCGGCGTGGTCGCGTTCGTCACCAAGGACCCGGCCGACTACCTCAAGGACGGCAAGGACAGCTACTTTGGACTGAAGTTCGGCTACGACGGCGAGTGGAAGGGCCTGCTTGGCGGTGCCACCGCTGCCTTCGGTGGCGAGCACTGGAGCGGCCTGGTCAATGTGAACCATCACCAGGGCCAGGAGACGGACAACAAGGGTACGGTGCGCAGCGACGATCGCACGCGCACTGCGGCCAACCCGCAGGACCGCGACGGCCGCAGCCTGCTCAGCAAGCTGGTCTATGCGCCCAGCGAGGACCAGCGCTTCCGCCTGACGGTGGAAGGCAACGAAGACACCACCGACACCAACGTGCTGTCGTCGGTGGGTGTCAGTTCGGCCACCGGCATGAAGGGGCATGACACGCAGAAGCGCACCCGCGTCTCCTTCGCCCACGAGATGGATGCTCTGGACCAGCCGTTCGCCGACAGCCTGCATTGGCAGGTGTATGCGCAGAACAGCGAAACCCGGCAGCAGACCGACGAGACGCGCACCGACGGCAGCCGCCGCCACCGCGTGTTCTCCTTCGACCAGCATGCCTATGGCCTGCAGGCGCAGTTCAACAAGGCCTTCAGCACCGGCACGATCGAACATGCGTTGACCTACGGCTTCGAGGGCACGCGTACCGAGATCCGCCAGAAGCGCGACGGCTACCAGGTCAACCGCGCTGGTGTGGTCAGCAATGCCATCGTCCCCGATGTGTTCCCGGTGCGGGACTTCCCGATCAGCAAGACCACCGAGCTGGGCCTGTATGCACAGGACGAAATGCGCCTGGCCGACGGCAGGCTGTCGCTGGTGCCGGGCGTGCGCGTTGACCGTTACGAGCTGAAGCCGGAGGTGGACGGCATCTTTGCCGAAGACAATCCGACCACGGCGGTTGCGCAACTGAAGAAGACCAGCGTGTCGCCGAAGCTGGGCATGGTCTGGCGCTTCACTGACCAGTGGTCGCTGTTCGCCGGCTATGCACGCGGCTTCCGGTCGCCGCCGTACAACGACGTCAACATCGGCCTGACCAACGTCGCCTTCGGATACACCGCCATCGCCAACCCGGACCTGAAGCCGGAAACCAGCGACGGCTACGAGCTGGGCCTGCGCTTCATCGCACCGGCCGCGTACGTCAGCGTCAGTGGCTACTACAACGACTACAAGGACTTCATCGAGTCCAACGTCAACACCGGCCGCAACGCACAGGGCCTGATGGTGTTCCAGTCGCAGAACATCGCCGACGCGCGCATCTACGGTGCGGAAATGAAGGCCGGCATCGAATTCGGTGAACTCAGCCCGGCGCTGAAGGGTTGGGCGCTGCGCAGCGCACTGGCGTGGTCGCGTGGCGACAACAAGACCGACGACGAACCGCTGGCCTCGGTCGATCCGCTGCGTGGCACGCTGGGCCTGATGTACGACACCGACACCTGGGGTGTCGAGCTGGCCGGCACCTTCGTGCAGCGCAAGAAGCATCTGCCGCCGCCGGCCGCGCAGACCAACCCGAATGCACCGGCGCCGTTCGTCTACCAGCCGGCTGGCTACGGCGTACTGGACCTGATGGCGCACTGGAACTTCGCACCGGGTGCCACCTTCAATGTCGGCGTGTTCAACCTGGCCGACAAGCGCTACATCGAATGGTCGTCGATCACCCCGAGCCTGATCACCGATCGCACGCTGAGCGATCGCTTCAGCAGCCCGGGCCGTACCTTCTCCGCCAGCCTTGCCGTTTCCTGGTGACCTCATGAGCCGAGCACTGTCCGCCCGCAGGAATGACTCCATCGCCGTGCCGAACAGCGCGGCCTGGCCGACCCCGGCACAGCTGGCCACGCTCGGCACCGTGTTGTGCCTGTACCACGCCGACGGCAATGAGCTGGGTGGCTGGCGCCAGGCGGTGCGTGTACATGCCTGCCAGGGCGTGGACAGCGAGGGCCTGCGCGAAAGCCTGTGCTTCCTCGATGGCCGCGGCCGCTGCGTGTGGCGCCTGTACCTGCTGCCAGACAGCGACTTCCTGGCCTGGGACCGGCTGGTGGCCGCGCTGCCGCCGGGCCCGGAACACGACAGCGATGCCAGCGTCGGCGAACGCCTGTGGCGGCGCCTGGCCGGCCATCTGGGTGGCCAGCGCTGGCGCCTGTGCGCGCTGCGCCTGCATGCCGCCGACGATGGCCGCACCTTGGCCGCCAGCCTGTCGACCCTGTCTTCGCTGGGCGCTGCCACCGCGCGTCGCATTGCGCGCCTGGAGAGCGCCGAGGGCGAGTTGGCGATCGACGACTGCTGCTGTGCCGATGCCGCACGGCGACCGACCCCGCGGGTTCCCGGCGATCTGCCGCTGATCCGCCTGTGACCCATTGCTGATGGAACGCCTGTCGGCCACGGACGGCCTCTCAACGAATCTGCAACCCCGAAGGAAGACCCGATGAAACTCCAGACAGCCAGCGTCATGCTGCTGCTCGCCGCCAGCGGCGTGGCCAGCGCGCAGCCCTCCGACATCGCCCGCGACCACGACAGCATCCTTGCCATGCAGGGTGAGTACACCGTGGACTTCGCCTTTGACGAGACCGTGCTGCTGAAGCCGGGCTACGAGCGCGCACCGGCGATGCGCAGTGGCGGCAACGAAGTGGTCATCGTGGTCGAAGACACTCCGAAGCGCATCGTGCTGCAGCATTTGCTGCTGGACGAGAAGAGCGGCCACATCACCAAGCACTGGCGCCAGGACTGGGTCTACGAAGCGCCGAAACGCTTCGAATTCAGTGCCGACCAGACCTGGCAGGTGCGCAGCATTTCGACGGCGGTGAACCAGGGGGCCTGGACCCAGTGCGTCTACGAAGTGAGTGACGCGCCGCGCTACTGCGGCACCGGCAAGTGGACCTACACCAACAACGTGCCGAGCTGGAGCAGCGACCTGAGCTGGCGTCCGCTGCCGCGCCGTGAGTACACCAAGCGCAGCGATTACAACGCGCTGGCCGTGATCAACCGCCACACGCTGACCCCGAACGGCTGGACCCACGAGCAGTTCAACACCAAGGTGCAGCGCAACGCCGACGGCAGCCAGGTGGAGATCGCACGCGAGTTTGGCTTCAACGACTACGTGAAGACCACCGAGGTCGATTTCACCCCCGCGCGCAACTATTGGAAGGCAACTGCCGGTTACTGGGCCAAGGTGCGCCAGCGCTGGGACGGCTTCCTCGGCCAGGCGCCGGGCGTGCACCTGAAGACCAAGATCGACGGCATGGCGATGATCATCCCGATGTTCACCCAGGCCGAAGAGATCCAGGCCGGCAAGAAGGTGAAGGACAAGCAGATCGACGAAGTGTTCGCCAAGTACGTGGAAAAGGCACCGAAGGAAGGCTGATTGCTGTCTCGCTGGTGGGTGCCGGGCGTGCCTGGCACCGCATCCACCCACGGCGTGGATCTACTGAGCGTACCTTCGCTTTGGTATAGGTACCGAGCTTGCTCGGCACGCTCTCGGCGTTGATCGCAAGCGCCATGCGTGGGTGCGATGCACTCAGGACGCCGGCCCACCCAGCGTGGTCAGGTCCAGCCCGGCGTCCTGGAAAGCCCGCAGGGTGGCCTGCAGGCTCGCCTCGTCATCGCGGGTGCGGACACCCATGACAGCTTCGTGGCAACGCACTCGATCCGTGCTGCAGGCGCTCCGGTCCGGCAGCAGCAGCGCGGTCTGTGCGACGAGGATTGCCATGTGCGCCACTTCCTTTCTCGGCTTCGGTTGGCCCCGGTAGAACCGGTCGAACTCAGCACGCAGGTCGGCCACCACGTCGGCATCGCTGCGCGTGCGTGACACGCTGGCCGGAACCAGATAGGTCGGATGGCCCTCGTGGAAGGCTTGCGCCTCGTCGGCCAGCACCGTTTCCAGCACGAAGGCCTGCACCGCGTCCGGGGCATAGCCTTCCGCCGCGCGGGCGCCTGCAGGCAGCATCGCACCGAGCAGCGGGGAACTGGCCAGAAGGATGCGCAGACAGAGGCCGTATTTCATCTTCATTCCTTGAACCTCGGGAGCGGGGGAGCAACGTTCAGCGCTTCCGGACGATCTGATCGAGTGGGGCGCGCAGCATACCGCCCGCCCCACCCGTGCGTGTCGCAACCGCATCACGCCTCGCGCAATGCCAATGCCGGTGGCGTGTGCAGGATCCGCCGGGTGCCCAACCAGCCGGCCAGCAGGCTCAGCGCGATGCCGAGCAGGCCACCCAGCAGCAGGCCCGGCCACGGCGGCAGCAGTGGCAGCTCGAACACCTTCTGCGAGACCGCCACGCCGATGGCAGCAGCTGCGCCCACCGCCAGCAACGCCGCCAGCGTGCCCAGCGCACCGAACTCCACCAGCACCGCGCCGCGCAACTGGCGCCGGGTCGCGCCCAGCGTGCGCAGCACCGCGCTGTCGTAGCGACGCTCGCCGGCCGTGGCCTGTAGTGCGGCCAGCAGCACCAGCACGCCCGCCAGCAGGCTGAACACCATCACCAGCTGCACCGCCTGTGCCACCCGCTCCATCACATCGCGCACCTGCGAGATCACCGCATCCACGTCCAGCAGGGACAGGTTCGGCTGCGCGCGGACCAGCTCGCCCAGTCCGGCTGCCTTGCCGGCCGGCAGATGGAACGCCGACAGCAGGTTGTGCGGCGTGTCGCCCACCGCATTCGGGTTCAGCAGCACGAAGAAGTTCGGGCGGAAGGTGTTCCAGTCCGCCTTTCGCACGCTGGTGACAGTGAACTCGCGTTCCTGCTCGCCCACCGCAATGGTGATGCGGTCACCGGGGTACACGCCGTAGCGCTTGGCCCAGCCGATCTCCACGGATGCCTCGGCAGCGGTGCTGTCCGGCTTCCAGAACGTGCCGTTGACCAGCGTATTTGCCGGCGGGAACGTGCTGCGCCAGCTGAAGTTCAACGGCCGGTTTTCATCGTCGTCGTCGCGCTGGCCTTCGGCCTGTGCCGGTTGCCCCTCCTGCGCGGGCGAGCGGTCCACGCGCAGCGGCGGTTTGCCGTTGATTGCAATCAGGCGGCCGGTGGCCATCGGTTCGATGCTGGCGTCGTGGGCGCCCAGTCCACGCAGCGCGGCCAACACACTGTCGCGCTGCTCGGGCTGGATGTTGATCAGGAAGTAGTTCGGCGTATCCGCCGGTAGCCGCTCGCGCCACTGCTGCAGCAGACCGGGGCCGGTCACCGCCAGCAGCAACAGCGCGCACAGCGACAGCGACAGCCCCACCAGCTGCATCACCGCCAGCATCCGGCGCCGGGTCAGGGCGGCCAGGCCCAGTCGCCAGTTGCCATGCAGGCGGTGCTGCAGGCCGCGCAGCAGCTGCAGCAGCACGAAGCCGAGCACGCCGGCCGCCACCGCCAGCGCGGCCAACCCGCCCAGCACCCACAGCGCCAGCTTGAGATCACCGGTGACCTGCACCGCCAGCAGCAGACTGGCGGCCAAGGCAGCCACGTAGGCCAGCAGCGAGGCCGGTGGCAGGGCGGCGAAGGAACGGTTGAGCACGCGCATCGGCGGCACCCCACGCAGGCGCAGAAGCGGCGGCAGGCCGAAGCCGAACAGCAGCAACAGGCCGATGCCGGCGCCGGTCAGGGCAGGCATCGCTTCCGGCAGCGGCAGGCGTTGTGGCACCAGGCTGCCCAGCACCTGCACAAGGCCTTCCTGCGCAGCCATGCCGAGAGCGATGCCGAGTGCGCAGGCCGGAACCGCCAGCATCAGCAGCTGCAGTGCCAGGCCGAACAGGATGTCGCGCTGGCGGGCACCCAGGCAGCGCAGGATCGCCACCTGGTCGATGCGGCGCAGGGCGAAGCGGTTGGCGGCCAGTGCCGTGGCCACGCCGGCCAGCAGCACCGCCAGCAGTGCGCTCAGGCCGAGGAAGCGCCCGGCCAGGTCGAAGGCCTGGCGCACACCACGCTGGGTGTCGTCCACGCTCAGCAGGCGCAGGCCCTTGACCTGCGGCAGCAACCACTGGCGCAGCGCAGCAATCTGGTCGGCCGGCCCGGCGAACATCAGCCGGTAGTTGATGCGGCTGCCCGGACCGAGCAGGCCGGTGCCTTCCACATCGGCGCGGTTGACCAGCAGGGTGGGGGAAAGCGTAAGCAGGTCGCCGCCGGTATCCGGTTCGGCCTCGATGATGCCGGCGATGCGCAGCGTGCCAGCGCCGAATTCAAGGTCGTCACCGGCTTTCAGTCCCAGGCCCTGCAGCAGGCGCGGGTCGGCATAGGCCTGGCCTTTGGCCGGCATGCCGGCGTTGTCGATCAGGGCGCCCCCGGGCGAGACCCGCACCCGCAGCGTGCCGCGCAGCGGATAGCCGGCTTCCACGGCCTTGATGCTGGCCATCTGGCTGGCCTCGCCATGGAACAGCACGCTGCCGAAGCTGGCGATGCGGGTATGCGCCAGACTGCGTCGCTGCGCTTCTTCGGCGAAGGCTGCCGGTGGGTCGTCGCGCCCGGCGATGCCGAGGTCACCGCCGAGCATCTCGGCTGCGCTGCCGGTCAGCGCCAGGTTGACCCGGTTCACCAGCGTGCCCACCGCCGTCATCACCGCCACGCCCAGCACCAACGCGGCGAATACGGTCAGCAGATCGCCGGCCAGTGCCTCGCGACGCAGCGCGCGCCATGCATGCCGCAGCAGGTTCATGCGTCGGCCCCGTGCTCGACCGGCAGCAGGCGGCCGTTGTCGATGCGCTGGATGTACTGGCAGCGCTGCGCCAGGCGCAGGTCGTGGGTGACCAGCACAAGCGTCGTGCCGCTGCCGGCGTTGAGTTCGAACAGCAGGTCGCTGATGTGCTGGCCGGTAGCCTGGTCCAGCGAACCGGTGGGTTCATCGGCGAACAGGATGCGCGGGCGGGTGACGAAAGCCCGGGCCAGCGCCACGCGTTGCTGCTCGCCACCGGACAACTGGCGCGGGTAGTGGCGTGCGCGATGGCCCAGGCCGACCTGCGCCAGTACCTCCTCGACGCGTGCGCGGTCCTCGCGCCCGGCCAGCTCCAGCGGCAGCGCGACGTTCTCGGCGGCGGTCAGCGCCGGCAGCAGGTGGAAGCTCTGGAACACGAAGCCGATCTCGCGTGCGCGCAGCTGGGCGCGGGCTTCCTCGTCCAGCGCCGCCAGATCCTGGCCGGCCAGCGCGATGCTGCCGCGGCTGGGCAGGTCAAGGCCGGCCAGCAGGCCGAGCAGGGTGGTCTTGCCGGAACCGGACGCGCCGACGATGGCCACGCTGGTGCCTTCATGGACGGTCAGGGTGATGTTGTCCAGTATGTGGACTTCACCCTCCGGGCCCTGCACGGATTTGCCGACCTGGTCGACGGCGATGGCGACGGGCGCGCTGCGGGGGGACAGGCTGTCGATGAGGAGACTCCAATGTGCAAGACGGGATGGAGCCGGCGAGCCGGCGCGATGATGGTGCTGTTGCTGGGGTTCCTGCTGCTGTCTGGGCTGGCCTCTGCCAAAGGTCCGGCCGGCACGGTGCTGGTGCTCGGCGACAGCCTCAGTGCTGCCCACAATATCCCCGCCGACGCCGGCTGGGTCAGCCTGCTGCAGCAGCGGGTCAGGCAGCAGTCGAAAACACCGGCGCGCATCGTCAATGCCAGCATGAGCGGTGAGACCACCGCCGGCGCGCTGACCCGCCTGCCGGGCCTGCTGGCCAAGGAAAAGCCCACCGTGGTGGTGATTGCCCTCGGCGGCAATGACGCACTGCGCGGGCTGACCCCGGCGCAGGTGCAGGGCAACCTGGAAAAGATGGTGCAGGCCAGCCAGAAGGCTGGTGCCAAGGTGCTACTGCTGGGCATCGATGTGCCGCCCAACTATGGGGCGGGTTATCGCCAGCGGCTGGCGGCGGCCTACAAGGCACTGGCCACGCAGTACAAGGTGCCGCTGCTGCCGTTCCTGCTGGAAGGCGTGGCACTGCAGCCCGGGCTGATGCAGGCTGATGGCCTGCACCCGACCGCGCAGGCGCAGCCGAAGGTGCTGGACAACGTCTGGCCCTTGCTGCGGCCCCTGCTCTGAACGATTTACATCCCTCTTGACGGAACTTCACATCGCGTCCACCGTCGATCCGGCATGTTTCACAAAGCTGAAGTTAGAGGGAATCACATGCGTCAGACGAAGGAGACCTCCGGCTTGGTGCTGGTGGTCGAAGACAACCGCAACATCTCCGAGATGATCGGGGAATACCTGGAAGGTCGCGGCTTCGAAGTCGACTATGCACAGGACGGCCTGGATGGCTACCGCCTTGCGGCGGAGAACAGCTATGACGTCGTGGTGCTCGACTTGATGTTGCCGCGCCTGGATGGCATCGAAGTGTGCCGTCGCCTGCGCAACGATGCGCGCAAGTCCACCCCGGTGCTGATGCTCACGGCACGCGACACGCTGGATGACAAGCTCACCGGCCTCGGTTTCGGCGCCGATGACTATCTGACCAAGCCGTTCGCGATCCAGGAGCTGGAAGCACGCCTGCGCGCGCTGATCCGTCGCGAACGCCGCCAGGTCGGTTCGGAAGTGCTCAAGGTCGCCGACCTGGTGCTCGATCCGGTCAGCATGCGCGCCACCCGTGCCGGCACCGAGCTGCAGCTGTCGCCAATCGGCCTGCGCCTGCTGACCATCCTGATGCGCGAATCGCCGCGCGTGGTCACCCGCCAGGAGATCGAACGCGAGATCTGGGGCAACGGGCTGCCGGATTCGGACACCCTGCGCAGCCATCTGTACAACCTGCGCAAGATCATCGACAAGCCGTTCGACCGTCCGTTGCTGCACACTGTACAGAGCGCCGGTTACCGCATTGCCGATATCGCCCAGCCGATGGCCTGAGCAGGGCCATCGCCGGTGCAGCAGCAAGCCCGGCCGGGCAACGGCCACGCACCAGGGCAGGGCATGACCGGCAGGCAGTACCGCCGGTCAGCGCCCATGCACGACTACGGCGCGGTGCGCTGCCTATAATCGCAGCGCTCCGACCGGGACCCCGCAATGCCGCACGGCCTGCCGCGCAAGATCCGTATCGCTTTCATCCTGCAGGCAGTGCTGGCCAGCCTGGGCATCCTGCTCGGTGCCTGGCTGGTATCGCTGGTGATCAAGCACAGCCTGGTCGGCGCGGCCCTGCGCGAGGAAGCGGCGTACTTCTGGACCCTGCACGAGGCCTCGCCGGTGCAGCCGCCGCCCAACACCCAGAACATCCGCGGCTACCTGCTGGAAAGCGGGCAGTCGGCGTTGTCGTTGCCGGCCAACCTGCGCAATCTGGAGCCGGGCTTCCACGAACTGCGCAAGGATGACCAGCTGGTACTGGTCGATGTACGTCCGGCCGGTCGCCTGTACCTGGTGTTCCTGCGTTCGCGCGCGGAGATGCTGGCGTTCTGGTTCGGCATCGTGCCGGTGCTGCTGACCCTGCTGGCGGTTTATGGCGCCAGCTGGGTGACCTATCGCGCCTCCAAGCGGCTGGTGTCGCCGGTGAACTGGCTGGCGCGCCGCGTCTCGCGCTGGGACCCGGGCCATCCCGAGGCGGCCGACCTCGAGCCGAACAAGCTGCCGGCGGACATGCAGGGTGAGACCCGGCAGCTGGCTGCCGCACTGCATTCACTGGCCAACCGGGTCAGCGCGCACGTGGCCCGTGAGCGCAACTTCACCCGCGATGCCAGCCATGAGCTGCGCACACCGCTGACCGTGATCCGGGTGGCCAGCGACATGGCGCTGGGCGATGACAGCCTGGAGCCGCGCCTGCGCCGCAGCCTGCAGCGTATCCAGCGCGCCGGGCGTGACATGGAGGCGGTGATCGATGCGTTCCTGATCCTGGCCCGCGAGGCCGATGTCGAGCCGCAGATCGAGCTGTTCGACGTCAACGACATCGTCCGCTACGAGGTGGACAACGCCAACGAGCTGCTGGGTACGCGCTCGGTATCGGTGCACCTGCACAGCGATGGCCCGGTGCAGCTGCATGCGCCGCCGCGGGTGCTGCAGGTGGTGGTCAGCAACCTGGTGCGCAACGCCTGCAGCTACACCGATGAGGGGCGCATCGACGTGCATGTGCACAACGACCGCGTGGTGGTGCGCGATACCGGCATCGGCATGTCCGCCGAGGCGCTGTCGCGCGCGTTCGAGCCGTTCTACCGCGCCGAGCCGAGCCGTCCGCAGGGCACCGGCCTGGGCCTGTCGATCGTGCGCCGGCTGTGCGACCGCTTCGGCTGGAAGGTCAGCCTGGCCAGTGAGCCTGGCAAGGGCACCGAAGCCACGGTGATTTTCCGCTGAGGCGGCACCAGCTGCCTCGGTAGATGCCGACCTTGGTCGGCGCTTTCACTGGGATGCAGGTGGACGCATTCATGCCAATCAAGGTTGGCAACTACCGGAGCACGCGCATTGTCGCCGTAGATGCCGACCTTGGTCGGCGAACGCACGCCTCAGTCGCACTTCACCTTCGGCGCCAGCGCCTTGGTCCAGATCGCATAGCCGGCTGGGGTCATATGCAGCATGTCCTCGCGGAACAGCGCCGCGTCCGGCTGTCCATCGGCGCCGAGCATCGGCGAGTAGACGTCGGTGAAGCCGGTATTGGGCAGCCTGGCCAGGGCGACCTTGATCAGCGTGTTGGCTTCGTTGATCGCCGGCAGCAGGTGCGCACGCGACGGGCTCGGTTTGATCGACAGGTACTCCACCTTCGTCTTCGGCAGGTCGCGGTGCACGCGCTGCACGAAGGCGACCACATCGTCGCGCACCTGCACCGCGCTGCGGCCGCTGTTGAGGTCGTTGTCGCCGGCGTAGAAGAACACCTTGCATGGCGCATACGGCACTACGATCTGGCCGGCATACCAGGTGCTGTCGCGCACTTCCGAACCGCCGAAGCCACGGTTGAACACCGGCTGGCCGGGGAAGTCGGTGGCCAGGCTGTCCCACATGCGGATGGAGGAGCTGCCGATGAATTCGATGCCGCCGCGCGGCGGCGGGTTGGTCTGGTCGGCGCTGGCGAAGTGGGCCATGTCGCCGGCCCAGGCCACGTTGGAGACCTGCTCGGGCACGCGCGGCGGCTTGGTCGGGCTCAGCGCCTGGGCCAGGGGGGCGGCGGTCAGCAGGCCCAGCATCAGCAGGCAGGTACGGCGACGGGACATCAGGCGCTCCAGCAGGGAAGGGGACATCCATCATAGGAGCTGGGGCGGGCCCGGGCTTGCCCTTGGCAGGCCATTGGCCAAGCGCTGCCCGGGATGCGGCCGGCGGCCTTGTGGCAAAATGGCGGCCATCTGCCTATCCCTGTGCACCCATGATTCCCTGCCGTGCGTCTGAGCGGTCGCTGCGCCGCGCCCCTGTTGCTGGATGTCTCACCCGTGGCTGATCAATTCGGCCACATGCCCCGCGGCCCGCGCCGCATCTTCCAGGCCGCCCGTTGGTCCTGGCAGGGCCTGCGCGCTGCCTGGCTGCACGAGTCCTCGTTCCGGCTGGAGGTCTACCTGCTGGTGCTGCTGACCCCGCTCGCGGTCTGGCTGGGCCAGACGCCGGTCGAACGCGCGCTGCTGATCGGCTCGATGCTGCTGGTGCTGGCGATGGAGCTGGCCAATTCGGCCATCGAGGCGGTGATCGAGCGCTACGGCAGCGAGATCCATGAGCTGGCCGGCCGGGCCAAGGACATGGGCTCGGCGGCGGTGTTCATGCTGATGATGAACGTGCTGCTGTGCTGGGGCCTGGTACTGGTGCCGCGCCTGTTCCCGGCCAGCGCCGGCTGATCCTTCTTCCTCCCCCTTGTTGAAGACTTCCCATGTCCCTTGAGTTTCTCGCCGATCCGAACGTCTGGTTGACCTTGTTCACGCTGAGCGCGCTGGAAATCGTGCTCGGTATCGACAACCTGGTATTCATTTCCATCGCGGTCAGCAAGCTGCCCGAGCACCGCCGCCCGTTCGCGCGCCGGCTCGGCATCGCCGTGGCCTGCATCACCCGTATCGGCCTGCTGGTGTCGCTGGCGTACCTGGCGCACATGCAGGCGAACCTGTTCACCGTGGCCGGCATGGGCATTTCCATCCGCGACCTGGTGCTGATCGTCGGTGGCCTGTTCCTGATCATCAAGGGCTGGATGGAGATCAAGGAAATGATCACCGGTGGCGAGGATGAGGACCCGAGCACGACCAAGACCTCGGCCGTATTCGGCTACGTGATCGCGCAGATCGCGATCATCGACATCGTGTTCTCGCTGGACTCGGTGATCACTGCCGTCGGCATCGCCGACCACGTGCCGGTGATGGTCGCCGCGATCCTGCTGTCGGTGGCGGTGATGTTGCTGGCGGCCAACCCGCTGGGCCGCTTCATCGATGCCAATCCGACCGTGAAGATGCTGGCCCTGGCCTTCATCCTGCTGATCGGTGCGGTGCTGATCCTGGATGGCCTGGACGTGCACGTGCCCAAGCCCTACATCTACGCCGCGATGGGCTTCTCGGTGCTGGTGGAGTGGCTGAACCTGCTGATGCGCCGCCGCGCGCGCGAACACCACGTGCCGGGTGCCGGCGACTGGTAAGCAGATCACAGGCAAGCGTGTCACCCAGAACCCCCGGCCAGCGCCGGGGGTTCTGCGTTGCGAGGCCCACCGCGCTCGCCGGGCATGGCCCGGCGGGGAGGTTCCCGCCAGCTGTGAATTGAGATCAACAGTGTTTTCCCGGGGCGAGGCTTAATCCGGGCCGACAAAGCGCGCAGGCTACGCGCTCTTTTCCAGGACCTGCCCCACGCAGGATGACCTCATGAACTCCAGAGCCGCTCTGCTGGCCCTCGCCGTCGGCGCCTTCGCCATCGGCACCACTGAATTCGCGCCGATGGGCCTGCTGCCTGTCATTGCCGACGGCGTAGGCGTGAACATTCCCACCGCCGGCATGCTGATCACGGCCTATGCCGTGGGCGTCATGCTGGGCGCGCCGGTGATGACCCTGCTGATGGGACGCTTCGGCAAGCGCACTGCGCTGATGCTGCTGATGTCGATCTTCGTGGTCGGCAACCTGCTATCGGCACTGGCCCCGAACTACGGCCTGCTGTTGTTGTCGCGCCTGGTCACCAGCCTCAATCACGGTGCCTTCTTCGGCATCGGTGCGGTGGTCGCCGCGAGCCTGGTACCGAAGGAAAAGCAGGCGGCCGCCGTGGCGACCATGTTCATGGGCCTGACCATCGCCAACATCGGTGGCGTGCCGCTGGCAACCTGGGTGGGCCAGCAGTTGGGCTGGCGCCTGTCCTTCGCCGGTACTGCGGTGCTGGGCCTGGTGGCGATCACCGCGCTGGGCCTGGCCCTGCCGGCATCCGCGCCTGATGCGCGTCCGGACGTGCGCCGCGAGATGAAGGCGATCCTGCAGCCGCAGGTGCTGCTGGCCATGGCCACCACAGTGCTAGGCGCCGGCGCGATGTTCACCCTCTACACCTACGTGGCGCCGGTGCTGACCGAGCTGACCGGTGCCTCCAACGCCTTCATCGCGATGTCGCTGGCCCTGATCGGCATTGGATTCACTTTCGGCAACGGCATCGGCGGGCGCATGGCCGACTGGTCGCTGGATGGCGCCACCCGCATCCTGCTCGCGGTACTGGCCGTGTTGATGTTCGTGCTGCCGCTGGCCTTCATGAATCACGCCACGGCGGCGCTGGGCGTGCTGCTGTTCGGTGCCGCGACCTTCGCGATCGTGCCGCCGCTGCAGATCCGGGTGATGCAGGCCGCCAGCGAGGCGCCGGGCCTGGCGTCGTCGATCAACGTCGGTGCGTTCAACCTCGGCAATGCACTGGGCGCGGCGCTGGGTGGTGCGGTGATCAGCCTGGGGCTGGGGTACGCGGCGATTCCGGTGGCCGGTGGCCTGCTGGCAGCGTCGGCGCTGCTGCTGGCGTGGCTGGGGCGTGCGCGCGCCCCGGTGGCTGAGGCCTGTTGAACGGTGTGGGGTTCCGGCAGGGCTTGCAGCCCTGCACCCGCAGAATCCAGAGCAACAGCAACAGCCCGCATTCCGTGGGTTGGCGGGGTGGGTCAGCTTGCGGGGGACGCTGCAAGTACGTCCCTGTAAGCTCGGTCGCGCCATCCATGGCGCTCACGCCCCCGCAAGCTGACCCACCCCGCCTTCGACAGGTTCCTGCGATCTGTTGGAACCTGCTGCTGATGGTGGGTGCCGACCGTTGGTCGGCACGAATGCCTGGAGCATGGGCTTTCGCTTTTGCTCTTTTTTGATCTTCCCGCGGTGCGCAGGAAACCGTCCGTGGCCGGGAGGGTGAGTGGGCTGGGGGCGTAAGCGCCATGGATGGCGCGCCCGAGCCTACAAGGACGTATTCACGGCGTCCCCCAGCCCACTCACCCTCCCGGCCCACCCCGATATCCAGCAGACATGACCACCGCGGAGGGGGCGGCGCCCGATGGCCGATCTTTCACCCCATCCGTGGCATGCTCGGCGCTCAGTCCACCCGGAACCTCCGCCATGCGCCTGTTCACCCGCGTCCTGCCCTTGATGCTGCTGGCCTCCCTGCTCTCCGGCTGTGGCTACAACGCCATCCAGCAGAAGGATGAAGCGGTCAAGGCCAGCTGGTCCGAAGTGCTCAACCAGTACAAGCGCCGCGCCGACCTGGTACCCAACCTGGTGCAGACCGTGAAAGGCTTTGCCAGCCAGGAAGAGCGCGTGCTGACCGAAGTCACCAACGCCCGCTCGCGGGTCGGCCAGATCAACGTCAACGCCGACGACGAAGCCTCGCTCAAGCAGTTCCAGCAGGCCCAGGGCGAACTCGGCAGTGCGTTGTCGCGGCTACTGGTGGTCACCGAGAACTACCCGGTGCTCAAGTCCGACCAGAACTTCCGCGATCTGCAGGCGCAGCTGGAAGGTACCGAGAACCGTATCACCGTTGCCCGCGGTCGCTACATCCAGCAGGTGCAGGACTACAACACCTACATCCGCTCGTTCCCGCAGGTGATCACCGCCAAGATCTTCGGCTACAAGACCAAGCCGAACTTCACCGTGGACAACGAAGCGCAGATCTCCAACGCGCCGGCGGTGGATTTCGGCAGCGCGCCGCAGCAGCAGCCGGCTCCGCAGCCGGGCCACTGACCCATGCGCCTGGCCACTGCGCTGCTGGCCCTGCTGCTGTGGCTGCCGTTGGCGTCGCAGGCCCAGCAGCTGGCACCGATTCCGGCGCTGGACTCGCCGGTGGTCGATACCACCGGAACGCTGGATGCCGCGCAGAAGCAGGCGCTGGTGCAGCAGGCGCTGGACCTGCAGCAGCGCAAGGGCAGCCAGCTGCAGGTGCTGGTGGTGCCTACCACCCAGCCGGAGGACATCGCGCAGTACACCACGCGGGTCTTCGACCAGTGGCAGATCGGCCGCAAGGGCGTGGATGACGGCGTGCTGCTGGTGGTGGCCAAGGACGACCGGCGCGTACGCATCGAACCGGGCTACGGCCTGGAGGGTGCCATTCCCGATGCCATCGCCAACCGGGTCATCCAGGAATACCTGGTGCCGCGCTTCCGAGCGGGCGACTACGCCGGTGGCATCACCGATGCCACCGCGGTACTGGTGAAGATCGTCGATGGCGAGGCACTGCCCACGCCGGTCAGCGGCCAGCGGGCCCGCGAGCCCGACGGTGGCGGCGATACCTGGTTCCTGGCCCTGTTCATCGGTGTATTCGCTGGCAGCATCCTGCGCGGCGTGTTCTCGCGCGTGCCGCGCCCGCTGCGTGGCCTGCTGGGCGGTGCTGGTGCCGCACTGGCGGCGTTCCTGTTCACCTCCACCCTGCTGGCCAGTGGCCTGGCGGGCATCGTCGGCCTGATCGTCGCCATGCTGTCCGGCCATCCCGGGCGCTTTGCCGGTGGTGGAGGATGGGGTGGTGGCAGCTGGGGCGGCGGAGGCGGATTCGGCGGGGGCGGTGGATTCGGTGGTGGCGGCTGGGGCGGTGGTGGTGGCCGTTCCGGCGGCGGCGGTGCTTCGGGAGGCTGGTGATGATCCAACGTCTGTGTCGCCACGTGTTTTCGCCGTCGGTGCGGCGTGCGTTCCCGCCGGCCACGCTGCAGGCGATCACCGAGGCCATCGCCGCCGGTGAGCAGCGCCATGGTGGCCAGGTGATGTTCGCGGTCGAAGCCGACCTGCCGTGGGTCGCGTTGTGGCACAAAGTGACCCCGCGCCAGGCCGCCGAACACGCCTTCGCCCGCCTGCGTACCTGGGACACAGCCTACAACAACGGCGTGCTGATCTACCTGCTGCTGGCCGATCACGCGATCGAGATCGTCGCCGACCGCGGCCTGCACGGCCGGGTCAGCCCGGCGCAGTGGCAGCGGGTCTGCACCCATCTGCGCGAGGGCCTGCGCGGGTCCAATCCCGTGGAAGCGCTGCAGGATGCGATCGACGAGGTCTCCAGCCTGCTGGAAGGGCACTTTCCAGCCTCGACGCGGTCGAACGATGACGCGTTGCCGAACTCGCCACAGATCCTTGGTTGAGCCGGGGCGGCACTGGCCCGAGAATAGACGTTCAACCGCAAGGCACCTTCCATGATCTATTTCCACGACATCGACCCCATCGCCCTCTCGCTGGGACCGATCAAGGTGCACTGGTACGGCATCATGTACCTGCTCGGCTTCACCGCAGCCTGGCTGCTGGGCCGCAAGCGCATCGCCGACGGACGCCTGCCGGGCGTCGATGCCAATGGTTTCTCCGACCTGCTGTTCTACGCCATGCTGGGCGTGGTGCTGGGCGGACGCGTCGGCTACATGCTGTTCTACGCGTTGGGTGATTTCCTGCACAACCCGCTGCTGCTGTTCAAGGTGTGGGACGGCGGGATGAGCTTCCACGGTGGCCTGCTGGGCGTGATCGCCGCCTGCTGGTGGTGGTCGCGCAAGCACCGCCTGCACTTCTTCGACACCATGGATTTCATGGCGCCACTGGTGCCGCTGGGCCTGGGCTTTGGCCGCATCGGCAACTTCATCGGCGCCGAGCTGTGGGGCAAGTACACCGACGGCAGCTGGGGCGTGGTGTTCCCGTCCGGCCTGCCGGCCCCGTTGAACCAGCTCGACCACGCCACCCTGCAGTCGCAGTTCGCCAGCGGTGCGCTCAACCAGTTCGCGCGCCATCCCTCGCAGCTGTATGAAGCGCTGCTGGAAGGGCTGGTGATGTTCGCGGTGTTGTGGACGGTGTCGGCCAAGCCGCGCCATCGCTATCTCATTGGCGGCCTGTTCGCGCTGCTGTATGGCATCTTCCGCTTCGCCGTCGAGTTCGTGCGCATGCCCGACAACGGCGTCTACGTGGCCTTCGGCTGGCTGACCAAGGGCCAGATCCTGTGCGTGCCGCTGATCGCCTTCGGCCTGGTGCTGCTGGTGATGTCGCGCCGTGCGCCGGTGCTGCAGCCGCAGCCGCTGGTGACGGCAGAGGGCAAGGCATGAAGGCCTACCTGGACCTGCTCTCGCACGTGCTCGAACACGGCGCGGAGAAGAGCGACCGCACCGGTACCGGCACCCGCAGCGTGTTCGGCTGGCAGATGCGCTTCAACCTCAACGACGGCTTCCCGCTGGTCACCACCAAGAAGCTGCACCTGCGCTCGATCATCCACGAGCTGCTGTGGTTCCTGAAGGGCGATACCAACATCGGTTACCTCAAGGACAACCAGGTGCGCATCTGGGACGAGTGGGCCGACGAGAACGGCGACCTCGGCCCGGTGTACGGCAAGCAGTGGCGCAGCTGGGCCACGGCCGACGGCGGCCAGATCGACCAGATGCAGTGGCTGGTGGACGAGATCAAGCGCAATCCGGATTCGCGGCGGCTGGTGGTCAGTGCCTGGAACGTGGGCGAGCTCTCGCAGATGGCGTTGATGCCGTGCCACAACCTGTTCCAGTTCTACGTGGTGGACGGCAAGCTCAGCTGCCAGCTGTACCAGCGCAGCGGCGACATCTTCCTCGGTGTGCCGTTCAACATCGCCAGCTACGCGCTGCTGACCCACATGGTGGCGCAGGCCACCGGCCTGGGCGTGGGCGACTTTGTGCACACGCTGGGCGATGCGCACCTGTATTCGAACCACTTCGAGCAGGCCCGCGAGCAGCTGTCGCGTGAACCGCGCGCGCTGCCGACGCTGTGGTTGAACCCGGAGGTGACCGATCTGTTCGGCTTCCAGTTCGACGACATCCGCATCGACGGCTACGATCCGCATCCGGCGATCAAGGCGCCGGTGGCGGTATGAGCGCGCGCATGCTTTCCCGCTGCCTGTTGGCGCTGTGCGTTGCGCTCCCTCTGGGCATGGCCCAGGCCGCAGCGGCGGATACACTGTCGCTGGCCAGGCAGGTCAATGAGCAGATCGTGCACAAGCATATGCGCGAGGAAGTGCAGGCGTTCGCCGGAGCATTCAACGGCAGCACGATGCTGCCTCAGGATGTGCCGGCAGGGTGCCGGGCGCAGATGCGTGAGGCGGTAACCGGCATGTACGCGGCGATGACCGAGCACCTGAAGGCGGGTGTCGAGGATCCGGCCTATCAGCGTGAGCTTGAACAGCGCCTGGCCACCGTCTACTCCAGCGACCAGCTGAAGGCGTTCCTCGCGCGTGGTGCCGGCACCGACAATGCGGCGTTGTCGGCGGAGATCCTGTCGGGGCCGGGCCTGAAGGAGATCGAGGAAGCGCAGAAGCAGAAGATCATCAGCGGCCTGGATGAGCAGTCCACGTCGAGTCCGGCGCTGGCTGCAGCATTGCGGGCCGCCAGTGCCGCGAACGCTGCCTGCGAACGCCTGCAGATCGACGCCAGCTGAGGAGATCGCACTGATGAAGCTGTCGATGATCGTGGCGCTGGACCGCAACCGTGGCATCGGCCAGGGCAATGCCATGCCCTGGCATCTGCCGGATGATTTCAAGCACTTCAAGGCGCTCACCCTGGGCAAGCCGATCCTGATGGGGCGCAAGACCGCCGAATCGATCGGCCGTGTGCTGCCGGGGCGGACCAACCTGGTGCTGACCCGCAGCAGCCAGGTGCCGTTCGAGGGCATGCGCGCGGTGGCGTCGCTGGACGAGGCGAAGGCGATTGCCGAAGGCGAGGGCGCCAGCGAACTGTGCATCATCGGTGGCGGCGAGATCTTCCGTCAGCTGCTGGGCCAGGCCAGCGACCTGTACCTGACCTGGGTCGATGCCGAAGTGCCTGCCGATACCCACTTCCCCGAGGTGGACGCGCGTGACTGGCGGGAAGTGAGCAGCGAGCCGCACGCGGCCGACGAACGCCACGCCTACGCGTTCCGCTTCGTGCACTACGTGCGCCGTTGACCGCCGCGCATCTGTAGAGCCGAGCCATGCTCGGCTGCTGTTGCCAGACACATCCCGTAGCCGAGCATGGCTCGGCTCTACAGGATTGCCTACGGCATCCGGTAATGCCCGATGATCGTGTGTTGGAACAGCAGGTTCTCTTCCCGCGTGCCGCGCGCGATGTTGTGCAGCACCAGCGGCGTGCCATCGGCCAAGCGCCGGTCGGAGACGATGCCCACATGCAGCAGGCCGTTGCCGCTGAGCTTCCAGGCGACGATGTCGCCGGCTGCGTAGTCGGCGGCGGCGGTGCTGATCGGCTGCTGCCAGCGCTGCCGCTCGAACCAGCGCATCAGGTTCGGTACGCGACGATGATCGATGTTGCGGTCCGGCCGTGACAGGCCCCAGATCGATGGGTAGGCGCTGAAGTTGCCGCGCATGTCTTCGTGCACGCGGGCCTGGAGGTCCAGGCCCTGGCTGCGCAGAGCGCGCACCACCACGTCGGTGCAGACGCCGCGATCCAGCGGGACGTCGCCGCCGGGATAGGCCAGCACCTGGTAAGCAGGGTCGTAGCGGGTGGTGACGCCGACCTGCGCGCGTGCCGCATCCACCAGTGGCGGTGAAGCGGCCTGCGGTTGCGTCGGTGCGCGTTCAGCGCCGCCCGCAGCGGTGGAAGCAGGCGGCGAGCCGGGCTGGCAGCCGCTGGCCAGAGCCAGCGTCAGCAGCAGCACCGTCCATGGTGCGCAGCCAGGTCGTGTCATGCCTGCGGTGGTGCGCCGTTGTTGTTGCCACCACCGCCGTTGCCGCTACCGCCAGCGCCGCCACGACGGCGACGGCGACGCGGACCACGGTTGCCCGGGTTGGCAGCGGGCGTGTTGCCGCCGCCCTGTTCCTTGCCCTGCGCCGCAGCGGCGGGCCGCTCGTGCGCTGGTCGCGCCGGCGGACGTGCATGCGGCACCGGTGCCGGCACATCGCGGCCCGGTACCTGCACCACGCGCAGTTCTTCGGTGTCGAGCTGGATCGCGGTGAGCTTGCCGCCCCACACCGCACCGGTATCGATGGCGTGCACGCCCTGGGTGATGGTCAGGCCGAGCGCCGACCAGTGGCCACAGACAATCTTGAGGTCGCGCTCGACCCGGCCCGGCACTTCGAACCAGGGGTACAGCCCCTGTTCCTGCGTGCCCGGCGTGCCCTTGTCCTCGATGCCGATGCGCCCACGCGGGGTGCAGTAGCGCATGCGGGTGAGCACGTTGATGATCGCGCGCGAGCGGTCGTAGCCGGACAGGTTCGGTGCCCAGCTCGGCTTGTCGCCATACATGTTGCGGAACAGCTTGCGGTAGCCGGCGCCGTGCAGCTGCACTTCGACTTCAGCGGCATGCCGCTCGGCCATCTGCGTGGTCCACTTCGGCGCCAGGCCGGCATGCACCATCATCCAGCCCAGCTCGCGGTCCACGTGCACCAGCTTCTGCAGGCGCAGCCAGTCCAGCAGTTCGTCGCGGTCCTCGGCCTGCACGATGCGCAGCAGGTCCGGATTGACCTTGCGCTGTTCCTCTTCGGTGCGCGCACCGACGGCCAGCAGCGATAGATCATGGTTGCCCAGCACCACCACGCTGTGCTCGCGCAGCGAGTGCACCAGCCGCAGCGTTTCCAGCGACTGGCCGCCGCGGTTGACCAGGTCGCCACAGAACCACAGGGTGTCCTGCGCGGGGTCGAAGCGGATCTTCTCCAGCAATCGCTGGGTGACGTCATAGCAGCCCTGCAGGTCGCCGATCGCCCACACACTCATCGTTCGGCCTCCGTGTCAGTGCAGGGTGCGCGGGATGGCCAGCACGAAAGGTGCGACCGCCGCAGCGAATTCGGTGCCATCGTCGGCAACCATGTCGTAGTGCCCCTGCATGGTCCCGTGATCGGTCCCCAGCATGACACCGGAGGTGTAACGGAAGTCTTCACCGGGGCGGAGGCGTGGCTGCTCGCCGATCACGCCATCGCCATCGACGTGCTCGACGCGGCCGTTGGCATCGGTGATGCGCCAATGGCGTGCGATCAGGCGCGCGGCGACCTGCCCCTGGTTGTGGATGCGGATCGTATAGGCGAACGCATAGCGGCCGTCTTCCGGCGCGGATTGATCGTCGAGGAAGCGCGGTGCGACTTCGACGGAGATGGCGTAAACGTCAGCGTCTTCCATACCGGCAGTGTAATCAGGAGGCATTGGCCAAAGCGATGAATTCGGCCACGTCCAGCTGTTCGGCACGGGCATCGGGACGCACGCCGGCGGCAATGAACTGCTCGGCGGACACCACGTTGTTCAGGGCATTGCGCAGGGTCTTGCGGCGCTGCCCGAAGGCGGCCTTGACCACTTCGGCGAAACGCTTGTGATCGCGGATGTTGATCGTGGCCGGGTCACGAGGCACCAGCCGCACCACGGCCGAATCGACCTTCGGCGGCGGCCGGAACGCGCCCGGCGGCACCACGAACAGCGAGGTCACCTCGCAGTACGCCTGCAGCATCACGCTGAGACGGCCGAACACCTTGCTGCCGGGGCCGGCGGCCATGCGGTCGACCACTTCCTTCTGCAGCATGAAGTGCATGTCGCGGATCACTGCGGCATGTTCCAGCGCATGGAACAGGATCGGCGAGGAGATGTTGTAGGGCAGGTTGCCGACCAGGCGGATCGGCTGGCCGTCGGCCAGTTCGGTGAAGTCCACACGCAGCACATCGCGGTGGACGATGGTTAGCTCGCCCAGCGGCTCGGCGGCCGCGGTCAGCGGCGCGATCAGGTCGCGGTCGAACTCGATCACCGTCAGCTTCGGGTGGACGCGCAGCAGCGGCAGGGTGATCGCACCCTGACCCGGGCCGATCTCGACCAGGCGGTCACCGTCTTTCGGGTTGACTGCCATCACGATCTTGTCGATGTAGTGGCGGTCGGCCAGGAAATGCTGGCCAAGCTGCTTCTTGGCCGGTGCGGTGAACACCGGGCCGGAGGGGGAATGCGGGGAATTCATGCGCTCAGTGTACGTTGCCGCGCAAGCTGCGCACACAGCGTCGTTGCCGCCTGCAGGCTGGAGGGATCGGCGATGCCGCGGCCGGCAAGATCCAGCGCGGTGCCATGGTCCACGGCCACGCGCGGGTAGGGCAGGCCCAGGGTCAGGTTCACCGCCTGCTCGAAGCCGGAGTACTTCAGCACCGGCAGGCCCTGGTCGTGGTACATCGCCAGCACGGTGTCGAAGCCGGCCAGCTTGGCGGGCAGGAAGGCGGTGTCGGCCGGCAGTGGCCCGACCAGGTCCATGCCCTCGGCGCGCAGGCGCTGCAGCAGGGGGATGACCAGGTCCAGCTCCTCGCGGCCCAGATGGCCGTCTTCGCCGGCGTGCGGGTTCAGACCGAGTACGGCGATGCGTGGCGCGGCCAGGCCAAACTCGCGGCGCAGCGCGGCATGCACGATGCGCAGGGTGCGTTCCAGGCCGGGCGCGGTGATCGCATCGGCCACGTCGCGCAGCGGCAGGTGGGTGGTGACCAGCGCCACGCGGACGATGTGGTTGGCCAGCATCATCACCACCTTTACCCCAGCCTGGTCGGCCAGCAGTTCGGTAGTGCCGCTGTAGGCGATGCCGCCCTCGTTGATGACCGCCTTGTGCACCGGGCCGGTGACCACGCCATGCAGCTCGCCGGACAGGCAGGCCTGGCCGGCACCGAGCAGGGCGCTGATGACCGCGCCGGCATTGGCCGGATCGGCCTGGCCGAAATGGCTGGTTACGGCATTGGGGACGGTGCGCAGGCGCAGATCGCCGGGGACGCGTGCTTCGGCGTCTTCGGGCAGCAGCTGCAGCGGCAGATTCAGCGCGGCAGCGGCCGCGCGCAGGGTGTCCGGGTCGGCGAAGGCCAGCAGCCGACAATCTTCACGCGGCTGCTGGACAAGGCGGACGCACAGCTCCGGGCCGATCCCGGCGGGCTCGCCCGGTACCAGAGCGAGCTCGGGGCGCATCGGTCAGGACTGCGGCGGGGTCGCGGTATTTTCCGCGCGGTCGCCGCTGCGGAAGCTGACGTAGGCTTCGCCACGCAGTTCCTGCAGGAAGCGGTTGTACTCGTCTTCCAGCTTGCGGCGGCCGATGGTCTCGCGGACCTGGGCACGCTGGTTGTCGGTGGTCACGTCGGTCTGGCGGGTGGCCACGCGCTGCACGATGTGCCAGCCCGCATCGGTGCGGAACGGCTGGCTGATGCCGCCATCCTGCACGCCTTCCACCTGCTGGCCGAAAGCCGGGCCGAACGCATCGGCCGGGAACCAGCCCAGATCACCGCCCTGGCCCTTGGTGTTGTTGTCCTCGGAGGACTCCCTGGCCACGGTCTCGAACTCGGCGCCACCGGCAATGCGGGCGCGCAGGGTATCGATCTTGGCCTTGGCAGCGGCGTCGGTCTGGTGATCGTCCACGCGCACCAGGATGTGGCGGCCGTGGTACTCGGTGACCGTATGTTCACCCGCACCGGCGGCGCTGGCATCGCGCACTTCCACCAGCTTCAGCAGCTGGAAGCCGCTGGGGCCACGGATCGGGCCGACCACTTCACCGGCCTTCATCTTTGACATCGTCTGTGCGAATGCGGCCGGGATTTCATCCAGGCTGCGCCAGCCCAGGTCGCCGCCTTCCAGCGCGTTGGGGCTGTCCGAATAGCGCACCGCAGCCGCATTGAAGTCCAGCTCGCCCTTGTCCAGCAGGGCCTTCACGCCGTCGGCCTTCTTCTGGCCAGTGGCGATCTGGTCGGCGTTGGCACCGTCGGGCACCGCGATCAGGATGTGCGCCAGGTGGTACTGGTTGCCGACCGTGGCCTGCTGCTTCAGCGCGGCATCGACTTCACCCTCGCTGACGCTGATGCGGCTCTGCGCGAAGCTCTGGCGCAGGCGCTGCACGGTGATCTCATCACGCACCGAGGCGCGGAAATCGGCGAAATCAATGCCGTCCTGGGCCAGGCGCTGGCGCAGCGCGTCCAGGTTCGAGCCGTTCTGCTGGGCGATGGCATTCATCGCCTGGTTCAGCTCCTGGTCGCTGACCCGGATGCCGCTGCCCTGGGCGCGGGCCACCTGCAGCTTGACCAGCACCAGGCGCTCAAGCACCTGGCGGCTGAGCACGTCTTCCGGCGGCAGCTGGGCCTCACGGCCGACGTACTGCGCCTTGATGTTGGCGATCGCACGCTGGAGTTCGCTCTGCAGGATCACGTCTTCATCGACGACGGCGGCGATGCGGTCAAGCGGCTGCGCCTCCTGGGCAAGCACCTGCAGGGGGGCGGACACGCTGGACACCGCCAGCAGCGAGGCGAGAAGAACGGGGAAGCGCTTGGTCATGGGATCAGATTCGGATCGTAGTCATCGCGGGTCACTCCGGTGTTGCTGGGCGGCACGAGATAGAGGTCGTCGCGGTTATAGCCGAGGATAGCACGGCGCAGAGTGCGGTCCGTGTCCTGGCCGATGGAGCTCAAGCCCTTGAGCACGAACTCGAGCTGGATGGAGTTGTTCATGTCGCCTTCGCGGTTGCGCACGTAGCGACGGGCCACCGCGCGCACGGCCAGGCAGCAGCTGTCCCACTGCACGCCGGCGATGATTTCCAGCGGTTCCTTGTCCTGCAGCGAGTAGTAATAGCGGCCGACCAGGCTCCACCGCGCATTCAGCGGGTACAGGAACGACAGGTCGGCCTGCTCCAGCAGGGTCCGGTCATGCTTGTTGGCGGTCGCCGGGGCGCCCGCATTGATGCGATAGCGGTAGCTCAGGTTGACCACGCCGTCGTTGGGCATCAGGTAGCGGGCGCGGACGCTGGCCAGGTCCTCGCGCTTGTACTTCGGGTCCCACTGGTAGGTGGCACCCAGCGTCCAGCGGTCGTTGATCATGTAGTTGCCGTCGGCGATCCAGGCCGACTTGCCCTTCTCCACCGGCGCCCCGCCCGGCGTGGTGCTGACCCGCGATTCATCGAAGTACTGGATCTGGCCGATCGCGGCCGAGAAGCGTTCCTTGCCGGTGGTCTGGTCGATGAAGCGGGTGCCCAGCGCCAGGGTCAGCTGGTTGGCATCGTTCTGGCGGTCGGCGCCGGTATAGCGCGAGTCGCGGAACAGCTGGCCCCAGCTGAAGGTGAAGTCGCGGGTATCGAAGATCGGCAGCTCGTCCTGGTTGCGGTAGGGCGTGCGCAGGTAGAACAGGCGCGGCTCCAGGGTCTGCAGGAAAGACTTGCCACCGATCGATGTCTCGCGATCGAAGAACAGGCCGGCGTCGATGCTGCCGATCGGCAGGCTGCGGCTGGGCGAGGTGTTGCCGCGCAGCTGCTCGGGCGTGGCGGTGTTCGGGTCGATGCCCTGCGAGCTCAGCACGGTACGACGGACACTGTCGGCAAGGCCGCGATCCAGCTCATAACCGGTGTAGCGGTAGGCCAGGGTCGGGGTCACGTACCAGGCTGCGCCGCTGATCGGGAATGACACGTAGGGCTTCACGTCCAGGCGCGAACCACCGTACATGCGCTGGACCTGACCTGTGCGGGTGTACTGCAGGTCGGTGCCGGCACTGGTGTCGTACTTGAAGTTGATGTCGTCGTGGGTGAAGCGCACGGCTTCGGTGTAGATGCCGGTCTCCAGCCACGACAGCACCGGCTTGTTCCAGTTGAAGAACAGGCGCGGTTGGCGGTTGTACGGCAGGGCGCTTTCGTTGAGCGTGTAGTCGGTCAGCTGCCAGCGGTCGGCCATGATGCCGGCCGTCCAGTTCTGGCCGGTGCCGTACAGGCCGATGGTGCTCTGCAGGTTGGAGGCGGTCACGCCCACCAGGCGATTGGCGAAGTCCTCGACATAGCGCTCGTCGCTGACCCAGGCCAGGTTGGCGCGGGCCTGCCAGTGGCTGTTCACGTTGTGGTAGCCGTCGAACATCACCCGGCCGCGGTCGCGGTCGCGGAGCTTGTCGTTGGGCATGTAGCTGGTCAGCACCTCGCCACGGCCGCCGTTGTAGAGGTAGCGGAACTCGTTGTCGAGCAGCAGGCCGCGCCGGCTCATGTAGCGCGGGGTCAGGGTGTCGTCGTAGTTCGGCGCCAGATTGAAGTAGATCGGCTGCGCGTAGTCGACACCGTTGCGGCCGGACATGCCCAGCTGCGGGAACAGCAGGCCGGTCTTGCGGCGGTCATCGATCGGGAACTTGAAGTAGGGCGCCCACAGCACCGGCACCTTGCCGATGCGCAGTACGGCGTTGCGGGCCGTGCCGAAGCCTTCGTCGTTGTCCACCTCGATCTGCGGCGCCGACAGCTTCCACACCGGCTGCGACGGGTCGCAGGTGGTGTAGGTCGAGCGGTGCATCTGGCCGACCGCGCCCTGCAGGTCGACCGATTCGGCATCGCCGTTGCCCCGGCGCGACACCAGCTGGTACTTGATGTCGGAGATCTTGTGGGTGTCGCTTTCCTGGTTGCCTTCGGCGCGCTTGGCGACCATCCGGATCGACCCGTCCTGGTAGCGGACATTGCCGTCGGCGATGTAGTTGCCGGTCTCGGTGTCGAAGCTGAGCTTGTCGGTACCGACGAACTGGTCACCCCGGCGCAGCGCCACGTTGCCCTCGTACTGCGGCACGGTGGTGGTGCCCAGCAGCTGGTCGCCTTCGATGTCGGTCGGCTGGTTCTCGCGGGCGGCCGCGGCGGCAGCCTTGTCCTGGGCGGGGACCGGAGTGGGGGCGTCGGTGAACGCGGGAATGACGTCGGTGGCCGGGCACAGGCCCCAGTTGAGCGGCTTATCATCGGCCATCGCCGGCAGGCTGATGGCGATGCTCAGAGGCAGGGGAAGCAGGCGGAGGGCTCGGCGCACGCGGTTCGGATTCGGGCGAAAACGGACGGTAGCTTGCCCCATCCCTTGCATAGGGGCAATGAAGGGCGCGGGAGGCTGCCGGTTCGGGTTCATCCGGCGGAGGCACCCGCAGAGGGGGTGATCATGGCCTGGACATGGGCGACGCTGCACTCCGCCAGGGCCTGCAGGTCGTAGCCTCCCTCCAGCATCGAGACCACCCGGCCGGCGGCGTGACGGCGTGCCAGCGCATGCAGTTCACGGGTGATCCAGGCGAAATCGTCGGTCTCCAGCATCAGGTCCGCCTGCGGATCACGCAGGTGGGCATCGAAGCCCGCCGAGATCAGCAGCAGCTGTGGGCGGAAGTCGTCGATGGCTGGCAGCATCTCGTCGGCCCAGACGTTGCGGAAGCGGAAGCCGCCACTGCCCGGCGGCAGCAGGATGTTCATCAGGTTGCCCGCGCCGCGGTCGCGGCGCAGGCCCGAGTTGGGGAACAGCCCGGCCTGGTGGGTACTGTAGTAAGAAACGCGGGCGTCGTGCTGGAAGATGTCCTGGGTGCCGTTGCCGTGGTGCACGTCGAAATCGACCACCGCGATCCGCTCCAGGCCATGGCGGTCGCGGGCATAGGCGGCGGCGATGGCGATGTTGTTCAGCAGGCAGAAGCCCATCGCCGTGCTGCTGGTGGCGTGGTGGCCCGGCGGGCGTACCGCGCAGAAGGCCAGCGGGTCCTCGCCCAGCATCACCGCATCGACCGCGGCCACGCCGGCACCGGCGGCGTGCACGGCGGCGCTGGCCGAACCCGGCGAGGTCCAGGTGTCCATATCCAGCTGGCGCAGCGGCGCGGTCTGCGGCTGCAGCACGAAGTCGAGCAGGGCGCTGTCGTGGACCCGGGTCAGTTCACCGAACTTGGCTGGCGGCGCCTCGCGCCAGTCCAGCTGGCCGGGGAAGGCAGCGTGGAGTGCGTCCAGTACATGCTGCAGGCGTTGCGGGCATTCGGGATGGCCGGGGCCGGGGTCATGCAGCAGGCAGGACGGATGGGTATAGACCAGCATCGTGCCGACTCAGCGCTGGCGCTGCTGTGGTTGCCACAGCGCTTCGCCGTGGCCATCGGCACGGGCCAGCACCCGGGCCAGCACGAACAGCAGGTCCGACAACCGGTTGAGGTACTGCAGCGCCTCGCTGCGCACAGCCTCGTGGCGGGCCAGGGTGACCGTCTCGCGCTCGGCGCGGCGGACGATGGTGCGCGCCAGGTGGCAGCGTGCAGCGGCCTCGCCGCCGGCCGGCAGGATGAACTCCTTCAGCATTGGCAGGCCGGCGTTGTAGTGGTCCAGCTGCTGCTCCAGCGCGGAGACATCGGCGGCGTGGATCGCAGCATGGCCGGGGATGCACAGCTCGGCGCCGAGGTCGAAAAGCTGGTGTTGCAGATGCACGACCAGCGCGCGCACGTCCTCGGGCAACGGGGCGGCCAGCAGCAGGCCGAGCGCGGCATTGGCCTCGTCGACGGTACCGTAGGAGGTGACCCGGGCATCATCCTTGGCCACGCGCTGGCCGTCACCGAGGCCGGTGCTGCCGTCGTCGCCGGTGCGGGTGTAGATGCGCGAGAGGCGATGACCCATGGTGCGGCTCAGTGGCGGATGTCGCGGCGGGCCTGCTGGAGCTTCAACATCTGCTCCACGGCCAGCTGCAGGGCAGCGGCCAGCGCCACATAGATCGCCGTGGTGCGCAGGTAGGGCCCGAACCACTGCGCGTAGTTCTGTGCCCAGCCGGCCAGGGTCGGCTCGGCCACGTTGCGGCTGCTCCAGTAGAAGCCGCCCTGCGCCAGCAGGTGGCAGACCGCCACCGAGGCGACCAGCAGCAGCGCCCCCTTGGCCAGCACCGACCAGCGCGCGCTCTGGTAGTTGCGGCCCAGCAGCATCCCGCCAGCCCACAGCGAGAAGTACGCTGGCAGCAGCAGCCAGTAGCCCGGCGACACGCAGTAGTGCTGCCAGAAGTCCAGGCCGCTGCTGCGGATCACGATCCAGTCGACCAGCACCGCGAACAGCATCAGCAGCGGGAACGCCCAGCGCGTCCAGCGCGCCAGATAGAAGCCGCCGATGAAGAACACGGCCCAGGAGGCATCGGGAATCGCCGCGAAGTGGTTGACGCGGGTCGCCGCCAGCAGCAGTACGAGTACTGACAGGACGAAGGCGCGGTTGGCGGTGTCGGACATGGCAGCGGGCCCGGAGCGGATTCAGGTTTCATTCTAGCCCGCCGCGCGGGTTGGCGCAGGCGGGATGCATTGGGCTTGCAGTGGGGGTGAGCGCGTATCATGAGCCCATGAGTGAACGACATGACGTGCTGATCGTCGGTGGCGGGCTGGTCGGCGCCAGCCTGGCCATTGCCCTGGACCGCCTGGGCCGCGACGTGGGCCTGCTCGAGGCCAGCCCGGCAGGTGAGCTGCCGGCGGTGTTCGACCAGCGCAACCTCAGTTTCGCCGCCGCCACCGTCAATGCGCTGACCGCGCTGGGGGTGATGCAGAAGCTGTCGATGGCCCCCGGCCCTATCCGCCGCATCCATGTCAGCCGTGCGGGCGACTTCGGACGGGTACAGCTCGAAGCGGCCGATTACGACAGGCCGTGGTTTGGCCAGGTAGTAGTCGCGCGGGATTTCGGCCAGGCGCTGGAAGCGCGGCTTCTGGAACTTCCGCGCCTGCGCCGTTACCGGCCGATGCGGTTCCTGGGGCTGGGCGACGTGGTCGACGGCTACCGCCAGGTGCGGGTGGCTGACGAGGCCGGCGAGCGCGTGCTGCTGGCACGTCTGGTGGTGGGGGCCGATGGCACCACCAGCGGCGTGCGTGGCGCGCTGGGCATCGAGGTCGACCGCCATGATTTCCAGCAGACCCTGTTCGTGGCCCGCGTGCGCAGCCAGCGCGCGCCGGACGGCACCGCCTGGGAGCGGTTCACCGATAGCGGTCCGACTGCCCTGCTGCCGCGTGGCGATCGTCACTTCGGCACCGTGCACGGCGTAGCGCGCGATCAGGCCGATGCAGTAATGGCGCTGGACGATGCCGCCTGGCTGCAACGCCTGCAGAGCACGATCGGCTGGCGTGCCGGCCGCCTGCTCGAGTCCGGCCCGCGCAGCGCCTATCCGCTCATCCAGGTGCTGGCGCGCGCGCTGGCCGGTGAGCGTACGGTGTTGCTCGGCAATGCCGCGCAGACCATCCATCCGTTGGGTGCACAGGGCTTCAACCTGGGCCTGCGCGATGCGCTGACCCTGGCCGAACTGCTGGAGGATGCGCATGAGGATGCCGGCAGTGATGCATTGCTGCAGGCCTATGTCGCGCGCCGCGAGGAAGACCGCCGGCAGACGGTGGCGTTCTCCGGTGGCCTGGCGCGCCTGACCAGCAACCCGGCACCGTTGATGCGGCCGCTGCGCAGCCTCGGCTTGGTGGCCGCACAACGCGCGTCGGTGCAGTCGATGCTGGTCGGTGGCGCGATGGGCTTCCGTGGCGACGTGCCGCGCCTATGCCGCGGAGAAGCTGCATGAGCCGGCGCATGCGTCTTGATGTGGCCATCGTTGGTGGTGGCGTGGTCGGTGCCGCGTGTGCGTTGGCGCTGGCCGATGCCGGCCTGTCGGTTGCGCTGGTGGAAGGCCGTGAACCGGCACCGTGGCAGGCCGCCCAGCCGGACCTGCGCGTGTTCGCCTTCGCCGCTGACAACGTACAACTGTTGAACCGCCTGGGCGTGTGGCCGGTGATCGCCCTGGCCCGCGCCTGGCCTTACCGGCGCATGCAGGTGTGGGACGCCGCCGGCGGTGAGGATCTGTTGTTCGACGCCGACCGCTTCGGTCGTCGCGAGCTGGGCTACATCGTCGAGAACGGCTTGTTGCAGGACCGCCTGTGGGCGGCACTGCCAGCGGCGGGCGTGCAGCTGCATTGCCCGGCACGGGTGGAAGCGCTGGAACAGGATGATGACGGTGTTCGCCTGCGCCTGGACGACGGTCGCCGCCTGGAAGCAGCGCTGGCAGTGGCGGCCGATGGCGCCGAGTCGACCCTGCGCCAACTGGCCGGGATCGAGGTGGAGCGGCATGACTACCACCAGCGTGGCGTGGTGGCCTATGTGGACAGCGAACTGCCGAACCAGGCCACCGCATGGCAGCGCTTCCTGCCGACCGGGCCGCTGGCGCTGCTGCCGGTGGCCGAGCGTCGCAGTTCGATTGTCTGGACTCTGCCCGAGGATGAAGCAGCGCGCGTGCTGGCGCTGGACGAGGACGCCTTCGACCGCGAACTGACGCGTGCGTTCGCCGCGCGCCTGGGCGAACTGCGGCTGGCATCAGCGCGTGCGGCGTTCCCGCTGCGTCGGCAGCTGGCCCGTCACTACGTGGCCGGCCGCGTGCTGGCATTGGGTGATGCCGCGCACGTGGTGCATCCGCTGGCCGGGCAGGGCGTGAACCTGGGCCTGCGCGATGTTGCCGCTCTGCAGCAGTGGCTGGCGCCGTCGGCCGAACGTCGCGGACAGCCGCGGCTGTCGCCGCAGCGCCTGCAGCGCTGGGCACGGGAACGGCGCAGTGACAACCAGATCGCCGCCTACAGTTTCGATGCGATCAATCGGCTGTTCTCCAACGACGAGATGCACCTGACCCTGGCCCGCGGCCGCGCGCTGGGCTGCGTCGGCAAGTGGCCGCCGCTGGTGCAGGCGTTCTGGAAGCGCGCCGCCGGGGTCTGACCGGAATACAGGCCGCTCTGGCAGGTGCCAACGCCGCTCTGGTAGGTGCCAACCTTGGTTGGCACAAGGCTGGAAACAGCCTCGCCTCATCTGGGTCCAGGATGCCTGATGGATGTGCCAACCAAGGTTGGCACCTACCAGAAGCGGGCTCCGCTACCGCCGTTGATCCAGTAGCTCCACGCCATGCGTGGATGAAGATCGCGCCGGTGAATCAATCAACCAGCCAACCGGCCAGATCGGCACGGTCCAGCTTGCCGCGACGCTTCACGTCCAACGCATTGAACTCATCGGCCAGCGCCGGATTCGCCTGCGCTTCTTCGCGGCTGATGAAACCATCGCTGTTCACATCCAGCGCAGCGAAGTGGATGCGGTACTGGCCGACCACGCTGCTGGGTTCCAGCGAGCGCACGGTCACCTGTGCCTCGCCGGCCGGCCGTGCAATCTCGACGCTGCCGCTGACCCGGCCGGCATCCAGCGGTTGCTGGCGGATCGCTCCGCCGGTCCGACCCAGCGGCTGGCTCTGCGCCGGCATGGGCGGCAACTGCTGTGCAATGGCCGGCGCCGTTGCAAGCAGCGCGATCAGTATCGGAATCGAGCGGTATCGCATGATTGCCATTCCTCGGTAGCGCCGGGCCACGCCCGGCGGGCGCGATGGCCTCACCGCAGCGGCGAGGCCAACACCGTGATCTCCTCACGGTCGTGATACAGCTGCTTGGCACGCACCACCAATGGCTTGCCGGCCTGCTCCTGGAACAGATCCAAACACAAGCGGGTTTCGTCCCAGCGCTTCTTCATCGGCAGCTTCAGATTGAAGATCGCGTGCCTGCACCATCCTTCGCGGAACCAGGTAGCCATGCGTTCGGCCACGCGGCGCGGCTGCTCGACCATGTCGCAGACCATCCAGTCCAGCGGCTGTTCCGGGTGCCAGTGGAAGCCGTCGGCGCGCAGGTGCTCGACCAGGCCGGTGTCCAGCACGTGCTGGCGCAGCGGGCCGTTGTCGATGCTCAGCACGTGCATGTGCTGGCGGGTCAGCACCCAGGTCCAGCCGCCCGGCGCGGCGCCCAGGTCAGCCGCGCGCATGCCGGGCTTGGCCAGTGCCTCGCGTTCTTCCGGGGTCAGCAGGGTCAGCAGCGCTTCGTCCAGCTTCAACGCCGAACGCGACGGCGCTTCGGGCAGCAGCTTCAGGCGCGGGATGCCCAATGCCCACGGTGCGCTGTCGGCCGGGTCGGCCACGCAGACGAAGGCATGGGTGCCGTCGACAAATACCACATGCAGGCGCGGCAGGCGATTGTTTGGCTTGTCAGTGAGCTTGCCGGCCTTGCGCAGCGCCGGGCGCAACGCATTGCCGAAGGCGCGGGCCAGCCCGGACAGCGGCTTGCCGGCGTCCGAATCGGGGTGCTCCACCCACAGGTCGCCGAAGCGCGGCGCATCGGCCAGCACCTCCAGCATCGGGGTGATGCGATCAGCCGGGTCCAGCTGCGGCAGTTCGGCCAGCACCACCAGCTTCTGCCGCGCGAAGATCAGTTCGCGCCAGCGCAGCCGTGGTGCCAGCGCGGCAGCTTCGTCGCACATGAACAACACGTAGCCGTCATTGCGCTGGGTGCGCGCATAACCGGCGAAACCGGCTTCACCGGCGCGGAACTGCAGCTCGCCGGCCAGCTCGGGCTCGAAGCCCTGCCGGCACAGGCACAGCAGGCCGATGCCGGTTTCAGTAACGGGCGCCATCGCTTTCCCCATAGGCACGCAGCACACTGCGTGCGGCGTCGCGGTTCAGGCCCTGCACCACTTCGATGCCGCGCTTGTTGAGTTCGCCGACCCAGTCGGCCGGCAGCGGGCCTTCATCGAATGGGGTCAGTTCTTCGACGTCGGCCGAGTTGGCACCGATCAGCAGGCGGTCGATGCCGGCCCACACGGTGGCGCCGTAGCACTGGCAGCACGGTTGCGAACTGGTGGCCAGGGTGACCGGCGACAGCACCGCGTTCAGGCGCGGGGTCTGCAGGCGCTGCTGGGCCAGCATGTAGGCCATGTTCTCGGCATGCGCCAGCGAGGTCGAGTGCGGCATGACCCGGTTCACGCCGGCGGCGATGACCTTGTCTTCAGGGCCGAACACCACGGCGCCGAACGGGCCGCCACTGGCGTGCTCGACGTTCAACCGCGACAGCTCGATCGCCAGCGCGACCTTGGCCTCATCGCCCGGATATCGACGATCCAGGTCGATCTGGTCGTGGATCCAGGCGGGAAGGGTCAGGTGGACTTGCGCGTACAGCATCGCGGGGGTGCCTCGTAATGGGATGGAAGAAGGTGCGGTTGCTTGGGAAACCGGCGCGCAGTGTAGCTGCACCGGCCTGTATCGGGTGTGGCGGTGGGTCAGCCCGGCGAGCCGGTGCGGATCACCACGTACTGCTTGCGGAACTCCAGTCCGGCCTGCGGCCAGCTGGCGGCGTAGGTGCGCAGCAGGGGCAGAGCGGCGCCGAAGTCGTGGCCGTTGACCCGGCAATCGGCCTCGCACAGGCCGTCGGCATCGCGTGAGGCGAACAGGCGGATGGCGAGGAACTGGCGCGCCTTCAGCAGCGCGTCGAAGGCGTCCATGCTGCGGGTGAACAGGCAGCAGGGGCAGGAGCCGTGGTCGTCCTCGCTGCAGGTGGATGCATCCACCTCCTGCGCGCGGTAGTGCGCCAGCGGCCCCAGTACGACAGTGCGTTGGTGCTCTTCGCCGTCGTCGCTGGCCGGATAGGTCAGGCCCATCATCGGCAGGCCCTGCGCGTCTTCGGCGCCGATCGCGGTCTGCAGCGTCGCCAGGTCCACCCGCACCCAGGTCTGGAAGCCGGACAGCAGCGATGCCTGCTCATCGGCACCGTTGGCGTGCTGGTACTCGAACAGGCCGTCGGCGAACAGCACCGGATGCTGGCTCTCGATGACGGTGGAGGTCTGCCAGCCGCCGTTGTCGCGCTCCTGCGCGGCCATCGCATGCGGGGTCAGGCGCAGGCCGCTGTCCAGCAGCAGCGCGCCACCGTCGGCGCGGCTGGCGATGCCGGCGCCCTGCAGCACCTGCTGCAGCAGCGGGAGGAGATCAGTGGAGGTCGTGGTCATGTCAGGCCTGTGGATGGATGGGGCGGAACATCCAGGCAGGGCCTGGAACTAGCGCTCGAGCGCGTCGAGTTCGGCGCGATATCGCTGCGCATCGGGCTGCTGCTGCGGGTCGTTGCCGTGGTCGCGCAGCCAGGCTTCCAGTTCGCGGCGATAGTCCGCGCGGAAATCGGCGTTGCCCGGGCTGAAATGCAGCTTGCGTGCCGCCACTTCCACCCGCTCGCGCGCGCTGGCCCGGGCCTGGGCGATGCCGTGCGGTGATTCGTTGGTGAGGATGACGAAGTTGCGCGGGAAGCCCGCCGTGTACTTCACCACGAATGGCTGGTCGGGTGCCGGGATGCGGATCGCGTTCTCCAGCGGCCACAGCGAGGCGGTGTTGGTGTGGAACACCACTTCCACATCGCGGCCCTCGGCCGTGCGCAGCACCGCTTCGTAACGCCAGATGTACTGCTCGTTGAGCGTAGAGCTGGTTTCCTCGGCCTTGACGATCACCGCTTCACCGCGCTCGCCCACCACGTTGAGGAAGGCGGCGTTGAGGAAGTGGCCGAGGAAGATGTTGAGCATCGCCAGCGGGAACACCACGATGGCGTAGCCCGGAAAGCGCCGCCACCACGAGACCAGCCCGGCCAGCACCATCGCTGCAAAGAACGTCAGCAGCGGATGCTGCGAAATGAACCAGAGCAGGGCGGACAGGGCGGTGATCATCGTCAGGGTCGTGCGGGCGCCGTGCTGGCGCCCGCTCGGGTCCTCAGGCCGACCAGGTGTCGCGCAGGGTCACGCTGCGGTTGAACACCGGCTTGGCTTCGGTGTGGTCGCGGCGGTCGGCGACGAAGTAGCCGGTGCGTTCGAACTGGAACGACTGCTCCGGCGCGGCGCTGGCTGCGGCCGGCTCGACATAGCCGGTGACAGTGCGGCGCGATTCCGGATTGAGGTAGTCGCGATAGGTCTTGCCTTCCGATTCGTCGTCCGGGTTCGGCACCGAGAACAGGCGGTCGTACAGGCGGATCTCGGCCGGCACGCCATGCACGGCGCTGACCCAATGGATGGTTCCCTTGACCTTGCGGTTGGCGCCTTCCATGCCCGGACGCGATTCCGGATCCAGCCAGCCGCGCAGCTCGGTGATGGTGCCGTCGGTATCCTTGATCACTTCGTCGCAGCGGATGATGCCGGCGCCGCGCAGGCGCACTTCGCCACCCGGCACCAGGCGCTTCCAGCCCTTCGGCGGCACTTCGGCGAAGTCCTCACGGTCGATCCACACCTCGCGTGCGAACGGCACTTCGCGGCTGCCGAAGCTCTCGTCCTTCGGGTGGTTGCTGAAGGTCAGCTGCTCTTCATGGCCTTCCGGCAGGTTGGTCAGTACCAGCTTGACCGGATCGACCACCGCCATGCGACGCGGTGCGGCGCTGTCCAGGTCTTCGCGCAGCGCGCCTTCCAGCACGCTGAAGTCGATCAGCGAATTCTGCTTGCTGATGCCCACGCGCTCGGCGAACAGGCGCATCGCGGCCGGGGTATAGCCACGGCGACGCAGGCCCTGCAGGGTCGGCATGCGCGGGTCTTCCCAGCCGTCCACCAGCTGTTCGGTGACCAGCGCCATAAGCTTGCGCTTGCTCATCACCGTGTAGTTGATGTTCAGGCGCGAGAACTCGATCTGGCGCGGCTTGGCCGCTTCGCGCGGCAGGCCGGCGTCGACCAGCGGCTGGGTCAGCGCGTCGTCATGGGCGAAATCGACGTTGTCCACGCACCAGTCGTACAGCGGGCGGTGGTCTTCGAATTCCAGCGTGCACAGCGAGTGGGTGATGCCCTCGATCGAATCGCCCAGCGCGTGCGCGAAGTCGTACATCGGGTAGATCGGCCACACGTTGCCGGTGTTCTGGTGCTCGACGTGCTTGATGCGGTAGAGGGCCGGATCGCGCAGGTTGATGTTCCCGCTGGCCATGTCGATCTTCGCGCGCACGGTGCGCGCGCCATCGGGGAACTCGCCGGCACGCATGCGACGGAACAGATCGAGGTTTTCCTCGACGCTGCGGTCGCGCCACGGCGACGGGCGGCCCGGCTCGGTCAGGGTGCCGCGGTAGGCGCGCACTTCCTCGGCCGACAGGTCGCAGACATAGGCCTTGCCGTCGGCGATCAGCTTCTCGGCGGCCAGGTAATAGGTCTGGAAGTAGTCCGAGGCGTGGCGCAGCTCGTTCCACTCGAAGCCCAGCCAGCGCACGTCGTCCTGGATCGCGGCCACGTATTCCGGATCTTCCTTGGCCGGGTTGGTGTCGTCGAAGCGCAGGTTGCAGACGCCGCTGAACTCGCCGGCGATGCCGAAGTTCAGGCAGATCGACTTGGCATGGCCGATGTGCAGGTAGCCGTTGGGCTCTGGCGGGAAGCGGGTCTTGATCGCCTGGTGCTTTCCGCTGGCCAGGTCCTCGCGCACGATCTGGCGGATGAAATCGCGCTTTTCGTGGCTGTCGGCGGGGGTCTCGGGGCTGGCGGGGGTGTGCTCGGACATGAGTCGGCGAAGAGAAAGGCAGAAAGACCAACAGTTTAGCGCGTAAGGGGCGGGGCTGCCCGGTGGCGATCGGGGTTGCCGGCCAGCGGCCGGCGAAATGTGGATCGACGTACAGATGGGTAGTGCCGGCCGCTGGCCGGCAGAACGGTCATGCGCCGTCACCACCACCATTCAGCCCCCGGGCGTATGCTGGAATCCTGTCCCACGGAGCCGCCGCATGCACATCGTGTACAAGGCCGACAACCTGTTCGACGCCCACCTGGTCAAGCACGCGCTGGAGGATGCCGGCATCCCGGCCTTTGTGTTCGGCGAGTCGTTGCTGGGCGGCATGGGCGAGCTGCCGTTGTTCGGCGTGCTGCGGGTGGGCATCCCTGATGCGGCACGGCCGCAGGCCGAGGACATCGTGGCCGCGCTGGACTTGGGCCACGCCCCGGACGACCCCATTTCAGATGCAGACGACATTGCCGGCCTTCCGGCGTAGGAGCGCATCATGTTGGGAATCGGACAGGGCATCCTTGGCATCGGCGCCTTCAAGCAGCGCCTGCCGCGCGCGGAAGAGGCGCTGCCGGGCCGAGAGCAGCCGTTGCCGCTGCACAGCAACCAGCACTTCGTGAACAGCCATCCGCTGAAGGACCGTTTTGCCGGCCTGCAGCAGATCCGTTTCGCGCTGGGCTGCTTCTGGGGCGCCGAGCGCAAGTTCTGGACCGAACCGGGCGTGTACAGCACCTCCGTGGGCTATGCCGGTGGCATCACCCCGAACCCGACCTACGAAGAGGTCTGCTCGGGCCTGACCGGGCATACCGAAGTGGTGCAGGTGGTGTTCGACCCGGCGGTGGTGAGCCTGGAACGGTTGCTGCAGCTGTTCTGGGAAAGCCACGACCCGACCCAGGGCATGCGCCAGGGCAACGACACCGGTACCCAGTACCGCTCGGCGATCCACGCCACCGACGAGGCCCAGTACGCCGCCGCGCTGGCCAGCCGCGAGGCTTACCAGGCCCAGCTGGATGCGGCCGGCTACGGCCCGATTACCACCGAGATCGTGTACCCGGCGCCGGAGTACTACTACGCCGAGGACTATCACCAGCAGTACCTGGCCAAGAACCCGAACGGCTACTGCGGCATCGGCGGCACCGGCGTGAGCTGCCCGATCGGGTTGGATGTGGAGGCGCCGCGCTGACGCGCGGTGGTCCGCCTGCGGCGGGCAGAAGCCAAAGCCAAAGCCAAAGCGGTTCTGGGTTTCTGTGGGTTGGGCGGGGCGGTGTGGGTTGGCAGGACACGCCGTGAACCCCCTCCGGGGTCCGGCCCAGCCGCTGGCGGCTGGGCGTTCGGGCGCTTGCGAAGCAGTGCTTCGCAAGCAAAGCGCCCTCACCCCTGGGGGCTCGATGGCGCCTTGCTCGTGTGCGCTGTCCTGCGCACACGGCAAGACCGGGGTTGGGCGTCCTGCCCAACCCGCCCGAGGCAGGCCTCGGGCCCATGGCGCCAACGGTCCTGCCAACCCACACCGCCCCGCCCCCGACCGTTTCCCGGTGACGGTGGGCAAGAGCATTGGTTTACTGACGAACTGATGGAAAACAAAAAGGACGCGGCGTTCGCCGCGTCCTTTTTGTTTGTTTGCTTGTGAGCACGCGCAGCGCGCGACCCGCTGTTGCTTTTCTTTTCTTTCTTCCGTGGCGGGCGGCCACAGGAAACTGTCAGAGGGCGGGCGGGTTGGGTTCGCGGGAGTGTCCGCCGCATGGATGCGGCGGCCAAGCCTCCAGGGACGGATTCACGGCGTCTCCCGCGAACCCAACCCGCCCGGCCAAGCGCGGCTTTTGCTCATAGCCCCCCGCCACGAGGGGCTCAGCCGTTGGCTGGAATCACAGTTCCGAGCGAATGCGCTCGCGCAGCGCCTGCAGATCCTTGGCAAACGCATCGATACCCGTCGCCAGCTTCTCGGTCGCCATCGGATCGGCGGCCAGGTCGGCTGCGAACTTTGCCGCGTCGATCGGCGTCACCTGCACCGCTTCAGCGGCACCGGCCACCAGCTTGCGCGGCAGCTCGCCGTGGTCGGCGTCCAGCTTCTCCAGCAGGTCCGGCGAAATCGTCAGGCGGTCGCAGCCGGCCAGCGCTTCGATCTGCGCAGTCGAACGGAACGAGGCGCCCATCACCACCGTCGGCGAACCGCGGCGCTTGAATTCGGCGTAGACGCCGCGCACGAACACGACGCCCGGATCTTCATCGATGCTGGCCGGGGTCTGGCCGTTGGCCACGTACCAGTCCAGGATGCGGCCCACGAACGGCGAGATCAGGAACGCGCCGGCTTCGCTGCAGGCCAGCGCCTGGGTCGGGTTGAAGATCAGCGTCAGGTTGCAGTCGATGCCTTCGGCCTGCAGGATGCGCGCGGCTTCCACGCCTTCCCAGGTCGCGGCGATCTTGATCAGAATCTTCTCGCGCGGCACGCCTGCATCGGCGTACATCTGGATGAACTGGCGGGCCTTGGCCACGGTGGCAGCGGTGTCGTGGGCCTGGTCGGCGTCCACTTCGGTGGACACGCGGCCCGGCACCAGTGTGCTCAGCAGCGCGCCGACGCCGATGGTCAGGCGGTCGGCCACGGCATGCACCACGGCTTCGCGGTCGCCACCCTGCTGGCGGCCCCAGGCCAGTTCGCGTTCGATCAGCTCGGCGTACACCGGCAGGTCCAGCGCCTTCTTCACCAGGGTCGGGTTGGTGGTGCAGTCCACCGGCTGCAGGCGCTTGATTGCCTCGTAGTCACCGGTATCGGCAACGACCACGGACAGTTCGCGCAGCTGGGACAGTTTGGACGGGGTACTCATTACGGCTCCTGGTGCAGGGGGATCGAATCGCGCGCGGTGCGCAGCGGTAATCAGGGGCGGTCGTTGTGGACCGCAGTCACGCGCAGGCGCAGCTTGCGGCCGCCGGGCGCATTCCAGTCGATGCTCTGGCCGATGGCCAGACCAAGCAGGGCACTGCCGACCGGGGCCAGCACGGAAACCTTGCCTTCATCGACGTTGGCTTCGCGGGGGAAGACCAGGGTCAGGACGTGCTTCTCGCCCGACACTTCATCTTCGCACTCCACGCGCGAATGCATCATGACGATGCCTTCGGGAATCTGGTCCGGTGCCAGCACGGTGGCACGGTTGAGTTCTTCGGCAAGCGCGAGCGCGGCAGGCGTCTGGCTCAGCGCAGGGGATTCGAGCATGGCGTCCAGGCGGTCCATGTCGAAGGTAGAAACGGTGATCGACGGCGGCAGGCCGCTGGCGGTGTTCATGATGAAGCTCCTTGGTTGAAAGCCATGCAAAAGGCGGCACCTGCTGGCGCCGCCTGTCTGTATTGTGGGGACAAATGCGACCGGAATCGACTCCCACCGATTCCGGGCCGGTGCTGCGGGGGATCAGCCGTTCAGCGCGGGGCCGGGCAAGGCGGTCGCGTCGCTGGTGGCATTCAACGCATCAAGGGTGAACAGCGCCTGTGGCAGGCGCTTGAACTGGTCGGCCAGCTCCATCAGGAAGTCGTTCATGGCCGAGCTGCGGCGCCAGATCATGGCGATGCGGCGGCTGGGGCGGCCTTCGCCGGTGAAGTCGAGCAGGCGGATGTTGTTCGAGCGCGGCACCGGCGGCTGCACCGACAGGCTCGGCAGCAGGGTGATGCCGACGTCGGCAGCGACCATCTGCCGCAGCGTTTCCAGGCTGGTGGCGCGGAACTCGGACTTCTCGTTGGCACCGAACAGGCGGCAGACTTCCAGTGCCTGGTCGCGCAGGCAATGCCCGTCTTCCAGCAGCAGCAGCTTCTGCGTGGCAAGTTCCTGCACGTCCAGATGTTCGCGGCGGGCCAGCGGGTGGCGCCCGGAAACAGCCAGCAGGAACGGTTCCTCGAACAGGAACTCGGCATGCAGCTGGTCGTCGATCACCGGCAGTGCCAGCAGCGCAGCGTCGAGCTTGCCTTCGCGCAGGCGGTCCAGCAGCACATCGCTCTTTTCCTCGACCAACAGCAGTTCCAGCTCCGGGAAGCGATCGCGGATGCGCGGAATCACATGCGGCAGCAGGTACGGACCGAGGGTCGGGAAGATCCCCAGGCGCACCGTACCGGCTTCCGGATCGCGGCTGCGACGTGCGGCTTCCTTCAGTTGTTCCACCTCGGACACGATCACGCGTGCCCGTGCCGCCGCTTCCTGGCCGGCCGGGGTCAGCATCACCTTGCGCGGTGCGCGTTCCACCAGCGGCAGGCCCAGCTCTTCTTCCAGCTTGCGGATCTGCGTGGACAGCGTCGGCTGGCTGACGAAGCAGGAGGCGGCAGCCCGGCCGAAATGCTTGTGGTCGGCCAGGGCTACCAGGTACTTCAGATCACGTAGGTTCATCCTTACACCCCAGGGGTAACGGACCGGCTGACGGCATGGTTACCCGACAGGCAGACAATGTTCCCGGTGATCTGGGAACGATGGATCAGGCAGCTTCAGCAACAGCACCACTGCTGCTGCTCACCGACGAGCGGATCAGGTGGTCGAACGCACTCAATGCGGCGGTCGAACCGGCACCCATGGCAATGATGATCTGCTTGTAGGGTACCGTCGTGCAATCGCCAGCGGCGAACACGCCCGGCAGATTGGTCTGGCCGCGATCATCGATGACCACCTCGCCACGCGGCGACAGCGCCACCACATCCTTCAGCCACTCGGTGTTGGGCAGCAGGCCGATCTGCACGAAGATGCCTTCCAGCTCGACGCGGTGGGCGTCGCCGCCGACGCGGTCCTTGTAGACCAGGCCGGTGACGCGGCTGCCGTCGCCCAGCACTTCGGTGGTCTGTGCGCTGGTCAGCACGGTGACATTGGCCAGGCTGCGCAGCTTCTTCTGCAGCACTTCATCGGCGCGCAGGCTGGAATCGAATTCCAGCAGGGTTACATGCGACACGATGCCAGCCAGATCGATGGCTGCCTCCACGCCGGAGTTGCCGCCGCCGATCACCGCCACGCGCTTGCCCTTGAACAACGGGCCATCGCAGTGCGGGCAGTAGGCCACGCCCTTGTTGCGGTACTGGTCTTCGCCCGGCACGTTCATCTGGCGCCAGCGTGCGCCGGTGGACAGGATCACCGAACGCGACTTCAGCACCGCGCCGTTTTCCAGCTGCACCTGCACCAGGCCGTCTTCACCGGCCGGCACCAGCGCGCTGGCGCGCTGCAGGTTCATGATGTCCACCTCGTACTCGCGCACGTGCTGTTCCAGCGCCGTGGCCAGCTTCGGGCCTTCGGTCTCCTTCACCGAAATGAAGTTCTCGATCGCCATGGTGTCCAGCACCTGGCCACCGAAACGCTCGGCGGCGATGCCGGTACGGATGCCCTTGCGCGCGGCGTAGATCGCCGCTGCGGCGCCGGCCGGGCCACCGCCCACCACCAGAACGTCGAAGGCGTCCTTGGCGGCGATCTTCTCGGCATCGCGCTTGCCGGCGTTGGTGTCCAGCTTGGCCACGATCTGCTCCAGGGTCATGCGGCCCTGGTCGAACACTTCACCGTTGAGGTACACGGTCGGCACCGACATGATCTCGCGCTTCTCGACTTCGTCCTGGAACAGGGCGCCGTCAATGGCTACGTGCTGGATGCGCGGGTTGAGCACCGCGGCCAGGTTCAACGCCTGCACCACGTCCGGGCAGTTCTGGCAGGACAGCGAGAAGTAGGTTTCGAACCTGTAGTCGCCTTCCAGATTCTGCACCTGCTCGATCAACTCGGCGGTGGCCTTGGACGGATGGCCGCCGACCTGCAGCAGTGCCAGCACCAGCGAGGTGAACTCGTGGCCCATCGGCAGGCCGGCGAAGGTCAGGTGGATGTCCTGGCCCGGGGTGCCGAGGTCGAAGGACGGCACGCGGCCCTGGCCATCGCGCAGCACCTGCAGCGAAATCTTGTCCGACAGGCTGTCCAGGGTCTGCAGCAGTTCCAGCATTTCCTGCGACTTGGCGCCGTCATCGGCGTGCGCGGTGATCTGGATCGGGCGGGTCACGCGCTCCAGATAGGTCTTCAGCTGCGACTGCAGGTTGGCGTCCAACATCGGGTCATCTCCTGGCTTCAGGCAAACAGGGGGCGTGGCACCGCTGTAGAAGGTAGCGGACCAGCAGGGGGTAGGGGTGAACCCAAGACAGCGACCGTGGAAGGGGCTGGCTGGCCAAGGCGGGCGAGCGTTGGCTGTCTTGGGTTCACCCCCACGCCGGCGGGGGGACCGGCACGGGGATGAAAGGCGCGCCGTGGCGTGGGGCCACGGCAGGCCGGTACTGCTTTAGATCTTGCCGACCAGGTCCAGCGACGGGGTCAGGGTCTTCTCGCCTTCCTTCCACTTTGCCGGGCACACCTGGTTCGGGTTGGCGGCGGTGAACTGGGCAGCCTTCAGCTTGCGCAGGGTCTCGGAGACGTCACGGGCGATCTCGTTGGAGTGGATCTCCAGGGTCTTGATCACGCCTTCCGGGTTGATGATGAAGGTGCCGCGCAGGGCCAGGCCTTCTTCCGGAATGTGCACGCCGAAGGCGTTGGTCAGCTGGTGGGTCGGATCGCCGACCAGCGGGAACTGGGCCTTGCCGACAGCCGGCGAGGTTTCGTGCCACACCTTGTGCGAGAAGTGGGTGTCGGTGGTGACGATGTAGACCTCGGCGCCGGCCTTCTTGAACTCGGCGTAATGGTCAGCGGCGTCTTCGATCTCGGTCGGGCAGTTGAAGGTGAAGGCGGCCGGCATGAAGATCAGGACCGACCACTGGCCCTTCAGGGTGCTGTCGGAAACCTTGATGAACTCGCCATTCAGGTAAGCATTGGCTTCGAACGGCTGGATCTGGGTGTTGATCAGGGACATCGTTTTTCCTCTGGGTGAAGGGGAGTGGGTGAATCGACAGGACCTAGGTTACCGGCTCGCTATCGATAAGAACAATCCATTGATTGCATCTATTTGATAGGTGCAGTCTATCAAAAGGCCATGAGCTGACACTGAACCTTGCCACCCTCATCCTGCAACTGCCTGTGTGACAAGAGAAATCTTCCCAAGGCATGGAAAGGGGCCGATAGCCCCTCCTTATTCCCTCCGGCGGAACCTGAACGGATCGCAGGTTTTTGTAGCGTCGAGCCACGCTCGGCTGGGTCTACCGCGAACAGCAGCCGAGCATGGGCTCGGCTCTACAATTGCGGAATGCCTTTCCAACCCGAACCCTCCCTGCGCCAGGTCGTGGCCGAGGCCAGTGCCCGCCTCGGCGGCGTAGAGGCCCGCCACGAGGCCGAACTGCTGCTGCTGCACGTGCTGGACCGCCCACGCAGCTGGCTGTTCGCGCATGCCACCGATCCGCTGGCCACCGCCGATCAGGCTGCCTTCGAAGCGTTGCTGGCACGCCGCGTGGCCGGCGAGCCGGTGGCCTATCTGACCGGTCGCCGCGGTTTCTGGACGTTGGATCTGGAAGTCGACCCGGCCACCCTGATTCCGCGACCGGAGACCGAACTGCTGGTCGAGCTGGCGCTGGAGCGCCTGCCGCCGGAACGCACGCTGCAGCTGGCCGACCTCGGTACCGGCAGCGGTGCCATCGCTCTGGCCCTGGCCAGCGAGCGGCCACAGGCCCAGGTGCTGGCCACCGATGCCAGCCCGGGTGCACTGGCTGTGGCTGCGCGCAATGCGGCCCGCCATGAGCTGCGCAACGTCCGCTTCGCCGAGGGCGGGTACGACTGGTATGCGCCGCTGCAGGGCGCGCGCTTCGACCTGATCGCCAGCAATCCCCCGTATATCGCCAGCGATGATCCGCACCTGGAACAGGGCGACCTGCGTTTTGAACCGGCCACCGCACTGTCTTCCGGCGTGGATGGCCTGGACGACATCCGCCGCATCGTCGATGGTGGCCAGGCCCACCTGCTGCCCGGCGGCTGGCTGCTGATCGAGCACGGTTGGGACCAGGGCGCCGCGATCCGCGCGCTGTTCGAGGCGGCGGGTTTCACCGATGTGCAGACCGTGCAGGACCTGGAGCAGCGCGACCGGATCACCCTGGGCCAGCGTCCGGCCTAGAATGGAGGTTCTCCTGCCCCGGCAGGGCATCACCCTGGAGCTGCAAGCATGCGTACGCTGTACCCCGCCATCACCCCCTACGACGTCGGCACCCTGAAGGTCGACGACCGCCACACGCTGTACTTCGAACAGTGCGGCAACCCGGACGGCAAGCCGGTGGTGATGCTGCACGGTGGCCCGGGCGGTGGTTGCAGCGACAAAATGCGCCAGTTCCACGACCCGTCCAAGTACCGCATCATCCTGTTCGACCAGCGCGGCGCCGGTCGTTCCATCCCGCACGCCGACCTGGTGGACAACACCACCTGGGACCTCGTCGCCGATATCGAGAAGCTGCGCGAGCATCTGAAGGTCGATCGCTGGCAGGTGTTCGGCGGCAGCTGGGGCTCGACCCTGGCGCTGGCCTACGCCGAAACCCATCCGCAGCGAGTGACCGAACTGGTCCTGCGCGGCATCTTCATGCTGCGTCGCTGGGAGCTGGAATGGTTCTACCAGGAAGGCGCCAACCGCCTGTTCCCGGATGCGTGGGAGCACTACCTGAAGCCGATCCCGTCGGTGGAACGTCATGACCTGATCTCGGCCTTCCACCGCCGCCTGACCAGTGAAGACGAAACCACCCGCCTGGAAGCGGCAAAGGCGTGGGCGGTGTGGGAAGGCGCGACCAGCTTCCTGCATGTGGACGACGACTTCATCAACAGCCACGAAGACCCGCATTTCGCGCTGGCCTTCGCACGCATCGAGAACCACTACTTCGTCAACGGTGGCTTCTTCGAAGTGGAAGACCAGCTGCTGCGCGACGCGCACCGCATCGCCGACATCCCGGGCGTGATCGTGCATGGCCGCTACGACGTGGTCTGCCCGCTGGCCAACGCCTGGGACCTCACCAAGGTCTGGCCGAAGGCGAAGCTGGAAATCACCCCGGCGTCGGGTCACTCGGCGTTCGAAGCCGAGAACGTGGACGCGCTGGTGCGCGCGACGGACAGCTTCGCCTGATTGCAGGTAGTGCCGGCCGCTGGCCGGCAACGCCTTACCGGTAGCGCCGGGCCATGCCCGGCGGCATTCCATTCCGCCGCCGCAATGCGGCTCGCCGGGCATGGCCCGGCGCTGCCAACGCTCATCCACGCAAGGCGTGGATCTACCAATCCCCGGCCAGCAACGCGTCGGCCAGCACCTGCAGTTTCGGTGAATGCTGCCGCGAAGGCGGATAGATCAACGACAGCGCGCGGCTGCGGCCTTCAAACGGCTGCAGCACGCGCTGCAGGCGGCCATCGGCCAACGCGTCGGCCACCGCGAAATCCATCACCTGCACGATGCCGATGCCCGCAATCGCTGCCTCCACCAACGGGTCGCCGCAGTCAAACACCATCCGCGTCGGCGGCGTGACCTCGCGCAGCTGCCCGTCCTGCAGGAACTGCCAGTCCACCAGCCGGCCGCTGCGCAGGTTGCGCACCGCCAGGCAGGCGTGATCCTGTAGCGCCGCCACATCGACCGGCGCGCCGCAGCGGGTCAGGTAACCCGGGCTTGCCACCGTCACCCAGCGCAGTGGCTTCAACGGACGCGCCACCATGCGCTGATCAGCGATGGTGCCGGTGCGCAGGGCGGCGTCGAAGCCTTCCTCCACCAGATCCACCAGGCGGTCGCTGAGCACCGCTTCCACCTGCAGGTGCGGATGCTGCTGCAGCAACGGCCCAAGCAAAGGCACCAGCACCCTGCGCCCGAACATCGACGGCGCGCTGATCTTCAGCGTGCCTGAGGGCGTGCACGGACGGTCGGCCAACTGCCGCTCGGCATCGTCGAGGCCGGCCAGCAGCGGCGACACCTGTTCGACGAATTGGCGGCCGTCCGGAGTCAGTGCCACGTTGCGGGTGTTCCGCTGCAGCAGCTTCACTCCCAGGCTGGCCTCCAGCCGCCCGATCGCGCGCGACAGGCCGGATTGGCTCAGGCCGAGCTGGCCGGCGGCCACGGTGAAGCTGCGGGCTTCGGCCACCTGCACCAACATGCGCACTGCGTTGAGGTCCATCGAGGCTGCATTCATGCTGAAAATCATGACAGATATGGTCGCTTAGGGGTTTATTGATTGGGCTGCATCAATGAGACTGCGTTCCCCCACCGTGCCAGACCGCCGATGCCTCCCCTCAAATACCCGCGCTGGGCGCTGACCCTGCTCGCCACCGCCCAGCTGATCATCGCCCTGGATGCCACCATCATTTTCGTCGCCCTGCATGACATGGGGCGCGCGCTGCAGATCAATGCGCAGCAGCTGCAATGGGTGGTCAGTGCCTACACCGTGGCCTTCGGTGGCAGCCTGCTGCTGGGCGGGCGCGCCGCCGACCTGATTGGCCGCCGTCGCTTCTACCGGCTGGGCATGCTGCTGTTCGCGCTGGCCTCGCTGCTCGGCGCGCTGGCGCCGAATGCCACGCTGTTGATCATCGCGCGCGCCGCGCAAGGCGTCGGGGCGGCGCTGCTGTTCCCGGCCACGCTGGCGCTGATCAACACGCTGTACGCCGAAGGCCCGGTGCGCAATCGTGCGCTGGCGATCTGGAGCATGGCCAGCGCAGTTGGTCTGGCGCTGGGCACGCTGCTTGGTGGCGTGCTGACCCAGGCGTTCGGCTGGCCGGCAGTGCTGGCGGTGATCGTGCCGCTGGCCACCGCCTGCGCGCTTGCTGCCGGTGCGTGGCTGCCGGCCGACGGCCCGCGCGTGCACGGCCGTTCCTTCGACCTGGCCGGTTGCCTCACCGTCACCGCCGGCGGCAGCCTGCTGGTTACCACCTTGGTGCAGGGCCCGGAATGGGGCTGGGCTGCGCCGGCCACGCTCATCTGCCTGCTGCTGTCAGCCGTACTGTTGACGGTGTTCGTGCAGATCGAAAAGCGCAGCCGTGACCCGCTGATGCAGTTCGCGCTGCTGCGCTTGCCCGGCCTGCGCGCGGCGCTCGGTCTGACCTTCGCCTTCATGAGCAGCTATGGCGTGCAGTACTACTTCCTGGCGCTCTACTTCCAGGATGGTTATGGCTGGAGCCCGCTGCAGGCCGGCATGGCCTTCCTGCTGCCGACATTGGTGTGCACCTTCGGCATCCGCATTGCCGAACGCATGCTGCGGCGCCGTTCGCCACGGCAGGTGCTGGCCTGGGGCTTCGCCGCCGGTGCCATCGGCATCACCGCGGTGGCGCTGGCGATGCCGCATGGCGCCAGCTACTGGCCGCTGCTGCCGGGCATCGTGGTGCTCAGCGTGGGCCAGGGCATGAGCTGGACGGCGATGTGGATCGTGGCCGGGCACGGCGTGCCGGGGCCGCAGCAGGGTGTGGCGTCCGGCATGGCCGCCACCGCACAGCAGATCGGCGGCGCGTTGGGACTGGCGGTACTGGTGATGGTGGCCAACGCCGCGCGCGGCACGCAGGCGGCAACCAGTCCTGATGCGCTGCAGGGCATGGTCAATGCACAGTACGGCGCCGCGCTGTTCGCCGCGTTCGGCGTGGTCATCGCGCTGGGCCTGCGCCCGGCAACAGTAGTGGTGCCGGCCGCTGGCCGGCAAACACAATGATCCAACTACCCTGAGGTTGCCGGCCAGCGGCCGGCACTACCAACCCCGGATGGATCCACGCGCGTTCAACCCAATGCCAGCAACTGCGGCTGCAACGCGCTGAAGATCCGCGCCAGCCGCTGCGCCCACGCCAGCTGCCCGGCGGCATCGGCGATCAGATCCTGGCGGATTTCCAGTTCCACATGCACCAGACCGCGGCCCTCGCCATGCACAGGTACCGCGTAGTCGCTGGTGCTGCTGACCGAATACGGTTCGTTGTCACCCACCACCAGATCGCCTTCCTCGCGCAGTGCCTGCAGCAAGGCATGGGCAAAACGCGTGTCCTGGTGGTACAGCACGCCGGCATGCCACGGTCGCTGTGCGCCGTTCATCGCCGGGGTGAAGCTGTGCATCATGACCAGCAGGGTGGGGCGACCGGCATCGCGGCGTGCGTCCAGTTCCGCGTCGATGCGTGCGTGGTACGGCGCGTGGACAGCATCAATGCGCTGCTGCCGCTGCGCCGCCGACAGCCCGGCGTTGCCCGGTACCACGGTGTGGTCGCTCACTTCCGGAATCAGCGTCGGCGAGGCCAGCGGGCGGTTGCAGTCGATCAGCAGCCGCGAATAGATCTGTTCGATTGCCCAGGCATCCAGCCGTTCGGCCAGTGCGCGGGTGGTGCCGGCAATGCCGATGTCCCAGCCGATGTGGCGATCCAGTTCGACCTGCGGCAAGCCCAGGCCGGCGAGGGCGCGCGGCACCTGCTGGCCGGCGTGGTCGGCCAGCAGCAGGTACGGCGAAGCGCCCTGCGGCCGGTGGATCGTGTAGATCGCAGGATCACCGGCACCCAGCAGCGCCGGTAGTGAGTGCAGGTCGGCGTCAGCCACGTGGGCGCCCGTCCAGGTGATGCTCGATCATCCACAGGCCGGCCCAGAGCTTGGCGTCCAGCTCGTAGCCTTCGCCCATCTTCTGCACCAGCCACGCCGCCGCCTGTGCACGCGGGATCTCGTGCACGGTGATGTCCTCGCTGTCATCGCCTCCACCTTCGCCGATCCGGCGCAGGCCGGTGGCACGGACGAAGGCGATCTTCTCGCTGCTGGCGCCGGAGGACGTCGGGCCGATCATCAGCACTTCGGCGTGATCGGCGGTCCAGCCGGTTTCTTCTTCCAGTTCGCGTACGGCCGAGACCTCGATCGATTCGCCGGCATCGACGTCGCCGACCAGGCCGGCCGGCATCTCGATGGTGGGCGCCTGCAGCGGCACGCGGAACTGTTCGACGAACAGCACCTTGTCCTCCGGGGTAACGGCGATGATGATCGCCGCCAGGCCACCGGCGTGGGTGCGTTCGCTGTATTCCCAGGTGCCACGCACGACCATGCGCTGGTACTTGCCTTCGTAAACAACGCGCGGTGCTTCGGTGTTTCTCTGGCTCATGCGGGCTCGCTGGAAGTGGGGAAAGGGTCGGACATGCCGGCTGTGGTGGCAGCGCCGGGATCGTTCACGCCTGCGGCGTTGAACAGGCGGCGGCGGGTCAGCGGGCCGAAGCGCAGCGCCTGGCACAGGCCGCCCAGCAGTTCCGGGTCGGCTGACTGCCGCAGCAGGCCGGGCTGGCAGCCTTTCAGCGGCGCGTCCAGGGCAATGGTGGTCAGCTGCCGCCAGAGCTGGGCGTGCTCGCGCTGTTCGCGCAGGCGCACGGCCATCTGGGCGGCGCCGCGCAGGCGCAGGAAGGGCACTTCGTCCAGGCGTTCGTACAACGCGTCCAGGCTGCCGAAATGGGCCAGCAGTACCGCCGCCGACTTGGTGCCCACGCCGCTGATGCCGGGAATGTTGTCCACCGCATCGCCGCACAGCGCGAGGTAATCGGCGATCTGGTGCGCATGCACGCCGTGCCGCGCCTTCACCCCGGCTACGTTCCAGCGCTGGTTGCGTGCGTAATCCCACTGCTCATCGTGGTCCAGCAGCAGCTGCGACAGGTCCTTGTCGGCGGAGATGATCAGGCCACGATGGCTGTGCCGGTGCTGGTGCAGCGCGCTGCCGATCAGGTCGTCGGCTTCGTAATCGTGGTGTGCCAGCACCACCAGGCCCAGCGCCGCGCACAGGGCCTTGCAGTGCACGAACTGGCGCTTCAGCGCTTCCGGCGCCGGGTCGCGGTTGGCCTTGTAGGCCGCATACAGGCGATGGCGGAAGCCACTGTCCAGCGCCTCGTCGAAGGCGATGGCGATGTGCCGGGGGCGTTCGCGCTCGAGCAGGTCCAGCAGGAAGCGGGCGAAGCCGTGCACGGCGTTGGTCGGCCAGCCCTGGCTGTCCTGGAACTCGTCCGGCAGCGAATGCCAGGCGCGGAACACATAGATGCTGGCATCGACCAGATAAAGCGGCGGCGGCACCGGCGGAACACTTACGGCGCTCACTGCCCGGTCCAGTCCTGCAGCAGGGCGGCGGCGTCGGGGCGCTCGCGCTCGGGCACTTCGGCCTTCGGCGTGCCGATGTGGATGAAGCCGGCGATGCCCTCGCCCTCGGCCAAGCCCAGATGGGCATGCACGGCTGGATCGAAGGCCATCCATGCGGTCAGCCATTGCGCACCGAAGCCCAGCGCCTGCGCGGCCTGCAGCAGGGCGAAGCAGACGCAGCCGGCGGTCATCAGCTGTTCCTGCTCGGGCACCTTCGGGTCCGGGCGCGGGCTGGTCACCACCACGATCACCAACGGCGCATGGCTGAAACGCTGGCGGTCTTTCTCGAACACGGCGTCGCCCGCGTGCGGGTCGCGCTGGCGGCTGCGCTCTGCCAGGAAGTCGCCCAGAGTGTGACGTGCATCGCCAGCGATCTTCAGGAAGCGGAACGGCACGCGCTTGCCGTGGTCAGGCACACGCACCGCGGAGACCAGCATCCGCTGCAGAGTAGCCGGGTCCGGTCCAGGCTCGCCCAGTTGCCGCGAGGGCACTGAGCGGCGGGCATCCAGGGCGAGCAGGGCGGCGGGGTCGGGCATGGAGTCTGAACCGGTCATCACGGGTGTTTGATTATAGTCGGGGTGGTCAAAGACGCCGTTTGTGTCGCGTCCGGACCTTGAATATCAAACTGTGATGAACGTCATGCCACTGGCGGGAAAAGGACGGCCGCTTCCCCTCGCCTCGCAGGCCTTGCACGGCTTACGATATCTATCTTGCCGGGCCGCCGGTCATGAGGTTTGAAGTGAGGACTGTTTCACTGTCCGTGATGGGCTGGCCGGCCTACCATCGACGTACCGGTACATGGGGTGTACCGGTCGTCGCGATGTCCATGCTGTCTGTCGAACCAGAGAAGGTGGGGAGCCTTCCCGAATGATGAGCGCGCCCACACCGATGGGATCGCCGGGCCGTGACCCGGCACAGCTCCAGCGTGCCCGGGAGGTGGTCCTGCCTGCCCTGTGCCAGGCCTTCGGGGCCGCACTGGCGCGTTTCGACGATGCCCTGTTCGACCGTGCCGGCAATGCCGGCTCGTCGCAGCTGTTGTTCCTTGATGCGATGCGCGAACTGCGCCGCCGCCGCGAGGACATTGCTGCCGCCTTCGCCAGCCACCTGCAGCTGGCCTGGGATGCGTTGGCCAACGGTGAGCCGCTGTCGGCCGAGGCGACCCTGTCGGGTCCGGCCGAGGACAGCCTCAGCCTGCTGGATGAACACGTACTGGAATCGCGGCTGGCGGTGCGCAACTTCGCCACCGTGCTGCTGCGCGACTTCAAGCCGGTGCTGGCGCGGCTGGATCGCCGCCTGGGCCGGCTGATCGGTGGACCCGAACTGGATGCCGACCACAACCCGATCAGCCCCGAGCACCTGGGCGTGGCCATCCACGAAGCCTTTGCCGGCTGCGAGCTGGCCCCGGAAGTGCATCTGGTGCTGATCAAGCTGTGCGAGCGCGACCTGCGCGCGCCGGTGGGCCGCATCTACGAGAAGCTGGACGAACAACTGGCTGCTGCCGGGGTGATGTCGCAGATGGGGGCGCAGCAGCGTCCGTTGTCAGCCGCGCCCGAGCCGCGCGTGCCTTCAGGCCTGGACGATCTGGTCGAGCAGCGTCAGGGCGTGGGCTTCGATGCTGAATCCGGCGATGACGAACAGGCCGCACCGGCGTGGGCGCAGCGCTTCGCCGCACGCTGGTCCGAGCGCCGCGGCCACATGCAGCAGCATCTGGCTGGCGAAGACGGCGGAACCGGCGAGGCCTACGTGGGCCAGCAGGGCATGCTGCTGGAAGCGCTGCACGAACTGCTGCAGCAGACCCGCCATGTGCGCGAGGATGCAACGTCGGCCGCACAGGTTGCAGTTGGCCAGCATCGCCCGTTGAGCCAGCGCGAGATGATGTCGGTGTTGTCGCTGCTGCAGGCCACGCCCAGCGCGACCCTGCGCGCAGCCATCGGTGAGGACGGCGAATCGCTGGCGCAGCGGCTGAAGAGCGAAGTCCTGTCCAGCGCCACCCGGCTTGGCGTCGACCCCGGCCAGAGCCGGCTGGATCCGCAGGACGAAGATGCGATCGACCTGGTCGGCATGTTGTTCGACGTGATGCTGGACGAACGCGAGCTGGAGGGCCGCTCGCGCGAACTGATCGGCCGTCTGGTGGTGCCCTTCGTCAAGGTCGCCATGCTTGATCGCCGCATGTTCGTGCAGAAGACCCACCCGGCGCGCAAGCTGCTCAACTCGCTGGCCGAGGCCTGCGAAGGCAACACCGGCGAGAGCCAGGCAGAGCGCATGCTGATGGCCAAGGTCGAGGAAATCATCGAGCGCCTGGTGGCCGAGTTCAACGAGAACCTGGCCATCTTCCTGACCCTGGAAGAAGAGTTCCGCGAATTCCTCGTGCAGCATCGCCGCCGCGTGGAAATTGCCGAGCGTCGCGCCGCCGAAACGCAGCGTGGCCAGGAAAAGCTGGAAATGGCTCGCAGCCGTGCCGGCGCCGAACTGGACCGCCGCATCGGCGATGCTTCCCTGCCGCCGGCCATTGCCGAGTTTCTGCGCCAGCCGTGGCAGCACCACCTGACCCTGGCGCTGCTGCGCGAGGGCGAAGAAGGCGCGTCGGTGGCCGAGGCATTGAGCCTCGGCGACGGCCTCCTGGAGGAAGTGGCCGAGGCACGCCGGCAGATTGTCGGCAAGCCGTGGCTGCAGGCCTGGCAGCCGGTGCTGGCCAAGGTGTTTGCCAGCGTCGGCGTGCACGGCGATGCGGCTACCGGGGCGATCGACGCCTTGCATGACACGTTGAAGGGCATCGCCGAGTCGCGCCCGGAACTGCAGCGCGCGCTGCCGGAGCTGCCGCAGGTCGCATTGCCGGCGCCGCCGGTGGCCGAGTCGCCCGCAGTGGAGTTGAGCGGCCAGATCGACGCCGATGACTTCGACAATGCCGACGCCGATCGCTTCCGTCGCATGGAGATCGGTAACTGGCTGGACTTCGTCGACAAGGACGGCAAGGTCCAGGCCGGCAAGCTGTCCTGGGTCAGCCCGATTTCCTCGCGCCTGTTGTTCGTCAACCGCCGTGGCGTGCGCTTCTGCGTGGCTTCGCCGGAGGAACTGGCGGTGATGGTGCGGTTGGGCCGCCTGCGTGCCCACGTTGACGACGGCGCCTTCGACAGCGCCATGCAGGGCGTGATCGATCGGCTGGACCCGGGCAACGCCACCCTGCACTGAGCAGTGACGGCCTGCTAGGATCGGGAAAACACACCGATCAGCGGGGACCTGCATGGCCGTGGCGTTGCTGGGGATCAAGGAGTCCGCGCCGGGTGAACGGCGCGTAGCACTGACGCCGGAAACCGCGCGCAAGCTCGGCGCGCTGGGCGTCAGCGTCTGGTACGAAGCCGGTGCCGGCCTCGCTGCCGGTTTCACCGATGCTGCCTATGACGATGCCGGCGCGCGGGTCTTCGACGCCAGCCGTTGGGGCGAGATCGACATCCTGCTGTGCGTGCAGGCGCCGCCGGCGGCGGTGCTGGAGCAGCTCAAACCCGCCGCCAGCGTGGTCGGACTGCTGACCCCGGCCAGTGATCCGGCGCTTGCAGCATTGGCCGCTGACGACCGCCTGCACCTGTTCCCCCTGCAGCAGCTGCCACGCACCACCCGCGCGCAGGCGATGGACGTACTCAGTTCGCAGGCCGGCATGGCCGGTTACAAGGCCGCGCTGATCGCGGCCGAGCGCGCACCGCGCTTCTTCCCGATGCTGACCACGGCAGCCGGAACCGTGCGTCCGGCCAAGGTTCTGGTAATCGGTGCCGGCGTGGCCGGCCTGCAGGCCATCGCCACCGCGCGCCGGTTGGGTGCGCAGGTGGAAGGTTTCGACGTGCGTCCGGAAACCCGCGAGCAGATACAGTCGCTGGGGGCGCGTTTCCTCGACCTGGGCGTCAGCGCGGCAGGCGAAGGCGGTTACGCGCGTGCGCTGACCGATGAAGAGCGCGCCGAACAGCAGCGCCGGCTGGCCGACCATCTGCGTAGCGTGGATGTGGTGATCTGCACCGCAGCGGTACCGGGGCGACCGGCGCCGACGATCGTGACTGCCGCAATGGTGGAAGGCATGGCCACCGGCAGCGTGATCGTTGATCTGGCCGCCGAAAGTGGCGGCAACTGCGCGCTGACCCGGCCGGGTGAGTGCATCGAGCACCAGGGCGTGACCATCGATGGCCCGCTGGGGCTGGCCAGTCGCGGCGCGACCCAGGCCAGCGAGATGTACGCGCGCAACCTGCTGAATTTCGTCGCGTTGTTCGTGCGTGAGGGGCAGCTGGCGTTCGACTGGGACGACGAGCTGCTGGCGAAGACGCGCTGGCAGGCGTGACCCGGTAGCGCCGGGCCATGCCCGGCGAGCGCAGCGGAAGGCACTGGATCCGCCGGGCATGGCCCGGCGCTACCGTGTTACCGCGGCTTCGCCGGCGGCGGATTTTCCCGCACCCAGTCCTTGCGCTGTTCCGGCGTCATCTGTGACCAGCGCTCGCGCAGGGCGTCGCGCTGCGCCGGTGGCAAATCACGCATCTGGCCGAACAGGGCACGCGCCTGCTCGCGCTGCTCCGGGCTCATGTGTTCAAAGCGGCGTAGCCCACGGCGGGCCTTGTCGCGTTCCTCCGGACTCATCGATTGCCAACGCTGGCCATGCGAGAGCATGCGTTGGCGCTGGCCAGCGTCGGCGCTGTTCCAGCGGTCGCGCAGCGGCGCCAGCAGGGATTCGCGCTGGGCGTCGCTCAGTTGTTCCCATGCCGGCAGCGGTGCGGTCGGCACGGGACGCGGGGCAGGGGCGGGTGCGGCGCTCTGCGCCAGCGCCGGGACGGCCGGCAACAGCGACAGGGCCAGCAAGAGTGGCAGGGTATGCAGTCGGGACATGGGTTCACTCCATCGCCAGGTCGTTGTCGCCCAGCCACAGGTACAGATCAGGATTCTCGTCGTACAGCGCGCTGTTGTCTTCCACTGCCGCCAGCACCGGTGCTGGCGCAGGGCCCGTCAGCGTGCCATGGCCAGTGAACTGCAGGCCGATACCCAGTGCCACCACCAGCGAACAGGCGCTGGCCAGCCACCAGCGCCAGCGCCCGCGATGGGCCGCGCCGGCGCCATGGCGGGCCTGGCGCAGCCGTGCCAGCGTCGCCGGCGACAACGCCTGCAGCGACTGCGCGTGCAGGCTGCGCAGGGTGTCATCGGAAGGCAGGGGGCGGTTCACGGGTGGGTCTCCAGGTAGTCCTGCAGCGCTTGCCGGGCGCGTGCCAGATGGGTTTTTACCGCGCCTTCGCTGCAGCCCATGGCGCGGGCGGTGGTGGCCCCGTCCAGGTCCTGCAGCACGCGCAGGGTGAAGGCCTCGCGCTGGCGGGCGGGCAGGGTGCGCAGTGCCTGCACCAGCTGCTGGTACTGCTGGTGTTGCTCATGCGCCTGCGACGGGTCGGGGCCGGGGTCGGCCCAGTCGATCTCGCCGCCGTCGGCGTCCTGGTTGTCACGCCAGAACGGCAGGCGGAAGCGGCGCCGGCGCTGCAGGTCGATCACCCGCCGGCGCAGGATGCTCCAGAACAGCGGTGCCCATTCGGCGGCCGGCTTGTCGGCGTAGTCCAGCATGCGCAGCAGGGCATCCTGCACCGCGTCCAGCGCATCCTCGCGCTGGCGCAGGCCGGCCTCGGCGAAGCGGAACGCACGCGGGCCGACGCTGGCCAGGAACGCCTCCAGCGATGCCGGCAGGGCATCGGTCTCGGCGCTCGGGGGGAGGGGGCTGCTCACCAGCACAGGGTACGGTTCCTCGCTCGGGGTCACCATTGGCAACGCGTGAGCGCGGCTTTGGTTGACGCCGTGCGCGCGCCGGGTTCAGCCCATGGTTATGATGGGGCGACGAAGACAGAGCGGGAGCGTTGCCAGTGAGTGACGGGTTCGTAGCGCTGTACATCTTCATGCTGGCGGCCATTGCCGGCCACGTGATCATTTCGCGGGTGCCGGTGATCCTGCATACCCCGCTGATGTCGGGGTCCAACTTCATCCACGGCATCGTGCTGATCGGCGCGATGGTGGTGCTGGGTCACGCGCAGACGCCGCTGGAAAAGGCACTGGGCTTCCTGGCCGTGGTGCTCGGTGCCGGCAATGCCGCCGGTGGCTACGTGGTCACCGCACGCATGCTGGAAATGTTCAAGCCGAGTGCGCCCAAGCGCGACAAGGACGAACCGAAGGAGCCGCAGGCTTGAACATCAGCACCATCGAACTGCTCGATTGGCTGGTCAAGGCCAGCTACCTGGTCGCCGCCACGCTGTTCCTGCTCGGCCTTCAACGCATGGCCTCGCCGCTGACTGCACGCAGCGGCATCCGCTGGGCCGGGCTGGGCATGCTGCTGGCCACCGTGACCACCTTCTTCCTGCCCGAGCTGCACAACGTGCCGCTGATCCTGGTGGCGCTGCTGCTGGGCGCCGGCCTGGCGTGGTGGTCGGCCGGCAAGGTCGCCATCACCGACATGCCGCAGATGGTGGCCCTGTACAACGGCATGGGCGGCGGCTCGGCCGCGGCCATCGGTGCAGTGGAACTGTTGCGCTACGCCTTCCTCGCCAACCGCGATACCAGCCACTGGAGCGCACAGGCGCTGGCCGACCTCGCTGCCCGCCAACCCTCGGGCATGGTGCTGCTGCTGGCGGTGGTCGGCGCGGCCATCGGTGCGGTGTCGCTGTCCGGCTCGGTGATTGCCTGGGCCAAGCTCGACGGTCGCCTCGACAAGCGCGTGACCTGGCCCGGGCAGCAGGTGATGAACCTGGTGGTGGCACTGGCGGTGGTGGTGCTGGCGATCATCGCGGCCAGCACGCTCAACACCTGGGCGATCGTCGCCTTCTTCGTGCTGGCGCTGGCGCTGGGCGTGCTGATGACGCTGCCGATCGGTGGTGCCGACATGCCGGTGGTGATCTCGCTGTACAACGCGTTCACCGGCCTGGCGGTGTCGTTCGAAGGCTATGTGCTGGGCAACGAGGCGTTGATCATCGCCGGCATGATGGTCGGCGCGGCGGGCATCCTGCTGACCCGGCTGATGGCCAAGGCGATGAACCGGCCGATCCGCAACGTGCTGTTCTCCAACTTCGGCGGCGCTGCGGCGGGCGAGGCGCAGGCGATTTCCGGTTCGCAGAAGCCGATCGAAGCAGCTGACGTGGCGGCGATGATGGCCTTCGCCGAACGCGTGGTGATCGTGCCCGGCTACGGCATGGCCGTCGCCCAGGCCCAGCACAAGATCTGGGAGCTGGCACAGCGGCTGATCGCACGCGGGGTGAAGGTGAAGTTCGCGATCCACCCGGTGGCCGGACGCATGCCGGGGCACATGAACGTGCTGCTGGCCGAGGCCGGCGTGCCCTACGACCTGATCGCCGACATGGATGACATCAACCCGGAATTCGCCAACACCGACGTGGTGCTGGTGATCGGCGCCAACGATGTGGTCAATCCGGTCGCGCGTACCGACCCGGCCAGCCCCATTTACGGCATGCCGGTGCTGGATGTGGTCAACGCCCGCAACGTGGTGGTGATCAAGCGCGGCAAGGGCACTGGCTTTGCAGGCATTGAGAATGCGCTGTTCTACGCTGACAACACCCGCATGCTGTACGGCGATGGTGCAGAAGCCGCGGCCTCGCTGGTCAGTGAGCTGAAGGGGCTCGACGGGGGGCATTGAGGGAACGGGGTCGGATCCCTTTCCGCAGGAAAGGGCTCTGACCCCACATCCAACATCCGCCATCCACGCATGGTGTGGATCTACGCGCTCAGCGTGCCAGCCAGGCGCCCACAGCCACACCCAGGGCCAGCCACAGCCATTCCATCGCGCCATTGGCGAGGGTGATCAGCGTCCAGGCCAGGTGCGGACCCATCCGCGTGGTCGCATCCCACAGGTCCAGCCCGATCGAGCCACCCATCCAGGCGCTGGCGATGGTCCAGTTGGCCACCGCAGCCACCAGCAACGTGCCCAGCACCACCAGGGTGATGCGCAACCGGCCCGGCCCCAGCGTGCCCATGCGTAGCATGAACACCAGCTCCAGTGCGGTCACCACGGCCATCCAGCCGACCTGCCGGCCGGTCATCAGGGCCAGCACCATCCAGGCAAGGGGAGCAACAAGCAGGCCCAGCAGCAGCATGAGGGGCCAGAGCCAGGTCACGGTCCTGGCACGCGCGGCATTGGAGGACATCGAAGCTCCCTGAAAGTCATCCACAGGATACTGTGGTTTGCCGCAGTGCACCGGCGAGGGTAGGGCGGCTGGGCTAGAATGCCGTCTTGCGTGGCCTTGGCCACGGCCCCATATCGGTCCCCATGTATTCCCGTAGCAGCGAACCTGTCCACTTCGAACGCGATTGCGAGGCCGTGATGGTCCCGCAGGGCGACACCGTGACCCTGCCTGCCGGCAGCTATGGGTACATCACCCAAGCGCTGGGCGGCAGCTATTCGGTGTTCGTGGAAGGCAACCTGTTCCGTATCGCCGGCAAGGACGGTGACGCCATCGGCAAGGAGGCGCCGGCACCGCTGGAGCTGCCGGCCGATGCGACCGACGAGCAGGTGGAGCAGTTGGTGTGGCAGCAGCTGCGCACCTGTTTCGATCCGGAAATTCCGGTGAACATCGTCGAACTGGGCCTGGTCTACGAGGTCGAGATCAAGCACCTGGACGAAGGACAGCGCGAGATCGACGTAAAGATGACGTTGACCGCGCCGGCCTGCGGCATGGGCGACATCCTGGTCGACGACGTACGCAGCAAGCTTGAAATGATCCCGACGGTGGCCGAGGCCGACGTCGAGCTGGTGTTCGACCCGCCGTGGAACCAGCACATGATGTCCGAGGCTGCCCGGCTCGAGACCGGCATGCTTTGACCCACGGCCCGCAGTGACGCGGGCCCGGTACTACCCGCAACCAGAACAGGAAATCTCCGGTGTCCCAGTCCATTCCCAGCTTCGCCGTCACCCGTTCGGACCACCCGCGCAGCGCTGAAGAGCGCGCCCAGATCCTGGAGAAGCCGGGCTTCGGCCTGCACTTCACCGACCACATGGTGGAAGTGCGTTGGGACAAGGACACTGGCTGGCACAACGCCAACGTGCGTGCCTACGGTCCGCTGCAGCTGGACCCGGCCGCCGCGGTGCTGCATTACGGCCAGGAAATCTTCGAAGGCATCAAGGCCTACCGCCATGCCGACGGTTCGATCTGGACCTTCCGCCCGGATGCCAACGGCCGCCGCCTGCAGCGTTCGGCGCAGCGCCTGGCGCTGCCGGAACTGCCGGTGGAGATCTTCGTTGAATCGCTGAAGCAGCTGATCGCCGTCGACAGCGCCTGGGTGCCGTCGGCCGATGAGTCGAGCCTGTACTTCCGTCCGTTCATGATCGGCGACGAGGCCTTCCTCGGCGTGCGCGGCGCGCACAAGGCCGGCTACTACGTGATCGCCAGCCCGGCCGGCCCGTACTTCGCCAAGGGCGTGGCGCCCGTGTCGATCTGGCTGTCCACCGAGTACGCACGTGCGGCCAAGGGCGGCACCGGTGCCGCCAAGTGCGGTGGCAACTACGCCGCCTCGCTGCTGCCGCAGCAGAAGGCGCAGGCGCAGGGCTGCTCGCAGGTGCTGTTCCTCGACCCGGTCGAGGGCAAGTACCTGGAAGAACTGGGTGGCATGAACGTGTTCCTGGTCTACAAGGATGGCACCCTGGTCACCCCACAGCTGTCCGGCAGCATCCTCGAAGGCATCACCCGCGAGAGCATCCTGCAGCTGGCCCGCGACCGCGGCATGAAGGTCGAAGAGCGCAAGGTCAGCATCGACGAGTGGAAGCAGGGCGTGGCCTCCGGCGACATCGCTGAGGTGTTCGCCTGCGGTACCGCCGCAGTGGTCACCCCGATCGGCCAGCTCAAGGGCGAAGGCTTCTCGGTGGGCGACATCAATGCACCGGCTGGCGAAGTGACCATGTCGCTGCGCAAGGAACTGACCGACATCCAGTACGGCCGCCTGCCGGACCGCCACAACTGGCTGGTCAAGCTGGGCTGATCGCCCGCGTTGAACCTGTAGCGCCGGGCCATGCCCGGCGGCTCTTCTTGAAAGCCCGTCCCAGTGACGGGCTTTCTGCGTTGTGGCCCGCCCGTCGACCGCAGCAGACGGGCGCTTGACGCAAATAAGTTTGCGATGCAAACTTAATTCAAGCGACCCCGATGGAGCGTGTCATGCAGCAGCCGTCCGTCATTGATCCTTCCTCGCGCCTGCAGGCGTTGACCCGTGAATACTCGCGTTACTCGCGCAGTGCCGGTGGCCTGTCGGCGATCGCGGGCGGTGTTGCCTGTCTGGCATCCTTCCTTGCGGGCGCGCTGTTGCCGACCACCCTGACGCTGCGCGTCGTGCTGATCGCCGTACCGGTGCTGTGGATCGTCGGCAAGCAGTGGCTGGCGCGTCGCTACTACCAGCGTCTGGGCCAGGTCGAGGAGCAGGTGACGCCGGCCGAGCGCAACTTCCAGCGCTTCTTCATCGCCTTCACCGCCTTGGTGAGCGTGCTGGTGATCGGCAGCGTGCTGACCCGGCTGGCGCCGATGGGCGAACGCCCCTGGGACCTGCGCGCGATTGGCTACCTGGTCGTGGTGGCACTGTTGCCCTGGGTGGTGTGGCGCTGGCTGCGTACGCCGCTGGAGTTCATTGTGGGGGTATTCCTGCTTTGCCAGGCCGCGCTGGCCTTCACCGGGCAGGCGTATGGCTTCGGCGCGAGCACCGTCGTGTTCCCGCTGGCATCCATCGCACTGATCGTGGCCGGCTGGCGTGACCACCAGCGCTTCCAGCGGCTGCAGGTGGAGATGCGCGCGTTCATGGCGGCGCGGACGAACGTCGAATGACCCAGCTGCCTGATTCCCGAGCGCTGCTCCAGCTCGATCGCTTGATCCATGAGCCAGCACGCCTGCTGATCCTGTCGATCCTGGCAGGTGCCGAATCCGCCGAGTTCGGATTTGTCGAGCATCTCAGCGGGTTGAGCAAGGGCAACCTCTCCAGCCATCTGAGCAAGCTTGAAGCGGCAGGGTTGGTCGCCATCGACAAGTCGTTCCGCGGCAAGCGCCCACTGACCACCCTGCAGTTGACGCCGATGGGCCGCACTGCCCTGGCCCAGTACCGCACGCAGCTGGCGGCGATCGTTGCCGGCATTCCCGATCCGGATCGAAAGGACTCCTGACATGACATTGCTCCCGCGCCTGTTTGCGGTTCTGGTTGTTTCCTTTTCTGCCCTCACAGCCGTGGCCGCGGCCGCAGATCCGCGCCAACAGGGAGCTGCGCTGACCACGCAGTTCTACGAAGGGCACATCGACGCCCTGTGGGAACGGATGACGCCGCAGATGCGGGCGGGGCTGCAGTCTCCGCAGAACCTGGTGACGCTGCGCGAGCAGGTGCTGGCGGGTTGGGGCGCAGAAACCGAGCTGGTCAGTGAGAAGGTCGAGAAGGTTGATGGATTCGACACCTATCTGCGGCAGGCGCGCTTCGCCAGGAGCCCGGCCATCATCCAGGTGCTGTGGGCCATCGATGCCGACGGGCGGATCGGCGGCTTCTACATCCGCCCGCTCCAGACCACGCCGCCACAGGCCGCGGCGAGCGGGTTCCTCGACTACCAGACCCGCACACGGCTGCAGCTGCCGTTCGAGGATGAGTACTTCGTATTCTGGGGCGGGCGTAGCGTCGAACAGAACTACCATGCGGCCCATGCCGGTCAGCGCTTCGCGCTGGATCTGCTGGTGGTCCGCGATGGCCGCTCGCGCCGTGGCGATGGCCTGCGCAACGATGACTACTACTGCTTCGGTCGCCCGATCCTTGCGCCGGCTGACGGTACGGTGGTGGACGTGATCGAGGGTGTGGCCGACAACGTGCCGGGTCAGATGAATGCCGCCCAGCTCACCGGCAACCGCGTCATTCTCGATCACGGCAACGAGGAGTACTCGGTGCTGGCGCACCTTCGCCAGGGCAGCGTGCGCGTCGCGCAGGGGCAGGTTGTCCGCAGCGGCGCGCACCTCGGTGACTGTGGCAACAGCGGCAATTCCTCCGAACCGCACCTGCACTACCAGCTGCAGGCCGGGCCGGTGTTCGGTGTCGGCGAAGCGTTGCCGGCACAGTTCTCCGATTACATCGCCGATGGCCAGCCGGTTGCACGCGGCGAGCCGGTCAAAGGGCAGCGCATCCGGCCAGCGGACGTTCCGCGGGCGAAGTAGTCAGCGCGTCCGACCAGGGCCGGCCGGGGCACCGCCTGGATGCTGCGCGGTCGTTGCGGGGGGGGCGTGGACGCCGATGTCGGCAAAGTCATCACAGGACACGTGATGACCCAGTCAGGTGCGTGCAGGGCACGAGAAAGTTCCTTCACCTTCACAAACCCTCGACCCGAAAAGTCTCAGAACGAACATTTCATCTTGCTGAAAAGACGCTGAAAATCTTGTGGTGTCCGGTTTTGGTCATTAGCGTCATCTGCACGGCGGATCGTTAGGGGGATCCGCTGACTCGCCGGACTTCGAACCTCGCCAATGCAAGCCAGCCCATGGTTCGGGCCGGTGCTTCTGCCGATTCCGGCATTCACACCACAAGAAAGGGAAATACGATGTCCCAGGTAACGCAACCGCGTGTGCGTCGAGTGTGGGTGGTCCTTGGTGCGTCCGTTCTGTCATCGCTGCTGCTGGCCACGCCTGCGCTGGCCGGTGACGTCCAGCTCAGCGGCCTGCAGTCCGCGCAGACCCACCAGCGTTTCATCGTGAAGTACCGCGACGGCAGTGCCCCGGTGGCCAATACCACCGCACTGGCCTCTTCACTGAAGAGTGCCGCCGCCGGCCTGGCCAGCAGCCAGGGCCGCGCGCTGGGCCTGCAGCAGGTCCGCAAGTTGGCCGTCGGCCCGACCCTGGTCAAGACCGATCGTCCGCTCGACCAGGCCGAATCCGAGCAGCTGATGCGCAAGCTGGCCGCCGACCCGAACGTGGAATACGTCGAAGTCGACCAGATCATGCGCGCCACGCTGACCCCGAACGACACCCGCTTCAGCGAGCAATGGGGCTTCGGCACCTCCAATGCCGGCATCAACATCCGGCCGGCCTGGGACAAGGCCACCGGCACCGGCGTCGTAGTCGCGGTGATCGATACCGGCATCACCAACCATGCCGATCTCAACGCCAACATCCTGCCCGGCTATGACTTCATCAGCGACGCCGCGATGGCGCGCGACGGCAACGGCCGCGACAACAACCCGAACGATGAAGGTGACTGGTACGGCGACAACGAGTGCCAGGCCGGCTATCCGGGTTCCAACTCCAGCTGGCACGGTACCCACGTCGCCGGCACGGTGGCGGCGGTGACCAACAACAGCACCGGCGTGGCCGGTACCGCGTTCAACGCCAAGGTCGTGCCGGTGCGTGTGCTCGGCAAGTGCGGCGGCTACACCTCCGACATCGCCGACGCGATTGTGTGGGCTTCCGGCGGCAGCGTCAGCGGCGTGCCGGCCAATGCCAATCCGGCCGAAGTGATCAACCTCTCGCTCGGCGGTGGCGGCAGCTGCTCGACCACCTACCAGAACGCAATCAATGGCGCTGTCGGCCGTGGCACCACCGTGGTGGTCGCAGCCGGCAACAGCAACACCAACGTGTCCTCGTCGGTGCCGGCCAACTGCCCGAACGTGATCGCGGTGGCAGCCACCACCTCGGCCGGTGCGCGTGCCAGCTTCTCCAATTATGGCAACGGCATCGACATCTCGGCACCGGGCCAGGGCATCCTGTCCACCCTCAACAGCGGCACCACCACCCCGGGCAGCGCCAGCTACGCTTCGTACAACGGCACCTCGATGGCGGCACCGCACGTTGCCGGCGTGGTCGCACTGATGCAGTCCGTTGCCCCGAGCCCGCTGAGCCCGGCGCAGGTGGAGAGCATCATCAAGAGCACTGCACGTCCGCTGCCGGGCGCCTGCTCGGGTGGTTGCGGCGCCGGCATCATCGACGCCGACGCGGCCGTGGCTGCGGCGATCAACGGCGGTGGCCCGAACCCGGGCGGCAACGTGCTGCAGAACAACGTCCCGGTCACCGGCCTGGGCGCTGCCAGTGGCGCTTCATTGAGCTACACGGTCAACGTTCCGGCTGGCAGCACCCAGCTGCGCGTGGCGATCAGTGGCGGCAGCGGTGATGCCGACCTGTACGTGCGCCAGGGCAGTGCCCCGACCGATACCGCGTATACCTGCCGTCCGTACCTGAGCGGCAACAGCGAAACCTGCACCATCAACAGTCCGGCCGCCGGCACCTGGTATGTGCGGGTGAAGGCCTACAGCACCTTCTCGGGCCTGACCCTCAACGCCCAGTACTGAGCCCAAGCCCCTCTCCATGGGCACGCCCCGGCTCCGGCCGGGGCGTTTTCTCTTTGGGTAGGTGCCGACCCTGGTCGGCACGCTGTTCCTCAAACCGATTCGAAGCGGTTCGCGGCCACGTTCTTGCGCACGTGCTGCGGATCGAAGATCCGGCCGTTCATCGCGATGTACACGCCGGTCGGCAGCGACTGCACTGCACCGATCGCACAGCCGATGTTGAACTCGGCATCCGACCCGCGGAAACGTGCCGGGCTCAGCGCACCGGTCATCACGATGGTCTTCTCCGGAATCGTCGCCAGCACCTGGCCGGTCTGCACCATCGAATCGGTGCCGTGGGTCACCAGCACGTGGCGGGTCGGCTGCGCGGCGATGGTGGCGCGGATCAGCTCGCGGTCCTCATCGTTGATGTGCAGCGAATCCTTGCGCAGGATCGGAATCACGTTGAAGCGGAACGTCACGCCCAGCTCGCGCAGGATCATGCCGATCTGGGGGTCGCCGATCTGGTAGTCCGACTTGTCGTCGAAGTAGATCTTGTCGATCGTGCCACCGGTGGTGACGACCAGGAGCTCTTCCATCATGTGCATGCGCGAAACCAGGACAGGTACAGCGGCGCGGGGCCAGGAACACAGATGATACGGCCCGGCGGCCGCAGCGTCAGCGTCGCTTGCCGAAGCGGGCGCGCAGCCCGGGCAGGCTGGCGCTGAAGATCACCAGCAGCGCCAGCGCGATCTCGATCAGCGCCAGCCAGCGCGTCTGCGGGTGGCTCCAGGCGCTCATCACGCCATGGCTGAACCAGCCCAGCGCCAGCACCGAGGCCCAGAAGCCAGCCTTGCGCCAGCCCAGGCGCAGCGCCACGGCCAGTGCCAGCGGCGGTGCGGTGAACACCAGCTGGGTGGCCAGCCAGTGCTTGTCATTGATGAACCAGCCGGCGAACAGCGCCGCCAGCCCCATCAGGGCCAGCAGCAGGACCGTGCGCGGCGGGCGATTCATCGGGCCAACCGCTGTGCGATGTCAGCCACGCGGCGTCCCAGCGCGCGGGCCAGAACGGCCTCGTCGTCGGTCGGCTGCGGGTCATCGGCCGCGCCGGCCACATGGCTGGCGCCATAGGGCGTGCCACCACTGGTGGTATGGCTCAACGCCGGCTCGGTGAACGGGATGCCGACGATCACGCAGCCGTGGTGCAGCAGCGGCACCTGCATCGACAGCAGGGTCGATTCCTGGCCACCATGCATCGAGGCGGTGGAGGTGAACACGCCGGCCGGCTTGCCGGACAGAGTGCCGTTGACCCATTCGGCGCCCAGCCCATCCAGGAAGTGCTTCACCGGCGCGGCCATGTTGCCGAAGCGGGTCGGGCTGCCCAGCAGCAGGCCCTGGCATTCGACCAGGTCCTGAACGCTAACGTAGGGCGCGCCATCGTCGGGTACCGGCGGCTGCGCGGTCTGGGTGACGGCGGCCACCGGCGGCACCGTGCGCAGCCGCGCTGCCATGCCCGGAACCTCGCCGATGCCCCGCGCGATCTGGCGCGCCAGCCGTGCCACTGAACCGCCCCGGCTGTAGTACAGCACCAGAATCTCGCCCATCGTGACCGCTTCTCCTCGTCGTGTGGCCACCAGTATGGCTATCCTGCGACCATTCCGCATCGGGTACCCTTTCGCCGATGGAACCTTTGGATACGCTCAACCTGTGGATGGAGCGCGCGCGGGATCGCGCACGCGCCATCAGCTTCGGCCGCTTCCTGTGGCATCGCTTCCTCGACGACCGCCTGTTCCAGGCAGCGGCGGCGCTGGCCTACACCACGGTGTTCGCGCTGGTGCCGCTGGCGATCGTGGTGTTCGGCGTGCTCTCGGCCTTCCCCGTCTTCGACCGCTGGAGCGACCAGCTCAGCGATTACGTCTTCTCCAACTTCGTGCCCAACGCCGCGCGCGCCGCCGAGGGCTACCTGCGGCAGTTCTCGGCCAGTGCCGGCCAGCTCACCGCCGCCGGCTTCATCGCGCTGGTGGTGTCGCTGCTGATCACCCTCAACAGCGTTGAGGAGACCTTCAACCAGATCTGGCGCGTGGGCTCGACCCGGCCCAAGCTGACCCGCTTCCTGGTCTACTGGACCGTACTGACCTTGGGCGCGATGCTCGCCGCCGCCTCGCTGGCAGTGTCGGCGCGGGTCTTTGCGATGCCATTGTTCGGGACCCAGGAGGGCCGCTGGCTGGCCGACCTGGCGCTGCGGCTGGCGCCGATCCTGATCGAATTCGTCTGCATCACGCTGATGTTCCGGGTGGTGCCGCACCACACGGTGAAATGGCGGCATGCGGTGCCCGGTGCGATCCTCGCCGCAGTCATCCTGGAACTGGTGAAGTGGGGCATTGGTGCTTACCTGGGCAGCTTCCAGTCGTACCAGAAGCTCTATGGCACGGTGGCCTTCGTACCGATCCTGCTGCTGTGGATCTATCTGTGCTGGGTGGCGGTGCTGCTGGGCGCGTCGTTGTCCTCGTCGATGGCAGCGTTCCGGTACCAGCCGGTCGAGCTGCGCCTGCCGCAGGGCTACGAGTTCTACGGCCTGCTGCGCCTGCTGGGACGCTTCCACCATGCACGCGCGAAGGGCAAAGGCCTGGCCGACGACGAGATCCTGCGGTTGGAGCCGATGCTGACCGATTCGCTGCTGCAGGACCTGGCCTGCAACCTGCAGGAAATCGGCCTGCTGCGCCGTGATGAGCGCGGTGAATGGCTGCTCGCGCGCGATCTGGAGCAGGTCAGCCTGTCTGACCTGTACGAATGCACCCAGCTGCGCATTCCAGTGGCCGAGCAGCACCTGCCGTACCGCGACGACACCCTGGGCCGCGCCGCACTGGCGGCCCTGGACGACCTGCGACTGCCCCTGCGCGAGCGCCTCAAGCGCAAGGTCAGCGACATCTACACCGATTCTGGAGACGCACCATGACCCGCAAGACCTCGTTGCCGCTGATGCTCCCGCTGGCCCTGCTGCTGGCGCTGTCGGCCTGCAAGCCTGCGCAGGAGCCGGCCCCGGCCAGCAGCCAGCCGCCGGCACAGGCACCAACGCCGACCACGCCGGCGCCAGTGGATGAGACCCCGGCCGAGCGCATCACCGCCGAGTTCCCGACGTTGAAGATGAAGGCGGTGGACGGCAGTGATTATGATCTGGCCGCGCATCGTGGCAAGTGGGTGGTGGTGAACTTCTGGGCGACCTGGTGTGCACCGTGCCGCAAGGAGATGCCGGAGCTGTCGGCGTTGCATGCGATGCGCAGCAACATCGAAGTGGTTGGTCTGGCCTACGAGGACATCGAGGTGCCGGAGATGCAGTCGTTCCTGACCAAGCATCCGGTGACCTATCCGATCGTGATCGTGGATCCGTTCGATCCGCCGGCGGACTTCGCCACGCCGCGAGGCCTGCCGTTGACGCATCTGCTGGATCCGCAGGGCAAGCTGGCCCACACCTTCCTTGGCCCGGTGACCGCCGCGGACATCGAAAAGCAGATCGCGGCGGCCAAGTAGGTTGCGTATCGGCAGGGCTGCGCCCTGCACTCGCCGAAACATTCAAGCAACGGCAACAGCAACAGCCAAAGCGCGATTTCCGTGTGGTGGCGGGGCGGTGTCGGAGTGCGGGGACGCCGCAAGTACGTCCATGTAGGCTTGTCAGCCGCATCCATGCGGCTGACACCCCGCACTCCGACACCGCCCCGCCTACCCACAGGTAACCCGCTTCTGCTTCGGCTGTTGCTGTTGCCTTGGTTCGTAGCAGGTGCAGGGCCGCAGGCCCTGCCGACCCACCCTAATCTTCGACCGGGAAGTCCTCGATCGGCTTCAGTACATCGTAGTGCTCGCGATGCAGCTTGCCCTTCAGCTTCGGCAGCTCCGGCAACGGTGCATCCACCCGGGTGTCCGGCAACCGGTCGAGCAGGTTGCGTACCAGGGTCAGCCGCCCCAGCCGCTGGTCGTTGAAATCCACCAGCGTCCACGGCGCATCCGCGCGATGGGTGGCACGCAGCATCGCCTCGCGCGCTTCGGTGTACGCGCTGTACTTGCTGCGTGATTTCAGATCCACCGGTGACAGCTTCCAGCCCTTCAGTGGATCGACATGGCGCTCGGCGAAGCGCTTCTCCTGCTGCTCCTGATCCACGCACAGCCAGTACTTGAACAGCAGGATGCCGTCATCCACCAGCAGTTGTTCGAACACCGGCGCCTGGCGCAGGAACTGCTGGTACTCGGCCTCGCTGCAATACCCCATCACTCGTTCGACGCCGGCGCGGTTGTACCAGCTGCGATCCATCAGCACGATCTCGCCGGCCGCCGGAAGATGCGAGGCATAACGCTGGAAGTACCACTGCGTGGCTTCGCGGTCGGTAGGCTTGGGCAGCGCCACCACCCTGCACTGGCGTGGGTTGAGGTGCTGGCTGATGGCCTGGATCGCGCCGCCCTTGCCTGCGGTGTCGCGGCCTTCGAACAGCACCAGCAGGCGCTGCCCGCTGTGCTGCACCCAGCGCGCCATCGCGGTCAGCTCCAGCTGCAGTGGCTGCAGCAGTTCGTCGTATTCCTTGCGCTTGAGCTTGGCCATCGTCACACCCTGCGGGGAGGAAGCCCGAGCGTAGCGCAGGGATCGCTCAGGCGATGTCGAGGCCCTGCCACCCATGCTCGCCGGCCAGCCGCTGCAGCAGCGCTGAAAGGTCGTGGGCAAATCCGGCCATGTCGAACAGGCCGCTGCCTTCGCGTGCCTGTGCCAGTTCTGCGCGCAACGCCGCCAGTGCCGCCGGGTCATTGCCCAGCGTGCTGGCGGTAGTGATGAACGCTGCATCGTCGGCGACATTCATCCGTGCCAGCCCCAGATGGTGGTTGAGGCTGCCGGCCACGCGCGAGGCGAAGGTCTCGCCGGGGCAGGTCAGCACCGGGCAGCCGGCCCATAGTGCGTCCGATGCTGTGGTGTGCGCGTTGTACGGGTTGGTGTCCAGGAACAGATCGGCCAGCTGATAACGTGCAAGGTACTGCGGATGCGGCAGCTTGGCCATGAACACCAGGCGTGCCGGGTCCAGGCCAGCGGCCTGTGCGGTGCTGCGCAGGCGGGCATCGGCCTGACCGGGCCCGGACAGCAGCCACAGCACGCTGCCGGGTACCGTCTGCAGCACGGCGAAGGCGCGGCCCATGCTGCGCGGATTGAGCTTGTAGCTGTTGTTGAAGCAGCAGAACACCACGCCGTGCTCGGGCAGGCCGCAGTCCGCACGCGTCGGCGCGGCTTCCAGCGCACGCGTGTTGTCCGAGGGCTGGAACGCACGCGGCAGGCGCAGCACGCGTTCGCTGTAATGCGGTTCCAGCGATGGTGGTAGCGCGAAGTCATCGCCAATCACCGCATCCATCCACGGCGCACCCGATGTGCCGGGGTAGGCCAGCCAGTTCAGCTGCAGCGGGGCAGGACGCATCGCCAGCACTTCCGGCGTACCGCCGCCGCCCCAACCGCGCAGGTCGAACAACAGGTCGATGCCCTGCGCGCGGATGCGGGTGGCGATGTCGGCATGGCGCAGGCCGGCCACGTCGTGCAGATGCGTCGCCGCCTGCAGGCGCTGGCGGATGCGGCTGCCGTCGTCGCGGTTCAGTGCGAACAGATGCAGTTGCAGCGTCGGGTCAAGGCGCAGTTGCTCCAACAGGGCTACAGTCAGCAGCCCGGTGGGATGGGCGCCAAAACCATTGGAAAGGAAACCGACGCGCAAGGGGCCGTGCCCGCGCGCCTTTACGGCAGGAAGGGGACGCACCCCCGAAGCAACCACCGCAGCACGTGCACGCGCACAGGCCAGCTGTTCGGCGGCGCTGGCGTCCTCGCTGAGGAAGGCGAACGGTTCGACAACACCCTGTCCGGAGGCCAACGCACCGCGCACCTGTGCAGCCAGCGCGTCCACGTCCTGCCAGTCGCACAGGCGGCGCTGCCAGGCCAGCCGCTGGGCGGCGATGTAGGGCTCGGCCGGCATCAGGGTGTGCGCGCGCCGATAGGCGGCCGATGCGCCCTCGGCATCATCGGCATCTTCCAGCGCGTGGCCCAGCCACAGCGCGATGCCTGGATGCTGCGGTGCCAGCGCCGAGGCTTGGCCGAGCAGCGTCGCGGCGTCGGTATGTGCGCCGGCCATCCACGCCACGCGGCCCAATCGCGCCAGCGCTTCGGGATGGTTCGGACGCAGCTGCAACGCACGGCGCGCGGCCTGTTCGCCAGCAGCGATGTCGCCGGCTTCCAGTTCCAGGTCGGCCAGCATCACCCAGGCGACAAAGTCGCCGGGCTGGCGAGCGATCGCCTGTTGCAGTTGTTGCCGCTGCTGCCAGGCCGTCATCGTGCTCAGCTCGCCGACAGCTGGGCCAGGGCGTCGACCTGGTGTTCGTGGCTGAGCCGCTGCAGCAGCGGATCGAGATCGCCGGCGAGGATGTTCGGCAGGTCATACAGGGTCAGGCCTTCCACGCGGTGGTCGGTGATCCGGCCCTGCGGGAAGTTGTAGGTACGGATGCGCTGGCTGCGGTCGCCACTGCCGACCTGCAGGCGCCGCGACTCGGCCTGTGCCGCATCCTGGCGCTGGCGCTCGGCGTCCAGCAGCTGCGCCTTCAGGCGTTTCATCGCCTTGTCGCGGTTGGCGTGTTGGCTGCGTTCGGTCTGGCATTCCACCACCACGCCGGTTGGCACGTGGGTGATGCGGATGGCCGACTCGGTCTTGTTGACGTGCTGGCCACCGGCGCCGGACGAGCGGAACGTATCCACCCTCAAGTCCGCCGGATTGATGACGATGTCATCGACTTCATCGGCCTCGGGAATGATCGCCACGGTCGCCGCCGAGGTGTGGATGCGGCCCTGCGATTCAGTGGCCGGTACACGCTGCACGCGATGCGTGCCCGATTCGAACTTCAGGCGCGAGAACGCGCCACGGCCGACCACGCGCGCCACCACTTCCTTGTAGCCGCCATGTTCGCCGGGGTTGTCCGATTCGATCTCGACCTTCCAGCCCTGGCGTTCGGCATAGCGGGCGTACATGCGGAACAGGTCGCCGGCGAAGATTGCTGCTTCGTCGCCACCGGTACCGGCACGCACTTCCAGGAACAGGTTGCCTTCGTCGCGGGGGTCGCGCGGCACCAGCAGCAGTGCCAGTTCCTGTTCCAGCTCCTGCAGGCGGGCTTGGGCGGCGGCGATCTCCTCGTCGGCCAGTTCGCGCAGGTCGGGGTCGGCACGCATGCCTTCGGCCGCGGCCAGGTCGGCCTTGGCACGGGCTTCATCGGCGAGGGCGGTGGCGATCGGCTCAAGTTGGGCGAATTCGCGCGAAAGGTCGCGGAAACGGGTGTTGTCGGCGACCACATCGGGTTCGGCGAGCAGGCGTTCCAGTTCTTCGCGGCGCTCGGCCAGCGCTTCCAGCTTACGGCGCAGGGTCGGCGTCATCGGGTCTCACGGGTGGGTGGCGGTAACCCGGCGTGGCCGGGAACAGGCGCTCGGCGGCGCGGGTCAGGTCGGCGTCGCCACTCAGCGCGGCCGCGCGCAGCGCAGCGGTCGGCGGATGCAGCAGGCGGTTGGTCAGGCCATGGGCGAGCAGTTCCAGCACTTCGTCAGCCGGCTTGCCGTTGGCCAGCTGCTGGCGCGCGCGCTCCAGCAGTTCGGTGCGGGTTGCCTCGCCGAACGCGCGCAGCTGCCGCAATGGCGCCTGGTGGGCGCTGGCCTGCTGGGTCTCGACGAAGCGCGACACCTGCAGATCGATGATCGCCTCGGCCTCGGCGGCGGCCTCGCGGCGGCCACGGCGGTTGTCTTCCACCGCCCGCTCGAGATCGTCCACGGTGTACAGGAAGGCATCGTTGAGCGTGGCGACCTCGGCTTCGATGTCGCGCGGCACGGCCAGGTCGAACAGCAGCATCGGCTTGTGCCGGCGCGTGCGCAGCGCCTTGGCCACCATCTCGCGATGGATCACCGGCTCGCGTGCGGCAGTGGCCGAGAACACCACGTCGGCCTCGCTCAGGTGGCGGTCCAGTTCGGTCAGCGGCAGGGCCACACCGCCGTGGCGGCTGGCCAGCTCCTGCGCATGGGCGAGGGTACGGTTGGCGATCAGCAGCCGCCGCACCTTGCCTTCACTCAGGTGGCGTGCAGCCAGCTCGATGGTCTCGCCGGCGCCGACCAGCAGCACGGTGGAATCGTCCAGGCGCGCGAACGCGTTCTGCGCCAGTCGCACTGCGGCCGATGCCACAGATACGGGGTTGGCGCCCACCTGGGTGTCGGTGCGTGCGCGCTTGGCCACCGAGAAGGTCTGCTGGAACAACCGATCCAGGCGCTGGCCAAGAAGGCCATGATCGCGCGCGGTAGACCAGGCATCCTTCACCTGTCCGAGGATCTGCGGTTCGCCCAGTACCATCGAGTCCAGCCCGGTGGCGACCCGGAACAGGTGGCGTACCGCTTCGGCATCGGCATGTTGGTACAGGTAGCCCTGCAGGTCGCCGGCCTGGGTGTGCAGCCATTGGTCCAGCGCCTGTGCCGAGTCGGCCACCGCGTACAGCTCGGTGCGGTTGCAGGTAGACAGCAGCACCGCCTCGGCGATCTGCGGGGTATCGCGCAGCGAACCGAGCGCGCGCGGCAACGCCTCACCGGCGAAGGCCGCGCGTTCGCGCAGTTCCACCGGTGCGGTCTGGTGATTCAGTCCGAGCACCCACAGGGTCATTGTTCAGTTGCTTGCGATAAGCTGCTGGCCATTGGACGACATTTTAAGGCCCCGATGCCGACGATGCCCGCATTGATTCGCATCCCCAGTGTTCTGCTGCTGTCCCTGGCCTGCGGCCAGGCCCTGGCTGCGGTGCCGGCCAAAGCCCCCGTGCGGGCCCCGGCCACTGAGGAACTGGCGCTGGAACCGGTGATGGCCGGTGAATTCGCGCTGCAGGCCGGCAAGCTGGCCGATGCTGCGCGCTGGTACCTGCGGGCCGCCCAGCAGACCGACGGCGACGCCGGCCTGGCCGAGCGCGCGACCCGTATTTCCATGCTTGCCAACGATGATGCCAGCGCGGCCAAGGGCCTGGCCCTGTGGCAACAGCGGGCGCCGCGCTCGCTGACCATGCGCAGCGCCGCCGGCGCGCTGGCCATGCGCCAGGGCGACGTGAAGGCGGCCCGCAGCGAACTGCAGGCGCTGCTGGCCGACCCTGACGAGCGTGGCTGGAAGTTCGCCCTGGCGGCCTTGATCGGTGGCGGCCGCGACCCGGCGGTGCCGGCGCAGGTGCTGGGCGAGCTGGTCGACGCCAACGCCATTCCGTCGAAGATCGAGGCCTGGCAGGAGTTCGGTCGTCTCGCCCTGCGCATGGACAAGCCCGAGCTGGCGCGGCGCATGATCGATGAAGTGGTCAAGCGCTTCCCCGAGGAGCCGCGCGTGGCGCTGCTGCGCGCCAGCCAGCTGCAGCAGGCTGGCGAGACCGGCAAGGCGCTGTCGCTGCTGCAGGACGTCGAACCGAAAACCCGCCAGGACCCGGAACTGCGTAACGCGGTGGCCATCGCCTACGACAGCCTTGGCCAGCCGTCGGCCGCCGAGCGTGTGCTGGCGTTCGGGCCGCAGGACGTGCAGACCTGGGGCATGCGCGCTTCGCTGCTGGCCAAGCAGGGCGACAAAGCCGCGCTGTCCAACCTGTACAACGAACTGTCGCGGCAGGCGGCCAAGCCGGACCCGGCGCAGCGCCTGCTGCTGGGCAAGATCGCCGAGTACCTGAAGCGTTATCCCGAGGCGGTGCAGTGGTACCACAGCGTGCCCGGTGGCGATGAGCTGAGCGAAGCGCGCCTGCGCGCGGCCAACGCCCAGGCCCTGGCCGGGCGCCTGCCGCTGGCGCTGGATGAAGTGCATGCGATCCAGTCAGATGCGGTGGTCGACGACGACGTGCGCCGCGACGCCTACCTGCTGGAAGCCGAGCTGCGCCAGCGCGCCGACGACAGTGCCGGTGAACTGGATGCGCTGGCCCGCGGTCTGGCAGCGTACCCGGATGACAACGGCCTGCTGTACGCCCGTGCGCTCACCTGGGAGCGCCGTGACGATATCCCGCGTGCCGAGGCCGACCTGCGCAAGATCCTGGTGACCGACCCGGAAAACGTGCCGGCCCTCAACGCGCTCGGCTACACCCTGGCCGACCGTACCGGTCGCCTGCAGGAAGCGTTGGAGCTGATCGACCGCGCCCGCGTCGCCGAGCCGGACAACGCGGCCATCGTCGACAGCTACGGCTGGGTGCTGTATCGCCTGGGCCGCAAGGAAGAGGCGCTGGTGCAGCTGCGCCGTGCCTGGACCCTGGCCAAGGACCCGGAGATCGCTTCCCATGTCGGCGAAGTGCTGTGGGTGCTGGGCAAGCACGATGAGGCCCGCCATTTCTTCGAAGAGGCGGCCAAGCTCGACCCTGAAAACCGCGCGCTGCTGCGCGCCCGCGAGAAATTCAATCCATGAGTGTTTCCCTGATCCGGCCGCTGCTGTTGGCGGTCGCGACCGTGGCGGTCACCGCCTGCACCACCGTGGGCACGCAGAAGACCCCCGCGCCTGCCGTAGTCGAGACGGTGTCGGCTGAAGCTGCGCAGGCCGAGACCGTGCGCGTGGCCGCCCTGCATGCGCAGCCGGACTGGGCCTTCCAGGGCCGGGTCGCGGTCAGCAAGGGCAAGGATGGCGGCAGTGGCCGCATCGACTGGAAGCAGGACGGCCGCCGCTATGTGGTCGAATTGAGTGCGCCGGTGACCCGGCAGAGCTGGAAGCTGACCGGCGATACCCATTCCGAGGCCGGCCGCCTGGAAGGGCTGGCCGGTGGCACCCGTGACGGTGAGGACGCCCAGCAGCTGCTGCTCGAGGCGACCGGCTGGGACATTCCGGTCAACCAGCTGCCGGAGTGGATCCGTGGCCTGGTGGCCGGCGATGCTGCCGGTCCGGAGAAGGTCGAGCGCGACGGTGAAGGCCGGCCGCGCCGCATGCAGCAGATGGGCTGGCAGGTGCAGTACCTGGAATGGTACCCCGCCGAGGCCGGGCGCCCGGCGCTGCCGCGCCGGATCGAGGCCAGCAATGGCGATGCCAAGGTGCGCCTGCTGGTGGACCAGTGGGGGCAGGGCGCGCCATGAGCGGGGCAGTCGACGACGCGGGCTGGTCCTGGTGGCCGGCCCCGGCCAAGCTGAACCTGTTCCTGCACATCATCGGCCGTCGTGCCGACGGTTACCACGAGCTGCAGACCGTGTTCCGCCTGCTGGACTGGGGGGATCGCATTGGCCTGCGCCTGCGTGAAGACGGCCAGGTTCGCCGTGAAGGCGAAGGCCTGGCCGGCGTTTCCGAGGCCGATGATCTGGCAGTACGTGCCGCACGCCTGCTTAAAGATGTGGCGAATGTCGCGCAAGGTGCGGACATAATCGTTGAAAAACATGTTTCTGCAGGTGGTGGTTTTGGCGGCGGTTCGTCCGATGCCGCCACCGTGCTGGTGGTACTGAACCGGCTCTGGCAGGCCGGTCTGGACGAAGACGCGCTGGCCGCGCTGGGGCTGCGCCTGGGTGCCGACGTGCCGGTATTCGTGCGTGGCCACAATGCCTGGGCCGAAGGGGTCGGTGAGCGCTTGCAGCCGATCACGCTGGCGCCGGCCTGGTATGTCATCGCCGAACCTGGGGTTCATGTCCCCACCCCGGCGCTGTTTGCTGATCCGGATTTGACGCGCGACTGCCCACAGGCGAAAATAGACGACTTCGCTTCCGGCGCTCTGGTCGGGAACGTGTTCGAGCCGGTGCTGCGCCGCCGCGAGCCTGCCGTAGAGGCGGTGCTTGCCGCGTTGAGCGGTATCGGCAGGGCACGTTTGACCGGGTCCGGAAGTGGTTGTTTCGTCGAGTTCGATTCGCAGGCTGCCGCAGAGCAGGGGCGAGCGGAGTTGCCGAAGGAGTTGCGGGCAAGGGTGGCCGCGGGCGTTGCACGTTCGCCACTGCTGGATGCACTCGAGCAACACTGATTCATCAATGCAGGGGCGTCGCCAAGAGGCCCAAGGCACCAGGTTTTGATCCTGGCATTCGGAGGTTCGAATCCTCCCGCCCCTGCCAATGCGGCTGTGTCCGCGCCATCCAGCGCATCGACCGCGCGGGACGTGGAAACAACCGCGGTGTTGTAAGCAGCAGGGGCCGAAGCGGTCCTTGCCGCTACCGGATCCCCGCCACTCGTCCCCGCCCGAGACAATCATGATGCAAGAGTCCCCGAACCTGCTGGTCTTTTCCGGCAACGCCAACAAACGTCTGGCGCAGAACATCTGCAAGGAACTGGGAGTACGCCCGGGCAAGGCGCTGGTCTCGCACTTCTCCGATGGTGAAGTGCAGGTGGAAATCGAAGAGAACGTCCGCAAGCAGGACGTGTTCGTGATCCAGCCGACCTGTGCGCCGAGCGCGGAAAACCTGATGGAACTGCTGGTGCTGATCGACGCGCTGAAGCGCGCATCGGTGGCCAGCGTGACCGCCGTGGTGCCGTACTTCGGCTACTCGCGCCAGGATCGCCGCATGCGTTCCTCGCGCGTGCCGATCACCGCCAAGCTGGCCGCAAAGATGTTCAGCACCGCTGGCGCTGACCGCGTGCTGACCGTTGACCTGCACGCCGACCAGATCCAGGGCTTCTTCGATATCCCGGTGGACAACGTGTATGCGTCCCCGCTGCTGCTGGCCGACATCTGGCGCGCCTACGGCACCGAGAACCTGATCGTGGTGTCGCCGGACGTGGGTGGCGTGGTCCGCGCCCGTGCGGTGGCCAAGCGCCTGGATGACGCCGACCTGGCGATCATCGACAAGCGCCGCCCGCGCGCCAACGTCTCCACCGTGATGAACATCATCGGTGACGTCGAAGGCAAGACCTGCGTGATGGTCGATGACATCGTCGATACCGCCGGCACCCTGTGCGCCGCTGCCGCTGCCCTGAAGGCGCGCGGTGCGCTCAAGGTCGCCGCCTACTGCACCCACGCGGTGCTGTCGGGCCCGGCGGTGGACAACATCACCAATTCCCAGCTCGACGAGCTGGTGGTGACCGACACCATCCCGCTGAAGGACGCAGCGCGGGTGTGCAGCAAGATCCGCCAGCTGAGCGTGGCGGAAATGCTGGCCGAGACGATGCGCCGCATCGCCTTCGGTGAGTCGGTCAGCTCGCTGTACGTCGACTGATTTTTCGTCCCCGCCGGCAACGGCAGGGACACACCGGGCGCTTCTGGTCGCGGAAGCGCCTTCAACCGCCGAGCCGCAAGGCAAGGCAACAACCTGAGTAGTCGAAAATGTCGAAGACCCATGAAATCAAGGTCACCAAGCGTGAACTGCAGCGTAAGGGTGCGAGCCGCCGCCTGCGTCACGCTGGTGTGATCCCGGCGATCGTGTACGGCGGCAACGCCGAGCCGGTCGCCATCAGCCTGGACCACAACGAAATCTGGCTGGCCCAGCAGAACGAGTGGTTCTATGCCTCGATCCTGGACCTGAACCTGGACGGCCAGGTGCAGAAGGTGCTGCTGCGTGACATGCAGCGCCATCCGTACAAGCAGCTGATCATGCACCTGGACTTCCTGCGCGTGAACGAGAACGAGAAGCTGACCGCTTCGGTTCCGCTGCACTTCATCAACGAAGACACCTCGCCGGCTGGCAAGGCTGCCGACGTCGTGGTCGCCCACGAACTGAAGGAAGTGACCATCAGCTGCCTGCCGAAGGACCTGCCGGAGTCGATTGAAGTCGACCTGGCCGACCTGAACGCTGGCGACGTGGTGTACCTGTCCAACATCAAGCTGCCGAAGGGCGTGGAAATCCCGGCGCTGGCGCTGGGCAAGGACCACGACGACGCCATCGTCACTGCCAAGCACGGCAAGCAGGATGCTGCCGACGCTGAAGAAGCAGCGGCCGAGTAATACCCCGCGGCGCCTGTCCTTCGGGGCAGGCGCCGTATCTGGATGGAACGATGGCAGGATTGCGACTGATCGTCGGTCTGGGCAACCCCGGATCGGAGCACGCCCGGACCCGGCACAATGCCGGGTTTCATTTCGTTGAGGCCCTGGCGGAAAAAGCCGGTGCACGATGGAATGTGGACAGCAAGCTGTTCGGTGAGACCGCCAAGGTCGAGATCGCCGGGCAGACGGTGTGGCTGCTCAAGCCTGCCACCTTCATGAACCTCAGTGGCAAGTCGGTCACCGCCGCACAGCGGTTCTGGAAGATCGAGCCGGAAGAAACCCTGCTGGCACACGACGAACTGGATCTGGCGCCCGGCGTGGCGCGGTTGAAGTTCGACGGCGGCCACGGCGGCCAGAACGGCCTGCGCGACACCATCCGCCTGCTCGGCCACGGCAAGTTCCACCGCCTGCGCGTGGGCATCGGCCATCCCGGCCACAAGGACCGCGTGGTGGGCTGGGTGCTGGGACGCCCTTCCAAGGACGATGAAGTGCTGATTTCGCGCGCCATCGACGATGCGATCGATGTGATGCCGCTGGCGGTGCAGGGCGATTTCAGCGAAGCGATGAAGCGGCTGCACACCCCGAAATAGCGCTTCTTGTAGGTGCCAACCTTGGTTGGCACACGTTTCCCCGGTAGTCGCCAACCTTGGTTGGCGGATGTTCCACACCGAGATGGATTGGCCAAGCAGCGCGCGCGCTGTTTCACCAATCACTTTCACCCCAGAGAGCTGTCACCCATGGGTATCAAATGCGGCATCGTCGGCCTGCCCAACGTCGGCAAGTCGACCCTGTTCAATGCGCTGACCAAGGCGGGTATCGCCGCGGCGAACTTCCCGTTCTGCACCATCGAGCCGAACGTCGGCATCGTGCCGGTGCCGGATCCGCGCCTGAACGAGCTGGCAGCGATCATCAACCCGCAGAAGGTCATCCCGACCGCGGTCGAGTTCGTCGACATCGCCGGCCTGGTGGCCGGTGCCGCCAGCGGTGAAGGCCTGGGCAACAAGTTCCTGGCGCACATCCGCGAAGTCGATGCGATCACCCACGTGGTGCGCTGCTTCGAGAACGCCGACGTCATCCACGTCAACAACAAGGTCGACCCGATCTCGGACATCGAAACCATCGATACCGAACTGGCGCTGGCCGACCTGGACAGCGTCGAGAAGGCGCTGAACCGTGCCGAGCGCGCGGCCAAGGGCGGTGACAAGGACGCAGCGGCGCGCAAGCCGGTGCTGGCAAAGCTGCAGGCGGCACTGTCCGATGGCAAGTCCGGCCGTTCGGTCGGCCTGGACGAGGAAGAGAAGGCGCTGGTGCGCGACCTGTTCCTGCTGACCCTGAAGCCGGTGATGTACATCGCCAACGTGCTGGAAGACGGCTTCGAGAACAACCCGCACCTGGAAGCCGTGCGCGCGCACGCTGCCGCCGAAGGCGCGCAGGTGGTGCCGGTGTCGGCCGCGATCGAAGAGGAGCTGTCCCAGCTCGACGACGAAGACCGCGATACCTTCCTGGCCGATCTGGGCCTGAGCGAGCCGGGCCTGAACCGCGTGATCAACGCGGCCTACAGCCTGCTCGGCCTGCAGACCTACTTCACCGCAGGCGTGAAGGAAGTCCGCGCGTGGACCGTGCGCAAGGGCGCCACCGCCCCGCAGGCCGCGGCGGTCATCCACACCGACTTCGAGAAGGGCTTCATCCGCGCCGAGACCATCGCGTATGACGACTTCATCAAGTACAAGGGCGAAGCCGGCGCCAAGGAAGCCGGTCGCCTGCGCCTGGAAGGCAAGGAATACCGTGTGCAGGAAGGCGACATCCTGCACTTCCGCTTCAACGTCTGATCCAGCGGCATCGGATCGACCCCGGACGCCCCGCCTTGTGCGGGGCGTTCGCGTTTCTGGTGATGGACAAAAAAGCACCAGGCTGCGAGACGCTTGCGGTGCGACGTTTGCCGGCACTTGTCCACAGCAAACTCCCATCGCTTTCCACGCCGGATGTGGAAAACCGTGGGGTCGGATCCCTTTCCACGGGAAAGGGCTCCGACCCCGATCAGTGCAGTCGGACCGTGGACAAAATTTCACCAGGCTTCGAAACGCCTGCACTGCAATGCTCGCGCCCACTTGTCCACACCAAGTTCCCATCGCTCTCCACGTCCGGTGTGGAAAACAATCGAAGGGCATGGACAAAAAATCACCACGCCCGGAAACGCCTGCGCCGCAATGCTCGCGCCCACTTGTCCACACCAAGTTCCCATCGCTTTCCACGTGCGGTGTGGAAAACCCGCGTGGCCCGCTCTGGTAGTCGCCCACCTTGGTGGGCGCGTGGCAGATCAGTGCCCACCAAGGTGGGCATCTACCAGAGCCAGGTTCCCAAACAACAAGGCCCGCCAATGGCGGGCCTTGTCGTCCACGTTCTGCAATGCGGCATGCCTTACAGCGCGCTACCGCCGAACTTGTGGGTGTACTGCAGGTTGATCGTGCGGCCGATGCTGTCGAACCAGGACACGTCGTAGTACGGGTACGCCGTGTACGTGGCGTCCTTCGGCGGCATCTTGTTGAACACGTTGACCACCGACAGCGACAGGCGCGAATGATCATCGAAGCGGTACTGCAGGGAGGCGTTGTAGCGGTAGGTCGCCTTGATGTACGGGCTGTCACCGCTGTCCCACTTGAACACCTGGTCGTAGCTGTCCGAGGTCGGCAGCTTGCCCAGGCGCGAACCGTAGACCGTGGCCGACCATGCAGCCTTCTCCCAGGTCACGCTCAGGCTGGTCTTGGTGCGCGGGATGTCGAAGTTGCTGTTGACCGCGAACTGGTCCTGGATCGGATCACCGGGGTAGCGCTGGAAATCGTGCTTCTTCACCCAGGTGTGGGTGCCGTTGAGGATGAAATCACCGATGCCGGTCTGCAGGCGGTAGCGCAGGCCGACGTCGATGCCGGAGGTGGACTCGCGGGCAACGTTGATCGGGGCGACGCGCACGCCGTACAGGCGGCCATCACTGGTGCGGGTGATGCGGTCGAGCGCGTCCACGCAGGTCGGCGAATTGATGTCGACGCTGCCGAGGCGGCAGTTCGCTTCGCTGGCCAGGATCGTGCGCACGTCCATGTCCTGCACCTGCTTGCGCATGTCGATGTCGAACCAGTCCAGCGACAGGTCCAAGCCGATCGCCGGCGACCAGACCAGGCCCGCACTCCACGAGGTGCTGGTTTCCGGGTCGAGCTGGCGGTTGCCGGTGCGGCTGCGGATCAGGTTGCGCTCGTAGTCGGAACAGTCGGTGGCGCCGTCGGCGCGGCAGCTGTACAGGTCCTCGGCGCTGGTCTCGTCATTGCCCGGGCCGGCGAATACATAGTGCAGGTCCGGAGCGCGGAAGGCGGTACCGTACGAACCACGTACCAGCAGGGTGTCGATCGGGCGCCATTCCAGGCCGCCGCTCCAGGTTGCCTTGCCGATGGTGTTGCCGGAATAGCGGTACTGGTCGTAGCGGCCGGCCACGCTCAGGTTGACCGTTTCGTGCAGCGGCATGCGCAGCTCGGCGGCGGTGGCCCAGCGGTTGCGTGAGCCCTTGCCGTCCGAATCCTTCCAGCTGTAGTAGTAGTACTGGGTGGCCAGCGGATCGGGGTTCAGCGAATACGCCTGCTGGCCCACTTCCACGGTCGCGGCGAAACCGGCATCGCCGCCCGGCAGGCCGAACAGTGCGGAGTTGGTCACGGTGAAGGCAGCCGTCTCGGTGCGCGACTTCGGGGTGTAGGTGGTGCGTGCGGCGATCGAATCGTACTCGGCGCGGGTCAGCGGCCGGTACAGGCGTGACGGGTCGGCGTTGTAGATCGGGAAGCCGTCATCGTCCACGCCCAGCTGCGGGCCCAGGAACAGGTCGTTGGCCTTGGCGGCGATGATCTGCGCCCAGCTGATCCGCGACTGGTACTGCGAGTGGCTTAGCGCCGCTTCGTAATCCCAGTTGCCGGCCAGATTGCCCTTGAAGCCGGTGGTCACGCTGAGGGTCTTTTGCGTGCTGCGTACCATCGCATTGCGCAGGCCGCCCATTTCTTCAGGTGAGAACTGGCGCTGCCAGAACTCGACCTCGCCGGTGGCCTGGTTGTTGAAGTAGCCCGACTCATCGCCAGTGGCATCCATGCGGCCCCACTTGGTGACGTCGCGCATCAGCGACATCGTGTGGTAGCCCAGCTGCACATCGGCGAACCACTGCTGGCCGTTGTCGAAGTCGTAGCTCAGCGAGGCGTAGCCATTGGCGCCGCGGCGCTTGCTGAGGATGGTGCCGTAACCGATCGAGCTGTCGCTGCCGCAGTAGTAACCGTACTTCGGCCGATAGGCACGGTAGGTGCTGCCTTGGTTCTGCCCGGCCAGCGCTTCGCAGGTGGCCGCGCCCGGGTCCAGGTAGTCGTCGTTGTAGTCGGTGCGCAGATATGCGCGGCGGGCGATGCGCGAGCCTTCGGTGGGGCCGTCCTGGGTCGAATCCTGGATGTCGCGCTCGTAGGCCCACAGCGGGGTCTGCGATTGCAGCTCAACGCTGTACACCGCATTGAAGTTGCCGTGGCTGAAGCCGCTGGCGATGCTCACGTCGAACGACTCGCCACCGCCTTCGCTGGTGGTGCCCATGCGCATGTCGACGGTGGTGCCGTCGGCCTTCTTCTTCAGGATGAAGTTGACCACGCCGGCGATTGCATCCGAGCCGTAGATGGCCGAGGCGCTGCCGGTCAGCACTTCGATGCGTTCGATCATCCCCAGCGGGATGTTGGAGACGTCGGTGAAGTTGCTGCGGCCCTTGAACGGCATCGGGAAATCGGCGATGCGGCGGCCGTTGACCAGCACCAGCGTGTGGTTCGGGCCCAGGCCGCGCAGGTCCACCTGCTGGGCGCCCGGCGAGAAGTCGGCGCCACTGGACGACTGCTGGCTCTGCGTCTCGCCGCCGTTCTGGGTCATCGACCGCAGTACGTCGGGCACGGTGGTGAAGCCGCTGGAGCGGATCTGCTCGGCGCTGATCACCGTGATCGGGGCGGGGCCTTCAACCTGGGCGCGCGGAATGCGCGAACCGGTGACCTGCACCGCGTCCAGCTGTTGAACCGAAGAGGAAGCCGGAGCCTGGGCCGCCGCGGAAGCAGCCACGCCCATCAACGCCAGCTGGATCGACCACGCCATCGCCTTTCTACGCATGAGGAATTCTCAGAAATGAAGCCGGCCCGCAGAGGTGGGGCCCTGTCCCCCATTCAGATTTCTGGAATGGGCGCGCGCATTTAACGCCTTTTTTATGTCCTTGACTACTGGGTTCCTATCTGGCAAAGAGTGAAAACGCTTGCAAGTCGATTTTGTTCAGGGAGATCAAGATGCGACGCCTCCACAGAACCCTGCACGGCCCCTTTTCCTGGCTGGCGCTGCTGGTCCTGGCCTGGCCGCTGGCGGCGCCTGCGCAGGACCTGCAGGGCCCCGGTTTCGCCTATTACGAAGTCGGTGATCTGGAAGCCCCCCGGCCTGGTCCGCGCGCGCCAGCGATGATGCTGATGGGGGGCGGCGAGTGGGTGCCCGAGGCCTTCCAGTGGTGGCTGAAGCAGGCCGGCAACGGCCGTGTGCTGATCCTGCGCGCGTCGGGCAGCGATGAGTTGCAGGACCGCCTGTACCGGGACATCGGCGGCACCACCGCCGTGCAGACCCTGGTCTTCGACAATCGCCGTGGCGCCGACGATCCGGCGGTACTGCGCGTGGTCGCCGCGGCCGACGCCATCTTCATTGCCGGCGGCGACCAGTCGCGCTACATCCGCTTCTGGAAAGGCACCGCGCTCAACCGCGCACTCAATGCCCACGTGCGCGCCGGCAAGCCGATTGCCGGCACCAGCGCCGGGCTGGCGATCCTGGGCGGCTATGCCTATGGCGCGTTGGATGGCGGCAGCGTCACCTCCGCCGGTGCGCTGGCCGACCCGAAGGGCAGCGCGGTGACCATGGACAGCGGCTTCCTGCAGATGCCCTATCTGCAGCGCGTGGTCACCGATACCCACTTCGACAAGCGCGACCGCCTCGGCCGCCTGATCGTGTTCGTCGCCCGCGCCGTACAGGACAGTGGCGACCCGGACATCGTCGGCATCGGCGTCGATGAAGACACCGCCCTGTGCGTGGAGCCGGATGGCCAGGCGCAGGTCTACAGCGCTGATGGCGAAGGCAAGGTCTGGGTGGTCAGCCCCGGCCGTGATGCCGATCGCCTGGTCGAAGGCGAGCCGCTGCGCTTCCACGCCGTGCCGGTGACCGTGGTCGCCAGCGGCAGCCGCATGCGCCTGGACGACTTCCAGGCCGAGGCCGGCTATCAGGCGGTGGCCGACATCAGCGACGGCGAGATTGAGTTCACGCTTCGGTAGTGCCGGCCGCTGGCCGGCAACTCACTTCCCTGATACGCCCCTTGCCGGCCAGCGGCCGGCACTACCTTGCAATCCATTCCCTCGTTCTGCTGGAGACGTACCCGATGAAACTGCGCCTGGCGCTGTCCGCACTGTTGTCCCTGCCCATGCTTGCCCAGGCCGCGCCGGCCACCTCACCGCTGCTGGTCATCCACGGTGGCGCCGGTGTCGAGCGCAAGGACCTGTCGCCGGCCGAGGAAAAGGCTGCGCGTGACGCGCTGCGGGCGGCCCTGTTGAAGGGGCATGCGGAGCTGGCCGCCGGCCGTCCGGCGCTGGCAGCGGTCACCGCAGCGATCACCGTGCTGGAGGACGATCCGACCTTCAACGCCGGCAAGGGCGCGGTGTTCACCCACGATGGCCACAACGAGCTGGACGCGGCGGTGATGGATGGCGCGACCCAGGCCGCTGGTGCGGTGGCCGGCGTGCAGCGGGTGCGCAATCCGATCCTGCTGGCACAGACGGTGATGCAGAAGTCCCGGCACGTGATGATGGTCGGGCAGGGCGCCGAGTCCTTCGCGGTGGAGCAGGGCATGACCCTGGTCGATCCCTCGTACTTCCGGACTGACAAGCGCTGGCAGCAGCTACAGCGGGCACTGAAGGAAGAGGCCAGCGGCCAGGCGCATGCCGACCTGGAGACCGCAAAGCACTTTGGTACCGTCGGCGCGGTTGCGCTGGATGCGCAGGGCCATCTCGCCGCCGGCACCTCCACCGGTGGCATGACCAACAAGCGCTACGGCCGTGTCGGCGACTCGCCGATCATTGGTGCCGGTACCTGGGCCGATGCCCGCTGTGCGGTGTCCGGTACCGGTTGGGGCGAGTACTACATCCGTACCGCGGCCGCGCACGAGATCTGCGCGCGCATGCGCTACCAGGGGCAGACGCCGGAGCAGGCCGGCAAGGGCGTGATCAACGAAACGATTCCACAGATGGGTGGCGACGGTGGTGCCATCGTGCTGGCCGCAGACGGGAAAATGGCAGCGCCGTTCAACACCCAGGGCATGTACCGCGGCTGGATCGGGTCGGACGGAATCCCCCATGTCGCAATTTTCGCCAGCGAGTCCCTGGCAGTGCCCGCGCAATAGCCTTGCGTATCAATGGCTTTGCGACGCATGTGAAAAAAAGTGAAAAAAAGCGTTGACAGGTCTCCGCTTCATCTCCAGAATTGCGGGCTCACCACCACACACCGCAACGCTTCGGCGGCACGGAATGGGGTGGTAAGGAGGGATACCCAAGCGGCCAACGGGGGCAGACTGTAAATCTGCTGGCTTACGCCTTCGGTGGTTCGAATCCACCTCCCTCCACCAGTTTCACGTTGTGACATTCCCGGCGCGGGAGTAGTTCAATGGTAGAACCTCAGCCTTCCAAGCTGATGGTGCGGGTTCGATTCCCGTCTCCCGCTCCATTGAATGAACTTTGAATATTATCGAGTTCATGTCATAATGCAAAACTCGGCTCACGTAGCTCAGTCGGTAGAGCACTTCCTTGGTAAGGAAGAGGTCGAAGGTTCGATTCCTTTCGTGAGCACCATCTTAAGCACCACCTCTCAGACGAATTCGAGATAAGCAGCCATGGCCAAGGGTAAGTTCGAGCGCACCAAGCCGCACGTCAATGTCGGCACCATCGGTCACGTCGACCACGGCAAGACCACGCTGACCGCCGCACTGACCAAGATCGGTGCCGAGCGCTTCGGTGGCGAGTTCAAGGACTACTCCTCGATCGACGCCGCGCCGGAAGAAAAGGCTCGTGGTATCACGATCTCGACCGCGCACGTCGAATACGAATCCGAGAAGCGTCACTACGCCCACGTCGATTGCCCGGGCCACGCTGACTACGTCAAGAACATGATCACCGGTGCTGCCCAGATGGACGGCGCGATCCTGGTCTGCTCGGCCGCTGACGGCCCGATGCCGCAGACCCGCGAGCACATCCTGCTGTCGCGTCAGGTCGGCGTGCCGTACATCGTCGTGTTCCTGAACAAGGCCGACATGGTCGACGACGCCGAGCTGCTCGAGCTGGTCGAAATGGAAGTGCGCGAGCTGCTGAGCAAGTACGACTTCCCGGGCGACGACACCCCGATCATCGCGGGTTCGGCCCGTCTGGCGCTGGAAGGCGACCAGAGCGATATCGGCGTGCCGGCCATCCTGAAGCTGGTCGACGCCCTGGACAGCTGGATTCCGGAGCCGGAGCGTGCGATCGACAAGCCGTTCCTGATGCCGGTGGAAGACGTGTTCTCGATCTCGGGCCGCGGCACCGTGGTGACCGGTCGTATCGAGCGCGGCATCATCAAGGTCGGCGACGAAATCGAAATCGTCGGTATCCGTCCGGTGCAGAAGACCACCGTGACCGGCGTTGAAATGTTCCGCAAGCTGCTGGACCAGGGTCAGGCAGGCGACAACGCTGGCCTGCTGCTGCGCGGCACCAAGCGTGACGACGTCGAGCGTGGCCAGGTTCTGGCCAAGCCGGGTTCGATCAAGCCGCACACCAAGTTCGAAGGCGAAGTGTACGTGCTGTCGAAGGATGAGGGCGGCCGTCACACCCCGTTCTTCAACGGCTACCGTCCGCAGTTCTACTTCCGCACCACCGACATCACCGGTGCAGCCCAGCTGCCGGAAGGCGTCGAAATGGTGATGCCGGGTGACAACGTCAAGATGGTCGTCACCCTGATCAACCCGGTGGCAATGGACGAAGGCCTGCGCTTCGCCATCCGCGAAGGCGGCCGTACCGTCGGCGCCGGCGTGGTCTCGAAGATCATCGAGTAAGCCTGCAGTACCGGCGGTTGCATAGCGCCGCCGGTTACGCGAATGGCGGGCCGGGAACCTCGGTCCGCCTTCGCCGTCTAAGGGAAGGCAAGTTTTATCACGTACGCCAGTAGCTCAATTGGCAGAGCAGCGGTCTCCAAAACCGCAGGTTGGGGGTTCGAGTCCCTCCTGGCGTGCCATCTGCCCACCTTATCCAGCGGCCTGGGCCGCTAAAGCAGACACAGCCGGATGAATAGCAAGATCGAACATTCCAAGGACAACTCCGCCAACGGCGGAGATATCGTCAAGTACGTTGCCGCATCACTGCTGGTGCTGGCGGGTCTGTTCGTCTGGTTCTGGTTCTCCGCCGACTCCGGTCGCGCCGCCCAGCTGGGTGCATGGGCGGGTCAGCTGCGTGCGTTGGCGGTTGTGGTCGGTCTGGTTGGCGGTATCGGCGTGTTCATGCTGACCGGCAAGGGGCGTGACACCCGCGAATTCCTCTCCGAATCGCGCTTTGAACTGCGCAAGGTGGTCTGGCCGACGCGCCAGGAAGCCATCCGCATGACCTGGGTCGTGATGGTGGTGGTAACCATTCTCAGTCTGCTGCTGGGTGGGTTCGATTACGTCATTCAGTGGCTGGTTCAGCTGTTCCTGAGCCGCTAAGGAGAAGTGCATGAAGCGTTGGTACGTCGTTCACGCCTATTCGGGCTTCGAGAAGTCGGTGGCGCAGGCCCTGCGCGATCGCATCGTCCGTGACGGCATGGAAGAGCGCTTCGGCGACGTCCTGGTTCCGACCGAAGAAGTGATCGAGATGCGCGCCGGCCAGAAGCGCCGCTCCGAGCGCAAGTTCTTCCCGGGTTACGTGCTGGTCCAGATCGAGACCCACGAAGAGGCGGGCATTCCGCGCATCGACAACGAAAGCTGGCACCTGGTCAAGGAAACCCCGCGCGTCATGGGCTTCATCGGCGGTACCGCCGATCGTCCGCTGCCGATCGCCGATTCCGAGGCCGAAGCCATCCTGAATCGCGTTCAGGAAGGTGTCGAGAAGCCGCGTCCGAAGGTGCTGTTCGAGCCGGGCCAGATGGTCCGTGTCACCGACGGTCCGTTCAACGATTTCAATGGCGTGGTCGAAGAAGTCAATTACGAGAAGAGCCGTCTGCGCGTCTCGGTGCTGATCTTCGGTCGTGCCACTCCGGTCGAGCTCGAGTTCGGCCAGGTCGAAAAGGCCGTCTGATCCGGCTGTAGAGTCGAGCCATGCTCGACTGCGGGGTCTGGATGGCGGTGCAGTCGAGCATGGCTCGACTCTACAGAAGGAACCGGGCCTTGCCCGGTTTCCTTTGTTTATGTGCCGCTTCAGGCATGTGAAGAAAAAACCTGATATAGTGCGCGGCTCCCCGCTGGGAAGCCAGCAGGACGAGGCCGCCGCAAGGTGGCCTTCAGCATGATTTCAAAACGCGATGCCGGGACGCGTGATTCCCGGTCCGATGGGGAGCCTGTTGTCGCAAGGCGCTAGCACCCGGAGAGCATACTCATGGCAAAGAAAGTTGTCGGTTACATCAAGCTGCAGGTGAAGGCCGGTCAGGCCAACCCCTCGCCGCCGGTCGGTCCTGCGCTGGGTCAGCGCGGCCTGAACATCATGGAATTCTGCAAGGCGTTCAACGCTGCCACGCAGAAGCTCGAGCCGGGTCTGCCGGTTCCGGTGATCATCACGGCCTACTCGGACCGTACGTTCACCTTCATCACCAAGAGCACCCCGGCCACCACTCTGCTGAAGAAGGCCGCTGGCATCTCGTCGGGCTCCAAGCGCCCGAACACCGAGAAGGTCGGCAAGGTCACCCGTAAGCAGCTGGAAGAGATCGCCAAGGCGAAGGAACCGGATCTGACTGCCGCCGACCTGGACGCCGCCGTGCGTACCATCGCTGGCTCTGCCCGTTCCATGGGCCTCGTGGTGGAGGGTTAAGAAGATGGCACAGACCAAGCGTGAGAAGGCCATCAAGGCCGCTGTCGTTCCGGGCAAGGCATACGCCTTCGAGGACGCGATCAACATCCTGAAGACCGCCACCAAGGCCAAGTTCGTCGAGTCGATCGACGTGTCCGTGCGCCTGGGCGTCGATGCGAAGAAGTCCGACCAGCAGGTCCGTGGCTCCACCGTGCTGCCGGCTGGTACCGGCAAGTCGGTCCGCGTCGCCGTGTTCGCTCCGGCCGGTGCCAAGGCTGACGAAGCCCTGGCCGCTGGCGCCGAAGCCGTCGGTATGGACGATCTGGCCGAGAAGATGCAGGCCGGCGATCTGAACTACGACGTCGTCATCGCGACCCCGGATGCCATGCGCGTTGTCGGTAAGCTGGGCACCGTGCTGGGCCCGCGCGGCCTGATGCCGAACCCGAAGGTCGGCACCGTTTCCCCGAACCCGGGTGAAGCCGTGAAGAATGCCAAGTCGGGTCAGGTGCGCTACCGCACCGACAAGGCCGGCATCATCCATTGCACCATCGGCAAGGCCGACTTCGCCGAAGACGCGCTGAAGTCGAACCTGACCGCGCTGCTGCTGGACCTGATCAAGGCCAAGCCGGCCACCTCGAAGGGCACCTACCTGCAGAAGGTTTCGGTCAGCTCGACGATGGGCCCGGGCGTCACCGTCGACCAGTCGTCGCTGACCCTGAAGTAATTGTTTCAAGCGGTCACGGTGCCCTGGGTGCCGTGACCGTGACATTTGAAGGCATCGCCGGCAGCACATCGCCGGTGGTAGCCGTCAAAGACCGCAGGCGCGGTCATGGCAATACCGGCGACGGGCACGGAAGCTCGAACTGGCAGGGAGTCGCCGCCGGAGCAGTCATGAGCGCTTAATCGATTCCCCGGAATCACCCTGCGTAGATGGTGCCCTTCTGGAGTTTTTCTGGTTCACGCATGTCTGGGATTTCCCTGATTGCCTCCAGGTCTGGAACGGCCCACCCCCCGGAGCATCATTCCGATGTTCCCGGCGTCCAGGACGGATGCTGCACAGGACCGCACACGGCAGGAGCCGTAAGCGGAGTTCAATAGGAGGAGTGCAATGGCTCTCAATCTGTCCCAGAAGCAAGAAGTAGTCGCCGAGCTGGCAGACATCGCCGCCAAGGCCCACTCCTTGATCGCAGCCGAATACGCTGGCACCACGGTCGCCCAGATGACCGCGATGCGCAAGCAGGCTCGTGAAACCGGTGTTTTCTTGAAGGTTGTCAAGAACACCCTGGCTTCGCGCGCCGTTGAAGGCACCGAGTTCGCAGTCGCCCAGGACCAGATGGTTGGTCCGCTGCTGTACGCGTTCTCGCTTGAGGAGCCCGGCGCAGCCGGTCGCCTGATCAAGGAAGCTGCCAAGGGCAACGACAAGCTGAAGGCTAAGGTCGTCGCCATCGGTGGTGAAGTGTTCCCGGCAAGCCATGTCGACGTGCTGGCCTCGCTGCCGACCCGCGACCAGGCCCTGGCAATGCTGGCCCGCGTCCTGACCGAGCCGGTCACGATGTTCGCCCGCGCCATCAAGGCAATTGGCGACAAGCAGAATGGTGGCGACGTCGCCGCCGACGCTGCTGAGCCGGCCGCCGAGACCGCCTGAGTTTCGACTTACCGTGGTTCCTGACGGAACCTCAATCCAGAAAATCATCCAAAGGTATTAATCATGTCCCTTACCAACGAACAGATCGTCGACGCCATCGCCGAGAAGTCCCTGATGGAAGTGATGGAGCTGGTCAAGGCCATCGAAGAGAAGTTCGGCGTCTCCGCCGCTGCTCCGGTTGCCGTGGCTGCTGCCGCTGGCCCGGCCGCTGCTGTTGAAGAGCAGACCGAGTTCACCGTCACCCTGAAGTCGGCCGGCGACAAGAAGGTCGAAGTCATCAAGGCCGTCCGCGCCATCACCGGCCTGGGCCTGAAGGAAGCGAAGGACCTGGCCGAAGCCGGTGGCGTCCTGAAGGATGCCGCTTCGAAGGACGAAGCCGAGAAGATGAAGAAGGACCTGGAAGCTGCTGGCGCGACTGTCGAAGTCAAGTAAGCACTTCCTTTGCATCGTCATCGATTCACGGCGATGCAGCCAAGGCTGGGGGCGTAAGCCCCCGGCCTTTGGTCGTTGTTGCGGTGCGGGTAGAGTCGACTGTTAGTCGACTGCTGTGAAAAGGGTCGACTAACAGTCGACTCTACCGTTCCAGATGCAGAAAAAAGCCCAACACGGGCTGCAGTCAAACCCCGGCAGGCCAGCGCGGAGCGCGGCAGCAGGGGCGTGGTAGCAGACGAGTTGGCAGTTGGAAGTAGCGGGAGAAGGCGTGCTGGTGCCGGCAATACCAGCGACTTCCAACTGACAATTTCAAGTTCCCTTCGGATCGTGGGCGCACGATCCGCACAACAAGGTGGAAGACCTCATGACGTCCTATTCGTTCACCGAAAAAAAGCGTATCCGCAAGGATTTCGGCAAGCAGCGTTCGATTCTCGAAGTGCCGTTCCTGCTCGCCATCCAGGTGGATTCCTACCGTGAATTCCTGCAGGAAAACGTCGATCCGGCCAAGCGCACGGACCACGGCCTGCACGCTGCGCTGAAGTCGGTCTTCCCGATCGCCAGCTACAGCGGCAATGCTGCCCTGGAATACGTCGGCTACAAGCTGGGCGAACCGGTCTTCGACGAGCGTGAGTGCCGCCAGCGTGGCATGAGCTACGGCGCGCCGCTGCGCGTGACCGTGCGCCTGGTGATCTACGACCGTGAGTCGTCGACCAAGGCCATCAAGTACGTGAAGGAGCAGGAGGTCTATCTGGGCGAAATCCCGCTGATGACCGAAAACGGCACCTTCATCGTCAACGGCACCGAGCGCGTCATCGTCTCGCAGCTGCACCGTTCGCCGGGCGTGTTCTTCGACCACGACCGTGGCAAGACCCACAGCTCGGGCAAGCTGCTGTACAGCGCCCGCATCATTCCTTACCGCGGCTCCTGGCTGGACTTCGAGTTCGACCCGAAGGACGCGCTGTTCACCCGTATCGACCGTCGCCGCAAGCTGCCGGTGTCGATCCTGCTGCGTGCGCTGGGCTACAGCAACGAAGAGATGCTGGCCGAGTTCTTCGAGATCAACACCTTCCACATCAACCCGGATGAAGGCGTCCAGCTGGAGCTGGTGCCGGAGCGCCTGCGCGGCGAAACCCTGGGCTTCGACCTCGCCGACGGCGACAAGGTCATCGTGGAAGCCGGCAAGCGCATCACCGCGCGCCACATCAAGCAGCTGGAAGCCTCGGGCATCGCCGCCCTGGCCGTGCCGGACGACTACATCGTCGGCCGCATCCTGTCGCACGACGTGGTCGATGCTTCGACCGGCGAACTGCTGGCCCAGGCCAACGACGAGATCACCGACGAGCAGCTGCAGGCCTTCCGCAAGGCCGGTGTGGATGCCGTGGGCACCCTGTGGGTGAACGATCTGGATCGTGGCCCGTACCTGTCCAACACCCTGCGCATCGACCCGACCAAGACCCAGCTGGAAGCCCTGGTCGAGATCTACCGCATGATGCGTCCGGGCGAACCGCCGACCAAGGACGCCGCGCAGAACCTGTTCCACAACCTGTTCTTCACCTTCGAGCGCTACGACCTGTCTGCGGTCGGCCGCATGAAGTTCAACCGTCGCGTGGGCCGCAAGGAAACCACCGGCGAAGCCGTGCTGTACGACCGCAAGTACTACGGCGAGCGCAACGACGAAGAGTCCAAGCGCCTGGTTGCCGCCCACGGCGACAGCTCGGACATCCTGGACGTGATCAAGGTCCTGACCGAGATCCGCAACGGTCGCGGCGTGGTCGATGACATCGATCACCTGGGCAACCGTCGCGTTCGTTCGGTCGGTGAAATGGCCGAGAACGTGTTCCGCGTGGGCCTGGTCCGCGTCGAGCGCGCGGTCAAGGAACGCCTGTCGATGGCGGAGTCGGAAGGCCTGACCCCGCAGGAGCTGATCAACGCCAAGCCGGTGGCTGCGGCGATCAAGGAATTCTTCGGCTCCTCGCAGCTGTCGCAGTTCATGGATCAGAACAACCCGCTGTCGGAAGTCACGCACAAGCGTCGCGTCTCGGCCCTGGGGCCGGGCGGTCTGACCCGTGAGCGCGCCGGCTTCGAAGTGCGCGACGTGCACCCGACCCATTACGGCCGCGTCTGCACCATCGAAACGCCGGAAGGCCCGAACATCGGCCTGATCAACTCGCTGGCCGTGTACGCCCGCACCAACCAGTACGGTTTCCTCGAGACCCCGTACCGCAAGGTCGTGGACGGCAAGGTCTATGACGAAGTCGAGTTCCTGTCGGCGATCGAAGAAAACGAGTACGTCATTGCGCAGGCCAACGCGCTGACCAATGCTGACAGCGTGCTGACCGAACAGTTCGTTCCGTGCCGCTTCCAGGGCGAATCGCTGCTGAAGCCGCCGGCGGAAGTCCACTTCATGGACGTCTCGCCGATGCAGACCGTGTCGATCGCGGCCGCGCTGGTTCCGTTCCTGGAGCACGATGACGCCAACCGTGCACTGATGGGCGCCAACATGCAGCGTCAGGCCGTGCCGACCCTGCGTGCGCAGAAGCCGCTGGTCGGTACCGGCATCGAGCGCGCCGTGGCGCGTGACTCCGGTGTGACCGTGAACGCCCGTCGTGGTGGCGAGATCGTGCAGATCGATGCCGCCCGCATCGTGGTCAAGGTGGTCGAGGAAGAAATCGTCGGTGCCACCGACGCCGGCGTCGACATCTACAACCTGGTCAAGTACACCCGTTCGAACCAGAACACCTGCATCAACCAGCGTCCGCTGGTCCAGGTGGGTGACATCATCGCCCGCGGCGATGTGCTGGCCGACGGTCCGTCCACCGATATCGGCGAACTGGCTCTGGGCCAGAACATGCTGATCGCGTTCATGCCGTGGAACGGCTACAACTTCGAAGACTCCATCCTGCTTTCCGAGCGCGTGGTGGAAGAGGATCGCTACACCACGATCCACATCGAAGAGCTGACCTGCGTCGCGCGTGACACCAAGCTGGGGCCGGAGGAAATCTCCGCCGACATCCCGAACGTTTCCGAGCAGGCGCTGAACCGCCTGGACGAAAGCGGCGTGGTGTACATCGGTGCCGAAGTCCGCGCCGGCGACATCATGGTCGGCAAGGTCACCCCGAAGGGCGAAAGCCAGCTGACCCCGGAAGAGAAGCTGCTGCGCGCGATCTTCGGCGAGAAGGCGTCGGACGTGAAGGACAGCTCGCTGCGCGTGCCGCCGGGCATGGACGGCACCGTCATCGACGTGCAGGTCTTCACCCGCGACGGCATCGAGAAGGACAAGCGCGCCCGTCAGATCGAAGAGTCTGAAATCAAGCGCGTCAAGAAGGACTTCGACGACCAGTTCCGCATCCTGGAAGCGGCCATCTACATGCGTCTGCGTTCGCAGATCGTGGGCAAGGTGGTCAACGGTGGCGCCAGCCTGAAGAAGGGCGACGTCATCACCGACGCCTTCCTGGACGGCCTGAAGAAGGCTGACTGGTTCGCCCTTCGCATGAAGGACGAGGACGCCTCGGAAGCCATCGAGCGCGCCCAGAAGCAGATCCAGGCGCACGAGAAGGAATTCGAGCGTCGCTTCGCCGACAAGCGCGGCAAGATCACCGCCGGCGACGACCTCGCCCCGGGCGTGCTGAAGATGGTCAAGGTGTTCCTGGCCGTGAAGCGCCGCATCCAGCCGGGCGACAAGATGGCAGGCCGCCACGGCAACAAGGGTGTGGTGTCCAACGTGGTGCCGGTCGAGGACATGCCGTACATGGCCTCGGGCGAAACCGTGGACATCGTGCTGAACCCGCTGGGCGTGCCGTCGCGTATGAACATCGGCCAGATTCTGGAAGTGCACCTGGGCTGGGCAGCCAAGGGCCTGGGTCGCAAGATCCAGGCGATGATGGAAGCCCAGGCTGCGGTCGCCGACCTGCGCAAGTTCCTGGACGACATCTACAACCACGACGACACCAACGTGGCCAACCGTGTCGACCTGTCGCAGTTCAGCGACGAGGAGCTGCTGCGTCTGGCCCGTAACCTCACCGACGGCGTGCCGATGGCTACCCCGGTGTTCGACGGCGCCACCGAAGCGGAAATCAAGCGCATGCTGGAACTGGCCGACCTGCCGAGCAGTGGCCAGACCCAGCTGTACGACGGCCGCACCGGTGAAGCGTTCGATCGCCACACCACCGTCGGTTACATGCACTACCTGAAGCTGAACCACCTGGTCGACGACAAGATGCACGCGCGTTCGACCGGTCCGTACTCGCTCGTCACCCAGCAGCCGCTGGGCGGCAAGGCGCAGTTCGGCGGCCAGCGCTTCGGTGAAATGGAAGTCTGGGCGCTGGAAGCCTACGGCGCGGCCTACACCCTGCAGGAAATGCTGACGGTGAAGTCCGATGACGTGCAGGGCCGCAACCAGATGTACAAGAACATCGTCGACGGTGAGCACGAGATGGTCGCGGGCATGCCGGAATCCTTCAACGTGCTCGTGAAGGAAATCCGCTCGCTGGCCATCAACATGGAACTGGAAGACAACTGATCCATGCCGGCGCGGCGGTCCGCCGCCGCGCCGCTGGCAGTCAACTGAAAGCCCATCGACACAGCATTCCTCCTTCTGGAGAACACCATGAAAGACCTGCTCAACCTCTTCAACCAGCAGCGCCAGACGCTGGACTTCGACGCGATCAAGATCGCGCTGGCCTCGCCGGACCTGATCCGTTCGTGGTCCTTCGGCGAAGTGAAGAAGCCGGAAACCATCAACTACCGTACCTTCAAGCCGGAACGTGACGGCCTGTTCTGCGCCGCCATCTTCGGCCCGGTGAAGGACTACGAGTGCCTGTGCGGCAAGTACAAGCGCATGAAGCACCGTGGTGTCGTGTGCGAGAAGTGCGGCACCGAAGTGACCCTGGCCAAGGTGCGCCGCGAGCGCATGGGCCACATCGACCTGGCTTCGCCGGTCGCGCACATCTGGTTCCTGAAGTCGCTGCCGTCGCGCATCGGCCTGATGCTGGACATGACCCTGCGCGACATCGAGCGCGTGCTGTACTTCGAAGCGTACGTGGTGACCGAGCCGGGCCTGACCGCCCTGGAGCGCCGCCAGCTGCTGACCGAAGAACAGTACCTCCAGGCCCGCCAGGAGCACGGTGACGACTTCGACGCCGCCATGGGCGCCGAGGCCGTGTACGAGCTGCTGCGCACCATCGACCTGCAGTCGGAAATGACCCGCCTGCGCGAAGAAATCGCCAGCACCGGTTCGGAAACCAAGCTCAAGCGCCTCACCAAGCGCATCAAGCTGATCGAAGCCTTCCTGGAATCGGGCAACCGTCCGGAGTGGATGGTCATGACCGTGCTGCCGGTGCTGCCGCCGGACCTGCGTCCGCTGGTTCCGCTGGATGGCGGCCGCTTCGCGACCTCCGACCTGAACGACCTGTACCGCCGCGTCATCAACCGCAACAACCGCCTGCGCCGCCTGCTCGAACTGAGCGCGCCGGACATCATCGTGCGCAATGAAAAGCGCATGCTGCAGGAATCGGTCGATGCGCTGCTGGACAACGGCCGTCGCGGCCGTGCCATCACCGGCACCAACAAGCGCCCGCTGAAGTCGCTGGCCGACATGATCAAGGGCAAGCAGGGCCGCTTCCGCCAGAACCTGCTCGGCAAGCGCGTCGACTACTCGGGCCGTTCGGTCATCGTGGTCGGTCCGTACCTGCGCCTGCACCAGTGCGGCCTGCCGAAGAAGATGGCGCTCGAACTGTTCAAGCCGTTCGTGTTCGCCAAGCTGCAGCGTCGTGGCCTGGCCACCACCATCAAGGCCGCCAAGAAGCTGGTCGAGCGCGAAGAAGCCGAAGTCTGGGACATCCTGGAAGAGGTCATCCGCGAACATCCGGTGATGCTGAACCGTGCGCCGACCCTGCACCGTCTGGGCATCCAGGCGTTCGAGCCGGTGCTGATCGAAGGCAAGGCCATCCAGCTGCACCCGCTGGTCTGCACCGCGTTCAACGCCGACTTCGACGGTGACCAGATGGCCGTCCACGTGCCGCTCTCGCTGGAAGCCCAGCTGGAAGCGCGTGCGCTGATGATGTCGACCAATAACATCCTGTCGCCGGCCAACGGCGAGCCGATCATCGTGCCGTCGCAGGACGTCGTGCTGGGTCTGTACTACATGACCCGCTCGCTGGAAAACAAGAAGGGCGAGGGCATGGCCTTCGCCAACATCGCCGAAGTCAAGCGCGCCTACGACAACCGCGTGGTGGAACTGCACGCACGCGTCAAGGTCCGCATCACCGAGGTGGTGACCGACGAAGACGGCATCAAGCAGAACAAGACCTCGATCGTGGACACCACGATCGGTCGCGCCCTGCTGGCTGAAATCCTCCCGGAAGGCCTGCCGTTCGCGCTGGCCAACACCGAGCTGACCAAGAAGAACATCAGCCGCCTGATCAACTCCAGCTACCGCCAGCTGGGCTTGAAGGACACGGTCGTGTTCGCCGACAAGCTGATGTACACCGGCTTCGCCTACGCGACCCGCGCCGGCGTCTCGATCGGCATCGACGACATGCTGATCCCGGACGAGAAGAAGGGCATCCTCACCGAGGCCGAAGCCGAAGTGCTGGAAATCCAGGAGCAGTACCAGTCGGGCCTGGTCACCGCTGGCGAGCGCTACAACAAGGTGGTCGACATCTGGTCGCGCACCAACGAGCGCATCGCCAAGGCGATGATGGACACCATCGGTACCGAGAAGGTCGTCAATGCCAAGGGCGAGACCATCGACCAGAAGTCGATGAACTCGCTGTACATCATGGCCGACTCCGGTGCCCGTGGTAGCCAGGCGCAGATTCGTCAGCTGGCCGGTATGCGCGGCCTGATGGCGCGTCCGGATGGCTCGATCATCGAGACGCCCATCAAGGCGAACTTCCGCGAAGGCCTGAACGTGCAGGAGTACTTCAACTCCACCCACGGTGCCCGTAAGGGTCTGGCCGATACCGCGCTGAAGACCGCGAACTCGGGTTACCTGACCCGTCGTCTGGTCGACGTGGCGCAGGACGTGGTAATCACCGAGGTGGATTGCGGTACCACCGAAGGCCTGATCATGACCCCGATCGTGGAAGGCGGCGACGTGGTCGAGCCGTTGAAGGATCGTGTGCTGGGTCGCGTGGTTGCCGAGGACGTGTTCCTGCCGGGCAACGACGAAGATCCCATCGTCACCCGCAACACCCTGCTCGACGAAGCCTGGGTGGCCAAGCTGGAAGATGCCGGCGTGCAGACCATCAAGGTCCGCTCGACCATCTCCTGCGAATCCGCCTTCGGCGTCTGCGGTCGCTGCTACGGCCGCGATCTGGCCCGTGGCCACATCGTCAACATCGGTGAAGCGGTCGGCGTCATCGCCGCACAGTCCATCGGTGAGCCGGGTACCCAGCTGACCATGCGTACGTTCCACATCGGTGGTGCGGCGTCGCGTGCGGCTGCGGTCGACAACATCACCGTCAAGACCACCGGCTCGGTCAAGTTCAGCAACCTCAAGTCGGTCGAGCATGCCAATGGCTCGCTGGTGGCAGTGTCGCGTTCGGGCGAAATCTCGGTGCTCGATGCTCACGGCCGTGAGCGTGAGCGCTACAAGCTGCCGTACGGCTCGATGATCGCCTCCAAGGATGGCGATGCAGTGAAGGCTGGCCAGACCGTGGCCAGCTGGGATCCGCATAACCACCCGATCGTTTCGGAAGTGGCCGGTTTCATCCGCTTCATCGACTTCATCGACGGCGTCACCGTCATCGAGAAGACCGACGAGCTGACTGGCCTGGCCTCGCGCGAGATCACCGATCCGAAGCGCCGCGGCGCCCAGGCCAAGGATCTGCGCCCGATCGTCCGCATCGTCGACGCCAAGGGCAACGACCTGACCATTCCGGGTACCGATCTGCCGGCGCAGTACCTGCTGCCGCCGCGCTCGATCGTCAACCTGCAGGACGGCGCCGCTGTCGGCGTGGGCGACGTGGTTGCCAAGATCCCGCAGGAAGCCTCCAAGACCCGTGACATCACCGGTGGTCTGCCGCGCGTGGCCGATCTGTTCGAAGCGCGCAAGCCGAAGGATCCGGCGGTGCTGGCCGAGCGTTCGGGCATCATCAGCTTCGGCAAGGACACCAAGGGCAAGCAGCGCCTGATCATCAAGGACACCGATGGTTCGGAGCACGAAGAGCTGATTCCGAAGTACCGCCAGGTGATCGTGTTCGAAGGTGAACACGTGACCAAGGGCGAAACCATCGTGGACGGCGAGCCGAGCCCGCAGGACATCCTGCGCCTGCTGGGTGTCGAGCCGCTGGCTGCCTACCTGGTCAAGGAAATCCAGGACGTGTACCGCCTGCAGGGCGTGAAGATCAACGACAAGCACATCGAGGTGATCACCCGCCAGATGCTGCGCAAGGTCGAGATCACCGATCAGGGCAGCAGCAAGTTCCTGAACGGCGAACAGGTCGAACGCCAGCGCGTTATCGAGGAGAATGCACGCCTCGGTGCCCGCAACGAGCTGATCGCCCGCTTCGATCCGGTGCTGCTGGGTATCACCAAGGCCTCGCTGGCTACCGAGTCGTTCATCTCGGCGGCCTCCTTCCAGGAGACCACCCGCGTGCTGACCGAGGCTGCCGTCCGCGGCACCAAGGACAACCTGCGCGGCCTGAAGGAAAACGTGATCGTCGGCCGCCTGATCCCGGCCGGTACCGGTCTGTCGTACCACAGCAACCGCCGCCGCGGCGCTTCGGGTCTGACCGACTCGGAGATGCAGGCCCTGACCGGCACCCCGGCTGCAGTCGAGGCGCCGGCCGTTGAAGCCGAAGCTGAACAGGCGTCTGGCGAAGAATGAGGTATCAGGTCCGGCCGAGAGGCCGGACCACCCCATCGGTTCATCGATGGGATTGGGAAAGGGCAGGGGGGATCGTCCGCGATCCACCCTGCCAACCTGAACGGGGTACATGGAGGCCCCCCAGTAACGTTCCAGGATCAGGAACGGGCTTGACAGGAGGCGTTTGACTGCTTTCCTGGCAGGTTGCTACAATCGTCTGTCTCAGCAGGCCAGAATTTTGGCCTGCTTTAACATTTCCGCATCTCTGGCCGGATTTCCGGCCACCAATCAGAAGAACCTACTGATGGCGACGATCAACCAGCTGGTCCGCAAGCCGCGGCAAGCTACTACGTACAAGAGTGCCTCGCCGGCGCTCGACAAGTGCCCGCAGCGCCGTGGCGTCTGCACCCGCGTTTACACCACCACTCCGAAGAAGCCGAACTCGGCTCTGCGCAAGGTTGCCAAGGTTCGCCTGACCAACCAGGAAGAGGTGATCTCCTACATCGGTGGTGAAGGCCACAACCTGCAGGAGCACTCCGTGGTCCTGATCCGTGGCGGTCGCGTCAAGGATCTGCCGGGTGTGCGTTACCACACCGTTCGTGGCTCGCTCGACGCCGCCGGCGTCGCCAAGCGTCGCCAGGCCCGTTCCAAGTACGGCGCCAAGCGTCCGAAGGCCTAAGGAGAGAGCATATGTCGCGTAAGGGTAATACTCCGCAGCGTTCCGTCCTGCCCGATCCGAAGCACGGAAGCGAAACCATCGCCCGCTTCATCAACATGGTCATGCAGAGCGGCAAGAAGTCCGTCGCCGAAAAGATCGTGTACGGCGCCATGGACGTGATCACCGAGAAGAACAGCAGCGCCAACGCCATTGAACTGGTGCAGAAGGCGCTGGACAACGTTGCTCCGGCGGTCGAAGTGAAGTCGCGTCGCGTCGGCGGCGCCACCTACCAGGTGCCGGTCGAAGTGCGTTCGTCGCGCAAGATGGCCCTGGCCATGCGCTGGCTGATCGACTCCGCGCGCAAGCGTGGTGAGAACACCATGCCGAAGAAGCTGGCTGCTGAACTGATCGACGCCTCGGAAAACCGTGGCGGCGCCATCAAGAAGCGCGAAGAAACCCACCGCATGGCCGAAGCCAACAAGGCATTCGCCCACTACCGCTGGTGAGTTTGACGGCCTTGTAAAACAGGCAGGGCAGCACCATTACGGTGCTGCCTCGCGGTCCCGGAAGGACTGCGCCAATCCGAAGGCCGCCGCAAGGCGGCGTTCGGCCATCCGAAATCCAAGAAATCTGAGAGGCTCCCCGTGGCCCGTTCCACTCCCATCGAGCGTTACCGTAACTTCGGCATCATGGCCCACATCGATGCCGGCAAGACCACCACGTCCGAGCGCATCCTGTTCTACACCGGCAAGAGCCACAAGATCGGTGAAGTGCACGACGGCGCCGCCACCATGGACTGGATGGAGCAGGAGCAGGAGCGTGGCATCACGATCCAGTCCGCTGCGACCACCGCGTTCTGGAAGGGCATGGACAAGTCCCTGCCGGAGCACCGTTTCAACATCATCGACACCCCCGGGCACGTTGACTTCACCATCGAAGTCGAGCGTTCGCTGCGCGTGCTCGACGGTGCGGTGTTCGTGCTGTGTGCCGTCGGTGGCGTGCAGCCGCAGTCGGAAACCGTGTGGCGCCAGGCCAACCGTTACAAGGTGCCGCGCATCGCGTTCGTCAACAAGATGGACCGCACCGGTGCCAACTTCTACAAGGTCCGTGACCAGCTGAAGGCAAAGCTCGGCGCCGTCGCCGTGCCGATGCAGCTGCCGATCGGCGCTGAAGAAGGCTTCAAGGGCGTTGTCGACCTGCTGAAGATGAAGGCCATCCATTGGGATGAAGCCTCGCAGGGCATGAAGTTCGAATACGGCGACATCCCGGCCGACCTGCAGGAAAAGGCTGAAGAAGCCCGTACCTTCATGATCGAAGCCGCGGCTGAAGCCAACGAAGAGCTGATGGAAAAGTACCTGGGCGGCGAAGAGCTGGCCGAGGCTGAAATCATCAACGCGCTGCGTACCCGCACCCTGGCCACCGAGATCGTGCCGATGTACTGCGGCTCGGCGTTCAAGAACAAGGGCGTGCAGGCCATGCTCGACGGCGTGATCCAGCTGCTGCCGTCGCCGGTCGACGTGCCGGACGTGACCGGTACCGACGTGGACGACGAAAACGTCGCCATGAGCCGCAAGTCGGACGACAAGGCTCCGTTCTCGTCGCTGGCCTTCAAGATCATCACCGATCCGTTCGTCGGCGCGCTGACCTTCTTCCGCGTCTACTCGGGCACCCTGAACGGTGGCGACACCGTGCTGAACTCGGTGAAGGGCAAGAAGGAGCGCATCGGCCGCATCCTGCAGATGCATTCGAACAACCGCGAAGAGATCAAGGAAGTTCTGGCCGGTGACATCGCCGCTGCCGTGGGCCTGAAGGACACCACCACCGGTGACACCCTGTGCTCGATCGACCAGCCGATCATCCTGGAGCGCATGACGTTCCCGGAGCCGGTGATCTCGATGGCTGTCGAGCCGAAGACCAAGTCGGACCAGGAAAAGATGGGTCTGGCTCTGGGTCGCCTGGCGCAGGAAGATCCGTCGTTCCGCGTCAAGACCGACGAAGAATCCGGCCAGACCATCATCTCGGGCATGGGCGAGCTGCACCTGGACATCATCGTCGACCGCCTGAAGCGCGAGTTCAACGTTGAAGCCAACGTCGGCGCGCCGCAGGTGGCCTACCGCGAAACCATCACCCTGGCCGACGTCAAGTCGGACTACAAGCACGCCAAGCAGTCCGGTGGTAAGGGTCAGTACGGTCACGTCGTGATCGAGCTGTCGCCGCTGACCGCTGCAGACCGTGCCGATGCCAAGCTGGCCCCGGCGATCAAGGACGACTTCCTGTTCGTCAATGACATCACCGGCGGCGTGATCCCGAAGGAATTCATTCCTTCGATCGAAAAGGGCCTGCGCGAAACCATCACCAGCGGTCCGCTGGCTGGCTTCCCGGTGGTGGATGTCAAGGTCAAGCTGGTGTTCGGCTCGTACCACGACGTCGACTCTTCGGAAATGGCGTTCAAGCTCGCTTCGTCGATGGCCTTCAAGCAGGGCTTCGCCAAGGCCAAGCCGGTTCTGCTGGAGCCGATCATGAAGGTCGAGATCGTGACCCCGGAGGATTACCAGGGTGACGTGATGGGCGACGTCAGCCGTCGTCGCGGCGTGCTGCAGGGTTCCGACACCACCGGTGACGGTTCGGCCAGCATCATCAACGCGATGATCCCGCTGGGTGAAATGTTCGGCTACGCCACTGCGCTGCGTTCGCAGACCCAGGGCCGTGCCACCTTCACCATGGAATTCGATCACTACGAGCCGGCGCCGAACAACATCGCCGAAGCCGTCATGAAGAAGGGCTGAGCCTCGCTCAGCCTCTCCTGAAAACCACTTACAAAATCAAGGTATACAACAATGGCAAAGGGTAAGTTCGAGCGCACCAAGCCGCACGTCAACGTCGGCACCATCGGTCACGTCGATCACGGCAAGACCACGCTGACCGCCGCACTGACCAAGATCGGTGCCGAGCGCTTCGGTGGCGAGTTCAAGGACTACTCCTCGATCGACGCCGCGCCGGAAGAAAAGGCTCGTGGTATCACGATCTCGACCGCGCACGTCGAATACGAATCCGAGAAGCGTCACTACGCCCACGTCGATTGCCCGGGCCACGCTGACTACGTCAAGAACATGATCACCGGTGCTGCCCAGATGGACGGCGCGATCCTGGTCTGCTCGGCCGCTGACGGCCCGATGCCGCAGACCCGCGAGCACATCCTGCTGTCGCGTCAGGTCGGCGTGCCGTACATCGTCGTGTTCCTGAACAAGGCCGACATGGTCGACGACGCCGAGCTGCTCGAGCTGGTCGAAATGGAAGTGCGCGAGCTGCTGAGCAAGTACGACTTCCCGGGCGACGACACCCCGATCATCGCGGGTTCGGCCCGTCTGGCGCTGGAAGGCGACCAGAGCGATATCGGCGTGCCGGCCATCCTGAAGCTGGTCGACGCCCTGGACAGCTGGATTCCGGAGCCGGAGCGTGCGATCGACAAGCCGTTCCTGATGCCGGTGGAAGACGTGTTCTCGATCTCGGGCCGCGGCACCGTGGTGACCGGTCGTATCGAGCGCGGCATCATCAAGGTCGGCGACGAAATCGAAATCGTCGGTATCCGTCCGGTGCAGAAGACCACCGTGACCGGCGTTGAAATGTTCCGCAAGCTGCTGGACCAGGGTCAGGCAGGCGACAACGCTGGCCTGCTGCTGCGCGGCACCAAGCGTGACGACGTCGAGCGTGGCCAGGTTCTGGCCAAGCCGGGTTCGATCAAGCCGCACACCAAGTTCGAAGGCGAAGTGTACGTGCTGTCGAAGGATGAGGGCGGCCGTCACACCCCGTTCTTCAACGGCTACCGTCCGCAGTTCTACTTCCGCACCACCGACATCACCGGTGCAGCCCAGCTGCCGGAAGGCGTCGAAATGGTGATGCCGGGTGACAACGTCAAGATGGTCGTCACCCTGATCAACCCGGTGGCAATGGACGAAGGCCTGCGCTTCGCCATCCGCGAAGGCGGCCGTACCGTCGGCGCCGGCGTGGTCTCGAAGATCATCGAGTAATCTGGTAGTATCTGCGCCCCGATGTTGCCTGGGTAGGGCATCGGGGCGTATCAAAATGGGAAAGCAGGCACAGGATGTGCCTTGTGTTCCCCGGACCAGGAAGGGTCAATGCCATTCAGGCGGCGTCAACAGGAGACTGTTGACAGCTGCCTTGCGTGCCATTATGCTTCTACGTCTGGGCAGACCGGGAAACGGGTCTGCCTACGTTTTTGAGGTCCATGGATTGACCTTGTCGGCCTGCAGGAGTGCGGGCCGTCTGTATTCAGGAATTTCATGGGGCAAAGCAACCCAGAGGCTTTGTCTGTCGCTCTTTTAACGAAGGAACCTACCGCCATGGCGGACCAAAAGATCCGGATCCGGCTGAAAGCGTTCGATCATCGTCTGATCGACCGTTCGGCCAGCGAGATCGTTGAGACGGCCAAGCGGACCGGCGCGCAAGTGCGTGGCCCGATCCCGCTGCCGACCAAGATCGAGCGTTATACCGTTCTCGTCTCCCCGCACGTCGACAAGGACGCGCGTGACCAGTACGAGACCCGCACGCACAAGCGCGTGCTCGATATCGTTGACCCGAATGACAAGACCGTGGACGCGCTGATGAAGCTCGAACTGGCTGCCGGCGTCGACGTTCAGATCAAGCTGACCTGAGGACTACGACCATGACGAAGAAGTATTCGTTGGGCTTCGTGGGCCGCAAGGCTGGCATGAGCCGCGTGTTCACCGAAGATGGTCGTTCCATCCCGGTGACCCTGATCGAAGCAACCCCGAACCGCATCGCGCAGATCAAGACCGTCGAAACCGACGGCTACAGCGCCGTGCAGGTGACCGTCGGCGCGCGTCGCGCTGCCCTGGTCAACAAGCCGGAAGCCGGCCACTTCGCCAAGGCGAAGGTGGAAGCGGGTCGTGGCCTGTGGGAATTCCGCGTTGAAGACGCGCAGCTCGGCGATTTCGCCGTTGGCGGCGAAGTCAAGGCGGACATCTTCGAAGTCGGCCAGATCGTCGACGTCCAGGGTGTCACCAAGGGTAAGGGTTTCCAGGGCACCATCAAGCGCCACAACTTCCGTATGGGCGATGCAACCCACGGTAACTCGCTGTCGCATCGCGCGCCGGGTTCGCTGGGTCAGCGCCAGACCCCGGGTCGCGTTTTCCCGGGCAAGAAGATGTCGGGCCACATGGGCGCGGTGCAGCAGAGCACCCAGAACCTGGAAGTGGTCAAGGTCGACGTGGAGCGCGGTCTGATCGCGGTTCGCGGCGCCGTTCCGGGCGCGGCGGGTGGCGATGTGATCGTCCGTCCGGCGAGCAAGGCATAAGGAGAGATGACGATGGAACTCGTTATCACGGGTAGCAACAACAAGGTCTCGGTCTCCGACGCCGTGTTCGGTCGCGATTTCAGCGAAGATCTGGTCCACCAGGTCGTCGTTGCCTACCGCAACGCCGGTCGCGCCGGCACCAAGGCGCAGAAGACTCGCTCCGAAGTGGCAGGTACCACCAAGAAGTCGAAGAAGCAGAAGGGCGGCGGCGCGCGTCATGGCGCACTGACGGCTCCGATCTTCGTCGGCGGCGGTGTCACCTTCGCGGCAAAGCCGCGCAGCTTCGAGCAGAAGGTCAATCGTAAGCAGTACCGTGCCGCCATGTGCGCGATCCTGTCCGAGCTGAACCGTCAGGGCCGTCTGACCATCGTGGAGTCCTTCGATGTCGAAGTGACCAACACGAAGGGTCTGATCGCCAAGCTGGCCGGCCTGGAAGTGGGCAAGCGCCCGCTGATCGTCACTGAAGAAGCCTCCGAGCACCTGTACCTGTCCGCCCGCAATCTGCCGTACGTGCAGGTGCGTGACGTCCAGGGCCTGGATCCGGTGTCGCTGGTCGGTGCCGACACGGTCGTCATCACCGCTGACGCGGTCAAGAAGGTCGAGGAGTGGCTGGCATGAACAGCAACGAAAAAATCTTCAGCGTGCTGCGTGCCCCGCGTGTCTCCGAAAAGACCGCGCGCCTGCAGGAACTCTCCAACCAGTATGTCTTCGAAGTTTCGAACGAAGCCACCAAGGCCGATGTAAAGGCCGCGGTTGAGCAGCTGTTCGACGTCAAGGTCGAAGCAGTCAACGTGGTCAACGTCAAGGGCAAGAACAAGTCCTTCCGTAACCGTGCTGGCCGCCGCGGCGATTGGCGCAAGGCGTACGTTCGCCTGGCCGACGGCCAGTCGATCGATGTAACGGCCAAGGCCTGAGGTACATCCCATGCCATTGATGAAATTCAAGCCCACTTCCCCCGGCCGCCGTTCGGCCGTGCGCGTGGTCACTCCCGACCTGCACAAGGGTGCTCCGCACGCCGCGCTGGTCGAGTCGCAGAGCCGCTCGGGTGGTCGTAACCACCATGGCCGCATCACCGTGCGTCACGTCGGTGGTGGTGCCAAGCAGCACTACCGCATCATCGACTTCAAGCGCAACAAGCTGGGCATCCCGGCGCGCGTGGAACGCATCGAATACGATCCGAACCGCACCGCCCACATCGCCCTGCTGTGCTACGTCGATGGCGAGCGTCGCTACATCATCGCTCCGAAGGGTCTGAAGGCGGGTGATCAGGTGATCGCCGGTTCGGACGCCCCGATCAAGGCGGGCAACACCCTGCCGCTGCGCAACATCCCGGTGGGTACCACCATCCACTGCATCGAACTGAAGCCCGGCAAGGGCGCTCAGATCGCCCGCGCCGCTGGTGCGGCCGTGCAGCTGGTGGCTCGTGAAGGCATCTACGCCACCCTGCGCCTGCGCTCGGGTGAAATGCGCAAGGTTCCGGTCGAGTGCTGCGCAACCATCGGCGAAGTCGGCAACGACGAGCACAGCCTGGAAAAGCTGGGCAAGGCCGGTGCCAAGCGCTGGCGCGGCGTCCGCCCGACCGTTCGTGGTGCAGCCATGAACCCGGTTGACCACCCGCACGGTGGTGGTGAGGCGAAGGCCGGCCAGGGTAACCCGCATCCGGTCACCCCGTGGGGTGTCCCGACCAAGGGTTACAAGACGCGCCATAACAAGCGCACTCAGCAGTTCATCGTCCGCGATCGTAGGGGCTAATCGACCATGGCACGTTCACTCAAGAAGGGCCCGTTTGTCGATCACCACCTGGTTGCTAAGGTGGCTGCCGCTGCGGGTAGCAAGCGTCCGATCAAGACCTGGTCGCGTCGTTCGATGATCCTGCCTGACATGGTAGGCGTCACCATTGCCGTGCATAACGGCAAGAACCACATCCCGGTTCTCGTCAACGAGAACATGGTCGGCCACAAGCTCGGCGAATTTGCCATCACCCGGACCTTCAAGGGTCACGGTGGTGACAAGAAGTCGGGCAAGTAAGGAGAGATGACAATGGAAGCGAAAGCCATCCTGCGCACTGCGCGCATCTCCCCGCAGAAGGCTCGTCTGGTCGCTGACCAGGTGCGCGGTCTGCCGGCCGAGCGTGCGGTCAACCTGCTGAAGTTCTCGGACAAGAAGGCTGCCCACCTGATCAAGAAGGTGGTGGAGTCGGCTATTGCAAATGCCGAGAACAACCAGGGCGCCGACGTCGACGAGCTGAAGGTTCAGACCATCATGGTTGATGAAGGTCCGACCCTGAAGCGTTTCATGGCGCGGGCGAAAGGCCGCGGTACCCGCATCCTCAAGCGCACCAGCCACATCACTGTGGTTGTGGGCGCCGCCAAGTAAGCGGATAAGGAAAAGACCATGGGTCATAAAGTTCATCCGATTGGTATCCGCCTCGGCATTTCCAAGGACTGGAACTCCAAGTGGTACGCCAACAAGGCCGAGTTCGCTGGTTACCTGGCAGCCGACCTGAAAGTTCGCGAAATGCTGCGCAAGAAGCTGGCTCAGGCTGGCATCAGCAAGATCCTGATCGAGCGTCCGGCCAAGACCGCTCGCGTGACGATCCACACCGCCCGTCCGGGCGTGGTGATCGGCAAGCGCGGTGAGGACATCGAGAAGCTGCGCAAGGAAGTGAGCGAGATGATGGGCGTCCCGGCGCACATCAACGTCACCGAAGTGCGCAAGCCGGAGCTGGACGCACAGCTGGTTGCCGAATCGATCGCGCAGCAGCTGGAGCGTCGCATCATGTTCCGCCGCGCCATGAAGCGCTCGGTGGGCAACGCGATGCGCCTGGGTGCCCTGGGCATCAAGGTCAACGTCGGTGGCCGCCTCAACGGTGCAGAAATCGCCCGTTCGGAGTGGTACCGCGAAGGCCGCGTGCCGCTGCACACCCTGCGTGCCGACATCGACTATGGCTTCGCTGAAGCCAAGACGACCTACGGCATCATCGGCATCAAGGTCTGGATCTACAAGGGCGAAGTCTTCGATTTCTCCCAGGTTGGCCAGGAAAAGCAGGACGACACCCCGTCGCGCAACGATCGTCACGATCGCGGCGACCGTGGTGACCGTCAGCGCCCGGCCCGTGAAGCGAGGTAACGACAATGTTGCAACCCAAGCGAACCAAGTACCGCAAGGTACACAAGGGCCGTAACGAAGGCCTGAGCTGGAGCGCCAACGCTGTCAGCTTCGGCGAATACGGCCTGAAGGCAACCGCCCACGGTCAGCTGACCGCGCGTCAGATCGAAGCGGCCCGCCGCTCGATCAGCCGCTACGTGAAGCGCGGCGGCAAGATGTGGATCCGCGTGTTCCCCGACAAGCCCATCACCAAGAAGCCCATCGAAGTTCGAATGGGTTCGGGTAAGGGCAACGTGGAATACTGGGTGGCCCAGATCCAGCCCGGCCGCATGATCTATGAAATCGAGGGTGTTACCGAAGACGTGGCACGCGAGGCATTCCGCCTGGCCGCCGCCAAGCTCTCGGTCACCACCACTTTCGTGACCCGGACGGTGCGCTGATGGAACTCAAAACTCTCCGTGAAAAGTCGGCTGACGAACTCAAGGCCCACCTGATCGACCTGCGTAAGGAACAGTTCTCTGTCCGTATGCAGCAGGTCACCGGCCAGCTGCCGAAGACACACGACATCCGCCGGGTCCGTCGCGAGATTGCTCGCGTCAAGACCCTGCTCGGCAGCACGAAGTAAGGATGGCCGCTATGAGCGACAATACTGAAAACAAGGCGCTGCGCACGGTCGAAGGCCGTGTCGTCAGCAACAAGATGGACAAGACGGTTACCGTCCTGGTTGAGCGTCAGGTCAAGCACGCGCTGTACGGCAAGTACATCAAGCGCTCGACCAAGCTGCACGCCCACGATGCCGACAACGCCTGCAAGGAAGGCGATGTCGTCCGCGTGACCGAGATTGCTCCGATGTCCAAGACCAAGAACTGGCGCGTGGTGGAAGTCATCACGCGTGCGGCTGAATAAGGAGTCTGAATCATGATCCAGATGCAGAGCTACCTTGACGTCGCGGACAATTCGGGTGCCAAGCAGGTGATGTGCTTCAAGGTGCTGGGTGGTTCCAAGCGCCGTTACGCCGGTATCGGCGACATCATCAAGGTCACCGTGAAGGATGCAATTCCGCGCGGCAAGGTCAAGAAGGGTGAAGTGTATGACGCCGTCGTGGTGCGTACCCGCAAGGGTGTGCGTCGCGCCGATGGCTCGCTGATCCGCTTCGACGGCAACGCTGCCGTTCTGCTGAACAGCAAGCAGGAGCCGATCGGTACCCGTATCTTCGGGCCGGTGACGCGTGAACTTCGTTCGGAGAAGTTCATGAAGATCGTCTCGCTCGCTCCCGAAGTGCTGTGAGCGACAGGAGATAATCATGGCTAACCGTATCAAGAAGGGCGACCAGGTTGTCGTCAACGCCGGCAAGGACAAGGGCAAGCAGGGCGAAATCGTCCGCGTCGACGGCGACCGTGTGGTCGTCGCCAACGTGAACATCGTCAAGCGCCACACCAAGCCGAACCCGCAGGCAGGTGTTGCCGGCGGCGTGGTCGAGCGTGAAGCGTCGATCCATATCTCCAACGTGAATGTGCTGAACCCGGCTTCGGGCAAGGGCGAACGCGTTGGCTTCAAGGTGCTGGAGGATGGACGCAAACTGCGTGTGTTCCGCTCCAGCGGTGAGGCGCTCGACGCCTGAGGAATGTGAAGATGACTTCCCGTCTCGAAAAGTTTTACAAGGAAGAAGTGGTGCCGGCGCTGATGAAGCAGTTCGGCTACACCAATCCGATGGAAGTGCCGAAGCTGGTCAAGGTCACCCTGAACATGGGTGTCGGCGAAGCGGCCACCAACAAGAAGATCCTGGAAAACGCCGTCGGCGACATGACCAAGATTTCCGGCCAGAAGCCGGTTGTCACCAAGTCGCGTATCTCGGTTGCGTCGTTCAAGATCCGTGATGGTTGGCCGATCGGCTGCAAGACCACGCTGCGTCGCCACAAGATGTACGAGTTCCTGGACCGCCTGATCAACATCTCGCTGCCGCGCGTGCGCGACTTCCGTGGTGTTTCCGGTCGTTCCTTCGACGGTCGCGGCAACTTCAACATGGGTGTGAAGGAACAGATCATCTTCCCGGAAATCGACTTCGACGCTGTCGACGCGATCCGCGGCATGGATATCGCCATCACCACCACTGCGAAGACCGACGCGGAAGCGAAGGCGCTGCTGGCAGCGTTCAAGTTCCCGTTCCGTAACTGATCCGTCGAGGAAACCGAAATGGCAAAGACCTCCATGGTCAACCGCGACATCAAGCGGAAGAAGCTGGCTGAAAAGTACGCTGTCAAGCGTGCGGCTCTGAAGAAGATCGTGTCCTCGCAGGACGCGACCTACGAAGAGAAGATCGAGGCCGCCACCAAGCTGTCGAAGCTGCCGCGCGATTCGTCGCCGAGCCGCCACCGCAGCCGTTGCGAACTGTCTGGCCGCCCGCGTGGCGTGTACAGCAAGTTCGGCCTGGGTCGCAACAAGCTGCGCGAAGCCACCATGCGTGGCGACGTTCCGGGCCTGCGCAAGGCCAGCTGGTAATCCCAGCCGGTCCTGCGATCAGGGGCCCCCTCGGGGGCTCCTGAGCCGGGAGGGCAGGGCGTTCAGCTTTCCCTCTGCGAAAAAACCGAAGAGCCCGACGCAAGTCGGGCTCTTTTGGCGTATACTCCCGCGTCTTGCCCTGCGCAAACGGGGATGTAGGGGTGGGCTTCCGGCCCACTGCATGAAGGGACCTGGCCCGTTTCCAGGAGACAACAGATTTTCGCGAAAGCGGATATCGGTGCACTCAAAGGTACTCATATGAGCATGACTGATCCCATCGCCGACCTGCTGGTCCGCATCAAGAATGCGGCCGCGGTTGGCAAGCAGACGGTGAAAGCCCCGTCGTCCAAGATCAAGGTTGCGATCGCCCAGGTCCTGAAGGACGAGGGTTACATCACTGACCTGCGCGTGACCGCGCTCGAGAACAACAAGTCCGAGCTGGAAATCGTGCTGAAGTATTTCGAAGGCAAGCCGGTCATCGCGACCCTGAAGCGCTTCTCGCGTTCGGGCCTGCGCCAGTACCGCGGCAAGAGCGAGCTGCCGAAGGTCATGAACGGCCTGGGTATCTCCATCATTTCCACCTCCAAGGGCATCATGACTGATGCGCAGGCGCGCCAGCTGGGCGTCGGCGGCGAAGTCCTGTGCTTCGTGGCCTAAGGCGAAAGGAGTAGAACTATGTCCCGCGTAGCCAAGAAGCCGATCGACCTGGGTAAGGTTGAACTGAACGTCCAGAACGACAACGTCACCGCCAAGGGCCCGAAGGGCACCCTGTCGCTGGCCAAGCCGGCTGGTATTGCCATCAACGTCGAGAACGGCGTTGCCACCCTGAGCACCGAAAGCGTCGATCTGATCCCGCTGACCGGTACCGTCCGCGCCATCCTGTCCAACATGGTCAAGGGTGTTTCCGAAGGCTTCGAGCGCAAGCTGGAGCTGGTCGGCGTGGGTTACCGTGCCGCCATGCAGGGCAAGGACCTCAGCCTGTCGCTGGGCTTCTCGCACCCGATCGTGTTCGTGGCGCCGGAAGGCATCACCATCACCACCCCGACCCAGACCGAAATCCTGGTGCAGGGCGCTGACAAGCAGGTCGTCGGTGAAGTCGCCGCCAAGATCCGTGCGTTCCGCAAGCCGGAACCGTACAAGGGCAAGGGCGTGAAGTACTCCGACGAAGTCATCATCCGTAAGGAAGCCAAGAAGGCGTAAGTGCGAGTCCCTCGCAAGAGCCCGCACATCCCTGTGCGGACTCCTCAGGGAAAAGCCCATCCTTCAGCTTTCAAGGAATAATCAAAATGAACAAGAACATCGCCCGCCTGCGTCGCGCCAAGTCGACCCGCGCCCACATCCGTGAGCTCGGTGTCGCCCGCCTGTCGGTGCTGCGCACCGGTCAGCACCTGTACGCCCAGGTCTTCACCGCCGACGGCTCCAAGGTGCTGGCTGCTGCCAACACCACCCAGGCCGACATCAAGGACGGCCTGAAGAACGGCAAGAACGCTGATGCTGCTGCCAAGGTTGGCCGTATCGTTGCCGAGCGCGCCAAGGCCGCCGGCGTCGAGAAGGTTGCCTTCGATCGTTCGGGCTACCGCTACCACGGCCGCATCAAGGCCCTGGCAGAAGCCGCCCGCGAAGCCGGCCTGCAGTTCTAAGGGACAAGGGCAGGGGACCTCTGGTCTCCTGCCCGCCTGCTCGCCAGCCTGAGTGAGGCTGGACGGCGCCGCTCTTCTGCAGCGGCCCACCGGGTCAACGCGTCACTCCACAACCATAAGCGGCCTCGAGCCGTACATACCCAAACAACCAAGGAATCAAGATGGCAGAAGAACGTCAGCAGCGGGGTCGCGATCGCGACCGTAACCGCGAAGAGAAAGTCGACGACGGCATGATCGAAAAGCTGGTCGCGGTCAACCGCGTCAGCAAGACCGTCAAGGGTGGCCGCCAGTTCACCTTCACCGCCCTGACTGTTGTCGGCGACGGCGAAGGCAAGGTCGGTTTCGGTTATGGCAAGGCCCGCGAAGTGCCGGTCGCCATCCAGAAGTCGATGGAGCAGGCTCGCAAGAACCTGGTCAGCGTTGACCTGAACAACGGCACCCTGTGGCACACCATCAAGGATGGTCACGGCGCAGCCCGCGTGTTCATGCAGCCGGCTTCCGAAGGTACCGGCGTCATCGCCGGCGGTGCCATGCGCGCCGTGCTGGAAGCGGTTGGCGTGAAGAACGTGCTGGCCAAGGCCACCGGTTCGCGCAACCCGATCAACCTGGTGCGTGCCACCGTGAAGGGCCTGTCTGCTGCGCAGTCGCCGGCTCGCATCGCGGCCAAGCGCGGCAAGAAGGTGGAGGAACTCAACCATGGCTAATGAGTCCAACAAGACTGTGAAGGTGCGCCTGGTGCGTGGCCTGCGTGGTGCTCAGTCGCGTCACCGCCTGTCGGTGCGTGCTCTGGGCCTGAACAAGCTGAACGATGTGCGTGAACTGAAGGACAGCCCGCAGGTTCGCGGCCTGATCAACACCGTTCACTACCTCGTCAAGGTTGAGGAGTAATCGATCATGACTCTGCGTCTCAATGAACTGAGCCCGGCACCGGGCGCCCGCACCGAGCGCACCCGCGTCGGTCGCGGTATCGGCTCGGGCCTGGGCAAGACTGCCGGCCGCGGCCACAAGGGTTCGTTCGCCCGTAAGGGTGGCGGCAAGATCAAGGCTGGCTTCGAAGGCGGCCAGACCCCCATGCAGCGTCGTCTGCCGAAGATCGGCTTCCGTTCGCCGATCGCCAAGGACACCGCTGAAGTGCTGCTGTACGCGCTGGACAAGCTGCCGGCCGGTGAGATCGACTTCGCCGCCCTGCGTGCTGCCAAGCTGGTCCCGAGCACTGCAAAGAAGGCCAAGGTCGTCGTCAAGGGCGAAGTGACCAAGGCGTTCACCCTGAAGGGTATCGCTGCCACGGCTGGTGCCAAGGCCGCGATCGAAGCTGCCGGCGGCAGCGTAACGGAGTAAGAAAATCATGGCGCAAGCTGGCATCGGTAACCTCGCGGGCGGAATGGGCAAGTTCACTGAACTTCGCCAACGTTTGCTGTTCGTCGTCGGGGCTTTGATCGTCTATCGCATCGGCTGCTATGTGCCGGTGCCGGGCGTCAATCCCGATGCCATGCTTGCCATGATGCAACAGCAGGGCGGCGGCATCGTGGACATGTTCAACATGTTCTCGGGCGGCGCCCTGCACCGTTTCAGCATCTTCGCGCTGAACGTGATGCCGTACATCTCGGCATCGATCGTGATGCAGTTGGCCGTGCACATCTTCCCCGCCCTGAAGGCGATGCAGAAGGAAGGTGAGTCCGGTCGCCGCAAGATCACCCAGTATTCGCGCATCGGCGCCGTGCTGCTGGCAGTGGTGCAGGGCGGTTCGATCGCGCTGGCCCTGCAGGGCCAGGTCTCGCCGTCGGGCGCTCCGGTCGTGTACGCACCAGGCATGGGCTTCGTGCTCACCGCCGTGGTCGCGCTGACCGCCGGCACCATGTTCCTGATGTGGGTCGGTGAGCAGGTCACCGAGCGCGGCATCGGCAACGGCGTGTCGCTGATCATCTTCGCCGGTATCGTGGCCGGCCTGCCGGGTGCGGTCATCCACACCTTCGACGCCTACCGCGACGGCAACATCCAGTTCATCCAGCTGCTGCTGATCGCCATCGTCGTGCTCGCCTTCACCTTCTTCGTGGTGTTCGTCGAGCGTGGCCAGCGCCGGATCACGGTGAACTACGCGCGCCGCCAGGGCGGTCGCAACGCGTACATGAACCAGACCTCGTTCCTGCCGCTGAAGCTCAACATGGCCGGCGTCATCCCGGCGATCTTCGCCTCGAGCCTGCTGGCCTTCCCGGCCACCCTGGCGATGTGGTCCGGCCAGGCTGCGAACCAGAGCAGCACCGGCCAGATCCTGCAGAAGGTGGCCAACGCCCTCGGTCCGGGCGAGCCGCTGCACATGATCGTGTTCGCCGCGCTGATCACCGGTTTCGCGTTCTTCTACACCGCGCTGGTGTTCAACTCGCAGGAAACCGCCGACAACCTGAAGAAGTCGGGTGCGCTGATTCCGGGCATCCGTCCGGGCAAGGCCACTGCTGATTACATCGATGGCGTGCTGACCCGCCTGACCGCGGCCGGCTCGGCTTACCTGGTGATCGTCTGCCTGCTGCCGGAACTGATGCGCACGCAGCTGAACGCCTCGTTCTACTTCGGCGGCACGTCGCTGCTGATCGTGGTGGTGGTGGTGATGGACTTCATTGCCCAGGTGCAGGCGCACCTGATGTCGCACCAGTACGAGAGCCTGTTGAAGAAGGCCAACCTGAAGGGCGGCAACCGCGGCGGTTTTGCCCGCGGCTGATTGGCCTGTTATACTTTCGTCTTCCTGACGTGATGGTCCCTCCGCTTCGCGGACTCCGGCCACACAAACGAAGGGCGGCCCCCGCAGCGGTTCCGGGTGGGGGTGTGATGAGGTGGTCCCGCGCTGGAGTAGCGCGGGCGACCCCGGGGGAAACCCCAGGATCAACCCCATCCGGCGCCGGAGCCTGGGCACACTCCCCAGGCCGGGTTCATGAAACCAATGGTTTCACGGGCTTCCATGTAAACCGGAACCTTGTTAGTATCGCTAGTTCACTTTTTTGATCCATCCTGCCGGATTGGCGTGCCCGAGGCGCGCTGTCGGCCATCACTCAGCTGGAGAACCGCGTCATGGCGCGTATTGCAGGCGTCAACCTGCCAGCCCAGAAGCACGTCTGGGTCGGGTTGCAAAGCATTTACGGCATCGGCCGTACCCGTTCGAAGAAGGTCTGCGAAGTCGCAGGCGTTGCTTCGACCACCAAGATCCGCGATCTGTCGGAGCCGGAAATCGAGCGCCTGCGCGCCGAAGTCGGCAAGTACATCGTGGAAGGCGATCTGCGCCGTGAAATCGGCATCGCGATCAAGCGCCTGATGGACCTGGGCTGCTACCGCGGCCTGCGTCACCGTCGCGGCCTGCCGCTGCGTGGCCAGCGCACCCGTACCAACGCCCGCACCCGCAAGGGCCCGCGCAAGGCGATCAGGAAGTAAGGGACCTATAAATGGCTAAGCCCGCTGCTAAAACCAAGAAGAAGATCAAGCGCGTCGTCACCGACGGCGTCGCCCACGTCCACGCTTCGTTCAACAACACCATCGTGACCATCACCGACCGCCAGGGCAATGCTCTGTCGTGGGCGACCTCCGGTGGCGCTGGCTTCCGCGGTTCGCGCAAGTCGACCCCGTTCGCTGCCCAGGTGGCTGCCGAAAAGGCCGGTCGTGCTGCGCTGGACTACGGCGTGAAGTCGCTGGAAGTCCGCATCAAGGGTCCGGGTCCGGGCCGTGAGTCGGCCGTGCGTTCGTTGAACAACGTCGGCTACAAGATCACCAACATCATCGACGTGACGCCCATCCCGCACAACGGGTGCCGTCCGCCGAAGAAGCGTCGCGTCTAAAGGGAGCGATAAGAAATGGCTCGTTATATCGGTCCTACCTGTAAGCTCGCCCGTCGCGAAGGCGCCGACCTGTCCCTGAAGAGCCCGGCGCGTGCGCTGGACTCCAAGTGCAAGCTGGAGCAGAAGCCCGGCCAGCACGGCGCCACTGCCCGCAAGGGCAAGCTGTCCGACTACGCCACCCAGCTGCGTGAAAAGCAGAAGGTCAAGCGTATCTACGGCCTGCTGGAGCGTCAGTTCCGCAACTACTACAAGAAGGCCTCGACCAAGAAGGGCAACACCGGCGAGAACCTCCTGCAGCTGCTGGAAACCCGCCTGGACAACGTCGTCTACCGCATGGGCTTCGCCGTGACCCGTCCGGCTGCCCGTCAGCTGGTGTCGCACCGCGGCGTCACCGTGAATGGCAAGTCGGTCAACCTGGCTTCGTACCAGGTCAAGGCTGGCGACGCCATCGCCCTGTCTGAAAAGGCTGCCAAGCAGCTGCGCGTCCAGGAAGCCCTGACCGTCGCCGCCCAGCATGACCTGAGCCCGTCGTGGGTTGAAGTGGATTCCGGTAAGTTCACCGGCATCTTCAAGGCTGTTCCGGATCGTTCGGATCTGCCTGCGGACATCAACGAAGCGCTGATCGTCGAGCTGTATTCGAAGTAATTCACATTGGAGAGCCCCCGGCGACGGCCGGGGGTTCACTAGGAGAACCCGCAACATGACGGTTACCGCCAACCAGGTTCTGCGTCCTCGCGGTCCGCAGATCGAACGCCTTACCGACACCCGTGCAAAGGTCGTTATCGAACCTTTGGAGCGGGGTTACGGGCATACGCTGGGTAATGCCCTGCGTCGCGTGCTGCTGTCGTCCATCCCGGGCTTCGCCATCACGGAAGTCGAAATCGACGGCGTGTTGCATGAGTACACCACGGTCGAAGGTCTGCAGGAGGACGTGCTCGAAGTCCTGCTGAACCTGAAGGACGTGGCCATCCGTATGCACTCCGGCGACAGCGCCACCCTGTCCCTGTCCAAGCAGGGCCCGGGCGTTGTCACCGCTGCCGATATCAAGGTCGACCACAATGTGGAGATCCTGAACGGCGACCATGTCATCTGCCACCTGACCAAGGACACGGCAGTCAACATGCGTCTGAAGATCGAACGTGGTTTCGGCTACCAGCCGGCTGCCGCGCGTCGTCGTCCGGACGAAGAAACCCGTGCCATCGGCCGTCTGGTCCTGGATGCCTCGTTCTCGCCGGTCCGCCGCGTCGCCTATGCCGTGGAAGCGGCCCGCGTCGAGCAGCGTACCGACCTGGACAAGCTGGTCATCGATATCGAGACCAACGGCACCATCGATGCCGAGGAAGCCGTGCGCACCGCCGCCGACATCCTCAGCGACCAGCTGTCGGTGTTCGGTGACTTCACCCACCGCGACCGCGGTGCGGCGAAGCCGGCCAACAACGGCGTGGATCCGGTGCTGCTGCGCCCGATCGACGATCTGGAGCTGACCGTGCGTTCGGCCAACTGCCTGAAGGCCGAAAGCATCTACTACATCGGCGATCTGATCCAGAAGACCGAAGTGGAGCTGCTGAAGACCCCGAACCTGGGCAAGAAGTCGCTCACCGAAATCAAGGAAGTGCTGGCCCAGCGTGGCCTGTCGCTTGGCATGAAGCTGGAGAACTGGCCGCCGGCCGGCGTCGCCAGCCACGGCATGCTGGGCTGATAACGCCTTTCTGCAAGACCGCATGGCCCCGTCGGCAACGACGGGGCCATTGCACCCAGGCAACACCGCCACGACGAACGAAGGTTCGCGGGCAGGTCGTCCAGGATGGATGGCCAGGACCAACCGCAGTCCGCGCAGCAACGCCATGAAGGCGACAACGATCCGCACAGCCACATCATTAACCAAGGAATATCACCATGCGTCACCAGAAGTCTGGCCGTAAGTTCAGCCGTACCAGCGCCCACCGCGAAGCGATGTTCAAGAACATGGCCGCCTCGCTGTTCAAGCACGAGCTGATCAAGACCACCCTGCCGAAGGCCAAGGAACTGCGCCGCGTTGCCGAGCCGCTGATCACCCTGGCCAAGGTCGACTCCGTCGCCAACCGCCGTCTGGCCTTCGCCCGTCTGCGCGACAACGAAGCCGTGGGCAACCTGTTCACCATCCTGGGCCCGCGCTACGCGAACCGTCCGGGCGGCTACCTGCGCCTGCTGAAGTGCGGCTTCCGCGCCGGCGACAACGCGCCGATGGCCTACGTCGAGCTGGTTGACCGTCCGGTCGTGGCCGAGGCAGTGGCCGAGTAATCGGACCGCTCCAACGCGACACAGCGAAAGCCCGGCCTCTGCCGGGCTTTTGCGTTTCCAGGGGTCGGATCTCTTCCAGGGGGCGGATCCCTTTCCGCAGGAAAGGGCTCTGACCCCATGCCCGTAGCACAGCGGGTCCAGGCCCTTTGCGCTCGCAAAGAGCGTCTGACCCATACCGTTCCGACAGGCGTCACCTGCAGCGGTTCGAATGGCGCGCACTCTCGGTTACGCTTGGCGCCTGATCCGTTTGAGCGTTGACGATGAATCCATTGCGCTGGCCCTTCCGCGCCCAGTTCTTCCTGGGCTTCCTGATCTGCGCGGGCCTGCTTGGCTACGCGATCTTCCTGCAGCTGAAGATGGGGCTGGAGCCGTGTCCGCTGTGCATCTTCCAACGCCTGGCGTTCGCCGCACTCGGCCTGCTGTTCCTGATCGGTGCACTCCACGGGCCGTCCAACCGCGCTGGCCGCGCGACCTATGGCGTGCTGGCTTTCATTGCCGCGGCGGTGGGCGTCGGCATCGCTGCCCGCCACGTCTACGTGCAGATGCTGCCGCCGGAAATGGGCGCCACCTGTGGCCCGCCGCTGAGCTTTCTGAGCGAGACCATGGGGCCGCTGGAAGTGTTCCGCACGGTGCTGACGGGTACCGGCAACTGCGGCAACATCGACTGGACCTTCCTGGGCCTGACCATGCCGATGTGGTCGGGCGTGTGGTTCGTGCTGCTGGCGCTGTGGGCACTGGTGGTGTCGCTGCGCAAGGTCAAGCGCTGAAAGCAGGTTAGTGCCGGCCGCTGGCCGGCACACCGTGGGAATGCCGGCCAGCGGCCGGCACTACCTCAGAAGTCCTGCTGCAGGCTCAGGTAGGCGCCGCGGCGCGGCCCCCACTGTGGTGCGAAGACGCCCACGCCACCGCCATCGCGCAGCTGGTAGCTGCGGTCCAGTGCGTTGATCACCGCCAGCTGCACGTGCAGCGGATGGCCGCTGTCGGCATTGAAGTCATGTCCTGCACTGAGGTTCACCTGCAGGTATGACGGCAGCTCTCCACCGTTGGGGACGCCCTCGACATCCGAACGCAACCCGCTGCCGAACACGTAGTTGGCACCGATCCGGTTGTGGCCGGCGAAGGCGTAGCTGAAGCCGCCTGACGACGTCAGCTTCTGGTCGTGGTCCAGGTGGATCCAGTGGTTGGCCACGTAGGCCAGCGCCTCGGGATCGAGGTTGTACTGACCGGTGATGACGTCGGTGCCGATCGCCTTGCTCAGGGCGGCATTGACGTAGGCGCTGAACGGGCCGTTGCTGTAGTCGGCACTGAACTCCAGGCCACGGATGTGGCCGCGGCGGTAGTTGAATGTCGAATAGATGTACGCGGCGCCGAACTGGCCTTCATCCTGCAGGCGCGAGACGCGGCGGTCGTACGCATCCAGGCCCAGGGTCAGGTGCTCGCCCAGCTGCTGGGAGACGCCGATGTCGTAGTAGTCGCTGCGTTCGGCCAGTGGCGTGCTGTCGCCTGCGCTGGACTGCTGGTTGCTGGTGCCGTCGTACAGGGCGATGTCGCTGCTGGCGATCAGTTCACTGGCCGGTGGCGTGAAGTAGCGCGAGTAGCCGGCGTGCACGGTGGTGCTGCTGCTGGCATTCCAGACCACACCCACGCGTGGGCTGAGCTGGCCCTCGGTGTGGCCAAAGGCCTTGTAGTGGTCGCCACGCAGCCCGTAGTTCACGGTCCAGTCGTCGCCGATCTTCCATTCGTCCTGCACGTACAGCGCCAGCGTGCTGGCGTGGAACGCGCTGCGATCGGGAATCAGCCGTGGCGTGGTGCTGGACTGCTGGCCGTCGGCGCCGACCGGGAACACCCAGCTGTCGTTGCTGGCCCGCGCGTTCTCGTAGTTGCCGTACAGGCCGTAGCGCAGGGTGTGGTTGTCGCCCAGTGGCGTCGAGAAATCGGCCTGCAGGGTGTTGGCACGGTTGCTGCGCTGGACCTGCGAGGCGACGCCACTGAACACCAGGTCGCCGGCCACGTCGGGATTGAAGCCGACATCGCTGTAGCGCTGCCCGGCGGACAGCTGGTAGGCGGTGCTGCCCAACGTGCCTTGCAGCACCAGCATGCCGAAGCGGGTGGTCTCGCGCTGGGTCTCATCCAGCTGGCTGGAGTCGAAGGTGGTGGTGTCCAGGTAGCCGAACTGTGGCGTCTGGCCGGGGTTGACCGGAATCTGGAAACGGTTGTTGGCGAAGCCGGCGAACACGCTCAGACGGGTGTTCTCGTTGACCAGATAAGTGAGGTCGGCGAACGCTTTGCCCTGGTGGGTGTCGTCGTGGAGCGGCCTGCGTGAGTTGGTCGGGTTCTCCAGGCCGACCTCGTTCTGGTCGTAGTTGCCGGTCAGGAACCAGCTCCAGCGCCCCTGTGAGCCCCACCAGGAGGCATTCGGATTGACCTTGCCGAATGAGCCCGCGGTCAGCCCGGCGCTGCCGCCGTTGCCCAGCTCGGCGCCACTGCGGGTAGTGATGTCGACCACCGCAGCAGTACGCTCACCAAACTGCGCCGGCAGCGCGCCGTCCATCAGGCGGATGCTCTTGATGGTGCGCGCATCCAGGGTCTGGCCGAAGCCGGAGATCGATTCGGGCAGCAGTACGCCGTTGATGCGGTACTGCAGGTTGGCGTGGTCGCCGCGCACGTGCACGCCGCCGTAGGAGTCCTGGACCACGCCCGGGGCCTGCAGCAGCACCTGGCTGAGCGGGGCGGAAGCGCCCAGCGGCTGCTTCTGGATGTCCTCGGCGGTGATCTGGTACTGGCTGCTGCCGATGTCCGGTGACAGGGCGTTGCGGGCCTGGTCGAGCTGAGCACTGACGGTGACCGTATCCAGGTCCTTGACCGAGGTTCTGTCGTCATCGGTGGAGGCCGCGAAGGCGGGCAGGCTGGCCAGGGCCAGGGCGAAGGTGATGCCGGTAGCGAGGGGCGAGGGCTTCATGATGGGAAGAGTGATGGCAGGGCGTGGAAGGGGCCGGTCCATGACATGAGAGTGTTACTCCGTAACAAATCATGCGCTTGTCCCGGGCGGCTGACCATGCTCGATCTGGCTGCTCGCGTCGGCCTTTCTCTGCCGTTCAGGCGGCCGCGCCGGACCGGTTGGGCCTTTGCGGCAGCGGCTGGCGATGCGACCATGACGGCCCCCCACCCCGGAAGTCTGCAATGAGCCTGTCCGCCGTTCCGCCCGTCCCCGAACCCGCTGCGACCGCCGCTGGCGCTGCCTGGTCGCCGGAGAGCTGGCGTGGCAAGACCGCGCTGCAGATGCCGACCTATCCCGATCCGGTGGCGCTGGACGCGGCCCTGCACGAGCTGAAGCGGCTGCCGCCGCTGGTGACCTCCTGGGAGATCCTGGCGCTGAAGCAGCAGCTGGCCGACGCCCAGGAGGGCAAGCGCTTCCTGCTGCAGGGCGGGGACTGCGCCGAGAATTTCAGCGACTGCGAGTCGGGAACCATCTCCAACCGGTTGAAGGTGCTGTTGCAGATGAGCCTGGTGCTGGTGCACGGCCTGCGCCAGCCGGTTATCCGCGTCGGCCGCTTTGCCGGCCAGTACGCCAAGCCGCGTTCGGCCGATACCGAAACCCGTGATGGCGTGACCCTGCCCAGCTATCGCGGTGATGTCATCAACGCGCCGGCCTTCACCGAAGCGGCGCGGCTGCCGGATCCGAAGCGGATGCTGCAGGCCCACGCGCACTCGGCGATGACCATGAACTTCGTGCGTGCGCTGATCGACGGCGGTTTCGCCGACCTGCACCACCCCGAGTACTGGAACCTGGAATGGGTGAGCCATTCGCCGCTGGCCGCCGAGTACCAGAAGATGGTGGCGTCAATCGGTGATGCGGTGCACTTCATGGAGACCCTGGCCGGGGCCCGCGTGCACAACCTCAACCGCATCGATTTCTACACCTCGCACGAAGCGTTGCTGCTGCCCTACGAGCAGGCGCTGACCCGCCAGGTGCCGCGCCAGCAGGGCTGGTTGAACCTGAGCACGCACTATCCGTGGATCGGCATGCGCACGGCCGCACTCGATGGCGCGCACGTGGAATACCTGCGTGGCGTGCGCAACCCGATTGCGATCAAGGTGGGCCCGTCGGTAACCCCGGACCAGCTGCTGCGCCTGATCGACGTGCTCAATCCGCATGACGAGCCGGGCCGCCTGAGCTTCATCCATCGCATGGGGGCGTCGCAGATCGCGCAGAAGCTGCCGCCGCTGCTGGATGCGGTCAAGCGCGACGGTCGTCGCGTGCTGTGGGTGTGCGATGCGATGCATGGCAACACCGAGAGCACCGCCAACGGCTTCAAGACGCGGCGCTTCGACAACGTGCGTGGCGAAGTGGAGATGTCGTTCGATCTGCATGCGGCCGCAGGCACGCGCCTGGGCGGCGTGCACCTGGAGCTGACCGGCGAAGACGTGACCGAGTGCACCGGTGGCGCGCGTGAGCTGACCGAGCGTGACCTGGAGCGCGCCTATCGTTCGACGGTGGACCCGCGGTTGAACTACGAGCAGTCGCTGGAGATCGCGATGGCGATCGTGCGCAAGCAGGAGCAGGTGCGGTAAGTGTGTTTCGGCAGGGCTGCGCCCTGCACCTGCCGAATCAACGTCAACATCAAAGTCAACGTCAAAAGCGGGCTATCCGTGGGTTGGCGGGGCGGTGTCGGATTGCGGGGACGCCGCAAGTACGTCCCTGTAGGCTTGGCCGCGGCATCCATGCCGCGGACACCCCGCAATCCGACACCGCCCCGCCTTCGACAGTTGTCCGGTGTCTGAAGGATTCACGCCATGCGTGGATGAATCTCCATCGGAATCGAATATTTCGAATTGAATTTGAAGAGCATCCACGCATGGCGTGGATCTACGTGTCGACCAAGGTCGACACCCACCAACAGCGGCGGGAAATTGTCGAAGGCGGGGTGGGGCCGGTTGCGGGGGTGTAAGCGCCATGGATGGCGCGCCCAAGCCTCCAGGGACGGATTCACGGCGTCCCCCGCAACCGGCCCCACCCTGCCATCCCGCAGTAAACCGGCCTTTGCTTTTGCTGTTGCTGTTGAGGTTGCCGGCCAGCGGCCGGCACTACCGCGGGTGCAGGGCGCAGCCCTGCCGAACACCCCCGCCTACATTCTGCTTACGAACGGCTGACATCGCGCTCATGGTGCATGCGCCACGCTGGCTCCTTGATGCAGACAGCGAGAATGCGCAGTGATATGGCAACACCTGCAGCAGTATCTGTGGCCGATCGGAACCGCTTTGGTGGTCGGTGGCCTGGGCGCTTGGGTCGTACTGGCACTGTACCGCCGCCTGCGCGGGCGTGACCGGCGCCGCGCGCGCATTGGCCGGGTGATCGGACCGCCGCTGGCCCTTGCACTGCCCCTGCTGTTGCTGGTGCCGGCGCTGCAGGCCACGCCATTGCCGGAACACACGCTCGATCAACTGCTGCGCGTGCTGCACATCGCCTTGACTGCCTGCTTCATCTGGTTGCTGGTTCGGGGCGTTGCGGCGGGCGAGCGCGCGATCCTGCGCAGCCATCCCATCGATGTCTCCGACAACCTGGAGGCGCGCCGCATCCAGACCCAGACGCGGGTGCTCAGCCGTGTGCTGATGGGCGGCATCATCGTGCTGGGCGCGTCGCTGGTACTGCTGACGTTCCCGATGGTGCAGAAGATCGGCACCGCGCTGCTGGCATCGGCAGGCCTGATCGGCCTGGTGGCCGGCATCGCGGCCAAGCCGGTGTTCGGCAACCTGATCGCTGGCCTGCAGATTGCGGTGACGCAGCCGATCCGGCTGGATGACGTGGTGATCGTCGAAGGCGAGTGGGGCCGTATCGAGGAGATCGGCAGCAGCTACGTCGTGGTCCGCATCTGGGATGAGCGACGCATGGTGGTGCCGCTGACCTGGTTCATCGAGAACCCGTTCCAGAATTGGACGCGGCGCAGCGCCGATCTGCTCGGCACGGCGTTCCTGTGGCTGGACTACCGCGCCCCGATCGCGGCGATCCGCACCGAGCTGGAGCGCATCTGCCGTGGTGAGGCGCTGTGGGATGGGCGGGTCTGCGTGACCCAGGTGACCGAAACCAGCGAACGGGCAATCCAGGTCCGCCTGCTGGTCAGCGCACGCAGTTCCGGTGATGCCTTCGACCTGCGCTGCCTGGTACGAGAGCGGATGCTGGATTTCCTGGCGCGCGAGCATCCGCAGTCGTTGCCGCAGGTGCGCGCGCGCGTGCAGCACGAAGACGAACTGGACATGCCGCGAGGACCTCGCGCACGCACCGCGGATGTACGGTCGCCGGGTGCGGAAGATGGTGAGGCGGCGATCGTGCCGGAGGAGCCTGCGGATCGGTAGTGCCGGCCGCTGGCCGGCGCCCCGGGATCTGCTGGCCAGCGGCCGGCACTACCACGCCGATCAAGGCTCGCCAGCGTCGATCAGCGCGTCAGTATCGAAGTGCGGCGGCCGTCGTGCGCGGGTGCGCTGTTCGTAGGCATAGGCCATCTCGATCAGCTTCGGTTCGCTCCAGGCGGTACCCATGAACAGCAGGCCGACCGGAAGGCGATCGATCTGCCCCATCGGCACGCTGAGGCTGGGATAGCCGGCTACGGCGGCAACGCTGTAGCTCTCGCCAGGGAAGTCGTCGCCGTCACTGCGGATCGGCCACGCCACGCCCGTGGTCGGTGCCACCAGTGCATCGAGCTGATGGGCGGCGAGGGCGGCATCGATGCCTTCCGGGCCGGCCAGGCGGCGCGCATCGGTCCGCGCGCGGATGTAGGCCGGGTCGGCCAGGCCGGCGGTGGCATCTGCCTCAACCAGCAGTTCCTGGCCGAACAGGCCCAGTTCCTGCTTGCTGTGTGCCTGGTTGAAGGCGATCAGTTCGGCAAGGCTGCGCAGCGGCGCGCGATGGGTGCTGAGGTAGCGCTCCAGGCCGGCCTTGAACTCGTACAGCAGCACGCTGCGTTCGGCCTCGGCCCAGGCGCCCTGGTTGGGCAGTTCCACCGGCACCACCACTGCGCCGGCGCGGCGCAGCTCGGTGGTGGCCTGTTCGATCAGTGGCGGCATGCCGCGGTACTTCAGCAGGGGCGTCTGCAGCAGGCCGATGCGCTTGCCACGCAGGCCCTGCGGGTCCAGGCGCGCGGTGTAGTCGTAGACCGCGCGGCCGGGCATGGTTGCGGTGGCCGGGTCGGCGTCATCGCGACCGGCAATGGCGGTCAGCACGGCGGCGGCATCGGCGACGCTGCGTGTCATCGGCCCGGCGGTGTCCTGGCTGAAGGAAATCGGGATGATGCCGTCGCGGCTGACCAGGCCGACCGTCGGCTTCAGGCCGACCACGCCATTGACCGCAGCCGGGCAGACGATGCTGCCGTCGGTTTCGGTGCCGATCGCCACGCTGGCGAGGTTGGCGGCTACGGCCACTGCGCTGCCGCTGCTGGAGCCGCAGGGCGAATGGCTGAGGCGGTAGGGATTGCGGGTCTGGCCGCCGCGCGCGCTCCAGCCGGACACCGAATCATTGCCGCGGAAATTGGCCCATTCGCTGAGGTTGGTCTTGCCCAGCACCACGGCACCGGCCTCGCGCAGGCGACGTACCAGATAGGCGTCGTCCGGGCGGAAGCCCTGCAGCGCCAGCGAGCCGGCCGTGGTGGCCATCGGCGCGGCGTTGATGTTGTCCTTCAGCACGACTGGGATGCCGTGCAGCGGGCCGCGCAGGCGACCGTCACGACGCTCGCGATCGCGTTCGGCGGCTTCCTTCAGTGCATCCGGGTTGAGTTCGATCACCGCGCGCAGTCGGGGGCCGGCACGGTCCAGCGCGGCGATGCGCTGCAGGTAGGCCTGGGTGAGGGTGGTGCTGTCCAGTTCGCCGGCGGTCATCCGCGCCTGCAGGTCGGCGACATCGGTTTCGGCGTAGGGGAATGGCACGTTGCGGCTGGCAGGTTCGGCGGCGTGGGCGCTGGGCGTGGCTGGGCTGCAGGCAGCGACAAGCAGCGCAGGCAGCGCAGCGAGCAGGCAGATCAGGAGGGGCGGCAAGGACGGGCGCATGGGGCGGCTTGGTCGGCTCCAATCCCCAGTGTAGCCGGAGCTCAGCGGCGGCGCTTGCGCAGGTCGCGGGCCAGCACGTAGACCACGATCAGGTTGATCGCCAGGATCGTCCACGAGGGCCAGCCAGGATGGCGGATGATCGCGAAGATATCGAACGGCAGGTACAGCGAAGCGGTCAGGCAGCCCAGCCAGGAGGCCCAGGCCTTGGCACGCCACAGGCCCCAGGCTTCAACCAGATGCAGCAGGCCGTAACCGATCATCCCCGCCGCGGCCAGGTGCACCGCGTCGGGGCTGATCATGTGCAGCAGCGAGGGCAGGGTGCCATGGTCCGGATCCAGGCTGAAGCGCCGGATCAGGGCCATGATGCCGTGCCGCAGCGGCTGCGGTCCGAGCACTTCCAGCCCGGTTGCGGCCAACAGCGCCAGCATCGCCTTGCTCGCTTCGAGCAAGGCGATGACGTGCAGACCCGGATGCCGGTGTGGATCCGGGTTGTAGCCGCTCTGGTTCACGGGGTGCTGGCTCAGCCGCCGCGCGAAGCCTTCTTGCGGTCGCTTTCGGTCAGGAACTTCTTGCGCAGGCGGATCTCCTTGGGGGTGATCTCGACCAGCTCGTCGTCTTCGATGAAGTCCAGGGCCTGTTCCAGCGAGTACTTGATCGCCGGGGTCAGCTGGATCGCATCGTCCTTGCCCGAAGCGCGCATGTTGGTCAGCGGCTTGGTCTTGATCGCGTTGACGGTCAGGTCGTTGTCCTTGGAGTGGATACCGACCAGCTGGCCTTCATACACGTTGTCGCCTTCAGCGGCGAAGAGCTTGCCGCGCTCCTGCAGCGGGCCCAGCGAGTAGGCCGGCGTGGCGCCCGGCGCATTGGCGATCATCACGCCGTTGATGCGCTTGGCGATCGCGCCCTGCTCCTTCGGACCGTAGTGGTCGAAGACATGGAACAGCAGGCCCGAACCCTGGGTGAGGGTCTTGAACTCGTTCTGGAAACCGATCAGGCCACGGGCCGGGATCTGGTACTCAAGGCGCACACGGCCCTTGCCGTCCGATTCCATGTTCTTCAGCTGGCCCTTGCGGGTGCCCAGCTTTTCCATCACGCCGCCCTGGTGGATTTCTTCGATGTCCACCACCAGCTGCTCGATCGGCTCCATGGCCTGGCCGTCGATCTGCTTGATGATCACTTCCGGGCGCGACACGGCCAGCTCGTAGCCTTCACGACGCATGTTCTCGATCAGCACCGACAGGTGCAGTTCGCCACGGCCGGAGACCAGGAACTTGTCGGCATCTTCCAGCTGTTCAACCTTCAGCGCGACGTTGTGGACCTTTTCACGGTCCAGACGGTCCTTGATCTGGCGGCTGGTCAGGAACTTGCCACCGGACAGGTCCTTGTTACCGGCGAACGGCGAGTTGTTGACCTGGAAGGTCATCGAGATGGTCGGCTCGTCGACGGTCAGTGCCGGCAGCGCTTCCGGGGTGTCCGGGGCGCACAGGGTGTCGGAGATGGTCAGCTCCTGGATGCCCGAGATGGCGACGATGTCACCGGCCTCGGCCGAATCCTGCTCGATGCGCTCCAGGCCCAGGAAGCCCAGCACCTGCAGCACCTTGCCGTTGCGCTTCTTGCCTTCACGGTCGATGACCGCGACCTGCATGTTCTTCTTCAGGGTGCCGCGCTGGATGCGACCGATGCCGATCACGCCCACGAAGTTGTTGTAGTCCAGCTGGCTGATGCGCATCTGGAACGGGCCTTCCGGATCGACTTCCGGCTTCGGCGCGTGCTGCATGATTGCTTCGTACAGCGGGGTCATGTCGCCGTCGCGCACGGTGTCTTCCAGGCCAGCGTAGCCGTTCAGGGCCGAGGCGTAGACGATCGGGAAGTCGAGCTGCTCATTGGTGGCGCCGAGCTTGTCGAACAGGTCGAACACCTGGTCGATCACCCACTCCGGACGCGAGCCCGGGCGGTCGACCTTGTTGACCACGACGATCGGCTTGAAGCCCATCGCGAAGGCCTTCTGGGTGACGAAGCGGGTCTGCGGCATCGGGCCGTCCATCGCGTCGACGAGGATCAGCACGGTGTCGACCATCGACAGCACGCGCTCGACCTCACCGCCGAAGTCGGCGTGTCCGGGGGTGTCGACGATGTTGATCCGGTTCTTGATACCGGTCTTCTTGTCTTCCCAGGTGATGGCCGTGTTCTTGGCCAGGATGGTGATGCCGCGTTCCTTTTCCTGGTCGTTGCTGTCCATCACGCGCTCGGCGAGGACGGTACGCTCGGACAGGGTGCCGGACTGCTTCAGCAGCTGGTCGACCAGGGTGGTCTTGCCATGGTCGACGTGGGCGACGATGGCGATGTTGCGAAGATTTTCGATGGACATACGAAAGGGGGCCAGTCGGCGCCGGATTTGGAAAAAGAAGTCCAACATTATACGTCGAAGTTGACGATTGGCGAAAACCCGGATTTCACATCGGTCATGGTGCCCATTCAGCTGGGTGTCCCCCAAGCTGGGCCGGGGCCTGGGGGCCGTAGGTCTGGCCTCCCCCTTCCGGAGGCTGAAGCAGGGATCTGCGCCCATGGTCGAAGCCGCCGTCGCCATGAGGCGGGTGTAAACTAGGTGGCTAGACGCATTCCCCTTTGCATCAAGGATCTTCATGTCCCTCATCGCCACTTTCGACACCACCCAGGGCCCGATCAAGGTCGAGCTGTTCGCTGACAAGGCGCCGCTGACCGTTGCCAACTTCGTGAACCTGGTCAAGCACGGCTTCTATGACGGCCTGATCTTCCACCGCGTGATCGCCGACTTCATGATCCAGGGCGGTTGCCCGCAGGGTCGTGGCACCGGTGGCCCGGGCTACAAGTTCGAGGACGAGAAGAACGGCGTGAAGCACGAAGTCGGCTCGCTGTCGATGGCCAACGCCGGCCCGAACACCAACGGCAGCCAGTTCTTCATCACCCACATCAAGACCGATTGGCTGGACGGCCGCCACACCGTGTTCGGCAAGGTCCTGGAAGGCCAGGCCATCGTCGATTCGGTCAAGCAGGGTGACGTGATCCATTCGATCACCCTGGAAGGCGATACCGACGCCGTGCTCGCCGCACAGGCCGACCGCGTCGCGGAGTGGAACAAGCTCCTCGCCGCCTGATCCCCCTTCGAAACGGCCACCCATCGGTGGCCGTTTCCCTGTTCCCCGCCGCCCGCCAGGCCTGCTCGGCCACGCCCGCGGCGTTCCATCAAACGCTTGCAAGCAAGAGGAAACCCCCATGAAAGCACCCGTTCGTGTTGCCGTGACCGGCGCCGCCGGCCAGATCGGTTATGCCCTGCTGTTCCGCATCGCCTCCGGCGAAATGCTGGGCAAGGACCAGCCGGTCATCCTGCAGCTGCTGGAACTGCCGGTCGACAAGGCCCAGGCCGCCCTGAAGGGCGTGATGATGGAGCTGGAAGACTGCGCTTTCCCGCTGCTGGCCGGCATGGTCGGTACCGACGACGCCGAAGTGGCCTTCAAGGACGCTGACATCGCCCTGCTGGTTGGCGCGCGTCCGCGCGGCCCGGGCATGGAGCGCAAGGACCTGCTGCTGGAAAACGCCAAGATCTTCACCGCCCAGGGCGCGGCGCTGAACAAGGTCGCCAGCCGTGACGTGAAGGTGCTGGTGGTAGGCAACCCGGCCAACACCAATGCCTACATCGCCATGAAGTCGGCCCCGGACCTGAAGCCGGAAAACTTCACCGCCATGCTGCGCCTGGACCACAACCGCGCCCTGAGCCAGCTGTCGGCCAAGCTGGGCAAGCCGGTCGGTGGCATGGAAAAGCTGGTCGTGTGGGGCAACCACAGCCCGACCATGTACCCGGACTACCGTTTCGCCACCGCCGATGGTGCGTCGATCGCCGATGCGATCAATGACCAGGAATGGAACGCCAACACCTTCATCCCGACCGTGGGCAAGCGCGGCGCGGCGATCATCGAAGCCCGTGGCTCGTCCTCGGCGGCTTCGGCGGCCAACGCAGCCATCGACCACGTGCGTGACTGGGTGCTGGGCAGCAACGGCAAGTGGGTCACCATGGGCGTGCCGTCCGACGGTTCCTACGGTATTCCGGAAGGCGTGATCTTCGGCTTCGCGGTGACCACCGAGAACGGCAAGTACACCCTGGTCAAGGATCTGCCGATCGACGACTTCAGCCAGAAGTACATCGACAAGACCCTGGCCGAGCTGGAAGAAGAGCGCTCCGGCGTCGCCCACCTGCTGGGCTGATGCAGGCGGTACCGGTTTCGGCTGGTACGTCTTTCATCAAGGTAGGCACCGACCGTTGGTCGGTACGCAGAACACGGGGAAGCTTCGGCTTCCCCGTTCTTGTTTGAGGGGCTCGGAAACTGATGATCCATCTGCATTACATCGACGACACGCTGCTGGTGGCCGAGAAGCCGGCCGGCCTGCTGTCCGTGCCCGGTCGCAGCGCCGAGAACCAGGACTGCGTGATCGCACGGCTGCAGGCGCTGTACCCGGACGCGCTGACCGTGCACCGCCTGGACCAGGTGACCTCGGGCCTGCTGCTGCATGCGCGTGGCAAGGACATGCAGGCGGCGTTGTCGATGCAGTTCGAGCAGCGCCAGGTCGGCAAGCGCTACGAAGCGATCGTGCAGGGGGAGCTGGACGCCGAAGCCGGTGAGGTGGATCTGCCGCTGATCGTGGACTGGCCGAACCGGCCGAAGCAGATGGTCGACCACGAGCGCGGCAAGCCGGCGCTGACACGCTGGCGTGTACTTGCCCGTGATGTTGAAGCGCAGCGCACCCGCGTGGAGTTGGAACCGATCACTGGCCGCAGCCATCAGCTGCGCCTGCACATGGCCAGTCTCGGCCATCCCATCGTTGGTGACGTGCTGTATGGCGCCGTGCCGGCGCAGCGCGTGCACCTGCATGCGCGCAGCCTGCGATTCACCCATCCAGTGACGGGCGAGGCGCTCGCGTTCGAGTCCGCGACTCCGTTCTAGGGGGGGGCGGCAGGGCTTGCAGCCCTGCACCTGCAGAATCAACGTCAACGTCAAAAGCGGGCTATCCGTGGGTTGGCGGGACGGTGTCGGAGTGCGGGGACGCCGCAAGTACGTCCCTGTAGGCTTGGCAGCCGCATCCATGCGGCTGACACCCCGCACTCCGACACCGCCCCACCTTCGACAGGTTCCCGCGGCTGTTGGTAACTGCGGCCGTTGTTCCGCGCGGCTGTTGGTAGGTGTCGACCTTGGTCGACACGATTTTTCCCTCAGATATCGAATGAATCATCCACGCATGGCGTGGATCTACCGTGTCGACCAAGGTCGACACCCATCAGGGCAATACGCCGTTCCGACAGATCGCGGCCAACTGTCGAAGGCGGGGTGGGTCCGGTTGCGGGAGTGTCCGCGGCATGGATGCCGCGGCCAAGCCCCCAAGGGTGAGGGTGCTTTGCTTGCGAAGCACTGCTTCGCAAGCGCCCGAACGCACAGCCGCCAGCGGCTGGGCCGGACCGCGGAGCGGGGTTTACGGCGTCTCCCGCAACCGGACCCACCCCGCCTTCCCTCAGGAAACCAGCTTCTGCTGTTGCTTGGGCTTTGGCCTCTGCAGGTGCAGGACTGCAAGCCCTGCAGAACAAAACCCCACCCCCTACCAAGGTAGGGCGGCCCGCGCGGCAGCGCCGGACTATCCTCGAACCCATGACTTTGTCTGGGAGGGCTGCGTCATGAACTACGAGGAAACCTACCGTCGCTCGATCGACGAGCCGGAGGCCTTCTGGGGCGAGGAAGCCAAGCGCATCCATTGGCACAAACAGCCGCAGCAGGTGCTCGACTACAGCAATCCGCCGTTCCGGCGCTGGTTCGTCGGTGGCGAAACCAATCTCTGCTACAACGCCGTCGACCGCCACCTGGCCGACCGCGCCGACCAGCTGGCGCTGGTCGCCATCTCCACCGAGACCAACAGCACCCGCGAGATCACCTATCGCCAGCTGTATCGCGAAGTGAACGACTTCGCCGCCGTGCTCAGGCACCTGGGCGTCGGTCACGGTGACCGCGTGGTGATCTACATGCCGAACATGGCCGAAGCGGTATTTGCCATGCTCGCCTGCGCGCGCATCGGTGCGGTGCACTCGGTGGTGTTCGGCGGCTTCGCCGCGCACAACCTGGCGCTGCGCATCGACGACGCCAAGCCCAAACTGCTGATCGCCGCCGATGCCGGCATGCGCGGCGGCAAGCTGATTCCGTACAAGGCGATGGTCGACGCGGCCTGTGCCGAGGCCAGTAATCCGCCGCCACATGTGTTGATCGTGTCGCGAGGGTTGGACCCGGCAGAACCGCGTGTGGCGGGACGCGATGTGGAGTACGCCACGCTGCGTGCACAGATCGGCGAAACCGATGTGCCGGTACAGTGGCTGGAATCAAGCGAGCCGAGCTACCTGCTGTACACCTCCGGCACCACCGGCAAGCCGAAGGGCGTGCAACGCGATGTCGGCGGCTATGCGGTGGCGATGGCGCAGTCGATGGAGACCGTGTTCGACTGCCGGCCAGGGCAGGTGATGTTCTCCACCTCCGATGTCGGCTGGGCGGTCGGCCATTCCTACAACGTGTACGGCCCGCTGATCGGTGGCTGCACCTCGCTGCTGTACGAAGGGCTGCCGACCAACCCGGATCCGGGCATCTGGTGGGCGCTGTGCGAGCAGTACAACGTGCGCACGATGTTCTCTTCGCCCACCGCCATCCGCGTGCTGAAGAAGCACGACGCGGACTTCATCCATCGCCACGACCTGGGCGCACTGAAGTACCTGTTCCTGGCCGGCGAGCCGCTGGATGAACCGACCGCGCACTGGATCAGCGAGGCGCTTGGCAAGCCGATCATCGACAACTACTGGCAGACCGAAACCGGCTGGCCGGCGCTGACCCTGCTGCCAGGCCTGGAGATGAAGCCGGTCCGGTTCGGTTCGCCGGGCTTCCCCAACCTCGGTTACCGCATGAAGGTGATCGACGAGAACACCGGCGAAGAAGTGGCGCCGGGGCAGAAGGGCGTGCTGGTGATGACCCCTCCATTGCCGCCGGGCTGCATGAGCACGGTGTGGAACGACGACAGCCGCTTCCTGCAGAGCTATTTCAGCCACTTCAAGGAGCTGCTGTACAGCTCACTGGACTGGGCGATCCGCGATAACGATGGCTACACCTTCATCCTCGGCCGCACCGACGATGTGATCAACGTGGCCGGTCACCGGTTGGGTACGCGCGAGATTGAAGAAGCCATCTCCAGCCATCCGCGTGTGGCCGAGGCCGCCGTGATCGGGGTCAAGGATGAGCTGAAGGGGCAGGTGCCGCTGGTGTTCGTCACCCTCAAGCAGGGCCTCGATGGTGAGGATCCGGCGCCGGTGGTGGCCGAGATGATGGCCACGGTGACCGCATCGCTCGGTGCGGTTGCACGCCCGGCGCATGTGCACGTGGTCAACGCGTTGCCCAAGACCCGCTCGGGCAAGCTGCTGCGGCGTTCGCTGCAGGCGCTGGCCGAGCAACGCGACCCGGGCGACCTGTCGACGCTGGATGACCCCGGAGCGCTGGAGGAGATCCGCCGCGCGCTGGGCCGCTGATCCGGTAGTGCCGGGCGCTGGCCGGCAACCTCGGGAATCATGGGATTGCCGGCCAGCGGCCGGCACTACCCTCCGCGTCCAGAACATGCGCTAAGCTCGGCCTGTCATCGACCTGCAACACGCGGCGCGCGCCGGGGAAGGCGCGCCCCGTCCGGGAATGGCACACAGGGGAGCGTGCCCGCAAGGGTGCGCCGGCATTGCGCATCGAGGGAGGGGGAGGCAATGGCATTGCTGCACGCCAAGACGGCTGCTGGCCGTCAGGAAATAGAGGACCGTGGCCGGCGCCTGCCGGCGGCACTGCGTTCGATCCTGCTGATGGTTGACGGCCATCGCGATGACACCGAACTGCGCGGCCTGTTCGAAGGCCTGCGCGCACCACCCGATGCACTGGAGCAGCTGGCCGCACAGGGCCTGATCGAAGTGATCGGCGGAAGTGCCGAGGTGACACCGCTGCGTGGCATCAGCACCGGGCGCGAACAGGATCCGGCGCTGTACCAGCAGCTGTACGACGCGATGAGCGAGGCCGTGCGCCGCCACCTGGGCCTGAAGGGCTACTTCATGCAGTTGAAGATAGAACGCTGCACCGATGCGCTGGCGCTGGAGCGCCTGTGCCCGGAACTGCTGGCGGCGGTGGGCAAGGCGCGCAGCCCGGCGCTGGCCCAGCGCTGGTGGCAGGAAACCCGGGCGGCCGTGGTGAATGACGGTGGCGAGGTCGTGCAGGCCTGAGCCACCGCGTAAAGTGACCGGTTCACTTCCCACAAGGAGTCTCCCGTGCAGGACGACCACGACGACACCGACACCCCAGGCTGGGACGCGATCAACGCCGCGCTTGCGCCGTTGCATGCCGGCCAGGAACCGCGCCATTACGGCACTGCATTGCCCTACACGCTGGGTGGCCAGGATCCCCTCGATGGCATCAGCGTGTACTGGGCGGATGCGCCGGTCCCGCACTGGCACTACATCACCTATGGATTCTCCGAGCTGTACGCCAAGGAGAGCAGCGATGCCGCCAACAGCGGTTATGGCTTCGAACTGACGTTCCGCCTGGCTGCGAGCACCGGCGAGACCACTGGCAGTGAGCCGCCGGTGTGGCCGATGAACCTGCTGCAGAACCTGGCGCGCTATGTGTTCGGCAGCGGCAATGTGTTCGAGGACGGTCACCACCTCAATGCCAATGGTCCGATTGCGCTGGAGACCGACACGCGGTTGTGCCACCTCGCCTTCATCGCCGACCCGCAGCTTCCCGCGCGTGATACCGCCAACGGTCATCTGCAGTTCCTGCAGCTGGTCGGGTTGACCGACGAAGAAATGGAGGCGGTCAAACGCTGGTCGACGCGCGGTGTGCTGCAGGTGCTGCAGCCGGCGATGCCGCTGTGGATCAGCGACCTGCACCGCGGCAACCTGCTGGACGATGCGGGGTTGGCGCAGCAGGTGAGGGCCGGCAGCGAGCGCGAGGGCTCCAGTACCGGCATGTTGTTCATCGAGACACTGGATTGGCGGCAGGAGGCGGGCATCACTACCCTGGTGCTGGGGGCCGGCCAGGTCGCCAGCGTGTGCGAGCTGCTGCCGCTGCGCCTGCGCCATGGCAAATCGCTGGAACTGGTCAGCCGCGAGCGGCAGTGGGAATTCATTCCGGCCGGGCGCAGTGACGTCGGCGACGTGTCCGCCGACAGCGCGCGCTGGGCACTGGACGAGCCGGGACTGCAGGCGCTGGCGGGCGTGCGTGCCGAGCGCGGTATCTACCCGGTGGCGGCGGCGCTGCGCATCGAAGTGGTGCCGACCTACCTGCGCGATGCCAAGGGCGAAGTGATCCGCCAGATCGGCTGATCGGGTCGATGGAGCCGATGGGTCAGAGCCGCCTGCTGCGCAGACGGTTCCGACCCCGCCTCGGGGCCTCTGAGGCCGGATCCGCTCGCCACGCGAACGGCTCTGACCCCTGACCAGGGTCAGGCCAGGCCTTCGGCCTTCAGCACGGCCTGCACGCCGGCATCGGCGTCCATGCGCGCCTTGTAGGCGGCCAGGTTGTCCAGGCCGGACAGGTCGACCTTGGTGCCGGCGGCCCAGCGCAGGGTGATGTAGAAGTACGGATCGGCGAAGCTGCGGAAGCCGGCGAGCCAAGGCTTGTCGGCCAGCTGCTTGTCGGCGGTCTCGAACAGGCCGCGCAGGCGCTTGTGCGCGGCGGCGCGGATCGCATCGAACTGGCTTTCGTCGGCAATGAACTTGCCCGGCGCGAACAGCGGCGAGAACGCCGGATGCACATCGGAGTTGACGAAGGCGAGCCAGCGGGTGGCCTCGGCGCGCTGGCGCGGACTACCGTCGCCGCCGAGGCCGGCCTGCGGGAAGCTGTCAGCGATGTAGCCCATGATTGCCGCGTTCTGCAGCAGCACGAAGTCGCCATCGACCAGCGCGGGTACCGCGCCGGCCGGATTGATCTTGAGGAATTCCGGACCCTTCAGGGTGTCCTTGTTCAGCAGTTCAACCTCGAACGGCTGGCCGGTCCATTGCAGGGCGATGTGGTCGGCGGTGGAACAGGCACCGGGCTTGCTGTACAGCTTCATGGGAACTCCAGGTGATGCGTGCGGGAAGCACCCACTATCCCAGAGCCTGGCGGCGGGCGGCAACGCTGCCGCCAGCACGGATCGTTACGACTGCCGTGGCTTGAGGTTCTGCACCTTATAGAAGGTGTGATCGCCGATGGTGGCCACCTGGTAGGCGTTGCGCCAGTTCGGGCTGGCGATGGCCAGCGCGGCGAAGTGACTGGCACCGGGCACGATCTCGCGGCGCTCGCCGGCCGGCAGCGCCCAGTTGCGCTCGGCGTCGAAGGCCACGTTCATCGCCTCGCTCCAGGCCGCGTCGTTCCCCAGCTGGGTGCCGGGGGAGACGATGGTCGGTGCGAACTGCTTGCGCGCGGTCACCACCTGGCACATCGAGTCACCCCACAGGCCGCTGTCGAGGCGGCGCAGGGCAACCTCGGCCACGGCCTGTTGGCCACGCAGGGTCTGGTCGCGGGCTTCCAGGTACACGGTGGTGCTCAAACACAATGAATCAGCGGCCGGCTGGGGCAACAACTGCGACAGCCAGAGAATCCAGGCCAGTTTCATATAACTCCTTGCTCCGTATGGGCCGCACGCTCCGGTTCCGGCCGCGGGCGCGACAGGAGGCGGGGTACGACTTGGCGTCATGGGGAGGCGGCCATCGGGGCCGCCCCGTGGGCAGCCCCAAAAGAACGATCAGTACCGATCGAGGGGGCCGCGCCGGCTCACCGGAAACTGGCTGGTGAGCGGAAAGATGGCGCAAGGTAGGGGGGGATAGCCGAACGCATCGTGAATCGCCCGGCTTGACATTCAGGTTCGGCAGGGGTGACGGAAATCACATTCCGCCCCCCATTCAGGTTCTCATCAAAGCGCAGCGGCGACCCGGCTGCCCTGGTCGATCGCCCGCTTCGCATCCAGTTCGGCGGCCACATCGGCGCCGCCGATCAACTGTGCGTTGATGCCGGCGGCCTGCAGTTCGGCCTGCAGCGTGCGGTTCGGTTCCTGGCCGGCGCAGATCACCACGTGATCGACCGGCAGCAGTTGTTCGCTGCCTTCAACGCGGATGCGCAGGCCTTCGTCGTCCACGCCCAGGTACTCGACGCCGCCGAGCATGCGTACGCCCTTGGCCTTCAGTGTGGCCCGGTGGATCCAGCCGGTGGTCTTGCCCAACCGCGCGCCGGGCTTGCCCGGGCTGCGCTGCAGCAGCCACAACCGGCGCGGCGACGCCTCGGCCTGCGGCCGCGCCAGCGAGCCGCGGGCCTCGAAGGTGGCGTCCACGCCCCATTCGGCCATCCAGCGCTGCGGGTCCAGCGACGGCGACTCGCCCGAATGGCTGAGGAACTCGCCGACGTCGAAGCCGATGCCGCCGGCGCCGATGATCGCCGCATTGGCGCCGACTTCGACACGGCCCAGCAGCACGTCCAGGTAGTTCACCACCTTGGCGTGGTCGGCACCGGGGAAGTCGACCCTGCGCGGGGTGATTCCCGTGGCCAGCACCACCTCGTCGAAGCCGGCCAGATTGGCGGCATCGGCGCGGGTGCCGAGGCGCAGCTGCACGCCAGTCTCGCCCAGCGTGTGGCGGAAATAGCGCAGGGTCTCGTGGAATTCTTCCTTGCCCGGGATGCGCTTGGCCACGTTGAACTGGCCGCCGATCTCGTCGTTGGCATCGAACAGGGTCACCTGGTGGCCGCGCTGGGCAGCGACGGTGGCGCAGGCCAGGCCGGCCGGGCCGGCGCCGACCACGGCGATCTTCTTCGGCGCGGCAGTGGGGTGGTAGACCAGCTCGGTCTCGTGTGCGGCACGCGGATTGACCAGGCAGCTGGCCAGCTTGTTCTCGAACACATGGTCCAGGCAGGCCTGGTTGCAGGCGATGCAGGTGTTGATCGCCTCGGCACGGCCGGCACGCGCCTTGTTCGGCCACTGCGGGTCGGCCAGCAGCGGCCGCGCCAGCGACACCATGTCGGCGCCGCCGCCGGCCAGGATGCGCTCGGCCACGTCGGGCATGTTGATGCGGTTGGTCGCCACCAGCGGCAGCTTTACGTGCGGCTTGAGCTTGGCGGTAACCCCGGCGAAGGCCGCGCGCGGTACCGAGGTGGCGATGGTCGGAATGCGCGCTTCGTGCCAGCCGATGCCGGAGTTGATGATGGTCGCACCGGCAGCCTCGATGGCCTGCGCCTGCTGCACGATCTCGTCCCAGTTGCTGCCGTCTTCCACCAGGTCGACCAGCGACAGGCGGTAGATGATGATGAAGTCCGGGCCGCAGGCTTCGCGGATGCGGCGCACGATTTCCACTGCGAAGCGCATGCGCTGGCGTGCGTCGCCGCCCCATTGATCAGCGCGCTTGTTGGTACGCGGTGCGATGAACTCGTTGATGAGGTAACCCTCCGAGCCCATCACTTCGACGCCGTCATAGCCGGCCTCGCGGGCCAGCTTCGCGCTGCGTGCGTAGTCGGCGATATGGCGTTCGACACCACCGGCCGACAGCGCGCGCGGGGTGAACGGGTTGATCGGCGCCTTCAGCTTCGACGGCGCCACCGACAGCGGGTGGTAGGCATAGCGGCCGGCATGCAGCAGCTGCAGGCAGATCTTCGCGCCGTGCTGGTGCGCGGCGGCGGTCAGCTGGCGGTGCGGCCGCACTTCCCAGGGCCAGGAGAGCTTGCCGCCGAATGGCTTCAGCCAGCCGACCACGTTCGGGGCGAAGCCACCAGTGACGATCAGGCCGACACCGCCCTCGGCGCGCTCGGCGAAGTAGGCCGCCAGCCGCGGGAAGTCGCGGGCGCGATCTTCCAGGCCGGTGTGCATCGAGCCCATCAATACGCGGTTGCGCAGCTGGGTGAAGCCCAGGTCCAGCGGGGCGAACAGGTGGGGATAGGCGCTTTCGTTGGCTGGCGACATGGTCGATACGCTTGCGTACGGAAGCGCGAAGGGTGCCGCGAAACGGCGGCCGGGGCAAGGGCCGGCCTTTGGGTAGTGCCGGCCGCTGGCCGGCATTCGGGGTAGCTCAGGGGGACTGCGGCTGCCGGCCAGCGGCCGGCACTACCGCGGGACGACCAATCCCGAACCAGCCCAGCGTCACCCCGCACAGCGGGCCGATCAGCAGGGCGAAGGCCAGCGTACCCAGGCCGACATTGCCGCCCAGCCACCAGCCCAGCAGCAGCACGCTGCCCTCGATCAGGCTGCGCACCTTCCAGATCGGCCAGCCAGTGCGGGCGTGCAGGCCGGTCATCAGGCCATCGCGCGGGCCCGGGCCGAGCTTGGCACCGATGTACAGGCCGGTGGCCAGCGCGACCAGCAGCATGCCGGCGCAGAACATCGCGAGCTGCCAGCCGAGGCCGACTGCTGGCGGCAGCAGCCACAGCCCGAACTGGGCCGAGGGACCGATCAGCATTACGTTGAGCACGGTTCCCACGCCCGGCTTCTGCCGCAGCGGCCACCACAGCAGCAGCACCAGTGCGCCGATCACGTTGGTGGCCAGGCCGAAGGACAGCGGCGTCTGCGCGGCGATGCCCTGCGACAGTACATCCCAGGGCGCCACGCCGATGGCGGCGCGGATCATCAGCGAGGCACCGAAGCCGTACAGGAACAGGCCGATGATCAGTTGCAGCAGGCGCAGGGGCAGAGCGGTGGGCATGGCGGTCTCGGGGGGAGGGGAATCTGTTTCCACCGTAATCCCGATTCCGTTGATTCAATAGATACAGATGCAGGCCAATCCACCGCCACAGGCGGGCCGCACAGCCGAGCATGGGCTCGGCTCTACATCAGCATTCGAGCCAAGCCGAGTGTGGACGCGTTCCTACCCGACCGCTCACTCGCCCCAGCCCACCAGTGCCAGCTTGCCGAGCGTGCGTCCGCTGGCCAGGCGCTGATGCGCGATGTCCAGATTCGCCGCATTGATCGTGCCCAGCGTCTCACTGAGCGTGCCACGCAGCTGGCCGGCATCGATCATGCTGGCTGCGCGACTGAGGATGCGGTGCTGCTCGATGCGGTCGGCCGTGGCGAAGCGCGAGCGCGCGAACATGAATTCCCAGTGGATGCCGATGCACTTGGCTTTGTAGGGATCGCCGATACGCAGCGGGCCGCGCGGTTCGACGATGAGGCCGACATGTCCCTGCGGCGCCAGCAGCAGGCCCAGTTCGTCCCAATAGTGATCAGTGTCGGCCAGGTTGAGTGCGACCTGCACCGCATCGATTCCCAGCGCCTGCAGTTGTGGCAGCAGCGGTTGCCGGTGGTCGATCACGTGCTGGGCACCCATTCGCCGGCACCAGTCGATCGAGGCGTCGCGGGATGCGGTGGCGATCACCTCGAAGCCTGCGTGACGGGCCAGCTGGATCGCCATCGAGCCGACGCCACCTGCGCCGCCGATCACCAGCAGGTGCTGGCCGGATTGGCGACGGTCATCCAGCCGCAGGGGCATCCGCTCGAACAGCAGTTCCCATGCGGTGAGGGTGGTCAGTGGCAATGCGGCGGCCTCGGCGAAGTCGAGGGTGGTCGGCTTGCGTGCGACCAGGCGCTCATCCACCAGCTGGTACCGCGCGTTGCAGCCGGGGCGGGTGACATCACCGGCGTAGTAGACCTCGTCACCGGAGGCGAACAGGCTGGCCTCGTCGCCGATCGCCTCGACCACGCCGGCGGCGTCCCAGCCGAGGACGCGGGGGGCATCGAGCGTGGCCGGATCGGTGGCGGCGCGCTGCTTGCTGTCGACGGGGTTGACCGAGACCGCCTCGACCCGCACCAACAGGTCGCGGCCGCCCGGAGGCAGCGGTGGAGGCAGATGAATATCGTGCAGGGCGGGGGCGGATTCACGACTCAGGGCGACGGCTTTCATCTCGGCTCCGGCTGGGTTCGTATCTGCATCATAAGGTTCCTCACCTTTCCGCAAACGCGCTGAATCGCGTGATGCAGTGTGTGGCGAAGAATGTCGCTTTTCGCACTTAAACCCCGTCAAACCCTTGCAGCGTGAGGGTCTTGCGGATTTTCATCATCCTGTATAGGGTTTCAACGTCGGACCGGTGGAGGGTCGGGCACAACACTTCACATGTTACGGGACTGTTAACATGACCTTCACCCGCCTGAGCATAATGTTCGCGGCGGTGGCGTGCTGAATCGGCTGTCGAGCTTCGACGCAGTAGTGCTGGCCCATGCCTCTACCGGTTTCATACCCCCGAAATAGGAGCTGTACTCAATGAACAAGAAGATCCTTACTGCCGCGCTGCTGGGCGGTCTGGCTTTCGCCCAGGCTGCTTCCGCGCAGGAGTTCGATGACCGCTGGTACCTGACCGGTTCGGCCGGCTTCAACTTCCAGGACAGCGACCGTCTGACCAATGACGCTCCGTTCGTGACCCTGGGCCTGGGCAAGTTCATCAGCCCGAACTGGTCGCTGGACGGTGAGCTGAACTATCAGAACCCGAACTTCGATTCGAACAAGGACCTGAACTGGTCGCAGTACGGCGTCTCGCTGGACCTGCGTCGCCACTTCATCAAGGAAGGCCGCGGCTGGAACCCGTACATCGTCGGTGGCCTGGGCTACCAGAAGTCGGAAGAAGAGTACCCGGCGCTGAATGCCAATGGTCCGCGCCAGCGTAAGGACGGCAACGTTGCCGCCAAGCTGGGCGTCGGCCTGCAGACCACCTTCGAGAAGCGCGTTGCTGTCCGCGCCGAAGTGGCCTACCGCGCTGACTTCGACGACCAGAGCGTTGCCGCTCCGAAGGAAGACTGGTTCGGTGACGTGCTGGCTTCGGTCGGCGTCGTGATCCCGCTGGGCCCGGCCCCGGTGGCAGCTGTGCCGGCTCCGGCTCCGGTTGCCCCGAGCTGCGCCGACCTGGATGACGACGGTGACGGCGTCAACAACTGCGACGACAAGTGCCCGAACTCGCAGCCGGGTCAGACCATCGGTCCGGACGGTTGCCCGGTGCCGGTCTCCATCGACCTGAAGGGCGTCAACTTCGACTTCGACAAGTCGAACCTGCGTCCGGACGCCGTGGCGATCCTGAGCGAAGCCACCGAGATCCTGAAGCGTTACCCGGATCTGCGCGTTGAAGTCGCCGGTCACACCGACTCGAAGGGTACCGACGCTTACAACCAGAAGCTGTCGGAGCGTCGTGCTACCGCCGTGTACAACTACCTGACCAAGAACGGCGTTGACGCCGGTCGCCTGGTCGGCCCGATCGGCTACGGCGAGAGCCGTCCGATTGCCCCGAACACCAACCCGGATGGTTCGGACAACCCGGAAGGTCGCGCCAAGAACCGTCGTACCGAGCTGAACGTCCAGAACTAAGTTCTGACGCTCTGCCAGTAGGACACAGCAGGACCCGGCTTCGGCCGGGTCTTGTTGTTTCTGCGGCCTGGACTGTCCGGCCCCCCCGGAGTCGCCCGCTGACGGCCAACCGTTCGTCGGTAATTTTCTTCTAGAACCAATGAGTTGCCGTATTCATTGAAAGTGGCGCTTGAAAGCTGTCGCGGCATTGCTAAACTCGCCGCGTCACTTCCTTTCCTGGATGCCCTTCATGCTGCGCTCTGCATCGGCCGCCGTCCTGGCGCTGGCCCTGGTTCCCGCCGCCCACGCTGCGGTCGATTGCTCGGTCAACACCAGCGCCTCGCCGCTGCCGTTGCCGGCCACGACCATCGCACCGGTGGCTGACGAGCTGTACATCCGTGGCAACCAGCTGGGCATGCCGGCCGGCGTGCTGAGCGGCAACTACGATCCGTCGCAGTCGCTGGACCAGGTGCTGCAGCGTCTGCGCATTGATGGTTGCCAGAACATCGCCAAGGCCATTCCGAGTGCACCAGCGGTGAAGCCGAACGATCCGGCCGCCTACAAGCCGCAGACCGAGTTCGACAATACGCCGTGGCGCTTCGACATGAGCCAGAACGGCAAGCGCATGACCGCCGAGGAGTTCGACGCCTGGATGAAGGCGCGTGGTGTGCGCGTGGTCAAGGCGCGTCCGGCTCCGGCAGCGACCCCGGCAGCCACCCCGGCCGCAGCCGAAGTACCGGCTGAGACCAAGCCGGTCGACAAGAAGTAAGCGACGCGGGGAGCAGAGGCTTGCGCACGCGCCGCCCACCTGCCGCCCCCGCCGCCCGCTCCCACGCCCCGCGTGGGCGTGCGAACCCGAACGCCTCCAGTGGTGTGCGCCATGGCCTGGCGCGCGTGCTGTCCAAGGCCGGCGTGTGCTCGCGCAGCGAGGCCGCGCGCTGGATCGCCGAAGGGCGGGTACGCGTCTCTGGCCGCATCGTCCGTGATCCTGAATTTCCAATTGCCAGCCCGGCACCGCTGATCGAGGTCGACGGCCAGCCGATGGCTGCGCCGCAGCGCCTGTACCTGATGCTCAACAAGCCACGGGGCGTGGTCACTACCGCACAGGACGAGCGTGGACGTGACACGGTCTACCGTTGTTTCGATGGTGCCGGCCTGCCGTGGATCGCACCGGTCGGGCGCCTCGACAAGGCCAGTGAAGGCCTGCTGTTGTTCAGCAATGATCCGCAGTGGGCGGCGCATCTGACCGATCCGGAGACCGGGCCGCAGAAGACCTATCACGTGCAGGTGGACCGCCTGCCCGACCAGGACACCCTGGCCGCGTTGCGCGCCGGTGTCGAAGACGAGGGCGAGTTCCTGGTCGCCCTGGCCGTGCGCGTGCTGCGCAGCGGTGACAAGACCGCGTGGCTGGAGGTGGTCCTCGACGAGGGTCGCAACCGCCATATCCGTCGCCTGTTGGCGGCCTTCGACCTGCAGGTGCTGCGCCTGGTCCGGGTTGCGATCGGAGAGCTCACGCTCGGCGATCTCGGCAAGGGCCGGTGGCGGGTGCTTGAGGTCAGCGACCAGCAGCGGCTGGGGGCCGCTGCAACAGGCTGATCATCGCCTGCGGCCGGCAACTGCCGGTCACCGTTCCAGGCGTAGGGGGCGCCTGGTTGTTGAATTTCCCGAACGGAGCCTGCCCACCATGTACCACCCGACCCTCAACCAAACCCTGCGCTGCGCAGGCCTGCTGCTGCCGATGGTGCTGCTCACGGCCTGTGGCGGCCACAAGAAAGTGGCCAAGGCGGAAACGCCTGCCGAAACCCCGGTGGTGGAAGTGAAGACCCCGGAACTGGACGGTCGCGGCAGCTACCGCTTCCTGATGAGCAACGGCGACAAGAAGATGACTGCCGACGAATTCGATGCCTGGATGAAGGCCAACGGCATCCGCGTTGCCAAGGGCAACGGCCAGGATGCCGCTGCCAAGCCGGTGGTGGTGGCCAGCAAGGACGAGCCGAAGGGCAAGAAGAAAAAGAAATGACGCCTGTGGGTGTCGACCTTGGTCGACACGCCTTGACCGATGGGGTCAGAGCCCTTTCCGCGGGAAAGGGATCCGACCCCGGCCATGATCAACCCTTGATCACGCCCAGCTCGACGCCGATGCGGGTGAACGCATCGATGGCGCGATCCAGGTGGGCACGCGTATGCGCGGCGCTGATCTGGGTACGGATGCGGGCCTGGCCCTTGGGCACCACCGGGAAGAAGAAGCCGATCGCATAGATGCCTTCCTCAAGCAGGCGCTCGGCGAACTTCTGTGCAAGCGGTGCGTCGTACAGCATCACCGGGCTGATCGGGTGCACGCCCGGCTTCACGTCGAATCCGGCGGCGGTCATCTTTTCGCGGAAGTAAGCGGTGTTCTTGGCCAGGGCGCCGCGCAGGTCATCGGCGGCGGCCAGCATCTCGAATGCCTTGATGCCGGCAGCAACCACGTGCGGCGGCAGCGAGTTGGAGAACAGGTAAGGACGCGAGCGCTGGCGCAGCAGTTCGATCACCTCGGCGCTGGCGCAGGTGAAGCCACCCAGCGCACCACCCATGGCCTTGCCCAGGGTGCCGGTGATGATGTCGATCTTCTCCAGCACGCCCTTCACTTCGGCCGAGCCACGGCCGGTGGCGCCGAGGAAGCCAGTGGCGTGGCACTCATCGATGTGCACCAGCGCGTTGTACTTCTTCGCCAGTGCGGTGATCTCGTCCAGCGGGGCGATGAAGCCGTCCATCGAGAACACGCCGTCGGTGGTGATCAGCTTGGTCTTGCAGCCGGCGGCATCCGCAGCCTGCAGCTGCGCTTCCAGGTCGGCCATGTCGCAATTGGCGTAGCGGAAGCGCTTGGCCTTGCACAGACGCACGCCGTCGATGATCGAGGCATGGTTCAGCGCGTCGGAAATGATCGCGTCGTTCTCGCCGAGCAGCGGCTCGAACAGGCCGCCGTTGGCATCGAAGCAGGCCGCGTACAGGATGGTGTCCTGCTTGCCGAAGAACTCGGCGATCTGCTTTTCCAGCTGCTTGTGCAGGTCCTGGGTGCCGCAGATGAAACGTACCGAGGCCATGCCGAAGCCATGGCTGTCCAGTGCGTCCTTGGCCGCCTGGATCAGGTCCGGATGATCGGCCAGGCCCAGGTAGTTGTTGGCGCAGAAGTTCAGCACCGTGCGGCCGTCGTCGAGGGTGATCTCGGCCGACTGCGGGCTGGTGATGATCCGCTCGGACTTGAACAGGCCCTGGGCGCGGATGGCGTCCAGTTCCTCGGCATAGTGGCGGGTCAGGGCGGAGGAGGCGTCGGTCATGGCGTGGGCACGGCTCTGAACGGGGAAACCACTGATTCTACCGGGCATCGCCGCTCGCCAACCGGCCTTGGTGGGGCATCGCCACGGCCGGCACATGTTGCATCGCAATAGCAAACTGGTTAAGAATTCGTGAACCGGAGCTGTCGGGCTCCGGCCGCTACGCCCGCTCCTGCCTTCCACGCCACCGCCCCCACCGGAGACGCTCATGACGCACGCCCGTGCCTGCCTCGCCATTGCCGCTGCCCTGACCCTGGCCGCCCCGTTCGCCGCCAGCGCCCAGGAAAACGAATCGCCGTACAGCTGGAACGTCACCGCTGTTTCCGATTACCTGTTCCGTGGTGTGTCGCAGACCGATGAGGATCCGACCCTGCAGGCTGGCTTCACCTACACCAGCCCGGTCGGCCTGTATGCCGGCGTCTGGGGCTCGGGCGTGGACTTCGGTGCAGGTGATCCGAAGACCGAGGTCGACTACCTGATCGGCTACGGCGTGGATGTCACCGAGCGCGTCAACTTCGACGTGCTGCTGAACCGCTACACCTACCTGAAGTCCAGCCACCAGAACTACAACGAGCTGATCACCACCACCACGCTGGATGACACCTACAAGCTGACGGTGGCCTACACCAACGATGTATGGAACAGCAGCACCGATGGCTGGTACTTCGGCCTGGGTGGCAGCTGGGGCCTGCCGAAGGACTTCACCCTGAATGCCAATGTCGGCCGCAGCACGTTTGAAGACGGCATCGCCAAGGATTACACCGACTGGAATGTCGGCGTTGAGCGCCAGTTCGGGATGGCCAAGGTCGGCCTGGGCTACTACGGCACCGACGGCAACGGCCGCGACAACTCCGGCAAGCTGGCCCACAGCCGCGTGATGCTGAGCGTGGCCATCGGTAAGTAACGCCGCAGGCGTTACGGTAGGTGCCAGGCTTGCCTGGCAAGCTTTACGAAAAAGGCGCCCATCGGGCGCCTTTTTCAATTTCGAGGTGTGCCGAGCAAGCTCGGCACCCACTCATCGCGCGCGGCGAAGGGTCAATTCCAGCTCAAAACAACCTTGCCGGCCTTGCCTTCTTCCATCAGGTCGAAGCCCTTCTGGAAGTCGTCGATCGGCAGCTGGTGGGTCATCACCTTGCCGAGCGGGAAGCCGGACAGCACCAGCTGGGTCATCTTGTACCAGGTCTCGTACATCTTGCGGCCGTAGATGCCCTGCACGGTCAGGCCCTTGAAGATGATCTTGTCCCAGTCGCAACCGGCGCCCTTGGGCATGATGCCGAGCATGGCGATCTTGCCGCCGTGGTACATGCAGTCGAGCATGTCGTTGAACGCACGCGGGTTGCCGCTCATTTCCAGGCCCACGTCGAAGCCCTCCATGTGCAGTTCCTTCATCACGTCCTTCAACGAGGTGTTGGCGACGTTGACCACGCGGGTGGCGCCCATGTCGGCGGCCAGCTTCAGGCGGAAATCGTTGACGTCGGTGACCACCACGTTGCGTGCGCCGATGTGCTTGCAGATGCCTGCGGCGATGATGCCAATCGGGCCAGCGCCAGTGATCAGCACGTCTTCACCGATCACGTTGAACTCCAGCGCGCAGTGCGCGGCGTTGCCGTACGGATCGAAGAACGCGGCCAGCTCGGACGGAATCTGGTCCGGGATCGGCCACAGGTTGCTGGCCGGCATCACCATGTATTCGGCGAACGCGCCGTTGACGTTGACGCCGATGCCGACGGTGTTCGGGCACAGGTGCGGGCGGCCGCCACGGCAGTTGCGGCAATGGCCGCAGACGATGTGGCCTTCGGCCGAGACGCGCTGGCCGATCTCGTAGCCGGTCACGCCCGGGCCGATCTCGGCGATGCGGCCGACGAACTCATGGCCGATGGTCAGGCCCGGCTTGATCGTGCGCTGGCTCCATTCGTCCCACAGGTAGATGTGCAGGTCGGTACCGCAGATCGCGGTCTTTTCCAGCTTGATCAGGACCTGGTTGGGGCCCGGAGTCGGCACCGGAACCTCTTCCATCCAGATGCCCTTGGCTGCTTCGCGCTTGACCAGGGCCTTCATCGTTTGCTGCGCCATCGGGGTGGAACTCATCAGGGGGAAAACGCGGATTATAGAGGCCCGCGCGGAATTCCCATGTTGCGCTGCGGGTGCAGTGGCGGAACGAAAGGCGTGTGCTGGCGGGCGTTTCGAACGTGGCCGCTGTGCTCGCCGGGCCATGCCCGCTAGATGCGCGGGTGCCAACCAAGGTTGGCTGCTACCGGGGCATCGGTGAGCCAGGTCCATGACTTCCGGGGTTCGGGGCGGGGCAGGGCGGCGGGCTACAATCGAAGGTTCCACTACCAGGGGCCGCTCCATGCGCTCGAACCTGCTTGCATTCTCCATCGTCGCCAGCCTCGGGCTGGCCCAGGTCGCCCATGCCGCTGAAGGCATGTGGGTGCCGCAGCAGCTGCCGGAAATCGCCGGCCCGCTGCAGAAGGCCGGCCTGAAGCTGTCCCCGGAACAGCTGTCCAACCTGACCGGCGACCCGATGGGCGCCGTCGTCGCCCTCGGCGGCTGCACCGCCAGCTTCGTCTCGCCGCAGGGCCTGGTGGTCACCAACCACCACTGCGCTTATGGCGCCATCCAGCTGAATTCGACTGCGCAGAAGAACCTGATCAAGGACGGCTTCAACGCGCCGACCCTGAAGGATGAACTGAGCGCCGGCCCGAACGCCCGCGTGTTCGTGCTCGACCAGATTACCGACGTCACCACCCAGGCCAAGGCCGCCATCGCTGCCGCCGGCAACGACCCGCTGGCCCGCAGCCGCGCGTTGGACGCCTTCGACAAGGCACAGGTCGCCGCCTGTGAAGCCGACGCCGGCTTCCGCTGCCGCCTGTACAGTTTCTCCGGTGGCAACACCTACCGCCTGTTCCGCAACATGGAAATCAAGGACGTGCGCCTGGTCTACGCGCCCCCGGGCAGCGTCGGCAAGTTCGGTGGCGACGTCGACAACTGGATGTGGCCGCGCCACACCGGTGATTTCTCGTTCTACCGCGCCTATGTAGGCAAGGATGGCAAGCCGGCCGCCTTCGCCGCCGACAACGTGCCGTACCAGCCCAAGCACTTCCTGAAGTTCGCCGACCAGCCGCTGGGTGCCGACGACTTCGTGATGGTGGCCGGCTACCCGGGCCGCACCAACCGCTACGCACTGGCCGGCGAGTTCAACGAAACCGCCAGCTTCACCTACCCGACCATCGCCAAGCACTACAACGCAGTGCTGAAGATGATCGCCGACGCCGGCAAGGCCGACGCCGACGTCAAGGTGAAGTACGCCGCCACTGCCGCCAGCATGAACAACGTGGCCAAGAACTACCTGGGCCAGCTGGAAGGCTTCAAGCGCATCGACGCCGCGGGCCAGAAGCAGGCTGAAGAAGCCGCCGTGCTGGCCTGGCTGAAGAAGCAGGGTGCTGCCGGCAAGCCGGCCCTGGCCGCACACGCGCAGCTGCTCAAGCATCTGGATACCAGCAAGTCCACCCGCGAACGCGACCTGTTCGTCGGTCAGTTCAATAACACCTCGGCCGTCGGCGCGGCGATCACCCTGTACCGCCTGTCGATCGAGCGCAGCAAGCCGGATGCCGAACGCGAAGCTGGTTACCAGGAACGCGACCTGACCACCATCGAAGGCGGCCTGAAGCAGATGGATCGCCGCTACGTGGCGAAGATGGACCAGCAGCTGCAGACCTACTGGCTCGACCAGTACGTGGCTCTGCCGGCCGCGCAGCGCGACAATGAAGTGCTGAACAAGTGGCTGGCCGGCAGCGATGCTGCTGCGGTCAAGTCGCTGGTGAACAAGCTGGGCGGCACCGAGCTGGGCAGCCTGGACAACCGCCTGAAGTGGTTCAAGGCCGACCGCGCTGCGTTCGAAGCCAGCAACGATCCGGCCATCCAGTACGCCGTTGCGGTCATGCCGGCGCTGCTGAAGCAGGAAGAGCAGAAGAAGATCCGCGAAGGCGAATCGCTGACCGCACGTCCGCTGTACCTGCAGGCGGTGGCCGATTACAAGAAGAGCCAGGGCGAGTTCGTCTATCCGGATGCCAACCTGTCGCTGCGCATCACCTTCGGCAACGTCATGGGGTACGGCAAGGACGGCGTGAAGTACACCCCGTTCACCACCCTGGAAGGCGTGGCGGCGAAGGAAACCGGTGAAGATCCGTTCGATTCGCCGAAGGCGCTGCTCGATGCGGTCAAGGCCAAGCGTTACGGCGGCCTGGAAGACAAGCGCATTGGTTCGGTGCCGGTGAACTTCCTGTCCAACCTGGACATTACCGGCGGCAACTCGGGTTCGCCGGTGCTGGATGCCAACGGCAAGCTGGTGGGCCTGGCCTTCGACGGCAACTGGGAATCGGTCAGCTCCAACTGGGTGTTCGACCCGGTGATGACCCGCATGATCGCCGTGGACAGCCGCTACATGCAGTGGATCATGCAGGAAGTGGCGCCGGCGCCGCAGCTGCTGAAGGAACTGAACCTGGCGAAATGAACCGGTTGCGGTAGTGCCGGCCGCTGGCTGGCAACCTCGACCAGATAGCCGGAGTTTCCGAAACCCCGCGACCTACGTCGCGGGGTTTTTTCATGCCCGGCCCGGCCGGGTCCGCCGAACAGGTATCATCCCTGTTCCGTGGACTTCACAGGATGTGAACGAAACGCGGAAACCTCCTCCCCCCAGGACCCCTTGCACGCATGCGCATCCTGCTTGCCCGCCACGGTGAAACGCCGTGGAACGCCGAAGGCCGCTACCAGGGCCAGATCGATATTCCGCTTTCGCCGATCGGCGAAGCTCAGGCCCAGGCCCTCGGTGCCCGCCTGGCTTCGGTCGACATCACCCGTGCGGTGGCCTCGCCGCTGTCGCGCGCCCAGCGCACCGCGCAGCTGGCGCTGGGCGCCGCGCGTGCCGACATGCTGCTGACCGAGCCGGAGCTGCAGGAAATCGCGCACGGTGAGTGGGAAGGCCTGCTCGCCAGCGAGATCAACGAGAAGGACCCGTCGCGCCTGCAGGCCTGGCGCGAGGAGCCCGATACCGTGCTGATGCCCGGCGGCGAATCGCTGCGCCTGGTGCTGGAACGCAGCTGGCGTGGCCTGGCCCGTGCCACCGAAGGTCTCGGCGAGCACGACACGCTGCTGGTGGTTGCCCATGACGCGGTCAACCGCGTGATCCTGTGCAAGGTGCTGGGCCTGCCGATTTCCCGCCTGTGGACCTTCCGCCAGGCGCCGACCACGCTCAACCTGCTCGAAGGCGCCGATCTGGACAGCCTGGAAGTGGTGCGCCTGAACGACTGCGCCCACCACACGCCGTTCTTCGGCGAAGCCAAGCACCGCGCACTCTGACCCGCCACACCGAACCGCCTGTACCTGCTGGAAGCACTGCCGTGACGAACACCCCGACCACCCTGGCCGATTGGCTGGATTACATTGAACGCCAGCACCCGGCGAGCATCGACATGGGACTGGAGCGCGTGCGCACCGTTGCCACCGCGATGGGCCTGGGTGCACCGGCCGGGCGCACCATCGTGGTCGGTGGCACCAACGGCAAGGGGTCCACCGTGGCCTTCATCGAGTCCATCGCGCGTGCTGCCGGCTGGAAGGTCGGCGCCTACACCTCGCCGCACCTGCTGCGCTACAACGAACGTGTTCGCATCGATGGCCAGGATGTCGACGATGCGGCGCTGGTTGCTGCGTTCAATGCCGTCGAAGCGGCGCGCGGTGACACCACGCTGACCTATTTCGAGTACGGCACGCTCGCTGCGCTGCGGCTGTTCGCCGACGCCGGGCTGGATCTGGCCGTGCTGGAAGTGGGCCTCGGTGGCCGCCTGGACGCGGTCAACATCGTCGACGCCGATGTATCGGTGATCACCACCGTGGACATCGATCACGCCGAATGGCTGGGCGATGACCGCGAAGCCATCGGTACCGAGAAGGCCGGCATCATCCGCGGCTGGAAGCCGGTGATCGTGGGTGAGACCGATCCGCCATCAAGCGTGCTGGCGCGTGCCTACCTGGTGGGTGCCAACGCGATCCGCGGCGGCAGCGACTACTTCTACGAGCCGATCGATGCCCAGCGCTGGCGCTGGCGCGATGTCGGTACCCGTCTGGAGCTGCCGACCCCGGCGCTGGCCGGGCCGATCCAGCTGGCCAATGCCGGTGCTGCGATCGCTGCACTGCGTGCGCTGGACAAGCCGGTGCCGCGCGCCGCGTGGGCCGAAGGCGTGGCCGCCGCCCGCATCGCCGGCCGCCTGCAGGCGTTCGAGCGTGACGGCGTGCAGATCCGCGTGGACGTGGGCCACAACCCGCAGGCCGCCGGCCAGCTGGCGCGCGCGCTGAAGGCCGAGGCGGTACCTGGGCGCACCCTGGCGGTGTACGCCGCGCTGCAGGACAAGGACGCGCTGGGCGTGGTGCAGGCACTGCAGGACGTGGTGGGCGAGTGGACCCTGGCCGGCCTGGACGGCCCGCGTGGGCAGAGCGCGGCGCAGCTGCAGGCGCGCCTGGCCGATACCGCTGCCGCTGCCGCACAGCTGTCCGACAGCGTCGAACAAGCGCTGGCGCAGGTGCTGGCCCAGGCCAAGCGCGGTGACCGGGTGCTGGTGTTCGGCTCGTTCCACACCGCCGCCGCGGCCCTGCAGTGGCTGCAGGACCCGGCCTGATCCACGTTCAGCCAACGCCGACGCCGTCCGGTCCGGCACCCGTATAATCGACCGCAACCCCCGGACAGTTGCCTGCCTCACGTGGATACGCCTCTGAAACAGCGTCTGATTGGTGCCATCGTGCTGGTAGCGCTGGCCGTGATTTTCCTGCCGATGCTGGTCAAGGGGCCGGCCCCGGACAGTGGCGTGGCCAATGTGCCGATCGCCGCGCCGGATGCGCCAGCCGATGGCCAGTTCGAAACCCGCGAACTGCCGCTGGTTGCGCCGGCGGGCGGTGCCACCGGCCTGCAGACCGGCCAGACCAAGCCGCTGCCGGATGCTGCCGCACCGGCCACGCCGCCGACCGTGGACACCTCGCCTGCGGTGGCCGCCGGCAACTACGCGGTCACCTTCGGTGCCTACGGCAGCAAGGCCGACGCCGATGCGGTGATTGCCTACCTGAAGCGTTCGCAGCTGCCGGGCTTCGCTGAGAGCGCCACCATCAACGGCCGCCAGGCATGGCGCGTGCGGGTCGGGCCGTATGCCGACCGTGCCCAGGCCGAGGCGGCCCGGCTGCAGGCGGTGAAGATCCGTGCGGATGTGAAGGCTGAGGTTATTGCTCTGGATGCGGCGACGGGCGGCAACGCCGCAGTTGCCGCCACTCCGGCGCCTGCGCCGGCGAGTGCGAGCACCCCGGCGGCAGCCACCGCACCCTCGGCCAATGGCAATCCGGTGCGCAGCGAAAGCCTGCCGCCGAGCACGCCGACTGCCACCACCACCCCGGTGGCCAAGCCGGAGCCGCCGAAGCCGGCACCGAAGCCGGAAGCCAAGCCTGAGCCCAAGCCGGAAACCGCGGCCAGCAAGCCGACGACGGCGCCGGCCACGCCTGCAGCCCCGGCCGCCAGTGGCGTCGGCTTCGCGGTGCAGCTGGGCGCTTTCGGCCAGGCCAACGATGCCAATGCCCTGCGCGACAAGGTCCGCGCCGCTGGCTTCAGCGCCTTCGTCGAGCAGGTGCGTACCGACAAGGGCACCCTGCATCGTGTCCGCGTCGGACCGGTGGCCAACCGCGCCGACGCCGAACAGCTGAAGGCGCAGGTCGCCGCCAAGGTCGGCGTGGCCGGCATGGTGCGACCGCACCCATGACCCACGCGCAGCCCCGTTGCCAGCGCCGCCGAAGGAGCGGGGCGCCATGATCGACGTGGTGCTGCTGATCGTGATCGCCGCCTCGGCCCTGCTGGGGATGCTGCGCGGCTTCGTCGGCATCGTCATCGGCACCCTGTCGTGGCTGTTGGCCGCGTGGGCCGCCTTCGCCTTCGGCAATGACGCGGCCCACTGGTGGGCCGCACCGGCCGCACCGGGCGGCGAGCACTTCGTCGGTGGCTACCTGGGCGTCGGCATCGGCGTGATGATCGTGGTCGCGGTGATCGGCATGGTCATCAAGGCCATGGTCCATCGCAGCATGCTGACCAGCCTGGACCGCCTGCTGGGCGGCGTGCTGGGCGTTGTCCGTGGCGGCCTGATCGCCGCGATCCTGCTGCTGCTGGGCAGTTTCACTCCGCTGACCGCCGAGCCCTCCTGGCAGCGTTCGGCGGTGCGCCCACTGCTGAACCCCACCGTGGCCTGGATGAACAGCAAGCTGCCGCACTGGGAGGTTCCCGGGGCCGATCTGCTGCCCAAGGCCTTGCCGACCGACGCGCTGTCCCCATCTGCATTGATGGAGTTGGGCAAGAACGCAGGCGCCGGGTTGGGAAAGCCGGGCGCGGCAGGCGATAATGGCATCCTCAATCAGGTAGTGGCAGGCAGCGGATGGCTGCGGCCTGCGAAAGCGGAACAGGGCGATTCCTACGATCCGGCCGAAGTGCGTCCGGACGCCCCAGCACTGCCGGACAGTATCGAGCCGGGCGATCCGGCCAATGTCGACCGCGCGCGCGGCGACCACCGCGGCCAGGTACGGCCACCTTCCTTGTAACTGGGCACAGCCCAGCGGAGACCTCGCACCATGTGTGGCATCGTCGGAATCGTCGGCAACCAGAACGTCGCCGGGCAGTTGTATGACGGCTTGACCGTTCTCCAGCATCGCGGCCAGGATGCGGCGGGCATCGCCACCGTCAATGGCAGCCGCCTGCGGGTGCAGAAGGCCACGGGCCTGGTCCGCGATGTGTTCGATGCACGCACGATGTCCACCCTGGAAGGCAGCGTCGGCATCGCCCATGTGCGTTACCCGACCGCCGGCTCGGAAGGCATGGACGAGGCACAGCCGTTCTATGTGAATTCGCCCTACGGCATCGCGCTGGCCCATAACGGCAACCTGATCAACACCGAGGCGCTGCGCCAGCAGGTGTTCGAGCAGGACCGCCGCAACGTCAACACCGATTCGGACAGCGAAGTGCTGCTGAACGTGTTCGCCTACGAACTGGAGCAGCAGCGCCAGCTCAGCCCGGAAGCCGCGATCCGCGCGGTGGCCGGCGTGCACCGTCGCTGCAAGGGCGGTTATGCGGTGGTCAGCGTGGTGCTGGGCCTGGGCCTGGTCGCCTTCCGCGATCCGCATGGCATCCGCCCGCTGGTGCTGGGCAAGCGCAGCCATGCCGAGGGTGACGAATACATTGTTGCCTCCGAGTCGGCCGCGCTGGACGTGCTGGGCTTCCAGCGCGTGCGCGACGTGCAGCCGGGCGAAGCACTGGTGATCACCGCGCGCGGCGAGTTGTTCTCGGAAATCTGCGCCGAGCCGGCCGAACACACCCCGTGCATCTTCGAGTACGTGTATTTCGCACGCCCCGATTCGATGATCGACAACGTGTCGGTGCACAAGGCGCGCATGCGCATGGGCATCAAGCTGGGCGAGAAGATCCTGCGCCTGCGCCCGGACCACGACATCGACACCATCATCCCGATCCCGGACACCTCGCGCGATGCCGCGCTGGAGATCTCCAACGTGCTCGGGGTGAAGTACCGCGAAGGCTTCATCAAGAACCGCTACATCGGCCGCACCTTCATCATGCCGGGCCAGGGTGAGCGGGTGAAGTCGGTGCGCCGCAAACTCAACCCGATCCACCTGGAGTTCCGCAACCGCGTGGTGCTGCTGGTGGACGACTCGATCGTGCGTGGCACCACCAGCCAGCAGATCGTGCAGATGGCCCGTGATGCGGGCGCACGCAAGGTCTACCTGGCCAGTGCGGCACCGCCGGTGCGTTACCCGAACATCTACGGCATCGACATGCCGGCGGCCGAAGAGCTGGTCGCGCATAACCGTACCGTGGAAGAGATCGAAGCCCACCTGGGCTGTGACTGGCTGATCTACCAGGACCTGGAAGACATGGAAGCGGCAGTGAGCGAGGGCAACCCGGCGCTGCGCAACTTCGATTCGTCCTGCTTCAATGGCCATTACCCGACCGGCATCGAGCCGGGCTACTTCGAGCGCATCCAGCAACTGCGTTCGGATGACGCCAAGCACAAGCGCCGCGCCTGAGGTCCAGGCGTGATTGACGTGCCCGACGTCGGTGGCGATCTGCTGCGTGCCGCGCAGCAGTGCCTGGCGGAAGCCGACGCGCTGCGCAAGGTCGCGCTGACCCAGGCTTATGCGGCCGCGTTCCGTGCCGGCCGCCTGAAGGTGGCGGCCGATGCGCCGCCGCCCGAGCCGATCCGCATGCCGGGCCGGCCGGCGCAGCTGGTACTGGTGCATCCGCGCGAAGTGCCGCGGCGCGGGCTGGGCGGCGTGGAAGGGCGGGCTGCCTTCATCCATGCCATCGCCCACATCGAACTCAACGCGATCGACCTGGCCTGGGATGCGGTGTATCGCTTCCGTGGCCTGCCGTCGGCGTTCCTTGCCGATTGGGTGAGTTGTGCCGACGACGAATCCCGACACTTCATGCTGCTGCGCGAACGCCTGCAGGCACACGGCCATGATTACGCCGATTTCCCCGCGCACAACGGCTTGTGGGAGATGTGCGAAAAGACTGCGCATGACGGCCTGGCACGCATGGCATTGGTGCCGCGGGTACTGGAAGCACGTGGCCTGGACGTGACTCCGGGCATGATCGAGAAACTGCGCAATGTCGGTGACGCTGAAACCGCCGACGTGCTGGAGGTGATCCTGCGTGAGGAAGTGGCGCACGTCGCTGCGGGTTCGCGCTGGTTCCGCTGGTATTGCGACCGTGCCGGTATCGAGCCGCGCGCACGCTTCAAGGAGCTGCTGGTCGAATACGCTGGCGGCTATCTGTATGGCCCCTTCAATCTGGAGGCGCGACTGCTGGCCGGCTTCGATGCCGACGAACTGGCCAACCTGGTCGAGCAGGCCGGCTGAAAAAAGGGACGGAGGGGATCAGGTCGTTTGAGGCACAAACGACCTGATCCCCTCCGTCCCTTTTTTTGCTTCACCCGTTCGGCAACACCACGCGCCTGCCATCCACCGTCGGCCGGTTGATGTAGAACAGGCCGGGCCCTGGCCGGTAGGGCAGTTCGCTCACCCCGGCATCGGCGGCATAGGTCAGTGCGGTATCGCCCAGTGCATCGAAATTCCAGTGCGCCGACTGCATCAGATAGCGCCGCCTCAGCAGCGACTCCTGGGTCGGGGTCAGCGTCTGCCCGGCGACCAGTCGCCGTGCAATCGGCAGCAGCGCGGAGGGGAGCGCCCAGCCTGGAACATCGGCTGCATCGGCACGCCACTGAACGCCGGCATCGCGTGCGTGCTGCTGCATCACCTGCAGCGCAATCAGCTGGTACCGCCAGTCGATGCGCCGGCGCAGCACCACGGCAGCAGTCACGTACAGCACCGGTGACAGCAGGACGCTGCGGCTGCCGGCACGACGCTGCTGCTGCCACTGGTGCCAGACATCGACCCACACTTCCTTCTGGTCCGCGCCCAGCTGCTGCCGCCAGCGCTCGGCATCGGCCTGCGCTTCGGCATAGGCCGTGGTTGCCTGCAGCACCGTCAGGGGCGGTATCTGGTAATCGGCAACGGCCGTGCGACGCAGCTGCTGCCGACGCGGACGACTGAGCAGCTTGGGGCCTTCTTCGATCTGGTTGTAGCCACCGCCGATGTTGGCGTGCACGCCCGGCAGTGCGATTTCGGTGAAGGGAGGGGCCACGCTGGTGAGCGGATAGTGCTGGCGGTGTTCGTCGCGTGCGCTCAACTGCAGCACCTGACCGGCGATGCCGGTACGCAGCGCGAGTCGTGGCTGTTCGTCGGCGCGGCCACCATTGACTGCAACCACGGTGTCGAACAGGCCGATGAAGCGCAGTGCCGGTGTTGCGGCAGCGAAGTCACCGGCACAGGCCAAGCCGGACGACTGCAGCAGTTGCCGCCAGCGTGCGTTGTCCCAGGCCTGCAATTGGTTGGCAAGATCACGTGCAGCGGCGGCACCGCGCGAATAGCCGAACAGGTCGAGCTGCACGCGGCGCAGCGGCTGCTGCCAGCGTGTGGCCAGTTCGCCCAGCGCGGCCGGCAGCAGCACCTGCAGCGCGCGTTGCACTTTCGCCCGCACGCCGCTGGCGCCGATACCGAAGGCCAGGCCGATCAGGTCGTCGTCTGCATCATCGCGGGTGCCGACGCCTTCCACATAGATCGACAGCGATGCAGTCGCCAGCGTATCGCGGCGACTATCCGGGTACAGCTGCTGCAGGCGGGCGATGTTGGTCAGGCCGTTGTCGTAGCTGCTGGTCAGCCGGCTCTGGTAGGTCGAATCGTCATCGGCGCGGAGCTGGGCCGGGCGCGGCTGTGGCAGCTGCGGGCGGCCGCGTTCCAGATTGTGTGCGTTGTTGCGGGTGCCATCGAAGAACAGGCCGATCCGCAGCAAGCCGACATCTTCGTCCGTGTCCTGCGATGGTGCCATGTGCATTCCCCGTCGTGGCTGCGTCACCGTAGCGCGAAAGCGGTGTGTTGGCGAAGTGTAGTGACGCTTTTGACCTGACTGAACGCAGATGCAGTCGATCACACTTCCTGATTTTCATTCCCATCTTCTATTGAATTCACACGACCCGCGCAGGCCAGATGGCCAGACCCGGCAAACCCGGGCGTGCTGCATCAACGCTGTTCACATCATTCAAGGAGCGACGCAATGTTGTCCAGATCGATTGGCAAAGCGGCAGGTGGCCTGGTATTGGGTTTGTCGGTGGCGGCGGCCGCGCACGCCGCACCGTTGTTCGAGCCGGTGACGGTCATCAGCCGGGCATCGGCAAACAGTGAGCCCGCGCTGGGCAAGCTGCTCGCCACCCCGTCCACAGCGACGGTACAGGAAGTGCGTGTCGATGCTGCTGCCACCGCGCAGCCGCAGCTGGAGTTCGAACTGCTCGGCCAGCGCGTACAGGCACTACGCAGCAAGGTCGAGTCGCTGCCCGATGGCGGCAGCATCTGGTATGGGCAGTTCCGCTCGCCCTCCGACCGGCTGACCGCTGCCACTTCGAACGGCCAGGATGATCCTGGCAATTCAGTGATCCTGGTGCGTTCGGGCAACACCATCACCGGTTCAATCCGCAAGGACGGCAAGCTCTACCGGCTGCGTCCGCTGGGTAACCGCCATGTGCTGGTGGAAGTGGACGAGTCGCGCATGCCGGCCGACCATCCGGCCGACTACAACCAGCTGCCGAAGATTCCGATGGGCGACAACGATCGCATCGGCATCGCGCAGGCTTCGTCCGGTACGCCGGCGACCATCCGCGTGCTGGTGGTGGCGACCAATGCCGCCGTCGCAGCCTATGGCGGCAACATGCAGTCGCTGGTGCAACTGGCGGTAGCCGAATCCAACCAGGGCTACGTCAACAGCAACGTGGGCATCACCATGCAGCTGGCCGGCTACGAGACCACCAGCTACACCGAGTCCGGCAACTTCACCACCGACCTGACCCGCTTCCGCAACACCAGCGACGGCTACATGGACAGCATCCATACCAGCCGCAACAACACCGCTGCCGACGTCGGTGTACTGCTGATCAACAACACCAGCTACTGCGGGTTGGCTTCGGGTATCGGTTCCACCGCATCGACCGCGTTTGCCGCGGTGTACTGGGATTGCGCCACGGGCTACTACTCGTTCGCTCATGAAATCGGCCACCTGCAGAGCGCACGGCACGACATCGCCAGTGATCCGAGCACGTCACCGTACGCCTATGGCCACGGCTATCGTTATGAGCCGGCGAGCGGATCGCGCTGGCGCACGATCATGGCCTATGACTGCTCGGCCGGCTGCCCCCGGCTGAACTACTGGTCCAATCCGAACATCAGCTACAACGGTGTGCCGATGGGCATCGCCAGCAGTGCCGACAACCAGCGTGTGCTGGTCAACACCAAGGCCACCATCGCGGCCTTCCGCTGAGTCCAGGCGCCGGCCAAGGTCGGCGTCTACCAGGGCGCGTGCACCTGCTCTGGTAGATGCCAACCTTGGTTGGCACCCTGCGATCCATCATTCGCGGCTGAGCGTGTCCAGGGTCCAGCCATTGGCGTCCACGCGCAGCACCGAACCCTGTTCGTACCAGTCGCCCAGCACGATGCGGGTGCAGGCACGGCCACCGACCTGCAGTGCATGGATGGCCGGGCGATGAGTATGGCCGTGGATCATGGTGTCCACCCCATGGCGCACGAAGGTGGCATCGACTTCGGCCGGGGCCACGTCGGTCACGGTCTCGAACTGCGCACGATCGCCCTGCTTCATTTCCGACTGGCGGGCCTGGCTGGCGTCGCGTGCCTTCTGTGCGAACGCGATGCGCGCGGCCAGCGGCTGTGACAGGAACTGCGCCTGGAATGCGGGGTCGCGCGTCTGTGCGCGGAACTGCTGGTAGGGGATGTCATCGGTGCACAGCAGGTCACCGTGCTGCAGCAGCACCGGGCGGCCGTACAGCTCGATCACGCACGGGTCGGGCAGGATGCGCAGGCCGGCGCGGCGTGCGTAGTCCTCGCCGAGCAGGAAATCGCGGTTGCCACGGATGAAGTATGCGGGCACGCCGCTGTCGGTCAGCACCTTCAACGCATCGGCCACCGCATCGGCGGCGGGCGAGGGGGTGTCGTCGCCGATCCAGGCTTCGAACAGGTCGCCGAGGATGTAAAGCGCATCGGCGGTGGGCGCCTGCTCGCGCAGGAAGCGCAGGAACAGGTCGGTGATCTCCGGACGGCTGGGGTCCAGGTGCAGGTCGGAAATGAACAGCGTGGTCATGCCTGCATTCTAGGGCATCCGCCCGCCGGGGATGCCGCTGCGTTCGCCGGACACGGCCCGGCGCTACCAAGGGGCCGCTGCGCTCGCTGGGCCTGGCGCGGCGTTGCCCGGGAATCGCGTGCTGACCGGTAGCGCCGGGCCATGCCCGGCGGAAAGCACGTCACACCGGCAGCGGCAACCAAGCCAGGCTGGCCGCGGCCAGCAACGCGGCGATGCCGGTGGCAGCGAGGACATCGCTGGGGTAGTGCAGGCCCAGCACCACGCGCGACAGCGCCACACCGACGGTGAACGGCACCAGCAGCGGTGCCAGCCACGGATAGTAGGCCAGTGCGACGATGGTGAACGACACTGCGTGCAGGGTGTGTCCGGAGGGGAAGCTGAATTCGTCCAGCGGTGCCACCCAGGCGCGAATGCGGAGGTCGGCGGCGTACGGGCGCGGGCGCCGGGTCCAGCGCTTGAGGCTCTTGTACAGCAGCAGCGCGGCCAGGCCGGTGGCTGCCATGTGCACCGAGGCGCGCAGGCCATCGAAGCCATCGAGCAGCACCAGCGCGCCCATCAGTACATACCAGAACACGCCATCGCCGAGCCGGCTGATGACCGAGAACAGGCGGCGCACGCGGCGGCGCCGGCAGTAGTGGTTGGCCCGCCGGCACAGCCTTGCTTCGCGGCCGGCCAGCAGTTCAAGCGGCGTGGTGCGCATGGCCGCTCCTCCGCGACTGGGCCAGCTCGGCCAGCAGGGCATCGAACTCGGCCACCACCTGCTGTGGATGCAGGCGTTTCATCGCCTGCGCGGCATTGCTGCCCAGTGCGTGGCGCTGCGCATCATCAGCGGCCAGTTGCACGGCCGCTTCAATGAACTGCTCGTCGTTATCCACCGCTGCGCCGTTCTCGCCGTTGCGCAGGTACTCGCGGGCGGCACCGTAGTCGAAGGCCACGGTTGCCAGGCCGCTGGCCATGCTTTCCAGGGTCACGTTGCCAAAAGTCTCGCTGCGGCTGGGAAACAGAAACAGATCGCCGCTGGCGAAGTGCCGTGCCAGGGCATCGCCGCGCTGGATGCCACAGAAAATGAAGTCGGGGTTTTCATGCGCGAGCTTCTCGCGGGCCGGGCCATCGCCGACCCACACGAAGCGTGCCTTCGGCCGGATCTGCTGCAGCCTGCGGAACGCCTTCACCGCCAGGCCGAGGTTCTTTTCTGCGGCGATACGCCCGACGTAGATCGCTACCAGGCCGTTGCCGTCCACACCCCATTCCTCGCGCAGCGCAGGGTCACGACGGCTCGGATCGAACTGCTGGCTGTCGACTGCGCGCGCCAGCAGGCGCACGCGTTCGAAGCCCTGTTCGCCGAGGAACTGCTGCAGCTCGCGGGTTGGCACCAGGGTCGCATCGGCCTGGTTGTGGAAGCGACGCATCCAGCGCATTGCCGCTGCCTGCAGCCAGGCCACGCCGTAGTCGGGCAGGTATTCGTCAAAGCGGGTGTGGAAGCCACTGGCGACCGGGATGCCGAGGCGGCGCGCGGTGCGCAGTGCCGACCAGCCCAGCGGGCCTTCAGTGGCGACGTACACTGCATCCGGGCGTTGCTGCTGCCAGTGGCGGCCGAGCCGGATCGGTGCGGGCAGGCCGAAGCGCAGGCCGGGGTAGCGCGGCAGCGCTGCACCCGGGACCAGCAGGGTGCCGGGTGCCGAATCCAGCGCTTCGCTGGCCTGGCGTGGCCGGATCAGGTCGATGTCATGCCCCGATGCGCGTAGCCCCTGTTCCAGGCCCTGCACGGTGAGGGCAACGCCATTCACTTCCGGCGGATAGGTCTCGGTGACGATGGCATAGCGCATGGCGGGCCTCCGGGTTTCCGGCATGCTCGGTCCTGGCGATGTAGCCGATATGACCGCTTTGCGACCGCCAGATGACGCAGGCCTGGACGCGCGACGCCACGGCCCCGAAGGGCCGTGGCGTAACAGCTCACGCCGTGTGGTGGATCAGAAGCGCTGCTGGTATTTCATGTAGATGAAACGGCCGATGTCAAAACCACCGTAGTAGGAGAAATTGGAACTCGGCTGGCTGTACATGACCGGGCCCTGGCGGCCGAACACGTTGTTGGCGCCGATTGAAACAGTGGCGTCCCATGGCAGGTTGTAGCGGGCCTGCACGTCGTGGAAGGTGACCGATCCGCGGCGGTTGTAGTCGCGCGTGCCACTGAACCACGGTGCGCGCTGGTTCGGGTGCGAGCACTCGTTCGGATAGTCCGCCAGGCCCAGGCAGCGTTCCTTCACTGCGGAGAAATAGCGCAGGCTCCATGTGAGGCCGAAGTCGCCACGCTCCCAGCCCAATGACGCGTTGGAACGCACGCGGAAGCCGATGCCCCCATTGGTGGCGATGCCATTGCTGGGAATCGGCGGTACATCGACCTCGTTGGTGGTCCGTTCTTCCGCAGCAACCACATAGGTGGTTTTCCAGTCGGCGCTCAGCGTGCCCCAGGACGTTTCGATCTTGTGGCCGACCTCCAGGTCATAGCCTTCGGCCTGGCGGAAGCCGCTGTTGCGGCTGCCATAGTTGAGCTTGTTGACGATGCCCAGCTCCGGATCGCGGGTGAAGCTGCCGCAGCGCTCGGCAATGCCCAGCTCGTAGCAGTCGCGAAGGATGTCGTTGGGGTGGTCGGCGACGATGGTGTTGTCGATGCGGATCTTCCACCAGTCCAGGGCGATGTTCAGCCCTTCGGCGAACGTCGGGCTCCAGACCAGGCCCAGCGTACGGCTGGTCGAGGTCTCGGGCTTCAGGTTGGGATTGGAGCCGTTGGTGAAGGGCAGGGGAGTCTGCCCACTGCTGCCGGTGATCGGTTCATTACCCTGGCCGAGCTGGCGGTAGCTGTCCGCATTGGCAATGTCGGCGGCGCAGCGTGCACGCACTTCCGGACTGCTGGCCGCAGCGCCGTAGACGGTGTCGCAGGGGTCACGGAAGCCGGTGGTGAAGGTCTCCGAGCCACCGCCGTACAGGTTGGAAATGGTCGGTGCGCGGAAGCCCTGGGCCCAGGTGCCGCGGACCAGCAACTGGTCGATCGGCTTCCAGGTGAAGCCGAACTTGCTGTTGAGGGTACCGCCGAAGGTGGTGTAGTCCGAGTAGCGAGTCGCAGCGCTCAGGCTCAGCTCACGTGCACCGGCCAGGTCACGCAGCACCGGCACGCTCAGCTCCAGGTACGCCTCGTCGACACGATAGCCGCCGCCGGTAGGACCTGAGGCCAGGTTGGTGGTGGCGCCGGTCTGTGCCAGTGCATCGGGGATGAAACGTCCATCTTCGCGACGGCTCTCGGCACCGACGGCGAAGCCCAGCTCACCGGCCGGCAACGTGGCGAGGCTGCCGCTGAGGCTGGCGAACAGGTTGCGGGTGGTGGTACGGCCACGGGTGAGTTCTTCCGGGAACAGCCAGTCCTGCAGTTCCGGATTGCCGGTCAGGCCATAGGGATCATCCTGGCCATACGGAACCAGCGGGTTCCAGGGCTTGCAGCCGGCAATCGGCGCCTCCGGCGTACCGCATTCGACCTTGCCGGTTGCCGGGTTGTAGAACGAGGGGCCGGTGGCATCGGCAACGCGCTGCTTGTGCAGGTTGCCGGTGGCGCGCTGGCTCAGTTCACTGCGGTTGTACTGGTAGCCTGCTTCCCAGTCGAATTCGCGACCGCCGAACGCGAAGTTGCCTTCAAATGCTGCAACGCCCTGCCAGGTGGTCAGTTCGCTGGTGCTGACGCGTGGAATCTCCCAGGTGCGGCGGTTCCAGTGCACGTCGCTGGGGCTTTCATAGCCATGGTGGCTGCCGAACGGATTGAACCAGCTGTCGGCGGACATCGGCGTGATGCCGGCGGCAGCGGACTGGAACGGATAGCCCGCGATCTGGCGGGTGGTGGTGCGCCGGTTGTAGGCCAGCTGGGTGTTGAAGCGGACCTGGTCATTGAGATCCATGCGTGCGTCTACGAAGATCGAGTCGCGCTTGATCGGCGTCTGCACGTGCATCTGCTCGTTGCTGTTGCTGACGTCGCCGGTGAACGGCGTGTTGTCGCTGAGATGGAAGCTGTCCGGACCGCCCGGCTGGCTGCCACGGTCGAGCGAATAGCTGCAGCCACGGCTGTTGCTGCAGCCCGGGCCCTTGAAGCCGGTGATGCGGCCCCACTGGCCGACCGTGGTCCAGCCGTCGTCCGGATGGCGATCAGTGTAGGTGTAGGCACTGAAGCCACGGTCCTTTGCCCACACGCCCTTTTCTTCGACATGCTCGGCGGCGACGCTGATCGAGGCGCGGTCATTGGACCAGCCGGCCACCACCTCGTACTGGGTGCGGGCGCCGTCGCCCTCGCTGTACTGGCCGTGGTAGACGCTGGCGGTCACGCCCTCGACGTTGCGGCGGGTGATGATGTTGACCACGCCGGCCATCGCATCGGAACCGTAGATGGCCGAGGCGCCATCCTTGAGGACTTCCATGCGCTCCACGGCAGCGGCAGGAATGCTGGAGATGTCCTGGTAGCCGGAGGTGGTCATGCCCAGGCGCTTGCCATTGACCAGCACCAGGGTGCGCTGCGGGCCGAGGCCGCGCATGTCCACGTAGCTGCCACCAGAGGCCTCGCCCGCGCTGAGCGGGCTGGCACGGCTGAGGGCAGGGCTGCCGGTCGCGGTCAGGTTCTGCAGGATGTCGGCGACGGAATTGAAGCCCTGCCGCTCGATGTCGGCACGGCTGATGGTCAGCACCGGTTGCGCGGTTTCCAGGTCGACCTGGCGGATGCGCGAGCCGGTGATCTCGATGCGATCGAGCGTGGTGGCGTCCGGCGCGTGCTGGGCGAATGCAGGAACGGCGAGCGCAGTGGCTGCGGTCATCGCAAGCGCGCGACGGATCGCCAACCCCAGTTCGGGAGTACGGATGGTCATGGGTCTCTCTCTCTTCTAGGTCTTCGGTGCGCTGCCAAAGCGGACGGCGCAAATACCACCGCAGACGGTGGAGACTCGACGCTAGTGAAGGCCCGATGAGAGAGGTATGGGAAAGGTACGAATCTGCAATCGGCGAGGCTGACGCATCTGCACAAAGTCGATGCGAATCAGGTGGCTGCGCTGTTCGATGACGCGTCACCGCCATTCCGGGATTGCCGCGATGGAGACGCAGCGAAGGAGGCCGAGCCTGTCAAACACGTCAACCTGCGCAGAAACAAAAAAACCGCGGCCCCGAAGGGCCGTGGTCGTGGTGCATTGCCGCGCGATGGATCAGAAGCGCTGCTGGTACTTCATGTAGACGAAGCGACCGATGTCGTAACCGCCGTAGTACGAGAAGGCCGAGTTCGGCTTGCTGTACATGACCGGGCCGTACTTCTCGAACACGTTGTTGGCACCGACCGAGACGGTTGCATCCCACGGCAGCGAGTAGCGGAACTGCACATCGTGGAAGGTGACCGAGCCACGCTCGTTGTAGTTGCGTGCACCCTTGTACCACGGGGCGTAGACGTTCGGATCCGAGCATTCACCCGGGTACGAACGGATGTCCACGCACTGTTCCTTCACGCCGGAGTAGTAGCGCGCGGTCCAGCTCACGCCGAAGTTGCCCAGGTCCCAGCCCAGCACCAGGTTCGAACGGACGCGGAAGTTGCTGCCGATGCCGTTGGAAACAGTCGGCACCACCGTGGTGTCGTTGGTCGAGCGGTAGATGCTCTTGCTGACATAGGTCGTGGCCCAGCCGGCGTTGAACTTGCCGACGCTGGTATCCAGGCGGTAGTTCAGGTCCAGGTCGTAACCTTCGGTCTCCATGAAGCCGGAGTTGCGGCTACCGAAGGTCAGCTTGTTGACGATGCCGGCGGTCGGACCCGTCGAGGTGTCACGGGTAAAGCGGGCGCAGCGGGCAGCAACGCCCTGCTCATAGCAGTCGATCAGGATCTGGGTCGGGGTATCGGACACGATCGTGTTGTCGATACGGATCTTCCACCAGTCCAGCGAGGCGTTGAAGTTCTTGATGAAGCTCGGGCTCCAGACCAGGCCCAGCGTCTTGCTGGTCGAGGTTTCCGGGGTCAGCTTCGGATCCGAGCCGGACACGAACGGCACCGGGGTGGCGTCGGTGGCGGTGGTGACAGCCTGGTTGCCCTGCTTCAGCTGGCGGAAAGTGTCGGCATTGGCGATGTCACGCGCACAGCGGGCACGCACTTCGGCACTGGTCTTGGACGAACCGAACTGGACGTCGCAGGGATCGCTGAACTGGGCGAAGGTTTCCGAACCACCGCCGTACAGGTCGTTGATGGTCGGGGCGCGGAAGCCCTCGGCCCAGGTGCCACGGACCAGCAGCGAATCAAACGGCTTCCACTTGAAGCCGAACTTGCTGTTGAGCGTGTTGCCGAAGGTGTCGTAATCGGAGAAGCGGGTCGCGCCGTTGAAGGTCAGTTCCTTCGCACCCGGCAGGTCGGCCAGCACCGGCACGTTGATTTCCAGGTACGCCTCACTGACCTTGTAGTCGCCACCGGTCGGGCCAGCGGCCAGGTTGGTGGTGGCACCGGTCTGCGCCAGCGGATCCGGGCGGTACTGGCCCGATTCCTTGCGGCTTTCGACACCGAACGCGAAGCCCAGGTCGCCGGCCGGCAGGGTCACGATGGAACCGGCGATGTTGGCGAAGAAGTTCTTGCTGGTGGTCTTGCCGGTGGTGACCTCCGGCGGGAACAGCCACTGCTGCAGAGCCGCATTGCCATCGATGCCGTTCGGATCGATCTTGCCGTACGGCACCAGCGGGTTCCACGGCATGCAGTTGGCGATCGGCGCGCCCGGGCGGCCACATTCGACCTTGCCGGTGGCGGCGTTGTAGTACGACGGGCCTACGCCGGCGGCGACGCGGCCCTTGTGCAGGTTGCCGGTGGCGGTCGATTCCAACTCGTTGCGATTGTACTGGTAGCCCACTTCCCAGTCGAAGAAGCGCTCACCAATCTCGAACGAACCGTCGAACGAAGCTACCGCGCGGTAGGTCTTCAACTCGCTGGTGGTCACGCGCGGCACTTCCCAGGTGCGGCGGTTCCAGGCCACGGCGGTCGGGTTGGCGTAGCCGTGCTGGTTGCCGAACGGGTTGAAGTAGCTGTCAACCGACATCGAGCCAACGCCGGCAGTGCTCGACTGCAGCGGGTAGCCGGCGATCTGGCGGGTTGCCTCGCGCTTGTTGTAGCCCAGCTCGGCGCGGAAGTTGACGTTGTCGGTGATCTTGAAGCGACCGTCGAAGTACACCGAGTCGCGCTTCAGCGGGTAGTTCACGTGCATCTGCTGGTTGGCGTTGCTGACGTCGCCGGTGAACGCAGACGGATCGGTGATGTGGTAGTTGGCCGGGTTGGTCGGGTCGGCGCCGCGGTTGAGCGAGTAGTTGCAGCCGTCCTTTGCGTTGGTGCAGCCCGGGCCGCCCTTCAGGCCGGTGAACTGGCCCCACTGGCTGATGGTGGTCCAGTTGGTCAGGTTCTCGGCATGGCGGTCGGTGATGCCGTACTCGCTGAACCAGCGGTCCTTGGCCCATACCGACTTTTCTTCGGAGTGTTCAGCGGCCAGGGTCAGCGAGATGCGGTCATTGCTCCAGCCGGCCACCACGTCGAAGCGGTCGCGCGCGCCGTCGCCCTGGCTGTACTGGCCGTGGTAGACGTTGGCGGTCACACCGGTGACATTGGAACGGGTGATGATGTTGACCACGCCGGACATGGCATCGGAACCGTAGATGGCCGACGCGCCATCCTTCAGTACTTCGATGCGCTCCACGGCCGAGACCGGGATCGTGGAGATGTCCTGGTAGCCCGAGGTGCTGATGCCCAGGCGCTTGCCGTTGATCAGCACCAGCGTGCGCTGGGTGCCCAGGTTGCGCATGTCGATGTACGAACCACCCGCATTCTCACCGGCGGTCAGCGCGTTGGCGCGGCTGATCGCCGGGCTGCCCATCGCAGTGACGTTCTGCAGGATGTCGGCGACCGAGCTGAAGCCCTGCTGCTCGATGGCCGAACGGGTGATCGCGAACACCGGCTGGGCGGTTTCCACGTCCACCTGGCGGATGCGCGAACCGGTGATCTCGATGCGGTCGAGGTTGGTGGGAGTGGCGCCGCTGCCGTCCTGGGCGAACGCAGGCAGCGAAGCCAGCGCTGCGGTGGTTGCCAGGGCATAGCGGATGGCCTGCCCCAGTGCGGTGGTGCGTGAAGTCATGGCGAGCTCTCTCTCTCAGGTCGTGCAAAAGACGCCAAAGTGGGCGTCGAAGAAGCCGGCGGGTCCAAGGACTGAGCCGGTGACCTGATAGTAGTCTCGTTGGTTAATGATCTGTAAAGACTTCGTATCCAATTATTTCGCGATACGCCGCTTCTTTTCACAAAAAATGAACAAAAGCATCGACTTACGCGAAGCGGGCCTGACGCGCAGTCGTTCGAGGTCGCTGCATCGCAACAAAAAAAGAGGCCAGATTGCGCAAAGTGTGACGGATTCGGCCCCGAGCACGGTCCACATAGACCCGAGGCCAACCCCCCTCGATCAAGCCACGAACGGACGGAACTGGATGCCCAGGCCGGCGATGCCGTCGGTTTCGCCGATCAGGTCGGCGCGCAGCAGCGGGCGCGCATCGATGAATGCCTGCGGCACGATCAGCGACAGCCGGTTGTCGTCGGCGGTCAGCTCCAGCACCGGCATAGGGTCGTCTTCGTGGGCACGGTTGAGCAGCACCGCCAGGCGCAGCAGCGCGGCCAGCCGGCGTGCGGTCAGCAGCAGTCGCTCGGGCAGGGCATCGAAGGCGGTCTTGGTCACGCTGCGACGGTGGCTGCGCACCAGCGCGGCCAGCATCTGCTGTTCCTGCCGCGAGAAGCCGGCGATATCCGAGTTCTCCAGCACGTAGCTGCCATGCACGTGGTAACCGCTGTGGGCGATCATCAGCCCCAGCTCGTGCAGGCGCGCGGCCCAGCCAAGCATGCGCGCATCGTCGGCGTCGAGCTTCCAGCGCTCCTGTACCTGCTCCAGCAGCGACAGCGCGGTGTCCTGCACACGGTCGGCCTGCACCGTGTCGATGCCATAGCGCTGGGTCAGCGCGGTGACCGATTCGTCGCGCAGGTCGTTCTCGCCGGCGCGGCCGACGATGTCGTAGAGGATGCCTTCGCGCATCGCCGCCTTGCTGACCAGCAGCTTCTGCAGGCCCAGCGCCTGGAAGGCAGCCTCCAGCACCAGGATGCCGCCGGCGATGATCGGGCGGCGATCGCTGGACAGGCCCGGGAGCTCGATGTCGTCGATCTTCTTGGCTTTCAGCAGTTCGTCGCGCAGCTGCGGCAGGGCTTCGGCGGTGATCGCGCCCTTGCTCAGCTTCATCGTCGCGCAGATTTCGCTGATTGCCTTGTGCGTACCCGATGAGCCCAATGCTTCCTGCCAGCCCAGGGCGCGGTACTTGCTGGCGAAGGGCTGGAACTCGCGGCCGATCTCGGCCAGCGCATCTTTCCAGCGCTTCTTGCTGAGCTTGCCGCCCGGGAAGAAACGACGGGTGCTGGCGATGCAGCCGGCCTGCAGGCTTTCGCGCTCCAGGGTCTGCATGCCCATGCCGATGATGAACTCGGTGGAGCCGCCGCCGATGTCGATCACCAGCCGGCGCTGGCCGGGCTTGGGTGGCTGCGCGTGGGCCACGCCAAGATAGATCAGGCGCGCCTCTTCTCGGCCGCTGACCACTTCGATCGCATGCCCGAGCGCGGTCTCGGCCGGAACCAGGAACGATTGCGGCGAGCGCAGCTGGCGCACGGTATTGGTGGCCAGCGCGCGTACCTGGTGCGGCGGCACATTGCGGATGCGTTGGCCGAAACGGGCCAGGCACTCCAGCGCGCGCTGCCGCGCGGCGGCGGAAAGTCCACCCTTGCCATCCAGGCCATCGGCCATGCGCACCGTTTCGCGCAGGCGGTCGATCACCCGCAGCTGGCCGAGCGTGTAGCGCGCGATGACCATGTGGAAACTATTGGAGCCAAGGTCGATGGCGGCCAGCAGGTCGCCATCCTGCAATGCGGGCGGAGTCGTGGTGGTATGCGGCATGGACGAATGTTAGCCGAAGGGGCGGTGTGCTCGTCACCGCGCGGCCTTCACATTTTGGAAGAGGAGGGGGCGGCAGGGCTGCGCCCTGCACCTGCCGAATCAACGGCAACGGCGGGCTATCCGTGGGATGGCGGGGTGGGTCCGGTTGCGGGGGGCGCTGCAAGTACGTCGATGTAAGCTCGATCGCCGCTTGCTCGTGTGCGCAGTCCTGCGCACACGGCAAGACCGGGGTTGGGCGTCCTGCCCAACCCGCCCGAGGCATGCCTCGGGCCCATGCGGCTCACGCCCCCGCAACCGGACCCACCCCGCCTTCGACAGTTCTCTGCGATCTGCCGGGACGGCGTTCTGCGCGACTGTTGGTGGGTGTCGACCTTGGTCGACACGGTAGATCCACGCCATGCGTGGATGAATCCAAACGTGCCGACCAAGGTCGGCACCTACCGGGTCAGAGCCCCTGCATCAATGCCATCTGCGCCGAATGCGGGGCTTCGTCGTGGGCCGGGGCGCGCTTGTGGTAGATACCGTCGGCGTCCAGGTCCCAGGCGTTGAGATTGTCATCGAGGTAGTTCTGCAGGACCTCGCGGTACACCCGCTTGGCCAGTCCCGGGTCGAGGATCGGGAAGCAGGTCTCGACGCGACGCAGCAGGTTGCGTTCCAGCCAGTCGGCGCTGGCGCAGTACAGCTCCGGTGCACCGTCGTTGCCGAACCAGTACACGCGGCTGTGCTCCAGGAAGCGGCCGACGATCGAGCGCACGCGGATGTTGTCCGACACGCCCGGCACGCCGGGACGCAGGGTGCAGGCTCCACGGATGATCAGGTCGATCTGCACACCGGCCTGCGAGGCGGCGTACAGCGCCCGCACCACCTGCGGTTCGTTCAGTGCGTTCATCTTGGCGATGATCCGCGCCGGGCGCCCGGCAGCCGCGATGCGCGTTTCGCGTTCGATGCGGCCGAGGATGCCGGTGTGCAGGGTGAAGGGCGACTGCAGCAGGCGCTTGAGTTTCATCTTCGAGGCCAGCCCGGACAGCTGCTGGAACAGCAGGTGCACGTCGTTGCCGATGTCCGCGTCGGCGGTGATCAGGCTGATGTCGGTGTACGCCCGGGCAGTGCCGCTGTGGTAGTTGCCGGTGCCCAGGTGCACGTAGCGGCGCAGCTTGCGGCCCTCGCGGCGCACGATCAGCAGCATCTTGGCGTGCGTCTTGTAGCCGACCACGCCATACACCACCTGCACGCCGGCTTCCTGCAGGCGATCGGCCAGACCGAGGTTGGCTTCTTCATCGAAACGGGCGCGCAGCTCGACCACCACGGTCACGTCCTTGCCGTTGCGTGCGGCCTGGATCAGTGCGTCCACGATCAGCGAATCCTTGCCGGTGCGGTACAGGGTCTGCTTGATCGCCAGCACGTTGGGGTCGATCGCCGCCTGCCGGATCAGGTCAAGCACGGCGGTGAAGGCATCGAACGGGTGGTGCAGCAGCAGGTCCTGGCGGGCCGTGGTCTCGAAGATGCCGTCGCTGTCGCGCAACGTGCGCGGGGTCATCGGCGGGTACTTCAGGTCGGGCTGTGCGATCAGGTCGTACAGCTGGATGATGCGGTTGAGGTTGACCGGGCCGTCAATGCGGTACACCGCGTTCTCGGTCAGGCCGAAATTCTGCAGCAGGGTGCGCACGATCTCGCGCGGCATGTCATGGGCGATCTCCAGCCGCACCGCCGGGCGGTAGCCACGGTCGACCAGCTCATCGCGCAGGGCCAGCGCCAGGTTCTCCACTTCTTCCTCGTCCACCACCAGCTCGGAGTTGCGCGTGACGCGGAACTGGTAGGCGCCCTGGACTTCCAGGCCAGGGAACAGCTCGTCGACGAAGGTGGACAGCACCGAGGACAGGAACACGAAGTTCTGCGGCCCGCCGAGCTTCTCCGGCAGCTGGATGATGCGCGGCAGCGAGCGCGGCGCGCGCACGATGGCGAGGTGGCCGGTGCGGCCGAACGCATCGGTACCCTTCAGCACCACCACGATGTTCAGCGACTTGTTGAGGATCTTCGGGAACGGGTGCACCGGGTCCAGGCCCAGCGGTGACAGCACCGGCATGATCTCGTTGCGGAAGTACGCGCGCAGCCAGCGCTTCTGGCGGTGCGTCCAAGAGTGACGGCCGAGCACGCCGATGCCGGCCTCCATCAATGCCGGGCGCAGTGTCTGGTTCCAGCAGCGGTATTGCTGGTCCACCAGTTCCGCGGCGCGGTCGTGGATGGCGTTGAGGATGGCCTGCGGGCTCATTCCATCCGGCGCCGGTGGCAGGCCGAATTCCTGCGCATGGCGCACCGCGGCGGCGCGGATCTCGAAGAACTCGTCGAGGTTGGTGCAGGAGATGCACATGAAGCGCAGGCGCTCCAGCAGCGGCACCTGCGGGTCCATCGCCTGGGCCAGCACGCGGAAGTTGAAATCCAGCTGAGACAGTTCGCGGTTGATGTACAGCGCCGGGTCGCGCAACGGATCGTTGTCCGGGCTCACGGGGAGGGGGAGGGATCCGAGGCTGCTCATGGCGTCATTCTTCGATGGAGGTCAGGGGGGCGGACTCGCGCGGGCGCACGTGGTCGGCATCGAAATGGCAGGAGAACACCGAGCCCTTGCCGACTTCGCTTTCAATCTCCAGCCGTGCGTGATGCAGGCCGAGGATGTGCTTGACGATGGACAGGCCCAGGCCGGTACCGCCGCTTTCGCGCGAACGGCTGCTGGAGACACGGTAGAAGCGTTCGGTCAGGCGCGGCAGGTGGCTGGCCGGGATGCCATAGCCGGAGTCGCGTACCGCCAGCACCGCGCCATCGCCTTCGCGACGGAACTCGACCGCGATGCGGCCCTCGGCCGGGGTGTAGCGCACGGCATTGGTGACCAGGTTGGAGAACGCGCTGTGCAGTTCCTTGGTCGAGCCCTGCAGGTCGACGCCGGCCAGGTCGTCGATGCTGATCTGGTGGCGGCCCTGGCTGTGCGCTTCGGCCTCGCGGCGCAGCGTCGCCAGCATCGGCTGCATCGCCACGGTCTCCTCCTCGCTGTGCTCCTGCGATTCCAGCCTCGACAGGGTCAACAGGTCTTCCACCAGCTGGGCCATGCGCTGGCTCTGCTTGCGCATTTCTTCCAGCATCGGTCCGGTTCCCGGGAAATCTTCCGGGTCCATCATGTCCAGGTAGCCGTGGACCACGGTGAGCGGCGTGCGCAGCTCATGTGAAACGTTGGCCACGAAATCGCGGCGCACCTGTTCCAGGCGCAGCAGCTTGCTGACGTCGCGGGCGATCAGCAGCCAGTAATCCGACGAATAGGGAATCAGGCGCAGGTTGAGGCGGATTGCCGGATCGACCGGCGAGGGAACATCCAGGATCGGCTCGGCATTGCGGCCGCCGGCCAGCCAGTGCGCCAGCGGCATCGGCTGCAGGCGCTCAACCAGCGCCTCACCCAGGTCGCCGGGATGGTGCAGACCGAGCAGGGCGGTGGCGGCCTCGTTGAACCACTGCACACGCTGGCTGTTGCGATCCAGCACCACCACCGCATCGGGAAGCGCGGCGGCCGCGGCGCGGTAGCTGCGCAGCATGTCCAGCAGGCGGCGCTTGCGCACGCGCATCTCCACCTGGTTGCGGTACAGCAGGCGATCCAGCTCGTTCCAGACGCCGGTGCCTTCCTCGGCGGTGTCCCAGCGCTGGCGCGCGGTCAGCCGGCGCAGCACGGTTCGCAGGCGCCAGTAGTGCCAGGTGAGGGTCGCCAGCGCGCCCAGTGCGATGCACAACCACAGGTGGCCCGTGAACCACCCCACCAGTCCGGAGAACAGCAGTACCGCGGCGACAGTGGCCAGGGTCTTCAACCAGGCAGAGCGGATGTGGCGGGGCATTGCGATCTCGTCGTTGAAGTGCGGCGGTTCACTGGGGTGAACCGAGGGTTATAGCAGAGTTGCCGGCGCCAGCACCCGCGGGTGCGCGGCGCCGGCACGACGAGACTCAGGTGGACGTGGAGAAGCGATAACCAGCGCCGCGCACGGTCTGCACCATGTTCTCGGCGTTGAACGGTTCCAGCGTCTTGCGCAGGCGGCGGATGTGCACGTCGATGGTGCGCTCTTCCACGTACACGCTGCCGCCCCATACATGGTCCAGCAGCTGGGCGCGGGTGTAGACGCGTTCCGGATGGGTCATGAAGAAGTGCAGCAGCCGGTATTCGGTCGGGCCGATCGGCACCGGCTGGTCGTTGGCGAACACGCGGTGGGCGGCGCCGTCGATGCGGATCGGGCCGACCGCGACGCTGCCGTCCTCGTCGTCCTCGCGGGCACGGCGCATGACCGCGCGGATGCGGGCCAGCAGTTCGCGCGCCGAGAATGGTTTGACCACGTAGTCGTCAACGCCGGCTTCGAGGCCACCGACGCGGTCGTTCTCTTCGCCACGGGCAGTCAGCATGATGATCGGCACTTCGCGGGTCAGGGTCTCCTTGCGCCAGCGGCGGGCAAGGTCCAGGCCGCTGGTGCCGGGCAGCATCCAGTCCAGCAGGATCAGGTCCGGAACGCGATCGGCGATCGCGGTCTGGGCCTCGCGGGCGTCGCCGGCGTGGACCGGTTCGTAATCGCCCTTGCGCAGGGCGAAGGCGACCATTTCACGGATCGCGGGCTCGTCGTCGACGATCAGGATGCGTTTCTGCACGAGGACACCGTAGGGCTCGGTTACTGGAGTGGTGCCAGTAGACTACGGTTTGATGACATGTTTGTGACCAACCGGCCGGAACCCGCGCTCAGTGCCATCGGCCGGTCATGCAGGGCTCAGCGGCGGTCCAGATCGGGGTCCTGCACGCCTTGCCGGCGCAGTTCCAGCACGGTGGGGGTGATCGCTTCGATGCGCGCGTCCACCCGGGCCCGCCCCACATAGTCCAGCGCCGGATTGCGCTTGAGCGCCTGCAGCTGCATCAGCGACTGTTCCGGCCGCCCGCTGAGGAACGCTGCCTCGGCATAGGCCTCGCTGGCCCGCACGCTGTCACCGGCCAGTTCGCTGGCGCGGGCGTAACGCTGCTGGAAGACCGGATCGTTACCACTTTGCGACAGCAGAGGCCGCAACATGGCCTGAGCGCGCTGGCCGGCCTCGCGGTTACCCTGTTCGTTCAGGATTTCGGCATAGGTCAGCGCCACCGGGCGGCTGTTGGGGTGCTCGCGCAGCAGCTGCTCGAAGCGGCTGTTGGCCTGGGCGGTCTGCCCGGCGCGCAGTTCGGCCTCACCCAGCGCCAGTGCCAGCCACAGGTTGTCCTGGCGGGTCTGCAGCAGGCCCGCCAGCGTCTGCCGGGCCTGCGTGGCGCCGCTGCGGCCGCCTCGCATCATGGCCAGGGCCTGGCCATAGCGCTGGGCATCGTTGAGGCCGTCCTTCTGGCGTTTGGCCATGTCCGCATACTCGCGCTCCAGCTCAGCGGTGGAATCCGCGCTGAGCACGCGCAGGCGCTCGCGTGCCCAATCGAAGTCGCCGCTGGCGCCACGGCTGAGCTGGCCCATCGGAATGCGCAGCACGCTGCTGGGCAGCAACGGGTTGTTTCCACGCAGCAGCGGTTCGGCCAGGCTTGGATCGGCCGGGTCCACCCGTTCCGTGCGCTCACCGCTGGGGGTACTGGTGGTCAGCAGCACCGTGTCCTTCTTCATCTGGTCGGCGCGGGCCTTGGCTTCGCTGATGCGGGTGATGTTGACCGGGTGCGTGCGCAGGAACTCGGGGACGCTGTAGCCGCCCTCGTTGCCGCGCATTGCTGCGGACATCCTCTCGAAGAAGCCGGCCATCGCATCCACGTCGTAGCCGCTGCGCGCCAGCGTGCGGATGCCGAGGCGGTCGGCCTCGGACTCGTTGGAGCGGGTGTAGTTGATCTGGCGCTGCTGCATCAGGCCCATGCCCGAGCTGATCGCGGCCATGGTCGCGTTGCCCGAGGACGAACTGTTGCTGGCCTGGGCGGCAACCACCGCCGCCAGCATCCCCAGCAGGATCGGGATCTGGTCGCGCTGGGCGCGCTCGACCCCGCGCAGTACGTGCTGCTGGGTGACGTGGGCGATTTCGTGCGACAGCACCGCCGCCACCTCGTCCTCGCGCTCGGCCGTCAGCACCAGGCCGGCATTGACGCCGATATAGCCGCCCAGGGTGGCGAAGGCATTGATCTGCCGGTCCTTCATGACGAAGAAGGTGTAGGGCTGGCGTGGCTGGTCACTGTTGGAGCCGAGCCGGGTGCCCATGGTCTGCAGCCAGTCGTTGACCAGCGGATCGTCCAGCAGGTAGCCGTAGTTGCGCAGCTCGCGCAGCATCATCGCGCCGTACTCGGCCTGGCGCGCCGGGGTCAGCAGCTCGCCGGCCGAGGAGCCGATGTCGGGCAGCTTCTCCTGGGCCTGGGCCAACGGCATGGCCAGGGCCAGGGTGACGGCGGTAGTCAGCAGCAGGGCTCGCAAGCAGAAGGTCCTCGGGCGGGGCGCACCAAGCGTGGCAGGGCAGGGGGCAACCATTCGTTAATCCACAGTGTTGCGGCCGTGGCGTGGAAATTCCAGCGCACCGGTACCATATATGGACCGTCGATCCATCGTGGAGTTTCCCGTGACAGCCCAGACCGCCGGCGGTGCCCCCGCCATCACCATCTATTCCACCGCCGTCTGCCCGTACTGCGTGGCCGCCAAGAACTTCCTGAAGAGCAAGGGACAGCAGTGGACCGAGGTCCGCATCGACCTGGACCCGGTCGAGCGCGAGAAGATGATGGCCAGGACCCGCCGTACCAGCGTGCCGCAGATCTTCGTCGGCGACGTCCACGTGGGCGGCTACGACGACATGATGGCCCTGCACCGTGAAGGCAAGCTCGAGCCGCTGCTGGCCGGGCAGGGCCAGGCATGAGCGCGGCCGACGACGGCAGCAAGGACCGCATCGCCGAGTTCACCGACTTCCGCAAGCGCATGAACGAGCGCATCCTGGGCGAACCGAACCAGGTGGTGCGGCGCTTCTTCGCGCTGGACACGCAGACCTACCAGGCCGGCGCGCTGGATGTGAAGACCAAGGAGCTGCTGGGCCTGGTGGCCTCGATGGTGCTGCGCTGCGACGACTGCATCAGCTACCACGTAGCCCAGTGCAAGGATGCCGGGGTGACCCGCGAAGAGTTCTTCGAGACCTTCTCGGTCGGCCTGGTGGTCGGCGGTTCCATCGTCATCCCGCACTTGCGCCGAGCGGTCGACTTCCTCGACCAGCTCGAAGGCGGTGCTGCCGCCCCCGAAGCGCACGAGCACTGAGCCTGGCGGGGGCCGGGAACCGGGCCCTGTGGCCCTCCCGGTAGTGCCGGCCGCTGGCCGGCATCCCGTTAACCCGACATGGCCGAGGTTGCCGGCCAGCGGCCGGCACTACCGCACCCGCGAGGGGCCTTTCCCGCGATCCAACAACCCAGGAGCCCCTTCTTGTTGGAGGGGCGCGCCGAAGGCGGGGGTAGAGGAGGAACGCGTGGGCAATTCTGCCTGAGCCGGGGAGTGGGACCATGGTCTATTTGGGACCTCGGCCCCGGCTCAGGCATAATTGCGGGTGAAACTTCCTTTGCGCCGGCGTTTCCGGGCACGTCCGGACGGCGTTTTTCCCCCTGTTCGGAACATCGATCAATGACGCAGAAAATTACGGTCATCCGCGGCGACGGCATTGGCCCGGAAATCATGGACGCCACCCTGTACGTGCTCGACCAGCTCAAGACTGGCCTGGAGTACGAAGACGCCGACGCCGGCCTGGTGGCCCTGGAAAAGCACGGCGACCTGATGCCGGCGGTGACCCTGGAATCGATCGCGCGCAACAAGGTCGCGCTGAAGAGCCCGCTGACCACCCCGGTCGGTGGTGGCTTCACCTCGATCAACGTCAGCCTGCGCCGCCACTTCGACCTGTACGCCAACGTGCGTCCGGCCCATACCTTCCCGAACACCAAGTCGCGTTTCGACAACGTCGACCTGATCACCGTTCGTGAGAACACCGAAGGCGCCTACCTGGCTGAAGGCCAGGAAGTGTCGGCCGATGGCGAGACCGCCTTCTCCGGCACCCGCATCACCCGCAAGGGCTCTGAGCGCATCGTGCGCTATGCCTTCGAGCTGGCCCGCAGTGTCGGCCGCAAGAAGGTCACCGCGGTGCACAAGGCCAACATCATCAAGTCGACCTCGGGCCTGTTCCTGAACGTCGCCCGTGAAGTCGCCGCCCAGTACCCGGACATCGAATTCCAGGAAATGATCGTCGACAACTGCTGCATGCAGCTGGTGATGCGTCCGGAACAGTTCGACGTGATCGTCACCACCAACCTGTTCGGCGACATCATCTCCGACCTGTGCGCCGGCCTGGTGGGCGGCCTGGGCCTGGCCCCGGGTGCCAACATCGGCAAGGACGCGGCAATCTTCGAGGCCGTGCACGGCACCGCGCCGGATATCGCCGGCCAGGGCAAGGCCAATCCGTGCGCGCTGCTGCTGGCAGCCGCGCAGATGCTGGACCATATCGGCCAGCCGGAAAACGCCGAGCGCCTGCGCAAGGCCATCGTGGCCACCATGGAAGCCAAGGATTCGCTGACCGGCGACCTCGGCGGCACTGGCAACACGATGGGCTTCGCCAAGGCGATCGCCAGCCGCCTGTAAGCGGTCTGGATGTGCACAGCGGGACGCGGCACGCGACTCCCGATGTGCACCGATACCGATGCATGCAATGCGCGACAGGCCCGTTGAAGCGGGCCTGTCTGCGTTTTCGCTCCTCAACTGCTACGGGCGCAGGAATCCTGCATGTCCTCTACGACCTGGTGGGTCCTCGCCGCCGTTGCGATCTATATGCTCGGTGTGGCTGTGTACTCCGTTTGTTTCTGGCCCGCCTCGCGCGCGCAACGCGCATTGTCCCGCCTGAGCCGCGAGGGAGCGCCGCTGCGCCGGCTCACGCCGAGTGAGGCGCGCTGGATGCAGGTGTTCGCTGTTCCTGCCGATTCCCCGGTGTATTCGCTGCACGGGCCGTACGTGTTGCTCACCTGGGGAAGTATGAGCGGGCCGCAGCAACTGCACACCCTGGCCGGCGTGCCGGTGAAGTTCGCGTCCGGCCAGGAGCAGGCCTTGCGTGCTGGCGACAACAACGCCGAGGTCGTAGTCGGCAGTCAGCATGCTTGGGTGCTGCGCCTGAACGGCACTGCGGTGTAGTCACGTGCTTTTGACCAGTAGCGCACCCTCGCTACGCCTTCTGGCTGGCCCGCAGCACCGGCGGAGAAGTGTTCACTAAGGTGCACAAGACCAACAGCATGACGTTCCAGGGGTTTCTTTCTGTGCAAAAAACGCACAGATCATGTGCGCTTTCCTGGCTGGTCCGTGCATGCCGCGTTCCGCATCCTGTGTCCACTTTCCAGCGCACAGGAGCGCGACGATGAACCTCAATACCTTTGGCCTGGCCAGTCTGATCGGCATGGCGACCCTGTCCCCGCTGGCCGCCGCCGAGCCGGCGCATCCCACCATCCGGCATATGGCGGGCGCACCGGTTGCGACCTCGGTGGATGCGGCCAGGACCGCCGTGCTGGTGATCGACTTCCAGAACGAGTACTTCGATGCCAGTGCCGCCTCGGGCTTTGCCGGTGGCCGCATGGTCATCCCCGATGGCGTGGCGGCGCTGCGCCAGGCGAAGCGGGTGGTCGAATTTGCCGATGCCCAAGGCATCCGCGTGATCCACGTGCAGCATGTGCTGCCGGCCGGCGCGCCGCTGTTCGCGCAGGGCAGCGTCAACGCCGCCTTCCATCGTGATCTGCAGCCGCGCCAGGGCGAGACCGTGGTGCAGAAGGACAACGTCAGCGTGTTCGCCGGTGACTCGGCGGCCGTGCTCGACCAGGTGCTGAAGGATGCCGGCATCGACACCCTGATCGTCACTGGCCTGCAGACCCATGCCTGCGTGGCCGGTGCCGCCCGCGATGCCGCAGCCGCACCGCGTGGTTACCGGGTGATCGTGTCATCCGATGCAACCGCCAGCCGCGACCTGGACCTGGCCGGTGGCCAGCGCATCGGTCATCGCGCGCTGCATGACGCCTCGCTGGCGCAGATCGAAGACACCTTCGGCGATGTCATGAGTACCGACGCGATCCTGGCGCTGCCGGTGCGCAAGGCCGGCGACCGCGCTTGATAAGCTGGTGGGGCCCGCATGCCGTGGGCCCCGACACGTGGAGCCGCCCGCCGATGGATCACTTCGCCGCCCTGCGTGCGCTGCGCGCCATCGTCGACGCAGGCAGCTTCACTGCTGCCGCCGAGCGCCTGGGTACCACCCATTCGGCGATGTCGCGGCAACTGCGGCAGCTGGAAGAACACCTGCAGGTGCGCCTGCTCGATCGCAACAGCCGCCGGCTGTCGCTGACCGAAGCCGGGCGCGATTACTACCGGGAAGCGGCAGCGCTGCTGGATCGGCTGCAGGAAGCGGACGAGCATGCGCGTGCCGGCCAGGCACAGCCCAGTGGCACGCTGCGGATCAGCGTGCCGCAGGTGGTTGCCAGCCAGGAGTTGCCGCACTGGCTGCCCTCATTCCTTCAGCGCTACCCGCAGGTGACGCTGGATCTTTCTGCCGATGACCAGCTGGTCGACGTGGTCGGCGGCGGCTTCGACCTGGCGCTGCGCATCGCGGCTTCGTTGCCGGACAGCCAGTTGGTCGCGCGCGAACTGGCCAGTTGTCCACGCATCCTGGTGGCGGCGCCTGCTTACCTGGCCCGGCACGGCCTGCCACGGCAGGCTGCGGACCTGCGGCAGCACACCCTGCTGGGCTTCAGTCCTACGCCTGCGATGTCGCCATGGCAGTTGCAGGGGCCGCGCGGTGCCAGCGCCAGCATCGAGGCCGGCCAGCGTCTGCGCGTGGATGCCACGCCGGCGCTGTATGCCGCCGCGTTGGCCGGCATGGGCATCAGCCTGTTCACTGCGCTCACCGTGCAGGAAGACCTGCGCGCCGGTCGACTGATCCGCGTGTTGCCAGCGTGGCATGCAGGCCAGCGCCGCTACTTCGCGCTCTATCCGCATGCCAGGGCACTCGCCCCCAAGGTGCGCGCGCTGGTCGAGCACCTCGCCGCGCACTACGCTGCACAGATCGGCGCAGCAGGTTAGCCGCGCGGTCATAGCGAGGGTGGTGATGGAATCGGTGTATCTGCTGGTCGCGCTCGGTGCGATCGTCGCCGGATTCGTGCAGGGGTTGTCCGGTTTCGCTTTCGGCATGGTGGCGATGTCGTTCTGGGCGTGGGGGCTGGAGCCGCGATTGGCGGCCACGCTGTCGGTGTTCGGCGCGCTGGTTGGCCAGTTGGTAGCCGTGTTCACCGTACGACGCGGCTTCAACCTGCGCCTGCTGCTGCCGTTCGTGCTCGGTGGATTGGCTGGTATTCCGCTGGGCGTGATGGTGCTGCCGCAGCTCGATATGAATTGGTTCAAGGCGCTTCTGGGTGGCTTCCTGGCGCTGTGGTGCCCGGTGATGCTGATGGCGCGCTCGTTGCCGCCGATCACCGCCGGAGGCCGTTTCGGGGACGCGATCGCCGGCATGGCCGGTGGCGTGCTCAGCGGCATCGGTGGCTTTGCCGGCCCGGTACCGACGCTGTGGAGCACGCTGCGCGGCTTCGGCAAGGACGAGCAGCGCGCGGTCATTCAGAACTTCAACCTGGCGATGCTGGCGGTGACCATGGCCACCTACGTCGGCAGTGGTCTGGTAGACCGCCAGATGCTGCCCTATTTCGCCATCGTGGCACCGGCCATGCTGGTGCCTACGTTGTTGGGCGCGCGGGTCTACATCGGCATCAGCGAGGCACGCTTCCGGCAAGTCGTGCTGGGCCTGCTGACCGTGTCAGGCATCGCGTTGCTGGCGTCGTCGCTGCCGGTGCTGCTGGCACGCTGAGGGAGGAACGAAAAAGGGCGCCAGGAGAGGCGCCCTTTGTCGTCTATGGCATGTTGCGGCTCAGCGCTGCTGGATCTTCGACAGCAGGCGCAGGAACTCCACATACAGCCAGACCAGGGTCACCATCAGGCCGAATGCGCCATACCACTCCATGTACTTCGGTGCGCGCTGGGCCACCCCGGTTTCGATGAAGTCGAAATCCAGCACCAGGTTCAACGCGGCCACGACCACCACGAACAGGCTGAAGGCGATGCCCAGCAAGCTGGAGTCGTGGATCACCGGCACGTTGATGTTGAAGAAGCCCAGTACGAACGAGGCCAGGTAGAGCAGGGCGATGCCGCCGGTTGCCGCGACCACGCCCATCTTGAAGTTTTCGGTGGCCTTGATCAGGCCGCTGCGGTAAGCGAACAGGAGCGCGAACAGGGTGCCGAAGGTCAGCAATACCGCCTGGAACACGATGCCGGGGAACTTGGCGTTGAACAGCACCGAGATCGCGCCCAGGAACAGGCCTTCGACCAGCGCGTACATCGGTGCGGTGACCGGCGACCATTCCTTCTTGAACACGGTGATCAGCGCCAGCACCAGGCCGCCGATGGCGCCGCCCATGGCATACAGCTTGGCGCCGGCCATGACCTGGCCGTAATCATCGATGGTCTGGTTCCAGGCGAAGGCGGCGGTCAGCACGGTCAACAGCAGCAGGAAGCCGGTCTTGTTGACGGTGCCGTTGAGGGTCATGGCCTGGTCGGGGCTGGTCACCACCGAGCCACTGGCAAGGTCGAGGAAGGTGGACTCGGAAAGAGCCGGGTTGCCGCTGCGCATGCGTGTTCTCCGTGCGAATGAAGGTCAGGACGGCCATCCGGCCGATGGTCGCGAGCATAGCCGATGACTGCTTTCGGCGCTGTGGCAGGCTTCGGGTCTGCACATCCCGCGTTGACAGTTCGCGATGCGCTTGGCGACAATGGCGAGCTCCCCGGGCACGGCCCGAGGGGATTGCAAGATCGGGGTATAGCGCAGTCTGGTAGCGCGCCTGCTTTGGGAGCAGGATGTCGGGGGTTCGAATCCCTCTACCCCGACCAATCCCACGCCATGTCGGATTGGACACCGTTCGGTCTGGGCGCCCGTAGCTCAACTGGATAGAGCACCGGCCTTCTAAGCCGGCGGTTACAGGTTCGATTCCTGTCGGGCGCGCCATTGAAATCAATGAGTTAGCGATTTCCCGTGTCCCTGTCCTGAAAACGCTCCTGAAAACATGACGTGTTATCGCTATGGTGGCGCAAGTTTAGTTTGTGTTCAGGGGGAAGCCAGGGATGGGTCAGAGGCCGACGATTGAGAAGATAGGTAGGGCGGCATTGCGCGCTGACAGCTACAGCCTGGGCGGTATAGTGGTCACCGCCTTCGTCCAGTTGTGGAGGCGTAGTCGGGCGGCAGGCGTTGTCTCTATTTTGCTCGTCATATCGGTGGCCGCCGGGATGGTCATTCAGGCGCTTGAAGCTGAGAAGCGCTATGCCTTAGAGGCGGAGCGAAAGCGCCTTGAGAGCGCAACCTACGCCCGGCAGCTCGACAACCTTCAAGCCGCGCAGACATCTCTGACGCAGCTGATGAACTTCGTTGAGTCGCAAAAGTCCTCCATCAAGGCTACGCAGGACGCGCTAGAAGCAAAGAAAGCGGAGTTGCAGCGCACGGATGATGAGCGTGCCAAACTGCAGAAAATCGCCGAGGCGGATCGCGAAGTCATCATGGGGGTGTTGAGTGTGCAGCAGGAGCAGCTGAAAAGTAGCGTCTGGACTGAGCGCACTTTTGGGTTCGTCGGCGGCATCGTCGCATCGGTGCTCGCGAGCATCTTGATCGCCGTGGGTAAACTCTTTTGGGTAAGATTGAGGGCCGGTAAAGACGTGACCTAGTCGGCACCGGCCTCTGCTACGACAGGGAGCGAGTGGTCGTACACATTCAGCATATCGTCGGTTACGTGGCCGCTTGCTTCCTTCTTGTTGCCTTTGGTGTCAGTTACCCCTCGATGCTTTAGGCCGTGCAGCGCAAAGCGCTCATCCGCTTTGATGATTCCGTCCATCACCGCATTGCGCATCAGACGGCCCCAAGCCGTGTGCCAGCCATGCCCGGTGAGCATTTCTCCGTCTTCGCTGACGAACAGCGGCCGCATCTTCGCCGACAGCGGTGCATTGAACTGATTGATGCCGCGTTTGGCCCAAATGGCAGTACGACGATCCTGCAGAACCTGGATCGCCACTTCAGTCTGCTCACCCTTGCGCACCAGGTTGTCACGACTGCCTTTGCGGCGGTTTGTCTGAAGGACCTCTCCCTCCACGTGGTGATCGGTCAGCGTTCGTACCTCGATACCGCGCAGGCGCGCCTGGTATGCCAACTCCATCGCCGCCCATAGGTAGACTGGTAGCGCCCCTTTCTCGCGCGCGCCGCGTTCGCCGCAGCGACGAGCGTACTGCTGGACCCTGCGAAAAACGTCGCGTTCAGGCATGCGGTGATCGCGCTTCTCCTTTACCTTCTTGATGCCGGCGGCGGGGTTGGTGGTCACATGGTCATGCTCGCGCGCCCAGCCAAAGACGCGGCGCAAGTAGCTGAGCCAGTGGTTCGCCTTGGTCGGGTAGCCGGGAATGGATGCATCACCTGGCTTGGTGCCTGGCCGGCCTTGGGCAATGATGTCGATCAGTCTGCGGATGAACCCCGGCGACAGGCGGTCCACGGTGGCATCACCCAGCTTGCTCCCGTTCTTCAGCGGAAACACCTTGATCGCCTTCGCGTAGTCACGATAGTGCTGCTGTGTGGTAGTGCCGAGCTGGGAGAACGCGAGGCTCTTCGCATGTTGGTCGATGACGTAGGCGACGGTCCCCCTTTGCGCCTCGCCACCGCGAGCTTCTGCGATCGCGTGTAGGTCCGATAGGCGCGCAGCCGGGCCGGCCACGGTCTTGCACTTCGTTCCATGCCCCTCCGGATGCGCGTCGCGCACATACCATCGCCCACGACCGGTCCCGTCCCAGTAGACGCCTTGGGGAACCTTGTCATAGTCGATGTGCGTGGGGAGGTTCGCGGGAACCTTGCGAGGGCGTGCCATGTTTCGTAGCTGTTTCCGCTAAAGCAGGTCGGTGGAATAGGTGTCGCCATTGCTGGCGGGTGCTGACAGGCCGAGCGCCTCGTTCAGCGCCGTCGTGGTTGTCCAGATTCCGCCGCAGGCGTCGTACTGAAATCGGATGTGGCGATCACGCGCCCAGCGCTCGACCGTTGCCAGTCGCGGGCGCTTCCCCGGTTGGCAGAGTTCCTGCAGGTCACGGAATTGGAGAATCTCGCCGATCAAGGCGTGGCTCCTTCGACCGCCCGGAATCGAGACGGCGACCAGTCACAGCTTTCGTCTGCGGGGATGTGGCCGAACATGGCGGTGCAGCGTAGGCAATGCACGCAGTCGCCGCAGGTCTTGCCATCGGGCAGATCCATATCGTCGCCAGTGCGGCCATACGGCATTCGCTCAGCCATGGCGGTCACTGCGCCGTCATGCTCCGGGCGTACACCGGAGCCATGCTCCAGTGCATCCGCTGCCGTGAGACGTTCGCCGGATTCGGCCAAGTGGCGGCCGACATCGACAGCTTTGGGCTGCACTTCACGTGTCCCAGCTGCGGCAGGCGCAACGACCTGCGTGTGGTCGGCCATGATCGAGGCGTGCCCCTGGTCGAGCAGTGCGAGACGAAGCCCCTCCCTAGTAGCGGTGACGGCATCCCGCGAGGCCGCTGACGGGCAGCGGATCAGAGGGCGCGTCTGCTGGCACTTCTCGCACCACGTTGGTTTGTGGACCATATCGATCTTTACCAGCCACCAGCCTGCGCGCGGGTTGTGGAATCGGTTGCTGAAGCGGCTCTTGGGTTCATGCCCGCACAGTGCAACCATGGTTTCCTGCGGCAGCAGATGAATCTTCGTGCCGCCCTTAGCCTTCACGAACCGGAGGCCGTCCGGCGTTTGTGTGACGTGCTCAGCCATTGCCCACCGCCTGGCTGTCGACCTTGGCAAGCTCGCTGTCATACTTTGCCAAGAGCCGTTGCTGCTCCTTCTTGGCGATTGCGATCACGCGGTTGATGGGCTGGATGGCCTTCCTGTCGCGGTCGGGCGAGGACGGGCCTTCGAGCAACTGCACCACGGCAGACCACACGTACAGATGTGCTTCCGCCTTCGCTGCGGCCTTAGCGTGCTTAATCGCATTAGCCACGGCTTACCTCCGCCTGGTGGTCGATCAGGTACATCTCGTGTGCAACGCGGTTGTCAGCAACCTTCGTGCGTTCGTCGCGGTACTTGGCGCAATCCAGCCAAGTGTCCATATCGGCGCGGCTGGGCCTGTATGCCTTGGTAAAGAAGGTGTAGCCACCGCAGCACTGATAGCCATGCCAGCCACCGGCATGCGGTCCAAGGCGGATGGCGAGCGCGGACGAGCCGTCGCCGTATCGAACCAGGTCGCCCTCGCGCGGCCAGTCCTCGGTGGCGGCCGGATCACCCGGTAGCGGAGTGTCGAAGTGCAAGGCGTTCTTTGCCTCCTGCTTGGCGCGTATCTTCGCCATCACCTGTGGCTGGCTGATGCGAGCCAACTCAGCATCGCCAGCACCGTGCATGTCGAGGCCCGCCACCCAGCAGTAGCCGGCCAGTGTGACCATGACGCCGCCGACTTCCTGCGCAGGCTCGCCAACCGGGCGACCGAACACGTAGTCGACCAGGGTGGGCACGCGCGCTCGGTCGTAGCCACGGGACTGCAGTAACTCCAGCACTTCTTCCAGCAGGCGGTCGCCGCGCTCGGTCATGTTGCTGTAGAGCGACGGCAGGAAGCACTGGCCCATCCATTCCGCCACATCGGCCTGGAAGGTCCGACCCAGGTCCACGGCCTGCGCGGGTGCGGCGTAGAGCGGCTTGGTGAACTGCCCATCGCGCGTGAGGCGTGCCGGCAAGTAGGCGCCGCCGTCTCCAGGCACGCGGTCCTTGTGAGCCGCCAGCTGGCCGGGACTGACCCAGATCGCCGGCTCCCCCACCGGCTGGCGGGCGGCGATTAACTCGCGCAGCGTTTCAGCACTCATGACCACCGGGCAAACAAGCGAGTCAGGGAAGTCGTACCCATCACCTTGCCAATGCCAAACCTCGCCATTGCGCAACTGCAGGGGCAGCGCGGCTCGCTCGCGGAGACCCGCCAGCACGTAATCGCTGATCCATGTGTGCCCTTCGTACACCGGCTGGCGGGCGGCGAGGTGCGCAGCGATCCGCCCGTGCAAATCCTCCATCGGTGCATCGCTGCCGATGCAGGCGCCGCAATCCAGCGATTCAAGCTGGCTGCAGACTTCCCGCAGCAGCGCATCCCCCTGACCAACCGGCTGGCGGCCGGCGAGGGAGGCTTCTGCTGCGTGCCGGATCACGGCAAACTGGGGTCGCCAATAGTCGGTCATGCGCCTGTGGTTCTCAGCCCACTCGCACTGCCGGATGATGTTCAGGAGCGCATCCTGACCACCCGTGGAGGGCTGGGCGGAGAGGGCGCGACGGTTCCAGTTGGAAACGAAGTTCTCCTTGAAGCCAAACTCAATGGGGCCGCTGTGCTGGCAGACGGTGCACGCGATACACGAGCCGCCCTCGTTTTCCCCCGACCCGATACCGAAATCGATGCGTTCAGCGGGTGCACCGCAGAACGGGCAGGGCAGTAATCCATCCCTCAACTGCACGCGGCCGCCATGCTTCACGGTCGACAAGGTGGCGGGAGCGGACCCAGCCCGGAGGATATCGTTCGAATGAATGTCAGTCATGGCAGAATCGGCTCCATCATGGGCAGGGGGAAATGGCGATGGCGATATGCCCGCTCGCAGTGGATTGGGGAAATGTGGCCGACTGGGCCGCGGTCGTTGTGGGCGTAGGCGCGGCAGTTGCCACCACTTTCGTCGCGGTGCTCGCGCACCGAACATCGAAGCGAGCGACTGAGATCGCCGAAAAGGCAACGGAGATCGCTGCTCAGCAGCACGGCGAGGCGATCAAGCTTCGCGAGGCCACGGCAGGGATACTCGGACGTTTGATGCTTGTGGAGATGACCGTTCTTCCCGGGCGACTTGCAGCGACCCTTAAAGCTCTTCACGCCGGCATCGAGTGGGAGACTGCCGCCATGGGAATCAAAAGCGGACACGCGCTGGTCACTGCTTTGGATGAGACTGCTCTGAGCTTCGTAACCGTTGCCGAGACCGTTGAAGACCGCATCCACAACTTGCCCAATGCTTTGGGTCCTGACGCTGGGACCCTGATTGGCGCAAGCCGATCGCTCAACGATCTTGCAAAGCGAATGCGAGCAAAAATTCGTGTCACCCAGGATCCCGACGATCTGGGCGGGAAATCCCATGTTCTCTATGCCGGTGCGTTCAGCGAGTTCCGCGGCTTGCGGAAGCAACTCAGCTGGATGCTGAATGCGTCGATTCAGTACGCAGGCGACTTCCAAGATTTTGTCGGCGTAGAGCGGACAGACTACAAGGACCTGCGCGCGCTTGTTGACCCGGAACCGAAATAGGATCTCGAAGCCATCCGCTGCACGCCAATCTTCGCTCACGCCGCCACCCCCAATGCCACCAGGTCGATCTTGTCCATCTTGTCGCGCAGGTAGTGGTGCAAGGTCGCTCGGTTGGCGCGATACGGAGATGGGGTGACCGCCGCCGCCAGCGTCGTCGTACGAGTACGTAAGACAAGCGTTTGTGCAGTCAGCCATGATCAGCTTTCCTGGCTTCCATCACGCCGATCGCCAGCGGCCGCACGAACCATGCACCGAGTCCGTCCTCGGTCTCGCCCAACCACGCGAGACGCCAGTCACCGCCGGGTGCCTCCGGATTCCAGTCGTGCAGCTCCTGCGCGGCGCTGTAGACGCCCGATCCGATGCCTTCCTCGGAGAACTCGCCCTCAACCACGACCAGGTCGAAGCCCTGCGCGAGGAAAAGCGGGCGCAGTGATACCTCGCGGCCGTCAGCCCACATCGGCACGTCGGGATGGCACAGGATCTCGCCGTCGGCGTTGCGCGTTGGCAGGCGACTCGGGTGGTACAGGCCGCGCCACGGGTCAGCGGGATCGACCACAGTGCGGCCCTGATTCCTGACCAGCTCCAACAGCTCGACCGCCTGCGCCAGCCGGGCGCGGGTGGTGTCGCAGAGCGGCGTGTCGCCGTCCTGCATGCTGCTGCGCAGAGTCGAGACATAGGCGGTTACGGCGGCTTCGAACACCCGCAGGTCCTGCAGGCGGGGCAGGCGCTGGTGCAGATCTCGCAACGCGGTTTGGGCCTGTGGGAGGGTGATAGCCATCGCCTGGTTCGGCAGCCACACAGCTTCGACGGCGATCGCGTTGATGGTTTCGAATGCGTCTCGCAGGACGGGGCAGTTCGTGGGGAGAATCGTGAGGTGCGCAGTCATCGGCGGGCCTGCTCGAATTGGGTGTCGGTGTTGACGAACGCGCCAGCGAGCGGCCGTGCTGTGGATGCTTGCTCGGCGCCAGCGGGTCGAAGGGGGAAGGGCGCGGCGTGGCGATAGCGGCGGTTCGGGTCCGAGGCGTACTTGCCGCCTTCGATGCGAATCACCTGGTACTCAGGGAACGCCTCATCCGGCAGCACTTGGCGTGCCTCCCCCATCAGTGCGACAAAGCGTGCCTGCCACTCCACTGGCATCGACTGCAGGGTGCGTCGCGGTACCACGTGGTAGGCCGCGCGGCTGAGGCCGAATGCGTGCCACGCCGGGCCATCGGAATAGCTGCTGCCGGGCCGGCCGGGTTCGGTAACGGTCGCTGCGTTCGAATCGCTGCTCATGGGTACCTCAGTCGATGTCATGGGCAGCCACGCGCTCTGAATAGCTGCCGTGGTTGGCCGCATGACGGCTCATCAGCGGACGGATTGGGGTGTGCCCCAGCACTTCGATGTGTCCGCCCGCTGCGAGGAAGGCGTCGAGGTCGTCGGCCAGCTGCTGGCGGTCGAGTTCCCGGTGTCGGATCGTGGTCGCCGCGTCACTGACGCCTGTAAGTGGACCGGTCGCGTAGGTCGGCTGCACCCGGGCAGGTGCCGCGCGCAGCGGGGCGATCGCATGTTGGGTGTGGCCGGACAAGCGCCAGATCCCGCGCACGCCCGAGCGGTGGCATATGGCTTGGCCGCTGCGCGCCAGCCCCTTCAGCGTGTAGCCGATGGCCTGATGGGTGCTGTTGATGCGGCCGGCGACTTTGATCTGCTCGACCGTCGCGCCTTGCGGGAACATGGCTAGGACCTGGCGCACTTCAGCGGCGCGGCCGGTCTGTTGTGGGCGGGCGCTCATGCGCGGGCCTCCGCGAGTAGTTCGCGCATGGCCCAACCGTGGTGCATCACCTTGGACGAGCTGTCGGCGACAGCGTCAGGGTTCTCGGTCAGGACCAGCGTGTTATCCAACGGATAGGTGCTGTGCCCATCCCAGTCCTCAATCACGGCCTGCAGGCCGAAGTGTTCGCGCAGCTCCTGCGCGTTTGCGTTCTTGCCGCACAGGTGCGGCCCATAGATCACAACAGAACGGCTCATGCCGGGATTCCTCGCGTGCGGCGCGTAGCGCGGTTGATGGGGGAGATCGACCGAACGCGCACGCCCTGGCGGTCGAGCCAGCGGTGCGCTGCCTGTGCGGCAAGTCGGTTGAGGTAAAACGTGACGCCGCCGAGCGAGAGCGAGTGGTGCGATACCCCCACGCTCCGGCTGGCGCTGGCGGCGACCTTCAGGAGCGACTCGCGCGGCGCGGCGGTGTAGAGACCCGCCCACAGCCAGCCTTGGCAGACCATCAGCACCAGCGACTGGCCCTGGTGGCCGGTGGAAAATTGCTGCTCTACGGGCAGGGCACTTGGCACGCTCATGCGCTCAGCGCCTGGTTGCGTGCCGTATCGACCAATGCCCGCGCCTCAACCAGGCCGCGCTCGGTCAGGGTCACGGCGCGCGGGAGGTCGCGATCATCGAAGCGAACGAGGACGCGCTCATGTAGCCAGTTGATCAGCCGGCGCGTGAATACCTTCTCGGGGTGATTGGTCGGCGCGAAGCCGAACGCAGTGCGGCGAAGGGTGAAGTTGGGCGCACCGTAGGCTGCAATCAGGGCAGCCTTTTCCTTCGGCTTAAGTGGGGCTTGCATGGGCTGTCTCCTGGTCAGGCTGCGATGAGAGTGGAAGGCGTTTCGGCCGCGAGTTCGGCCAAGACCTCGCCGCGATGGCGCGCGAGGTGGGAGATCGGGATGCATAGATGCGAAAGGCTGGGATCAGTCCAGCGCAGTTCGGCGAGCGCGGCCTTGTCCATCGGTACCGGACGGGTGGCGAGGCCACACCGATGGCATTCGATGTGCAGCAGCGGCGGACAGGGGGTGCCGAGGCGATGGCCTGTTGGGGCGCCTTCGGTCACGACGATTTGCGGTCGATGACCGGGCCAGCACAGCGGTACTGAGTCGGGGAGCGGGCGAGCGGTCTGGCGCATGATCAGCCCCTCACCGAGGTGCTGAGTGCCCAGCGCGCCTTGGCAGCGTCACGGTCGCTGTGCGCCTGGTGAATCTCAGCGATGCGCAGCGGTACGACAACCGCGGCCACCAGTGCGACAGCTGCCCAAGCGAGGCGGAGGCGCCGGTTCATGCCCGCACCTCGGCCGACATGTCACGCGAGCAGGCTTCCAAGCGGAGGCTGGCGACGCCCATGCGCCGGGAGCGGCGCAGCTGGTTGCGGTTGTGTTCGCCCTTGCTGCGAACCCACAGGGTTCGAGCGGTGCTGTGATCGCGTGCTGCCACAGCCCGCAGGGCCTTCACGGCCAAAAGCGGCAGCAGGCAGGGGCTTGGATCGGCGTAGCGATGAGACATGGCGCGCTCCTGTTCGAAGGAGGGCGCCGGCGGGTCAGTGGCCGAGGGGGCGGCTACGGCCGGTCAGGGGAGGGGCCGGCAGGGTGGCGACCCGCCGGTCGCCCGCCAGCTGCAGAGCTGGCAGGGCGGACTCTACAAAGAAACTTGCGTGATAGTCAACAAGAAAACTTGCGCAAGCCAGCGAAAGCCTCCTAATCCCTGGCTTTGGGCCGACTTCGGCCCAAGCTGAATGGCCCGACGGGTGCTAACCTCCTGGCCTTCTAAGGAGGGAGGGGAGGTGTATGGAAGTGTTTTTCAGCACGCTGGGTGCGCTTGGTGTGTGGCTCGTGGCGCTGGCCGTGCTTGCGTTGGCCGTGATGGGGCTGCTTATGCCCTTGGCCGTGTTCGGTATCAAACCTCTTTTGCGGGTGCTCATTGAGGAGCAGCGCAGGAACAACCGATTGCTCGCGAGGCAGGTGCTGCGGGATCAGGGTATTGAGCCGGCGGACGTGGCAGGAGTCGCCACGTCCAGAGATGATGGTGAGCCGCAGACGCTGCAGGACTTCATTCGCGAGCGTGACGGGCGGAAGCCGTAAGAGCAGCAATCAAGGGCGTGGCAAAACTGCGGCCATGTTCCTGATGAGCCCGGTTTGTTCGAGGGGGAAGCCCTCCATGATGGCTTCCCTGGCTTCTTCCATTTCGCAGAGCAAGGCGCGCAGCTCTGTCGTTGATAGGTCGCTAAGACGCTGTCTCAGGACCAGGTGCTGGTCGACAAGCCAAGCGAGCTGGAATGCGTCGCAGAGCATGCGAATCCGTCGAATGTATGCCAAGGCGGTAGCGTCGCTTGGTTCATTTGCGTGGCAGTGGCGCAGGCATGTTGCGTCGGGCGGCCGTGCTTGCTGCCGAACCTTGTTAGCGAGTGCCTGCGCGAGAGCTTCCAGTGCTGCCGCTTCCTTCATGATCAACCCCCTTTGAAATCTGGCGCTTCCGCAGGTGCGCGGTAAAGTCGACCACGTTGTCCGGCGTGACTGTCTTCTCCTGACGGGCGGTCAAGTAGCTGTGAGCCAAGATGACAATCGAAGCGTCGCTGGCATCCTCGGGATCGAACGGCGATCCAAGAGCGAGACAGGCCAGGCGGACAAGTTGGTACGACGCGGCAAGCGTAGGGGCGTCGAGTTGCACGGTTTGAGACTGCAGGGCTCGGGGTGTTGAGAGCGCACTCAGTGGCTCATCTTTGTTCCAGCCTAGGAACTGCTCGACCGACATGCCGAACGCCCGCGCCAGCTCCACCATGTACCTGGGGCGGCGTGTCGGGGTGTCTAGTAGCTGCTGGATGTGCTGGTACTTCACATTGGGTGCGCCCGCAGCGCGGACACGGGCTGCCAGAGCCTCTACGCCAAGCCCGTGGGCCTCCATCAGGCCCCGTGTGATTTCACCGATCAACATGCAAGCAATCTTGCACTGTTGATTCGCAAGAAAGATTGCGCTAGTTTATCGCAAGAATTCTTGTGAACGGGCACTTCATGACCCCTCTGCAACGGGCTATCGCGATCTGTGGGACCCAGAGTGAGCTGGCGCGGCGTGTGACCGGCAAGCCTGCGACTGGCTACGTCTATCACTGGCGAAAGAACGGTGTCACCGAGGAGGTGGCGATTGCCATCGAGAGGGCGGTGGCCTCGGCGATGGCCGAGAACCAGGATGCCGCGAAGCGAGCCGATGCCCTTGGGGGCAGAGTGACCGCCGACGAGCTGATACCGGACGTGCGATGGGAGCGTGATGCTGCCGGCGGCATCGTCGGCTATTTCAAGAGGGTCACCGGATCGCTGGGGGTAGCCAGTGCCAGCCCGTGACCCAGCGCTAATCGTCTCCATAGCTCGCTACGGCTGGGTGCGCGGCCACCAGCGCTACCGTCTGTTCCGAATCCGGCAGCAGATCCGCAAGAGCGGGGTGATGGTGGTCCTCCTGGCGATGATTGCCGTTCTTGCGCTGGGAGTGCAGAGGCGCCCACAGGATCGCAACAACCCCACCTGCCCCGGTGCGAACGTCAAAGGATCGAATGGCCTGAAAGCGCATGCGCTGAGGGAACGTGATGATCTCTGGCATGGCAGCAATGTTGATCGCCGCACTACCCAGCGCGGAACGATGAAATGCTCGGTACTTCAGGGGGAGCGGCATGACCTGCCTTCGCTCTGATCTTCACTGGCGGGACGCCTTGAACAATGCAGTTTCGTGCGCGCCGGGTGGAGTGCACGACGCGGCTGCCCACATCAGTAAACGCCGTGGCAAGTCCATCACCACGGAGACGTTGCGGAAGAAGCTTCGTGGGATCGAGGGTGAGTCCATCTCGATGGAGATGGCCGAGATCCTCACCGAGTACCTGCAGCGCTTCGTCGGTACCCAGGCGATGGCAACTGACTGGGTGTGCTCGTTGGCTGGGCAGTTTGGCTTGATGGTGGATTACGTGCCAGCGCCGCCCGCAGGCGGTTGGCAGGATGAACTGGCTGCAATCCAGGCAAAGCTCCTGGAGCTGCACAAGTTGACTGGTCAGCTGGCTGGCGCTGGCATCGACGCCTTGGCGGATCGGCGACTGACCGTACCCGAGGCAGATCGCATCCAAGACCTATCCCGCGAGGTACGCACGCTTTGCTTCCGTCTGGAGCGCAACGCATGCCGGGCTGCTGGTTTGCAGGGAGCTGAGGACTGACGTGGCGATTCACCACGCCCCTCGATCTAAGTATCGATGGCGTGGCCGAGCCAGCGCTTCTGCGCGGCAAGCCATGGAGCTTGCAGCACTCGCGTTGACTGATGCAGTGCCAGGTTTGGTAGGCGACGAAGCATTGGCGGAGCGCGAGCGCATCCGCCGGCGACAAGAGAAGCAAGACAACCGGCAGCACTGCCTGCCTTTGGGGAACCCAGATGTACCAAGCAAGCATTGAATCGGCCCCATCCCCCCGGGTGGCTTGTGAAAGGCCGCGTGCTGCCCACTCTATTGAATCCGCCCTGGCATCGAGAACGATTCTCGATACCAGCGATGGGTCCTTCCTGGGCACTTCGGACGCGGGTAATCAGACGCGCATTTCCTGGGTAGATAGCGGGTCGGGAAACTACTGAATGTCTGAGAACTATGGGGATGTGCTGCAGCAGCTGCAGTCAGCCGGCCTGCTGGTGACCGAACTGGACACCACCGGGCGCATGATCCGTTGCCGCGTTGAGGGCTCACGAGAACGCCGCGGCTGGTATGCGCTCCACGAACTGAACACCTCGGCCGGCGAGGTGCTGGTTGTCGGCACCTACGGCGTCTGGCACGGGAACGAAAACGGCGCTACCAAGGTTGATCTGCGCAAGCGCGACAAGACCTTCTCCGATGAGCAGCGCGAAGCGCTGCGCAATCGGCTCGCCGAGGACCGCCGACGTGCGGAGTCTGCTCGGCAAAGCCAAGCCAAGCGGGCGGCAGAGCGGGCGTCGTCCGCATGGGCCAGGGCCAATGCAGTTGGCGAAGCCGACTACCTGGTCAGCAAGGGCGTGCAGGGTTTCGGCCTGCGCTATGGCACTACCGGCGCGGCACTTGTGCCGCTACTGGACGTCAACGGGCAGGTGCATGGCCTGCAGGTACTGCGTAGCGCCAAACTGGCCTCTGCAGGACGCAAGCCTGCGAAAGAGTACTGGCCGGCAGGCATGGTCAAGAAGGGCCACTTCCATCTGATCGGTGGCAGCCCTCAATGGATCCTGCTGGTGGCTGAGGGCTATGCCACCGCCGCGACGTTGCACATGGCGACGGGCTACCCGGTGGCCGTGGCGTTCGACGCCGGCAACATGTTGGCCGTGGCCTCGGCCCTGGCGAAACGCTATCGCAGCATCAAGATGCTGCTGTGCGCCGACGACGACGTGCTGCAGAAATGCCGGCACTGCAAGAGCCGCTTGGTGCTGGCCGACCATCCGCAGTTCTGCCCATCGTGCGCGCAGCCGCATGGCGCGTCGAATGCCGGCCTGCTCGGTGCCGAGGCCGCAGCGCTGGACGTGGGCGGAGTGGTGCTGCACCCGGTCTTTGCCGATGAGCCGGCCAGGCGTGAGCACTTCATCGACAGCGGGCGAAAGGTCAGCGACTTCAACGATCTGCACGCCCAGGAGGGCCTGCATGTCGTACGGGCCCAGGTCGAGGCCCGTCTCACGGAGCTCTCATGGCGGGTGCCTGCAGAAAAACGCGCGCCTTCCATCACCAGCGACGGGGGCGAGGGGAATGATCGACTGTCCCCCATCCATTCGCTGACCGAGCTGCTCGAGCGCTTCGCGCTGGTGTATGGGCAGGGCGGAACGGTGTTCGACCACAAGGAGCACATGCTGGTTGCCCTGGGCGACATGCGCGATGCCTGCGTGCGCAAGGAACTGCACCGGGCATGGATGGAGCACTCGGATCGGTCCATCGTGCGTGTACGGGAAGTCGACTTTGACCCGTCGTGCGAGAAGCCCGGGGTGACCTGCAATCTCTTTGCCGGTTGGCCGACCGTACCGCAGGAGGGTAACTGCGACCGACTGTTGCAGCTGCTCTGGCACATGTGCGGTAACGAGGCCAACCAGAAAGCGCTGTACGACTGGGTGGTCAAGTGGCTTGCGTACCCGCTGCAGCATCCTGGCGCCAAGATGAAATCGACCATCGTCATTCATGGTCCACAGGGCACCGGTAAGAACATGTTCTTCGATGAGTACATGAAGCTCTACGGTGAGTACGGCCGGGTGCTTGACCAGGCCGCTCTGGAAGACAAATTCAACGACTGGGCAAGCCGCAAGCTGTTCCTGCTGGCCGATGAAGTGGTCGCGCGCACCGAGGTGTACCACCTCAAGAACAAGCTCAAGGCGTTGATCACGGGTGACCGAATCCGCATCAACCCGAAGAACATCCAGGCCTACGAGGAAGACAACCACGCCAACCTGGTGTTCCTCTCGAACGAAGCGATGCCGGTCGTGCTGGAAGAGGACGACCGGCGCCACGCGGTGATCTGGACGCCGGAAAAGCTGAGCCTGGAGTTCTACACCGAGGTGCTGGCCGATATCCGCAACGGCGCGACGGCAGCGTTGCACCACTACCTGCTGCAGGTTGACCTGACCGGATTCACCAACGGCACCCATCCGCCAATGACCCATGCGAAGGAGGAACTGATCGGTCTGAGCCAGGACAGCCCGCAGCGCTTCCTGGACGAGCTCTACGGCGATGACATTCCCGGGCTGAAGCCCATGCCGGCGCTGTCGAAAGAGTGGTACGAGGTCTACAAGGCCTGGTGCGCGCGTGAGGGCTTGCCGCGCCCGGCACCGTCACCAAAGTTCATCAACGCACTGGTGCGCAAGCGCCAGATCATCCACCCCGACCGGGCCCGGAAGCGCTACCAGATCGAGCAGACCGTGAACGGGCCACATGGCTTCCTGATGCTCGGAGATTGCACGGTGCCAGACGGGAAGACAGAGGCAGCATGGCTGGGCGACCAGGTCGTGTCTTTCCGCCGCATGTACTCCGACTACAAGGGGCGTGCGTGATCACTGTGCCTATCAATGTGCGGTGTGTGCGGGACGTGCGGGCAAATGTGCGGGCATTTAATTGCCGTGAAGCGCTTGCGGCAGTAGGCGTGTGCGGGACGTGCGGGCATCGGCCTACATGGGCGGGCGCGGGCGCGAACGGGTATCGCACTGCCACGCCGCGATGCGCCTCGCGTGCGTATGTAGGTGGCCGCACATCCCGCACACGCTGCACACGCCTTGTGCCAACTCGATTCAGCGGCTATCGCATCCCGCACAGCCCGCCGCACAGCCCGCACATGCTCACGCGCGCGCGTTTTTCCGCTTTAACGATCTTCGAAGGAAATGGAGTAGGGGGAATCAATGGCTGAGGAAGACGTGACGATCACTGGCAAAGAGCTTGCCTCCCTGATCGGCTGCAGGCCGTCCTACGTGGTCGAGCTGAGGAAGAAGGGCAGGGTGGTGGTGGGTGATGGCGGCAAGGGATTCCTGAAGGCCGCCTCCCTGGAGCTCTACGCTCGTACCGCAGACCCGGTCTATGCCGGGGTAGCCCAGCGCCACGCAGATGAGCGTGGCAGCTCGCTCGTGGGGAGCGGGGTGGTTGCCAATGCCCTTGACGCCGACATCGACGACGATGAAGAGGACGGCGACGAGGACGATTCCAGGCCCTCACGGACCGGCCGACCGCAGACCCCGGATTCCGCGCGCAAAGCAAAGGCGCTGGCCGACAAGGCGGAAACTGACGCGCACATGGCACACATCGCGCTGCAGAAGGAGCTGGGGCTGCTGCTGCCGCGCGCGGACGTGGAGGCATTCCTTGCTGAGCATGCGACGACGTTCCGGGGTGCGATGGAGCGCCTGGCCGACACGCTGGCGCCGCAGCTCGCGGCAACGCTGGATGAGGCCGGTTGCCGGCGGCTGGTCTGGGATGAGGTGAGCCACGCCCTGGAAGAACTCAGCCAGGGCTTTCGCACGCTGGCGGCGAAGGCAGCGGAGGCTGCGGAATGATGCAGGCCATGAACTGTTTGGCGTCGGTGCTGTCGCGCTCACTCCAGCCGCGCCGGCCCATGAGCGTGTCGCAGTGGTGCGATGAGCACATGCGTCTGTCCACGAAGAGCGGCAGCAAGCCCGGGCGATGGGTGACGGCCAGGAACCCGCCGCTGCGGGAGCCGATGGACAATATGTCCGCCCGCAGCCCGGTGCACGACCAGGTCTGCATGTTCCCGATCCAGTTCGGCAAGAGCCAGTTGGCGACTAACGCCATGGCCTACTGGATGGACTATGCGCCGGGCCCGATGATGTATGCGCTGCCGGGTGAGGTGTCCATGAACAAGTGGATCGCCCAGAAGCTCAACCCCATGATCGAGGTGTGCGCGGCGGTTAAGAAGGCGCTGACCAGCACGGCCAGCCGCGACAGCGCCAACCAGCGCACGTTCAAGGACTTCGCTGGCGGCCAGCTGTTCGTGGAGCACATGGGCAGCCCGCAGCGCCTGAAGTCCTCGACGGTGAAGTACCTGCAGGTGGATGAGATCGATGAGGCGCCGCAGCAGCTCTCCACTGGCGACGATCCAGTGAAGATGCTGGACGGCCGCACGTCATCCTTCCCGACCACCTACAAGCGGCAGTACATCAGCACGCCTGGCATCGCCGGACTCAGCCGGATTGCGAAGCTGTACGACAAGAGCGATCAGCGCCGCTATCACGTACCTTGCCCGCACTGCGGCCATTACCAGGCGCTGCAGTGGAGCGGCCTGGTGTGGTCGCCCGACAAGAGCCACGCGTGGTACGCCTGCTGCGAATGTGGCGTCGCGATCGAGGAACACTTCAAGACCGAGATGATCGCCAAGGGCCGATGGGTCGCCGCCAACCCTGACTCTCCCATTCGCGGCTACACCATCAACTGCCTTTACTACCAGTTCGGCCTGGGGCCGCGCTGGTTGGACCTGGTGAAGGAATGGCTGGAGGCGCAGGGCGATCCGGCCTCCCTCAAGACCTTCGTCAATGATCGCCTGGCGGAGACGTGGGAAGACCCGGCAATGCGCGCGGTCAAGCACAACGTAATCAAGGATCGCGCAGAGCCCTATGTGCTTCGAACGGCTCCGCTAGGCGTACTGGCGATCACTGGTGGCGTCGACACGCAGGACAATCGTCTGGCCGTTCACATCGTGGGCTGGGGGCGCGGTATGACCGCGTGGACGCTGGACTACGTGGAATTGCAAGGCGATCCAGCCGAGGAAGCGGTGTGGATTGCGTTGACTGATCTGCTGAACCGCGCCATTGAGCGCGAGGATGGCGCGCTGCTCCGGCCAATGGCAGTGGCCATCGACGCTGGTGGTCACCGCACCGAGGCCGTTAAAAACTATGTCCGTCAGCGGCGCATCACCCGTCCAATGTGCATCTTCGGTGCGGTTCCCAACAACGCACCCGTGCTATCCAAGGGCAAGCTGGCTGACGTCACCTGGAAGGGCAAGACTGACAAGCGCGGCATCACCATCAACCACGTGGGTACCGTTGCTGCCAAGCACTACCTCTACAGCCGTCTATCGGCCGACGCCGAGCGCAAGCCCGAGAATCGCATGGTCCACCTCAGTGACCAGCTACCGGAGGAGTTCTTCCCGGGCTTGGTGTCGGAGGTCTACAACCCTGTCAAGAATCGCTTTGAGAAGAAGGTGACCCGAAACGAGCCCTTGGACACATGGGTGTATGCCTACGCGGCGACCCATCACCCGGAGGTCCGAATCAACCGCTTCACGCGTTCGGATTGGGACCTGTTGGAACAGAGGCTGGCTGGGCCGCCGAGCGCGAACGTTTCACGCGAAACGCCCGCTGCTGCGTCGGAGGACCACGCGCCGACCGATTCCCGTGAAACATCGAGTGTGCCTCGCCGACCACGGCCCGCGCAGCCTCGTGGCATGGGGAGGCAGTGGTGAGCAGGAACACGGTGCGAAACAAGGTGCGAATCAGTGAGCTGACGGAGGAACTCGCAGTCGGTGCGGCGTTGCGCCTGCGCTGTGACAGCGACGATATACGCACCGTTGTGGAGGCCGTGGTGGCCTACCTTGTCGAGGAGTACCCAGCCCAAGATCTGTACATCCCCGCCAGCATGCAAAGTAGCGCCTATCCGGTGGATGAGATCCGGAAAGGGATGAGGGAGCAGGAGTCGGTACGGTCGCTGTGCAAGAGGTTCAGGATCGACAGGCGGACGCTTTACCGCTTGCTCGACGAGCCTTCCGCCAATGAGTAGCGAGTGCGGGTGAGTTCCCCGAGACTCACCCGCACTTGATCTGGAAACTGGCATCCATGATCTCCTGGATGCCTCGCTGATGAGCTGGACCAAAGACGATGTGGAGCGGTTGAAGGCCGCCATCGCCAGCGGCCAATTGTCCGTTCGGCACGGCGACCGTCAGATCACGTATCAGTCCGGCGACGCAATGTTGAAGGCATTGGACCGCATGGAGGCGGAAGTGGCCGCCGACACGGCCGGACGCCGGAAGTCAGCCACGCGCCGCTACCGCTTCACGACGCTGAGGGGCTTCTGACATGGTGGCCTCGTTGCTGGACAGGGTCATCGGTGCAATTTCTCCGCAAGCAGCCCTAAAGCGTCACCGCGCTAGGGCGACGCTGGAAGCGGTACGTGCCTACGAGGGCGCCTCGCGCACTGATGGTTGGCGTGTTCGTAGGGCGGGTGCCAGCGCAAATACCGACCACCTGGCGGACGCCCGCGAGCTGCGCAACCGCGCTCGGGCGCTGGTGCAGAACGTTCCGTACTGCGCGCGGTCCCTCCAGGTGCTGGTCAGCGCAACGATCGGCACTGGCATTACTCCCAAGGCCGAAGGGCCGAACGCTCCTGCGCTGGACACACTGTGGGGCCGCTGGGCCGACGTGGCGGACGCGGATGGAAAGTCGGACATCTACGGCCTCATGGCTACCGCGTATCGCGCGATGGAGCAGGACGGTGAAGTCATGATTCGCCGCCGCACCAGGCGTCAGTCGGACGGTCTCGCGGTCCCGCTGCAGCTTCAGGTGCTGGAGATCGACTGGCTGGACGGGAACAAGAACGGGTCTGCGTCGGGCGGTGGTCAGATCATCAATGGCATCGAGTACGACGCGATTGGTCGGATTCGTGGCTACTGGTTGTTCGGAGCGCATCCCGGTGAGGCCGTGCGCGGTTCTGTACGCCTGAGTAGTTCGTTGGTGCCGGCGTCCGACATTATCCACCTCTATAACCCAGTCCGTCCTGGGCAGGGGCGCGGCATCACGCGATTTGCACCGGTGATCGCGCGAGTGCGCGACCTGATGCTGTACGAAGACGCTGAGCTGGCGCGGAAGAACCTGGAAGCCCGACTTGGCGTGATCGTCAGTGGCGACATCGATTCGATGTCCAACGCGGACGATGACGGCCCTTCGCAGCTCGGCTCAGATCGCGACCAGGTCACCGACCTTGGCCCACTGCCCAGCGGTGGTGTTACCCACATCACCGGTGCCACCGCCTTCCAGACTGTCGAGCCAAAGCCGGCAGGGGGCTACGTCGAGTACTGCAAATTTAACGCGCACATCATTACTGCTGGCGTCGGTGTCCCGTACGAATCGGCCACCGGTGATATGCGTGAGGTGAATTTCTCCAGTGCCCGCATCCGGCAGATGGAGTTTCGCCGTGACTGCGAGCAGATGCAGTGGCTGGTGCTGGTCCCGCAGATGTGCAAGGCGATCTGGCGCTGGTTCGACGAAGCGGCCGCGCTTGGCGGCGGCGTGCGTTCCACGGGAAGCACTGCCGACTGGAGCACGCCTCGCTGGGACTACGTCAACCCCAAGCAAGACATCGAATCGGAAATCGCAGCAATGGGCGCCGGTCTCAACTCGCCCAGCGAAGCTCTGCGTCGGCGTGGCTACGACCCGGATGCGGTCTACGTCGAGATGGGCAAGGACTTCAAGCGGATGAAAGAGACCGGCGCCCTCGGTCTGATGACTTTCCTTCAATCCAGTGGCGCCCGGACCAGCCTGGTCGACGCCTCAAAAACCAACGAGGAATGACCATGCCCCAGCCAATCCAGGCTCCACAGCAGGACGGTACTACGCGCCTCATGCCACCTCAGTTGCGTGAGGCCGAGTTGCAGCCAACCAGCTTCGATAGCGAGGCGCGCACGATCGAACTTCAGTGGACCGCTGGTACCCGTGTGCGCCGCTACGACTGGTGGAACGACACGTACTACTGGGAAGAGCTGGTCGTTGATGATGCGGCCTGCAACATGGAGCGTCTGTCGTCCGGTGCCGCGCCGGTCCTGGATAGCCACAACACGTGGGGTATCGGCTCTCAGATGGGCGTGGTCGATCGCGCCTGGCTCGCCAATGGCGAAGGCCACGCCCTTATTCGCCTTTCTGGTCGCGAGGAGCTGGCCGGCGTCATCGCCGATATCGGTGCTGGAATCATCCGCAACATCTCGGTGGGCTACACCGTGCAGCGCTATGAGATCGAGCGCGCCGTCAACCCAGGCGATCTGCCGATCTACCGCGCAGTGGAGTGGACTCCGAGCGAGATCAGCTTCGTCACTGTCCCGGCCGACCCGGCGGCAGGTACCCGTAGCAATCAACCCGCACAGGGAACCCCCTGTGTCTTCACCCGTAGCGCATCGTCGCAGGAGCACACCATGCCTCAGCCCGCCGCCCGCGCCGCCGAACCGGCGGTCCAGCAGGAACCCATCAACAACGCCCCAGCTCCGGCAGCGCCGGCCGCAGCACTGGCACCGGAAGGTGATACGCGTGCAGCCGACATCGTGGAGCTGGCAACCCGCCACGGCCAGACCGAGCATGCAGCTGGCTGGATTCGCGCTGGTCACTCGGTCGACCACGTGCGTGGCCTGATCTTGACCACGCTGGAGCAGCGCGACGCCGCTGCTGGCGGCAACATCAACCGCATCAGCGTCACCGAGGATGAGCAGGATCTGCAGCGCTCCGCTGTGACGCATGCGCTGCTGCACCGAGCCCAGGTGATCGATCCCGCGACCAAGCGGATCTTCGCGCTCACCGGTGACAATCCGGTACGCGGCCTGACACTCATGGACCTGGCCCGTCGTAGCCTGGAGCGTTGCGGTGTACGCACCGATGGTATGGCAAAGCTGGAACTGGTCGGCCGCGCGTTCACGCAGAGCGGCAGCGATTTCCCAGTGCTGCTCGAAAGCACGATGCACAAGGCACTGCAGGCGGCCTACGCCGTTGCGCCGGACACCTGGTCCCGCTGGTGCGTCACCGGTACGGTCAGCGACTTCCGCGAGCATTCGCGCTACCGCGTGGGCAGCATTGGCAACCTCGACAAGCTGACCGAGGCTGGCGAGTTCAAAAACAAGAAGATTCCCGATGGTGAGAAGGCAACGATCTCCGCCGGCACCAAGGGCAACACCATCAACCTGACCCGCCAGGCGATCATCAACGACGATCTTGGCGCGTTCCTGGGCTTGGCCACCGCCTTCGGTCGTGCCGCAAAGCGCACCATTGAGGCCGACGCGTATGCGTTCCTCGCCAGCAATCCGAAGCTGGATTCCAACAAGACGCTGTTCCACGCCGACCACGGCAACATCCTGGCAGCAGCAGTGCCGAGCGTCACCTCGGTCGACGCAATGCGCGTCCAGCTGGCCGAGCAGAAGGACGTGGGCGGAAATGATGTGTTGGATCTGTCGCCAGCACTCTGGCTTGGTCCGACCAAGTACGGCAGTGCCGCGCGTGTCACCAACAAGGCCGAGTACGACCCGGACGCCGAAGGAAAGCTGCAGCGCCCGAACGCGGTGCAGGGTCTCTTCCGCGACATTGTCGACACCGCGCGCATCAAGGACGACAAGTGGTACCTGTTCGCCGATCCGAACGACTGCCCGGCCATTGAAGTCGCATTCCTCGATGGGATCACCGAGCCCTTCCTGGACTACGAGGAAGGTTTCACCGTCGACGGTGTGCGCTGGAAGGCTCGCCTCGATTTCGGCATCGCCGCCCTTGACTATCGCGGCGTGCAGCGCTGCGGCTGATCCCCAACTGGAGCACTGAGACATGGCACAGAACTTCGTATCCGATGGGGACGTGATCCCTTGGACCAACACCACCGATCAGCCGGTTGCATCGGGCCAGCCAGTTGCCGTCGGGCATCAGCTGGGCGTTGCCCTGGTCAACATCGCAGTCGGTGCGACCGGCAGCGTGGCCCTGGGTGGCGTGTTCACGTTGCCGAAGGTGCAGACGGCGGTCTTCGAACAGGGTGAAAAGCTCGTGTGGAGCGCAAGCGCCAAGGCATTCGACGGAAGCTCTGCGACGGCTGCTGCCGGCGACATCACTGGTGCAGCGTTTGCCTGGGCTGCCGGCTCCGCCGGTCAGGCGACTGCCGAAGTGCGGCTCTCGCCGGGCAACGCCACAAAGGCGTAACCGAACAGGCCGGCACCGCTCAGAAATGCCCAGGTGGCGTGAGCGGTGCCGGTTCTTCCACAGCGACAACGGGGAATCGCATGGGCACCACCAGCACGCCGCGCGGCGTACGCAACAACAATCCTGGCAACATCGACCGCTCCAGCACGCCGTGGCAGGGTGAGGATCGTTCCGTTGCCGCTATCGCCCGCGAGCAGCGCTTCTGCGTGTTCCTGACCCCGCAGGCTGGGTTTCGCGCACTGGCGAAGACCCTGCTCACGTACCAGCGCAAGCACGGCCTGCGCACGGTGAAGGAAATCATCGGGCGCTGGGCGCCTCCGGTGGAGAACGACACTGGCGCGTACGTCCGGCAGGTTGCCGCCGCCGTTGGCGTTGCGCCTTCGGAAGTCATTCGTCTGGACAACGCGGTCACCCTGGGCCGTCTGGCTACCGCTATCGCTAGGCACGAGAACGGCGGTATGTACTGGCGCCCGGAAGTGATCGATGCTGGCGTTGCAGAGGCGCTGCACTGATGGTCGGCGGCGGCATCAGCGACACGGCACCCTGGTGGGCTGCAGGAAGCGTGGTGGCGCTTTGGGTGCTTCGCGAGACGTGGACGGCGTTCCTCTCGCACAGGAAGGAGCGCACCGAGACCGACGCCAACGTGGATCTCATCAAGGGCCTGTCCGATCGCGTCTCCTTCCTCGACCAGAGGGTCACTGCCCAAGACGAGCGCCTGCAAGCCGAAATGCTGCTCCGGCTCAGGGCACAAGAAGAGGCCAGCGCGCTGCGCACGCGTGTACGTCAGCTCGAATCGACGCTGCGTGGCCTTGGTGCTGTCATCCCCCCCGAAGACCCGGTCGTGTCCGCATGATCCGCGCCCTCGTCATCGCCATCCTTCTGCTGCTGGGCGTCATTGTCTGGCAGCGCGGCACGGTGTCCATCGCTCACCGTGCGGCCGACAAGGCCGCGTCGAGCCGTGACGCCATGGAGGGCGAGCGCGACGCCGCCCGCGCTGAGGCCGATGCCGTGAGCGAAGCCTTGAAGGTAGAGCGTGACAGCGCTACCGCCGCGAACACCCTGGCGTCCAAGTATGAAAAGGAAAGGAACGATGCACAGAATGCATCTGATCGCCTCGTCGCTGATCTTCGCGCTGGCAACCAGCGCCTGCACCAGCGTTGGCAAGCATCCGTCGCCACCGCAGAGCTGTCCTCGGCCGCCGCTGCCGCCAGCCAGCCTGATGGTCGAGCCGACGACCGAATCCAAAGTGCGGGCCGAGCTGTTGGCGCCGCCGCCCAGTGCGACGCCCAGGTGAGGGGCTTGCAAGCCTACGCCGTGCTCTGCAGTGGGGGTGCGAAGTGAGTGAAGTGGGCTTCCTGCGTGACATGGATGCAAGTCTTCATGCCGCCTTCGCATTGGCGGGTATGGCCTCAACTGGCACGCTCATCGCAAAGAAGACGGGTGTAGTCAGTCGTGGTGTGCGGATCTACGTCGACCGCGATGTCGAGACGATTGGCGATCTTCGCCAGTTCGTCTCCGGCCGTGTGGAGATCGCTTACCTACGCTCGGATGTTGAGCCAGAACAGGGCGACCACCTGGAGGTGGGAGAGGCTGGTCAAGGTCTGGGCGTCGAAGTTTTCGTCAACGCGAAGAAGCTCAGTGACGACGGCTCCCGCAGCCGATGGCTGGTGGCCCGTGCTTGACGTGCCTGAGCCGTTGTCCTGGCAGTTGGTGGAGTTCCTGCGCGGTCGCGTGAAGCTCATCCGTGCGAGTGAAGGCTTCCGCACCGATATCGGCACGGGTCTGATCATCGTTGACGACAGCGAAGTGGATGAGGGTTCGGAGAGCCCCGCGACGGTGATCTCCGTCAGGCAGTTGTCGCGTAGTGGCGGGGGCAGTGCCCAGGTCACCTCGGATGCTGCGATCACCATCGAGTTCGAAGTCCCACGTTCGGGCAACGTTGCTAACCCGCGGTTACTTGTACACCGAGCGAGGCATGACTTGATCCGCGCGCTCACATTCAACGTGAAAGCCCTGCCACGGGGGATTACGAGCTTCGAAATCCTTGAAACCCAGTTGGCATCCCTGGAAGACGACGCAGGGCATTCCGCCGTTGTCGCTCAGATCACCGCGCGGGCTGGTCTGACCGAAACCTTTGAGCCCGTCCCCAACCCGTAGGAGAAGCACCACCATGGCACAGCCCAAGGTCCGCAAATTCGCAGGCGATCTGCGCTTCTGGGAGCACGGCGCAAACGGCGCCAGGATTCCCGTCATCCCCGAGCCCGCCGACAACTTCGGCAATCAGCCACTGGAACAGTCGTCGCTGACGTTCAGCTACGAGGCCGGCGACTCGGTGGAGATCAAGAGCAAGCGCCGTGATGCGCGCTATCAGCAGATCATCCACAAGGATTCCAACCCCGGCGTCACCAGCGTTTCGATCACCGCGTTGGAAGTGCCGCCAGCCATCCTGGCCCGCATGTTGTACGGCACGTTGGTGGCCACCCAAGTCGCCGCCGGCACCGCCACCGATGTTTCCGTGACCGTGGGTAGTGCGGACACGCCGGTGAAGCTGCCGCACAACTTCCTTCTGGCCGATACCGAGCCGACTTTCAAGAAGGGCGCCGTCGACCTGGTCAAGGGCACCGATTACACCCTCGACCCGGCGCACGGCCTGCTGATTCCGAAGTCCGGCGGCCAGTTGCAAGCTGGCAATACCGTCGTGGCGAACTACAAGTACGACGCATACCTGGAAACCGCCATTAGCGGTGGCACCACGCCGAGCAAATCCTTCCAGATCCTGGGCGACATGCAGGACCGCATCAGCGGCGACGAGGGCCTGCTGACCATCCCGAACGTCGACCTGACCGTGGATGGTGACGTGGACTGGTTCAGTGATGAACCCATCCAGGTGACCCTGACTGGCCCGGTGATCTTCCAGGCCGGCGAGAGCGACCTGTACACCTTCAAGATCGCGGCGCAGGCTGCCGGCTGATCGCCGGGTCGACTCCAACATGAGGAGGGCGCCAGCACGGCGCCCTCCCGATTCGAACCAGGAAGGGTGCCGTGGCGTCCAATCGCAACAACAACCTGCTCAAGTTTTTTGTCAGCGGGCGCCGTGCGAAAGGCCTCCACGGCTTGACCAACCTTGCTGGCGACGTTCTCAACCGCTACGACCTGTCAGTGCAAAGGGCCTTCATCGGCCTGCAGCGACGGGCAGGCCCTGCGACCACGCAAGAGGTGCGAGGGTCCTACAACATCCGCGCAGCCGCGCTGAGGGGGAAGTACCGCGTGGAGACCGGTGAGCGCGGCTACTCGACGGGCAAGCGCGGCAGGGACGACTTCCTTTCGATTTGGGCGAGCACGCGGCAAATATCGCTTCTCGAATTTGGTGGCCGCTGGGCTGGCAGGCGATCAGTCGGCGCAACGGCCAGCATCGGTCTCGGTGAGTCCAGAACTTATGACGGAGCGTTCATCGCCACAATCAAGGGCCGAAGGGCCATTCGAGTGCGAAGTTGGGACCGCGCGACCCAGAAGCGGGCAGGGCGAGGCCCTGTTCGGATTCTTCGGGGCCCAAGCCCTTTCGAGATGCTCTCAGGCGCTGACGGAAACAGCCGGGCTCTCGCAGCGCGCAGCCGCCTGATCGAGCGTTTTCACACCACGTACCTGACTGAACTGCGCCGCCAGTGGCGCGTCAATGGAAAGAGCAATGGCTGATCGGCTGGAAGAAGCAATCAGGGTAGTCATTGAAACCCAGGGTCGCGAGGGTGTGGATGACCTGCGCTCGGCGTTTGGCGAGCTGGGTGATGTCTCGGTCGAGACGGCAGGAAAGACTTCTAAGCTGCTCGATTCCCTGACTGGCTTGACGTCGGCAGCGGCAAAGGCCGACGCCTTCGAGGCGATGCTGGACCAGTTGGGCGAGCTGGAGCGGGAGTTCAATGCCAACCAGCGGGCAGCGCTTGAGCTGAGCCTCAGCATCGGTGAGATGGAGAAGCCGTCGCGTGAGGTGTTGGCGTCACAGCGCGATCTGCGCAAGGAAGGGGAGCGCCTGAAGAAGGCGCTGAACGAGCAGTGGGCTGAAGTTAGCAAGGCAGATTCGGAGTTGGCGGCGCTGGGGGTCAGCACAGCTGACCTGGCCGGCAGCCAACAGCGCCTGCGGTCCGAGGCTGCGCGCACCACTGCAGCGCTGAGCGCGCAGGCAAAAGCAGTCAGCGATGAAGCCACCGCTAACCGCCGTCGCACGCAGCAATTGGCGGAAGGCGACGCCGCGATGCGCAAGCAAGCGGAGACGACCCGCGCAGCGCAGAAGGCACTGGCGGATTACCGTGAGCGTGCAGACGACGCCGCTGCTGGGAGTGCGAACCTGGCCGGGGCAACTGAAGGCGCGGCAGGTTGGCTGGGTAAGCTGAAGGGCCTTGCCGCCGGCGCGATCGCGTTCGTCGGCTTGAACCGGGTGGTTGACGGCATCAAGTCGATCATCAAGGAAGGTAGTGACGCGGAGCAGGAGGTCAACCAGCTCGACGCCGCCATTCAGGCGGCTGGCCGTAGCAGTGAGTTCACAGCTGAGAAGCTGCTGCAGCTTGGTAAGCAACTGCAGACCGGCCTTTTCGATGGTGGGCAGGTCAATAGCGCGATGGTGCGCATGCTGTCCTATACCAACATCGTCGGCGATCAGTTCCCCGCCGCGATGCAGATCACTATTGACCAGGCCCAACGTCTTGGTTTGTCACTGGAGTCGTCGGCGGAGATCGTAGGCAAGGCGCTGCAGACACCGTCGAAGGCGATGGAGAGTCTTAGCAAGCAGGGCTTCACCCTGTCCGACAGCCAGAAGGAGTTGATCAAGAACCTTGAGGCAACCGGGCGCGTCGCAGAGGCGCAAACTATCATCCTCGACCTTCTCACCGAGTCCTATGGTGGCGCAGCGGCGGCAGCCAAGGTCGGAACGATCGCGGGTCTCTGGAAGGAGGCGACCGATCGCTTTAAGGACTGGAAGCAGGAAGTTGCCGATCAAGGGGTGCTGGCATACTTCAAGGATCAGCTGACCACGCTTCTGGCGACTTTGGATCGTCTGGCGAAGGATGGGAGCCTTACCCGCTGGGCCAAGCAGACCTCGCAGGCCATTATTGGGATGGCGGAGGCGGTCAAGGGGGCTACGCGATGGGTGGCTGACCATGCGCGTGTGATTGGCCTCATGGCTGCGGCTTACGCCCAGTTCAAGGTCGTAGGCGCGCTGCTTCAGCTGAACGCGTGGAGGGCGGCGTTGCTTGCGACTACGCGTGCGCAGCTGGCAAACAACGCCGCAGTCGCCGCCGGCAGTTCTGGCATCGGGCGCTTTGGGCTGTTGCTCCGGGGCCTACCGAAGGCGGTTCCGATCGCGGTATCAGTGCTGGGGCTGGAGGCCGCCATTGGTGGCCTTGGCGTGCTCAAGACTGTTGCCCAGGACATCTGGAAGCAGCACGATCCCGCCCTGAAGCGAGCCGGCGAGGCGCAGCGCGCTTACATCAGCCAGGTTCGGGACTCCGCCTTGGAGCTTCGCCGTCAGGCCATCTCGTTCATTGAGTATCGCGACGTGGTGGTTAAGACCGCTGAGGAAGTCGCTCGAATGGGGCAGGCTGAACGCGAAGCCTATGCCCAGCGCCTGGCTGGCCTTGAGCAGTACCTGACCGCGCAGGAGGGATTCCTGCTGATGCAGCAAAAGGCGGGCGTTGCTACGGCCGCTCAGTTGCAGGAACTTGGCCTTGTGACGCAGCAGCTGCTGGCTGTGTCTACAGGGTATGCAGGGCTCTCCAAGGCAGTGAACATCGCTGCGGATGCCATGAAGAGTGGTATCGGGGGTGCGGCACAGCTGGTGGTTGAACAGCTTCAGGGCGTGCAGAGCAGTGCGCGCCTCGCCACCGATTCGATCAGCAAGATGATGGCGGGGCTCAATTTTGCTGATACGGGTAGTTTGGCCGCCGTTGGCACAGCGCTGGGCTATGTGGCATCGCAGGGCGCTGCGGCGGAGCGCAATGTTCGGGATGGACTGCTGGAATCACTGCGGAAGCTCTCCGGTGAGGAGTTGGCGAGATTCCAGGCTGCATCCCAGGCGGCATTTGAGGCGCTGCCTCAAAGTGCTGCCAATGCAGCCGCAGTACTGCAGACGACGTTGCTTGCCGCGATGGAGAAGCTGGGCGTCTCCGCGTCCAGGTTGGGTGTGCAATTCACCGGTGCCGGTCGGGACGCGATCGCCTCGTTCGGTGCCGTAACCGAGAGCGCTGTTGCCACAGGCGTTCAGATCGAAGAGGCGTTCAAGGCAGCCCTCGGGAAGGTCGCCACACTGGACGAGGCGAGGACCTTGGGCGCCCTGCTCGAAGCAGCGGGAAAGCAGGGCAAGATCGGGTTCGACGCGGCGGCGCGTTCTGCAGCGGCACTCAACGCCCGCATTCGCGACATCCAGGCATCGGTGAACCCCCTGGCCGATGAGTTCGCTCGCCTCGGCATCCAGTCGCAAGAATCGTTGAACAACACCCGTGATTCGGCGAAGGCAGCGTTTGAGGCGATCCAACGCGGTGCCTCGCAAGGCAAAGCCAGCATCGAAGACGTGCGCCGGGCCTTCGAAGCGTATGCGAGCACAGCACGTGCAGCAGTGGCCGACAGCGACGATTGGCGTCGAGGACAGGTGGAATCCCAGCTCCAGGTGCAAGGGCAGATCCTGCAGACGGGTCAGCACCTGAAGGACATGGGAGGCAGCGGCCAATCTGCAATGCAACAGGTTCAGGCCGGGGCACAGGCCGGCACGCAGGCGGTAGGGCAGCTGGCTCAAGAGACATCGCAGGCTGGCAATCAGATGGAGAACCTGGGCAACCGAGCGGAGCAGTCGGGGCAGCAGATGGGCAAAGCGGGCCAAGCTGCGCAGAGCATGGCGTTCAGCATCGGAGAGGTTTCCGACGCAGCGCTCAAGGCCATGCGCAACTTGAGCGGGCCGAATCCGCTGCAACAGTTCGCGAACGCCCTGAACAGAGTCACGGCTCAGCGTAAGCAGCTGGCCGATTACAAGAAAGAGCTTCAGGGATTGGCTGAGACCGAGGACGAGTTCGCCTCCTCGGCCAAGAGCCGTCTTGAGTATCAGTATGACTACCTCGGGAAGCAGGAGGTGGCGGAGGTCGCGGCGCTGGAAGCCCAGGTGCAAAGAAAGCGCGCCGAGCAGGACCGTGCGGCCGCCGATGCGATGCAGGAGCGGCGCAGGGCCGCTCAGGCTGAGGCAGATGCTCAGGCGAAGCTCGATGCGGGGCGGATACAGGCAGGCGTCGACAAGGAACAAGTTCTGATCATTGACTGGAAAGTGCCCAGCAAAGAAGTGGTGGCCGGGGCGACCGCCCAAGAGCTCCAGCAGGCCCAGAGGATCGCGAATCTGGTGACGCCGATGGTGCTGACTGCTGTCCAGAAAAGCCGATCGGTTTCGGTTAGGGGGCGGCGCTGATGACCCGCATTCTGCTCGCGGGGATTGAGCTGCCGGCCGATCTCCAGTGGACCGATGAATTCACGGCATGGAGGGTGGGGCAGCAGGTTCGAAACAGCCTCAATGGGGCAATGATCGTGCAGGAGTCGGCACGGCAGGCCGGGCGCCCCATCACGCTGCAGACAACCCGTGACGGCACTGCGTACGTCGGAGTGGTTGCATTGCCCGTCGTCCGCGCACTTCAGGCCAGTGAGAGCGAGGCGCGCTTGTCGCCTCTCGAGCTGGTCATGCCGGCCCATAACGGCGGCGACCGCGCCTTCCAGGTTAGGTGGCGTCGTGTCGATGGCCCAGCTATCGAGGTCGAACCCACTCGCTTCGCCGTTCCCGCCCTGGATTCGGACCTCTTCTCAATCACTCTTCGCCTCATGACGGTGTAACCAATGCCCATTTCCGCAACCGACATCAAGCTCCGCCAGTCGCAGCGCCTCACAGACAATCCGGATGGTGGTGGCCGGATGATCCAGGCAGAGGTTCAAGACGGCACCATGAACAATCTCTTTCCGGACATTGGCGATGAGGAGCGGACGACCGGCCGTGCCACGTTGCGCAAGATGTTCGTGCACGTGGATACCCCGAACGTCGATGTGCTGAAAGACGCTATCGGCGTTCTCATTGAGCCGCCGTCTGACCCGAAGGTGACGGTGAGCATGTTCGCAACGGGCTCTTACAGCGATGTGCGCCTGGATGCCAAGAACAGGGTCGAGAGCTACATCACCCGTGGAACCGAGTCGCGATTCATTCTGATGGGGAACCACTTCATCGGCCAGATGACGCTGCTGGTGTACACGACTGCAGATGCGCCCAGCCCTGACATCAATGACAACCTGTCGCTGTTGACGCCTGCCAGCTCGGGGCATGATGAGGGGGAGCAGTACGTGCGGGTGAAGTCGGTGCTCTCGCGCACGACGCGAACCTTCACGGACGATCAGGGGGCTTTTGAGCGGGATGTTCTTGTCATTGAGCTGGTCAATGCGCTATTGCGGAACTTCTACGGTCAGGAAGTTGTCCGCTACACCGCGAGCAAGCCGGCCACCCGTGTGTACGAGACGAACGTGGTGGATGCCAACAGCTATCACAGCGTGAAGCGCCTTACTGCTGCGGGTAAGCCTGGCGATCTCTCCGTGCTGGTGGATACGCCGTACGTTCCAATCGTTCCCACGTCTACCGCTGAAACCCCGGTGAGCGACGTGCTTGCCGGTCTGGGTATGATGAGTTTCGTCCCTTCCGGCGCAGCAGGAAGCCTGGCGCTCAACTTCGCGTCCAGCTTCCAGGCAGGCGTACCGGTCACCCGCTACCTCGGTACAGGAATGGCCGTCGGCAGCGTCAAGGTAGTCGCCGGGAGTGTGGAGCTGGCCGACGATGGCTCCGGATCGTTGACCTCGGTGGCGGTCACGCCCTGGGGTGGAACGGTTGACTATCAGGCGGGCGTGATCTCCGTCACCCATGCTTCGGGTGCGAGCGCCACCTCCATCAGTGTCACGGCAACCCCGGCCGGTGCGATCCCGATGCAGGGCTTTACCGATGAGATCGCGGTGACGCAGAACAACCAGGGTATGGTGTGGCTGATCCAAGCGACGCCCTTGCCTGCACCTGGTACGGTGATCGTGGATTACCGGGCACTCGGTCGCTGGATTCGGTTGACCGACAATGGTCGGGGGCAACTTGTTGGCAAGCCGGGGCAGGGTAGTGGCACGGTCAATTATTCGACTGGGTCCATCGTTCTCACTGCCGGTGCGTTGCCCGATCTGAAAAGCAGCATCATCGCGGCGTGGGGTACGCCTGTTATCGCTGAATCCCGTGTAGGGGATGCGGCCATCCAGCCGCCTGCATTGCACTTCGTTCTCGGCGAGGGCTCGGCTGTTCCGGGCACCGTAAGCATGACCCTGCGGATCGGTGGTGCAGACGTTGCTGTCACCGACAATGGGGCGGGCGGCATGCTGATTGGTGGTCAGGTGCGCGGGTCGATCGCCTACTCGACGGGTGAGGTATCGCTACGGCCTGGCACACTGCCGGATGCTGACAGTCGCCTGGCAATCACCTACGACTGGGGGCAGCCTCTGCATGCTGCTCCGCAACCGGTACCGGACGCGTCTGGCATCGTTTCCTTCACCCTGCCGCAGGGCCCCGTGCGCGCTGGGTCCATTATTCTCGATTGGCTGGTCAGCGTTACCCGTGACCGGGACGACCTGACCTCTGCGCCTCAGCCGATGCGTGTTATCGCCAAGGACGATGGGAACGGGAACATCGTGGCCGTCTCGGTAGGCGACACAGCATCTGCGACGGTGCTCGGTTCCGTGAATTACAGCACCGGTGCTGTGTCCGTGCAGGCAGGAAAGTTCATGGTGCGCCAGGTTTCCTACCCGCAGTACGAGAACAGGTCCGGGCGGCTCAGAGTCGTAGGGTACGGCCGACTGGACGTGCTTTCACAGTTCTCGGCGGGCACGATCATGTCTGCGGCATGGCTGCTTGCGGGGGACAGTTCGCAGCAGGCGCAGGAATCGTTGCCGCTGCCCGCCATGCAGCTGCAGCTGACGCCAACCATCAGTGATAGCGTTGTGCCAGGCAGCATTCGCTTTGGTTTCCGTGGTAGGACCTACATAGACCGGAGCGGTGGGCTGTACCACAGCATCGACCCGCAGACTGGTGCTGGTGTGTACGCCGGCACTGTGGATTACACGTCGGGGATCGTGAACCTCACTCAGTGGCAGCCAGGTGGCGGCAACACCGTACAGGTGCTTTCGCTGCTTACCCGGATCGCTGACCCGGGCGTTGCGTTCTCTTTCTTCCGCGCGCCGGGCTCACCGCTTCGACCAGGCATGTTCACGCTGCGGGCCAACCGTCTGGACGGCGAGCTGCTGACGGCGACAGCCGACATCAACGGTGATATCGCCAGCGCCGAGATCCGCGGCCATGTGGATTGGGAAAGCGGCGTTGCGAAGGTGAAGTTCGGTCAGTTGGTACCGGTCGCTGGAAATGAAGGCCAACCGTGGTTTGATCCCGGTCAAGTAGAGGGCGACCAGGTCTGGCGCCCGGCGCTCGTGCTTGCCGGCTCTATCTACATGGGGGCGGTGGTCTACCGGTCCATTCCGCTCTCCGAAGTGGTAATCGGCTTGTCGTCGGTCCGCCTGCCGAGCGACGGACGTGTGCCGGCATTCAAGCCGGGTCAAACGGTGTTGATCCATCACACGGCCAAGCACAGCATCACATTGCCGCAGGCGGGCCAGGTCGTGCCTTTCGGCCGCACGCGAATCGCCGGTGTCGAAGTCAGGGATTCCAAGGGGGCTCCGGTCGACAGTGCTTGGTATGTCGTGGATCTCGCCTTGGGTCGGCTGACCTTCACCGACCCGCTAAACCTCTCTGCCTACACCCTGCCCATCGTGATTAGCGAGCGGGTCGAGGACCGCCGGCTGGTGGTGCAGCCTCAGATCACGGGGGAGATCGAGATCAATAGTGGGCTTACGCATGACTTCCCAGCAGGTGAGGCGATGATCAGCGCTGCGCTACGGCTTGGCGAGGCCAACGGATCACTCGATCTGCAGGCCCGGACGGTAAACCTGTTCGACCAGGCGGCATGGACCGGTGTGTGGAGCGACCTTCTCATCGGCAGCGCCGCTCCCGGAACTTTCAACGACACCGACTATCCACTGGTGGTCACCAACGCAGATGCCATTACCGAACGATGGGCCATCCGCTTCAACAGTTCAACGACGTTTGAGGTGATTGGGGAGACGGTCGGCACCATCACGGCAGGGGCGGTCACCGCCGATTGCGCACCTACCAATCCGCGTACTGGGCGTCCCTACTTCACCATTCCGCGAGCAGGTTGGGGCTCCGGGTGGTCTACCAACAATGTGGTTCGCTTCAATACAGTCGGCGGCTTGGCGCCGATCTGGATGGTGCGAACCACGCTCCCAGGTACGCCTGAAAGTGTCGTGGATTCGACTCGCTTCCAGGTCATTGGCAACGTCGCAGGAGTTCAAGCATGAGTCTCGTTCCAACTGTTTATCGAAGCACAGACCCAGGTGCTCCGCTGCTTTCCGGTGTTCCGGGCGCGCTGATCGCGCTCCTCGATGCCGTCCTGGTCGATGGCTATGGCGTCGGCGCGGGAAGAAAGGACGGCCTGGGGTGGAAGAAGGGGTTCGGCGGCGTAAACATTCGCGCATATCAGAACTCGCAGGTGTTTGGCACTGGCTACTTTCTGAGGGTTGATGACACTGCAGCAAGATCGGCGTTGCTGCGTGGGTACTCGTCCATGAGCGACTTGAACACGGGGGAAGATGCGACACCCTCGCCGTCGCTCAAAGCGAGTGGGTCAATGTGGGAGAAGTCCAACGTAGCGAGCGGCGCACTCCGTCATTGGATCGCGATCGGTACGGAGCGGTTCTTCTACCTGTTCGTTGACACGGGCGGTAACTACGGGACGCAAGGGTACGCAGGCACGCATGGTCACTATGCTGGTGACATCACGTCGATGAAGCCGGGAGATAGGCATCACTTCACTGTTTCATACAAGGGGAGCGATTCCGAAGGGAGTAGCTCGGTTGGTTATGGGTTCAAAGCGCGACCATGGAATGATTTCGGAAGTGCCGATACGCAGACATCCGCTTTCGTTGGTCGGTCGATGTCCGGAGTTCCTGGCTCTGTTCGCGCGTACGTCTCGGCGTCAGCTGCCACTACCAGTGGCGTCGCACTGGGTAGTCAATCGAACTACCCCACATATCCGTATGCTGGTAACGGCGGGCTCCTGTACTCGCCCATCGATGTACTTGAGAATAGTATGCAGCCACGCGGTTTCTTGCCGGGCGCTTTTGCTCCGATTCATCGCAGACCTTTCCCTGAGATGACTGTTGTTACCGATGTGGACGGATTGCCGGTTGGTACCCAGCTTCTGGCGAAGTGCGTTACGGTCGACAGTCTCGCGGGTGGCTTCAGCGAAACCTACACCGGCCAGATCCTGATTGATATCACCAACGCGTGGGCTTAATCATGGCTATTGCTTCCGCGCGATACGGCGTCAGGTGGGCACGGGTTAACTGGAACGTGCCCCGTACTGCGGTGCTGCTTGGATGCCGAAGTTCGTCCGGCCAAGCGTGGGCGGGGCCGGGCTATCTCGCCGGTGAGGCTCCGAAGACGAACGACCCAGCTGAGCCGGACGGTAGGCTGCGCATTCTGAACCAGCCTGCTCAGGGCCGGATCATGGTCTTTGAGCGCGGCAGTGGGATCTGCGTGGCTTCTACGATGAGCCGCGCCGACGGAACCTGGAGAGTCGATCGTCTCCATCCGGCATTTCGTTTCACGGTGGTCGGCTTCGATGACCTGGGTCGGCAGAATGCGGCAATCCAGGACTGGATTGCGCCGGCAGAGCGCGAGTAGCGAATGGACCGGCTGGGCAACAGGGTAGTGCTGAACCTGGGCCCGCCCGCTACGGGCGGCGGTGCTCTGGTCGGCCTGAATCTTGGCGTCGATTGGTGGACGGAGGAGCCGCCGGAACCTGAGCGCGCCTACCTTCGGACGAGTTCCTTGCTCTCATGGTCGGTGGCTCGCCCGCGCGCAGCCATGACTCTGGTTGGTTGGGGAGGCGCGGGCATTGCATCGATTGTGGGCTCTTCCGGTTGGCGTGGCGCGCAGCGTCTGGAGGGGAACGCTACTGCCACCGAGTGGGGTCTTACTCCACTGCTGAGTCGTGGAGGCACTCTCCGGTGGCGGACTTCGCAGGGCGTCCTTCGGAGGTCAAATGCCCAGCCGTGGCGGTCCATGGACTCCGAGAGCGTGTCGCTGCTATCCCGATGGGGCATGCCAAGCATCCTCGGTAGGGGCGGCGCTTTGCGCTGGTCTTCGCAGGGGCAGGTGAGCGTATCGACGGGGGCGCGTTGGCTTTCAAGCAATTCAGCGCGAAACCAATGGCAAGGGAGCTGGGGGTGCGGCGATCGTCTGCCCAGGTCTTGTCGGCTGCGCTGGGGGAGTGCAGCCAAGCTTCCATGGATCGTTCGGCCTCCAGTCCCACCCGACCCCGATCCCGAGCCCGGTTGGCCGGCCGGCAACATGGTTGGACTGAATTTGGGCTGCCCGGTGGTTGGTAGCTTCGGGGTTGTTCCACTCAATCTCGGCGTTGTCGCGTGCTACGCGGTGCGCCCGCAACGAAGGACGTATGTCGTGATCAATACCGTGTCATTCGTACGGCTGCCGGACCGTATGCCGATCGAAGTAACAAGAATCACCCTGGAATCGGGCCGGAGCGCGTGGGGCTGGACGTTCGACTTTGAGCTTGCCGATCCGGCACAGCTTGATCTCCTGAAGCCCACGGCGGCGGGCCCGCGCCAGTTCGAGGTTGTGCTCAACGGCCATGCTTGGACTGGGATTGTGGAGAGCTATCAGAAGCAGCGCGAGTTCGCGGATGGGGCGGTGCGTCTGAGTGGTCGCTCGCGCACCGCACTTCTCGCTGCGCCCTACGCGCCAGCTCGGGTGAAGGTCACCGGCGACGATCGCAGCGTGTCGCAGCTGGTGGCGGAGGAGCTCGCCGATACTGGGTTCACAAGCCAGTACGGGACTGTCGACTGGATCGTTCCTGCCGGTGCGTGGTTCTACGACGCGAATACTCCGCTCGACGCCATCAGTGGCCTGGCTGGGGCAAGTGGCGCAGTGGTGCAGTCCGACCCAGCGCAGCCGATGTTGCGGGTCCGGGCCAGCTATCCAGTCAGCCCGTGGCTTTGGCGTGAGTCACCTCCTGACCACGTTGTGCAGGAGGACATCGTCCTTACCGAGAGCCTCCAGATGCGTAGCGCGCCGCTGTACGATGCGGTCGTGGTCACCGGTGAGCTGGCGGGGAAGGGCGTTACCTGCAAAGTGCGCAAGGACGGTGAGGAAGGTCAGCTGTTTGCGCAGCAGGTCAGCAGCCCGCTGATCAATGTTGCTGCTGCCGGCGCTGAGCGCGGTCGAAACATCCTCAGTGATCGCGGTGAGCAGGCCGCCGTCGACCTCACCATGCCGCTGTTTCCCAAGCCGCTTAAGCCAGGCGAGGTCGGCCCTATCATGCCGTTGGACCTGGTGGAGGTCGTTGGCGCTGCGGGGAGATGGCATGGGCAGTGCGAGTCGCTGCGCGTTGATGTTGTGATCGATCAACAAGCAGTGGTGATCGAGCAGACCGTAACCCTTGAAAGGCACTACAGCGATGCGGACTGACCTTTGGGATCAATTCGGCGAACTGGTCAGCAGCAACCCTCGATTGCTGGCGACCGTCACCGCGCACAACAGTGATGGCACCAGCACGCTGACGACGTATGACGGGGTACAGATGCGGGCGTTCGGCCAGCTTCAGCAAACCATCCCATACAACGTCTGGGTTCGAGGTGGTCGCTTGGTTGAAGCGGCGCCCAACCTTCCAGTGATGGAAGTCACCATCTAGCAAGACAGGGCGCTGCCCAGATGCCTGCAAGCATCCAGACAGCGCCGCAACACAGGTGATCTCAGCACCTGGCATTGGCCGTGGCCCCGTCGCCCTCGCGAGAGCGGCGGGATTGTCGGCTTCCTCTATCGCAAATACTGAGAAACCATGCCGAAGCCCATCATTTCCTGGCCGGGCGGCAAGCGCCGTCTGCTGAAGCACCTGTATCCCCACTTCCCGATCCACGATTGCTACGTCGAGGCATTTGCTGGCGGCGCCGCCTCGCTGCTGATGCGGCCGTATCCAGCCCAGATGGAGGTGCTCAACGACATCAACGGCGAGCTGGTGTCACTGTACCGCTGCGTGCGGCATCACCTGGACGAGTTCGTGCGCATGTTCCGCTGGTCCCTGGTATCGCGGCAGATGTTCGAGTGGGCGCAGATGGAGAGGCCGGAGACCTTGACCGACATCCAGCGTGCTGCGCGCTTCTACTACCTGCAGAAGCTTGCCTTTGGAGGAAAGGTGCAGGGCCAATCGTTCGGGGTAGTCACTGCAGGAGGTCCGCGGTTGAACCTCCTGCGCATCGAGGAGGAGCTGAGCGCGGTGCATCTCCGGTTGTCGAACACCGTGATCGAGTGCCTCCCGTGGCAGGAGTGCGTGCGGCGCTATGATCGGGCGGGGACGCTGTTCTACCTCGATCCTCCGTACTGGGAAACCGAGGGTTACGGCGTCGAGTTCCCCTTTGCGGAGTACGAAGCCATGGCCGAACTGATGCGCACCTCGGCTGGGCGCTTTGTGGTATCGATCAATGATCACCCCCAGATCCGAGAGGTGTTCGCCGGCTTCGACCTGGTGCCGCTGCAGCTCGACTACACCATCGGCGGCGGGCAAGGGAGAGGGAAGAAGTTCGGGGAGCTGATCATCAAGAGCTGGGACGACAGCCAGGCCACCCTGCTGTAGACATCATGCGACCTGCTGGAGCAGGTCTTCGCGATTGTTTCGTGGTGTGTTGACCGCGCGGCTGACCCTATACGCCTCCATGGACGGAGGCGAGCTTGCCAGCAGCATCGCCATGGCGTCCTCGGGGCTGGCGGCCATCCACTCATCGATCTGGCCGGCCTGCAGCCAGACCGGCATGCGGTCGTGTATGTCGGCGGAGACGCCGCTGCTGTCGCCGGTGATGATTGTGAAGGTTCCCAGGTTGCCGTCGGGCAGCAGCGGGCTGCTGTCCTCCCACAGGCCGGCTGCCATCAGTGGCTCGGCCGCGTGGATGAACCACGGGTCCTTTTTCCCGTCTTCGGGGCTCACCGACCACTCGTAGTAGCCGGCCATGGGGATGACGCACCGGCGCTTCTTGAACGCCGACCGGAAGGCGGGCTTGGTGGTCACGGTCTCGATGCGGGCGTTGATGGTTGAGCCCTGCAGACCCTTGGCCTTGGCCCAGAATGGCAGCAGCCCCCACGCCATTCGGGTGACCTGCCGGCCTTCGCCTCGGTCCAGGACCACCGATGCGCGCTGCGTCGGCGCCAGGTTGTAGCTGGGCTGGATCTCGGCCAGGCCGGGGGCAAGGTCAGCCAGCCCGGGCTGGCCGAAGTCGACAACCGGGAGCTGGACAAATCGGCCGCACATGGCCGGAGCGTAGCGCGGCCGGCCGTGCCCAAGGCGTGTAGGGACAGTCCGACCATAGAAGCCGCTGTTGCCCGATGGTGGCGGCTTGGCCCGGAAGGCATTCTGGCCTTGCCGGACCCGGGGCCACGGGCAGCCCAACTCGGGGGCGCATGAGCAGCGCTACGCTGGCACCTTGGCCGAACGGTTCAGGCAAGTCGCCAGGAGTTTCGCAGGATCTGCGACAGCCGGTCGTATGCTTCCGGCCATGCGTCCCTTCCACGGCTACCAAGGCTTCCGCACCGCGCCCATTCCCTCTGGCTGGGTCCAGACGGGTGAGCGCTGGGCGCTTTGGTACAACGGCCGGGAGACGGCCAGTGTCACTCCTGATGGCGGCCCTGGGGTGCGTCTGTGGATGGAGGGTCAGAAGTTCTGGGACGTGAAGGAAGTGCGAGCCGCCAACGTCCGGCAGGCAAAACGCTATGGCGAGCGATGGTGCGCCGCCAGGCTCTACCCCGATCTGCCCCTTCGTGAGGCCGTCGCCCGGCTGACTGATAGCACCCCGATCCAGCTGCCGCCTCCATTGCCCAGCCTGCCGCCGACCCGCGAGCAGCAGCAACAGGCCAGACGCCTGGCTGAGGCCGGGACGAAGGAGGTTGAGCGCATCAAGGAAGCGCTGGAGCCGCGTAAACCGCCAGTGGAGACAAAACCCCGTCCGAGGGACGCACGCAAGGCGTGGGTGAGGGCAGGGCTCCGCGATCTGCGCGGTTGGTGACCGCAGCAGGTTCCCGAATACACGGAGCTTACCCGTTGCGGGACTAGGGGCTTGTCCGCTGGCCTCCTGAATTGAACTCAATCTAAGCTATTGACTACAATGCACAGTCCGCCAGCCTTCTAAGCCGGCGGTTACAGGTTCGATTCCTGTCGGGCGCGCCATTGAAATCAATGACTTACTGAATTCAGCTCCGTTTTGACTCGGCGTCTCCGTGAGTGTGGCGGCTTGGTCGTAGCGGAACGAGCAACGAAAAAGGCCAGCGCACTGCGCTGGCCTTTTTTCTTTGTGTCGCGGTGCGGTGGGTTACATCTGTTCCAGCTCGCCTACCCGTACCTTGCCGCCGCCGCCGCCGCAGTTGCCGTAGCAGCCGCCGCCGATCGGGCCGCTGCCACCACCGCCGCCGCCACCACCGCCACCGCCGCCGCCGCCGCCACCCTGGGAGTTGGGCGGAAGAACGGTCGAGATGACTTCACCGGAATCGAATTTCCCGTTTCGCCAGGTGTAGTTGACGCAGGAAATGCCGTTACAGACGGTCAGGACGTCGCCTGACTGGACTCGGGTCTGGGCTGTCCACACGGTTGTCCGCCCGTCGTTGAGCTTTGCAACCTCTTGGGAAAGCTGCTGGTTGGTCACCGGGTCCGGATAGGGAGTTGCCAGCGTGCACCCGGCGGTGCAGTTGATGACGCCAGGAAGCTTTTTCGCTTGAACACTCCCTGCCGCCATGAACAGCAGGACGCCTGCAACGGCGGGGATGGAGCTTCTACCAAGCGAAGGGATAATCCCAATCAGTCTAGCTTTCACAATATGTCCTTATCGTGGGATGCAACAGTTCTTGAAGATCTCGTTGGATGACAGGCGGGCTGTTTCTTTCTGTTGGCTGCTCAGGTTTTTCTCACGGGTTGCAATGTCATTGGTTGTGGCGAATCGCGGGTCCAGTCTGTTGAGGACGCGGGTGTAAGCCAGGGCGGCGACAGGATCTGCAGGAACGATGCCGCCGTAGGTGTAGGCCATTGCCATGTCGCTGATGACGTTGACGTTCCCCTGTGCTTCCAGCTCGCGCAGATACCCGGTGGCTGTCTCCTTCCATGCCTCAAGCTTCGCCGGGTCACGGATGGCGTCATCAAGCGAACCGATGGCCTTCTCTGGAGAGAGTGAGTAGGCGCGCATTGCTTCCTGCGAGCCCATGGCGGCGGCTTTCGAGAGCCAATCGGCGTGATAGATGTCCTGATCCAGAGCGAGCGACTCGCACTCCTTGAGGATTCGCTCGGATCTTTCCAGGAACCAGTTGCCTGCCCCGACGCTGGCAGCTGAATCGGCCAGGTTGTCAGCGCGATCGGAGATGAAGGTCTGGCATTGCTCGACGGTCCGATAGATTTCGTAGGTCGCCGTGGCATCTCCAGATTCGGAGCGCTGCATCAGTTGCTTGACGTGGGCGAGCGCGTCACCAGGAGGGCGGAATTCATTTCCCCTGACGATTTCGTAGGCTTTTGGTCCCACTGCCTTGTACGAGCCCCGAGGAATCTTGTTCTCGCTTTCAAGCGTCTGTGCGGCCGTTGCACGTGATGCAGGAAGCTGCTTTCCATGAGCAGGCGTGCCTTGCTGGCTTCCGCTGCTGTCGGATTCCTGCGGTGTGGTGCCAGCCGTCTCCTGCTGCCGATAGCTGGACACTGCAACGGCTGCCACTGCCAGTGCCGCTGCCAGCGTGACGAATCCGATTAGCCGCTTTTTCATTTACTGATCTCACCTTCGTTGCAGGAACCGGCATGGTTGCAAACGCGAGCGCCGCGTTCCATGTCAGCAGCTAACGTTGCATGAACAGATCTCCCCCATTCCCATTCCGGATTTGTTCACGATTCATTCACTTTTTATTCACTCGGCGAAAGCGGGCGAGACGGGCAGGCGCGAGTCAGGCGAAGCGGGTGGCTGGGCTGCTTCCAGGCGTTGTTCGACGCGATCAATGCGTAGGACCTCAACATCGAGGACCGCGATGGCACGCGGCATCTGGTCATTTCCAGGCGCATGCGGCTTGTTGGCGGTTTGATGTCGCCGATGGGTCGCGGTGCGTCATCTTCTCTGTCGAAGATCAACACCCGAGCAATGAGGCGCGTCGTCGGTCACTTGCCGCATTTCCCGGCAATGCGGAATCGTTCAACGCGATGCTCCAAATGGGCAGCCGCCCTCTGATCCACCGTCCACCAGGTGTGGTGTGGTGACTGCCGACGCAGCAGTGGCAACGTTGGGTTGAACAAGGGGTGGGGGAGAACGGCAAGCCTTGGCCCTGCCCCTGCACATCAATGTGAAGAAGTGCTTGCAATTCCCTCGCGGCTCCCGGAAAATGCCGGACTCGCTTCGGGGGACGGACTTCTGGTTCCACCCGGTCGCAACGCATCAAGTCCAGGTGTCAGTGGTATCGATGCAGGGACGAAAGTTTCAGTGGTGGCTGTAGCTCAGTTGGTTAGAGTACCGGATTGTGATTCCGGTGGTCGGGGGTTCGAATCCCCTCAGCCACCCCACTGATTCAACCGCATCGGCGCAGCCGACACGGTATTGCAATAAACAGAAGGCACGCTACAATGTGCGTCTGAGTTTCGCGGGCCGTTAGCTCAGTTGGTAGAGCAGTTGACTCTTAATCAATAGGTCCAAGGTTCGAATCCTTGACGGCCCACCAAGACAGAAGCCACCTGGCATGCCAGGTGGCTTTTTTCTTATAAGTGTGACCCCTTCGATTCGATGGCGGACACGCTGCGGAGTCCCGCCTGGTGCGGGTCTTCTGCGGGAGCGGGATCGTAGTGCTGCTTTCAACGCTGTTGAAAAAAGTGCTTGCGCCCACCGAGCGGATCGGGTCATAATTCGCGCCCCGATTTCGGGCTGTTAGCTCAGTTGGTAGAGCAGTTGACTCTTAATCAATAGGTCCAAGGTTCGAATCCTTGACAGCCCACCAGACAAAAGCCACTTGGTCCGCCAAGTGGCTTTTTTCTTGCCTGCGCTCTGGCGATCAGCTGTAGTCGCACATCCACGCATGACGTGAATCCACCAGGGATGCCTGAAACCGGGTTGCATGCGTCATCAGTGTTTTCAATGCTGTGCTCTGCATCTCACCGGGCGCGCGCTGGATCACTCCCAATGGATGTTCCGCGCAAAGCGCATGTTGGAGAGCACGTCGATGTTGCGAGTGAACCGAAGCACGAAGCTGGTTGGAGCGGGCCTGTTGGTGATGGCATTGTCGGCCTGCGGCAGAAGCGAAACGCCGGAGCAGGATCCCTCCCGCACGGTCGAGCGGCCGGCCGGTACCGATTCGATTCCCACGCAGCAGGCCGGAACTGGCATGCATGCCGGTGAAACGGGTGCGACGCCGGCCGATCCGGCGGCGGCCGATGTGGAGATTCGCCATTCGACCGATGGGCAGGGCGTCGAGGTACACAAAGTGGACAAGGCGGGCGCGGAGCTGGTCGCGCCGGTGAAGTAACCTGCCGGGCCCGGAATGGCTCCGGTCTTCCGGGCCCTCTGGCTGTCGCACGGCCTGCCTTGCGCGCTTGGATTGCGGGACGGGCGCACATTCATCTTTGTCATGCCTTTCGCTTTCCAGCCCCGCCTGCGACAATGAATCCCTGTGCCGGCCACGCGAAAGTGGCGGAATTGGTAGACGCCCTGGATTTAGGTTCCAGTGTCGCAAGGCGTGGGGGTTCGAGTCCCCCCTTTCGCACCAGTGCCGGCCTGTCCCCGCCCTGATTGGGCCATCTGCGCCCCTTGACCGGCACGCGCTGGCAGTGCAGGCCAAATTGGGCGAAACTAAAGGGCTGCGGCAAGCAGGCGCGTCCCAGACGTCGTGTCCTTACAACCGTTTCATCCCAATCATCGAGCCGGGGGCCTGGGCCACCGGTGGCAGGAGTCAACATGCAAGCTTCGATCGAATCCACCGGCAACCTGGAACGCCGCCTGAGCTTCTCGCTGCCGGAAGACCGTCTGCAGAGCCACATCGTCGGCCGCCTGGGCGAAATCGCCCGTACAACCCGCATCAAGGGTTTCCGTCCGGGCAAGGTGCCGGCCAAGGTGATCGAGCAGCGCTTCGGCGCGCAGGTCCGTGGCGAGGCGCTGGATGGCCTGCTGCGCGAGACCTTCGACGCGGCCGTGCGCGAGCACGACCTGCGCATCGTCGGCAGCCCGCGCATCGACAAGGGTGACGAAGGTGAATTCTCCTTCGTCGCCACCGTGGAAGTGGTGCCGGACTTTGGCGACATCGACGTCAGCAAGCTGACCGTCGTGCGCCACAGCGCCGAGATCACCGATGCCGACATCGACCAGATGATCGAGAACCTGCAGAACCAGCGTCGCACCTGGGCCCCGGTCAGCCGTGGCGCGCAGGACGGTGACCTGGTGGCGGTGGAAACCTGGTCGCAGGCCGGCGAAGAGCGCCTGCCGGCCGAGGGCACCGAGAAGGGTTCGATCGTGCTCGGCCAGGGCATGATGTTCGAAACCATCGAAAAGGGCCTGGTCGGCCTGGCCAAGGGTGAAGAAAAGACGCTGGACGTCGAGTTCCCGGCGGACTGGCGCGTGCCGGTGCTGGCTGGCAAAACCGTGCAGGTCACCGTCAAGGTCACCGAAGTGTCCGAGCCGGTCGTGCCGGCGGTCGACGAAGCCTTCATCAAGAGCTTCGGCGTGAAGGGCGGCGACGTCGAGCAGTTCCGCAGCGACATCCGCGCCAACCTGGAGCGCGAGCTGAAGGGCGCCCTGATGAACCGCCTGCGCCGTGAAGTGGGCGAGCAGTTGATCGCCGCCTATGCCTCGGTGGAGATGCCGCCGCGCCTGGTCGAGAACGAAGCCCGCGCCATGCTGGCCCAGCAGGTCGAGCAGATCCGCCGCAATGGCCAGAACGTCGGTGAGATCCCGGCCGATGCCCATGAAGGCTTCAAGGATGCTGCCGCCAAGCGCGTGCTGGTCGGTCTGCTGGTCGGTGAAGTGGCCCGCGTCAACGATCTGCGCCTGGAAGCCAAGCGCCTGAACGAAACGATGCGCCTGATCGCTTCGACCTATGAAGAGCCGGAACAGGTCATTGAGATGTACCGCAACGACCCCCAGCTGATGTCTGGCCTGCAGAACCGCGTGATGGAAGAGCAGGTGATCGACTGGATCGCCGAGCGTGCCCAGCACACTGAAGAAAAGCTGTCGTTCCAGGACGCGATCCGCCAGTAAGCCGGGGCGGGTCACCGGATGCCCCGCGCCTGTCCCGGCGCGGGGTTGTTTTCCCCCAAGATAGGTACCTCACGTAATGGACAACCGAACCAAAGCCCTGAACCTGGTTCCGATGGTGGTCGAGCAGACCAGCCGCGGCGAGCGTGCCTACGACATCTATTCGCGCCTGTTGAAGGAGCGCCTGATCTTCCTGGTGGGCCCGATCGACGATCACATGGCCAACGTGGTGGTGGCGCAGTTGCTGTTCCTGGAATCGGAAAACCCGGAAAAGGACATCAACATCTACATCAACTCGCCGGGTGGCGTGGTCACCGCCGGTATGGCGATCTACGACACCATGCAGTACATCAAGCCGAATGTGAGCACCACCTGCATCGGCCAGGCCGCCTCGATGGGCGCCCTGCTGCTGGCCGCGGGCGAAGCCGGCAAGCGCTATGCGCTGCCGAACTCGCGCGTGATGATCCACCAGCCGCTGGGTGGCTACCAGGGCCAGGCCACCGACATCGACATCCACGCGCGTGAGATCCTGACCCTGCGTTCGCGCCTGAACGAAGTGCTGGCCAAGCACACCGGCCAGTCGCTGGAGACGATCGCCCGCGACACCGAGCGCGACAACTTCAAGAGCGCGTTCGAGGCACAGGCCTATGGTCTGGTCGACCAGGTTCTGGAGCGTCGTCCGGATGAGTCGATCCAGGCCGGCTGAGCCATCATCACGGGGCCCTGGAGGTCCCGTTCCTGCAGGGTCGGGCGGGACTGGTGTCCCTCCGGCCCTGTGCTATTCTCGAATCGAACCCCCGTTCAGCGGGTGGGGTAACTGGGTAAGCGAAGCATGAGCGAAGACCGCCAAGGTCGTTCCACGGACACCGGCAAGATCCTCTACTGCTCTTTCTGCGGCAAGAGCCAGCATGAAGTGCGCAAGCTGATTGCGGGTCCGAGCGTGTTCATCTGCGATGAATGCGTGGAGCTGTGCAACGACATCATCCGTGAGGAACTTGAGGAAAAGGCGCAGTCGGCGCGCAGCTCGCTGCCCAAGCCGCGCGAGATCCTCGAGGTCCTCGACCAGTACGTGATCGGCCAGAACCGTGCCAAGCGTACCCTGGCCGTGGCTGTGTACAACCACTACAAGCGCATCGAAAGCCGGCAGAAGAACGACGAGGTCGAACTGGCCAAGTCAAACATCCTGCTGGTCGGCCCGACCGGTTCGGGCAAGACGCTGCTGGCCGAGACCCTGGCCCGCCTGCTCAACGTGCCGTTCACCATGGCCGACGCCACCACGCTGACCGAAGCCGGTTACGTGGGCGAGGACGTGGAGAACATCATCCAGAAGCTGCTGCAGAAGTGCGACTACGACGTCGAGAAGGCACAGCAGGGCATCGTCTACATCGATGAAATCGACAAGATCTCGCGCAAGAGCGAGAACCCGTCGATCACCCGCGATGTGTCCGGCGAAGGCGTGCAGCAGGCCCTGTTGAAGCTGATCGAAGGCACCGTGGCCAGCGTTCCGCCGCAGGGCGGCCGCAAGCACCCGCAGCAGGAATTCCTGCAGGTGGACACCAAGAACATCCTGTTCATCTGCGGCGGCGCGTTCGCCGGGCTGGACAAGGTGATCCAGGCCCGTTCCACCGACGTCGGCAGCATCGGCTTCGGCGCCAAGGTGAAGAGCGCCGAGCGCAAGCAGGAAGTGGGCAAGGTGCTGGCTGAAGTCGAGCCGGAAGACCTGATCAAGTTCGGCCTGATCCCCGAGTTCGTCGGCCGCCTGCCGGTGGTGGCGACCCTGGAGGAGCTGGACGAGCCGGCCCTGATCAAGATCCTGACCGAGCCGAAGAACGCCATCACCAAGCAGTTCAAGAAGCTGTTCGAGATGGAGAACGTCGAGCTGGAGTTCCGTCCGGACGCGTTGTCGGCCATTGCCAGGAAGGCGCTCAAGCGCAAGACCGGCGCCCGTGGCCTGCGCACCATCGTCGAATCGGTCCTGCTGGACACCATGTACGACCTGCCATCGCAGGAAAACGTCAGCAAGGTGGTGGTGGACGAGTCGGTGATCGAGCACAAGTCCGAGCCGTACCTGATCTACCAGACCCCGGCGGCCCCCGAACAGAAGGCCGCAGGCGCCGAGTGATCCTTTCAAGTTTTTGATTTGAAAGGATTTTAAACGAACGCCTTGCATCTGAAAGCCGATGGCCCCATAACGGGGCCATCGGCTTTTTTTGTCTCCGGAAGATGCCCTCCCGGAGGCGGTTTTCCCCTTCCCTGGAGCCCCCATGGCCCGTTCCCCAAGTGAAACCCTCGACCTGCCGGTCCTGCCGCTGCGCGACGTAGTGGTGTTCCCGCACATGGTCATCCCGCTGTTCGTCGGCCGTGACAAGTCCATGCACGCGCTCGAACAGGCAATGGAAGCGGACAAGCGCATCCTGCTGCTGGCGCAGAAGTCGGCCGAGACCGATGACCCGCATGCGGCCGACCTCTACCAGGTCGGTACGCTGGCGCAGGTGCTGCAGCTGCTGAAGCTGCCCGACGGCACCATCAAGGTGCTGGTCGAAGGCCTGTCGCGCGTGCAGGTGACCCACGTCGACGAGCGCAACGGCTCGCTGCATGGCCAGGCCGTGGAGATCGACGCCACCGACGAACGCGAAGCACGCGAGGTCGAGGCGATCGCCCGCTCGCTGATGTCGTTGTTCGAGCAGTACGTGAAGACCAACCGCAAGCTGCCGCCGGAGTTGCTGCAGACCCTGTCCGGCATCGATGAGCCGGCGCGTCTGGCCGACACCATTGCCGCGCACATCAGCGTGCGCCTGTCCGACAAGCAGCGCCTGCTGGAAACGCTGGCGGTGGGCGACCGCCTGGAGATGCTGGTCGGCCTGGTCGACGGCGAGATCGACGTGCAGCAGATGGAAAAGCGCATCCGCGGCCGCGTGAAGTCGCAGATGGAGAAGAGCCAGCGCGAGTACTACCTCAACGAACAGATGAAGGCCATCCAGAAGGAACTGGGTGACCTCGACGACGCACCGGGCGAGCTGGAAGAGCTGGCCCGCAAGATCGCCGAAGCCGGCATGCCGAAGGCTGTTGAGGCCAAGGCGCGCAACGAACTGAACAAGCTCAAGCAGATGTCGCCGATGTCCGCCGAAGCGGCGGTGGTGCGCAACTACCTTGAGTGGTTGCTGGGCGTGCCGTGGAAGAAGCGCAGCAAGGTGCGCAAGGACCTGAAGGCCGCGCAGGACACCCTGGACGCCGATCACTACGGCCTGGAGAAGGTCAAGGAACGCATCCTTGAGTACCTGGCAGTGCAGTCGCGGGTGAAGCAGATGAAGGGGCCGATCCTGTGCCTGGTTGGTCCGCCGGGCGTGGGCAAGACCTCGCTGGGCCAGTCCATCGCCAAGGCCACCAACCGCAAGTTCGTGCGCATGTCGCTGGGCGGCGTACGCGACGAGGCTGAGATCCGTGGCCATCGCCGAACCTACGTCGGTTCGATGCCGGGCCGCATCGTGCAGAACCTCAACAAGGTGGGCAGCAAGAACCCGCTGTTCGTGCTGGATGAGATCGACAAGATGTCGATGGACTTCCGTGGCGATCCGTCGTCAGCGCTGCTGGAAGTGCTCGATCCGGAGCAGAACAACGCCTTCAACGACCACTACCTGGAAGTGGACCTGGACCTGTCCGAAGTGATGTTCGTGGCCACCTCGAACTCACTCAACATTCCGGGCCCGCTGCTGGACCGCATGGAAGTGATCCGCATCCCCGGCTACACCGAGGATGAGAAGCTCAACATCGCCACCCGTTACCTGTCGCCCAAGCAGATCAAGGCCAACGGCCTGAAGCCGGAAGAGCTGGAAATCGGCGCCGATGCCATTCAGGACATCGTGCGTTACTACACGCGCGAATCGGGCGTGCGCAACCTGGAGCGCGAGATCGCCAAGATCTGCCGCAAGGTGGTGAAGGAGATCGCGCTGGCCGGCCCGCAGCCGGTGAAGGCGAAGAAGGGTGCGAAGAAGTCCAAGGCGCTGGTCAGCGTGACCGGCAAGAACCTGGACAAGTACCTGGGCGTGCGTCGCTTCGACTTCGGTCGCGCCGAGGAAGAGAACGAGATCGGCCTGGTTACCGGCCTGGCCTGGACCGAGGTGGGCGGCGATCTGCTGCAGATCGAATCGACGCTGGTGCCGGGCAAGGGCCAGCTGATCCTGACCGGTCAGCTTGGCAACGTGATGAAGGAGTCGGCATCGGCGGCGCTGTCGGTGGTGCGTTCGCGCGCCGTCGGCTTCGGCATCGACAGCGACTTCCTGCAGAAGCACGACGTGCACGTGCACGTGCCCGATGGCGCCACGCCGAAGGACGGCCCCAGCGCCGGTGCAGCGATGGTCACCTCGCTGGTGTCGATGCTGACCAAGGTGCCGGTGCGTGCCGATGTGGCGATGACCGGCGAGATCACCCTGCGTGGTCGCGTCACTGCCATCGGTGGCCTGAAGGAGAAGCTGCTGGCCGCACTGCGTGGCGGTATCCGCACCGTCATCATCCCCGAAGAGAACCGCAAGGACCTGGCCGACATCCCGGCCAGCGTCACCCGCGATCTGCAGATCGTGCCGGTGAAGTACATCGAAGAAGTCCTGGACCTGGCGCTGGAGCGTCCGCTGGCACCGAAGAAGGCGCGCAAGAGTGCGCAACGCGTCACGGTGCGCAGCAAGGCCAAACCGAGTGGAAGCGCGCGCGTCAAGCATTGACGCGCGCTGTCCAATGGCTTGAAACCCGCGTCGTTGCTGGCTTTCCAGCTTGCGTGGGGGTAGGGCCACTGGTATAAAAGCAGCACTCGCGAATGAGTGATCGCTGTCGGCGATGACTGAATCAGCGAACCGTTTCCACATGGCGGCCGCATGCAGAAGGCGTGCGGTTGCTTCCCTGTCGAATCTGCGGAACCCACCGCCAAAGGAGTTGTAAAGAATGAACAAGACCGAATTGATCGATGCCGTTGCTGAAGCTGCCGACCTGACCAAGGCCGAGTCCAGCCGCGCTGTCGATGCCGTCGTTGCTGCCGTCACCAAGGCGCTGAAGGACGGCGATGCGGTCACCCTGGTTGGCTTCGGTACCTTCCAGGTCCGCGACCGTGCTGCCCGCACCGGCCGCAACCCGAAGACCGGCGACACCATCAAGATCGCTGCTTCGAAGAATCCGTCGTTCAAGGCTGGTAAGGCCCTGAAGGATGCTGTAAACTAAGCGGCTCGCTGGGGTGCTTAGCTCAGCGGTAGAGCGTCTCCTTTACACGGAGAGGGTCGGGGGTTCGAAACCCTCAGCACCCACCACAGCACCGCGGTAAAAGTTTGAGTGTGGAGCGGTAGTTCAGCTGGTTAGAATGCTGGCCTGTCACGCCGGAGGTCGCGGGTTCGAGTCCCGTCCGCTCCGCCATTGCAGAATTCTTAAGTCCCCGTGAAAAAACTTTGAAAAAAGTGTTCATCGGGCTGGGTTTCCAGGGTGTCTTCGGATATACTGGGCGCCTGCAAAGTTCAAGCGCGGAGCGGTAGTTCAGCTGGTTAGAATGCTGGCCTGTCACGCCGGAGGTCGCGGGTTCGAGTCCCGTCCGCTCCGCCAACTTTAAAAGCCCTCGGCGCAAGCCGGGGGCTTTTTCTTTGTGTTGTTCGCGCGGTCGGACGCGAGGCATGCATCTGCCAGTGGCGGGTTGCTGCGAGGATGCGGCGCAGGCCGCGCCGGGGCTGCTTTTGGTCCCTGCGACGAAGCGGGTTACACTGCCGGGCTCGCCAATCAGGCCTTGTGATTCCTCACCATGCTGCAGAAACTCCGCGACAAGACCTCAGGCTGGATCGTCACTGTGATCCTGGGGCTGCTGATGATTCCGTTCCTGTTCGTGATCGACAACAGCTATCTCGGTGGCGTTGGCGCACAGAACGTGGCCAAGGTTTCCGCGCCTCCGACCTGGTGGCGTTCGGCCCCGTCGTGGTGGCCGGTGCGCATGCTGTGGCAGCACCATGAGATCAGTGCGCAGGATTTCCGCACCCGCTTCGAACAGGAGCGCATGCGTGAGCGCCAGCAGCAGGGCGAGAACTTCGACCCGCGCGCGTTCGAGAGCACTGAAAGCAAGATGGCCGTGCTCGATCAGTTGATCGATGAGCAGGTCGTGCGCCTGGTCGGTGAGCAGGCCGGTGTTGTGATCGGCGATGGCGCGGTGCGTGAGTACATCACCACCATTCCGGCCTTCCTCGATTCGAACGGCAAGTTCAACGAGAACAACTACCGCCTGGCCCTGGCCGGCGGCAATCCGCCGCGTACCCCCACCCAGTTCCAGGAACTGGTGCGTGAGAGCCTGCAGCAGTCGGTGATTCCTTCCGGCCTGCAGAACTCCGGCTTCGTTACCCAGGCCGAAACCGAGCGCCTGCTGAAGCTGCTGGGTGAAACCCGCGACGTCGAGCTGGCTGCGCTGCCGGAAGTGCCGGCCGATACCGCGCCGGTCACCGACGCGCAGATCAAGCAGTGGTACGACAGCCATGGCAAGGATTTCCGCCAGGCCGAGAGCGTGTCGCTGGAGTACGTCGAGATCAACGGTGGCAACCTGCCGGCGCCGACCGCGGCCGACGAAGCCACCCTGCGCAAGCGCTATGAAGACGAGAAGGCGAAGTTCACCTCGCCGGAACAGCGCCAGGCCTCGCACATCCTGCTGACCGGTGACGGTGCCGAAGCCAAGGCGAACAAGATCGCTGCCGAGGCCAAGGCTGCCGGCGCCGACTTCGCCGCGTTGGCCAAGGCCAACTCGGAAGATCCGGGTTCGAAGGACCAGGGCGGTGACCTGGGCTGGGTCGAGCGTGGCGCAATGGTCAAGCCGTTCGAAGACGCCCTGTTCGCCGCCAAGGCGGGTGACGTGATCGGCCCGGTGAAGACCGACTTCGGTTACCACGTCATCAAGGTCGCCGCCGTGCGCGGTGGCGAAGGCAAGTCGTTCGAGGAAGTGCGTGACACGCTCGCCGCAGAGCAGCTGAAGGCCGACGGCGAGCGCGGCTTCAACGAGCTGGCCGGTCGCCTGGTCGACGCCATCAACAAGAGCCCGAGCGATCTGGCCGCTGCGGCCAAGGAAGTGAACCTGCCGCTGCAGACCCTGGGCCCGATCACCCGTGCTACCGCCAGCGGTATTGCCACCGATCCGGCCGTGCTGCGTGCCGCCTTCTCCGACGTGCTGGTGCAGGACGGCACCGCCAGCGACCCGATCGCCCTGGGTGGCGCCACCAACCACAGCGTGGTCATCCGCGTGGCTGCGCACACCCCGGAACAAGCGATGCCGCTGGACAAGGCCCGCGAGCAGGTAATCGCCGCGATCCGCGCCGACCGCCAGCGCCAGGCCAGCGACAAGGCGGCCGACGCCGTGCTGGCCAAGCTGAAGGCCGGCGCCACCCTGCAGTCGCTGTCCGCCAGCGAGAAGCTGCAGCTGAGCCCGATGCCGGGCCTGCCGCGCAGCCAGCCGGTGCCGACCCCGGAAATCAATCGCGCGATCTTCAGCGCACCGGTCCCGGCCGAAGGCAAGCCGAGCTACGGCAAGGTTGACGTCAACGGCCACGCGCTGCTGTTCGCAGTGAACAAGGTCAATCCGGGCGACATCAAGGAAGTGACCGCCGAGCAGCAGAAGCAGCTGAAGGACCAGCTGAGCCAGATCGACGGCATGGCCGCAGCCAAGGCCTACATCGAGGCGATGCGCAAGAAGTTCGTGATCCAGACCACCGAAGCGAACCTGTAAGCCTCATCGGTTTGCAGGAACGAGAAAGGCCCGGCATTGCCGGGCCTTTTTTTGTAGGTGTGGGTGCGTAGAGTCGAGCAAGCTCGACTCTACGAGAAGCATGTCGAAGCAGCCGCACCGCGCAAGAAAAAGCCGAGCGTGGGCTCGGCTCTACAGGGAGTGCTTGGCTGGCGCGTCAGTCTTCGACGCGCAGTACCGCGCCCGGCTTCAGCACGCTGCTGCCGCTCAGGCCGTTCAGCGACAGCAGGGCCTTCACCGGCATGCCGTAGCGGCGGGCGATGGTCCAGGCAGACTCGCCATTTCGCACGGTGTGGCGACGGCTGCGCGGACGGTCGGCGATGGCCGCGACGGTCTTGGCCACCTGGGGCGTTGGCGCGGCTGCGGCGACCGGAACGGCGCTGGCGACCAGCGCGGTGGCAGCCTCTGCCACTGTCGCATTGGTGGCCGAGACCGGCGCCAGCACGCGAGTGGTGCCGGAGGCGCGGCCACCGCCTGCCAGGGCGGGGTTGAGGCGGGCGATCCTGGCCGGGTCCAGGGCGCGCTGTGCGGCCCATTGCTGGACGCTGGTGCCGGCCGGCAGGGTGTGGTCCTTCAGCACCGGCACGGTGCGGTCCAGCGAGGCCATCACGCGCGGCTGGTCTTCCACGTCTTCCAGCACGCAGGCCAGGGCATGCAGCTTCTCGACGTAGGCATAGGTGACCGGCGACAGGCCGGGCAGCGCCGAGGGCTTGGCGTTCTGCGCATTCATGCCAGCCTTGCGCAGCGACTGCAGCACGCGGTACTCGCCGGCGTTGTAGGCCATGGTGGCCAGGCGCCAGTCGCCACCGAACATGCCGTGCAGGGTCTTCAGGTAACGCACCGCGGCCTGGGTCGAATCGACCGCAGAGAGGCGTCCGTCATAGCCGTTGGCCATCGGCACGCGATGGTTGCGTGCGGTGGTGGCGATGAACTGCCACAGGCCGGTCGGGCCGCTGCCGTTGCGGGCATTGGGCCGGTAACCGCTTTCCACGAAGGGAATCAGGGCGAATTCGGTGGGCAGGTTGGCTTTGCGCAGTTCTTCAACCACATAACCGAACAGCACCAGTGCGTCGTCATCCTGATTGGCCAGGCGGGACGGCGCGTGGGCGAACTGCTTCTGCCAGCGCGGGCTGGTGGCTTCGGCATCGCAGCTGGGTTCGGCCAGGCCATCGCGGAAGCTGGTGAAGATCTCCTGGCCATTGCGCACCGAGGGCGCAGGCAGCGCGGACGGATCCAGCGGCAGCGCCGCAGCGGCGGTCAGGTTCTGGCTGATGCCGGCGCCCAGCGACTGTGCGCCTGCGGTTCCGGCCAGCCCCAGGACAAGGCCCAGGGCCAGCGGCAGACTTCGGCGCATCATGCGCGGAAGCCGTCTTTCCAATGCCGGAGACCGGCCATCACGTCGACGTCGTCAACGACGTCACGGCCCAGGTGTGCCGACACCGACGCACGGATCGGCGCCGTGTGCACACGCAGGAAGGGATTGCAGTCGAATTCGTTGGCCAGGGTTACCGGCAGGGTGGAACGGTCATCGCGGCGCATGGCCAAAGCCTCCTCTTGGCGCTGCCACAGGGCAGCGTTGGCGGGGTCGACATGCCGCGCGAAGACGGCATTTGACACGGTGTACTCATGAGCGCAACACAGCAGCAGTTGCGCGGGCAGGGCACCCAGCTTCAGCATCGATGCCAGCAGCTGGGACGGCGTACCTTCGAACAGGCGCCCACAGCCCAGGCTGAACAACGAATCTCCGCTGAAAAGGTGTTCAGCAGTGTGAAACGCGATGTGGCTGCGGGTATGCCCGGGCACGGATAGTACGTGGAACATCCGGCCCAGTGCCTGAACGCGTTCACCTTCGCCGACCCGCTCGGTCGCCGTCGGGATGCGCTCCTCGGCCGGTGCGATTACCCGCACACCGGGAAAACGCGCCTGCAGTGCGGGCACGCCGCCAATGTGGTCATCGTGGTGATGGGTGAGCAGGATGCTGTCCACGCGCAGGCCCTGGTCGGCCAGCGCGAGCACCGGCGCAGCATCGCCGGGATCGACGACCACGGCTGCACCATCGTCGTCGATCAACATCCAGATGTAGTTGTCCGCAAATGCGGTCAGGGCAGTCAGTCGCATAGAATTGGACCATGCCCGCGCTGCAGAGCACCCGTCAAGCGAGCCAGGCCCCGTGGTTCGACAGCGAACCGGCGGTGGCATTGCGCGTGCTGGAGCGGCAGTTGCTGCTGCCGCAGCTGTCGGTGCTGCCGACGCAGCCGTGGCTGTGGATCGCACCAAGTGCGGCGTGGCTGGACGATGCACAGCTGGGCGGACGCGGTCTGCGCCTGTTCCGGCAGGGGCAGGGCTATGCCGGCGACACCCGCTGCGCCCTGCCATTGCCGCTGGCCAATGAGAGCGTCAACGCCATCGTTCTGCAGCATGTGGTCGCGGCCGATGCGGACCAGCTGCTGGATGAGTGCGAACGCGTGCTGATGCCGGGCGGCCACCTGTGGCTGAGCAGCCTCAATCCGTTCAGCCCGTACCGCACGCGCTGGCGCCAGCATGGGCTGGTGGTGCGCACGCCGCAGCGGATCCGCCTGCTACTCGGCCGCCATGGCCTGGAGTGCGACGATATGCGCTACCTCGGTCCGCTCTGGCAGGGCGGCGGCAGCCGTCGTCCCGGCGGCTGGGCACCACTGCGCGCGGCCTGCCTGTTCCATGCCGAAAAACGCACGCTGGCCCTGCCCGGGCCGAAACCGCTGCCGGTGCGCTGGCACGGCACTGTTGCTACCTGATTCTGGAGTTGTATTGAAAACCATCGAAATCCACACCGACGGTTCCTGCCTTGGCAATCCCGGCCCCGGCGGCTGGGCTGCGCTGCTGCGCTACAAGGGCCACGAGCGTGAACTGAGCGGCGGCGAAGCGCACACCACCAACAACCGGATGGAGCTGATGGCGGCCATCTCCGGCCTGGAGTCGCTGACCGAGCCGTGCAACATCGTGCTCTACACCGATTCGCAGTATGTGCGGCAGGGCCTGACCCAGTGGCTGCCCGGCTGGATCCGCAAGAACTGGAAGACCGCTGGCGGCGACCCGGTGAAGAACCGCGAGCTGTGGGAGCGCCTGCAGGCGGCCACGCTGCGCCACCAGATCGACTGGCGCTGGGTGAAGGGCCACTCCGGTGACCCAGACAACGAGCGGGTGGATACCCTGGCCCGCAATGCGGCCATCCAGATCCGCGACTCCAGCCCGGTAAACTGAGCCCATGCGTCAGATCATCCTCGATACCGAAACCACCGGCCTGGAATGGAAGAAGGGCAACCGCATCGTTGAAATCGGCTGTGTGGAGCTGTTCAAGCGCCGACCGACCGGCAACAACTACCACCAGTACATCAAGCCGGACTGCGAGTTCGAACAGGGCGCGCAGGAAGTCACCGGCCTGACCCTGGAGTTCCTTGATGACAAGCCGGACTTCGCGCAGATCGCCGACGAGTTCCTGGCGTTCATCGATGGCGCCGAGCTGATCATCCACAACGCGGCGTTCGACCTGGGCTTCCTCGACAACGAGCTTTCATTGCTGGGGCCGCAGTACGGGAAGATCACCGACCGCTGCACCGTGATCGATACCCTGGTGATGGCGCGCGAGCGCTTCCCGGGCCAGCGCAACTCGCTGGATGCGCTGTGCAGGCGGCTGGGCGTGGACAATTCGCACCGCGCACTGCACGGCGGCCTGCTCGATGCGCAGATCCTGGGCGACGTCTACATCGCCCTGACCTCGGGCCAGGAGGAGATCGGTTTCGGGCTGGGCGATGACGATGCCGGCGCTGCCGGTGCGGCATTGCTGGCCTTCGATACCAGCAAGCTGTTGCCGCGCCCGCGCGTGGTGGCCACGCCGTCGGAACTGGAAGCGCACACCGCACGCCTGGAGCGGCTGCGCAAGAAGGCCGGCCACGCGCTGTGGGATGGCCCGAAGGTGGAAGAGCCTGCCAGCGTGTAATGCCTGGGATGGGGTAGTGCCGGCTGCTGGCCGGCAGCGCCGTATCCACGCGTGGCGTGGATCTACCGGTTAGTGGCAGCGCACCAGGATCACGCTGATGTTGTCGCGGCCACCGCCATCGAGCGCGGCCGCGACCAGCGTATCCACGCATTCCTGCGCGCTGGCATCCTCGAAGGCGAGGGTGCGGGCAATGCCGCGGTCGTCCACTTCCTCGGTGAGGCCGTCACTGCACAGGAGCAATTGCATGCCCGGGCGCAGTTCGCCGCTGGTGGTGGCCACGTTCAGATGCGCTGGATCGGTCACGCCCAGTGCCTGGGTGACGACGTTGCGGTGCGGATGCGCACGCGCCTGTTCGGCGGTGAGATTGCCCTGGGTGACCAGTTCCTGCACTACGCTGTGGTCCTGGCTGAGCTGGGCCAGCTGGCCGTCGCGCCACAGGTAGGCACGGCTGTCGCCGACCCACGCCACTTCATAGCGGTTGCCGTGCACGCGTGCGGCCACCACGGTGGTGCCCATCGGCAGGGTGTCGTTGCGGCGGCGCGAGGCGCGGATGATCTCTTCATCGGCAGTACGGATGGCCTGCGCCAGCGGTGCCCCGCGACGGATCTCGCGCACGATGGCCTCGCGTGCCAGCGCGCTGGCGACCTCGCCGCAGGCGTGCCCGCCCATGCCATCAGCCACCAGCCAAAGGCCGAGCTCGCTGTCACCGTAGTAGGTGTCCTCGTTGAGCTCGCGGCGCATGCCGGGATGGGTGAGATGTCCGAATTCGATCATGGTGGGCAACGGGCGCGGTATTGCGGGGGAGACGGGCATCATCGGGTGGTGGCCGGGATCCGGCAAGGCATGCACCCGGGAAATTTTCATCGGGTTGTTCGTAATGACTTGTCGTCGGCCTCACTTCCTCGTATGATGCGCGTCCCCGGTCCGCCGGGGACCACCCGGAGAGGTGGCAGAGTGGTTGAATGTACCTGACTCGAAATCAGGCAGGCGTTTATAGCGCCTCGGGGGTTCGAATCCCCCCCTCTCCGCCAGATAAAAGAAAAAGGGCTGCCGAAAGGCGGCCCTTTTTCTTTTATCTGGCGCGGGACGCGACGCGCTTTGCGCGTCGCCCCACACGTTGCTGCGCAACCTATGGGCCCCTCCCTTTGCCTGCCTCTCCCCGCCACTGTCGGGGCAGCTCCTCAACAGTGGGGTTTGTTCCTCCAGATGCATCTGGAGATCCACGCCATGCGTGGACGCTCTTCCTGCCGAGCTGAACCATCCACGCATGGCGTGGATCTACCCATTCCATCGCGAGCTGCGAGTTAAACTGCCTGCCTCACCTGCTGGAGCTTTCCCCATGACCGCTGAAATCCTCGTCCCCGTTTCTTTCGGCGAGTTGCTGGACAAGATCTCGATCCTGCAGATCAAGTCCGAGCGCATCAGCGACGAAGGCAAGCTGGCCAACGTGCGCAAGGAGCTGTCGGCGCTGGAGCAGACCTGGATGGCGCACCCGGCGGCGGTGAAGGACATCGCCAAGCTGCGTGCCGAGCTGAAGGCGGTCAACGAGCAGCTGTGGGATATCGAGGACGACATCCGCCTGAAGGAGAAGGCGCAGGCGTTCGACCAGGGCTTCATCGACCTGGCGCGCAGCGTCTACCTGCGCAACGATGAGCGCGCGCGCATCAAGAAGGCGATCAACCTGGCGCTCGGTTCGGCGTACGTGGAAGAGAAGTCGTACCAGGATTACGCGCAGCGCGCGTAATCCCGGCCAAAGGGGAGATCCACGCCATGCGTGGATGGCGACTGCCGCTCACCCCAGGTGGTCGGCGACGTAGCGTTCGAACGCAGCGATACCGTCTTCGACGCTGATCAGTTCCATCACGTCATCGAACTCGATCTTGGTGCCCCACTTCAGGTCGGCAGCCTGCTTGCCCAGATACTTGCGCGCGGCGTCGTCGTAGCGGTCCACGCAGTAGCGGCGGTCCGAGTAGGGGCCGCTGCGGTGCGGGTTGCTGGCCGCGTGCAGGCCCAGCACCTTGGAACCCATGGCATTGGCGATGTGCATCGGGCCCGAATCCGGGGTCATCACCAGGTTGGCGCGGGCAAGCAGGGCAGGCAGCTGCTTGAGCGTGTCCTTGCCGACCAGGTCCAGCGCCGGTGTATCCAACTGCGCCAGGATGGCGTCGGCCATGCTGCGCTCCAGTTCGCTGCGGCCGCCACACAACACGACCTTCCAGCCACGCTGTGCGGCGTGGCTGGCAACGGCGGCATAGCGGTCGGCGTACCAGTTGCGGCGCACGTGGCTGGAGCACGGCGAGATCATCAGCACCGGACGGCCATCGTCCTTCCACTGCGCGGCGGCCCACTCAGAGGCCGCCGGCGGCACGGCCAGGTCCCAGCTGACCTCCGTCTGGCGCAGGCCCATCGGCTCGCAGAAGCTGCCAATGGCGTCGAGCACGTGGATGCCGGGGCGGTCGGGAATGCGTTCGTTGATGAAGAGACCATGCAGGTCCTTGGAGCGGCTGCGGTCATAGCCGATGCGGCGTTCGGCCGGAATGAACGCCGACAGCAGGTTGGCGCGGAACGCGACCTGCATCTGCAGCAGTGCCTCGAAGCGACCCGGCGGCAGCTGCTTGCGCAGCTCCTTGACGCCGGCCATGCCGCTCTTCTTGTCATAGGCATGGAAGGTCACGCCGGGCAGGCCCTCGAGGAGCTTGTGACCGGCCTTGTCGATGATCCAGTGGATCGGCGTGTCCGGCCGCGCAGCCTGCAGCGTGCGCACCAAGGGCACCACGTGGGTGACATCGCCGAGTGCGGACAGGCGCAGGAGGCACAATGAGGAGGACGCTGATGCCATGTGTTGTTAGACTCAAAGAAATGGTCGCATTCGACGCCAATGAAGCGCTGACGCCATGCCGCGAGGGTCGCGGCATCGGGGCCATTCTGTTCGACCGCGAGCGGCTGCGGCAAGCCGAGGCCGACCTGTTCTCGCCCCAGCACTGGGGCAGCAAGGCCCGGCCGGTCGGCGAGGGTGGCCGTGGAAGCGCCTGGTTCATCGATGCGCCGTTCGGTACCAGCGTCCTGCGCCACTACCTGCGCGGCGGCCTGGCGGCGAAAATCAGCCATGACCAGTACCTCTGGCGCGGCGCCGATCGGACCCGCAGCTTCGCCGAATTCCGGCTGATGCGCGCATTGCGCGAGAAGAAGCTGCCGGTACCCCGGCCCCTGGCGGCGTTCTACATGCGCGAGGGCCTGCGCTACCGGGCGGCGATCCTGATGGAGCGGATCGAGGGCGTGCGCTCGCTGGCCGATCGCGCGCTGGTTGCCGGCCGTGGAGCGCCTTGGGAAGAAACCGGGCGATTGATCGCCCGCTTTCACCGGGCCGGGCTGGATCATGCCGACCTCAATGCGCACAACATCCTGTTCGATGGCAATGGTCATGGCTGGTTGATCGACTTCGACCGCGGGGTGATCCGCATCCCGGCCACCGCCTGGCGCGAGCGCAATCTGAAGCGCCTGCTGCGCTCGCTGGTCAAGCTGCGCGGCGAGCGCAGCATGGAAGACGTGCAGAAGGACTACATGCGGCTGCGCCGCGCCTATGACATGGCCTGGAACCGGGGCACCTGATGGACTGGTCGTTGCGTTTCCTCGGCGTCGGCAATGCGTCGGCGGTCGAGCTGGGCTCGCCGATGTCGGTGATCGAGCGCGAGGGGAGGCCGTGGCTGACCATCGATTGTGGTGGTGAGGGCCTGACCGCGTTCAAGGGCCACTACGGGCACATGCCGCAGGCGCTGTTCGTCACCCATGTGCACCTGGATCACGTGGCCGGCTTCGAACGGTTGTTCGTCGACACCTTCTTCAGTGGGCAGCGGCGCGGCAAGGTGCGCCTGTACGTGCCGGCGACGGTGGTGCCGCTCCTGCACAAGCGCATCGGCGATTACCCGAACGTGCTGGCCGAGGGCGGCGCCAACTTCTGGGACGCGTTCCAGCTGATCGTGGTGGGCGATGCGTTCTGGCACGAGGGCGTGCGCCTGGAAGTGTTTCCGGTGCGCCACCACTGGCCGGAGACTGCCTATGGCCTGCGCCTGCAGGGTGCGCTGACCTGGAGCGGCGATACCCGGCCGATTCCGGAAATGCTCGCCCGCTTCGCCGATGACAATGAGCTGATCGCCCACGACTGTGGCCTGCACGGCAACCCGTCGCATACCGGCGTGGATGATCTGGAGCGCGAGTACAGCGCTGAACTGCAGGCGCGGATGATGCTCTATCACTACGCCAGCAAAGCCGACGGCCAGGCGCTGGCCGCGCGTGGACACCGTGTGGCCCAGCCAGGGCAGTGCGTGCCGCTGGCCAATCCGACCGCCCCGCACGTCCTGGCCCAGGACCCGCCGTGAGCGCTGCCGGCCGGCCCGCCGATGCGGCGCTGGCTGCCGCACTGGAGGCGCTGGAGCGCGCCCTGCACGGGCCACATCTGCGCGGTGACCGCGAGCGCCTGGAGGCGCTGCTGGACGAGGATTTCAGCGAGATCGGCAGTTCCGGCCGCTGTTATGGGCGTGCCGCTGCGCTGCAGGAGATTCCGCAGGAGCGGGCGGAGGTTGAGATTGAATCGGGCGACTATGCCGTGTGGCTGCTGTCCGACGGCCTGGCACAGGTGCGCTACCGCAGCCGCTACCACGTTGGTGGCCAGGCCCAGGGCTGGGTGTTGCGCAGTTCGCTGTGGCGACGGCACGCGCAGGGATGGCGGGTGGTGTTCCACCAGGGCACGCCTGAAGCACGTTAGCGCCGGGCCATGCCCGGCGAAGAGCGCCAACCAAGGTTGGCAGCCACCAGAAGTGGGGCAGCGCCCGAAAAGGCGGTGGCCCCGCCGGCTGACCTCGGCGCCCGCGTCGATCGATACCGTTGCTGCCTTCCGGCCCTGGCGGGATTTTCGACCTAGCGTCGCGAGGGGCCGACGGGGCCACCATAGAGACGTTGGCCGCCCAGAAGGCGGCCAGTTCGCGGATCAGGGGAAGCAGCGCGCGTCGCGCCGGAGACCACAGCCGGACTGCGCATCGGCTGGCCGATGGCAGGCGCGTATTCTAGCCCAGGCATGCACGCCGGCGCCAGCTTCATGCGCTGAATCAGCTGTAACCCCTGACCGCAGGCAACGGCCCGGGCCAACCGGCGTTGCTAGAATGCCGGCCAGGAGGAACGACCTCCCCCACATCGGGAATCAATGACCAGGACGGCCTGGCCCTACCAAGAGGAGGGCTGTCATGGCCTGGATCTATCTGTTGTTCGCCGGCCTGCTGGAAATCGTCTGGGCCGTGTCCATGAAGCAGTCTGAAGGCTTCACCAGGCTCACCCCTACGGTGGTCACCATCATCGGCATGATCGCCAGCTTCTGGCTGCTTGCGGTGGCCATGCGCAGTCTGCCGCTGGGTACCGCTTATACGATCTGGACGGGCATCGGGGCGGTTGGCGCCTTCGTGGTCGGCATCGTGTTCCTTGGCGAGCAGGTCAGCCCGATGCGGATCGGTGCGGCGCTGCTGATCGTTTCCGGCCTGGTGCTGATGAAACTCTCGAGCAGCTGAATGCATTTAGTTGGGCGGAGAAAGGAATCTCCGCCTGCTGCAGGTATATGCATTTTCGGCAAAATCATTTTGTCCGCCCGTTTTATTTGACGTGCGTCATGAAAATAACGAGCTTGATTCACATGCCGCTGGCGCCATCGGCCGCACAGTGCCGCCATTCGTCATCCGAAATCGGGGAGTTTTCGCCTTGACGGACACGTTGGCCTGCCTGTTCCAGGTGCGGTCGCGTGAAGATGTGAAGATTTTCAGAAGTTAATGAAGCTAGGCCTTGTTCCCATGTCGGGAACCGGGGTGGGCCGCATTGTCTTCAAAAGAACCTGCCTGCAGTGCCATCCGGTCTTTTCATGGAGATTTACCGATGAACCGCATTTACCGTCTGGTTTTCAATCGTGCCCTCGGCGTAATGCAGGTTGCTTCGGAGGTCGCCCAGAATCCCGGCGGAAGCGCGGTCTGCGCAGGGCGGGTGCCGCGATTGCGGGCGCACCAGTTGGCGGTGGCATTGGCTGCCACGCTGGCCAGTGGTTCGGCGTTCGCGGCTTGCTCGACACCGGGACCGAATATCAACTGCACGGGTACCACCAACAACTTCGCGGATGCCACCAATGGTGTCAATGTAACCGTGGCGGCCGGCGCGAATGTAGGAAGCACTGCCGGCCTGGGCAACTCGATGACGTTGAGCGGTAACGGCATCCAGCTCACCAACAACGGCACGATCGGTACCAGCGTAGGTATTTTTGCCGCCTCCGGCGCGGTGCTGGGCAATGCGAGTGGCCAGACGATCACCGTCGACAACACTTCGACCGGCACCCTGCAGGGCTTCATCGATGTCGCCGCCCTGTTGGGTGCGAGTGGGCGTGCGCTGTCCGTGCAGAATGGCGCAAGTGGCGTCACCACGATCAACAACGCCGGCACCGTCAACATGAATTTCCTGCTGGGCGGAATCGGTACGGCCGATGCGCCGGCCATCGTCAGCTACGGCGGCGCGCGAACGGTTCTGAGCAATACCGGAGGGATTACCGGGCGGGTCGGTCTCGCCGGATCGGCGGCAGGCAATTCGGTGACCAACAGCGGCACGATCACCGGCAGCGTCTACCTCGGCGATTCCACGTTGGGGAATATCTTTACCGCCGTATCCGGGTCCAATGTGGCAACTGGGACCGGGGCGTCGGCGGGCATCGATGTGCTGGGCGGTATCTCGGTCTCGCTGGCAGCGGCCGGTACGGTCAACGCAGGTGTCGGTACTGGTGCAGCCAACAACACGCTGGTGCTGCAGAACAGCCCGACCGGCCCAGGCTCCGGCACCGGCGGGGCGCAGACCACGCTGGGCTGGAACCAGTACCTCAACTTCCAGCGGCTGACCGTCAACAGCGGTACATGGAACCTGCAGGGAGCCTGGACCGGAACCGGGCCCACGACGCTCAATGACGGTCTGGTCAATTTCAACAATGCTGCCTCCTTCGGCACCGGGCTGTTCACGGCCAACGGCGGTGCCATTGCCGCCTCCACGGCGGGCCTGAACCTGACCAACGCCTTCAACCTTGGCGGCAACCTTTCCCTCGGCGGAACCAATGCGTTCGGCCTGGGGGGCGTGCTTTCAGGCGCTGGCGGCCTGGCGGTCAACAACACCGGCATCGTCACCCTCGGCGGCGCGAACCTGTTCTCCGGCGGCGTCAACCTCAATGCCGGTGGCCTGCTGCTGGGCAATGCGGGTGCTCTCGGCTCAGGCACCCTCACCGTGGGTGGTCTGGCGTCGCTGGACACCACCGCCGCGTTCAACCTGAGCAACAACCTGATCGTCAGCGGGGGCGGCACGCTCAACCTGCTCGGCAACAACAGTCTCGGCCTCAACGGTTCGATCTCCGGCGCCGGCAACCTGGTCAAGGCGGGGCCGGGTACGCTCACCTTGAATGGTGCCAACCTGCTCACGGGCTCCTTCTCGGTCACCGGTGGTGCGCTGGCATTGGGCGCCGGTGGCAGCCTGTCGCCGACAAGTGCGATCTCGCTGAGCGCAGGGACCAACCTCGATCTCTCGGTTGCGGCCAGCCAGACCATCGGCTCACTCGCCGGATCCGGTGCGCTCAACCTCGGCGCGCACAGCCTCACCCTTGGTGGCCTGAACACCAGCACCAGCTTCTCCGGCGTCATCGGCGGTGTCGGCGGCGCGCTGGTCAAGGTCGGTACGGGTACCCAGACCCTGTCTGGTGCCAATACCTTCACCGGTGGCGTCGCGCTAAACGGCGGCGGCCTGCTGCTGGGCAATGCTGCTGCGCTGGGCAGCGGTGCACTCAGCGTCGGCGGCAACGTGACGCTCGATGGAACCACGGGAGCGCTTGCACTGGCCAACGCGGTCAACCTGGGGGCGGGCAGCATCCTCAATCTGCCCGGCAACCAGGCGCTGACGTTCAACGGCGTGATCGGGGGCACCGGCAGCCTGGTCAAGAATGGGGCGACCACGCTGACACTCAACGGTGCAAATACCTTTGGTGGTGGGCTGGGGCTCAATGCCGGTGGCCTGGTCCTGGGCAATGCCGGCGCGCTCGGAACCGGCACGTTGAATGTTGGCGGTGTGACAACGCTCGATGCCAGCGCGGCGCTGAGCGTGGGCAATGGCATCAACCTCGGTGCAGGTGGCCTGCTCAATGTACTGGGCAGCAATGCACTGACGCTGGGCGGCTCCATCGGTGGTACCGGCAGCCTGGTCAAGAACGGTGCTGCCACGCTGACGCTGGGCGGCGCGAATACCTTCACCGGCGGTCTGGCGATCAATGCCGGCAAGGTCGCGGTGGGCAGCGGCGGAAGCCTGGCGGCCGGTGGTGCGGTCAACCTGACCGGCGTTGGCGCGGACCTGGACATCTCGCTCGGCGGCAACCAGACCATCGGCGCGCTGTCCGGTATCGCCGGCAGCACGGTGACGCTGGGCAGCAGCACGCTCACCTTCGGTGATGCCACAAACCAGACGTTCGCGGGCGTGATCGCCGGTACCGGCGGCCTGGTCAAGCAGGGCACGGGCATCCAGACGCTGAGCGGCACCAACACCTTCAGTGGGGGCGTGAATCTGGCGGCGGGCGGCCTGCTGCTGGGCAACAACAGTGCGATCGGCAGCGGTGCGTTGACGGTCAGTGGAAACGGTACGCTCGATGGCTCGGCCGCACTGAACCTCGGCAATGCCATCAACCTGAGTGCGGCGCTGACCCTGCCGGGCAGCCAGAACCTCACGTTGGGCGGCAACATCACCGGCACCGGCAGCCTGACCAAGAACGGTGCCTCGCTGCTGACCTTGAATGGCACCAACACTTTCAGCGGGGGACTGAATCTCAACGCGGGCGGCTTGTTGCTTGGCAATGGCGGCGCGCTTGGCACTGGTGCCCTGAACGTGAGTGGCAGTGCGTCGCTTGACGGCAGCGCGGCGCTGAGCCTGGCCAACAATGTGACCCTGGGCAGTGGGGCTGTGCTGTCGCTGCCGGGTTCGCAGGCGATCACGCTCGGCGGGGTGGTTTCCGGAGCCGGTGGCCTGGTCAAGAACGGCGCCAGCACGCTCACGCTCAACGGCGCCAACAACTTCGCCGGTGGGCTGACGCTCAACGGCGGTGGCCTGATGCTGGGCAACGCTGGCGCACTGGGAACCGGGTTGCTTGCCGTGGGCGCGAACGCGACCCTGGGCAGCACGGTGGCATTGAACCTGGGCAATGCCATCGATCTCGACGCCGGTGCGCAACTGAGCCTGACCAGCAATGAGAATGTTGCTCTGGGCGGACTGATCACCGGCACCGGTGGCCTGATCAAGACCGGCACTGGCGTGCTGTCGTTGAACAACAGCAACACCTTCAGTGGTGGCCTGGCGCTGAACGCGGGCGGCCTGTCGGTTGGCGCCAGCGGTGCACTGGGGACCGGTGCGCTGAACATCGGCGGCAATGTTTCGCTGGATGCGAGTGCGCCGGTTTCGCTGGTCAATGCAGTGAACCTGGGCGCCAACACGCTGACCCTGCCGGGCAGCAACAACCTCACCCTGAGCGGCGTGGTGGGGGGAACCGGTGGCCTGATCAAGAACGGCGCCTCGACGCTGACCCTGTCCGGTGCCAATACCTTCCTCGGTGGCGCTACGGTCAACGCCGGTACGCTGGCGCTCGGCGCGGGAGGCAGTCTTGCCGCCGCCGGTGCGGTGGACCTCGCCGGTGCCGGCGCGACGCTGGACATCTCCGCGGCGGGTGCAGGGCAGACCATCGGTGCATTGAACGGCATCGCCGGCAGCCATGTGGCGCTGGGCACGCAGACGCTGACCTTCGGCGGCGCCGGCAACGGCAGCTTTGCCGGTCTCATCGATGGCAGTGGTGGATTGATCAAGGCTGGCGCGGGCGTGCAGACGCTGTCCGGAGCCAATACCTTCAGTGGCGGCGTCGCGCTCGATGCTGGCGGCCTGATCCTCGGCAATGCCGGGGCGTTGGGTACGGGGGCGCTGGGCATTGGCGGCAACGTCAGCCTGGACACGACGGCTGCGCTGGATCTGGCCAATGCGGTGAACTTCGGCGCGGGTTCGCAGCTGACGCTGGGAGGCAGCAATGACCTCAGCCTGGCGGGCGTGCTGGCCGGTGGCGGCAGCCTGGTCAAGAACGGTACGGGCCTGCTGACGCTCAACAACACCAATACCTTCGGTGGTGGCCTGACCTTGAACGGTGGTGGCCTGGTGGTCGGTGCGAACGGCGCACTCGGTTCCGGCGCGCTGGCGGTGAATGCCAGTACCACGCTGGATGCAGGCGCCGCGGTGACACTGGGCAATGCAGTCACGCTGGGCTCGGGCGTTGCACTGACATTGCCGGGCAGCAATGCGTTGACGCTGTCGGGTGTGATCGACGGCAATGGCAGTCTGATCAAGAACGGTGCCACCACGTTGACGCTGTCCGGTACCAATACCTACACAGGAGGTACCACCATCAACGCCGGCACACTGGCGCTGGGGGCGGGTGGCAGCCTTGCCGCAGCGGGTGATGTCACGCTGGGCGCAGGCGCTGGCTTCGATATCTCCGGTGCCGGTGGCAGCCAGACCATCGGTGCGCTCAACGGTGCGGGTGGAAGCACGCTGGCGCTGGGCGCAAACTCGCTGACCTTCGGCACAGCGACGAACGCCGCGTTCGATGGCGTGATCAGTGGCGGCGGCGGTCTGGTCAAAGTGGGCGCGGGCGTGCAGACGTTGTCCGGTGCCAACACGTTTGGCGGCGGCGTGACGCTCAACGCAGGCGGGCTGGTGCTCGGCAACGACGCGGCGCTGGGTACCGGTGCATTGACCGTCGGCGGTGCCGCCACGCTGGACACCACCGGCCTGGCAACGCTGGCCAACAACATCGCGCTCAATGCCGGGCTGACCGTGCTCGGCAGCAATGCGCTGACACTCAACGGTGTCCTTTCCGGGGCTGGCAGCCTGACCAAGAATGGCGTCGCGACGCTGACCTTGAACGGCATCAACACCTACACCGGTGGCACCAACATCAATGCCGGCACGCTGGCGCTGGGTGCCGGTGCCAGCCTGGCGGCGAGTGGTACCGTCAACCTCGCCACCGGTGCCACGCTGGATCTATCTGCCGGCAGCGGCACGCAGGTGTTCGGTACGCTGGTCGGCAACGGTACGGTGAACCTTGGTGCCAACTCGATCGAAGTCGGCGGTGCCACCAATGGCACGTTCAGTGGCTCGATTGCTGGCACGGGTGGCCTGACCAAGGTCGGTTCGGGCATTGAAACGCTGACCGGCACCAATACCTATACCGGCGGCACCTTCATCAACGCCGGCACGCTGGCGATTGGTCCGGGTGGCAGCCTGGCTGCGGACGGGGCGGTGACGCTCACTGCGGCGGGAACCGGCTTCGACATCTCGGCGTCCGGCGCCAGCCAGACGATTGGTTCGCTGGCCGGCGTGAGCGGCTCCACGGTCAGCCTGGGCGCGCAGTCGCTGATCCTCGGCGGCATCGGCAACAGCGTGTTCGACGGTGCGATTTCCGGCACCGGCGGCCTGGTCAAGAATGGCGCCGGCATCCTCACGCTGGGTGGCGCCAATCTGTTCAGTGGTGGCGTTGCACTCAACGGCGGTGGCCTGATGGTCGGCAACAACGCTGCGCTCGGCACTGGTGCGCTGACGGTGGGCGGCAACGCGACGCTGGATGCAACGACAGGCGTCAGCCTGGCCAACAACATCGGGCTTGCAGCGGGCGTCAACCTCGACCTGCTCGGCAGCCAGGCGCTGACACTGGGCGGTGTGATTTCGGGTACCGGTGGCCTGATCAAGAACGGTGCGGCTACCGTGACCCTGACCGGTGCGAATACCTACACCGGAGGCACCACCATCAACAGCGGCACGCTGGCCATCGGTGCTGGTGGCAGCCTGGCGTCGACCGGTGCGGTGAACCTGGCCGGTTCCGGCACCCTCGACATTTCGGCCGGCAACCAGAGCATCGGCTCGCTTGCAGGTGTGGCCGGCAGCACCGTGGCCCTCGGTGGCAGCTCATTGAGCCTGGGCGGCACGGTGGACAGCACCTTCAATGGCGCGATCAGCGGCAACGGTGGTTTGATCAAGAACGGCGCTGGCGTGCAGACGCTCAATGGTGCGAGCACCTTCAGTGGTGGCGTAACGCTCAATGCCGGCGGCCTGGTGGTCGGCAACAATGCTGCACTGGGCACCGGCGCGGTAACGGTGGGGGGTAATGCCACGCTCGATTCGAACACCGCGGTGACGCTGGCCAACAACTTCATCCTCAACAACGGGTTGACTGTACTCGGCAGCAACAACCTCACCCTCAACGGCAGCCTGAGCGGCACTGGTTCGCTGACCAAGGACGGCGCGGCGACGCTGACCTTGAACGGTACCAATACCTATACCGGTGGCACCTTCATCAATGCCGGTACGCTGGCATTGGGCGCTGGCGCGAGCCTGTATGGCAGTGGCATCGTCAACCTGGCTTCGGGCGCGACCTTCGACCTGTCGGCGGGCAGCGGCACGCAGCAGTTCGGCACCCTGGTCGGCAACGGTACGGTGAATCTGGGCGGCAACACCTTGACCATTGGTGGTCCCGTCAATGGCACTTTCGGTGGTTCGGTGGGGGGGACCGGTGGGCTGATCAAGGAGGGCAGCGGCACCCAGACCCTGACCGGAGCCAATACCTTCACCGGAGGCACCACCATCAATGCGGGCACGCTGGCGATTGGCGCCGGTGGCAGCCTGGCATCGAATGGCGCGGTGACATTGGCCAATGCCGGTACAGCGTTCGACATTTCTGCCGGTGGTGCGCAGAGCATCGGATCATTGGCCGGTGTTGCCGGCAGTACGGTCGCGCTCGGCGGCAGCACACTGACCCTCAATGGCGTGGGCAACACCACCTTCGCTGGTGACATTACCGGCACCGGCGGGTTGGTGAAGAACGGGGCGGGTGTGCAGGCCCTGACCGGCGCGAACACGTTCAGTGGCGGCGTGGCACTCAACGCCGGTGGCCTTGCCTTGGGCGACAACGCTGCACTGGGAACCGGCACGCTGACCGTGGGTGGCGACGCCAGTCTGGACGGCACCAGCGCGCTGACGCTGGCCAATACCGTGCAGCTGGCCAGCGGCACGTTGACTCTGGCCGGCAGCAACGCGCTGACCTTGAACGGCCCGATCAGCGGCGCTGGCGGCCTGCTCAAGGATGGCGCAGCAACGGTCACGCTGGGCGGTGCCAGCACCTATAACGGTACCACCACCATCAACAGCGGCACGCTGGCGGTGGCGGCCGGTGGCAGCCTGTCGGGTGCGAGCACGGTGAACCTGACTGGCGCCGGCACGTTGGACATCAGTGCCGGTGGCAGCCAGAGCATCGGAGGCCTGGCCGGCGTAACCGGATCCAGCGTGGTGCTGGGCGGTGCGACCCTGACCACGGGCGGCAACAACGGCAGCACCACCTTCGGCGGTGTGCTCAGTGGCACCGGCGGCCTGGTGCAGAGCGGCACCGGCACGCTGACCCTGGGCGGCGACAATGTGTATACGGGCGGCACCACCATCAATGGTGGCAGCACGCTGCAGATTGGCAACGGTGGCAGCACCGGCTCGGTGCTGGGCGACATCACCAACAACGGCAGCCTGGTCTACAACCTGGGCAGCACCGCAATCGTGGGCGGCGTGGTCAGTGGCAGCGGTGGCCTGACCCAGGCCGGCAGCGGCACGCTGGTGCTGACCGGCAACAACACCTATACCGGCGGCACCACCATCAATGCCGGCGGTACGCTGCAGATCGGCAACGGCGGTGCGACGGGTGCGATTGTTGGTGACATCACCAACAACGGTGCGCTGGTATCCAATGTGGCCGGCAACACCACGCTGGATGGCACCATCAGCGGCAGCGGCGGCCTGACTCAGGCCGGCGCCGGCACGCTGACCCTGACCGGCAACAACACCTATACCGGCGGCACCACCATCAACGCCGGTGGCACGCTGCAGGTCGGCAATGGCGGCGCGGCTGGCGCCATCACCGGCAACGTCGCCAACAACGGCAGCCTGGTCTTCGACGTGGCGGGCAACACCACGGTCGGCGGCGCGATCAGTGGCAGCGGTGGCCTGACCCAGGCGGGTAGCGGTGTGCTGACCCTGGTCGGCAACAACACCTACTCCGGCGGCACCACCATCAATGCCGGCGGCACGCTGCAGGTCGGCAACGGTGGTGCGACCGGCGCCATCGCTGGTGACATCACCAACAATGGTGCGTTGATTTCCAACGTGGCTGGCAACACCGCGCTGGGCGGCACCATCAGCGGCAGTGGCGGCCTGACCCAGGCTGGTAGCGGTACGCTGCTGCTGACCGGCAACAACACCTTCACCGGCGGTACCACCATCAATGCCGGCGGCACGCTGCAGCTGGGCAATGGTGGTGCGACCGGTTCGATCGTGGGTGACATCACCAACAACGGCACGCTGCTGTCGAACGTGGCCGGCAACACCACGCTGGGCGGCACCATCAGCGGCAGCGGCGGCCTGACCCAGGCCGGCAGCGGCACGCTGACCGTGACCGGCAACAACACCTATACCGGCCCGACCACCATCAACGCCGGCGGTACCCTGCAGGTCGGCAATGGCGGCGCCACCGGTGCGATCGGCGGCAGTGTGACCAACAACGGCAGCCTGGTGTTCAACGTGGGTGGCAACACCACCGTCGGCGGCGCCATCAGTGGCAGCGGCGGCCTGACCCAGGCTGGCAGCGGCACGCTGATCCTGGGCGGTAACAACACCTATACCGGCGGCACCACCATCAACACCGGCGGCACGCTGCAGGTTGGCAACGGCGGCGCGAGCGGATCGATCGCCGGCAACATCAGCAACAACGGCAGCCTGGTGTTCAACGTGGGTGGCAACACCACCGTGGGTGGCACCATCAGTGGCAGCGGTGGCCTGACCCAGGCTGGCAACGGCACCATTACGCTTACCGGGAACAACACCTATACCGGTGGCACGACCATCAATGCGGGCGGCACCGTGCAGGTGGGCAACGGTGGGGCCAGCGGTTCAATCACCGGCAACATCACCAACAACGGTGGCCTGGTCATCAACACCGGTGGCACCACCACGCTGGGCGGCACCATCAGCGGTGGCGGCAGCATCGTGCAGGCAGGTCCGGGCGGCCTGAACCTCGGCGGCAACAGCGGTGGTTTCAGCGGCACCGGCCAGGTCACCGGCGGTGGCCTGAATGTCACCGGCAACATCGGCGGCCAGTGGACCATCGGCAGCGGCACCACGCTGTCCGGCACCGGCACCATCGGTGGTACCGGCGGTGGCGTGACGGTATCCAGCGGTGGCGTGCTGTCGCCGGGCAATGGCCCGGGCAATGGCAGCGGTGCGGGCAACGGCACCGGCACGATCACGGTGGGTGGCAACCTGACCTTGTCGCCGGGCAGCACGCTGGGCATCGATCTGGGTGCCACCGGCAGCGACACGGTGCAGGTGGGTGGCAGTGCCAACGTGGGTGGCAGCACCGTGCAGGTGAACACCATTTCGCCGAGCACCAGCTACCAGCAGGGCCAGCAGTACACCGTGATCAATGCGGGCGGTGGCGTAAGCGGGCAGTTCGCTTCGGCTAAGACGCCGTCGGCCTTCCTGACCATCACTCCGGTCTACACGGCGAACACGGCCAATCTGCAGATCGATGTGGCGCAGACCGCGGCCTTCACCACGGCGGCGAAGACGCGCAACCAGTACAACACCGCTGCAGCGCTGGACAGCCTGCCGCAGAGTGGCTCGGCACTGGGGCTGTACAACACGCTGCTGATGTATGACGCGGGTACCGCGCGCGCGGCGTTCGACCAGCTGTCCGGTGAAGTGCATGCGGCCAGCCGTGCGGTGCTGCTGTATGACAACTACCTGGAAGAAGGCATCCGCCAGCGTCTGGGCAGCGAGCTTCCGACCGTGCGCGGCGAGCGCGCGTCGGCCTGGCTGGCCGGCAGTGGCAAGGTGTTCCGCCAGGACGGTGACGGCAACGGCGATGACATCCGCTCCAACCGCAATGCGCTGATGGCAGGCGTGGACTGGCAGCTGGGCGAGCACGTGGTGCTGGGTGCAGCGGCCGGCAACGAACGGCTGGATACGCGCCTGTACGATCGCAGCTCGCGGGCCCGACTGCGTGGCAACACCTTCGGCCTGTATGCACAGGGCCAGTGGAGCAACGGCTTCGCGGTCGGTGGCAGCGTATCGCGCGGTGACTACCGCACGCGTACCACGCGTGAGGTGCCGCTGCTGGGCCAGACCCTGTACAGCCGCCAGGATTCGGACGTGACCATCGCCCAGGTGGAAGGCAGCTGGACCTGGACCCGCGGCAGGACCCAGCTGCAGCCGTATGTGCAGTTCACCAAGCACTGGGTCGACAGTGATCGTGCGGTGGAACAGGGCGGCAGTGCTGCGCTGGTGCTGGAGGGCGGCAAGGACACGCTCAATGTCAGCACCGTGGGCGTGCGTGGGCGCTGGGACGTGGGCAGTGGCGAGCGCTTCCCGGCGCAGCTGACGGTCGGCCTCGGCTGGCAGCATGCATCGGGCGATACCGACGTGGCCAGCCGCAACCGCTTCGCGGTCGGTGGCAACGCGTTCGATGTGTACAGCGCGGTGATGGCACGCAATGCGCTGGTCAGCCAGCTGGGCGTGGCGGTCGGCCTGGGCCGCAACAGCCAGCTGTCGATGTTCGTGCAGGGCCAGCACGGCGATGGTCGCCGCGATGTTGGTGGTCAGATCAACCTGCGCGTCGGATTCTGAGCAGGGGATGCCAGCGGCAGATCCACGCCTGCGTGGATCTGCCGGCTGCGGGAGCCTACAGCACCCGTTCCATTTCCACGGCGTCGATCCCGGCGCCGTGGCCATCGGGCACCACACGTGTCACCTGGAAGCCCAGACCGGCGTAGAAGCCCTGGGTGTGCTGGCTGGTACTGAGTGTGATGCGATTGATGGCTGGATCAGTTTCGGCCTGACGCAGGCGCGCCAGCGCCAGTTCGCGCCCCAGCCCCTGCCGGTGCAGCGCGCGCTTCACCATGCCCCAGCAGAAACCGGCACTGCCATCACCGCGTCGCGACAGGCCGCCACAGGCCACGAGGCTGCCATCGCGCTCGATGACCTGGAATGCACAGTCCATTGCCTGCTCACGCAGGAAGCGTTCAAAGTCGCTGCGCTCTTCGGGCGCGAAGTAGGTGGGTACGTTGCTGTCGAAAATCGACAGGCAGGCGGTTACGTCACTGCGGCAGTAGGGGCGGGGTGTCATGAAGGAACGTCAGGGTGGTGGCGGACACATTGTGCGCGAGGTCCGTGCCATTGATGTCTGAACATGGCGAGCCCGGAAACCGGTTCGGAGGCAGACTGCAGGTCCCCGTCATCAGGAGGTTCCATGTCCAACGCTCACGCCAGTTTCGTGCAACTCCACCACGGCGCCGATCTTTACGTGCTGCCCAACGTATGGGATGCCGGTGGCGCCCGCCTGGTCCAGCAGCAGGGCGCTCGCGCGGTGGGAACATCGAGTGCTGCGATGGCGTGGTCCTGCGGTTATGCCGATGGCGGTGCGCTGCCTGATACCGCGCTGCTGCAGCGGGTCTCCGAAATCGCTCGTGTGGTCTCGTTGCCGGTCACGGTCGATATCGAGGACGGCTACAGCGATGTTCCCGATGCGGTCGCTGCGCGGGTGCTGCGCCTGGTGGAGGCGGGTGCGGTCGGGATCAACATCGAAGACGGCGCCGGCAGTCCTGCGGCGCTGGTGGACAAGATCACTGCCATCCGCTCGGCGCTTTGCGGGCGATCGCTTTTCATCAATGCGCGCACCGATGTGTATCTGCGCAGCCTGGCCGGAGGTGATGAGGCAGTCAGGATGAGCATCGATCGGCTGCAGGCCTATGCACGTGCCGGTGCCGACGGCGGCTTTGTGCCGGGGCTGCGTGCGCTGGACGAGGCTGATGCGGTTGCCAGCGCCGTGCCGCTGCCCCTCAACCTCATGTGGCTGCCTGGAATTGCGTCGCTTGCTGCGCTGTCGCAGGCCGGCGTGCGGCGGCTGAGTGCAGGGCCCGCGTTGTTCATGCACGCATGGGCGGCGACGGTTGCGGCGACCACGGATTTTCTCGGCGGCACGATGGCGATGCCCGAGGGCGCACCGGGGTATGCGGCCTTGAACCACCTGTTCAGCGAAGGGTGAGGGTGCTGGGGACGGGAGCAGCGGGAGGCTGGGGCATGGGCGGATAGTCGATTCGACCGGGCCGAGTCATCCACGCATGGTGTGGATCTACTGATGCAGCTGGAGGAACAAGCCCCTCTGTTGAGGGGCTGCCCCGACAGGGGCGGGGAGAGAGGGGGATTGTCGGGTGCATCCATGCACCCGATCCCGATACGCGTTGCGCCTCGGGACCCGCCTGCGGCGGTCCGGTTCTGCTCCTGCAGAACCGTCGAACCCCGGCGTGGCTTCTCACCACCCATCCCATCCGCCAGACAAACGCAAAAGGGCCACCCTGTGGGCGGCCCTTTTGCGTTTATCTGGCGGAGAGAGGGGGATCGGATCGACCCGAACCTAATCCCTTGACCCTGCAACAGATCGCAAACCGGACATGTGTCCTGTGTTGTGTCCTGCCCATCATAGCCGTCCACTGGCCGGCATTGTGCAAGGGTGATAGATGTCTACCAAGACAGCGGAGGCGCCGCCGTAAGGACATTGGTTGCGATGCTCAGACAGGCAGTGAAGAGACTGGAAAGCTGAATGGGGCCCTCTTGCATTGGGCGTTGGAGGTCATATGATCAGCGACATGAAGCAATTCTTTAGCCAGTTCACCATCGCCAAGCGAGGGCAGAAGGACACCTTCTACGAGGTCAACCGTGACGGTGCCCTTGTGCTTAACCGTGATGGGCTTCTTAAGTCTGGCCGCATGAAGCGTCAGCTGGACGCCGCACGTGATCTTCGCGACCTCAAGGTTGCCAAGGAAAAGGGTTCGTCCTCCAAATGACGAGCTTGGCCCTGCTGGCCGTCCTCTTGGCGGCGGGCTGGTATTTTTATCGGCAGTGGCGATACACGCGATTTGAGGCACTCCACCATCCGGGGCACCCTCAGTATTTCGGCGCTGCTCTCTGCTCGGTTTACTTGTTCGGCATCAGCGCCGGGCTGCATGCGTTGGCGTTGCGGCATTCCACCTACAGCTTGTATCTAGGCAAGCTCCAGGGGATGTTGCCCCTTCAGATAAGTGATAAGCAGTCGGCTGAAGGGCTGACTCTGCATCTCGCGATCACTCTGTGGTGTCTACTCCTTGGGGCCTCGCTTCCAATCCTGCTCAATGTTCCGTTGGTCCGAACCCGATCACTCGCCCAGTTGATCGCCTCACGTCACGGCGCGATTGACGCCATCGAGAGCCTTGCTATCAAGTGCGAAGAAGATGGCACGCTGGTTGCGTTGACCCTAGACAACAGCAAGGTCTACGTCGGCCTGTTGGACGAGTTCACGGGTCCGAGAGTGGGTAAGGAGTGGGTGGGCATGACCCCTGTTGCGTCAGGCTACAGGGATGACAAAGGTAAGCTGGTCTTCACGACCTACTACGACATCAAGCTGCCGGATGACGCGACCATGGAGATATTTCAGGTCATAGTCTCGATGAAGCAAATCATCTCCGCGCAGGCCTTCGATCTGGAGCTCTACAAACAGTTCCAGCAGCCTGAGGCTCATACTCAAGCCGTGGCGGACAGGAAAGAGCTTGCTCCCCAGCGATCTTCCCTGGTTGTGGACAATACCCGGCACGCCTTCTATCTGGGACTGCCCATTCTCCTGCTTTTGTCGCCTTACGTCGGATTGAAGTCCGCCATTGGTGGACTGAGCATGGTCATTGCTGCAGGTCTGTCCTGTCTAGCAGCTGAGAAGCTACGACGACGGCAGGTGAAGCCTGGAGCGGACGTCAATTCCACTCCCCTGGAAACGGATGAAGTGCATTTCGTATAGCCAGCTCCAGAGCGCGATTCCACGAAGCATTGGATGGCAAGCGAAGAGCCGCGGCTCCAATTCTGCCCGGTGATGCCTGCACGGTGTCATTCGCCTAACTTAGCGAGCCATTTGGAAATGAGTTGGTGAGAAGCACTGTCCGGATCCCTCAGAATGGAGATGGTGTCGGTCATGGTGGTCTTCTCCCACTTTGCGGGATGGGTGACGATATCCGCGTAGTAGCCCAGCACTTCGACCTTTCGGAAGTGGCGGAACCACACACCCAATTCTGCTTCCGGAGCTCTGATGTAGTTATATGGCCCGGTGACCCGGGCCAATGCGCACGGATAATGGTGGGCGACCACTAAGATGATGTCGCCTACCTCCATGCAGTGGGCGAAATCCCAGTAGTCTCGCTGGCTCTGGTCGATGTCTTGTTGCTTCACATCCGTCAGATCGCCCGGGGGACTTGCAAAGTCCAATCCCACGTATCCCAAACCGAGTGACCGGGTGGTATGAGCGACTGCTCGGGTGCTGTCCGAAGGGTGCAACTGCATGCGCCAGAACGTCATAGAAATCCCTTTCCTTGGATGTGTGGTGAGAGCGACGGCTTAGCCGGCCTTCACCTAATCCTACTGGGGGATCCAGACCGGTGCGAGGCAAATTTGGGGCTGGTTGGTTGCTCGGTCCAACGCAGATTCTCGGACGGCCTTGTGTGCCTGGTAAGGCGTATCAATCAAGGTTGGTAAATCATCGGCTTTGCATGTCGAACGAGGAGAATCTGCAACCCGCTCAGCATGGCAAATGCCCCCAATGCGCCCATCAGGCTGAGCACCGTCAGAGCCCACCACTGCTACCACGCAAATCCCTTGTCTCGCGCCTGAGCCACACGGGCCTCGGCCGGATGCCGCGGTGCCGCCTTCCGGCTTGCGCGTCGGGCCATGAGCGGCCCGACGGCGAATCCGAAAGGTCCAGGGAAGGGCTGGCGCAGGTTGACGAGGGCCTACCTCAATGCCGTTGACCGGACCAGGCCATAGACGGCCCCGCCCAAGACAGGCACCACCACGTGCGCCGGCACAAGCGCCAGGACGAGCAGGCTGAAGATCGCCCGGGCTTGCTCAGGATTTGGCAGCAGGTCAGCGAAGCCCATGCCCAGAAAAGAGGCCAGATGGGCAGCCACCACGATCGTCCAGGTCACGAAGAAGCCCGTCCAGAACCCACCCCGCTTGGGCGAGGGAGGGGCGTACGATTGCCGCTCGGTTTCTTCCTGGCGTCGGTAGGCCCGGGCGTTGATCCAGTAGAGAAACCCCAACACGGCCCAGATGGCCAAGCCGCCCGCGATAGCGAGCCAGCCCAGCGGGGCTCGCTGCTGCAAGGCCTCAAGGCCGCCGGCCACGAACAACAGGCCGGCGCCTCCCAGCAAGACCGTCGCGCAACCGACATGGGCGTAAGAACGCGTGGTCATGGTGGCCTCAGAGCTTGTGAGCGGTCCATTCGCCGGATGCTTTCGAAAAGCGAACCGGCTGGACGAACGGCCGCGCCTGGGCGACGCCACCGATGTCGAGAACGACCGAGCCGCCCACGTCGCAGATCACCCCGTCGGCCGTTTCCGACTGCTTGCAGCCGCTGAGGCTGAAATCTCGGTATTCCTTCACCCAGACCTGGCTTCCCAGCACCCGTTCAAACTCGGCAGTGATGGCCTTCTGAGCCTGTTCGTTGGAGGGTTTGCTGCCGCAGGCCGTCAGCGCAAAGACGGCGGTCAAGCTGAAAGCGATGTTCCTGATCGTGTTCATGAGGATCTCTTCCTGGTTGAGGTGGGGTCTTACTTGTCGCGGTTGCCGGCCGGATCAAAGCCGGCGATCCACATGCGGGTGTCGCGGAAGGGCGTGAGCATTCCCGAGGGGCCGGGATACAGGTCATCAGCTCGCAAGAAGCCGGACACCCAAGCGGCGCTCAAAGCCACTTTTCGGGCTTGCCACGCCACACCGTCGCGGGTCGTGCGCACGTTGAAGGGCTCACGGGGTGGGGTAGGGCCAGTGGTCCGATCGTCGCCGGTGTTCGGCTTCCCGGGGCGTACCCTCAGGCCCACCATCAGGTCGGCGGTGGCTTTGGCTCGGGCGTTGCTGTTGAGTTCCGCCTCTTCCCCCAGGTCGTCCCGAACGGTCAACGCCGCATCCGCGCAGGCTCGGAAGGTCTCGGTGGTGGAGGCGGTGGCACTGGTCCAGATCCGGGCTTCTACGGTCCAACAAGGAAGGGAGGCATCCCATTCGCGGAAGGTCAGGGCGACCCGCGGCCAGTCCAGCCGGCCCTGCTGGGCGGCCTGGTGGTTCTCGTTCTTGAACAGCCCGTTGATGCGGCCAGCACCACTGATCGGGGCGTACAGCAGGCCAGTGGCTGGCGCGGAGACGGTTGTCGGCTTGGCCCCCAGTGCTTGCTGGCCTGCGTCTTTCAGGCTCTTTCCCAACTGGCGGAAGAAGCCGGGCTTTGGTTCGGCGGGTGCTTGGGCCAAGGCGGTGGCGGCTACAAGCAGCGTCGCGGCAAGGCCGGCCGCCACTCCCATGGTGTTCTTCTTCATGAAATCCCCTGCGGTTGAGTTGGAGGGTGCTACATTTCATGAAGAGTCTGCCATGCATCGAGGGACCACGTCATGCTGTTCACCCGAAATTTCAACTGCGGTTCACGTGCCTCATCCGTCCCCACGATCATTGTTTGCCGCGCGGCTCAAGCAGGCGCGGGAGCTGCGTGGCATCGCCAGTCAGCGTGCTTTGGGGGTCCTGATGGGGCTCGATAAGAAACTGGCGAGCAGCCGGGTCAACCGGTATGAGACCGAGGCCAGCGGGATTGACTTGGACGGGCTGAGCCGGCTGGCAAAAGTGCTCGACGTTCCAATGGCTTACTTGGTGGCTGAAGACGCCTCCGTTGCGGAAGCAATTCTCGCTCTCTCTCAGCTGTCTGTTGAAGATCGAAGATCCGCTGTTGCTGTCCTGCTCCGGACGGCGGAGTCCAATCTACTCCCTGTTGTTGAAGGAGAATGAGAGGGGCTTGCCAATTTGCGAACCTTCTGCTATTCTGATGTTGATTCCGCATGCTCAACACAATTTTTTGGGTGTCCGGAAGTCAAGCTTAAGATCGGCGCGGCGCGGCTTAGCAGGCCCACATCTGCTATCAACCCCTCCGCTACGGCCATCATAGGTGCCCGTCTTGGAAGCGTGGATATACTCATAAGAATTGGGACCTTAGGGTCCCTTTTCTTTATCTAGATCTAGGGAATGGACATGATTGACTGGGCGGACGTTTTTCAGAAAGCGTTTAAAATTGCTTGGGAGGGTCAACCCCGTCCGGTTCCCGGTGCAAAATTTCGGCAATTAGTCGCAAAGATAGTTGTTGAAAGCGGTGAGGTTTTCCCGCCGCCCAAGTCCGGAAAGTTCAGTAAGTTCTTGGGAAATTTTCCAGAGATGCTCTTGCTTCAGAGTCATCCTGGTGAAGATGTGCTCGTTGTGCCTGCGGATCGCCCAGATCTCTTGGCGAGCGGTAAGGGGTTAAGCGGTCGTGTGCGCTCCGACCTCTTTTCAGCGCTGACGAAATTTAGTCCGTCATCGTCATCAGCTTTCTACTTTAATCCCGAGCTCGATGCCGTCGTGGAGATCAAGTCAGGTGATGTGGTCCCCTCAGGGGTTATTCAACTTCCTGCGACTACGTTCGAAGGAGAGGTTGATATTCGGAAGAAGTTCGCCGTATCGGCGGACATTGATGAGAACTCGCGCGCTGAGCTAATACGAGCCCTTGACGCTTCTCGACCTCTTACCTCTTTCTCTGCGGTTATCAAAACGCACGGACTTTCTAAGGTGTGGCATCGATATCGTGTGAGTGTAGTTGTTGAAAAGCTTCGGCTTTGGACAGCGGAAAACGAGATTCCGTGGAACACTGCTTGGCTGGTTGATGCAGAATCTGCATCAACGGTCGCCCCCATCCCGGCAGTGCGTTTCGAGCAAGATTTGGTCTCGCTTATTCACGCCCTTGCGGGGCAGGTTTCTGAGGCTGATATTTCAAGAATATCTGTGCCTCTAGACATCGTTTTGAAATTGGTGTCGCAAAAGAGATAAGTATGGCTACGATGCTGCTGGCAGGGATTGACCGGCTGTTAATTGGAAGGGCGAAGGAACTGATCGGCCATCTTCCAGTTCGAGCTAAGGCGGGTTGGGATTTCAAGTTCCTCCAGTCAGGGAAAGTGCCGGGGTTGGTGCCCGGACACGTAAGTGATGTGCTTCGGATGGCAGCCAACACTGGGGGGGCTCATGTGGTGGGTATTCGTCCACCCGCGCACGTCGGTAGGCAGGCCGAGGTAGTGTCCAAGGCAATCCGCCAATCTTTTCGCTTCAGATGGCTTGATGATATTGGTCGAGTGCTGAGTCAACAAGATCAGTTCGATAACGTGATGATCAGAGTCCTAGAAGAAGAGGACTGGTGGCGAAGTAATGTCTTGCCGACTTCTTGCCACGATCCCCAGATACTCCCGAAGACATTCAGCTTGGATTCTCGCCTTAGTGAGTTCTGGCGCCTTGTGGAGGCATACAATGACTTGGGAGGAATGAAGAGGGTTGTGCCTTTAATGGCGCTCTTTCCGCAGCTTCACCGGATACCTAAGGGCGGTGCGAAGGCTTGGAGAGATGACGCTGGGCTATCCTGGGACGACTACGGTGCACACCATGGCTCGCCACCATTTCCGCAGGATTGGAAATATTCGTATTATCTTCCGGAGCGGTTCCACTTTGACGTGGAGCACTCTAGGGGTTCAGCATTTTCCTACACTTGCGCGAATGGTTATGTTCATGACAGGAAGAAGAAAGAGCATGTAAACGTGAATTCGCATGGCTTTGTTTTGGGTGTTGGTCCTGCGTAAAACATCCTTTTTCGCGTCTCAGGGGTTGATAGTGTGGCATGAATCCGTTGGGGGTCACGCAACTCGACTTTGAAAGGGCGAGCACGCAGTTTTGCGTTTTCACTGAGAGAGAAAAGGTGAGCGAGAGGCATTTATGTTGTGTTGCCCACAACTGAAAGCCCAATCCAGTGGTCGATGGGCGGACGGGATATCGGAGAGCTTGCTCGCATCCGACAGCTGCTCGGCTAAAACGAGAGCATGGCAAAGCTGGCGCAGGCCCTGGAGCTTCCCGTCGCCTACTTGCGCGCTGTCAGCGAACCCGTGGCAGACTCCATCCTGGTGATGTCGCGACTGTCGGAAGATGAGCAGGAGCGGCTTGTTAAGCGAATGTGGGAGTTCACTAAAGACTTTGCCCATTCGTCTAGCTAATTCGGGTGCTGCTATCTGAAGCGGGAGGCCTGCGTTTACGATCAGCAGTGAGGTGGAGGCAAGAAGTCGCGCAAAAATTCCGAAATATCTTCGAATGCCGCCTCGTGCCTAGTTATCAGATAATCGAAAATCTGCTCTTGAGTAGCGCCTTGCTGTTTTAGGTAGTGGTTGAAATCTTTTCCCTTAGTGAAATCCCTCCTCTCCGCTCGGAATGGGAAGTTGGCGTCCTCGACGCTCGCTGTCAGGATGGCATCCTCGACACTTTCTAGAGGAATCATTCGGATTCCAGGATGATCCGAGAACTTCTCGTTTCTCTGGTCAGCGTCCAAAATTCCGACAACCTTCTCCTGGGAAGCGAAAAGCTGCTCTACATCCTTGCCATCAATTAGTGCGGCGACTTGAGATGCTCCGCCGATAAAAATTACTTTGACAGTCAGCAGGGTGTCTGGGCAATATCGCCTAATAAGGTGTTCCATGAAGGCGACTAGCGTCTTGTCCTCCGTCAGGATATATCTGTCACAGCCGGTGAAGCCGAAAAGCCTAAGCATGGATTGGCTGAACGATGCGGGCGTGATAGAGGCGCTGCCATCCTTCTCCTCCATGTAAAAGAGTTCATCGACCTCAAGCTGTCGCATGAGAGCGAGGGAGTGAGTAGTGAAGAGGATCTTGCGATCGTATTTTCCGCAGAACTCACGAAGCCAGCCGGGCAGGTTCGCTTGTGCGGCCGCATCCAAGGATAGGTCAATCTCGTCAATCACCAAGAGCTTGGAAGAGCCTTTGATTGTGCGGTAAAGATTGATGAGGAAGTGCTCCCCGGAACTGAGGTAATCCTCTCGGATGTATGTGCCATCATCCATGACAAGAGCGTAGTAGCTCTTTCCCCTGACCCGGACTTCGGCCATTGCTAGGTAGCGATCGGTTTCGTAGACCGCGTTCAAAAAGGCGATCAGCTCCTCGGGAGAATGATAGGTTGTTAGAGCAATGGCTTTGCGAATGTCTTGATCAGCATCGCTGGCGCTTTTGAAGTAGTTGAACCGAGATCCGTAAGGCATCGGGAGCTCCGCGTCCACAAGTTCGCGTAACTCCTTGGAGATCTTGTCTCGACAATCCAGAGAGCGGAGGGCGCTGTTATAGGTGAACGTTGCTCGCTCGCCGTCTAGGTCGTAAACGATCCGGCTCTTCTGAGAGAAGGCATAGGGTGTCGCTGTCCGTATGAACGTGTCCGAGTTGGACAGGTTCCGAAGAGCTCGCACCAGGGTCGTCTTGCCTGCCCCGTTTCGGCCGACAAGGCACATCAATCCGCTCTTGGAAAGATCTACGTCCAAGCGGAGATGCGCCACGTGCTGGATAGCGTCAAGCGTTACTTGGAGGCGACTCATTGGGCAGACCTATGCAGGAGGCTGTCAATGACGGTGGTGCCGAACTTGCTCCTAAGTTTCTCAAGATAGGCTGGGTCGGCGGCGTGGGCATAGCTGATGAGGCCACTGAGCCGCTCTAACCCTTCTTCCATTCCTTGGCTATACGTTTCCTCAAATATCTTTAATAGCCGCGCCCGATCGCTGAGGTAGAAGTGGATCCAAGCCTCAATACGGTTCCTGACTTCCCGATCAATGGCAATGGCACCCGTGGGCAGGATCACCAGCCCCAAGAGCTTGACCTTCCTACCTACCGTTGTCAGCTTGCTCTTTGCCGGATTGAGATTGAATTTATCGCCCAGCTCACTAGCAAGGCAGTCTTCAATGACGGCCTCTGCGTCCGAAAGATTGGCGCGCTCCTGAGTGGATAGCATGATGTCGTCGGCGTAGCGCGTGTAAATCCATCCTCGGTCCTGGCTGATTTGGGCCATGCGACGGTCAAAAGAGAGTAGGCAGGCGTTACTCACGATAGGGGAGGTGGAGTAGCCGATAGGCAGCTTCCCATCGATGGTAAGCAACCCGAGGATATGCTCCAGGTGATCATGAAGGTCTGCAACGGGTGTCGCGCTCTCTACCAGAACTTTGCGCACTAACGGAGTGGTGATGCTATCGAAAAACCGCTCTAGGTCAGTCTGGAAGAAGGCTCGGCTGTTCGCATGCGGTTCGACCGCCTGAATGAGGGTCGCTCCCTTGCGATATGCAAAAGAGACCGAAGTGTCGACAGGCAGGTGCTCTAAAACAAAGCCGTTGAGGAAGGCGTGAAAGTCCTTCAGGATTTTGGACGGCTTGTAGATGGTGCGGCTCTTCCAGCTGACCGGGCTGTAGTTCTCTCCAGGGGAAAGGGCCAAGAATTCGTCGAAGCGGTATTTGCCGTGATACATGGCGTCGAACAGCTTGTGCAACGGCTGCGGGGTCATGAATTGCGGCCTATGGCTCCTAGAATGGAAGAAAGCGTAGCCCATTACCGGCCAGGAATGCACAAACGAAATGCCCGGTCGGGCGTGAGCCTGCGACCGGGCATACGTAAGTTGATAAAACGCCCTAGGGACCAGACGTTAGACCGGAGCTACTCCTGGTCGCTGGTATGGAATAACCCTAGCATGGTTCCCGGCTAGCTTACAACTTCACGCGGGTTCACCCGCACCATCGGTTGTTCAAGGCAGGGGCTGGAATTGGAAGCATTGCGCCGCACTGAGCCACCTGCCCAGCGTGACGTAGGTCAGGCGATAAGGAAGTCGCTGGGGGATCTGCCCATGGCAACCAGCTGGGCCATCCACTTGGGCTGTCTGCCACGCCCAGTCCAAGTCTCGTTCGGATTGGTCGGGTTGCGATACTTCGGAGCCACCTTGCCCAGTTTGTGAGCCAAAGGGCTTTTCCGCACATTTGTCTTCTTGGACTTGCTGGGCGCTGCCGCATTGGGAACTCCGTAGAGCTCCTCGATCGTGTAGCCATGATCCTTGACGTATTTGTTGATCTTGGCACGCATAGCAGCAGCCTTAGGTCGTGTCAGGATCCTGGTCTGCTGCTTCTCTGCGGTGCTGATCAAAGAGCGCAGCTCCTTGACCGACAATCCCGTTAAATCGATAGGCATTTTGTATTTCCTGCTATCCAAAGCACCAGCCTAGTCCGGATTGCCCTTGGTTGTCACTGGCTCTAATCGGATGTGGCACGGGTCTTCATGGGTAGAAGCTGTCGGAGTCTGCCAAGCAATTGGCAAACTGCCCCCTCTGGTATCGCGGCAATTCCACGTTGGGCCGATACAGCTCCAAGGCGCTGATCTGCTTGCTCCGCGTCACCTGTGGTTTCTTGTGGAGGTAGTGCTTGCGCAACACCTGGACGCGATCCCGTGGATCGGTGCTGTGGCCGGTGACCAGTGCAATCTCCTTCTCTGGAACGTCGTTGACATCCAATTCGGTCGCTAGGGTGTGGCGGAAGGCATGGAACCCGATCCCCTTGGCAAACCCTAGGCTCTTCAAGTAGCGGCCAAAATCCACCACGAATTGCTGGCTGTAGCGCGCGTTGGTCTCTCCGGTCTTGCGGTTCACGCCGGCAGAGAGGAGGGGGAACAAGCGCGGGTGGCCAGTGGCCTTCATGTCTTCGACGAACTCGAGGAAACCGGCGTCCAATAGGGGCTTGGCGATGGGGACGATGCGCATGCACCCGGCTCCCTTCATGCTTTGCCGGCTCCGCCGTTGGCGCTTCGGATCCGCGGCGAGGTCTTCATCGATGGTCTTTTGGAAGGCGATGCACCATACGCCGCGCTCCTGGAGGATGTCGGTCAGCTTCAGCTGGCAGACCTCGTTGACCCGAGCGCCCGTGTAAAGGCCAATCATAGGGGCCCACCAATACTGCGGCTTCTTCGCCCAGGGGATGAAGGAGGCCGGGTCGAAGATGGCCTGCAGGTCCCCGTCCTCGAACAGGCGGATGGCTTTGCCGGGATCGATGGTGTGATCCTCCTTGGGCTTGCGGAAGGCCTTCATTGGCGAGGACGCGATGGCTTGCCCGTTGACCAGGTGGTTGAAGAAGGCGACCAAGAAGCGGCGGTGGCGCTCTTCGGTGGCCCGAGCCAAGGGCGCCACGTCCTGCTCTTGGCCCATGGCGATCGCGTCCTTGTAGCTGAGGCGCTTCAATCGGGGATCAGACAGCAGGTTCTTCGGGGTCCAGCGCAACAGCTGCCACAGTGCTTGGATGTGCTTGTAATCCACGCGGCAGGCCGAAATGTTGCCGCAGGTCAGCAGGAGAAGCTTCAGGGTGCGCTCGGTGGCGAGCACGGTCTTGGGATCCAGCTGCCGGCGGCGCATGTCCGCCAGGTGATCATCGATCTCCTTGGCCAAGGGACGCGCCGGCGTCCCCATGGACAGTTGCTGGGGATACCGGGTGCCGCTCTTCATGGTGTTCTTGCGGCCGGTCTCGTCCAAGGCAGCCAAGATGCATTCCTGGAGATTGATCGCCGCCTCGCGACCTTGGATGGTGGCTCGGTCAATGCGGAAGCGACCGATGTGGATGCCTTCCAAATGAAGGGTGCCGAAGGGCGATGCGATGTAGTCGGTGAGTGCGGAGGAGGGGAGGGCGGTCATTGGTTCACTTCCATCTGGGGATGGAAGTACGGATAAAACAGGCCGTAAATTCGTCAACCGGGTTGATACAAAAATTTGCACGCCGCGTAACCACCCTAGGCGTTGCGTTGCTGACGAGGTTGCTTCTCGGAAACGACTGAATTCGTTATCAGCGCGAAACCCTCTAAAACAAGGGGTTTTCTCGAAATTTACTTCGATTTATCGCAGTCAATTCCGTACTGTTTGCAGTTAATTGCCTAACAATCGGTGCTTCAAAGCCGTTACGCCATGCTGAACGAATGGTAAATGGCATGCGGACATGTTAGTTTGAATGGGTGGCCTGTCAGCAGGTTTGTTCTTGAGGACAGCTTCTTGTTGCCAGTAGACCCTGGCCAAACCTAAGGGCTCGGTTAGGGATGCCTGACCTTTTGTCCCATCATTAGAATCAGTGTGGGCTTCGTCTGTGAGCGAGCTGCCAAGGGGGCACCTTGATTACCGGTCTGTCGATTCATCGATACAAGAGTTTCCATCCTACTGTTGCTCTACCCATCAGTTTTGAGCCTGGAACGCCTCCAAAGCCAGTGTTCCTGTATGGAACTAACGGGGCAGGAAAGAGTGCCATCGGCGAGGTCATTCAGGGGGTGAGCGGCGGCGATGAGAAGTTCTCTCACTGCCAGATGCACACGTCCAACAACGCTGCCTATCGAGTGCTTGTCTACAACCAGCGGTTCGTAGACAAGGTGATCCGGACGGCAGAAGGGGTTCCTGGCATCTTCACCATAGGTGCCTTGGATGCTGAAGCCCAGGCTGAGATCGAAGGAAAGAAGGTCGAGGCTGAAGCCCTTGAGTCGCAGCTTGAAGCGGTCAAGAAGAAGATCGAGCAGTCGATTGAGGCTGGCAAGAACGTCCAGGAAGCAGCCATAACCGGGGCGTGGAAGGCCCACAGTGACTACAATAAGCCCCCGTTTCGCGACCTGTTGAACGGGTGGCACAGCGACCGCAAGAAGTTCTTCGAAGAACTCGACAAGTATGCTGTGGCCGACGATGTCGAGCTCGATGGCTTGGATCGTCTACAAGAGCGCCTAGCCGACGCAACCAGCACCGAAACTTCTCAGGGAAGGGTCTCGGTTGACTTTTCAGGTCTTGCGGTAATCGAGTCGCATCCGATCTGGGCTGAGAGGATTGTGGTCTCTTCCGCTAGTCGGCTGGCCCCTTTGATTGAGAAGTGGGGGAACAGCGACTGGGTCGGGCAGGGGCGCGACATCCCACATGGTGACAACTGCCCCTTCTGTCAGGAAAAGCTGCCGAAGAACTTTGCCGAGGACTTGGCCAAGCTTCTTGACGGAGACAGACAAGCCCGTGTCGACCAAGTAAAGTTGCTAGCTGAACGCTATGAAGTGGCTGTCGAACAGATAGAGGTGTCGGTAGCCCAGGTCTTTAAGCACCCTTTTGCACAGAAGGATGCGGCCTTGTCTCAGGCCTGGGAACTGCTGCTTGCAAGGCTCAGAGCGAACAGTGCGTTGATGAAATTCAAGGTCGACAAGCCAGCAGAGCCGTATGACGTTGCGACAAGCGACATTGAGCCGATGACGGGCGCCATTGGCGCCATCAACCAGCGAATCACCGAATTCAACGCAAGAATCGCTGATCGCGCAGCTGAAAAAGGGCGTGTCCGAACGATGTTTTGGCAGGTGATGCGTCGCGAGCGAGCTCCTGTCTATGAAGCGTATAAAGCGAGCAAGGCCCCATTGGTGGAGGCCCTGACGGCAGAACGTGCCGAGAAGACCGCCATTGAAAAGAGCTTGGGCGACATCACTGAGCGCCTTAAGGAGCTGGGTCAGCTCCAAACAGGTGTGGGGGCAGCAGTCGAAAAGATCAATGCGCGTCTTGCGGGCATGGGTGTCACCTCCTACTCCATCTCAAGTAAAGGAGAGGGGCACCTATATTGCTTGAGCCGTCCTGGGCAGGCAGAGGGCGACATGGCTTCGCTCAGTGAGGGCGAGAAGACACTCATCTCGTTCCTCTACTTTCTCGAGCGCCTGAAGGGCTCTGACGAGGCAGATTCAGGTCCGGTGGATCTAGGTAGAACGATTGCCGTTATCGATGACCCGATTTCCAGTCTGTCGCACAACTTCGTGTTCGACATTGCTTCCATCATCCAAGAAGAACTCATCAAGCCGCCCGAGGGCGTGCCGCGATTGCGTCAGGTGATGGTGCTGACCCACAACCTCTTCTTCCTACATGAAATGCTCCGGCAGACAGTGGGTCCAGAGTTGGCGAACCAGGATAAGCGCTGCCAACTGCTCCGTGTGGTGAAGTCAGAACATACGAAGGTGGTCCCAATGAGGGCTTCGGAGATGATGAACGACTACCAGGCATTGTGGCAGGTTCTTCGAGATGCACGCGATTCCAATACGCCGGCGATCATGGTTCCCAATGCCATGCGATGCATCCTCGAGCACTTTTTCTGGTTCACCCACCAAGAAGGGAAGTTCAAAGAAGCTCTGAAGAAGGTTGCTGCCGCCGATGGGTCCTTTACGCCGTTGGCGCGCTTCCTGGACAGGGGTTCTCACAGGGATGGCATCAACATCACCGTGATGGATTTCAATCACTACGACTTGAACTACTACTTCGATAAGTTCAAGGCCGTCTTTGGTGCTGCGGGCTTCCCAGAACACTACGCTGCCAACATGGGAGCTGATGCGGTCCAAGGGCTTGCACAGGAGGCCTAAGCATATGGAAGACGAGGTCCTAGTGTTTCAAGGCCGTCTTGCACTTAGTGGTAGGACGTTTGATGTAACGTTCCAGGCGGTCCTCAGCCTGGACCTTCGGCTGAAAATTGAGCTTCTGTCGCCTCCACTCCAGTTGGCACTGGATCTTCATTCGGCTATGGGGGAGCCTGGATCGGCTGGCGAAAGCTTGACGCTTGAGGGAAGTGGTCATTCGGGAGAGGTGTTCTTTTCAGATTCGGTAGACGTGAGTGGGATTCACACAGGTTCAGGTGGCTGCCACGTATCAATCTCTGCCCGTTCCGCCAAGCTCTCTCGCAAAGCGAAAAGACCTTCAGATTTTCCCGCCACAAGACTATGGTTTCGCGGTTTCAAGTCAATGCCAGTTCGGCCCGTCGAAAGCAGTTTGGGTAAGATCGAGGTGCGTGGAGGTGTAAAAGGCGTAGGTCGGGATGACGCATCTGGATTCGCGGCGATATACGCGGACCAAGCAACCAACCTTGCCGATTGGTCTCAGCGAGCCGACGAAATGTTGACCTTCTTACACCAAGGGTTAGCTTTTGCTAGTGGAAAGCGGCTTCAAACGCCTCTGTTGGAGGTTTACCGTGGAGATCGCTGGGAGTGCACCTACTTTGAAGGGGAGGGCTTCGGTGGAAGTCTTTCGCCGATTCACTTCATGAATCGTGGCCCATTCGTGGAAGCCCTAGTGAAGAGGTTTGAACAGGGGGCGGCCTTCAAGGACGCATTGTGGACCGTGGTGGGCTGGCTTCACGTCGACACGCCTTTTCATGAGGCTCGATTCTTGATGTCGATGACCGCGGTAGAGACGCTCTGTGAGCGTGTAGTCCCTAAAGCAAAAACAACGCTGATGGAGAAGGAGAAATATCGCCCTGTTCGTAAAAGGCTTGTCTCGATCATTGATGAGGCTGGTTTCGATCCAGCAGAGACAGCCGTTTTGACGCAGCGGATTGAATTGGCAAATGGACGGCCTCTTTCCTATAAGCTGTCTTCCCTGCGCGATCATTATCAGCTTCCATCAACCGTATTCACAGACGAAGCGTTCGTGGATCTATGCAGGCTCCGAAATGCTCTTGTCCACAGTGGGGGTGGCAAAGGACAAGATGCTTGGCCCAGAATATTGTTTGTCCGTGAGCTGTTGTCGCAGGTGGTCTTTAGGGAGATTGGCTACACCGGTCCCTACGAAAGATACCTCAACGGCTATGCCAGCATGCCGGGCGCCATAGAGAATTTTGATGATGAGAGTAGTGAGGCTCCCGTCAGTCAGGAAAGCATCTAAAGCAGGGTTGCCTTCGTCAGGCCCCAGCGTTCGAGCCCGTCACATTCATTTGGGTAGCTCTGGTCAATGCTTGGTTGCGCCTCCCTCCGTCGCGGCCGAGAGCATCGCGAGTCGCGCGGTGCCGCGCGAACATGCTTGGTCGCATAGATCCTGGTTGCTGCGGTTTTCCACATAACTCAATAGGGCACCAAGAAGTTCCCTATCGTCCAGCGTTTCTGCGCCGGCCATGAACACGAGGTCTGCCAGTCGCAATCGTCGCTTGGCCTCTTCCCGTCGCTGAGTTGCTTTTGCCCTTGCAGCTTGTCGCTGACTCGACAGAAGCTCCCTGGCTTGCAGCTGCGCCAACCGCTCTGTGGCTCTTTGGATTCTAAGATGATAGTGCGTTGGCTCGGTCATTGCATTTCTCCTGGGCGTGTTTACGAGTCAAACAAAGAAATGGCTCGCGTCAAGTTCTTGAGCACTTGTAAATGATCTGCTTCTTCAAGATCGACACGGTCTGAAAATCAGAGCTTGAAAGACAGGAGCAAGAGCGCACCTAGGCGTTCCTGGGGAACGCGTGCGCAAAGGGCTTCGCCCCTTGAACCCCAATCGCTTCCAGCGCTTGCGAAAATCCAAAGCCACGGCATAAACAAAGCCACATCCACTGCTTTGGAGCCGCATGGCCATCTACCACGCCAACGTCAAAACCTTCAGCCGAGCCAAGGGGCACTCGTCCGTCGCGGCAGCCGCCTACCGTGCCGGACTTCTTCTCGAAGATACGCGCACCGGGCAGCGCCACGACTACCGTCGGCGAGACGGCGTGGTTGAATCACGCTGCATCATTCCCGACGACGCACCAGGTTGGGCCCTGGTGCCTGCCTCGCTTTGGACGGAGGCCGAGGCCGCGGAACGCCGCAAGGATTCCACCATCGCACGGGAGTTCGAGTTTGCGCTGCCCCACGAGTTGGACGATGACCAGCGATCGTCTCTTGCCCTCGCAGTGGCGCGGGCCTTGGTGGACCGCTACGGCTTTGCTGCACAAGCTAGCATCCACAGTCCCGGCAGCAAAGGAGGCATGAATTGGCATGTCCACATTCTGGCAACCACCCGCCGGCTTGGCCCTGACGGCTTCCTGGACAAAACCCGAGAGCTCGACGGAGGTCCTGCAGGCCGGGCCGAGGTCGAGTGGATCAGGGAACTGGTGGCCGCGACGACGAATGCGCATCTGGAAGCGGCAAACCTGGACGTTCGCGTGGATCACCGCAGTCTGAAGGCCCAGTCCGACGAGGCGCTCGCGCGCGGGGACCTCGTGGCCGCCGCAGTGCTATCGAGGGCTCCCACGCGTCACCTGGGAAAAGACGCGTCAGCCATCGAGCGCCGAGGGGAGTACTCAGAGCTAGGGGAGAGGAACAGGTCCATTCAGGAGGCGAACCAACACGCCTTCGATGAAGTGCTAGCCCGGTTTGAACAGGAAAGCCGGGCCGCGGCGCCTGAGGGGCACAGTGAAGCGCAGGCCCACCGCGAGGCAAAGCGCTCGACAATCGATCAGACGCTTGCCTTCTCCGATGGTCAGATCGTTGTATCGCACGGGTTGGGCAAAGCCATCGGCGAGAGGCGCTCCGATGGCAGCACCGAGGGTGTTCCCAGGGAGGCCCCCTCGGTGGAGGCCATCCGGATTGAGGTGGTTCGCCAAGGCAACACGCTCAGGGATGAATTGGCTGGCCATGCGCTCCATTCCACGCTGAAAGCGGTCAGTGCACTGGCGAGCGGAGAAGTCGTTCCCGAAGAGTGCAAGGAGCATCGTTCGGCGCTCAACGGGCTGCTGCTGGGCTTGAAGCGATTTGCAGCAGAATTGGTCCGTTTCCCCAAGCGTCTTAAAGCTGTGCGCCGTGCGATCCGATTGCGGCACATGGCTGAACAGGCGTGGGACGACTTCGTGGCGAACCACCCGGAACCCGGGGTGTCTTGGACGGCTCGTGAGTGGGCCAGGCGTCGCGGCCGCCGGTTGGCAGCTCTGGAGCAGCGGTCTGCTGAGTTGGCTGCAGCCCAAGCTGCCGCAACCCCGGAGCAAGAGGCGATCTTGGCCGAAGACCTACGCTTGCGCGAGGAGTGCTTGGAGGCCGCGAGCGTGGCTGTCTTGGAACGTTGCTCTGTTCGAGCCGAGCCGACCCGGGAGGCGCAGTCGGACTTCCAGGAGCGGCCCGTCACGTCGGACGCGTCCCAGCCATCCGCCATTCCACGGCGCCCCCGGTTGCACTAAAGCAACGAGCCCCGCCTGGCGGGGCTCCTCTCGTTTCAGGTGGCATCCTTCAATGAACAGAAGGCCCCGAGTTCCGCAAGACTGAAGGTGGCGCACTCTTCTTGGCGCGGCTCCGCCGCCATTCGTCTGTCGGGATGAAAGTGCGGTCTACCACGGCTTCACGTGTGCGGGTTTGGGGGGCTGGATTGGGCGGAGTGAACTTGGCACCCCGTGGTTGGTCCTCCTCCCACTGTCGAATCAGTTCGGCGGACACGTCCAAGGCGTGCCTCACGTCTTCGACGCGATCGCTCAATTGGCGAGAGGAGCCTTGGGACATGAGCCCGATAAGCAGTTGGCTGGCGATTTGGAACTGTGGGTGAGAGAACATGGTTAAAGCTCCTTTGAGCCGAGGTGGTGCGCTCATCAAAGCACCATCGCCCCGGGTGGCAAGCCAGGATTTTGCGCCTCCTTTCACAAAAGCCGATTTTGATCAGGCTCGTAAGTTTCAGTAGCAGCCAAATCTCATCCAAGTAAGGAGTGTTAGAGGCGCATTGAACTGGTTGAAAGTGGAGGCTATGACTTCTTGTAAAACTGACTTGCAATGGACATCTGGCGTAGGAAGCGGATGAAAGACGGCGAACTATGCGATGCTAGAGACGTGTGAGGGCAAAAGAATTCATAGCCGGTGGGGCAATGCTGTGAGCACCAAATATCGTAGAGCTCGTTCGGTAGGGCATATAGGACGCGCAAATGGCGAACCGGGAGTGAGAAGTCGCCGCTTGGAGCGTCAGACGGTATTTTCAGTGCTTTCTTGTATGTCTTTTTGCCGCCACCCTGAGTGGTGAAGTCTTTTTTAAGCCACTCTTCATTAAACGTAATGAGAAGGCTGTGGGTTGAGGGAGAGTAACGCGATCTCTTGTCGTTCAGATTGGAGGCGGTTCCACACACCTCGATTGCTACCACGTCGCAGTACTTGTGCTCGCCCCAGTTGACATTTATCCACAGCCCATCGGGTTGCGTCTTAAAGAGACTGGCGCCCGGGGCATGTAGCCTAGGCGCAGTGGCGCGTGAGCCAGCGACTTTGGGCTGAGCTCGTATCCAGTGTCCGGTCTTGTTGGGTGGTGGCCAGTAGTTGCGCGTCTGAATGGGCCATTTCCTAAGAATATTTTTAGCCTCTCCGTCCTTCAGTTTTGCGCTGGATCTTTTGGCTCGGCTCGCTGACGCTGTAGACATGTGCTCTCCTTGCTCATTGTTCTGTCAGGTTGGAGTTAGTTCGTCGCTTTGTGGATCCATCGCGAAATTTCCATAAGAACGGCGCAGTCTCCATCGTCGTTCCAGACTGCAGACCTAAGTCCCCAGAAGAAAACATGCGTTGTCGTGCCAGCTTTGTTCGAAAACTCGGTGGTCAATCCGGGTCTCGTGTGGATTTGAACGAAATCGCCGGCTTTCACCTCCTTGTCTGGGATCCAGAACATGTGTCTCAACTTCGATGAAACTTTATGGTCCGATGTGTAGGTGGTGTCGCTTAGCACATGCGTGCCTACATCGCAGTCTTCCAGAACCTTCAGCGTTACATACTCTTGCTGATGATCTCCGCGAGAGGAGATGGATAGTATTTCGACTTTCATGCAAATCTTCCTCCTTGTGATATGTGTTCGTCTAGCTGCTTAGTAATGACCTTCTCACTCCGCGCTTCCTGGGTGTTGGATCGTTCAGAAGGGCGCGCAGCGCAGGCAGGTTCAAGCCAAAATCCAGCACCGCCAATCCGGGGGTGTTCTTTCCAGGCCCATGCAGCTTCTCTTGGGCGGTGAATTCGCGGCTATAGGTGGCGTGGTGCTCGTCGTCCAATTCGTGTCCCACCACCTGGGCCCGCAGCTCGGACGGTACGCCCGCTCCTTGAAGCGACTGAATGACGGTTTTCCGGAGCGAATGGAAGCCGCGCTTGCCGGGCGTCCAGTTCTTGCCCACGGCTTCCAGGTGGCGGCCGAACGCCTTGGTGATCCAATTGCCGGCGCCGTTCTTGGCATCCGGTTTGGCGGCCGGGAACAGCCGCTTTGCCTCTGCCGCCCTTAACCCCTCAACCCATTCCTTGAACCCGAGGGTCAGCAGATCAGGGTGAACAGGGACGGTCCGGATGCTGGCATCGGATTTGAGCTTCTGGTGCTCCCCTTCATCGGACATGTGGATGCAGAGCAATCCCGCCTCTTCGGTGACATCGCTGGGAAGCAGTTGGCCCACCTCGGCGGCGCGAGCGCCTGTGTAAAGACCGATGACCGCCGCCCAGCGGGCCGAAAGCGCCAGTCGCTCGAAGGCGGCTGGCGCAAAGAGGGCTTGGACTTGGTGGGTGTCGTAAGGCTTGAAACCGAACTTTCGCCGAGCTCGCTTCTCTCGGATGGAGTAGCTGACATGCCCAGCGGCAACATTGTCGCCCCTGGGGTAGTAGCCCGAGGCCATGGCCCACTCGAAGAAGCCGCCTTTGCCGCCAATGTAAGACTGCTTGTTGGTCAGGGTGGGGGTTGAGGCGCCCTCTTCGCGCATGTGCTGATACCAGCGGGCCAAGTCCGTGCGCGTCAGCGTGTGGAGCTTGATCTTGCTCCCGAGGAAGCTGACCAGAGACACGATCGCCGTGCGCTTGATCGTCCAGGTCTTGGGCAGCGTGTTGCCCTTGAGCGTGGCCAGCCAAGCATCGCAGGCGTCTTCGAGGGTGATGGGGGTCAGCTTTGACTTCGGGACTGGTGCCGGGGCGGGGGAGGGGGCGCCGTTGACGGCGTCCAGCAAAGGGTCTGCGCCCTGGCGTTGCATCTTCTGGAAAAGCCGCAGGTCTTCCTCGTTGTCGATCTGCCAGCGCTCGGTGACCGTGCCATCGGCGGCGCGGGACCGGTGGAGGATCAATTCCTTCAGGTTGTCGGATTGGGTCAGGCGGGCGATCAGTTCATCGGCCTCGCGCTTGCTCAGCTTGTCCACGCGTTGGTCCCTCAACACATCGAAGGCCTGAGCATAGCCCGCAGCCAGGGCCAGTGCGCGCAGCCTGGCCGTTGGCAGGTCGCGGGTGCGCAATGTGCGCTTGAAGACGCGTCGGCCAACCACGCCTTGAAGGTCGATAGGGACGCGTTGCCGGAAAGCCCAAAGGCCGGTGGGAGAGCGGGTGAGGTGATGGGGGATGCGCATCGAGAGATGTGTCCCGATTTGTGTCCCGCCGAGGGGCACCCCAGAAAAGCAAAAACCCCTGATCTCTCAGGGGTTTGCGTAATCTGGCGGAGAGAGGGGGATTCGAACCCCCGAAGCGCGGTTTAGACGCTTACACACTTTCCAGGCGTGCTCCTTCAACCACTCGGACACCTCTCCGGATCCCTGCCATCGGCAAACGCCTCAGCAGGGGCGCAGATTCTAGCGGGCTGCGCGGCACTTCACAAGCACCCCAGTCAGGAACCTGCGAAGGACGCGCCGGAGGCGAGGGGGCTGGACAGGCATGGCACAATGGAACATCCGATGGAAAACGGTGGCCTGATGTCCTATCTCGTCCTTGCCCGCAAGTGGCGTCCGAAGCGTTTTGCCGAGCTGGTGGGCCAGGAACACGTGGTCCGTGCGCTCAGCAACGCGCTGGACAGCGGCCGGGTCCACCACGCGTTCCTGTTCACCGGCACCCGCGGCGTGGGCAAGACCACCATCGCGCGCATCTTCGCCAAGTCGCTGAACTGCGAGCAGGGCACCAGCGCCGATCCGTGCGGCCAGTGCGCGGCCTGCCTGGACATCGACGCCGGGCGCTACATCGACCTGCTGGAAATCGACGCCGCGTCCAACACCGGTGTGGATGACGTGCGCGAGGTGATCGAGAACGCGCAGTACATGCCTTCGCGTGGCAAGTACAAGGTCTACCTGATCGACGAAGTGCACATGCTGTCCAAGGCGGCGTTCAACGCGCTGCTGAAGACGCTGGAAGAGCCGCCGGAACACGTGAAGTTCCTGTTGGCCACCACCGACCCGCAGAAGCTGCCGGTCACCGTCCTCAGCCGCTGCCTGCAGTTCAACCTCAAGCGACTGGACGAGGATCAGATCCAGGGCCAGATGACCCGCATCCTTGCCGCCGAAGAGATCGAGGCTGACGGCAGCGCCATCGTGCAGCTGGCCAAGGCCGCCGACGGCAGCCTGCGTGATGGCCTGTCGCTGTTGGACCAGGCGATTGCCTATGCCGGCGGCGCGCTGCGCGAGGATGTGGTGCGCACCATGCTGGGCACGGTTGATCGCACCCAGGTGGCGGCGATGCTCGACGCACTGGCCGAGGGCGATGGCCAGCGCCTGTTGCAGGTGGTTGCCGCGCTGGCCGAATTCTCGCCGGACTGGAGTGGCGTGCTGGAAGCGCTGGCCGAAGGCCTGCATCGCATCCAGGTGCAGCAGCTGGTGCCGGGCGCTGCGGCTGCCGCCGAAGGCCTGGACGCGACAGCCTTTGCCGAACGCCTACGCCCGGAAGTGGTGCAGCTCTGGTACCAGATGGCCTTGAATGGTCGTCGCGACCTGCCGCTGGCGCCGAGCCCGCGCGCCGGCTTCGAAATGGCCGTGCTGCGCATGCTGGCGTTCCGCCCGGCCGCGGCGGTCCCGCCGGTGCCGAAGTCGGTGGACGGTGCAGGCAATGCGTCGGGCGGCAATGCTGCCGGTGGCGGCACCGGTGCGGGTACCCATGAAGCGACGCCGGCGACTGCCGCCGCTTCGGCAAGCCCGGCCGTGGTGGCGCAGTTGGCCGCTCCGGCGCAGGCCGCGCCGCGCGAGCCTGAACCCGAACCTGAGCCGGCCCCGCAACCGGAGCCGGATCCGACGCCGGAACCCGAGCCGGTTCCAGTGGAAGAGCTCGTGTCGCCGCCGCCGGTAACGGCCGAAGCAGCGGCGCCGCCGTCCGCTGAAGCAGATGCGGGGGATGACCTGCCGCCGTGGGCCACCGACGAAACCGGGGCGCGTGACGAGGCGCTGGCGGCCGAGATGGCTGGTCCGGATGCGGCGATGGTCGCGCCCTGGCATGAGCCGCCGGCTCCCGTCGCGGTCCCCAGCGAGCCTGCGCAGCCCGAACGTCCGTTCCGCGCCGAAGGCATTGCCATCGCGCCGGCCGAACCGCCGGGGCCGGCGCGTGATGCCCCGCCGCTGGAAGGTGTCAGCGATCTGGCCAGCGCCGAGGACTGGCTGGACCTGGTCGCCAACAGTGGCCTCAGTGGCCCATCGAGGCAGTTGGCCGCCAATGCCGCGTTCATCAGCTGCCAGCACGGGACCTTGAAACTGGGCCTTTCGCCCGGATTTGAATACCTGCGCTCGGAGCGCGCGCTGGCTGCGCTGGGCGAGATGCTGGAGAAGGCCCTCGGCCAGGCGCCGAAGATCGTGGTCGAGACCGTGGAAACCGAACACGTTCCGGCCGAGACCCTGCACCAGCGTGCCGATCGCCAGCGTGGCGAGCGGCAGCAGGTGGCAGAGGCTGTTTTCATGGACGATCCGGAAGTGCAGGTGCTGATCCAACAGCACGGTGCCCGGGTTGTTTCCGATTCCATCCGTTCTTTTGACGAGTAAGACACTATGCGCGGCAACATCGCCCAACTGATGCAGCAGGCCCAGAAGATGCAGGAAAACCTGCAGAAGGCCCAGGAAGAAATCGCCAAGATCGAAGTGACCGGCAGCGCCGGTGGCGGCATGGTCAGCGTGACCCTGACCGGCGCCAAGGAATGCCGCAAGGTGCGTATCGACCCGTCGCTGGCCAGCGACCCGGAGATGCTGGAAGACCTGATCGCCGCCGCTTTCAACGACGCCTCGAACAAGATCGATGCCGAGTCGAAGTCGAAGATGGGGTCGGCCACCGCCGGCATGCAGCTGCCGCCAGGCATGAAGCTGCCGTTCTGATCTTCAGCGGGGTGCCTGTTGTTGCGGGTACCCCGCAGAGTCGAGCTTGCTCGACTGTCTGCAGCAGTCGAGCAAGCTCGACTCTACACATACCCGTCGGGCATGCCCGGCACGATCGAAGCACCCTGCCGTGTCCGCACCCCTGCTTGAACAATTGATCGACGCACTGCGGGTGCTGCCTGGCGTTGGCCAGAAGACCGCGCAGCGGATGGCCTACCACCTGCTCGAGCGCGAGCGCGAAGGTGGCCAGCGCCTGGCTGAAGCGTTGTCGCTGGCGGTGGAGCGCATCGGCCATTGCGCACAGTGCCGCGATTTCAGTGAAACCGAGCTGTGCCCGACCTGCGCCAACGGCAGCCGCGAGCGCAGCCAGCTGTGCGTGGTGGAATCGCCGGCCGACCGCCTGGCGATCGAGAACGCTACCGGTTTCCGTGGCGTGTACTTCGTGCTGCAGGGGCGGCTTTCGCCGCTGGATGGCATCGGCCCGCGCGAGCTGGGCCTGGAGCAGCTGGAGCGGCGGCTGGCCGAAGGCGAGGTACGGGAGCTGATCATCGCCACCAGTGCCACCGTCGAGGGCGAGGCCACCGCGCATTACCTGGCGCAGCTGGCGCGCGCACGAAAGGTTCAGCCGAGCCGTTTGGCGCAGGGGCTGCCGCTGGGTGGTGAACTGGAATACGTCGATCGCGGCACGCTGTCGCACGCGTTCGGGACGCGCAGCGAGTTCCGCGATTGAGCGCTGGCCGGGCATCGTCCGGCGCGGCCGGCCTACAATGCGGGAGACATTCCCGCCGAGGCTGACCATGAGCAACGAAACCCTCTTCAGCAAGATCATCCGTCGCGAGATCCCGGCCACCATCGTCTACGAGGATGACGAGGTGCTGGGCTTCAAGGACATCGCACCGCAGGCGCCGGTGCACGTGCTGTTCATTCCGAAGAACGAGATCATCCCGACCCTGGACGACCTGCAGCCGTCGCAGGCGCACCTGATCGGCAAACTGGCGCTGGCCGCTGCCGAGTATGCGCGCCGCGAAGGCTTCGCACGGGACGGCTACCGCATCGTGATGAACTGCCGTGAGGACGCCGGGCAGACTGTGTTCCATATCCACATGCACCTGCTGGCCGGTGGGCAGCTGGGGCATTTCGGTACGCCGGGGCGTTGAGCGCAGGTCATCCATGCCATGCGTGGATGAAAAAAGGCCGCCCGAGGGCGGCCTTTTCCGTCATGCCTGTGCGGTGACGATCACCACCAGCCCCAGCGTCCATAGCCACCCCAGTACGGGCCATACGGGCCCGGGCCCCACGGGCCGTAGGGATAGGGCACCACATCGACCTGGCGCTGTTCCGGCCACAGGTAGATCACATCGGCCGACAGCTTCGGCAGGCGGTAGTCATAGTCGCCGATGCGGGTGTTCTGGTAGCCGTCGATCTTGCCGATGAAGGTCACGTCACGGCCGGCTTCGAACACGGCCGGGTCGTAGAAGCCGGCACGGCAGGCGATGAAGCGGCCGTCGCTGGCGTCGGACGAGGTGGTGTTCGGGCGGCCACTGGCGTTGAGCGGGCGCGAGATCATCTGGAAGCAGGTCTCGCCCTGGCCGGGCTTGGTTTCGATGATGCGGCCGCCCCAACGGACGGGCGTGCCGACCTGCTGGGTGGCGACCGAGTCGCGCGGGGAGACCAGGCTGAACTGTCCCTGCAGCGGCTTGGGGGCCGTGGCGCAGGCCGACAGGGCCAGCGTGGCCACAGCGGTGAGGAGGAACTTGGTGTTCATGGGGAGGCTCCGGAAGTCGGGCGATGCCTGCGCAGGTCCCGCAATAATGAAGCGAGGTCGGTGCAAGTTCCAGCGTAGCGCGCGTCGTCGAAACGCTGGCTGAGCGCCAGCAGTGCAGGATCGGGGCGGCGGGCATGTACCCGACGCGCCCAGTCCTGTGCGGTTTCATGCGGTTCGCGGGCCAGGCCGAGGCGGGCGTAGCGGCGGCCCAGCCGGTGCCAGGCGCGCAACAGCGGATCACGTTCGTGTTCGCCGCGGGCCAGCAGCCAGGCCATCCACGCCAGTGCCATCAACGCAGCCGTCACGAAGCCGGCTATCAGTTGTGCCGGTCCCAGGTCATCCAGCCCGAGCGGCTTGAGCAGCTGCTGCTGGCGGCGGGCATCGAAGGACAGCACCAGATCGTTCCAGCCGCGGCGCAGCCAGTCGCCCATCTGCCCCAGTTGCAGCCAGCGCTGTTGCAGCGGGCTGTCCGTGCCGGCCTGCAGGCGGTCGTCGAGGGTGTCGAGAATACGTTCGGGGGCGACGGCAGCGGTGGGATCGACGCGCACCCAGCCACGTTGCGGCAGCCATACCTCGGCCCAGGCGTGGGCGTCCATCCGCCGTACGATCCAGTAGTCGCCAAGGCGGTTGCGGGTGCCGCCGGCGAAGCCGGTCACCACGCGTGCCGGAACGCCGGCGCCGCGCATCAGCACCACGAAGGCGGCGCTGAAGTGTTCACAGAACCCGGCTTTGTAGCCGAACAGGAACTCGTCGACCGGATCGCGTCCTGCCGGGGGCGTTTCCAGCGTGTAGGAGAAATCGGTGGTGATCCATTGCAGCGCGCGGCGGACGATGGCTTCGTCATCGCCACCGGCGTCCTGCCGCCATTGCTGGGCGAGGGTTGCCGTGCGTGGATTGAAGCCGGCGGGCAGCTGCAGCGTCGCGCGCCGGAGGTAGGGCGAGAGCGTGCTGTCGAAGTGCTGTGGTGGTGCCGAATGCAGTCGCCAGCGGCTCAGCGAGGCCAGCGAGCGCTCGCTGCTCAGGCTCATGTCCGCGTCCAGCGTGCTGCCGGCAGGGGCGCGGCTGGGCAGGTCCAGCGCCACCAGCTGACGGCGGTCGGTGGGCTCGTAGTCGATCTGGTAGTCCCAGCCCTGCACACCGGCAACGACGACTGCCGCAGGTCGCCGTGCGCTGGCGCGGTCGCGCGTCCAGCGCCGGCCATCGAAGGCAGTCAGCACCGGGCCACGCCAGTAGCGTTGCGTCGGCTCGGGTACGGCACCGAAGAACTGCACACGCAGCGCCGGGGTGTCGTCGGCCATCAGGTCCAGCCATTGGCCGGGTTCCATGCTGTCGGACAGCCCCGGCGTGCCGACGGCACGTTCGGGAACACCCCACAGCGGCGTTGCCAGGCGCGGGAACAGCCAGAAGCTGGCCAGTGCCAGCGGCAGGCCGATCGCCAGCAGACGACCGACACTGCGCAGCTGCCCACGCAACGGCAGGCGGCCGGCATGGCCTTCATCCTGGGCCAGGCGTTGCAGTGCAAGCAGGGCGCCTACACCGGCCAGGGCGGCCAGGGTCGTGGTCAGTGGTCCCTGGTCGAGCAGGAATGCGGCAAACGGAGCAAACAGCGCAAAGCCGAGCAGGCTGCGCGCGTCACGCAGGCTGCGCAGTTCGCTGGATTTGATCGCCAGCATCGCCGCCAGCAGGGCGCAGCCGGTATCGCGCCCCGGGCGCACCATGCCCATCTGCCAGACGATGGCGGCGAGCATGCCCAGCACCAGCAGCAGGCGTATCGGCATCGGCAGCACGCGTCGCCAGGACAGGGCAGCGGTCAATATCGCAGCGATCGCGATCACCACCGCCAGCAGCGGTGGCAACTGCAGCAGCAGTGGCAGCAGGGCCAGCGCCGCACAGGCCAACGTCCAGGCACGTGTGCTGCGATCCAGTTGATCGAGGGGATCAGCCATATGGCATCAGCGCCAGCGCGCGCAGGCACAGGTGGTGATGGTTCGCGCCCTGGCCGGGCCCGAACGGCGGGTGCGCCGGCAGCAGCAGGGTGTAGCGGCGGCCCTCGCGTTCGGCCATGCCGACCCAGCGCGCCAGCCGCGCGATGCGTGCTTCGTGGCCCAGCGGTGCCAGCATGCGCCAGTCCAGCACCACTTCGATGCCGGCCGGCTTTTCGTACTCGCGCACCAGCAGACTGTCGCGGCGTGCCGAGTGCTTCCAGGAAATGCTGCGTGGCGCGTCGCCGGCGCGGTAGGGCCGCAGCTGATGCAGTTCCTCACCACTGGCATGGGCACGCGTGTGCAGGGGATCGTTGCCACTCTCCGGAAGTGCAGGTGCGGTTGTCTCGGCCAGTGGATAGACCAGCAGCGGTTGTTCCGGCCACACCCACGACCACGCCCGTACCAGGCCCAGTGGCTGGGTGGTGGACAGGCGGATGCGCGGCAGCTCCAGCCAGCCGCGGCGTTCGCTCGGTACCTCCAGTTCCACCTCACCGCGACCGTGTGCCGGCAGTGAGGTCCAGGTTTCGCTGTCGCCCAGCTGCAGGTGCAGGCCATGGCGCGCGCGCGGATCGCGCAGCGACAGGTCCACGCGCAGGCGCAGCGGTTGCCCGGCCGGCACCGGCTCGGCGGAGATCGCATCGATCTGCACGCCGGATAGCTGCAGGTGCGCGGCAATGGCACTGGCGATGGCCGCTGCCGCCAGCAGCAGGGCCAGCAGCAGCGCTGGATTGTTGTTGTAGTTCAGCGCGCCGAGGAGCATGGCGGCCAGCAAGGTGGCAACGAACAGGCCGAAGCGGGTGGGCAACACATAGATGCGATGGCGATCCAGTCGCTTCGGCAAGGCTTCTGGCCTGCGCGGCCGGGCCATCAGCTGCAGTCGTGCCCAGCGTGTGGCCACGTTCAATCCACCGCGACGGTCTGCAGGATCGCACGCGCCAGTGCCGGCCCCGAGCTGGATTCCGCCTCCGCCACCAGCCGGTGGCCGGCCACCGCCACGAACAGGGTCTGCACGTCTTCGGGCACTACATGGCCGCGGCCAAGCATCAGCGCATGCGCCTTGGCCGCACGCAGCAGGGCCAGGCCTGCACGCGGTGACAGGCCGACGCGTACACCAGCGTGCTGGCGGCTGCGGGTCAGCAGCGCCTGCACGTAGTCGATGAGTGCGTCGCTGGCATGCACCTGGCCGACCGCATCGCGCAGCGCACGCACCTGGGTATCGTCCAGCTTCGGTACGGCGCGTGCGATCAGATCGCGGCGGTCGGTGCCACGCAGCAGTTCGCGTTCGGCCTGTGCACTGGGGTAACCCATCGCCAGCCGCAGCAGGAAGCGATCCAGCTGCGAATCCGGCAGCGGGAAGGTGCCGGACAGGTCCACCGGATTCTGCGTGGCGATCACGAAGAACGGATCGGGCAGCGGATGGGTCTGTCCATCCAGAGTGACCTGCTGCTCGGCCATTGCCTCCAGCAGTGCGCTCTGCGTGCGCGGTGGCGCGCGGTTGATCTCGTCGGCCAGCAGCACGTGGGTGAACACCGGGCCGGGATGGAACTGGAACTGGCGGCTGCTCGCTTCATACACCGAGACGCCCAGTACATCGGCGGGCAACAGGTCGGAGGTGAACTGCACGCGCTGGAAGCTGAGGCCGAGGCTGCTGGCCAGTGCATGTGCCAGCGTGGTCTTGCCCAGGCCGGGCAGATCCTCGATCAGCAGGTGCCCACCGGACAACAGCGCGACGAAAGCCAGCCTGACTTCCGGCACCTTGCCCAGCACCAGTGCATTCACCTGATCCTGTGCCTCCCGCAGGGCCTGTCTCAATTGATCGGTTAGCATGCTGGGGTTGGGGGACGAAGCTGGCATGATCGTCTCAGTTCTGGAATCCACTCGATTATCCATAGAGCGATGCAAGGCGAACAGCGCGCACGAACGATATTTCTCTGGTTATGGACGCTGGTCACAGCGGCCAAGCTGGTGGTGGCCGCGCGCCTGCCACTGTTTGTCGATGAGGCGTTCTACTGGCAGGAAGGCCAGCATCTGGCGGCCGCCTATTCCGATCTGCCCGGGTTGACTGCATGGCTGGCACGACTGGGCGTGGAGATCGGTGGCCACCACGTCCTGGCGTTGCGCCTGCCGTTCCTGGCCATTGGTGCATTGCTGCCGCTGCTGGTGGCGCGCATCGCCACGCGTTGGTTCGGCAACGTTGCCGGATGGCAGGCCGGCAGCCTGACACTGTTGATGCCGTTGTCGGCCACGCTGGGGCTGCTGGCGGTGCCGGACGTGCCGATGGCACTGGCGGCCGTGATCTGCCTGCACGCCGGTGCGCGCCTGCTGCACAACGTCGATGCGTCTTCGGCGATGAAGCTGGCGCTGGGCCTGATGATCGGTGCGCTCAGCCACTATCGCTTCATCGGCGTCATCGGCGTGGGCTTTGTTGCCTTGCTGGCGCTGCCGCAGGGACGGCGCATGCTGGCTGATCCACGCGTATGGGTGGCGCTTGCAGTGGGCGTGCTGGCCTGGCTGCCGCTGCTGGCGTGGAATGCGGACAATCACGATGCCGGGCTGAAGTTCCAGGTGGTTGAGCGCCATCCCTGGACTTTCGAATGGGCCGGGCTGTTGTTCCTGCTGATCCAGCCGATGCTGGTTACGCCGATCCTGTGCATCGCGATGTGGAAGGTGGCGTTGGCGGGCACCCGCAGCGGTGGCGGCGCGCGCGTGCAATGGCGTTACTTCGGCCTGGTCGGTGGCGTATCAACGCTTGGCATCTTCCTGCTGGGATTCTTCACCGACGTCGAGCGGATCAGCTTCCACTGGCCACTGCCGGGCTATCTGGCGCTGCTGGTGGCGGTGCCGGTGGTGCTCAACGGCTGGCCGCGCTGGCTGCGCCGTACCGGCTGGTGGCTGGCTGGCGCCGGCATGGTGCTGGCATTCGGTTATTACCTGATGGCATCCACGCCTTCGCTGCGTGAGCAACTGGCGGGCAGCAAGTACTACCCGCGCAACTTCGCCGGTTGGCAGCCGCTGGCGGTGGCGGTGCGCGATGAGCTGCAGCAGATGCCAGCCGGCACGCGCGTGCTGGCCGGCAACTTCAAGGTCGGGGCCGAACTGGGCTTCCAGCTCGGCAATGGCGATATCGAGGTGCTGCCGCATCCGCTCAACGACAAGCACGGCCGCACCGCGCAGCTGGCGCAGTGGGGGTTGCTGCACGAGGGCGAGCGTGCGGTGCCGATGCTGTTGGTGCTGTCGCCCAGTGACCAGCGTTACCGCGATCTGCTGGCGCGCTATCACGCCATCTGCGGGCAGGTCGGGCCGTTGCCCGCGCCGCGGGTGGTCAGCAGCGATCATGGTTTCCAGCGTTTCCTGCTGTTCCGCCTGCCGGCACAGCGCGCGGCGGGTCCGTGCGTGACCCCGGCGATGGCGTGGCTGGATGCGCCATCCAACGGTGAAGAGGTTTCGGGCACGCTTGCCATCAAGGGCTGGGCGTTCAAGGACGGCGTCGGCCTGGCGCGTGTCGAGGTGCTGGTCGATGGCCGCTCTATCGGTAGCGCGCAGTACGGGCGTGTGTTCGACGTACGTCACACCTGGCCGGACAGCACTGACCCGCGGCATCCGGCGGTGGGCTTCGATGCGTCGCTGGATACCGCCACTCTGGCACCGGGCCGGCATTGGCTGGGCCTGCGCCTGCATGGCAACGATGGCAGCGTGGAAGAGTGGCAGGAGCAGCCGTTCGAGGTTCTTTGAGTCCGGCTTTTGCAGAGTCAAGCCATGTTCGACTGCTTCTGTTCCAGAGGGCAGGTGGCCAGGGAAATGCAGTCGAGCATGGCTCGGCTCTACAGTTCAGGGCACCGCGAATCCCGCTCTGCGCAGCAGCCCGCACAGCGCGATCAGCGGCAGGCCCACCAGTGCCGTCGGGTCGCGGTTGTCGATCGCCTCGAACAGGCTGATGCCCAGGCCCTCGCACTTGAAACTGCCGGCACAGTCCAGTGGCTGTTCTGCGGCTACGTAGCGAGCGATCTCGTCCTCGCCCAGCGCGCGGAAACGCACTTCGGTCAGGTCGATCGCCGTGAAGGATTCTCCGTCTCGCGTGAGACTGATGCCGGTATGGAAGCGCACGGTGTGTCCGGACATTGCCTCCAATTGCGCGCGGGCCGCCTCGACCGTGCCAGGCTTGCCCAGCGGCTGGTCGTTCAGGTCCGCCACCTGATCCGAGCCGATCACCCAGGCGCCCGGATGACGGGCGGCCACCTCGGCGGCCTTGGCGGCCGCCAGTCGCATGGCCAGGGCCAGCGGGGCCTCGCCGTCCAGCGGGGTTTCATCCACGTCCGGGCGTGCGCAGTCGAAGGGCAGGCCCAGCCGTTGCAGCAGTTCACGGCGGTAGCGGGAGGTGGAGGCCAGGATCAGCGGCATGCGACAATACCGGGGCAGGGCGCGGCAGTCTGGCCCGTCCGCAACGCCAGCGGCAAGTCCTGTATGGCGGGCATTTGACAGCCGCCGCCCCGATCCTTAGTATTCAGCGGCTTATGTCCGCGAACGTGCCCGAAACGCTGGATGCCTGGCGGATGGTTGTAGCGCGAAGGCGCTTCGACGGCCAGGTCTCCCTGGCTGAATTGACCCGCCTGCAGGGGTTGGTCGCCGATACCGACGGTGAGTGTGCCTACTCGCTTGAATTCGGTCGCGACGACATCTTGCGGGTATCCTATGTGGAACTGACCATCGACACCGCGTTGCCGCTGACCTGTCAGCGCAGCATGCAGCGATTCCTGTTGCCGGTGAAGGTGACCCAGAGGCTTGGCCTGATCCGCGACGAGGACGAGGAATCGTCCTTGCCGGAGGAATACGAGGCGTTGCTGGTGCCGGAAGATGGCCAGCTGCGTCCGCTGGACCTGGTCGAAGACGAGTTGGTGCTGGCGGTGCCGGTGGTACCGCTGTCGCCCGATGGTGAAGCAGTCGACAAGGACTGGGCACCGAGCGAAGAAGAAACAAAGAAGGCCAACCCGTTTGCGGCGTTGGCGGCCTTGAAGAAACAATAGCAGCCGGATTGTCGTCGGCGGCTGCGGCGAAAGCGAAAGTGTGCTGGGCGCTGGCGTCCTGCGCGACGATACGACGAAGCAAAAACGAACCGAGTTTGGAGCAATCCCATGGCTGTCCAGAAATCCCGTGTCACCCCGTCCCGCCGCGGTATGCGCCGTGCGCATGACGCCCTGAGCGCCAAGCAGCTGTCGACCGACCCGACCACCGGCGAAGTGCATCTGCGTCACCACATCACTGCCGATGGTTTCTACCGCGGCAAGAAGGTCATCCAGACCAAGACCTCGGCCGTCGAAGAAGATTGATGTGCCGGGAAGGCCGCTGCCTCCGGGCAGCGGCCTTTGCCTTCTTTCCCGGGCTTGCCGGTGATCGGCGGCCTGCGCAACAGGAAACATGATGAGCAAGCGGATCTATTCGAGGATCGCGGGCACCGGCAGCTATTTGCCGGAAAAAGTCCTGACCAACGCCGACCTGGAAAAAATGGTCGAAACCTCGGATGAGTGGATCCAGTCGCGCACCGGCATTCGTGAACGGCACATCGCGGCCGAAGGCGAAACCACCAGCGATCTCGGCTACAACGCCGCGCTGCGCGCGCTTGAAGCGGCCGGCATCGACGCTTCGCAGCTCGACATGATCGTGGTCGGTACGACCACCCCTGACCTTATTTTCCCGTCCACCGCGTGCCTGATCCAGGCAAAGCTCGGTGTGGCCGGATGCCCCGCCTTCGACGTCAACGCGGCCTGTTCGGGTTTCGTGTTCGCGCTGGGCGTGGCCGACAAATTCATCCGTTCCGGCGACTGCCGGTACGTGCTGGTGATCGGCGCCGAAACACTGACCCGCATGGTCGACTGGAACGATCGCACCACCTGCGTGCTGTTCGGTGATGGTGCCGGCGCCGTCGTGCTCAAGGCCGACGAAGAGACAGGCATCCTCAGCACCCACCTGCATTCCGATGGCAGCAAGAAGGAGCTGTTGTGGAACCCGGTGGGTGTCTCGACCGGGTTCAAGGACGGCACCAACGGTGGTGGCACCATCAACATGAAGGGCAACGACGTGTTCAAGTACGCCGTCAAGGCGCTGGACTCGGTCGTGGACGAGACCCTGGCTGCCAACGGCCTGGACAAGTCCGACCTGGATTGGCTGATTCCGCACCAGGCCAACCTGCGCATCATCGAAGCCACGGCCAAGCGCCTGGACATGTCGATGGAGCAGGTCGTGGTCACGGTTGACCAGCACGGAAATACCTCGTCCGGCTCAGTGCCGCTGGCGCTGGACGCTGCAGTGCGTTCGGGCAAGGTCGAGCGCGGCCAGCTGCTGCTGCTGGAAGCCTTCGGTGGCGGCTTCACCTGGGGTTCGGCCCTGCTGCGCTATTGATAGTGCAAGTTACGACAACGTGAAGTCTGTCGTTACGGCCCCTCTGGGGCCGTAACGCGTTTAAGGAGGACCTGTCATGGTTGAGCCCATCGTCATCGAAGGGCAGCGTGCCTGGCTGAAGCAGTACGGCAAGGGAAGCCGGGCGCTGGCCCTTGGCCTGCTCAATTTTGTTGCCCGCCGTTTCCATCTCGATGCCCTGCGCCCGCCACCGCATCGCGGCGGTGATGCTGCACGCGAAACCGAAGCCCGTCGCCTGGCTGAACTGCAGGCGCAGGGAGTAAACGTGCCGGATGTGCTGGGTACCGGTCATGCCGCGCTGGTGATCGGCGACAACGGCAGTTCGTTCAATACCTGCCTGCGCGAAGCCGACGAGGCTGGTCGCGACCGGTTGGTGATGGCGGCGATGCTGGCCATTGCCGAGGCGCATGCGCGCGGGGCCTATTTCGGCCAGCCGCTGCCGCGCAATCTCACCTGGGACGGCCAGAAAGTGGGCTTCATCGACTTCGAGGAAGATCCGCTGGAAGTGATGGATCTGTCCGAAGCGCAGGCCCGTGACTGGCTGATGTTCGGCTATGGCGTCGCCAAGTATTACGCCGACCGGCCCGAGCGCCTGCAGGCGATGATGGCCGAGGCGATGGGCGACGTTCAGGCACCGGTGCGCGAGCATGTGCATGTGGTCAGTGGCCGCCTTCGCAATCTGGCCAGGGTCTGCATGAAGCTGGGCCGTTCAGCGCGCGCGCTGGCGCATTCGATCTTCATCGCCCATGGCGCCAGTACCGCTGGCGTGCTGATGCTGGTGGGCCTGTGCGTGGATTTCCTCGCCGACGGCGATCTGGACGTCCTGCAGCTGTTCTGCTGATCGTCGGCTGGGGTCAGATCCCTTTTCCATGGGAAAAGGGATCTGACCCCGGATCTCCAGCGCCCTGCGACCACCATGGACCATACGCGTGCATACGCGCACGTACAGACGACACGGCATGTTCCCCCTTATCATGGCCCGCTTCGATTGCAACAAGCGGATGACCGCGTGACCGTATCCACCCTCGCTTTTGTCTTCCCCGGCCAGGGCTCGCAGTCTGTGGGCATGCTGGCCGAGCTGGCTGAACTGCACCCGCAGGTGCGTGAAGCCTTCACCGAGGCATCCGATGGTGCTGGCGTCGACCTGTGGGCACTGTCCCAGGGCGGCCCGGAGGAAATGCTCAACCGTACCGAATACACCCAGCCGGCCCTGCTGGCCGCAAGCATCGGCGTGTGGCGCGTCTGGAATGCCGTGGGCGGTCCGCGCCCGTCGGTGCTGGCCGGTCACAGCCTGGGTGAGTACAGCGCGCTTGTCGCCGCTGGCGCGCTGAGCCTGCACGACGGTGCGCACCTGGTGCGCCTGCGCGGCCAGCTGATGCAGGAAGCCGCGCCGGCCGGCGTCGGTGCCATGGCCGCGGTGCTCGGCGCCGAGGACCAGCTGGTACTGGACGTCTGTGCCGAAGCCGCGGGCAGCCAGGTGGTGGTGCCGGCCAATTTCAATTCGCCGGGCCAGATCGTGATCGGCGGCGACGCCGATGCGGTCGATCGTGCGCTGGCGCTGCTGGCCGAGAAGGGCGTGCGCAAGGCGGTCAAGCTGGCGGTCAGCGTGCCGTCGCATACCCCGTTGATGCGTGAAGCTGCCAACCGCCTGGCCGAAGTGATGGCCGGCCTGTCCTGGCAGGCGCCGCAGCTGCCGGTGGTGCAGAACGTCGATGCCAAGGTGCACGACGGCGTGGACGCGGTCCGTACCGCGCTGGTGCAGCAGCTGTACCAGCCGGTGCAGTGGACCGGTTGCGTGCAGGCGCTTGCCGCCCGCGGTATCACCCAGATTGCCGAGTGCGGTCCGGGCAAAGTGCTGACCGGCCTGGTCAAGCGCATCGACAAGGCCATTGACGGCCGCTCGCTGGCCACTCCGGGCGACTTCGAAGGCGCCCGCGAGGCGTGGTCGGCCTGATTGCCCCTGTTCCTGCCGACCGTGCCGGTCGCCGCTGCAAGCGGCATTGGCGCGGCGGCCGTCCCAGCCTGAGGAAAACATCATGAGCAAGCCCCTGCAGGGTGAAATCGCACTGGTCACCGGTGCCAGCCGCGGCATTGGTGCCGCCATCGCCGATCTGCTGGCCGCCCAGGGCGCCACCGTCATCGGTACCGCCACCACCGAGTCCGGCGCTGCCGCGATCGGTGAGCGCCTGGCTGCCCACGGTGGTCACGGCCGTGCCCTGAACGTGACCGACGCTGCCGCGCTGGACAGCGTGCTGGACGGCATCGCCAAGGAATTCGGCCCGATCTCGATCCTGGTCAACAATGCCGGCATCACCCGCGACAACCTGCTGATGCGCATGAAGGACGAGGACTGGGCGTCGATCATCGACACCAACCTGACCAGCGTGTTCCGCACCAGCAAGGCGGTCATGCGCGGCATGATGAAGGCACGCAAGGGCCGCATCATCAACATCGCATCGGTGGTGGGTGTGACCGGCAATGCCGGCCAGGCCAACTACGCGGCTGCCAAGGCCGGCATCATCGGCTTCAGCAAGTCGCTGGCCAAGGAAATCGGTTCACGCGGTGTCACCGTCAATGTGGTCGCTCCCGGCTTCATCGACACCGACATGACCAAGGCGTTGCCGGAGGAAGCGCGTACCGCGCTGATCAACGACATCGCCCTCGAACGCCTGGGTTCGCCGGAGGACATCGCCCATGCGGTGGCCTTCCTGGCCGGCCCGGCTGCCGGTTACATCACCGGCGAAACCCTCCATGTGAACGGTGGCATGTACATGCCGTAAGCAAGGGGCGCAGGGATTGCGCCGCAAGTGGTTGATCTGCTGAGGTTTTTGCTGCGATGCAAGGCCGCGCTGGTTTCCACTACACTATCCCACGGCCATCGCCTTTGATGGCGACCACTTTTGAACCACAACTCCATCTGGAGCGAGATCCCATGAGCACCATCGAAGAACGCGTCAAGAAAATCGTCGTCGAACAGCTTGGCGTCAAGGAAGAAGAAGTCACCACCAGCGCATCGTTCGTCGATGACCTGGGCGCTGACTCGCTGGACACCGTCGAGCTGGTGATGGCGCTGGAAGAAGAATTCGAGTGCGAGATCCCGGACGAAGAAGCCGAGAAGATCAGCACCGTCCAGGCCGCCATCGACTACGTCAAGGCCCACGTCAAGGCCTGATGTCAGACGGCAGTGCGCGCGCGGGCTCAGGCTCGCCGCGCACCGCACCCCATGGGGCCGCTGTTGCGGCCCCGTGTGTTTGGGCATTACATCGAAGCAAACCGAGTTACCCGTAGAAACCATCCGGGTCAGGAGAAACAGCAATGAAGCGTCGCGTCGTCGTAACCGGCCTGGGTATCGTCTCGCCGTTGGGCAATGATCTGGCCAGCAGCTGGGAAGGCATCACCCATGGTCGTTCGGGCATCGGTCCGCTGACCAACGTTTCTGATGCCTATCTGGATCGGTTCACCACCAAGATTGCAGGTGAGGTCAAAGGATTCGACATCACCGCCGACAACGAACTGTTCGGCAAATTCCGGGTCAGCGGCAAGGATGCCAAGAAGATGGACCCGTTCATCCATTACGGCCTCGGTGCCTCGTTCATGGCCCTGCATGATTCGGGCCTGGAGATCACCGAAGCCAATGCCGATCGCATGGGTGCCATCGTTGGCGCCGGCATCGGCGGCCTGCTCGGCATTGAAGAGCAGACCATCGAGTTCCACGAGGGCAAGAAGATCTCGCCCTTCTACGTGCCCAAGACCATCATCAACATGCTGCCGGGCCAGCTGAGCATCATCACCGGCCTGAAGGGCCCGTCGTTCTCGGCGGTGTCGGCGTGCGCGACCTCGAACCATTCGATTGGTACCGCGATGCGCATGATCCAGTACGGCGATGCCGACGTGATGGTGGTCGGTGGTGCCGAGCGCGGCTCCTCGCCGACCGCGGTGGGCGGCTTCTGCGCGATGAAGGCCATGAGCACCCGCAATGACGCCCCGGAACAGGCCTCGCGCCCGTGGGACAAGGACCGCGACGGCTTCGTGCTGGGCGACGGCGCCGGCATCCTGATCCTGGAAGAGTATGAGCACGCCAAGGCGCGTGGCGCGAAGATCTATTGCGAACTGGCCGGCTTCGGCGCCAGCTCAGATGCGTACCACATGACCGCGCCAAGCGAGAACGGCGAAGGTGCCGCGCGCTGCATGGTCATGGCCATGAAGGACGCCGGCGTGACCCCGGAGCAGGTGGGCTACCTCAATGCGCACGGCACCTCCACGCCGCTGGGCGACCTGGGCGAGACCATGGCGATGAAGACCGCCTTCGGCGACCACGCCTACAAGATGATGGTCAGCTCCACCAAATCGATGACCGGCCACCTGCTGGGCGCTGCCGGCGGCGTGGAAGCGATCTTCTCGGTGATGGCGCTGCAGGACAACGTCATTCCGCCGACCATCAACCTGCAGCAGCCGGGCGAAGGCTGCGACCTGGACTACGTGCCCAACGAAGCGCGCCAGGCCAAGGTCGATGTGGTGATGTCCAATGGCTTCGGCTTCGGCGGCACCAACGGCACGCTGATCTTCAAGCGCGTCTGACCGAGTTGTAGAGTCGAGCCATGCTCGACTCCACGTTCTACGGAGCCGCCGCAAGGCGGCTTCCGTGCATCTGAACCCCCGAACTGGCTGCCATGACCCACGCACCAATGATCCACCCGCTGCCGCATCCGATCGACCTGCTGGCCCTGCAGCAGCACGACCCGGTGCGCTTCCCGCTGCTGATGGAATCCACTGCCTCGGGCACCGCCCAGGGCCGCTGGAGCCTTCTGCTGGCCGCGCAGGGCGATTGCCTGCGGCTGGATGCCGATGGCCGGGTGCGTGATCAGCGCGACGTGGTGCAGGCCGGCAGCTTCCTGCAGGCACTGGACCGTGCCTGGCAGCACGAACGCCTGCCGCATGATGGCAGCCACAGCCTGCCGTTCCGCGGCGGCTGGGCGTTGATGCTGGACTACGAAGTGGCCAGCCAGATCGAAACCGTGCTGCCGGCGCGTGCACGCGATGACGGCCGCCCGACCGCGTTGGCGCTGCGTTGCCCGGCGGCGGTGCTGCACGATCACCACAACGACACCAGCTTCGTCATCGCCGAAGCCGGTGAGCACGCGCTGCTGGATGCGCTGGTGGAACTGGCCTCGGCCGCACTGCCCGATGCAGGGCAGGGCTGGCTGCCGCCGCAGTCGGTCGGCGAGGACGCGCCGCAGCGCTTCACCGACGGCGTGCGCCGGGTGATCGAATACCTGCGTGCCGGCGACGTGTTCCAGGTGAACCTGTCGCGACGCTGGAGCGCGCAGTTCGCCGCACCGGTCAGCCCGCAGGCGTTGTACGCGCAGCTGCGCCGTGCCAACCCCGCACCGTTCGCCGGCCTGTTCAGTGCGCACGGCCGGCACGTGGTCAGTTCCTCGCCGGAACGGCTGGTGTCGGTGCACGCCGGCCATGCGCAGACCCGGCCGATTGCCGGGACGCGTCCACGTTTCGAGGGCGACGACGATGCCGCGCGCATCCAGGAGCTGGTCGGCCACCCGAAGGAGCGTGCCGAGCACGTGATGCTGATCGACCTCGAGCGCAACGACCTTGGGCGCATCTGCCTGCCTGGTACCGTGGTGGTCGATGAACTGATGACCGTGGAGAGTTACGCGCACGTGCACCACATCGTCAGCAACGTCAGCGGCCATCTGCGTCCGGACGTGACCCCGGGTGAAGTGATCGCCGCCACCTTCCCTGGCGGTACCATCACCGGCTGCCCGAAGGTGCGTTGCATGCAGATCATCGGCGAGCTGGAGCAGGTGCCGCGCGGCGCCTACACCGGCGCGTTCGGCTGGCTGAACCGCGATGGCGACCTGGACCTGAACATCCTGATCCGCACCGCCGAAGTGGACGGCCACGAGGTCAGCTTCCGTACCGGCGCCGGCATCGTGGTCGATTCGGATCCGGACAAGGAACTGGACGAGACCCGCGCCAAGGCCCGTGGCCTGCTGCGCGCGCTGGGCCAGCAGGGCTGAGGGCAGGGCCTCCCGCCGGGCATGGCCCGGCGCTACCGATTCCGGTTTTGGTGGGTGCCGATCTTGGTCGGCACGGATGCGGGTGTCTGCCACCCCGGTCATGACCCCACACCACCGGCACGGTATCCTGCACGACGGAATCGAGTTCAGAGGTAGTCCATGGCGGGAGCCAAGCGCGGGTGTCTGTTCGTGGTAACGCTGGTGGTGGTGCTCGCCGCCGTCGTGGCCGGCGCGGGCGCGTGGTTCTTCTACCAGCAGACCCGGTTCGCCGACACCCGGATCACCCCCTCCGCCGAGAGCGTGGTCATCGCCAGTGGCGACGGCATGAACACGGTGCTGCGCAAGCTGCGCGACGCCGGCGTGGACGAGGGCCAGGACGCGCAGTGGCAGCTGCTGGCGCGCCAGCTCGATGCTGCCGGCAAACTGAAGGTGGGTGAGTACGCGCTCAGCGGCGACCTGACCCCGCGTGAGCTGCTGCTGCGCATGCGCGCCGGCAAGGTGCTGCAGCATCGCGTCACGCTCATTGAAGGCTGGAATATCCGCCAGCTGCGTGCGGCACTGAAGCGTGCCGAACCGCTGCTGCACACCACCGACACCCTTGATGACGCAGCGCTGATGGACCGCCTCGGTTTCGCCGGCCAGCATCCGGAAGGCCGCTTCCTGCCGGAGACCTATGTCTATCAGCGCGGCGACAGTGACCTGGACGTGCTCAAGCGCGCCCACGGTGCGATGGAGAAGGCGCTGGACGAAGCCTGGGAAAGCCGTGCGCCGGACCTGCCGATCAACACGCCTTATGAACTTCTGATCATGGCGTCGATCATCGAAAAGGAAACCGCGCTGGCCAGCGAGCGCCCGCAGATTGCCGGGGTGTTCATGCGTCGCCTGAAGATCGGCATGCGCCTGCAGACCGACCCGACCGTGATCTACGGCATCGGTGCTGCGTACGACGGCAACATCCGCCGCCGCGACCTGACTACCGATACGCCTTACAACACCTATACCCGTGCGGGCCTGACCCCGACCCCGATCGCCATGCCCAGCCGCGATGCGCTGATGGCGGCTGCACAGCCGGCCGCAGGTGAAGCGCTGTACTTCGTCGCCGTAGGCGATGGCAGTGGCGCGCACGTGTTCTCGCCCAGCCTGGACCAGCACAACGCCGCCGTAGCCCGCTACCTGCAGCAGCTGCGCCAGCAACGCACCAAGGAGACCCCGGCGCAATGAGTCCCGCGCTGCTTCGCCATCCCCGTTTCGTCAGCCTGGAAGGTGGCGAGGGCGCGGGCAAGACAACCGCCATCAACGCCATCCGTGACTGCCTGCGCAGCCACGGCCACGAAGTGGTACTGACCCGCGAACCGGGCGGTACGCCGTTGGCCGAGCGCATCCGTGGCCTGGTGCTGAAGCCCGATGCCGAAATCGCTGCCGAGCCGCTCAGCGCCGAAGCCGAGCTGCTGCTGGTGTTCGCTGCACGCGCGCAGCATGTGCGCCAGGTGATCCAGCCTGCACTGCAGCGCGGCGCCTATGTGCTGAGTGATCGCTTCACCGATTCCAGCTATGCCTACCAGGGCGGTGGCCGTGGCCTCGACCCGCAGTGGATTGCCGACCTGGAGCGCCGCGCGGTGGGCCTGCTGCCGGGACTGACCCTGCTGCTGGATGTGGACGTGGCGGTGGGTCGTGCGCGTGCCAATGGCCGCGACCTGTGGCCGGACCGCATCGAAAGCGAACAGGACGACTTCTTCCAGCGCGTGCGCGAAGTGTTCCGCAGCCGTGCGCAGCAGGACCCGCAGCGCTTCGCGCTGATCGACGCTGGTCAGGTGCAGGCGCGCGTGGCCGCGGATGTGGTGGCGCGTGTCGAGCGTTGGCTGCAGGACGGGGAGGGCGCATGAGCACGTTCTCGCCCTGGCAGCAACGCGCGTTCGAACAGACGGTTGCCGCGCTCGATGCTGATCGGCTCGGCCATGGCCTGCTGATCTGTGGCCCGGCCGGGCTGGGCAAGCGCGAGGTGGCGTTGGCCCTGGCCGACCACGTGCTGGCGCGCGGCGATGCCGCGCACGCCACCCGCACCCGCCAGCTGATCGCCGCCGGCACGCACCCTGACCTGCAGCTGGTCAGCTTCATCCCGAACAAGAGTGGCGACAAGCTGCGCACCGAGATCGTCATCGAGCAGGTGCGCGAGATCACCAACAAACTGGCGTTGACCCCGCAGTACGGGGTGGCGCAGGTGGTGATCGTCGACCCGGCCGATGCCATCAATCGTTCCGCCGCCAACGCACTGCTGAAGACGCTGGAAGAGCCACAGTCCGGCCGCTATCTATGGCTGATCAGCAGTGACCCGGCGCGCCTGCCGCAGACCGTGCGCAGCCGCTGCCAACGCCTGGAATTCAAGCTGCCGCCGCGCGATGAAGCGCTGGCGTGGCTGCAGCAGCAGGGCCACAGCGAAGCGTCGGCGCGAGAAGCGCTGGACGCCGCGCGCGGCCATCCCGGCCAGGCCGACAACTGGCTGCGCGAAGATGGCCTGAGCCTGCGCCGCGAAGTGGGCCGCGAGCTGGAACAGCTGGCCGCCGGCAAGACCGGCGCGGTAGAGCTGGCGCAGAAGTGGTGCGCCGATGACAGCGCGGCGCTGCGCCTGCGCTTTGCCGCCGACCTGGCGCTGGCCCAGGCCAGCACCGATGCCTTGACCACGCCGGAGCGATTGCACAAGCTTGCAGCCTGGTTCGATGCGGCCAACCGCACCCGCGACCTGCTGCGCACCACGGTGCGTGCAGACCTTGCGGTGGTCGAGTTGCTGCTGGCCTGGAACAAGGTGAACGAGCGGCCTGCCGCAAGGGGAAATCGATGAGTGCCAGCAACGCCCGCCAGGGCATCCTGTCCCTGGCCGTGAAGGACAAAGCCGCGCTGTACAGCGCGTACATGCCGTTCGTGAAGAACGGCGGCATCTTCGTGCCCACGCCCAAGCGTTACTTCCTGGGCGACGAGGTGTTCCTGCTGCTGACCCTGCCCGATTCCAGCGAACGCCTGCCGGTGGCCGGCAAGGTGATCTGGGTGACCCCGGCCGGCGCCCAGGGCAACCGCACCGCCGGCATCGGCGTGCAGCTGGCCGAGGGTGCCGAAGGCGAGGGCGTGCGCCACAAGATCGAGACCCTGCTGGCCGGCCTGACCGGCTCGGACAAGCCGACGCATACGATGTGAGGTGGCGCTGGGCCACGCCCGGCTGCGCACACCGAAAACGCCTGTGAACATCCATGTGAAAATGTGTTGACGGCCTCTGAAAAGCCCCTATAATGAGCGGCTCAGCAACACCGGGCGGTTAGCTCAGCGGTAGAGCATTGCCTTCACACGGCAAGGGTCACAGGTTCGATCCCTGTACCGCCCACCATGTTGCAGAACGAAAGAAGCCTCCAGCAATGGGGGCTTTTTTGTTGCCTGTGATTCCGTAGTGCCCGTCGAAGCGATCGCCGTTTCAGCCGGGATCCTCCAGCAGCTCGCGCGCGATCATCGCCGTTGCATCCAGCAGGTCGTGGCCGCTGCCAGCGCGCGCCACCACCGCCAGCAGACTACGGCCCACCTCGGCATTGCCGCTGGTCAGTTCCATCTCGCCTTCAAAGCACAGATCGGCCAACCATTCGTGGGCCTGTTGCAGCCCGCGCTTGCGGACGCGGCGGAACTCCGCGAGCAGCTTGGCCTGGCCGGCCTCACGCTCCCCATCGGCAAGCAGGCCGATGGCACCGCCGTGCGCCGCGCGCCAGATGGCCGGCAGCGGGCGACCGTTCGCGTCCACCACGTCCGCTGAGAACTGCGCGCAGTACATCTCGTAGCGTTTGCCCGCCGTACTGCGGGGCACGATGCCGGCCGCGGCGAGCAGGCGTTCGGCTTCATCCAGTTTGCCGAACTTCAAGCGCAGCAGAGCAGGGCGGCTCAGCTGTTGTGCCAGCGCCTGCTGGTTGGCGGCGAACCAGACGTTCCAGCCCACGCTTGCGCGACCTTCCAGTGCGGCCTTGAAGTACTCCAGGTGTTCGGCGTCCATTGCGGCCTCCTGCGTTTCCGGCGCGATTGTAGCGGGCGCACACCCGAGCCGGTCAGGCATCGCCGGCGGAGAGGCAGTGACGTGCCTGGCGCACCAGTTGTCCTGCGGCCACGATCAGCCCGTCGGTATGGAAGGCGCCCAACTGTTCGTCCGGGCCGCCTTCGTTACGCGCGCGGTCGGCGGCCTGCAGCCGCCCACTCCGACCGTGCATATGACGACTCCAGAGCGGCGCCGCCATGGCAACTCCGTCACCCGGCGCACGCCGGCGGGAATGTGTCGCGGATGAAGGCAGAGGGTTCCATCCCTGCGCTGTCCCACCGCCCCGGGCAGGCGTAGTCTCAGCCCATTGCCGTGCCCATCCGCCCTGGAGTGCCACCATGCCGCTCGCCCGCATCGATCTTCGCAAAGGTAAATCCGCCGACTACCTGCAACGCGTCGGCGAAACCATCTACCAGGCCATGCGCGCGGTGGGCGTGCCGGAAAACGATCGCTTCCAGATCTTCCAGGAACACGAGCCCGGCACGCTGATCTACGACCCGGGTTACCTGGGCGTGGACCGCACCGACGACTTCATCTGCATCCAGATCACCTGGAACGAAGGACGTACGCTGGAGCAGAAGAAGGCGCTGTACGCCGGCATCGCCGATGGCCTGCACGCGGCGGTGGGCATCCGCCGCGAGGACGTGTTCATCAACCTGGTGGAAGTGAAGAAAGAGAACTGGTCGTTCGGCAATGGGCAGGCGCAGTATGTGACTTGATGCGGAGAGCATCCACGCATGGCGTGGATCTACACCTCGCTGCCCACCTGCTCGTCCTCGTTCGCTGCGGCGCTGCTGGCCGCTTTCACTGCGTCGGCACTGTTGGGCTGTTCGCATTGGATGCTGGTGACGTAACCCTCGCTGCCGATGCTGTGCTCGGCATGCTTGACCAGCCACCGCCCATCCACGCCGTCGCGGAAGCCCTGCATCACCACCGTGGCTTCGGCCATCAACGTCTGGCGGCCGGGCAGGGTGTAGCTCAGCTTGCGCGTCTGCCGCGCCTGTTCGCGTTGCTTGGCGCGGGCTGCTGCTTCGGCGGTCGCGCGGTCGGCGTAGGCCATGCGCAGGCGCACGATCGGTTCACCGCTGCCCACCTTCACCTCCTGGCGGTTTGCGCCGCGTACATCGCGGTAATAGGCGATGGTGGTCCCGACCTTCTCGCGTGAGGCGATGGTGACCTTGTAGGCACTGCCATCGGCGGGGGTAAGGGTGACGTCGGGAATGCGCTCGCCACTGGCCGTGGTGGATTCGCCACGGGTGACGAACATCAGGCGTCCGCCGCCCGGCTTGGCGATGGCGTCATGCTGTTTGCCCAACCGCAGCAGCAGGTTCATGTCCGACTCCTGCGACTGCACGGTGAGCGGCAGCACGATCGACGCCAGCGATTCACTCACTGCTGCGCTCAGTCCGTGCTCGCCCGCCATGCGCTGCACCATGCCGCCGATCGTCGTGCCCTTTTTCCAGGTGCGCGTCTTCTGCGTCTGAAGATCGTTCTTGCCACCCTTGCTGGCCTCGAAGGGCGCCGCGCGTGCGCGCAGGGTCATGCTGCCTGGATAGCCGGAGATTTCCACTTCATCGCAGATGTACAGGCCCATGCGCCGCACCTCGCCGTCATAGCCGATGAAGGCCTCCAGCTCGGCACCCACGGGAGGCAGCTGGATCGGATCGGACGGATCGTGGTCAGCCAGCTGCAGCTCCAGCGTGTCGGCGGTGTTGCCGGTTTCGTCCGTGATGCGCAGCGACTTGAAACGCGACATGATCTTGTCGGTGATGTCTTCGCTGTTGGCCACCACACGGAAGGCCGGTTCGACGTTCAATCCCACAGCGATACTCCCGAGCGTTCATTGGCTGGACGCTGTACATCCGGCAGGGTGATCACCAGGCCCGCAGGCAGTACCGCGCCGCGTGCGGCCAGGCCGGGGTTGGCATCGAACACCGCGCGCAGGATGGCCGGTGATTGCTCGCCGTAGAGCACGTAGGCGATGCGGTCGACGACGTCGCCGTCGCGGGTGTTATACGTTCGTGCCATGGCTGTGCTTCCGCAGGGAGAGGGTGAAGGTCTGCTGGCGGATGTCGCCATCGGGCGTGAAGTGCTTGCTGGTGGCTTCGATCTTGTCGATCACCCACAGGCCGAGGTTGCCACCACGGCCGGTCAGCAGCCGCTGTGGCTTGCCCTGTGCGGCCAGCCTGCGCAGCTCCGACATCTGGTTGCCCTTGCCACGGAACTCGTGGTTCAGCACGCCCGGCAGTGTCATGGTGGCCTGGCCCGGACCGGTGTACTGCAACGCGGCCAGCTGGCCGACGCGTTCCTGTGCCTGCCAACGGAACTCGTTGGATTGCTGGATCTCCTGGAACACCGCAGTGTTGAGGCTGAACTTGAAGCCGCCCAGCATCAGCAGCACGGGTGCGTTGCCTGAATCGTTGCTCTGGAAACCGGACAGCAGCTTGTCGAGGGTTGCGGTTACGAACTCGCGCTTCATGCTTAGTTCCTGTCTCCGAGGGTGGCGCGGGCCTGTACGGCCTGCTGGTGCTGCAATGCATTGGCGGTACGCCGCGCCAGTGCCTCGCTGGATTCCCCCGGTTGCTGGTGGATGGTGATGTTGTTGGTCTGTTGCTGCTGCACGGTGGTGGGCATGCGTGGAGTGCCCGAGGGCATCGACGGTGCCTGTCGCCCCTGCTGCGCGCTGCCGAGGTCTGCCATGCGCCGCTTGAGGCCATCGCCGTCGTTGGTGCCGACCGCGTACGCGACACGTGCCATGTCACCAATGCCGCCGCCGCCGTTGGCTGCCATCGCGCCATAGGCCGCCTTGCCCACGTTTGCGCGGTCAAGGGCGATACCGGCGCCTTCGACGGCCTTGTCCTTGAGGAAGCCCAGGCCACCGCCCACTTTGCCTGCCACCCAGCTGATGCCATCCAGCAACGGCTGCAGCTTGCCCATGATCCAGTCGATGGCCGCGCCTGCCGACGCCATGATCGCGTCCCAGGCACCGCCGAGCGTGACGGTGATCCAGCCGGCAGCGATGCCCAGCGTTTCGCCCAGCCAGACAACGGTCTGCACCACGCCCCCGATGACCTGGATGACCATGCGGAAGTTGGCCAGCAGGGCCTCACCCACCAGCGAGCCGATCTCGGCCACACGCGAAAGCTCGTTGCCGGTGTACTGCGCCGGCTCCAGCATCTTCGACAGCCAATCCCAGGCCTGCCCGATCAACCCGCTCATGACTTCCCATGCCGGGCGCAGCGGTTCGACGGCGCGCATCAGTTCGCCCATGGCGGCAGTGCCCGCGCCACTGAGACCGTCCCAGACGCCACCGAGGAAGGCCTTGATGGGTTCCCAGTACTTGCGTACCAGCAACGCGCCGGCGGTGATGGCGGCGATGGCCAGCGTGATCGGCCCACCGCCGATGGCACCCACGGCGGTGGCCACCACGCGGAAGCCGGACGCCAGGCGCATGGCGGTCGGTCCGAACTGCCCCAGCTGGGCCAGCAGGCTGCCGCCGCGGAACAGTTCGAACGCCTTCTGCACGGCCAGGATCGGGCCCTGCAGGAAGGTCCAGGCATAGCGCACGCCGAGCACGGCGGTGCGCATGCCCATCATGCCGACCACTACCTGGGTGGTGTTGGCAATCAGCTTCGGGTTTTCCTGCACGAACGAGGTCACCCCGTTCAACAGCTCGGTCAGCTTCACCGCTGCTTCGCCCACCGCCGGCAGCAGCGCGCTGCCGAAGGCCTTGGACAGATTGTCGACGGCGATCTTCGCGCCTTCGATCTTTTCCGGATCGCTCTGGATCTTTGCCGCGAAACCGGCATCGGTGGTGCCTGCCGATGCGTAGAGGGCCTTGTCGCGGATGCGGGTGTATTCGTCCCAGTTCTGGATCATCGGGCGCACGAAGTTCTGCGCCTGCGCATCGCCGAACAGCTTGCCGATCTTCGCCTGGTCACCCGAGGTGGCCTGGATGATGCCCTGCATCGCTGCATCGAACGGATTGCCGCCGGTGCTCTGCGCCTCATTGATGATCCTGCGCAGGTCCAGCTTGAAGCCCTTCTTGGCCTTGGCCTGCAGGTCCGGCGAGAGGATGCTGGCCATGAAGCGCTGCATGTTGCCGGCGGCTTCGTCGGCGCCACCGGCACCCTGGCGGGCGACATCCAGCGCCGCGCCCATGGTGGCTGCGGCCGCATTGCCATGCATCTGCAGTGACTGGAACGCGCTGCCCAGCACCGGCAGCGCGCCCGCCATGTCCTTCAGGCCGACACCGCCATCCTTGCCCGCCACGACCAGTACGTCCAACGCCGATTGCAGCCCGCTGGGATCGATCTTCAACGCCTGCTGCAGGCCGGACGCAGCAAGGGTGACATCGTCGATGCTTTCGCCGGTGGCGGTGGTGGTGCGGCCGATTGCACCGAGGCTGGCCTGTGCGGCCTGCGCGTCGATGCCGGCGCCGACCAGCTGGCCGATCGCGCGCTGCAGCTCGCCGGCGCCCTGATAGGTGCGCCCTGACTCGGCCAGGATGGTCTCGCCCAGTGCCTTGACCTGGGCGCGGGTCAGGTTGGCGGCATTGCCGATGGCCTGGTTCTCGCGCACGAAGCCGGCGGCGTTCTCCACCGGCTTGGCCAGCGTGGTGATGGCATTGCCGAGCATGCCACGTGCATCGCCGAACGCCGATCCGAGTTTCTCGCGCTTCTCGAGATTCGCCGTGCGCTTGTCTTCGATGCGCTGCAGTGCTTCCTGCGACGCTCGCAGCGCATCAGCTTCGATGCGCATGCGGGCGAACTGGCTGCTCGAACTGCCCATGACATTGAGCTTGCGCTCGAGCTTGTCCGCTTCATCGCCAAGGCGCTTCAGGCCATCCCTGCTGAAGGACAGCGCGTCCTGCAGCGACTTGGAGACCGAGCCGCCGATCGTGATCGTTGTCGTTTGAACGTTACTCGCCATGTACCGGCAATCCCTGTATCCACCAGATGAACTTCGACACCCGCAGCGTCATGATCTCGCCCAGGCCCCAGCCGGTATGCCCGGCCAGGGCGAGTGCTCCCTGCCTGATCTGCGGCAGGGTCAGGTGGTAAAAAGCGCGACACCGGCCTGCAGGCGGGCGTAGTCGCGCAGCGGCATCCTGCGCACGTCGTCGGGTGCGATCTCGCACAGGTTGGCGATCATCCGCACTTCGCGCTGGGCATCGGTGCCCTTGTCGTCCTGGTAGCGCTCCATGTCTTCCACGGTCGGCTCGCGCATGCGCAGCACTGCGGTGTCCATGCCATTGACCTGGCGCGGGCGGGAGAGGGTGATTTCGGCATAGCCGTCGCGCTCGATGACGGTGTCGGCGGTGGTCTTGGTCTTGCTGGACATGGATGTGTTCCTGGGTATCGATGGAGTGCGGTGGATGCGGGGGCGCGATGCGCCCCCGTGTACTTCAGTGCGGGGTGGGCTCAGATGCCCAGTGCACCGCGGATGCCGGCCAGTGCGTCCACGCCGCCCTGGCGGGCGATCATGTTGGTCACGTCGATCTCCTGCACCACTTGCGCGCCATGGGTCAGCTTGTAGTAGCTCAGCGCCAGGCCGACCTTGACCGTGCCCTTCTCGCCGACCTTGGTCTCGCCGCGGTCCAGCGACTTCACCTTGCCGCGCATGTTGTGCACGACCTGGGAGACCGTACCGTCGTCGGCTTCCAGCGCCTCGCGGGCGGTGAAGCCGTACTCCTTGCTTTCGATGACGTGGAACTTGGACATGATCTCCGCGTCATCGGAGGCGAAGGTCACTTCGGCAGTCAGCTTTTCGTGGCCGAGGACGATTTCGGTCGGTGCGAGCATGCCGCCGGCCTGGAAGTCCTCGGTCTTCAGCGTCAGCTTGGGAGCGGTGAAGGACATCACGCTGCCGGCATAACCCTTGCCGTCGACGTAGAAGTTGAAGTTCTTGCGGATCTTGCGCGCCATGCTTAGAAGATCTCCGAGACGTAGTTGTTGTTCATGTGCATGCGGAAGGTCAGCTGCTCACCCGGGTAAGTCGGAGTGAAATCGAAGTCCCAGTAGAAGCGGCCCTGGGCCACGCTGTCCGCTGCGTTCAGTTCCGGGTCGATCCAGCAGTTGCCGCCGAGGATCGCGCCCTGGGTCTTCAGGCCGCGCAGGAAGGCATTGACGCCTTCGCGCACGTCGTCGACGTAGGTCTTGCTGATGCCGCGGTCGACGGCCCACAGATGGGTGGCCTCGAGGCTGTCGGCGATGATGTCGGCAGTGCGCACCACGCACAGGAACTGCCACTTGGCGTCGATGCTGGCGGTGCGGTTGCCCCACAGGCGGAAGCCACCTTCGCGGATGATGGTCGCCACGTTCGACTGGTTCAGCAGGTTGGCGCGGCTGCTCGCATCGGACAGCCCGAAGTCGATCGCACGTGCGGTACCGACCACACCGTTGAGCTCCAGGTTCGACGGCGATGCCCACCAGCCACGTTCGTTGTCGCTGCGGGCGATGGCGCCGGCCACGGCACCGGAGGCGTAGCGGGTGACGATGGCATCACCGGACTGCACCAGCAGTGCCGGGTCGACCACGTAGACACGCTTGGAGCCGGTCAGGGTGGTGGTGCTCTTGGCCGCGTCGTCGTTGCTGTTCGGGCCGTCCTTGATGATCACCGCGCGCAGCTTGTCGGCGATGCCCAGCAGTTCGGCTACGACCGGGTTGGCCAGCAGCTCCGTGTCGCGCTTTTCGTGGGTATGGGTGAAGCCCGGTACCGCCAGGATGCGCGGCTTGATGCCGACCACCGACTTGGCAGCCAGCAGCGCGTGTACGCCGGTGTAGGCACCGGTCTGCGCGTTCACGCCGCCCAGCACGTTGGCCAGGGTGTCGTTCTCGGTGGCGCCCTTCTCGACGCGGATGACGACGACGACGGCGTTGGACTGGTCGAAGATGGCGTCGAGCTGGCCCGGAAGGGTACCTTCATCGACTTCGGTAGCCGCGTTTGCGAGCAGCTTTGCGGCCTGCGAACGCGAGGTCACCAGGACCGGGGTGTTGTACGGGAAGGCGTTCTTGTCGGCGCGGGGCGCGGTGCCCACGATGCCGATGACGCTGGTCGAGGCAACAGCGATCGAGCGGGAACCACCATCGATGTTGACGACCTGCACGCCATGCAGAAATTCGGCCATGCGTTGTTTTTTCCTTGGTTGGGTGGGTGCTGCGGTCGCGATCTGCGCCGCATGGGTACATGTTCGTATCTGGCCGCGGCTGGATTAATTGCAGCCGTGGCCCGGCATCACGGTTGCGGCAGCGGGGCCACTTCGGGTTCGGGTGCAACCACCATCACCCACGCCGTGCTGGCTTCGTCGAAGGTGACCGGGTAGCTGCGGTCGCGGGGCGGTGCAAGGTCGGTGACCGTGGACGGCAGCGCAACGCCGCGGGGTACGGCGGTGGCGAAACTCGCATCACGCTTGTTCCACAGCGGCCGCGTGCTGTAATCCGGCAGCAGGGCCCATTCGCGGTGGCTGGCGTTCCAGGCGTTGTACTGCGCAGTGGTGCCATCCAGCTTGAACGGTTCCGAAAGGGTCACGTCCTGGGGCAATGGCTGGCCGAGCACGAGGCGATTGGGCACCGCCATCGCCGTGCGCGTGTCCCACAGCATGCAGTTGCGGAAATCGGCCACCATTTCCCAGCGTGTGCCGTCGTCGGCCAGGCGCAATGCCTGGTACTCGCCTGCAGGTTGGCGGGGGGCGACATCCACGGTGAAGTCGGGCAGGTTCCATGCACCATCGGGCGATGGCTGCAGGCGGACCTTGCCCACGTAGGCGCGGGTGTCGGGATCGTAGGAGTGCGCGAAGCGCGGTTCGGTAGGCAAGCTCATGTCCTCAGTACGCGATGCAATAGATCATCCGCAGGCCGGCCGGCAGGTTGCGGTCGCCACCGGCGTTCTCCACCACGATGGTGTGGGTGTGTGAACCGGCGTCGGCAGCCGAAGCGGCATGGCCGTGGTCACCAACCTGGGCGATGGAGATGGTGTGCGAGTGGGCGCCGGCGCCGTTCATGCCGATGTTGTGGCCGTGCGCGCCTGCACCGTCGGTGGTGAAACTGTGCGCGTGGCCACCGGCCGGGCTGGTGTACGGCCAGGGGTTGTCGTAGTCCAGGTTGCCGCGCGAACCGGCGTGATTGTTGTAGTCGGCGCCCCACGGATAGGTGGTTCCGGATTCGGCGAATGCGGTGAGATGCTGGTGATCACCAATCCAGGAGGTGCCACCGGTATGCCCATGGTGACCCTGCGAATCGGTCCATGCACCGTGCGCGTGGTCACCGACGGCGCTTGCGCTGGCACCATGGGAATGGGCACCGCCTGCACCTACCGAAATGGCATGGCTGTGGTTGCCTGCCGCTGCCGTGCTTGCACTGTGGGCGTGGCGGATCACCTCACCCTGGGTGAAGCTGCCGACAGCGTCCGGGTTCAGCGTGTGGGTGACCACCGTACCTTCCTGCATTGCAGGCAGGTTGAAGGTGGTCGCACCATCACCAGCGCCGTAGCGGGTACCGATGGCGGCAAACAGTGCCGGATAGCTGGCACGCAGCACGGCGGCACCGTTGCACAGCAGCATGCCGCTCGGTGCGGTGGCACCGGCGAACAGGATCACCTGGCCGGGCACGTGCACGCTGGACGGCACGCCGGTCATGTTGCGCCAGTCCAGGTAGTGGGTGCCGTGCCGGCCATCAAGCAGGTCGGCGTCCAGGCCCTTGTCGGCTCCCTCGTCCTTCAGCGCCGCCGATTTCAGGCCCAGAGCGGAACGGAACGCGGCATCGGTGGCGACCGACAACAGCGTGCGCACGAACTGGGTCGGTGCGCTGGCGCCGAAGCGCTTGTCGATGAAAGCGCGCAGGCCACGCGGGGTGACAGCGCGTTGTGCATCGGCACCGTCCTCGGTTTCGGTGGAGGTGGCCAGCTCGACCACGCCCTGTACCTCGGTGGTGGAGGGCGGGTAGATGAATTCGGCATTGCCGAACTCGATCAGCGCGGTATCCACTTCGCTGAAGCGGATGTCGGTAGAGAGCAGCAGCATCGAGGCCGCGGTCTTCTCCATGATCGGATCGGCCTGGCCGAAGGTTGCGAACAGCGTGCCGTCGCCCAGGTACAGGCCGAAGCCCCGCAGGCTGTAGGCCGTTGCGCTGTCGTCGCGGATGGTCACGTGCAACGTGTCATCGCCCACGGCCTTGCCGCCGAAGGTCGAGACGCGCTTGATCTCGCCGGGCAGCGTGGTCTGCCCGGCCGACGGCGTGAACGCGGTGGAAGTCAGGCCGATCTCGGTGATCAGTACGGCGCTGGTGCCGGTATTGGGTGGATTGACCAGCTTGGCGAAGCCGGCTTCGGTGATTTTCAAGCGCATGCGGGGTTTACTCTCCGATCAGTTGGATGCGGCGGAAGGTGGTGCCATGGGCGCCGGCAAGCGCACCGATACCGGTGCTGGCCTGCATGCCCTGGGTGAAGGTGAAGTGCGAACGCACCGGCTTGGTGCGGGTGATCTCGCCGATCACGTCGTCTACGAACTTGGCGGTGGCGGTCTCGCCGCCCTGGTTGGCGATGGTCATCACCGCTTCGAAGGTGTGTGGCGCGCCGGGCGGCTGCATCTCCCACCATTCGCGGATCAGGATCGAGCCACCGAAGGCGGCGACCACGTCGCGCACGCTGCCCCAGGTGCCTTTGCGGCGCTGGATCGCGATCGCGGCGCGAACGCGTGCACGCTTCACTGCCTCCGGCCAGTAGGCCTTCCATTCGTCGACGGACAGCGCCCAGGCCAGCCACGGCAGCAGCGCGGCGGGGCAGCGATCGGCATCCCAGAGTGCGGTGATGTCCACCGGCAGGGGACGAGTCACCGCAGCACGTGCCAGCGCCCGCTCCGCCTGGGTGGCGTTGGGCGGCAACAGGTTGGCTGTGGTCGGTACCCTGACCAGGGCATCGCCGTCGATGATCGCGCCGGGCACGGGCAGCTGGCTGAGTGTGATCACGTTGTTGGTCACGCTGTAATCAGTCACACCCACCGGCACTGGCATGGTGCGGATGTAGCTGGTTGCCTCACGACCTTCCTCCACCTGCACGCCCCACAGATGGATGCGGCTGTCCGGCTTCAGGTCGGTGTTCCCGGTTGCCCGTCGATCCAGCACGATGCTCACGCCCCGTGGTGCGTCATCCGCGGTTGCGGCATAGGTGTAGCTGTAGCGCTTCCACTCGGTGCCCACCTGCAGACGTGTCCTGCCTGGGCCGGTCGTGCGCATGCCGAAGTCGATGACGCATGGCTCGGTTGCACGCAGCCAGACGCTGATGGTGCGCACGGCACCATTGGGAAACATGCTGCTGTCCTCGTCCACCAGGCCGGCGAAGTTCTGGTCCGGACCCCCGGTCGCGTCGGAAACGGGGAAGGACCAGGCAGTGGGGCTGCCATCGGGAGCGGGATGATAGAACGACAGGTTCGCCGGCTTGACGTGGAAGCCTTTCCACCAGGTGTGACTGAAGGCACCCGAGAACCGCTGCAGGTTGCGCCGCAGCGTATCCGACAACTTAATCCGACCTTGCCAGTCGGTGCGGTACACCGATTGCAGGGTGGCCAGCGAGCCACCGGGATGGCGGAACTGCAGGTTGTGCCCATCGACCGCGCCGCGCAGGCGCGCATTGATCAGGCGCGTGGTGGAATCACTCATCGTTGCCGCCATGGGTCAGGGTCACGGCGGTGCAGTAGGTGGCCTGGGTACGTTCCACCACCACGTCGGCTGCCGGGCTGGCAATCTCCACGCGCTGCACGCCCTCAGCATGCAATGCGGCGAACAGGCCCGAGCGGGTGACGTCGCGACCGAGACGGTGCGACTCGGCGATGTAGCGGTCCAGCCGCGTGCGCGCTTCCGCCAGCACGACCTGCGAATCCGGACCTGCGAAGGTGTAGAGCGTGGCACTGACCATGTAGTTGACGATGGCAGCGGTACGCACCAGCACGTGGTCGGTCAGCGGACGCACATCGGCTGCACCCAGCTTGGCTTCGACCGCGTCGAGCAGGCCCTGGGTGGCAGTGCCATCGGCTTCGCGCGACAGCACCGATACCACCACCTCGCCGGGCGAGGAGCTGGTCGCGCTGGCATCAAGCACGCGCGGGTCCGCGCTCAACGCGTGGAAGATGTAGGCGCCTTCCGGTCCGGCCACACTGAAGCCTTCCGGACCCAGCTGGATGCGGCGACGGAAATCCTCATCGTTCTCGTAACGCGGCGGGATGCCCTCCTGCGGCTTGCCAGGGTCCAGCATCTGGCGGCCGATGCCGAAGATCGCGGCCAGCTGGTCCAGGTCACTGCCGACCGCGTAGGCCAGCATCACGCCGCGCGCCGCATCGTTGACGCGCTGGCGGTCGAGCAGGCGCAGGTAGGTGCAGACCTCCAGGATCTTGAAGGCCGGGTCCGACGGCAGCAGCGCATCGAAGGTGGGATCCAACGCCTGCAGCGCGGTCAGTGATTCATCGAACAACGTCTCGAAATCGAGCACTTCGATGACCGCCGGTGCGGGCAGCTGGGAGAGATTGACACTGGTGAACGAGCCGGATGCCACGGTTAGCGAACCTCGATTCCTTCGATGGTGATGGCCTCGCCGTCGGGCAGATGGATTCCGGTCACTGCCAGGATCATCACGCCGGGGGCGGGGAGGGAGACGTCGACGTTCTCGACGTGGAGCCGCGGTTCCCATCGCGCGAGTGCGTCGACGGTGGCCGCGATCAGGTCCATGCGCAGCGAGCGGTTGGTCGGCGCATCGATCAGTTCGAATACGCGCGAGCCGTACTCGCGACGCAGTACGCGGGAACCCAGGGGCGTGGTGAGAACGTCACGCACGGATTGATGCAGATGGGCCAGCCCATCCAGTGGTTTGCCGGTGTTGGCGTCGATTCCTCGCATGGCCTCTATCGTCGTGGAGTGCGGGTTTTCAGGGCATTGCACGCGTGGCCGTTCAGGGCTGCGCGGGCGTAGTCGGTGCAGTCGGTCCCTGCGCGGTGTGTGTATGGGCCTTGAGGCCGATGGCGCCGGCCTTGATCTCCGCCGGCGTGCTGATGTCCTTGCCGGCGGTGATCGCGCCGGCAACCTCGAGGTCGCCGGTGGCCTTGATCGACGGCGTATCGAGCAGCAGCGATTGCGTGGCCATCACCTGCGCATTGCTGCAGTGGACGATGACGTTGCCGTTGCCGGCGTTGACGGTCAGCGTGGTGGTTTCCCGGTCGTACTCGACAAAGCTGCCGTCGGCGAACTCGGTGCGCTGCCGCAGGCGCGAATCGGCCGGCGCCGGGAAGCGATCCTGGTACAGGCTGCCCAGCACCAGCGCCTGGCCTGGATCGCCGTAGGGGCAGGCCAGCACCACCTGCTCTCCCGGCTCCGGTGCACACCAGCTGCGCACGCCGGGCCCGGCACGCCGTTCCAGCCAGGGAATCCAGTCGGTGAGCATGCCGTCGGCATCAATGCGCACGCGGCCATTGGCCTCATCCAGCTCGCGCACGACGCCGATCATCAACAGGTTGGCGATCAGCCTGGCGTGTTCGGCGCTCATGGTGCCGCTCCCTCGATGGACTGGTAGCGGGCCTGGTGATCGCTACCGATCTCCGGCACGAAGCTGTAGAAGGCCTGCGGCACCACGCCACCGGTTTCTTCCCAGCTGTTGCTGCCCAGGGCGACCGGCAACGACCACTCGACCACCCAGGTGCGAAGCCCGGGCTGTGCCGTTGCGGGATCCTCGGGCAGCGCGGCGATCACCTCGATCGCCCCACTGGGTGCGCCTGGGAATCGGCCGAGCTGATGCAGCCAGCTCGCCAGGCCAACAGCGGCGTTACGCAGCTGCAGCGCTGCGCCTGCATTGGCGGAAGCCACGACGATGCGCGCTTCGAAACGCAGCACGGCCTGCAGCTGACCGCTGCCGTCGTCGTTGTCCTTGCCGCGATCACAGCGGGTCAGTGCCAGCAGGCAGGCCGGCGTGACCGGCCCTTCGGCGCTCGCGTCGCGATAGAAATCGACGGTTGCGAAGCCCGGAAAGCGCGCGCGGATCGCGGCTTCGATAGCGGCATGCAGCGCGTCGAGAGTGGAAGGTTGGGAGTCGTTCGCCATGTCAGCTCGTACGTTGAATGGGAGGACGCGCGCGATCGGGGGCAACGCGCGCTGTCTGCATGTAGTGTTGCCATCACCCGGGGTGGGCGGTATTGCAGGCGTGGCCTTAGCCGGCTCAGTACGGGCCGTGCGCGCCTGTGGTGTCACCGGCGGTACATCCGGCTGGTTTCACCAGTGGCGCGCCATTGAGGGTGAAGCCCTGCTGGCTGCCGAGGCTGCACAGCAGGGCGCGCAGCTGGTCAGCCAGTTCGTGGTAGTACCGCGCCACGGCGACGTGGTTGCGCAGCAGCGCATCGTCGTCCGCGGCCTGCAGGTCCGGCAGGGCTCGCGGCGCGCGCAGCTGGGCTGGCGCGATGTGCAGATCAATGCTGAGAGGAGCCTGCGTTGGCTTCGCGCCAGATGCGCACGAACTCAGCGTCAGCATTGCCGCGATCACGGCGAGGGGTCTTGGCATGGGTCTCGATGTCCTGTTGCAGTGCGTTGAACTGCTGGCTGCGCGCGGCCTGTGCGGCGACGTGCTGTGATTCGGCCTGTGCTCTGGCACGTGCGTTGGCCTGGTCCTGCTGGTGGGCGGCCTGGGCGATGCCGGCGCGCAGGGCCTGCTGCGCCGCCTGCGCCATGGCGACGGCGCGGTCGGCACTGCGGTCGCGCAGTGTCCAGCCCAGCCAGGCGCAGACCACATGGCTGGCGACCAGTGCAAGCAGGGCGATGCGCATCCGGAGCAGGATCGGCATCAGGAAAGGCTCCCACCGGCGGCGCTATAGGCCGCGCGCAGCGTCTCCAGCGCATGCTCCTTCTGCCCATATCCGGCGCCCGGCAGCGAGGCCCAGATCCCCCGTGCCGCGCTGACGGCGGCGTCGAAGCGGCCGAGGCGGACCAGTTCGTAGGCACCGCATTGCTTGAGCAGGGCCACCGCAGCACGGTCCTGGGACACCGGCCCGAAATCGGGCAGGGCCAGGCGAGCGCGCAGGTCGTCCCAGGTACTGCGCAGGAACTGGTAGCGGCCGGCCGCACTGGACTTGATGCCGTAACGCGGCAGCGATACCAGCACGCGCGGATGATCGCGGTAGTCGCTGAGCAGCTGGCCACCGACGATCACGTCGTAGCCACGGTCACGCGAACGCTGGCGCGGAATATCGGTGCCTTCGGACACGGCCAGCATGTCCAGGAACGCGGCGACGTTGGTGCCGCCGAGGGCGCTGGCTGCAGCGGCGGTCATGCGGCTGCTCCCGGCTGCTTGCGCACCAGGTCCAGCAGCGCAGCTATCTGCACGCTCTGCTGGGTGACCTGGGCACGCAGGGCGCTGACTTCACCGCGCAGCTGGCCGATCTCCTGGGCCATCGCTTCGCGTTCGTGCATCAGCTCATCGGCACGCGTGCGCTCGGCCGCCAGCTGCTCCTGCAGGGTGCGCAGGGTGTTGCTGGTGGCCTCGTCGGCGGTACGGTCGACCTTGGCCGAGGACAGCCATTGTCGAAGCCACAGCGATACCGCGATCACCACGCCGGAGGTACCGCCCAGGTACTTGGCCCAGTCCGGCACGCCGGCCAGCAGGTCGCTCTCGTTCATGCGCGTGCGTACCCCTTGAACAGGGCCGGGTGGACTGGTGGTGGCGGCGTGGAACGGGCACCGCGCAGCGCGCGCTTGATGGTGGTCTGCGAGACGCCGAACTCGCGCGCGACATGCTCGCGGGGCGTGCCGCTGGCCACCGCGCGTGCGATCTGCTCGCGGCGCTCATGTGCACTGGCGGCGAAGCACGATGCCAGGAACAGCAGCTCGCCACCGAAGTGAGCAACCAGTCGCTGCGCGACCTCAAGGCCAAGGATGTCGATCAGCCGGTGCTGGTCGGGCAGGCTGGAGGGGACGTAGACGATGACGCGATGGCGTCCGGTGGTACTGGAGGTGGTCGGCGGCCACGCACGCACAAGCGTGAGGGCTGCGGATTCGCCGATGACCTCGGCCAGGGTCTGGATGCTGTCGGGCAAGGCGTTCATGGGAAGACTGTTCAGTGGCATGGATATCCACTGTTGCCATCCCGAGGCCTTCGTCAACACCTTTCATCTACTTTCAGCGCGACGTACTGAAGGCGTTCAGGGCCGGCGGTGAGGATCGGTGAGTGCCTCCAGGTGCAGGTCTCTGAAGCGCTTTTTCAGGTTTTCCCGCTGTGTCCGGACTTCTGCCGCTTTGCAGTACTCCTTGTCCTCACCGCGAGAAAACAACGGCAGGGCAAGGGCAGGCGGCAGGTACAGGGTGAGCATGACGCAGGACGGCCCATCCTCATGGTGCGTGACCCCTGAAACGAAATAGCCCCGGACGATGCCGGGGCTTCAGGACTGCAGGTCAGGCTGGATCAAAGATCGAACACCAGGTTGCCGCCGGTCTTGCGCGGTATGTAGCCGGCATCGCGCAGCCAGCGCGCCGCGTTGACCTGGTCCATGCGCTTGACCGGGAAGCGGTTGGCGAACATCAGGAAGCGTGCAACGGTGATCGACTCGCCCTTGCCCTTGAGAGCAGCCAGGGTTTCGGTGAACCATGGCGCAGGCGGCTGCTGGCTGCCCGGACGGGCGGCGGTACGCGGCTGCAGGGCATTGCCGGTCCCGGTTTGGGCATTGGCCAGCGAGCACAGCGAAATGAAGATCGCATCCAGGCTCACGATGTCCTTGCCACCCTTGGGCTGCAACTTGAACAATTCGATGGCCTTCTGGCGCGTCGACGTGAACTGTTCGACCTCCATGACATTTCCTCTTTTCTAAAGCGGTTGGGGATGCAGGGTGACGGCAGGTGCCGTCGGTGTTGGGGGACGACCTTACCGCATTTTCGCCGATGATGGGCCACGGACCGGCATCAGGCCGGGATCAGGAAGCGCTGCGCGCTTCATCATGCAGGCATCTGCGCCATGCGTTCAGATCCACCCGCGGCGCATCAGCTGGTCCAGCGTATTGCGTACCAGGTCGGCTGGCGTACGGTCGTTGCATACCTCGATGTCGATCAGTTCGTCCGGTAGTGGTTGTTCACTGGCGTGCAGGTCGCTGCTGTGCTGGCCGGGGCGGACGACGCGGATCACGACACCCCCGCGGCGACGAATCGCGCGGGCCTCGTTGGCGAAACGGACATCGGGAACCAGGCCACCTTCTGGCAGGCGCGAGAACAGCGAGCGCACCCACAGCTCCGGGTGGACGCGGTCGCGCCCCCATTCAGTGCCGGCACTCTGCATCATGTGGCGAGGCGTGAGGTCGGCCAGCCAGTCGATGGCATCCTCCTTGCGGCTGTCCAGTTCGCGCAGGGACATCCCGAGAATGGAGGCGACGAACTGCCGCAGCGGTGCGGCGAAGCTGTCGCATGGCAGGGCCAGCGCCGAAGCGAGGCCATTGGCAAGGGTGTCCTTGCCGGCACGCTTGCCGCCTGCAATACCGATATAGAGCGGTGGCCGCGCCAGTGATGCGCTGCGCAGCGGCACGCGGCCGAGTGCGGGGCCGGCGCGGAATGCGGCCAGTGTGGCGGCGATCATGCGGTGACCGTTGTCGAGCGAGGTGGGGATCATGCGGTATCTACTCCTGGGAGGATGCGACAGGCGCGGCGGCGATCAGGAATCGCGGCTGGCCACACTGCGGGCGCGAAGCATGCGCTGGGTGATGCGTCCGCCACGTGCGGCAGCGGCGATCGGATCGAAGCACAGCATGGCGGAGCGGGTGCGACGGCCAGCCGCCAGGTGGTCGCGGATGGTGCGCTCGGACAGGATGGGGACGCGTTGATGGATCTGCTGCACGGTCAGCTGTTCGCCTTCGAAGGCATGCAGTCGGGCGCGAGGCATGGCGTGTGCTCCTGGAAGGTGGCGTAGCCGGTGCATGCATCTTGCCTTTAGCGATGTTCTTAGTCAACACCTTTCATCTACTTTTATCCCTGTGTGCATTGTCCGGATGGGCGGAGGCCCATATCCGCAGTGCCAACGCCGAAAGACGGTCGCGCTCGGCATGGCCACGGATTGCCTGCACACGTTCCAGATACTGCTGACGATGCCGGCGCGGGCTGACCATCCTCCAGCGGCCACAGGCATCAATGTAGCGGTAGCCCCCAAGCTGCAGCAGGCGGCGAGCTTCGCAGGCCAGTCGCCAGTCGGTGCCATCGGTGCCGGCCTCGCGACCATCGTGGGTGCGTGGCATCAGAACGGATCCGCCGCGTGTTCGGCGAGGGTGAGCTTCCGTAGCGGCATCAGCCAGACCTTGGCGCGCTCCTTGCCCACCACTTTGGTATGCACGCCATGGCGCTTGACCACGTAGGCGGCGGCCTCGTTGACCTCGCGGCGGTTCGGCTTGTCGATGCCTACGGCGATGACGATCTCGGTGGCGCGGTACTGTGCGCTCCAGTGCTCTGCAGGGAGGGACCAGTCGAAGTGACGGTCGATCAGCTCGGCGATCGGTGAGATCGGTTCGTGCTCGCTGTTGGTGGCATTGAGCGCATCCAGCTCCTCGCTGGACAGGTGCCAGGTCTCACCGTTGCAGTACAGCGCGTGGGCCTCGGCCCAGACCTGCTGCATGTCGATCCGCGCCGGTTCGCCCAGTGCCACGGCATGCACGGTCCACCAGCGGCTGTTGCCGGTGGCATCACGCAGGAAGCGCTCATCGTTGACACTGGCGAACAGGATGGTGCGCCGCGCATAGCGCGATTCCGTGCGCGCATAGGGACGGCGGAGCTCGTCGTGGCTGCGCGAGATGAACGACTTCAACGCCGCGATGTCGGTGCGGCGGAAGGTCGCGTCGACCTCACCCAGTTCGACGATCCACTTGGAGATGACCTGCTTGACGCTGTCCTTGTTGGCCGGATCAAGCACCACGCCGTCGGCGATCAGCTGCAGCCCGGCGGGTGCCAGCTGCCGCGCCCAGCGTGTCTTGCCCAGGTTCTGTTTCGACACGAAAGTAAGTACCCCACGGGCGACCACGCCGTCCGGTTCGAACGCCGCGGCCACACCGGAAATCAACCAGCGCCGCATCAGCACCTCTTTCAGGATGCGGCCATCGGCCATGCGGGTGGGTTGGGCTTCCTGCACGGTATCGAAGAAGTCCTGCAGGCGCGACCGGCCATCCCATGGCTGCGAGGTGATCCAGCTGGCGACCGGGTTGTAGGGATTGGCCTCGGCCACCTGGCACAGGTTGGTCTCGAAACTGGCCGTGGCCATGCCGGCACGGTGCATGCAGTCCATCACTTCGCCGGCGGCGACCTCCTTGGCATTGTCCACCGTGGTCTGCAGGCCCGGTACCAGGATCTCCAGGTCCTTGCGGATGACGTTGTAGCGCACGGTCACCCCGGTGCGCCGGCACAGTTCGGCCAGGTTGCGTGCCGTCGGCAGCGGACGGCCACGCGCGTTGCTGTCCGGGAACGGAGTAAAAGTGTCGAACGCGGACAGGTTGCCGGGCACCAGGTAGCGCGCGGCATGCGCTGGCTGCGGCTCATCCTCTGCCGGGCATGCCTCCGGCGCCGTCGCTGGCAGGGGCAGCAGCTGGGCGCGTAGTACCTCCAGGCCTTCGCGCAGATGCAGGTCGTTGAAATCGGTGGGGCGGTCATCATCGCCATGCACAACGGCGAACTCCGGCCACACCACGCGTGCGTCGATCTCCGCCGCAGCATGGGAGGCCTGGGTGACGCCGGGGTTGTCCAGTGGCTGTCGGGTCCATTGGTCGTTGTCGGCGCAGAGTACGAAGCTGGCGTCGGGCACGGCGTTGCGCCAGGCGCGGGCCACCGATGCAAGGTTGCCTGCGTCCCAGGCGACCACTACGCACCAGCCGGTGGCCTGGTGGATCGATTCTGCGGTGGCATAGCCCTCGGCGATGGCGATGGGGTGGCCCGGCTGTGGCTTGCCGATGACGTGGAAGCAGCCTTGCTTGCGGCCGCCCGGCAGGAAGTCCTTGTCGCGTGCGAGTGCGGGGTCCACGCGAGGAAAGATCGCCTGCAGCGAGACGATCCGGCCCGCTGTGTTCATCACCGGCACCAGCAGCGCGTTGTCGATGTGACGGAACACCAGCCCGTCACTGTTGCGTACCGGCCATGCTGCCACGCGCAGGCCATGCGCCTGGATGCCCTTGCGCACGAGATAGGGATGGCTGCCATCGGCAGGCACGGCACGGTTCCACAGTACGTTGGCGGCCTTGGCTGCTACATCCTCGCGCTCGCGCTGCTGCTGTTCGCGCTCGACGCGGGCCCGTTCCTGGCGCTGGCGGATCGCACGCTGTTCGGTTGCGCTCAGTGTGGTCGGTGATTTCGCGCACCAGGCATGGCGGGTTCCGGTACGCCAGCTGCCGAACTCACCTGCGGGGACGTTGTCACCGAACAGGACGGCCCAGCCGTTGCGGGTGCCGCGGCGATCGCCCTCCACATGGAAGCGCACCAGCGTGCCGTCGGCATTGAGTGCATCGCGTCCGCGCGCGTCCGGCACGATGCCGTGTGCATGCATGGCCTGCAGGAACGCGGGAACGACGTTCTGTGCTGGGTGCGGTGTGTGCATTCGGCGGGATCCCCTTGAAACATGGTTCGATTCACAGCGACCGGTGGCAGCAAGGGTGCTGTGTGTTGCCTGCCGTGCGCAGGCCATGCGGCGGCTGCCCGACGCGAGGTGGTCAGTAGGCGGTGGGATGTGCTGAGGCGCTCATGGTGTCGGATCACTTCGCCTTTTGCAATCCCTTCCATTACCTTTCATCCCCAATTGCTTGCGGGGTGTGGAAGCTCGCGTGGGAGATGCGATGGCGATCGCAGATCGCCTTCATCAGCGTGTTCCGTCGCAGTTGGCGAGAACCGGTTTCCCGATGATGGCGTGGCCGTGCAGCACGGCCGCTTTTCCTCTCTCAATCGCCCTGTCCGGGCGTCCATGCACAAGGAGCCTGCATGCCTGAAACCGACCTCGCCGAAGCACACCGATCCGATGAAACGCGCGCGTCGTGCATTGCCGCCGCAGCGTTCTCATTCGGTGCGACCACCCCTCGATAAAATACGACTGGCATGACGGACACCATCGACGAAGCGCAGGAACTGGAAGCGCGCCACCTGCAACGCGCATTGGCCCAGCACGCAACGCGGGCCAGCAGCGTTGCCCCTCTCACGCCCATTGGGGAATGCCACAACCCGGACTGCAGCGAAGACTTCGACAAAGATCCGGCCAGGCTGTTCTGTGGGCCTGCCTGTGCCGAGCGTTTCGAAGCCATCCATCAACACCGCAACGCATAGGAACAGGGGACATGTCTCTGAACAGCAACGACGCTGGCTTCACCGAACGCATCGCCGGATTGTCGGCCGAGCTCGCCATGCTGGTGAGCCTGGTTGAGAACCACATCCATCTGCAGCTGGCCGATCTGGCGGATGCGGGGGACGTGGATGCACAGGAGCGATTCGCGATGGCCGACCCGGAGCGCTGGTTGGAGAACGCCCGCAACAGCCTGCAGGCGGGTGTCATGTTCCTGGAGCGCGCGGTGCAGCAGCCGGTGCGGTTCTAGCGTTGCCGATCGGGGGCGGAAGGGGCCGGCCAGGCTGGGCGCCCTTCCGTCCCCTCCAGGGTGATCAGTGCGCCTCGCGAACGAGGCTGCGTCATAACGTCGCACCACCTGCGGAGCAACCCTGAACGTGGTCCAAGGTTGGCTGCAGCCCCGTAGAATGGTGGCGTGCGACGTTCTGCTCTCCACCGCCGGTTCCAGGCCCTGGCATGGCTTGCCATGCTGCTGGTGCTGCTCGCCCCGCTGGTGAGCCGTTGGCTGGCGAGTGGTCACGTTGCGGCCATCGCACCGGTCGCAGCCATGAATCACGCGATGCACGCAGAGCATGCGCAGCAGGCGATGGAAGGGCACCACGACCATCACGCGATGGCAATGCAGCACGGGGAATCGAAAGCGAAGCCGGCTGTCGATCCACATGCCGATCATGAGATGGGCGTGGACTGCGATTACTGCCTGATCGCCGCCCGGCTGATCACCCTGCTGGTGGCAGCGCTGCTGCTGTTGGCGCCGATGGCACCGGTGTGCCGCGCGCTGCGTGGTGCGGTGCGGGCGTTGCCGCAGCGGATTGCAGGAACGTTGGGCGCACGGGGACCACCGGTGGCTGCGGCTGTCTGAGCCGAACACGCGGTCATTCATTCAGTTCGATTGAAGTCGCCGGGCATGGCCCGGCGCTACCGCGTGCGCATTTCTTCCTGCTGCCCGGCCGACCGGGCGGCCCTGCATGCCGTGAAAGAATGAAAACGAACCCCAACTCCGCGCGCCTGCGCCGGGCGACGCTACCTGTCCTGTGCGCGTTGCTGCTGCACACCGCTCCCCTGCTTGCCGCCGACGCGGCTCCCCCCACCACGTTGGATACGGTGCGCGTGGTCGACACCCGCAGCGGTGAACTGTCTTCCTCCGCCAGCGCCGGCTCTGCACTGGGCCTGAGCGTGCTGCAGACACCGGCCAGCCTGACGGTGATTTCGCGCGAACAGCTGGAACAGCGTGGCGACAACAACCTCAACGATGCGATCAGCCGGGCAGGCGCGATCAGTGCCATGCCGCACCCCGGCAACGGCCTGAGTGCACTGTCCAGCCGTGGCTTCACCGACGGCGCCTCGGTGATGCGGTTGTATGACGGGCTGCGCCAGTACGGCGGCGTGGGCATCACCTTCCCGTTCGACACCTGGTCGATCGAGCGCATCGAAGTGCTGCGCGGACCAGCCTCGGTGATCCATGGCGACGGGGCGATCGGCGGGGTGATCAACATTGTGCCGAAGAAGCCTTCGCGCGGTGCCATCGAGAACGAGATCAGCGTAACCGTGGGCAGCGAAGACACCGCGCGCCTGGGCTTCGGCAGCGGTGGCGCGCTGACCCCGGAGCTGGCCTACCGGCTGGATGTGAGCGGGAACTACGGCGGTGGCTGGGTCGACCGCGGCCGCAACAGCGATGCCACTTTCTCCGGTGCATTGCTGTGGCAGGTACGCCAGGACCTGCAGCTGACACTTACCCACGCGCAGGGTTACCAGAAACCGATGCGCTACTTCGGCACGCCGCTGGTCGAGGGGCGACAGCTGGAGGCGCTGCGCCACCGCAACTACAACGTGGAAGACAGCGACATCCGCTACCGCGATCGCTGGACCCAGTTCGATGCGCTGTGGACGCCGAACGCGAATGTGGAATGGCGCACGCGCCTCTACCAGATCGACAGCCAGCGCGATTGGCGCAATGCCGAGGCCTATGTCTACAACCGCGCCACTGGCTTGATCGATCGATCGGGCAATACCGAGATCACTCACAACCAGGACCAGACCGGGCTGACCTCCACGCTGCGCGTGCAGGGAACGGCGGGTGGCCTGCAGAACAGTTTCGCGGTGGGCCTGGACGCCAACCGCGCGCACTTCAAGCACACCAACAACACCTATGCCGGCAGCTCGGGCCCGGTCGATCCGTTCGATCCGGTGCCGGGCCAGTTCGCCAGCGATGCGCCGAACCTGCCGCGCTACCGCAACAGTGCCGAGCAGTTCGCGCTGTTCGTGGAAGACCGGTTGGCGCTGAGCGAGCGCTGGTCGGTGCTGGGTGGGCTGCGCCACGACCGTGCACGTATCGATCGTACTGATCTGATCAGCGGCCAGAACGCGTTTTCGAAGACCTACAGCAGCACCGGCTGGCGTGCAGGTACGGTATTCGCGCTTCGGCCGACGCTGAGCCTGTATGCGCAGTACTCGCAGGCGGCGGATCCGGTCAGCGGCCTGCTGATGATCAGCCCGGCCAATGGTGCATTCGACCTGGCCAAGGGGCGGCAGATCGAGGTCGGCCTGAAGCAGGCCTTCGAGGGCGGGGAGTGGACGCTGGCCGCGTATCGCATCCGCAAGACTGGCCTGCTCAGCCGCGACCCGCTGGTGCCGGATCGCCGGGTGCAGGTGGGAGCACAGACTTCCCGGGGCATCGAGGCGTCGTTGAACTGGAACTTCGCGCCGAAGTGGTCGCTCGATGCCAATGCCACGGTGTTGAAGGCCGAGTTCGAGGACTTCCTGGAAACCACAGGCTCGCCGGCGATACTGGTGTCGCGTGATGGCAACGTGCCGCCGAACGTGGCCGAGCGGCTGGCGAACGCATGGCTGAGCTGGCAGTTCCTGCCGGACTGGAGCGCAGGCGCTGGCGTGCGCTATGTCGGCAAGCGCTACGCCGACAATGCCAACACGCTGGAATTGCCCGGCTACAGCACCACCGATCTGGCGCTGACCTGGCAGGCAGCACCGCGCACGCGCCTGACCGCTCGCATGTTCAACGTGTTCGACAAGGCGTACTACGCAACCGCGTACTACACCAGCACGCAGTGGCTGCTGGGCGCGGATCGCCGCGTCGAGTTCTCCGTCGATCATCGCTTCTGAGGACGCGCACCATGTCGCTGCGATCGAAGGCCAAGCGCTGGACCTACCTGGTGCATCGCTGGCTCGGCATCGGCGGATGCCTGCTGATGCTGCTGTGGTTTGTCAGCGGCATGGTGATGCTGTTCATCGGCTACCCGAAGCTGACGCCGGGGGAGCGCTTGGCAGCCTTGCCCGTGCTGGGGGACGCCCGCGACCTGCAGGGGCTGTCGGTACTGCCTGCCGCGGTGCAGGCCGAGCCGGAGGCCGTGGCCCTGACCACGTTGCGAGGCGCGCCTGCGTATGTGGTGCGCACGGGAAGCAACGTTGGGGCGTGGTCAGCCGTCACTGGCCAGGCCCTGCTGCCGGTGTCGGCACAGCGTGCCGAAGCATCAGCTGCACAGTTCGCCGGCGGCCAGGCGTTCGTGGGCGCGATGCGGGTGGACGAGGACCGCTGGACGCATTCGCGTGCACTGGACGTACATCGGCCGCTGTACCGGGTGGAAGTGGGTGGTGCACAGCCGGGAGACCTGTACGTGTCCTCGCACACCGGCGAAGTGGTACTGGATGCACCACGGGTGCAGCAGCGCTGGAACTATGTGGGCGCGTGGCTGCACTGGTTGTACTTCCTGCGCATGCAGTCGGTGGACCCGGTGTGGACGTGGGTGGTGATTGTGTTGTCCGCGCTGTGCACGGTGGCGGCGGTCAGCGGCATCGTGGTGGGTGTGTGGCGCTGGCGTTTCCGTGGGCACTACCGCTCGGGTGCGAAGACACCGTATGTCGAGCCGTGGATGCGCTGGCACCATCTGATCGGATTGGTGGCTGCGGCCTTCGTGTTTACCTGGATCTTCAGTGGGCTGATGTCGATGAATCCGTTGGGGATTTTCAATAGCACACGCGAGGCGATCGACAGTGGACGCTATCGCGGTGCTGCGGTGGTGGTGGATGGCGCATTGGGTGCCCCAGCGGCGCTGCTGGCGGTGGCCGACACTACGCGGTTCAAGCCGGTGGAGATCCAGTGGCGGCGCATCGGTGGTGAACTGTTTGCGGTGCTGCTGGATGGACAAGGCGATACCCGCATCGTGTCCCAGGTTGAAGGGCAGTTGCAGGTTGCGCGCGTGTTGCCCGCAGAGTGGCTGCGGCAGAAGGCAGGGGCGATGTCCGACGTGCCGATGCAGGGTTTCGCAGTCCAGCAAGCGCCGGATGCGTACTTCTATCCGCGTGCACCGGAGGCCATGAATGGTGCGGCGGTGCGCCGCTTTCCGGTGGCAGTGGCGGACTTCGGCGATGCCGAGGCGACGCGTGTCTATCTCGATCTGGCCACCGGCGATCCGTTGCTGACGATGGGGCATCGGGAACGGGTGGGGCGCTGGCTGTTCTACTTCCTGCACAGCTGGGATCTGCCAGCGATGCTGCGTCAGGAAGGTGCGAGGCTGGCTGTGTTGCTGCTGCTGAGCGCTGCTGGCACGGCGTTGTGCGGGACGGCCACGGTGATCGGCTACCGCCGGTTGCGGATGAAGGTGCGGCGGCGCTGATGCTGCCAGTCACACCCGCAGCCAGCGCGTCGACATGGCGACCATCAGCAGCGCCACGGCGACGCCGATGAACGCAGCGATCAGGCCGAAGTGGTTGGCAGCAAAACCGATCAGTGCCGGGCCAGCAAGGATGCCGGCAAAGCCTAGCGTGGACACGGCAGTAATCGCCAGCGCACCCGGCATGCGGGTCTGGTGGCCGGCCAGCGAGAACAGCGCGGGCGCGATGTTGGCGCAGCCGAGGCCGACCAGCACATAGCCGATCAGCGACGCCTGCCACGGCGTGACCAGCGTCAGCACCAGCACGCCAGCGGCGGCAAGCAGAGCACCGAACACGATCGCGCGCTCACGGCCCATACGCGCTACCAGCGCATCGCCGAACAGGCGTGCGACGGTCATGGTCAGGGTGAAGGTCACATAGCCGATACCGGCAATGCTGGCATCGACGCGGCGCACATCGCTGAGGAAGACCGCGCTCCAGTCCAGCATCGCGCCTTCGCCGAGGAAAGCGACGAACGCCAGCACGCCGATGAACAGCACGATGCCGTGCGGAATGGCGAGCATCGGTGTGTCGTGCGGCATGCGCTCGCTGTGCCAGTACGCCGCCGACAGCAGCATCACCAGCAGCATGGCGCCGACACCGATCAGCACCGATGCCAGTGGCGGCAACTGTGCGGAGAGCAGCACGGTCATCGTTGCCGCGCCGAGGAAGCCGCCGATGCTGAAGAACGCGTGGAAGCCGGACATCATCACCCGCCGCGCTTCGCGCTCGACGATGACGGCCTGCACGTTCATCGTGCAGTCCATCGCGCCGACAGCTGCGCCGAACACGAACAGCACCATTCCCAGCGCCCAGGCCGAACCGGCGAGTGCCAGGCCGGGCACCGTCAGGCAGATCAGCAGGCTGCTGGCCACCATCACCCGGCGGCAGCCCAGGCGTGCGGCCAGCACGCCGGACAACGGCATGGCCAGCAGCGAACCGGCACCGAGGCAGAGCAGCACCAGGCCCAGCGTAGCGTCGTTGATGTCGGTGCGCGCCTTGGCGAACGGCACCAGGGTGGCCCACAACGCGGTGGCGAAACCGGGAATGAAGAATGCAGCGCGGGTCGCGTGCTGTTCGGCACGCGCGCGGTTGGCGAGGGACATGAGTGGTACGGTCAGGGCGGGGTGGGATGTACCGCGATACCGGCGGCGCGGAAGCGCGCGGCCAGTGCGGGCGGTGCCGAGGTGGTCAACACCAGATCGTCGATCTCGTCGAGGCTGGCGATCTGCCAGTTGCCCCGGGCACCGAGTTTTTCGGTGGTGGCGGCGACGATGACGCGGCTGCTGCAGGCCACCATCGCGCGCTTCAGTGTGGCTTCTTCCGCATCCATCGCCCACACGCCGGTGTCGCCATCCACCGCGCATGGGCCGGGCAGATAAACGTCGGCGCGCAGGCGCTGCACCTGGGCCAGTGCTTCGGCACCGACCGCGCCGCCGCCGCGGGCGAGGCGGCCGCCGATCAGCTGTACCGAGGTGCCCTCGTGCAGGCTGGCGGCGGTGGCGATCTGCGGGGCGTTGGTGATCACCGTCAGACCGAGGGCGGCTGGCAGCTGCTGGGCGATGGCCAGATTGGTCGAGCCTGCATCGAGCAGCACTACCTGGCCGGGCTGCAGCAGGGCACAGACGCGGGCGGCCAGTTCGGCCTTGTCGCCACGGTCGCGGGTCAGGCGCTCGCGCAGCGGGCGCTCCTTGGGCGGCGGCAGCACGGCGCCACCGTAGACGCGTTGGCACAGCCCCTGGGCAGCCAGCTCGCGCAGGTCGCGGCGGATCGAATCCTCGGAAACCGCATAACGGCGCGCCAGTTCAGCGGCCACCACACGGCCCTGTTGGTGCAGTTCGTCGAGGATCAGCTGGGTCCGCTGGGCGGGGAGGGGGCTGGGATCGGAGCTCATGCTGGGAGTGTGCATGTTCGTGCATTAACGTGCAGCAACGTGTGATCCGGGATAGGTGGACACACGCCGGCTTGAACGCCGGTGAACCCGCCCACGTCCGGGTCTATGGATCACCTTCGTGGCCCGGCATCATGACGGGGCCACCGGCATGGAATCCCCGATGTCCCCCACCGTTCACCGCAAGCTGCGCATCGGCGCGGACCAGTACACCGGCCAGAAAGTGGTCGACCAGCAGTTCCACGAATGCGACTTTTCCGGCGCGGACCTCACCGCCACCGAATTCATCAACTGCAGTTTCTACGATGCCGACAGCCGCGCCGGCTGCCGCTTCAATGGTGCCACGCTGAAGGAAGCCAGTTTCCGCAGCTGTGACATCAGCATGTGCCATTTCAGTTTCATCAAGGCGTTGGGGCTGGAGATCAGCGAGTGCCGCGCACAGGGTGCGGATTTCAGCAACGCCAGCTTCATGAACCAGATAACCGCGCGCAGCTGGTTCTGCAGCGCCTTCATCAAGAAGTCGAACCTGCGCTACGCCAATTTCTCGCGGGTGACTCTGGAGAAGTGCGAACTGTGGGAGAACCGCTGGGACGGCGCCAACGTGAACGGTGCCAGCTTCGCAGGATCGGACCTGTCCGGCGGCCAGTTCGAGGGTATCGACTGGAACAGTGCCAACTTCACCGACTGCGACCTGACCAACTCCGAGCTGGGCGAGCTGGACCTGCGCAGCACCAACCTGCGTGGCGCCACGCTGGACGTGCAGCAGGTGGCGCTGTTGATGCAGCGCATCGGTATCACCGTAGTGCCGTAGACTTCATCCGGCGTACGCCACCCAGCCCTTGAAGCTGAAGCCGGCATAGAACAGCTCCACGTCGTCGAAGCCGGCCTCCTGCAGCAGCGCGACTTCCTGCTCGGGCGCCAGCAGCGGCAGCCGCTCGGCAATCGCTTCGATCGCGCGCTGCGCATCGGCGTGGGCAACCCCCGAAGCTTCCGCGAACGCCGCGTAGCGCTGCAACCAGCGCAGCTTGCCGACCGGATCCTGCGGCACGCTGTGGTGGGCGACAACCAGAGGGGCACCCTGGCGAAGTCGCTTGTGTAGCTCGCGCAACGTATGCAGGCGTTGCGTGGCGTCGAGGAAGTGCAGGGTCAGCAGGCAGCTGGCACCATCGAAGCGCACGTCCGGGGCGTCGTCGATGTAGCCTTCCAGCAGCTCAACGCGTGCGTTCAACGGGCCCAGTGTCTGCTCGGCCAGGGCCAGCATCGGCGCGGCCGGGTCCACGCCCAGCAACTGCCAGCCCGGCTGCGCCACGGCAAAGGCCTTCAGCTCCAGCCCCCCACCCGCACCCAGCACCAGCACGCGGCCCTCCGTCGGGACGCGTTCGGCCAGCAGCAGGCGGCTCATCTGCTGCAACGCGAGGAAGCCCGGCACCTGGCGCTGCGGCGCTTCGGCATAGCGGGCCACCGCCTGCGGGTCGGAGAACGTGGGCATGCGCGGATTCCTGCAGAGGGGGCATACCACTGTAGCGCGCCGTGCAAGTGCCTTTGCGGCTGGACGCTCCCGCCTGCGCTGGCCGGTTCGCAACCAGCTCAGCGCAGTTCCCGCGTCAGTACCTGCCAGATCCGCGGGTCCTGGCACTGCGAGACGTTGAAACGTACATAGTCGGCCGCGCGCTGCGACTGGCTGAAGGCATTGCCCGGGGCCAGCACAATGCCTGCGCGCAGGCATCGCCGGGCCAGTGCGGCGGCATCGCGACCGTCTGGCAGCTGGCACCACAGGAACAGGCCGGCTTCCGGCTGCAGCCACGGCGTGATGCCCAGAGTCTGCAGTTTCCGCTGCGTTTGCCGGCGCGCATCGGCCAGCCGCGAACGCACCGACTGCATGTGGCGGCGGTAGCCGCTGTCGGTCAGCGCGATGTGCATCAATTGTGCCGCGAGGTGTCCACCGCCGAAACTGGTGGCCAGCTTCAGGTCGGTCAGCGCTTCGATCCAGTCATGGCGTGCGGCGATGTAGCCGCATCGCGACGCTGCCGACAGTGTTTTGGAGAAGCTGCCGACGTGGATCACCCGTGACAGCCCATCGAGTGCGGCCAGCCGTGGCGCGGGGCTCAGCTCGAAGTCGGCGAAGATGTCGTCCTCGACGATGATCAGCTCGCTGCGTTCGGCCAGGCCAAGCAGACGATGGGCGATGCTGGCCGACAATACGGCGCCAGTCGGGTTGTGCAGCCCCGAGTTGGTGATGTACAGCCGTGGCGAATGCGCCTGCAATGCGTGTGCGAATGCTTCAAGGTCCGGGCCGGTGGCGGTGTAGGGCACGCCGATCGCCTGCACCTGGTGTGCCTTCAGCAACGCGTGGTAGTTGAAGTAGCTGGGGTCATCGACCAGCACACAGTCGCCGGGTTTGAGCAGGAAACGGCAGATCAGCTCGACCGCATGGGTGCCCGATTCGGTCAGCAGGATCTGTTCCATGGGCGCATCGATGCCCACGGCAGCCGAACGCCGCTGCAGCAGCTGGCGCAGCGCGGGCAGGCCGAGCGGGCCGGCGTAGTCGACCAGCTGTGACGCATCGGCGCGCGCAAGCCGGCGCAGGCCACGACGCATGCCGTCGTGGTACAGCCAATCGCTGGGCATCCAGCCACAGCCCGGTTTGAGATGGCCGGCCGGTGTTTCCAGCGATTGCCGCGACACCCACAGCGGGTCCACCGCGCGATCCAGCCGGGGCTCCATTTCGGCAAGGGCGAGTGGTGCAGCAGGCCCGCTGACGTAGAAGCCCGAGCCCGCGCGCGCGCTGATCACACCCTCGGCGGCCAGGCGCTCATAGGCCTCGACCACGGTGGAGACGGAAACCCCCATGGCGCTGGCCTGTGCACGGACCGAGGGCAGGCGCGAGCCGGGGCCATCGATGCGCGCGCTGATGCGGGTGCGCACCGCCTGGATGACGGATTCGATGCGGGTGAGGGGGCGTGGCATGGCGGACTGTAGTGGAAGTGTGGGCAGTACAGTTACTTGCGACTGTACTGGATTGTAGCTGGGGCCGCGCAGTCTCGGGTGCTTCCATGGAGATCCCGCCGGGTGCTGCCCGGCACGACAGGAGTACAGGCGTGGAACGGTCGGCGAGTGGTTGGATCAATGGCTTCATCGGCGTGGTGATTTTCGCGGGCTCGTTGCCGGCAACCCGCCTGGCAGTGCTGGAGCTGGACGCCGGATTCGTCACCGCTGCGCGTGCCACCATCGCCGCCGTGCTTGGCGTCAGCCTGTTGCTGCTGCTGCGCCAGCCGCGTCCGCAGCGCACCGATCTGGCGGGCCTGGCCGTGGTCAGTTTCGGCGTGGTGGTCGGCTTTCCACTGCTGACCGCACTGGCCCTTCGCCACGCTTCATCGGCACACACCATCGTGTTCCTCGGCCTGCTGCCGCTGAGTACTGCTGTGTTCGGTGTACTGCGCGGTGGCGATCGGCCGCGTCCCGCATTCTGGTTGTTCTCGCTGCTGGGCAGTGCCTGCGTGGTCGGCTATGCGGTACGCAACGGCATCGAGGCCTCGCTTCAGGCTGACCTGCTGATGCTGGCGGCAATCGTGGTGTGTGGGCTCGGCTATGCCGAAGGTGGTCGGCTTGCCCGTCACCTTGGGGGTTGGCAGGTGATCAGTTGGGCGCTGCTGCTGGCACTGCCGGTGATGCTGCCGTTGGCGGTGCTGATGCGCCCGGCCTCGTTCGCGGCAGTCGGTGCTTCGGCGTGGTGGGCACTGGGCTACGTGGCGGTGTTCAGCATGCTGATCGGTTTCCTGTTCTGGTATCGCGGGCTGGCCCAGGGCGGGATTGCCGCGGTTGGCCAACTGCAGCTGCTGCAACCGTTCTTCGGCCTGGCCCTGGCTGCGCTGCTGCTGCACGAATCGGTCAGCCTCAGCATGGTGCTGGTGACCGTGGTCGCGGTGATCTGCGTGGCAGGCGCGCGCCGCTTCAGCCGCTGAGCGAAAAAGGGGGCGGAGGGGATCAAGCCGTAACTTGCCACACTGTGCCTGAAACGCCTTAATCCTCTCCGTCCCCTTTTCGACGATAGCGTGCGCGTATCGTGGAGGGCGGCGAACGGTATTGGCTGCGGCCCGCGTGTTTGGTTGAAGCTGTGCGGATGAAGCCGATCTCGCGTATTTCCTTCGAAGGCCAGGTGGGCCTGGTGACCGGCGCCGCCGGTGGACTGGGCCTGGCCTACAGTCGCCTGCTGGCCGAGCGTGGCGCGCATGTGGTGATGCATGACGTCGGTGCCGGCACCGATGGCCGTGGTACCGATCCGCTGCGCATCCAGCACAGTGCCGAAGCGTTGCAGGCGCGGGGGCTATCGGTGCAGGCCGTCAGTGATCCCATCGACCATCGCGCGGGTTGCCACGGGCTGGTGCAGGATCTGCTGCAGCAGCACGGCCGTATCGATTTCCTGATCCACAACGCCGGCTGGGTCGAGTACCAGACGCTGGAAGCGATCGAGGACGAGGCGCTGGAGCAGATGCTGTGCCTGGCCGCGAAGACGCCGCTGTGGCTGGCGCAGACGGCGTGGCCGGCGATGCGCGCGGCGGGCGGTGGGCGCATCGTCATCACCACGTCCGATCGCGCGCTGTATCCGCAGTACGCACAGCGCGGGCTGTCCGCTTACGCGATGGGCAAGCTGGCCGCGCTTGGCCTGGTCAATGTGCTGGCACTGGAAGGCGCCGAGCACGGTATCGTGGCCAACGCCGTTTCGCCGGTGGCGAAGACCCGCATGTGGGGCGTCGACGGCGAGCCCGACGAGCTGCATCCGGACGCGGTCGCACAGGGCGTGGCCTATCTGGCGTCCACGCGCTGCCAGGACGGCGGATGGGTGCTGCGCGCAAGCAATGGCCAGTTCCACGCACTGCGCCTGCAGGAGGCCGAGCATGTGGCGTATCCGCGGGATCTGCGCGCGGTCAGTGCCGACAGCATCGAGTCGGTGGCCCTGCAGTGGCCGGCCATCGCCCGCGCCAGCGTCGACGTGCGCGGCTGAAGGCGTACTCTAGGCGGGTTCCCACTGCCTGCATCGAGATGATCGACCTGCGCCTGCTTCGCCAGTTCGTGGCCGTGGCCGAAGAGCTGCACTTCCACCGCGCCGCGGCCCGCCTGCACATGTCGCAGCCACCGCTGACGGCGGCGATCCGGCGGCTGGAAGACGAACTGGGCAGTGAACTGATCGTGCGCGGCAATCGTACCCTGGGCCTGACCACGGCCGGGCAGACCTTGCTGGTTGAGGCGCGGGCAACGCTGCGGCAGGCCGAGCAGGCATTGCAGCGCACGCGCGAAGCCGCCGCCGGGCAGTCTGGCAGCCTGCGCGTGGGCCATGTGGGTAGTGCGCTGTATGGCCGCCTGCCAGGCCTGATCCGCCGCTTCCGCCAGCAGTACCCGCAGGTGCAGCTGCATCTGCAGGAAGCGACCTCGCGCCAGCAGCAGCTGTGGCTGCGTGAGCAGCGCATCGATGTCGGCGTGCTGATTCCACCGATTCCCGCGGCCGAGCTGGTACTTCACGACTTCGACCACGACCGCCTCGCGATTGCGCTGCCGCGTGCACATGCGCTGGCCGACGCACCACAGGTCAGTGTGGCGATGCTCGCCGATGAGCTGTTCGTTTCATGGCCGGCGGGCGAGGGCATCGGCTTTCATGCGCAGGTGCTGGGCCTGTGCACCGCGGCAGGATTCACCCCGCGCGTGGTGCAGGAAGCGCATGGCATGCACGCGGTGCTGTCGCTGGTGGCGGTTGACGCCGGCGTGGCGATCGTGCCGGCCAGCATGGCCAGTTTCCGTTCGCAGGAAATCGTCTATCGGCTGTTGGCCGATGAAGCAGCGCGCTTCGCGCTGCAGTTCTGCACGCGGCCGGAAGCACCGTCGCCGGTGCTGCGCAATTTCCTGGATGCCGCGGCCGCGCGCTGATCCGGTGGATCAGCTGGTCCTGAGCGCTGCGGAGCAGATGCGCAACGGCATCGTCGATTACACCTGCAGGCGTGCGCCAGGCCAACGCGCCGGGACCTGACCGCCGCCTGCGCTGTGCTGTTGCACCTGCTGCTGCGGCGGCCCGCGCTGGTCGCCATCAGAACCGATAGCTGATGGTGCCGCTCACCACGCGCGGGTAGCCGGCGAAGCAGTCGCCAAAGGTGCGGCACGGCGCGTAGTAGCGCTTGCCGGTGAGGTTGGTGATGTTCAACGCCATCGTCCAGTCGGTCACCTGCACTTCCATCAATGCATCGGCCAGCGTGTAGCTCGGAGTGATGATGCGCCCGCCATTGCCCAGCGACACCGTATTGCCCACATGGCGCACGCCCAGGCCCAGCCGCAGGCGTGCGGCATCATCCAGCTGGAAACCCTTCGACACCCAGGCCGAGGCCAGGTCCTGCGGGGTGTCGTTGAGGCGCTGGCCCACTTCCAATGCGAAATTGCTGCGGCTGACCTCAGCCTCGTTGCGCGCAACGGCGGCGGTAACCGTCAGGTCGTTGGAAAACTGGAACTGGCCTTCCAGCTCCACGCCCTTGGAGCGGATCTGGCCGGTCTGCACCACATTCAACACATTGTCCGGATCGTTGGTCTGGCGATTGGTTTCGGTGATGCGGTACGCCGCCAGCGTCAGCAGCAGGTTGCGCGCGGGTTGCCACTTGATGCCGGCCTCGGACTGGCGGCCGCGCATCGGCTTGAAGGCGCTGCCGAACAGATCCTGCCCCGACACTGGCAGGAACGATTCGCTGTAGCTCAGGTAGGGCGAAACGCCCGCACCCAGTTCGCCGATCAGCCCGGCGCGATAGGTGGTGGCGTTGTCGGTCTGGCTGGGCTGGCCTTCCGTCTTCGAGCGGGCATGGTCGCGGCGCGCGCCCAGCACCAGCGAGACACGGTCGGCCCAACGGATCTGGTCCTGCACATAGACACCCAGCTGGGTGGAGGTCTGGTCCGGCTGACGATCCCAGCCACGCACGATCGGTGCGACCGATACCGGGTTGTAGATGTCGATCGGCGTGCCGGTGGCGTCCAGCCGCTGCAGCTGCTCCTTGTACTGGCTGTAGTCCACGCCGGCCAGCAGCAGATGCTGGAAGGCACCGGTGGCGAAGTCGAACTGCAGTGCATTGTCGGCGCTGAAGATCTGCACGTCGGGGCGGGTGCCGTAGGCGGTGCGGTTGACCACGCGCCGCTCGGCGTCGATGAAGGGGTTGGTCGGATTGCTGTAGCTGTCCACGTACATCTGCTGCAGGGTGGTCCTGCCATCGATGTAACGCACTGCCGAGCGCAGGCTGAGCATGTCGTTGAAGCTGTGGTCGAACAGCGCGGTCAGGCTGTACACACGCGAGTCGATGCGATCGAAGCCGGGATCGCCGATGAAGGTGGACGGGTCGAGGCGGCGTCCGGGCGGGGCCAGCAGGGTCGCGGCCAGCGGCAGGAACTGCTGGCTGGAGCCGGTCTTGTCATGCTGGTAGCTGGCCAGCAGGGTCAAGGTGCTGCGTTCGCCGCGCCAGCTGATCGACGGTGCCAGGTAGACGCGGTCATCCTTCAATACATCGGTCTGCATGTTCGATTCGCGCACCAGCCCGACGAAGCGGCCGGCAAGCGTGCCGGCATCGTTCAATGCGCCGCTGATGTCACCCTGCAGCTGCCTGCGGTCGAAACTGCCGAGCTGCACGCCGACCTCGCCGTTGAGGGCGCCGAAGGTCGGGCGCTTGCTCATCGCATTGATGATGCCGCCTGTGGCGCCGGCACCGTACAGCACCGAGGACGGGCCGCGCAGCACTTCCACCCGTTCCAGGCCGTAGATCTCCGGGCGGGCGAGGGGACTGAAACCGTAGCTGCGGCGCAGGCCATCCTGGTACTGCACCGGGTCCAGCCCGCGCACCGAGGTGGCATCGTTGCGGGTATCCAGGCCCCAGGCATCGGCGGTGACGCCGGCGCTGTAGCGCAGCACTTCCTGCATGTTGTGTGCGCCGCGATCGGTGAACAGCTGCTGGGTGACCACGCTGATCGCCTGCGGCGTCTCGGTCAGGGCGGTGTCGGTCTTGGTCGCAGTGCTGGCCCGCTCGGCCACCACCGTTACCTTGTCCAGGGTGCGCGCCGCCGGGTTGTCCTGGGCCTGGGCGAGGGCCGAGGCCAGCAAGGTGGGCAGGGCGAGCGTGTACAGCAGCGGACGCGACGGCAGGGCGGGCATCGGGAATGATCCGGGAAGGGCGGTGACGGCGGATTATCCGGATGCTCGTCCTCAAATACAAATGATTCCCAAATGCACTTGCCAGTGATGAGCCCGCTTCAGGGCAGGCCGTCTGCGGCGCCGCGGATGCTCATCCAGGCGCCGCCGTCGGGGGCGCTGCCGGCGCGGACACGGAAGCCGTGCAGACCGGCAATGGCGGCCACGATCGACAGCCCCAGGCCAAAGCCGGGCCCTTGCCCGGCACTGCTGCTGCCGCGGAAGAAGCGCTGGTAGATCAAGGTGCGGTCCTGCGGCGGGATGCCCGGCCCGTTGTCGATCACATCGATCCGGGGCGCGCCGTGGTCCTCCACCGCGCGCAGCAGGATGCGCCCGTGCGCAGGCGTGAACTGCAGGGCGTTGGACAGCAGGTTGGCGACCGCTTCGAACAGCAGTTCGCGATCACCGCGCAGCATGCCGATCTGCGGCGCCACCTGCAGCTGCAGATCCTGTTGCTTCTCTTCGGCCAACGGCAGGTAGAACTGGTGCAGCTCCTGCAGCAGGTCGGCGATGTCGACCTCGTCGAAGGCCGAACGGCGCTGGTGGCTTTCCAGCTCGGACACGCGCAGCAGGGCGGCGAAGCGCGCCATCAGCATGTCGGTCTCCGCCAGCGCCTTGTCCAGCGGGTCCGCATGCGGGTCGTGTTCGTCCAGGCCCACGCGCATGCGGTAGAGGTGTGCACGCAGGCGCGTGAGCGGTGTACGCAGGTCATGCGCGATGCTGTCGCACACGCCTTTGACCTCGGTCATCAGCTGTTCGATGCGTTCCAGCATCGCGTTGACGATGCTCGACAGCCGGTCGATTTCATCGCGGCGGTTGGACACCGGCAGGCGCTGGCCGAGGTCGCCGGCAATGATGCGGTTGGTGGCCGCTTCGATCTGTTGGATCCGCTTCAATGGGCGCCGACGCAGCAGATGCCAGCCCACCAGCCCGGGGATGACGGTCAGTGACACGCCCCACAGCAATGCATCGAGGATGATGCTGTTGACCGCCATCAGCTTGCCGTTCTGGCGCACGAACACCAGTGTCCGGCCATCCCGGGTCACCACGCCGAGCGCGCTGCCACCGCTCTCGTGGCGGCCATCGACCAGCGTCCAACCCGCTACCTGATGCGAGTTGCCATCCAGCGGCAGTCCTTCGGGGATGGCCGTCAGCGGGCCCGCCATCGCCACGCCGGCCTTGTCGAACAGCCCGTACGTATACACCTGGTGCAGGTCGAAGCGCTGGCTGTCACGCAGCGCGTCATCCAGCGCCGGCCCGTCGAAGCTCATGAACAGATGGGCGCGCTGCTGCAGGCCCGATTCGGTCAGGTCGTTCAGGTAGTCCGAGATGCGCCAGTACATCACCCCCAGCAGCAGGCTGGACCAGGCCACGAACAGGATGCAGTACAGGCCCAGCAGGCGGCTGCTGGACGAGCGCCAATGGTCAGGATTGCGCGTCGAAGACATAGCCGGTTCCACGTACGGTCAGGATCGGCTGCGGCCGGCCGGGTTGTTCGATGCGTTTGCGCACGCGGCCGATATGCACGTCGATCAGGTTGGTGCCCGGATCGAAGTGGTAGCCCCAGACTTCCTGGAACAACATGGTGCGGGTGACCACTTGGCCGGCGTTGCGCACCAGGAATTCGAGCAGCTTGAACTCGGTCGGCAGCAGCGCGATTTCATGCCCGCCGCGTCGCGCCGAACGGGTCATCAGGTCCAGTTCCAGGTCACCGGCGCGCAGTACGTTGTCGATGGCGCCAGTCGGGCCCTGGCGCCGGATCAGCACTTCCACGCGTGCAGCCATCTCATCGGAGGCGAAGGGCTTGGTCAGGTAGTCGTCGCCACCTGCGCGCAGGCCACGCACGCGTTCATCCACGTCCGACAGCGCGCTGATCATCAGCACCGGCGTGGTGATGCCTTCGCGGCGCAGCGTGGTGACCAGGGCCAGCCCGTCGATGCCGGGCAGCATGCGGTCCAGGGTGATCACCGCGTAGTCGCCTGCACGTGCCAGCGCCAGGCCACGGCCGCCGTCGCTGGCCAGGTCCACGTCGAAGCCGTGGCTGCGCAGTTCAGTGGCGATTTCCTCTGCGGTGACAAGATCGTCCTCGATGGTGAGTACGCGCGGCATGGGCCAGTGTGCAGAGTGGGACAGGGGCATCCTCGCAATCGTGGGCAGCGACTGCAAATGAAAAATGTTTCATGCGTGATTTAGCAGGATCGTGCCGCCGCGTCTTCTATATTCGGCGCCGAACGCTCCCCCACGCGTGGAACCTGCAGCCGATGATCCTTCCGAACCCCTCCCGTCCGTACCGCGCCTGGCGGCTGCCGCGAACCGCGGGCCTGCCGCTGCTGGCGCTTGCCCTGGCCGGCCTGCTCAGCGCCTGCGGCAAGGACGCGCCCAAGCCGGGCGCCACGGCACCGGAGGTGACCGTGCTGACCCTGCGCAGTCAGCAGCTGGCACTGCAGCAGGAACTGCCCGGGCGCAGCGTCGCCTCGCAGGAATCGGATGTGCGCCCGCAGGTCGATGGCGTGCTGGTGAAGCGCCTGTTCGAGCAGGGCCAGTGGGTGAAGGCCGGGCAGCCGCTGTTCCAGATCGAGCCCGCGCTGTACCAGGCTGCGCTGAACGAGGCGCGGGCCAACCTGAAAACTGCCGAGGCCGCTGCGGTGACCGCGCGCCTGCGGGCGCAGCGCATGCAGGCGCTGGGCAAGGACCAGCTGGCCGCGCGCCAGGACGTGGATGATGCGGTGGCCGGCGACCAGCAGGCCGCCGCCGCCGCGCAGGCCGCACAGGCCGCGCGTGACACGGCCAGCACACGGCTGGGGTTTGCCACGGTGACCTCGCCGATCGCAGGCCGCATCGGCCGCGCGCTGTTCACGCCGGGTGCGCTGGTTACCTCCGGCCAGGCCGATCCACTGGCACGGGTGCAGCAGATGGACCCGATGAACGTGGACATCACCCAGTCCAGCAATGAGTATCTGGCACTACGCCGCGCCATCGCCGACGGTGGCGTGCAGGCCGATACTGCGCCGGTACGGCTGCGCCTGTCCGATGGCACCGACTACCCGTTGCCGGGGACGCTGGAGTTCGCCGACATCGATGTGCAGCAGGAAACCGGCAGCATCACCCTGCGTGCGCGTTTCCCCAACCCCGATGGGCAACTGCTGCCAGGCATGTACGTGCGCGCGCTGGTGGGGCAGGGGACCCGCCAGCAGGCGCTGCTGGTGCCACAGGCTGCGGTGGATCGCAGCCCCAAGGGTGAGGCGCAGGCATGGCTGGTGGACAAGGACGGCAAGGCACGGCTGCGGCTGTTCCGCACCGCGCGTGCGATCGGCGACCAGTGGCTGGTGCTCGATGGCTTGGCTGCCGGCGAGCAGGTGGTGGTAGCCGGCGCGCAGGGCCTGGCCGATGGCATGACGGTGCGGGTGAAGCCTGCGCCAGCTTCCACCGCGAAGGACTGAGCGCATGCTGCCGCGCTTCTTCATCCATCGCCCGGTATTCGCCTGGGTCCTGGCGATCTGCATCATGGCCTTCGGCACCATCTCGGTGACCCAGCTGCCGGTGGAGCAGTACCCGGACATCGCACCGCCGCAGGTCAACATCACCGCCAATTACACCGGGGCCTCGGCGCAGACGGTGGAAGACAGCGTCACCCAGGTGATCGAGCAGCAGATCAAGGGTATCGACCATCTGCTGTATTTCTCGTCCACCAGTTCCTCGTCCGGGCAGGCGCGGATCACGGTCACCTTCGACCAGAGCGCCAACCCCGATATCGCCCAGGTACAGGTGCAGAACAGCGTCAACCAGGCCATCAACCGCCTGCCGCAGGAAGTGCAGCAGCAGGGTGTGACGGTCGCGAAGTCGCAGGGCGATTCGCTGATGGTGGTCTCGCTGTACGACACCAGCCGGCGCATGGAGCGGGTGGATGTTTCCGATTTCCTGGTCAGCAACGTGCAGGACCCGATCAGCCGCATTCCCGGTGTCGGCGAGATCAACGTGTTCGGCTCGGCCTACGCGATGCGCGTGTGGCTGGACCCGCACAAGCTGCGCGCCTACGACCTGATGCCATCGGACGTGCGCAGCGCGATCCAGGCGCAGAACACCCAGGTGACGGCCGGCGAACTCGGGGCGATGCCGTCCAGCCCGACGCAGAGTCTCAACGCTACGGTGACCGCGCAGTCGCGCCTGCAGACCCCCGAGCAGTTCCGCGCGATCATCCTGCGCACGTTGCCCAATGGCGCGGCGGTTCTGCTGGGCGACGTCGCGCGGGTCGAGATCGGCGCGGAGAACTACCAGACCAGCAGCTATCTCAACGGTTATCCGGCGGCTGGCTTCTCGGTGACCCTGGCCTCCGGCGCGAACGCATTGGCCACTGCCGACGCGGTACGCGCGGAGATTGAACGGTTGCGGCCGACTTTCCCGCCCGGCCTGCAGGTGGCCTACCCGCGTGACAGCACACCGTTCGTGCGGGTCTCGATCGAGGGAGTCATCCATACCCTCATCGAAGCCATCGTGCTGGTGGTGGTGGTGATGTTCCTGTTCCTGCAGAACCTGCGTGCCACGCTGATCCCGGCGATCACCGTGCCGGTGGTGCTGCTGGGCACCTTCGGCGTGCTGGCCGTTGCCGGATTCACCATCAACACACTGACCCTGTTCGCGATGGTGCTGGCGATCGGCCTGCTGGTCGATGACGCGATCGTGGTGGTGGAGAACGTGGAACGCATCATCCACGAAGAGCACCTGCCGCCACGCGAGGCAACCGAGAAGTCGATGGGCGAGATCACCGGTGCACTGATCGGGATCACCGTGGTGCTCGGTGCGGTGTTCCTGCCGATGGCGCTGTTCGGTGGCTCCACCGGCATCATCTATCGGCAGTTCTCGATCACGATTGCATCGGCCATGGCGCTGTCGGCGCTGGTCGCGCTGACCCTGACACCGGCGTTGTGCGCGACCCTGCTCAAGCCCTCGTCGGCGCAGAAGCCACCGGGGCGCTTCTTCACCGCGTTCAACCGTGGCGTCGAACGCAGCCAGTCGGCCTACCAGGGCAAGCTCGGTGGCGTGGTGTCACGTCCGCGGCGCTGGATGGCGTTCTACCTGCTGCTGGTGATCGCCATGATTGCCTTGTACGCACGCATGCCCACCGGCTTCCTGCCGGTGGAGGACCAGGGCCAGGTGACCTTCCAGTTCTCCACGCCGGAAGGCACGCCGATGGCGCGCACCGAGGCGCTGGGCGAGCAGATCAGCCGTTACTTCACGGAGCACGAGAAGCAGAACCTGGACGTGGTGTTCGTGGTGGTCGGTCGTAACAACGCCGGTACCGGCCAGAATGCGGGGCAGGGCTTCCTGGCACTCAAGCCCTGGGACGAGCGCAAGGGCGACAACACCGCAGCGGCGATCATCGCGCGCGCCAATGCCTATTTCCGCAAGCTGCCCGATGCCAAGGTCAACGTGCTGGCGCCGCCGGCAGTGCGCGGCCTCGGGCAGTCCAGCGGTTTCGAACTGTGGCTGCAGGACACCAGCGCGGCCGGACGCGTGGCGTTGCAGGCCGCGCAGGAGCAGGTGGTGCGCGCGGCCGGCGAAGACGACGGGCTGACCTCGGTGCGATTGAACGGGCTGGGCGACAAGGCCGAGCTGCGGCTGGACATCGACCACGCCCAGGCCAGCGCGCTGGGCTTGGCACAGGCCGACATCAATTCCACGCTGTCTGCCGCCTGGGGTGGCAGCTACATCAATGATTTCCTGGATCGCGGCCGGGTCAAGCGTGTCTACATGCAGGGCGACCAGCCTTACCGCAGCGTGCCCGACGACATCGGCCAGTGGTACGTGCGCGGCGGCAACGGCCAGATGGCTTCGTTCGGCAGCTTTGCCAGCAGCCACTGGGCGCGTGGGCCGCAGCTGCAGCAGCGTTTCAACGGCCTGCCGGCGATGCAGATCCAGGGCAGCGCGGCCGAGGGGCGCAGCTCGGGTGAAGCGATGCAGCGCATGCAGGCGCTGGTGGCCGATCAACCCGGGTTCGATCTGCAATGGAGCGGGCTGTCCTATCAGGAACAACTGGCCAGCAACCAGACGCTGTACCTGTACGCCGCTTCGATTGCTTTCATCTTCCTGTGCCTGGCCGCGCTCTACGAGAGCTGGACGGTTCCGGTGGCGGTGGTGCTGGTGATTCCGCTGGGCGTGATCGGTACGGTACTGGCGACCACGGCTGCGGGCTTCGTCAATGACATCTACTTCCAGGTGGGATTGCTGACCACGATTGGATTGTCGGCAAAGAACGCGATCCTGATCGTGGAGTTCGCCGAAGCACGCTACCGCGCCGGCAGTTCAGCGGTGGAAGCGGCACTGCAGGGTGCGCGCCTGCGCCTGCGGCCGATCGTGATGACCTCGCTGGCCTTCGTGGCAGGCGTCATCCCGCTGGCGTTGGCCACCGGCGCCGGCGCGGTCAGCCGCCGTGAAATCGGCATGAGCGTGATCGGCGGCATGCTCTCCGGCACTGTGCTGGCGGTGGTGCTGGTGCCGTTGTTCTTCGTGCTGGTACGCCGTCTGGGACGATCACGGCTGCAGCACTGAGAGTGGGCCGCGGTTGTCATCTGACTGCCGCAGGGCCCTCACCGGTTCTTTGCCCAGGCATCGCTAGCGTACAGGTCCCCGTCCCCCGCGGAGACCCGCCATGTGGCTGCTCGACCATCTCTGGCCTGGCCGCAGGCCGTTACCTGCCCCGGTTGAAGCGCAGCCCCAGGCCGCGCCGCGACGGCCCTGGCTGAAGCGCCCGGTGCGCGCCGGGCGCAGTGGCATGGCACCGTGGCAGAAGGTCGCCGCACCGCCTCGGCGCACCCGCCACTAGGTGCGGCGGTCGGCCGGGTGGTTGACCCCGTCGTTGACCGGTATCACGCCCAGCGCGAACGGGTCGATGCCCTCCAGGCAGGCCACGTTGTAGCCGTACTGGTCGGGGTTGGAGCGCCGCCGGTGGTGGGTGTAGATGCCGCAGATACCGCAGAAATAGTGCTCGGCCACATGGGTGTTGAACTGGTACAGCTGCAGGTGGTCCTGCCCACGTACCACCTGCAGGCCCTGGCGGGTGACGCTGGCGGCAATGGCGCCGCGGCGCCGGCACATCGAGCAGTCGCAGCGGCGAGGTTCGACAATACCGTCCGGCAGGTCCAGCAGCAGTTCGACCGTGCCGCAATGACAGCTGGCGCGGTGCCGGGGTTGGACCGGAACGCCGGCCACGGAAGTGATGCCCATGGTTTCTCCTCGGGGATGGAACGCGACCGCAGGGCCGCTGCCGACGCTGCGCCAGCCTGCCTGAACGGACCGTAGATGCCACGGTGAACCCGCTTGTGGCTAACTATGCGGCTTCGAGACCGCGACAGGATGCCAGTGAAAGCCGCAGGACGTTGGATGACAGGAAGTGCCATGGTGCTGCTGGCGCTGTGGGTGAGCGGGCTGCTGGCCTACCAGTTGCCGGGGCCGGGTTGGCTGGCCAACGGCGTGGCCGTGCTGTGGCTGCTGGTTGCGCTGTGGGCATCGTGGCGGGTCGCGCGGGGCCGTGCCTCGCGCCGACTGGGCCTGGCCTTCGGGGCATCGCTGGCACTGGCCGGCCTGTGGTGGCTGCTGCTGACCCCGCGCCAGGACCGCGTGTGGGCCGATGACGTGGCCCAACGCCTGCACGTGGTGGCCTTCGACGGGCGCCACGTGGTGCTGGACAACGTGCGTGACTTCACCTGGCGCAGCGAAACCGACTACGACGCGCATTGGGTGCGCCGCGAATACGACCTGGACCAGCTGCGCTCGGCCGACCTGGTGCTGTCGTACTGGATGGGCCCGGCGATCGCCCACACCCTGATCTCGTTCGGCTTCGAGGATGGACGCCACGTGGTGTTTTCGCTGGAGATCCGCAAGGAGCGCGGTGAGTCGTTCTCCGCTCTGGGCGGCTTCTTCCGCAAGTTCGAGATGACTCTGGTGGCTTCGGAGGAGACCGACATCATCCGCACCCGCACCAACGCCCGTGGCGAAGATGTCTACCTGTACCGCCTGCACGGCATGGACCGCGCGCAGCTGAAGGAACTGTTCGCTGCGTATATCGCGCAGGCGCGCGAGCTGGATGCGAAGCCGGGCTTCTACAACACGCTGACCAGCAACTGCACGACCATCGTCTTCGACCTGGCCCGGCATATCGCACCGCGCCTACCGCTGGATTACCGCCTGCTGCTGTCCGGTTATCTGGCCGAGTACGCGCAGGAGGTCGGTGCGCTCACGCCGGGTGTGCCGTACACCGAACTGCATGCCAAGGGCCGCATCACCCAGCGCGCGCTGGATCTCGGTGATGGCGCCAATTTCTCCACCGTAATCCGCCAGGGCGTGCCCGGCACCGAGCAGGACCCGCAGTAATGACCCAACTCTTTCTGACCCGCTGGCAGCGCCTGCTGCCGGTGTTGTTCGCCGCCTTCCTGCTGCTGGGAAGCAGCGGCTGCGCGATGGTCACCGTCAAGCAGGTCAAGTCCAGCGATTCGCTGGTCAACAAGCGCGCGGATGTGCTCAACACCGGCAAGCTCAGCCCGGCCGCGCGTGAAACGCTCAGCGCAGCGGGCCTGGACGAATCGCAGTGCGAGAAGGACTTCCTGGTCTGCCGCAGCACACTGCTGATGACCGACGACCTCAACGTCGAACAGCGCCTGTCAGCATTGTCCGAGTTGTGGGTGAAGGCCGCGCTGGCGCTGACGCCGAAGAAGACCGCTGCCGGTGATCCGCCGATGAGCGATGCGGCGCTGGATGCGTGGCTGGAGGCCGCGCGCTATGCGTATGCGTACCTGTTCTACAGCGGCCGCTCGCCGTCCGATCGTGCCTTCGAGGACCGGCAGACACAGGTGCGTGACTACTACAACTACGCGGCCGAAAAGGCGGCAGTGGTGTTGTTCGTGCGCGCGCGTGCCGCTGCACTGGCCGGCGAGGACTATACGAAGCCGATCACGGTTGGCAGCTGGTCGCTGGCGTCCAACTACCAGCAGCTGGGTCTGAAGAGCATTCCCGCGCAGCTGGTTCCGGCCGGCACCGTCAGCTTTGTCGGCCTGCGCAGCACCTATCGCCGCGATGGCTTCGGTGCCGAGCTGGTGATGGTGATGGATCCGCCGAAGCTGGTCGCACCGGTGATCGCGCCGGATGGCCCGAAGGCCGAAACCACGCAGGACGACGAGAACGACGAGCGTCGTGGCCGCCGCCATCGCCATGACGATTCGGTGCCCGAGTTCAGTGAGATGTCCTCAATCAACGTCACTGCGCTGCTGCGGTTCGAAGGCAGCAGCCTGGAAGACGTGATGCGCACGCGCCGGGTCGAGCTCGATGCCTATTCGCCGGAAGCCACCGAGCGCATCACCCTGCACGGCGAGCAGGTGCCGCTGGCCGGCAACTTCACTGCCGCCTACGGCCTGTGGCTGGCGCAGAGTGGCTTCGCCCGGCAGTCGCTGCGCACCCTGTTCGGCATGAGCGAGGGCATCGGCGAGCCGCACATCTACCTGATGCAGCCGTGGGATCCGAACCGCCGCATCATCTTCATGCTGCACGGCCTGGCCAGCAGCCCGGAAGCGTGGGTGAACCTGGCCAACGAAATCATGGGTGATCCCGAGCTGCGCCAGCAGTTCCAGGTGTGGCAGGTCTACTACCCGACCAATGCGCCGATCGCGTTGAACCGGTACGAGATCGCCAACGCGTTCAACGACACGCTGAAGCATTTTGATCCCAATGGCAGCACGCGTGCGTCGAAGGACATGGTCTACATCGGCCACAGCATGGGTGGCGTACTGGCGCGGCTGCTGGTGAGCGATTCCGGCGATGTACTGTGGAACGACCTGCTGGCCAACTACGATCTGAAGGGTGAACGGTTGAAGCGGGTGCAGAACAAGCTGGGGCCGCTGCTGCATTTCAAGGCACAGCCGAACGTGGAGCGTGCGATCTTCATCGCTGCCCCGCACCAGGGCACCGACATCGCAGGCAACAAGGTCGGGCGCCTGATCGGTCGCCTGGTGCGGTTGCCGCTGACCATCCTCGGCAAGTTCGAGGATGTGTTCCTGGCGCTGGCGCAGGCCGAGCAGCAGGTCGACGGTACCGCCAAGCCGAAGATTCCCAACAGCATCGACAACCTCAAGGCCAGCGACCCGTTCGTGAAGGCCGCCGCGCAGCTGCCGATTGAAGCCGGCCTGAAGTACCACTCGATCATCGCCCAGCGCAAGCCGGAGCTGCCGGTGGAGAAGTCCGATGATGGGCTGGTGCCGTACTGGAGCGCGCACCTGCCGGGTGCATTGTCCGAGAAGGTGATCATTTCCGGCCACAGCGTGCAGGAAACCCCGCAGGCGGTGCTGGAGGTGCGGCGCATCCTGCATCGCGACGTCGATGATGTGGGGACCGGCGTGAGACCCTGACCGCTGAGGTCGCCGGGCCATGCCCGGCGGAATCCGTCCGGCGGCGCTACACCCGCCGCGCGATCACCGTGGCCAGCAGTGCCAGGCCGAAGGTAATCACCAGGCACAGCAAGTAGCCGGTGTGTGGTGCGGTTTCCACGAACAACGCGAACAGCGCACCGGACACCGCCAGTGCGGTGGTCACCGACAACGCTTCGCTCAGCTGCAGCGCCGAGGTGTTGGCGCCCTGCTCATGCGGCGCCGACAGCGAAAGCGTCAGCACCGACAGGCTGGCGTAGATCATGCCCATGCCGAAGCCGGTCAACGCCCAGCCGACCAGTGCGACCGGCAACGGCACCGCATTGAACAGCACCGCCAGGGTGGCGGCGATACCGATCGTCATCAGCGGCGTGCCCACGCGCAGCAGCTGCTGGCGCGACCATCCGCGCTGTTGATGGCCCTGCAGCCAGGAGCCCGCGAACCAGCCCAGCGCACCGAGGCTGAGCACGGCACCGGCCCAGCTGGGCGAGAGTCCGCGCTCGCGCTGCAACAGCAGTGGCAGGTAGGCCTCGCAGGCGAAGAATGCTGCTGCAGCGATGCCGCGCAGGGCGATCACGCTGGGCAGGCCGCGGCGCAGCAGCAACGTGCCGGCTGGCAACAGGCGGTGCACGCAGAACAGCAGCGCCAGCAGCGCCACGCCGATGCAGAGCAGGGCCGGCACGCCGCGTTGCTGGCCACCGAAGTACAGCAGCAGGGCCGCCAACGAAGCACCGCTGGCCCAGCGCACCACGTTGCCGCGTCCATCGTCGCTGCTGGCAGCATCAGTGGGCTGCATGCGTGCCAGTGCCGGGCGCAGCAGCAGCGCGGCCGGGACCGCCAGCAGCGGCACCGCCAGGAACACCCAACGCCAACCGAGGTGCTGCACGATCAGGCCGCTCAGTGCCGGGCCGATCATCGACGGCACCACCCAGCCTGCGGAGAACGCGGCAAATACCTTTGGCCGCAGGTGCTCGGGGTAGCTTCGCCCGACCATCACATACAGCGACACCGAGATCGCCCCTGCGCCCAGGCCCTGCAGCAGTCGGCCCGCAACCAGCATGCCCATGCGCATCGCGAAGCCGGCCAGCAGGAGGCCCAGCACGAAGCAGGCCAGCCCATACCACAGCGGCCGCGCCGGCCCCTGGCGGTCGGCCCAGCGCCCGGCCAGGGTCATGCCGATCACGCTGGTGGCCAGGGTGCCGCCGAACGCCAGTGCATACAGGCGCAGGCCATCCAGCGCCTCGGCCACGGTCGGCATCGCTGCTGCCACCGCCAAGGCCTCGAAGGCGTGCAGCGCGACCAGCGCGACCATGCCGATGGTGGTGGCGCGGTAGCGTGCGGACAGGATCGAAGTGTCGGCCGACGTGCTGGCGTCGACGGAAGAGGCAGTGGGGGTCATACGGGTCAGGTGCGGGCCGCGCTTGTCAACTGGCGGCGAAGATAGCAGCATGACACCTCAACTGCAGTTGAGGTCAAGCAATGGTGTCCCAGGATCTGAGCGTTGGCGAGGTATCCCAGCGCAGTGGCGTGGCCATTTCCGCGCTGCATTTCTATGAGCGCAAGGGGCTGATCAGCAGCCTGCGCACCTCGGGCAACCAGCGACGCTACAGCCGTGACGTGCTGCGCCGGCTGGCCGTGATCCGCGTGGCGCAGCGGGTGGGCATGCCACTGGAAGCCGTTGGCCGCGCTTTTGAAAGCCTGCCCGAGGGCCGCGCACCGACCAAGTCCGACTGGGCCAAGCTGTCCGCACGCTGGCGCACCGAACTGGAGGAGCGCATTCACATGCTGCAGCTGCTGCGCGACGAACTCACCGGTTGCATCGGCTGTGGCTGCCTGTCGCTGCAGCACTGTCGCCTGGCCAACCCGGGGGACGTCCTCGGCGAACGCGGCGACGGCCCGATGCGCTGGGAATGACGCACGGGAAAGGGCCCGGCTCCGGGTAGCGCCGGGCCATGCCCGGCGGATCACCAGACCGTGATCGTCTCGCCGCTCTGGATGCCTTCCACCGCGCGCTGGAAGGCCAGTGCCGCGCGCTGTGCGCTCACCGCTTCAAAGCCGGGGAAGTAGGGCCCGTAGGCGGCCATCGATTCGATCAGCAGGTTCGGGCTGACCACGTTGATGCGCAGGCCGCGCGGCAGCAGTTCCAGCGCAGCGGCACGCACGAAGCCTTCCAGCGCGGCATTCACCGAGGTGGCGTTGGCGCCATCTCTGATCGGCTGTGCGCTGACGATGCCGCTGGTCAGGGTGATCGAGCCCCCGGCGCTGAGATGGTGCTGCGCGGTCAGTGCCAGCCGCACCTGGCCCAGCAGTTTGTCCTGCAGGCCGATGTTGAACTGCTCGGGCGTCATTTCCTGCAGCGGGCCGAAGTGCAGCTTGCCGGCGGTGGAGATCACCGCATCGACCGGGCCGGTGCGCGCGAACAGTTCGGCGACGCTGGCGTCGTCGGTCAGGTCGACGCGCAGTTCGCCGCTGTTGCGGCCGGCGGTCAGGATCTGGTGCTGCTGGCCAAGCTGGCGCGCGACTGCCTGGCCGAGGGTGCCGCTGGCACCCACAAGGAGAATCTTCATGGCGGTTCCTTGCGAGAGGGGGATGAGCGCAGTCTGCGCCCTCACATCTGGGTTCGGTAAGAGGCGTATGCTTCGCAGATTCCTAACTATGGGTTAGCAATGGATACGCTTCGCTGCATGCAGGCCTTCGTCGCGGTGGCCGAGCGCGGCAGCTTCACTGGCGCCGCCAATCAGCTGCAGGTTTCGGCGGTGATGGTGGGCAAGTACATCCAGCAGCTGGAGGCGCACCTGGGGGCCGCGCTGCTGCAACGGAACACCCGCCGCCAGCGCCTGACCGAAGCCGGCAGCGCCTACCTGGCCGGGTGCCGGCAGGTGCTGGAGCAGGTGCAGCAGGCCGAGGCCGATGTCGCCGGCCTGCAGGTGCAGCCACGTGGCCTGCTGCGGGTCAGCGCGCCGACTACCTGGGGCAGCTGCGTGCTGGCGCCGCAGCTTGCCGGCCTGCTGCGCGCGCAGCCGCAGTTGAACATCGAGCTGGACCTGAGCAACCGCCGCGTGGACCTGATCGAGGACGGCTTCGACGTGGCAATCCGCGTTGGGCCGCTGCCGTCACAGGAAGTGGTGGCGCGGCCGTTGCCGCCGTACGCGATGAGCCTGTGCGCGGCACCGTCCTACCTGCGGCGGCGTGGCACGCCGCGCACCCCTGGGGATCTGGCCGGGCATGACTGCCTGAGCCACCTGGCCTGGCGCGGCGGCCATGGTTGGCAGCTGGCCAACGGTGAACAGGTGGATTGGGAGGCGCGGCTGACCTGCAATGATGGTGTTGCACTGCGTGAGGCCGCCGTGGCCGGCGCAGGGCTGGTGCTGCAACCGACCGCACTGCTGGCCGGCGAGATTGCGGCAGGGCGGTTGAAGCCCCTGCTGCGCGACTACCTGCCGGAACCGCGGCCGATGCACCTGATCTACCTGCCGGATCGACGGCCGCGTCCGCGCCTGCAATGCTTCGTCGATTTCGTCATGGCCACATTGGCGGACTGATCACAAGCGTGGGTGGTTGCCGACCGTTGGTCGGCACCGACCTGGATCAATCATTCGCCGCAGACAGCTCCTGCCCACGCACCTGCGCGGCGCGCAGCGCCGTGTCCACCAGCGCCTCGAAACCACCGGCCTGGAAGCTCTGGATCGCCGCCTGGGTGGTGCCGTTCGGCGAGGTCACTCGGCGGCGCAGTTCGGCCGGACTTTCGCCGGCTTCATCGAGCATGCGCGAAGCACCCAGCAGTGTCTGCACCACCAGCGTGCGCGCTGCTTCTGCAGGCAGGCCCTGGGCGATACCCGCTGCTTCCATCGCTTCGGCCAGCAGGAACACATAGGCCGGCCCGCTGCCGGATACAGCAGTCACCGAATCCATCAGCGCCTCACTATCGATCCACACCGTGCGCCCGGCACTGGACAGTACCTGTTCGGCGCGCGCGTGCTGCTGCGCATCCACTGATGGCGTGGCGTACAGCCCGGTCACACCGGCGCCGAGCAGGGCCGGGGTGTTTGGCATCGCGCGCACCACCGGCAGGTTGCCGCCCAGCCAGCGTTCCAGCTGGGCGCTGGTGATGCCGGCGGCAATGGACACCACCAGCGGCCGGTTCGCCTGCGCCAGCGCCTGCAGCGACTGGCACACATCGCGCAGTACCTGCGGCTTCACCGCCAGCAGCCAGGTATTGCCCTGTGTGGCAGCATCTGCGGCGTTGTCGTGCACCTGCACGCCGAAATCGGTGGCCAGTGACTCGCGCAATGCGGCCACCGGTTCGGCCACGTGGATGTGCGCGGCGGGTACGCCCTGGCGGATCAGGCCGGCGATCAGGCTGCGGGCCATGTTGCCGCCGCCGATGAAGGTGATGGAATCAACTGCCATGGAAGTCTCCTTGGAATATCAGGCCGGGCGCGGGCGCGCGCCGAACAGAGCGGTGCCGATGCGCACCAGGGTGGCGCCCTCGGCGATGGCCTCGGCGTAGTCGCTGCTCATGCCCATCGACAGCGTGTCGACATGCGCGTGCTGGGCAGCCAGCGACTGGAAAAGTGTGCGCATGCGCACGAATGCATCCCGGCGGCGCTCGGCCTCGGCCCACGGCGCGGGAATCGCCATCAGGCCACGCAGGCGCAGCTGGGGTTCGGCGGCGATCGCAGTGGCCAATGCGTCCACCGCCTCCGGCGCACAGCCGTGTTTGCTGGACTCATCGTCGATGTTGACCTGGACCAGCACGTTCAGCGGGCCGCGCGCGGCCGGGCGATGGCGTGCCAGTGCGGTCACCAGCTTGGGCCGGTCCACGCTCTGTACCCAGTCGAAGTGGCTGGCCACGGCCTCGGCCTTGTTCGACTGCAGGTGGCCGATCAGGTGCCATTCCAGTTCCAGGTGCTGCAGCACCTGCATCTTGGCCAGTGCTTCCTGCACGTAGTTCTCGCCGAAGGCGTGCTGGCCCTGTGCGGCCAGCGCGGCCACGGCCTCGGCCGGCTGGGTCTTGGACACCGCCAGCAGGCGTGGGTCGGGCCTGCCAGCGGCCTCGGCGGCGGCATGCAGGTTGCTCAGGATCTGGGGCAGGGGAGTGGCCACGTAACGCGTTCCGTTGAATCAGGAGGCTATACTGCCGCCCGGGGAAAGATCCTTCCAGTCGAAGCCGTTATTGGGGAGTAGCCGCTCATGGATATCGCCGAGCTGTTGGCGTTTTCCGTAAAGAACAAAGCGTCCGACCTGCATCTGTCTGCAGGCCTGCCGCCGATGATCCGCGTGGACGGCGACGTTCGCCGGATCAATATCCCAGCCCTGGACCACAAGCAGGTCCACGCGCTGGTGTACGACATCATGTCCGACAAGCAGCGCCGCGATTACGAGGAATTCCTCGAAGTGGACTTCTCCTTCGAGATCCCGTCCCTGGCGCGCTTCCGTGTCAACGCGTTCAACCAGAACCGCGGCGCCGGTGCGGTGTTCCGTACCATTCCGTCCGAGGTGCTGACCCTCGAGGACCTGGCCTGCCCGCCGCTGTTCCGCGAAGTGATCCAGCAGCCGCAGGGCCTGATCCTGGTCACTGGCCCGACCGGTTCGGGCAAGTCGACCACGCTGGCGGCGATGATCGACTACATCAACAAGAACGAATACGGCCACATCCTCACCGTCGAGGATCCGATCGAATTCGTGCACACCTCGCAGAAGTGCCTGATCAACCAGCGCGAAGTGCACCGCGACACGCATGGCTTCAACGAAGCGCTGCGCTCGGCACTGCGTGAGGATCCGGACATCATCCTGGTCGGCGAACTTCGTGACCTGGAAACCATCCGTCTGGCGCTGACCGCGGCGGAAACCGGCCACCTGGTGTTCGGCACCCTGCACACCAGTTCGGCCGCCAAGACCATCGACCGCATCATTGACGTGTTCCCGGCCGGCGAAAAGCCGATGGTGCGTTCGATGCTGTCCGAATCGCTGCGTGCAGTGATCTCGCAGGCGCTGCTGAAGAAGGTCGGCGGCGGTCGTACCGCTGCGTGGGAAATCATGGTCGGCACCCCGGCCATCCGCAACCTGATCCGCGAGGACAAGGTGGCGCAGATGTATTCGGCCATCCAGACCGGCCAGCAGTACGGCATGATGACCCTGGACCAGCACCTGCAGGACCTGGTCAAGCGCAGCCTGATCACCCGCAACCAGGCCCGCGAGTACGCCAAGGACAAGCGTCTGTTCGAGTAAGGCGAGGCAATGGCGGGGCAGCGCGCAGCAAGGCGCGGCTGTCCCCGCGATGTTCCCTCCACCGACCGATTCCTGGAGCCTTTCGTGAACACCACTGCCACCACCATCGATTTCACATCGTTCCTCAAGCTGATGGCGCACCAGCGCGCCTCGGACCTGTTCATCACCGCAGGCATGCCGCCGGCGATGAAGGTCAACGGCAAGATCTCGCCGATCACGCAGACACCACTGACCCCGCAGCAGAGCCGCGATCTGGTGCTGAACGTGATGACCCCGGCGCAGCGCGAGGAATTCGAGAAGACCCACGAGTGCAACTTCGCCATCGGCCTGTCCGGTGTCGGCCGCTTCCGTGTCAGCTGCTTCTACCAGCGCAACCAGGTGGGCATGGTGCTGCGTCGTATCGAGACGCGCATTCCGACGGTGGAAGAACTGAGCCTGCCGCCGATCATCAAGACGCTGGCGATGACCAAGCGCGGCATCATCCTGTTCGTCGGCGCCACCGGTACCGGTAAATCGACCTCGCTGGCGGCGATGATCGGCTACCGCAACCAGAACTCGACCGGCCACATCATCACCATCGAAGATCCGATCGAGTTCGTGCACAAGCACGAGGGCTGCATCATCACCCAGCGCGAGGTCGGCATCGATACCGACAGCTGGGAAGCAGCGCTGAAGAACACCCTGCGCCAGGCGCCGGACGTGATCATGATCGGCGAGGTGCGTACCCGCGAGGGCATGGACCACGCCATCGCGTTCGCGGAAACCGGCCACCTGGTGCTGTGCACCCTGCATGCCAACAACGCCAACCAGGCGATGGACCGCATCGTCAACTTCTTCCCGGAAGACCGTCGCAACCAGTTGCTGATGGACCTGTCGTTGAACCTCAAGGGTGTGGTTGCGCAGCAGCTGGTGCCGTCGCCCGATGGCCGTTCGCGCAAGGTGGCGATGGAGATCCTGCTGGGCACGCCGCTGGTGCAGGACTACATCCGCGACGGCGAGATCCACAAGCTGAAGGAAGTGATGAAGGATTCGGTCCAGCTGGGCATGAAGACCTTCGACCAGAGCCTGTTCGAGCTTTACCAGGCTGGCGAGATCAGCTACGAGGACGCGCTGCGCTACGCCGATTCGCAGAACGAAGTGCGCCTGCGCATCAAGCTCAGTCAGGGCGGCGATGCCCGCACCCTGTCGCAGGGCCTGGATGGCGTGGAGATTTCCGAGATCCGGTGATCTGCGTGTTTTGTAGAGTCGAGCAAGCTCGACTCTACGAGCGAGCGGCCCCGCGTATTGATGAATTCCAGTCATGACCGACTGCCATCCAGTCGGTTCAATCCTCACCTGCTGCAGGCGTATCGTCAGCGCTCCCCCTCTGGAGCACGACGATGCAGACACGTGAACTCGGCCGCAGTGGCCTGAAGGTTTCCGCCCTCGGCCTGGGCTGCATGGGCCTGAGCCATGGCTACGGCCAACCGGTGGAGCGCAGCCAGGGCATCGCTCTGCTGCACGCCGCCGTCGAGCGCGGCGTGACCTTCTTCGACACCGCCGAAGTGTACGGCCCCTACACCAACGAAGATCTGCTCGGCGAGGCGCTGGCGCCATACCGCGACAGGCTGGTGATCGCCACCAAGTTCGGCTTCAAGGATGCGCGCGTCGATACCGGGCTGGACAGCCGTCCCGAGAACATCCGTGCGGTGGCCGAAGCCAGCCTCAAGCGCCTGCGCACCGACCATATCGACCTGTTCTACCAGCACCGCGTCGATCCCAACGTGCCGATCGAAGATGTCGCTGGCACCGTGCGCGACCTGATCGCCGAAGGCAAGGTCGGCCACTTCGGCCTGTCCGAGGCCAGTGCCGCCACAGTGCGCCGTGCGCATGCGGTGCAGCCGGTCGCCGCCGTGCAGAGCGAGTACTCGCTGTGGTGGCGTGAGCCGGAGCGCGAGCTGCTGCCGACGCTGCAGGAACTGGGCATCGGCTTCGTGCCGTTCAGCCCGCTGGGGCGTGGCTTCCTGACCGGCGCGATCAACGCCGATACGACCTTCGACGCCAACGACTTCCGCAACACCGTGCCGCGTTTCGAAGTGGAGGCGCGTCGTGCCAACCAGGCGCTGGTCGACCGTATCAGTACGATTGCTGCAGCACGTGGCGCGAGTCCGGCGCAGGTGGCGCTGGCCTGGCTGCTGGCGCAGGCGCCGTGGATCGTGCCGATTCCGGGCACCACCAAGATCCATCGCCTGGAAGAGAACCTGGGTGCGGCCGACCTGCAGCTGGCACCGGAAGAGCTGCAGCGCATCGCGCAGACGTTGGAGGAAATCTCCATCGTCGGCGAGCGCTACAACGCGCAGCGCGCCGCGCAGGCCAAGGGCTGACCGCCGGGCCATCTTGCCTCTGGTGGGTGCGGACGGAAGTGGGTGCGGGCCGTTGGTCCGCACTCCTCAGCTCATCCAGCCATCGGCCCACGCAGTGCGTCAAGCACCGTCCGCATCGCCACGGTGACATGGCGGCGCGACGGGTAGTACGCGTAATAGCCATCGAAGTGCGGGCACCAGTCGTCCAGCACCGACTGCAGGCGGCCATCGTCCAGCATCGGCTGCACCTGGTCTTCCGGCAGCCAGGCCAGGCCGCTGCCGGCCAATGCGGCAGCACGGGTCATGCCCATGCTGTTGAAGATCCACTGTCCGCTCACGCGCACGCTCAGTTCGTTGCCGTCCTGGCCGAAATCCCACGGCATAAGCCCGCCATGCGTGGGCAGGCGCAGGGTCACGCAGTTGTGCTCGGCCAGGTCGTGCGGATGCCGCGGCACCACGTGCTGGCGGAAGTAGCTGGGCGCACCAACCACGCGCATGCGCAGCGGCGGGCTGACCGGCACGGCGACCATGTCGCGCGCCAGCCGTTCGCCGAGGCGGATGCCGATGTCGTAGCGCTCGGCGACGATGTCGGCCAACCCGTAGTCGGCAGCCAGTTCCACCTTCAGGTCCGGATACTGCTGCAGCAATGGCGCCAGCCGCGGCCAGGCGATGTACTCGGCGGCATGGCCGGTGGCATTGATGCGGATGGTGCCGGCTGGTCGGTCGCGGTACTCGGCCAACGCGGCCAGTTCGTCCTCGATCTCGGCCAGGCGCGGAGCGAGGGTCTCGAGCAGGCGGGCTCCAGCCTCGGTGGTGGACACGCTGCGGGTGGTACGGGTCAGCAGGCGCACGCCGAGTCGCTCTTCCAGGCCGCGCATGGCATGGCTGAGTGCGGACTGTGAAACGCCCAGCTGGGCGGCGGCCCTGGTGAAGCTGCCCTCGCGGGCGACGTGGACGAAGGCCTGCAGGTCATTGAGGTTTTCACGGGGCATGACGGGATGATACGGCTCCCGGATTGAACGGATCTGTCGATTTCCGGCTCCCCGGTTCGTCGTACCGGTACATCCATCGCAAGGAGCTTCCGCATGAGCACTGAAAAGCCCAAGGGCCCGGCCTCGTACTTTCCCTCCATCGAGAAGACCTACGGGCAGCCGGTGGCGCACTGGTTCGGGCTGCTGGCGAAGCAGCCTGGCCTGAAACACATGGAGCTGGTCAGTTTCCTGAAAAGCGAGCATGGGCTGGGCCATGGCCATGCCAACGCGCTGGTGGCGCACCATCTGGCCGGGAAGGGATGAGGCAGGCAACGCTGCGCTGAACGGTCGTGTGGGGTCAGGCCACACGGCATCCAGAGTCAGGCAGACTGGGCGTTCATCCCGAGGCAGGACGCCCATATGCAGGTCACGCTGGACGCGATCACCGTCGACAACTACGAAGCCGTGTGCGATCTCGACGTCAGTGAGGCGCAGCAGGATTTCGTCGCCGGCAACACCTGGTCGCTGGTGCAGGCCGCGTTCCATCCTGGCTACCAGACCCGTGCCATCCAGGCCGACGGCGAGCTGGTCGGATTTTTCATGTGGGTGCCGGAGACGCCGCAGCGCATCTCGATATGGCGCTTCATGGTCGATCAGCGCTGGCAGGGGCGTGGCATCGGGCGCCGCGCGCTGGAACTGGCGCTGGAGCAGATCCGGGATACGCCCGGCCTGGTCGAGATCGAGATCTGCTACAACCCGCACAATCCGGTGGCGGGAGCTTTCTATGGCAGCTTCGGTTTCGTAGAGACCGGCATGGACGATGATGGCGAGGACATGCTGGCCGTGCTGCCGGTGACGCCTCCGAAATAACCTGAATGGGCGAGCGCAGCTGAACGATTTCATCTGCAACTGTCATGCAGATCGTGTCTAATATCGCTCCCCACCTGCTGTTCCCCCACCCGTATGTCCCTTCCCGCCCATGGCTCCGCGCCGTGCGACGACGCTGACGGCCACCTGGTCACCGCTGGTCCGCTGACCCCACCGCCCGACAGCGCCGGCACCACCGCCGACGAAAAAGCGCTGCGCCACTCGATTGCCGAGGACGTGCAGGGCATGGTGCTGGCCACGATGGTGGCCTCGCTGGGCCTGGCCATCTTCGCCAAGGGTGGGCTGATGATCGGCGGCATGGCCGGCATGGCCTTCCTGCTGCACTACTCGATGGGCTGGAACTTCGGCCTGGTGTTCGTGCTGGTCAACCTGCCGTTCTACTGGGTGGCGCTGCGGCGCATGGGCTGGGAATTCACCCTGAAGACCTTCGCCGCGGTCACCGCCTGTGGCGTGCTGACCGACCTGCTGCCGCGCTGGATCGATTTCTCGCACATCAACCCGCTGTATTCGGCGATCGTCGGTGGTGCGTTGTCCGGCCTGGGCATCCTGTTCTTCATCCGCCATCGCGCCAGCCTCGGCGGCATCGGCATTCTTGCCGTGTACCTGCAGCGCACCCGTGGCTGGAGCGCCGGCAAGGTGCAGATGTCCTACGACGCCTGCTTGATGGTGGCTGCGTTCTTCGTGCTGTCTCCGTCGAAGGTGTTGTACTCGGCCATCGGCGCGGTGGTGCTCAGCCTGGTGCTGATGTTCAACCACCGCCCGGGCCGTTACATGGGCGTGTGACGATTCGACGGTAGTGCCGGCCGCTGGCCGGCAACACCTGCAGCATTCCGAGGCTGCCGGCCAGCGGCCGGCACTACCGGGAGGCCTGCAACCACGGCGGCGACAGCTTCAGCAGCCGCGCGTGCACCGGGCAGTCCTCGGCGTGCGCACCGGGCAGGTAGCCCAGGCTCATCAGGAACTCGCCGGTGATATCACCGCCGGTGAAGCGGAACGTCTTCTTGAACAGCTTCACCCAGTCCGCCTTGCTGCGCGGATGGTGCGCGTCCAGCCAGCCCGCGAAGCTGCCGTGGCTGGCCCGCAGCTGCTGGATCACCTGCGCGTTGTGGATCGCCGCCAGCACCTTCAGCCGGTTGCGGATGATGCCCACGTCCGACAGCAGCCGTTCGATGTCCTGCTCGGCGTAGGCTGCAACCCGATCCACATCGAAGCCGTCATAGGCCGAGCGGAAGCCCTCGCGCTTCTTCAGGATCGTTTCCCAGCTCAGCCCGGCCTGGTTGATTTCCAGCACCAGCCGCTCGAACAGCTCGCGCTCGTCGCGCTGCGGGAAGCCGTACTCGTTGGCGTGGTAGTAGTCGTGCACCGGATGGCCCGGGGCGATGAGGCAGTAGCCGCTCATGGAGAAGACTCGTTGGATTCGGGTTCGGGATCGATGGCCAGCGCAGGGCGTCCACCGATGGACAGCATCGGCCAGCGTGGCGCTTCGAGCGAGAGTTCGCCATCACGCAGGGCCTGGTTGATCGCCTCGGCTTGGCCGCTGACGGTGCCGAACAGCGAACCGGCCCGGTGCCACTGGGCATCCCTGCCACGTGCGTACAGCACGCAGTCCGGCCCACGGTGGGTGTACAGCTCGCACAGCAGCACCTCGGTGCTGCCGTCGCCATCCAGGTCGCGATGCACGATCAGGCAGTCACGCTCGCTCTCGGCACAGGATTCGCCGTTGATCGCGCGCGTGGCCAGCGCCTGCCACCAGTCGGCGGGCGGCGAGGTGGATCCCTTGGCCAGCTTCAGCGCGCGCTGCAGGGCGGCGACATCCTGCGGGCCCTTGTCCAGGCGGGTGCCGCTGTCCCAGCGTGAGGTGCGTGCCAGCGCATCGGCGATCACCTGCGGCGCGTTGGCATCGGCGCGGATCGCCGGATCGTCCTGCAGTCCGCGCAGCGCCTGCACGCCGCGGCGGCCGAGGTCGAAGCGCAGCACGTTGACGTCGCTGCTGGTGATCGCCGGCGGGTCCGCACGCAGGCGCGCCAGCTGGCTGGACAGGGTCAGCCGCACCGGATCCAGCAGCGGCGAGTTGCCCAGCAATGCCAGTGCCAGCACCGCCCAGCACATCCAGCGGTTGACCGGCTCCAACATCTGCAACCAGCGCCCCTGCCGGCGCAGCACCGCCAGCGCGTAGCCCACGGCATAACCGGCCACGGCCAACGCGACGAGTACTGCCCAGAACCGGTCCACGGTCCAGCCGTACTGCACCACGCGCAGGCCCAGCGCGTACAGTGCCAGCGCCGCGTAGACCGGCAGCGCCAGCAGGCTGGCTTCAACAAGGCGTCGCAGCAGCAGGGGGTAGGGGGCGCTGTCTTCCCCCTGCTGGTAGACCGCATTGGTGAACGTCACCAGCAACAGCGACAGCACCAGCAGCAGGCTGGCGGCCGAGCGGGTCTTCCACAGCGGCTCGAGCCCGGTGAGCGGCAGGCTCAGCACGAACAGCACCGCGATGAACGACAGCAGCGGCAGCAGCCCGCGGCAGATCGCGAACAGCACCTGGCGGGTGATCTGGATCGCGCGGTGCTGGGTGCGCCCGATCAGCACGCCAAACCCGGCCAGGCTGCCGGTGGCCAGCGCAATGAACGCGTCCTGCCGGAACAGGTCGCGGAAGAACGTCACCTCCAGCAGCTGGAACAGCGCCGCCCACAACCACAGCAGCAGCCAGGTCAGCCCGGTGAACAGCGCCGCCAGGGCCAGGGTCAGGCCGTTCTGCCAGGCACGCTCGAACAGCTCCGGATAGCTGGCGCGCCAATGCCCGTGCTGCAGCTGGAACTGCCACCAGGGCAGGGCCACGAACACCGCCACGGCCATGCCCAGGGTCAGCGGGATCTGCAGCGCGCCCGAGTCCAGTGCGGTCTCTCCGTTGAGGTTCCAGCCGATCCAGGCGGCCAGCGCCAGCACCACCGCCGAGCCGAGCGCGGCCTGCAGCCACAGGCGGCGCTGGCCCAGCTCGACCAGGCTCAGCGCCACCGCGCTGGGAATGGCCAGCACCCAGGCGTACCAGCAGTAGCGCCAGCCGATATCGCGGAACGGCCACGCATCGGACAGCTCCTGCGCGGCATACAGCATCAGGCCCTGCAGCAGCGCGATCAGAACGATGGCGCTGCGTGCCGGCAGGGTCAGGGGCGATGAAGATTGCATCGACGACCTTCCATGGCAAAGCACCATCCTAGCCGATCGCCGCACGCGTCCATCGCGCGACCATCCCGCCCCCAGCAGGTAGAATGGGGGCATGCCTGTTACGCCGACTTCCCTTGCCGATCACCTGCTCGTCGCGCTGCCGTCGCTGCTCGACGCGACCTTCGCCCGCAGCGTCGCGCTGATATGCCAGCACGACGAGAACGGTGCGATGGGCGTGCTGGTCAACCAGCCTTCCGAGTACACGCTGGGCGAAGTGCTGGCACAGATGGACATCACCACCGTTGATGGCGACCTGCAGGCGCGCATGGTGCTTAACGGCGGCCCGGTGCATCCCGAACGTGGCTTCGTCATCCATGACGATGCGCGGGCATGGGATTCCAGCCTGATCGTGGGTGAAGGCCTGTACCTGACCACCTCGCGCGACATCCTCGAAGCGATGGCACGTGGCGAAGGCCCGGCCAATGCTGTGGTCACCCTCGGCTGTGCCGGTTGGGGCGCAGGGCAGCTGGAAAGCGAACTGTCCGAGAACAGCTGGCTGACCGTACCGGCCGACGCCGAGCTGGTGTTCCAGCTGCCGCTGGAGCAGCGCTGGCAGGGCGCGGCCTCGCGCATCGGCGTGGACCTGTTCCGCCTGACCGACTACAGCGGCCATGTCTGAGCCGGCGGCGCCCGCACCGGTTTCTCCTGCTCCGGCCATCCGCCGTGACGGCACCGTTCTGGGTTTCGATGTCGGCTCGCGGCGTATCGGCGTAGCCATCGGCAGTGCCTTCGCTGCGCATGCGCGCGCGGTGGCCGTGGTCGATGTGCACGGCAACGGCCCGGACTGGACCGCGATCGAACGCCTGATCAAGGAATGGAAGCCCAATGGCCTGGTGGTGGGCGATCCGCTCACGCTGGATGGCCAGGACCAGCCCAACCGCAAGCGCGCGCAGGGCTTCGCCCGCCAGCTGCGGGAACGTTTCAAGCTGCCGGTGGTGATGATCGACGAGCGTTCCAGCTCGGTCGAGGCCGCACGCCGCTTCGCTGTCGAGCGCGCCGAAGGGCGCAAGCGCCGCCGTGATGCGGCCGCCCTCGATGCGGTGGCCGCGGCGGTGATCATCGACCGCTGGCTGTCGTCCCCCGACGACGCCACCCCCATTCCCTGACTGCCCGACACCGCCATGACCGCCCAGCAAATCGATGCCTCCGGACGCCTGCGCCACCTGTTGACCCTGGAGGGCCTGCCGCGCGAGACCCTGCTGCAGCTGCTTGACCGCGCAGGGCAGATCCGCGATGCCGCAGTCGGCCGCGTCGGCAACAAGCGCCAGGTGCTGGCCGGCTCAGCGGTGTGCACGCTGTTCTTCGAACCGTCCACGCGCACCCGCAGCTCGTTCCAGCTGGCGGCGCAGCGACTGGGCGCCGATGTGCTCAACTTCGATGCCTCGACCTCGTCCACGCGCAAGGGCGAAACCGCCTGCGACACGCTGCGCAACCTGGAAGCGATGGGCGTGCGCGGCTTCGTGGTGCGCCACCCGGATGACGGCGCCGTGGCCGCACTGGCCGAAGCGGCGGGCGAGGGCACTGCACTGATCAACGCCGGTGACGGGCGCAGCGCGCACCCGACCCAGGGCCTGCTCGACATGCTGACCCTGCGCCAGGCCAAGGGCCCGGATTTCTCGAAGATGAAGGTGGTGATCGTCGGCGACGTGAAGCATTCGCGCGTGGCCCGCACCGACCTGCATGCGCTGCGTACGCTGGGCGTGGGCGAGATCCGCGTGTGCGGCCCGCAGTCGCTGCTGCCGGATGACGAGACCCTGAAGGGCTGCGTGGTCGGTGATGATTTCGACGCGATGCTGGAAGGCGTCGACGCGCTGATGATGCTGCGCCTGCAGCGCGAGCGCATGGAAGAAGGCTTGGTGCCGTCGCTGGAGCAATACCACGCGCAGTACGGCCTGACCAACGAACGCCTGGCCCGCGCCGGTAAGGACGCAGCGGTGCTGCACCCGGGCCCGATCAACCGCGGCGTGGAAGTCACCGACGAGGTGGCCGACGGCCCGCAGTCGTGGGTGCTGCGCCAGGTCGCCAACGGCGTCGCCGTGCGCATGGCGGTGCTGGAAACCCTGCTGGGCTGACCCCGCTCTGGTAGGTGTCAACCTTGGTTGACACACTCACCGCCCGGTTCGGGTGCCAACCTTGGTTGGCATTGGCCTACCCGGGCGAAGGTGATTTCCCGATGTTCAAGGAACATGCGCCCGCCCATGCTCTTCTGCATGAACAGCACCCGCCTCCTGCTAGGCCGTCATTCCCGTATCGGCCAGAGCTACATCCTCACCACGAACGTGGATGGCCGGGCGGCTCTGTTCGCCAATGACGCCGTTGCGGTTACCGCCATGCAGGAGTTCCAGCGTCTGGATCTGGAAGGTCTGACCCATTCGATCGCCTACGTTGTCATGCCGGATCACGTCCACTGGTTGATGCAGCTGCGCGCGGCATCGCTCGACGTTGTCATGAGGCGCTTCAAGTCGCGTACGGCCGTGCACGCAAACAGGGTACTGGGCAGGGTGGGGCGCTTCTGGCAGTCCTGCTATCACGATCACGCGATCCGCTCTGATGAATCGCTGTTCCGGCATGCAATGTATTTGATGGCGAATCCGATCAGGGCGGGGCTGGCAACGCAGCTTGGCGAGTACCCGCATGCGTGGTGTGAGTGGGAACTCGAAGGTTCCTGTGCCAAGGCGGAGTTTATGGGGGCGGACAGATAGTGCCAACCAAGGTTGGCACCCACCGAAAGCAGGTTCCAACCTTAGTGGGTGCCTACCAAAACCAGGCTCCAACCAAGGTTGGCAGCTACCACGAGTTGGGGTTCAGCGCTTCTGCGCGAACAACCATGCCCACATCGAGGGATCCGCATACGTGACGTCCCAGGCGTTGTGGTTGCCTTCCGGGTATTCGGTGTAGCGCACATCGCGTGCGTTGGCGCTTTGGAATGCGACGTGCAGCCTGCGGTCGTCGTCCGGTGGCACCACGTCGTCCAGCGCGCCGTGGAAGATCCAGATCGGCGTGTGCTGCAAGCGCTGCGCGATCACGGCATACGGATCGGTTTCCTGCGCGACCTGCTCGACGAACAGGGTCGGCCGCTTCGCGCGCGGTGCCAGCACGGCGCCGCACACCGGCACGATCGCAGCAAAACGGCGTGGGTCGTCCAGGGCGATGTTCCAGCTGCCGTAGCCGCCCATCGACATGCCGGTCAGGTATTGCCGTGCCGGGTCGGCGCCGAATTCGGCGATCGCTGCATCGAGTGCCGCCAGCGCGACACGGTTGTTGTGGCTGCTCCATTCCTCGTGTCCTGGCACCTGCGGGAACACCACCAGCGCAGGGAAGTCGGGGTGCTCGCGCAGATAGGGGCCCAGTCCCGAGTAGGTCTGTTTGACACCATCGCTGCCGCGTTCGCCGGAGCCGTGCAGGAACAGGATGACCGGAAGGTTGGTGGGAGGGGCGGCCTGCACGCCGGCCGGAATGAACACCTGGTAGTAGGCGGTCTCGCCATCCACCTTCACCGCGCGGGCTTCGAAGCGCCCGCGCGCGCTGTCTGGAAGCGATGTGCAAGCGGTCATCGTCAGAATGGCCAGCAGTGGCAGCCAGCGCGACAGCGAACGGACCATGGGCTTTCCCGTAGCGGCAGGATCGACTGCATCGTAGTCCGCCGCGATCAGCCTGGCATCGTGCGCTGCGTCACTCCGGGCGCGGGAAGCTGGCGATGATGTCCAGCTGCTCCTGTGCTTCGGTATTGCCCTCGGCGGCGGCTGCCTGCACCTGCGCCATGTCCGGATGCAGCACCACCAGCAGCGGGTTCTCGCAGACCGGGCAGTCGTACTCGGTGGCGTCTTCGTCCAACTCCATCACCATGGCGCGCGAGCTGCCCTTCCATTCGCAGGCCGTGCAGGTGTACTGCTGGTCACGCCAGCCGGGCTGGAAGTAATTTTCGATCGTCGTTGCCATGGGTGTTCCAGTGGGGATCGGGTCAGCGCCCCGCGCGGCGGGGATCCGACCCTTGATACGGTCAGTGCAGCAGCACCAGGGTGGCCAGGCCGAGGAAGGTGAAGAAGCCCATCGAGTCGGTCACGGCGGTCAGGAAGATGCCGCTGGCCAGCGCCGGGTCGAAGCCGAAGCGTTTCAGCGTCAGTGGCACCAGCACGCCGGCCAACGCGGCGAACAGCAGGTTGCAGGTCAGCGCGATGGCGATCACCGCCGACAGGCCAGGCGAATGGAACCAGGCGAGTACGATCAGGCCTAGTAGCGAGCCGAGCACCACGCCGTTGAGCAGGGCCACCCGTACTTCCTTCCACAACAGCGTGCGTGCGTTGGAACTGCCGACCTGGCCCAACGCCAGGCCACGCACCATCAGCGCCAGTACCTGGGTGCCGGCGTTGCCGCCGAGGCCGGCAACGATCGGCATCAGTACCGCCAGCGCCACCAGCTTGTCGATGGTGCCTTCGAAATGGCCGACCACGCTGGAGGCGAGGAAGGCGGTGCACAGGTTCACCGACAGCCACATCAGGCGTCGGCGCATCGCGCGCCAGACCGGGCTGAACAGATCCTCGTCCTCGTCCAGGCCGGCGGCGCCCAGCGCCTGGTGCTCGGCCTGGCCACGGATGATGTCGACCACGTCATCGATGGTGATGCGGCCGATCAGGATGTTGTTGTCATCCACCACCGGCGCCGAGATCCAGTCATGGTCGGAGAACTGCCGCGCCACTTCCTGGTCGCTCTCGCCGACATCGATCGCCGGTTGCTCATCGTCGATCAGGCGGTTGATCGGCGTGGTGTCCTCATGGGTCACCAGCGAGGCCAGTGAAACCCGGCCCAGGTACTGGTGGCGACGGCTGACCACGAACAGGTGATCGGTGTGGTCGGGCAGTTCGCCGCGCAGGCGCAGGTAGCGCAGCACCACGTCGACGTTGACGTCGGCGCGCACGGTCACCACGTCCGGGTTCATCAGGCGGCCGGCGCTGTCCTCGGGGTAGGACAGCACCTGCTCCAGGCGCTCGCGGTTCTCGCGGTCCATCGACTTGAGGACTTCGTCGATGACCGTGTCCGGCAGATCCTCGACCAGGTCGGCCAGATCGTCGATGTCCAGGTCTTCGACCGCGGCGATGATCTCGTCCGGGTCCATGTCGGCGAGCAGGCTTTCGCGCACGTCGTCGCCGACGTGGACCAGCACCTCGCCGTCATCTTCCGGATCGACCAGGCCCCAGACGATCTCGCGTTTGCCGGGCGGCAGCGATTCGAGCAGGTTGCCGATCTCGGCCGGCGCCAGGGTATTGACCAGGCGGCGCACCGGGCCCAGTCGGCCGCTGTCCAGTGCATCGGACAGCATCCGCAACTGGCGCGCAGTCTTGTCGTGGCGTACAGCCTCAGCCATCGCAGCTCCCGCGGGATAAGAATAGCCGCGATCCCGGCAAGGATGCGGCAACAGGGGTGTTCAGCGCGTCATTATCGCAAGGGGATGTTTCACCGGATACCCCGGCGGCGACGAGACGGGGTCAGATCCCTTTTCCCGCGGAAATGGGATCTGACGCCCAGGCGTGCATGCCCGGCGAGCGGGTGGTGTCAGGCCGTATCCGCCACCAGCGCCAGCCAGCGCTCGATGGCACGGCGGTCGCGGGCGGCAAGCAGCTTGGGAGCTCGTGCGCGCAGTGCGCCCAGGTCGGCGTCGCGGATCGCGCGGCGTACTTCCAGCAGGGTGCCGGGGTGCAGGCTGAATTCGGTCAGGCCCAGCGCCAGCAGCAGTGGGGTCATCCGTGCATCGCCGGCGATCTCGCCACACACCGCCACCGGGATGCGATGGCGCACGCCGGTCTCGATCACCATCTGCAGCAGCCGCAGCACCGCCGGATGCAGCGGCGAGTACAGTTCGCCCAACGCTTCGTTGTTGCGATCGGCCGCCAGCAGGTACTGCACCAGGTCGTTGGTGCCGATCGACAGGAAGTCGACCAGATCGATGAAGCTCTCCAGCGCCAGCGCAGCGGCCGGTACCTCGATCATTGCCCCCAACGGCACATGGTCGGACACCATGTGGCCTTCGCCGCGCAGCTGTTCGGTCAGCTTGAGCATGCGCCGGCGCACCGCCAGCAGTTCCTCGCGGGTACTGACCATCGGCACCAGCACGCGCAGCTTGCCGTAGGCCGAGGCGCGCAGGATCGCGCGCAGCTGGGTATCGGCCACCTTCGGCCGCGCCAACGACAGGCGCACGCCGCGCAGGCCCAGTGCCGGGTTTTCCTCGTTGCTCAGGGTCAGGCCGGTGCGATCGGCCTTGTCCGCACCGAGGTCGAGGGTGCGGATGGTCACCGGTCGCCCGCTCATGCCCAGTGCGGCATCACGGTAGGTCTGGAACTGTTCTTCTTCGTCCGGCAGCTCGTTGCGCTGCAGGAACAGGAATTCGGTGCGGTACAGGCCCAGCCCGTGTGCGCCCAGCGCATGCGCCTGGGTCACGTCCTCCAGCGATTCGGCATTTGCCAGCAGAGCAATGTCGACCTGGTCGCGGGTGCGGCTGGGCTTGCTGCGCAGGCGGCCAAGTTCGCGCTGCTCGCGTGCGTGCTCTTTCAGCCGTGCACGGTAATCGCGCAGGTTGTCGGCCTGCGGGTTGGCGGTGATGCTGCCGTCGGCGCCGTCGATGATCAGCACGTCGCCATCGGCGATGCGGCTGAGCAGCTGCGGCACGTTGACGATCAAGGGCAGGTGCAGGCTGCGCGCCAGGATCGCACTGTGCGACAGCGCGCTGCCGGCGGCGGTGACGATGCCGACCACGCCCTGCGCCTGCAACTGGGCAAGCTCGGAGGGCGCGATGTTGTCGCAGACCAGGATTTCACCGGCCAGGCCTTTCATCGCTGGCGGCCGCTCGGGCTGCAGGAAGGCGTGGATGCGGCCAATCACATGGTCGAGGTCGTCCATGCGGCTCTTCAGATAGGCATCGTCCATGCCATCGAAGACCTTGGCCAGGCGGTCACGCTGCAGGCGCAGCGCATAGCCGGCGCTGTAGGGGCCGCTGCGGATCAGCTCGTCCAGCCCGAACAGCAGCTCGGGGTCGTCCAGCAGCAGTGCATGCAGGTCGAGGAACTCACCCACTTCCTGGTTCAGTGCACCCTGCAGGCGCTGTCGCAGCTCGTGCATTTCCGTGCGTGCGGCATCCACGGCACGGTGCAGGCGGGCCAGTTCGGCCTCGACCTGGTGGACGGCGACCCGTTGCTCGGCAACCTCCAGTGCATGCGGCAGGCGCACCCGGGCGCGGCCCATCGCGGTGCCACGGGCCGCACCATGGCCGGCCAGCAGCTGTACCGGCCGTTGGCCGGAACTGACCTGACCGGCGCGTGCGCGTGGCACGCTCAGTTGTCCTCGTCGAAGCGGCGCTCGAACAGGCCTACCACCGCCTCCATCGCGGCGGCTTCGTCCTCGCCGTTGATCCGCACGGTGACTGGGGTGCCCTGGCCGGCGGCCAGCAGCATCACGCCCATGATGCTCTTGGCGTTGATCTCACGGCCCTTGGCGGCCATGGTCACGTTGCAGCGGAACGGCGCCAGGGTCTGCACCAGCTTGGCGGTGGCCCGGGCATGCAGGCCCAGGCGGTTGCTGACGGTGAGTTCTCGTTCAAGCATCGTCGACTATCGCTCCATTACGGGTACCCGCCGCGGCTGTGGCGGGCAGTTGATCCAGTCCCTGTTCCGGATAATTCATCACCCGCAGCAACATCGGCAGGCTCAGCGCCGACACCCGGCGAACCGGGGTCCCCAGCCGGGCCAGCTGCCCGGCAAGGTTGGCGGGGCTGGCACCGTACAGGTCGGTCAGGATCAGCACGCCATTTCCCCCATCGACCCGCCGCAGGGCGGCCGAGGCGAGCGGAAGCAGGGCGTCCAGGTCTGCGTCGAACGGTACTTCGAAAGCTTCTGTTTTCAGCGGCAACTGCCGCAGGAGCCGGGTCGCCACGTCAAGCAGGGCGGTCCCGACCCCGGGATGTGTTACGAGGAGAATGCCACAGGTCATTACTGCACGTTAACAGGTCAAGGTGAATTGGCGATAGCAGCAGGAGAGGGGCACAGTGTCCCGTATTCAGTGTTGCTCGGGTCAGAGCCCTTTTCCGTTGAAAAGGGATCCGACTCCATCCGTTTTTTCGATGCCTGACAGAGATTCATCCGCGCATGGCGTGGATCTACCGTGTCGACCAAGGTCGACACCCACCAACAGCACACGGAATCTGTCAGAGGCGGGGCGGGTCCGGTTGCGGGGGTGTCCGCGGCATGGATGCCGCGGCCAAGCCCCCATGGATGGGTTTACGGCGTCCCCCGCAACCGGACCCACCCCGCCATCCCACGTAATCCGGCTCTTGCCGTTGACGTTGCCGTGGTTTCTGCGGGTGCCGGGCGCAGCCCGGCCGACCCCCCTCAATCCTGTTCGCGGTGGTAGGTCGCCACGTCTTCCCAGCCCATCTCACGCGCATGCCGCGCCATGCGCTCGGCCAGGAACACCGAGCGGTGCTTGCCGCCGGTGCAGCCAAACGCCACGGTCACGTAGCTGCGCGTGCCATCCCCCAGCTTCGGCAGCCAGGTATCGAGGAAGTCCATCAGCTGGGCCAGGTAGCGCTGCACGTCCGGTTGCGCTTCCAGGTAATCACGTACGCCCGGTTCGCGGCCACTCAGCGCGCGCAGGTCCGGATCCCAGTGCGGATTGGGCAGCACGCGCGCGTCGAACACGAAGTCCGCCTCGGCCGGCACGCCGCGCTTGTAGGCGAACGATTCGAACAGCAGCGACAGGCGCGTGGCGTGGTCCAGTGCGAACTCGGTGATGATCCGCCGCCGCAATTGGTGCACGTTGAGCGCGCTGGTGTCGATCACCGCATCGGCTTCGCGGCGCAACGGCGCGGTCAGCTCGCGCTCGCGGGCAATCGCTTCGGGCAGGGACAGGCCCAACTGGCTCAACGGGTGGCGACGGCGGGTGTCGGCATAGCGCTTGAGCACCGCTTCGTCGCTGGCTTCGAAGAACAGCACCTTCACTTCCACGCCGGCATCGGTGGCCAGCTGCCGCCAGTTGTCCAGCTGGCTCAGGTCGGACTGGCCGCGCACGTCGATGCCCACCGCCAGGCGGCGCGGAGCACTGCCGTCATGGTTGGCCAGCAGGCTGCGCACGAAATCGGGCAGCAGGTTGATCGGCAGATTGTCCGAGCAGTAGTAGTCCTGGTCCTCGAAGGTCTTCAGGGCGACGGATTTACCCGAGCCGGACAGGCCGCTGACGATGATCAGGGTCGGGGCGGAGGGGATTGCGGTGCTCATGGACAGGCTCTTCGAGGGACGGGGGAATCAGGGTGTTCGCCGTTCCAGCAGGTTGCTGTGGCGGGCGATGAACATGGCCGCCGGGTCGATCCCCTTGGTGCGAAGGATGTGCAGGCGGGTGGCCGCCTCGGTCAGCACGGCCAGGTTGCGGCCGGGCATCACCGGCAGGGTGATCAGCGGAACATCCAGGTCCAGCACATGGCGGGTGCCCGAATCGCCGGTCAGGCGCTCGTAGCCATGTGGGGTGGGTTCGGTCATCGGCTTGGTCAGGTGGACGATCAGCCGAAGGTACTTGTTCTTCTTTACAGCCGTGTCGCCGAACATCTCGCGCACGTTCAGCACGCCCAGCCCGCGCACTTCCAGCAGGTCCTGCAGCAGCTCCGGGCAGGTGCCGTCGAGCACGTCCGGGGCGATCTGGGTGAACTCCGGCGCATCGTCGGCGACCAGGCGGTGGCCACGGCTGAGCAGTTCCAGTGCCAGCTCGCTCTTGCCCGAGCCGGCCTCGCCGGTGATCAGCACGCCGATGGAATAGATCTCCATGAACACGCCATGCAGGATCACCCGCGGCGCCAGTGTGCGCGCCAGGTGGTAGGACAGATGATTCAGCAGTTCGTGGCCGCGCTTGGGCGACAGCCACAGCGGCGTACCGGATTCGTCCGCCGCCGCGCGCAGGTCTTCCGGGCAGGGCTGGTTGCGGGTCAGCACCAGCGCCAGCGGATGCGACTGCATGATCTTCTCGATGGTCTCCCAGCGCTGGCGCGGTTCCAGCGCATCCAGCCAGGACAGTTCCTCGGTGCCCAGGATCTGCACCTTGTTGGGATAGATCGCGTTGAGGTATCCGGCCAGCGAAGGGCGACGCGACACCGTGTTGCCAGCCTCCAGCTCACGCTTCTCGCCGGACTTGCCTGCGGCCCAGCGCAACCCCAACCGCTCGCGCTGCTGTTCGAACAGTTCACGGGCGGTGATGCTGGTATTCATGCGGCGCTCGCAGGTGGGGTCAGCTCCAGGGCCTGGCGCAGGGCCCGCGCATCGCCGGCCGCGCGCAGGGCATCGCGGATGGCGGGCGTCGAGAACAGCTCGGCCAGCTCGGACAGCAGCATCAGGTGCTGGTGGGTGTAGTGGGAAGGAACGGCCATCGCGAACACTAGGTCCACCGGCTCATCGCCACCGAAGTCGACCGGGGTGGCCAGCCGCAGTAGCGCGCCACGGGGGCGGTCCAGGGTCGGCGCGCGGCCGTGGGGGATGGCGATACCGTGGCCGATCGCAGTGCTGCCCAGCGCTTCGCGCTGGCACAGGTTCAGGTAGATCTGTTCAGCGTTGGCCTGGCGGCAGGCCAGCAACCCGGCGGCGGCCTTCAGGACGCTGTCGCGGTCGGTGGCCGTGCAGAGCTGGGTCTGCACGGCCGCCAGGAGGTCAGTCAGGGGCATGTCTGCGGGGAACGGTGGCGATCAGCCACCATTGTCGCCCACCGGCAGTGGCGCGTGCTGCTGTTTTTTCTCCTTGTGCTTGATCACCAGACGGTCAAGCTTGTCCGCAAGCAGGTCGATCGCGGCATACATGGTCTGGGCATTGGCCTCAGCGTGCAGGGTCTGGCCGGGAATGTTGAGGCTGGCGTCGACGTGGTGTTCGGTCTTCTGCAGCTTGAGGGTCACCCGCGCTTCGCAGTGCTGGTCGAAGTGTTTGCCGATCCGGGCCAGCTTCTCCTCTACATAGGACTGCAGGGCCGGGGTGACTTCGACATCTTTGCCAAACGTTTCGATGCGCATCGGGTTTCTCCTGTGTTCGGATGTGCCAATGAACCTCTCCGCCGGGCGCGGCGGCGCGTCAAGCGATTCTGACCCTTTCGTGCGAGGCGGAGATGTTCATGGCTTCACGATACTTCGCCACGGTGCGCCGCGCTACTGGAATTCCCGACGATTTGAGCAGGTCAGCCAGCTTGGCGTCAGAAAGCGGCTTGCGTGGATTCTCGTCGTCGATCAGGCGCCGGATCATCGCCTGGATGGCCGTGCTGGATGCCTCGCCGCCGCCTTCGGTATCGATGCCCGAGGCGAAGAAGGCGCGCAGGGGCAGGGTGCCGCGTGGCGTACGCACGTGCTTGCGGGCAATCGCGCGCGACACCGTCGATTCGTGCAGGCCGAGCTCGGCGGCGATCTCGCGCAGGGTCAGCGGCCGCAGCGCCTGTTCGCCGAATTCAAGGAAGCCAGCCTGTTGCAGGATCAGGCTGCGTACCACCCGCAGCAGGGTTTCGCCGCGCTGCTGCAGGCCCTTCAGCAGCCAGCGCGCTTCCTGCAGCTGTGCACGCAGGTAGCCGGCATCGGCCTCGCCACAGCGGCGGATCAGCTGTTCGTAGCCGCGGTGGATCACCACCCTTGGCCCGGCATGCGCGGCCAGTGCAGCGCGCCACACGCCGTTCTGCCGCCACACCACGACATCGGGTACCACGTAGGTGTCCTGCGACAGGGGGGCGATCTGCGTGCCCGGCCGTGGATCCAGCGAACGCAGCAGGGTCACTGCAGTCTCGACCTCGGCCAGCGGCAGTTTCAACTCGTGGGCCAGCCCGGCCACGCCGCTGCGCGGCAACCGTTCCAGCGGGCCCGCGGCAATCTGTCGCGCCAATGCCAGGCCCGGTGTGGTGTCGTCCAGCACCTCCAGCTGCAGCTGCAGGCATTCGCCGAGGGTGCGCGCGGCCGCGCCGACCGGATCGAAACGCTGGATCCGGTGCAGCACGGCAAGAATCTCGTCCTGGTCGGCATGGATGGCCGGCAGCAGGGTTTCGGCGATGCCTGCCAGCGGTTCGCGCAGGTAGCCATCGTCGTCCAGTGCATCGATCAGTGCGGCACCGATGCTGCGATCACGTGCGGACAGGTGCGACAGGTGCAGCTGCCACAGCAGATGATCGGCCAGGGTTTCGGTTTCGGCCACGCGTTCGGCGGCGCTGCCGGTATCGTCGTCATCGTCGAAGCTGCCGCCGCTGCCGGCCGCGCTCCAGTCCAGTTCGGCCGGCGCCCAGTCGTCGCCGTTGTCGGCACGTTCGGCCGCTGCATCGCCGTCGGGGTTGTCACTGGTCTCGTTGGCGGCGCTGCTGCTGTCACTGCTGTCGGCCCAGTCCAGCAGTGGATTGCTTTCCACTGCCTGCGCGATTTCCAGTTCCAGCTCGGTGCTGGACATCTGCAGCAGCTTGATCGCCTGTTGCAGCTGGGGCGTGAGCACCAGCTGCTGTCCCAACGATGTCTGCAGCCGAGTCTTCATGCCTGTGCCGAAAGGAAGGAGAGGGACCCGGCGCTTGCCGTCACAGCTTGAAGGAATCCCCAAGGTAGACGCGACGCACGTCGGCGTTGTCCAGAATCGCTTCCGGCGAGCCCTGGGCGAGCACGCTGCCCTCGGCGAGGATATACGCGCGGTCGCAGATTCCCAAGGTCTCGCGCACGTTGTGATCGGTGATCAGCACGCCGATGCCACGCTGCTTGAGGTGGGTGACGATGCGCTGGATCTCCCCGACCGAGATCGGGTCCACGCCGGCAAAGGGCTCATCGAGCAGGATCAGGCGCGGTTGTGCCGCCAGTGCACGGGCGATCTCGCAACGGCGGCGCTCGCCGCCGGACAGGCTGGCACCGAGCTGGTCGGCCACGTGGCCCAGCTGCAGTTCGTCGAGCAGGCTGTTCAATTCGCGCTCGCGGCCCTTCGAATCAAGGTCCTCGCGCAGTTCCAGCACCAGGCGGATGTTGTCGGCCACGCTCAGCTTGCGGAACACCGACGGTTCCTGCGGCAGGTAGCCCACGCCCTGCTTGGCGCGGGTGTACATCGGGTCGCCGGTGATGTCCTTGCCGTCAAGCACGATGCTGCCGGCATCGGCGGCGACCAGGCCGACGATCATGTAGAAGCAGGTGGTCTTGCCGGCGCCGTTCGGGCCGAGCAGGCCGACCACTTCACCGGCGTCGAGGGTCAACCCGAAATCCTTGACGACTTCGCGTTGCTTGTAGCGCTTGCGCAGGCCCTTGGCGACGAGCATTACTTCTTGCTCCCGGCCGGTGCCGCCGGCGTGCTGGCCTTGGGCTGTGCCGCCGGCGCCGCCGGCGTCTTGTTCTTCGGTGGAATGACGGTGCGCACGCGGCTGCCGTCGCCGCCGGAATTCATTTCACCGCTGCGGGTGTTGTAGACCATGCGCTGGCCGGCATTGGTGCCGCGCGCGCTGGTGACCTTGTAGTTGCCGGTCAGGGTGATGATCTCGGTCTTGATGTCGTAGTCGATGCGGTCGGCCAGGGCGTCCATCCACGTGCCATCGTCGAGCTGCTGCTTCATCTTGGCCTGCTTGCCGGTGAATACCACGCGCACCGCTTCTCCGTCCTTGAGGTAGATCTCGGCCTCGGACGAGCGCAGGTCCAGCGTGCCCTGGGTGATGACCACGCCCTGCGACAGCACGGTCTTGCCGTCGCCGGTGAGCATGCCCGACTGCGCGCCGGAATCGATGTGCATGTCTTCGTTGCGATCGGTGGACTTGGCGAAGGCGGCGCTGGGGACAAGAAGACCAAGCGCGAGTACGGCTGCAAAGGGAATCTTCATCGGGGTCCGTTCTACCGGTGGGGGCCTCCCGGGTGGACCGGGGGCGTGCGGGTGGGGCTGCCGGCCTTGCGCCTGTCCGGAGACGTCGCAGGCTGGCGGCGGAATCAGTGCTTGGGCGTGTAGCGGCCCTTGGACTGGCTGAGGAAATGATACGTGTTGTTCTTCGAATCCACCTCGAAGCCCACGCCGGACTGTTCCATGCCGGGGCGGGTCATGGTCACCAGAGCGTCGGTACGGGCGCGGTTCTCCTTGGGGAACACGTCCAGGTGATCGGTGCGGAAGGTGGTCGGCACCGTGCCCGGTGCGGCCGGGCTGTCGCCGGCCACGTTGCCGCGCAGCTTCATCTCGTCGCCCTTGGCGCTGAGCCAGCCGGTCTCGGCGCGCAGGGTCCAGTGCTTGCCATCCTTGTCCGGCATCTCGAACAGCGGGGTGGCGATATTGATGGTCTGGTCGCCGCGCTGGCGCTCCAGCAGCGGCGCACGCAGGGTGGTGGACTCCTTGCCGTGCTCATCCAGGGCGACGATCTGGAAGTCGTGCAGGATGTAGTCCACGCCGACTTCCTTGCCGTCATTGGCCGGTCCCTTGTCCCGGTTGCGCAGCGCCGCCCAGCTGCTGAGCAGGGCCGCCAGCAGCAGGCCGATACCGAGGAGGGTGCGCCAGTTGAGCGAAGGAGCATTCATGCGCCGAACCTCGCCAGCACCGCATCGACATGGCCCTGAGCGGCCAGCAGGACGTCGCACAGTTCGCGTGCAGCGCCACGGCCACCGTCGGCGCGGGTCTGCCAGTGCACGCGCTCGGCGATCCACGGGTGCGCGTTGGCCGGCGCCACCGCCAGCCCGACTGCGCCCAGCGGTGCCAGGTCGGGCAGGTCATCGCCCATGAACGCCACCTGTTCCAGGCCGATGCCGTGCTGGGCACACAGGGCCTGCACGCTGGCCAGTTTGTCGCCCACGGCGATCTGGGTATCGATGCCGAGGTCGGCGCCGCGCCTGAGCGCGGACTGGCTGTTGCGCGCGGTGATCAGCACGGGGTGGATGCCGTGCTGCTGAAGCAGTTTCAGGCCCAGGCCGTCCTGCACGAAGTACGCCTTGCTCTCGTTGCCGTCCTTGTCGTAGTACAGCTGACCGTCGGTGAGGGTGCCGTCCACGTCGAAGCAGGCCAGGCGGATACGGGCCGCAGCGGCATGCAGGTGGGCAGGGAAGGCGGGCAGGGGGGACCAGGGCATCAGGGCGACAGGCTCGGTGGGGGCGGGTGCGGCGTTACAGACTGAATGGGGTCTACGGACTGTCGGTTAAACCACCCGGGCCCGCAACAGGTCATGAATGTTCAGGGCACCGACCGCCCGGCCCTGGCCATCGACCACGATAAGGCCGGTGATCTTGTGGGTCTCCATCAGGCGCGCGGCCTCGACTGCCAGCTGGTCGGCACCGATGGTGCGCGGGTTGCGGGTCATCACATCGGCGATCTTCGCCGTGCGCACATCCAGTGCACTGTCCAGCGCACGGCGCAGGTCACCATCGGTGAACAGGCCGATCAGCACGCCGTCCGCGTCGACCACGGCGGTCATGCCGAGCCGTTTGCGGCTCATCTCCATCAGGGCTTCGCTGAGGCTGGCGTCGGCGCCGACGCTGGGCAGGTCTTCGCCGGTGTGCATGACGTCGGTGATGTGCAGCAGCAGGCGGCGGCCGAGGCTGCCGGCCGGGTGCGAGCGGGCGAAGTCATCGGCGGTGAAGCCGCGCGCGTCGAGCAGGGCCACCGCCAGCGCATCACCCATCGCCAGCGAGGCGGTGGTGCTGGAGGTCGGGGCCAGCGCCAGCGGGCAGGCCTCGGCCGGCACGCTGACGTCCAGATGGATGTCAGCGGCGGTGCCCAGGCTGGACTGCGGGCGCCCGGTCATGGAAATCAGCACGTTGCCCTGGCGCTTGAGCACCGGCAGCAGCATCAGCACCTCGTCCGACTCGCCCGAATAGGACAGCGCCAGCACTACGTCGTCCTCGGTGATCATGCCGAGGTCGCCATGACCGGCCTCGCCAGGGTGCACGTAGAAGGCCGGGGTCCCGGTGGAGGCCAGGGTGGCGGCGATCTTGCGGGCGATATGCCCGGACTTGCCCATGCCGGTGGCGACCACCCGGCCGCGGCTGCCAAGGATCGCCCGGCAGGCCTGCTGGAAGGCCTCGCCGAGGCGGTCGGCCACGGCATCCAGCGCCTGCCGCTCGATCTCGAACACGCGGCGGCCACTGGCGACCAGGCCGGCAGGGTCGACGGAACGGGGGGGCAACAGGGATTCGGCCATGCGGACGCCACGCAGCGGAAGTAGAATGGACGTACATTTTATTAGGAAAGCCCGTTGGACGCCGACACCATCCGCAATCTGATCGAAACCGGCCTGCCCGGCGCCCGCGCCGACGTGCAGGGCGACGATGGCGTGCATTTCGAAGCGACCGTGGTCTGTGACGCCTTCGCCGGCAAGATGCCGCTGGCACGCCACCGCATGGTGTATGCCACTCTGGGCGACCTGATGGGCGGCGCGATCCACGCGCTGGCACTGAAAACCGTGACCCCGGCCGAAGCCGGCTGAACCGCAGAAGATCCCGAATACATGGCCAAGATCGTTGTGACCGGCGGCGCTGCGCTGCACGGTGAAGTGAGCATCTCCGGCGCCAAGAACGCCGTCCTCCCCATTCTCTGCGCGACCCTGCTGGCCGACGAGCCGGTGGAGATCACCAACGTGCCGCACCTGCACGACGTGGTCACCACCGTGAAGCTGCTGGGCGAACTGGGCGCGAAAGTGACCATCGACCAGGGCACCCTGTCTCGCGGCAGCGCGATCGTGGTCGACCCGCGTTCGGTCAACCAGCACGTGGCACCGTATGAGCTGGTCAAGACCATGCGCGCCTCGATCCTGGTGCTGGGCCCGCTGCTGGCCCGCTTCGGCGCGGCGGAAGTATCGCTGCCGGGCGGCTGCGCGATCGGTTCGCGTCCGGTCGACCAGCACATCAAGGGCCTGCAGGCCCTGGGTGCCGAGATCGTGGTCGAGAACGGCTTCATCAAGGCCACCGCCAAGCGCCTGAAGGGTGGGCACTTCACCTTCGACATGGTCAGCGTCACCGGCACCGAGAACGTGCTGATGGGCGCGGTGCTGGCTGAAGGCACCACCATCCTCGACAACTGCGCGATGGAACCGGAAGTGACCGATCTGGCGCACTGCCTGATCGCGCTGGGCGCGAAGATCGAAGGCCTGGGCACCGCCCGCCTGGTCATCGAAGGCGTCGAGCACCTGTCCGGTGGCCGCCACGAAGTGTTGCCCGACCGCATCGAGACCGGCACCTTCCTGGTGGCCGCGGCGATGACCGGTGGCAAGGTCACGGTCAACCGTGCGCGCCCGAACACCATGGACGCAGTGCTGTCCAAGCTGGTCGAGGCGGGCGCGAAGATCGAGACCACCGAAGACACCATCACCCTGGACATGCAGGGCAAGCGACCGAAGGCGGTCAACCTCACCACCGCGCCGTACCCTGCGTTCCCGACCGACATGCAGGCGCAGTTCATGGCGCTCAACTGCGTGGCCGACGGCGTCGGCGTGATCAACGAAACGATCTTCGAGAACCGTTTCATGCACGTCAACGAACTGCTGCGGCTGGGCGCGGACATCCAGGTCGAAGGGCATACCGCCATCGTGCGTGGCAACGAACACCTGAGCGGCGCGCCGGTGATGGCCACCGACCTGCGTGCGTCGGCCTCGCTGATCCTGGCCGGGCTGATGGCCAGCGGCGAGACCACCATCGACCGCATCTACCACCTTGATCGTGGCTACGAGAACATCGAAGAGAAGCTGTCTTCGCTCGGTGCCACCATCCGGCGCGTGCCATGATCCTGCGCGGCAGGTTCAGCCCGCGTCGCAAGGCGCTGCTGGTGCTGGTGCTGATCGTGCTGGCGTGGCTGGGCTATGCCTGGTACGCCAACCTGGCCATCACCCAGGGCATCGAGCAGAAAGATATGGACTGGAACGGCGACGGCACGGTCTCGCGTGACGAGATCATCCAGTCGTTCTATGCGGTGTCGGTCAATGACAGCCAGGACGGCAGCCGCCATTGCCGGACCTTCGTCTGGCGCAGCACCGGCGAGCAGATCCGGGTGGATTGCCGGACCGAGTTCAAGCCGGCCGAGGAACAGAAGCCCGCTGAAGCGAAGAAATAAGAAAACGCCCGCGAAAGCGGGCGTTTCTTTTGCGCGGGGTCGGATCCCTTTCCGACGGAAAGGGCTCTGACCCCACCATGTCGCAACCGGGGTCAGAGCCCTTCCCGGGGGAAGGGATCCGACCCCTGCAATCAGTTCATCGCCCTGATGGTCAGGTCCAGCGCATCGCGGCCGCTTTCACGCTGCAGCATGCGCGCCGGCACCGGGAACTCGGGCACGATCCAGGCGATCAGTTCCTTGTTGCCGTCGGCACGCGAGACCTTGGTGGCTTCATAGCTCTTGCCGCCCACGGTGATCGACTCCTTGCCGATCACGCGGTAGGTCATGTTCTTGATGCGGCCTTCGTCGACCATGCGATAGGTCAGCGGCTTGCCAGCAGCCAGGTCACGGGCGATCGCCAGGTTGATCAGCAACGCGTCCATGTCACCGGCCTTCAATGCGATCGGTCCGGCGCGGTCCGGCTTGATGTCGCCGGTCCAGGTGGCCTGGTTGCTGCTCCAGTTGTAGTTGGCCTGCACGTTGCGCTTCTTCACCAGCAGCGCAGAACGGTCCTGGCTGCTGAGCGGGCGCAGCTGGCCACGCACTTCCTCGAACACCGTGCTCTGGCTGAGATCGGCCAGCTGGTTCTTCACCTGCAGGCTGTAGCGCCACTTGTTGGCACCTTCGCTGGCCAGGGTCATGGTGCCGTTGGCCTGCATGCCCATGTAGCTGGCCAGGTAATCGGCCTTGAACGGTTCCAGCGCCATGGCCGGCAGGCTGGCCACGGTCAGTGCGGCCGCTGCGATCCAGGTGAGGGGGCGGGTCAGGGTGTTCATGCTCAGACTCCTTGGTATTCGATCAGGCGCAGATCGACGCGATCTTCGCCGTCTTCGCGTTGCAGGATGCGCACCGGGGTGGGGACACCGTTGGCGATCCAGAGAATGGTTTCGTTGTTGCCGCCGTTGGTCCGGTAGACCCGCAGCGCGTTGTAGGACAGGTCGCCGACCTCGACGTTCTCGGTCTGCGCTGCGGCCTGGTAGTCGTGCTGGCGGACCTTGCCCATGTCCACGTAGCGGTAGTGCATGGTGGCACCCGGGCGGGCATCGCGCATGATCGCCAGATTGATCAGCAGCGCACTCTGGTCACCGGCCTGCAGCGGGATCGGTTGCGCGCGTTCCTTCTTCACGTCACCGGTCCACTGCGCGGTGCCGGCCTGCCAGTTGTAGGTGCCCACGGCCTTCTTGCCGAGGAACAGGCCCTTGCGCACGGTGCTCTGGCTGAGCGGTGCATAGATGCCACCACGCTCCTCGAACACCGTGCTTTGTTCGATGTTAAGGCCGAGCACGCTGGCGAAGCCGCGGCGACCGACCACCTGCATGTCCACCCGCCACTGGCTGCCGCCGGTATGGGTGACCTGCATGCTGGCATCGCCGGCCTCCTTGCCCTTGTAGAAGGCCTGGTAGGTGGCGCTGAACGGCTGCAGCGGCGGCGGCTCCCAGGCCAGCGCCGCCGGCATCGGTACGGCCGGTTCGGCGGGCGGCTGCACCACGGGCACCGGCGCCGGCGAAGCGGCAGGCGCCTGCACCTGTCCCCAGCCCGCGGCGGGAAGCATGGCAAGCGACAACAGCAGTGAAGTGGACAACAGGGTCGTGGTCTTCATGGAGGACAGGGACCGCAGGGGGAGGCAGGATGCCAGCCCCGCAGTCAGCGGGGCGTGTGCAATGGGCTTACCGGTTCAGGTTACCGGCGGAATCTAGGGCCAATGGGCTAAACAGGGGGTGACCGTCGAGCCAGGGTTGTCCCTCCCGTTCAGCCAGGCGGCCGCCGCACAGCAGCTGCAGCGTGGCGATCAACAGAGGGTGTTCCACCGCCAGCACGCGCGCGGCCAGGCTGTCCGCATCATCGCCTGGCTGCACCGGGACACGCACCTGGGCCAGCACTGCACCTGCGTCAAGTTCGGGCACGACCAGGTGCACGCTGGCACCGTGCTCGGTATCGCCGGCCTGCAGTGCCCGTGCATGCGTGTCCAGGCCCTTGTGCAGCGGCAGCAGCGACGGGTGGATGTTGACCAGGCGGCCATCGAAGCGCTGCACGAAGCCAGCGCCGAGGATGCGCATGTAGCCGGCACAGATGATCCAGTCCGGCTCAACTGCAGCCAGGGCATCACCCAGTGCCTGTTCGTAGGCGGCGCGGTCGCTGAACTCCTTTGGTGCATGCGCCCAGCGCAGTGCCGGTGCCACGCGTTGCAGCGCCTCCGCGGTGGGGCGATCGGAGAACACGCCGACCACTTCAGCCGGCAGGTGCCCACTGCCGATGGCATCGAGGATGGCCTGCAGGTTGCTGCCGCGGCCAGAGGCGAGCACGGCGATACGGGTGGGGGTGGTCATTGCAGCGAACTCCGGCGGATCAGCGGCCAGGTCAGCAGGCTGCCCACGGTGGCCATCAGCATGTCGGCATGCGCGTCCCACATGTCGCCCTGCTGGCCGTTGTAGGCCTCGGCGGCATCCGGCGACAGGGCCAGCGCGATGGCCCACTCGAACCACTCGTAGACCAGGCTGGCACACATCACCGTCATCACCGCCAGAGTGAAGGCCTGGCCCGGCCGCAGCGCCGGCCAGGCGTGGCGGGCCAGCTGCAGCAGGGCGGGGGTGAAGCAGACGCCGAACAGGAAGTGGATGAGGCGGTCGAAATGATTGCGCTGCCAGCCGAACGCCACGTTGGGCGACCAGCCGAACAACGCCTGCGACCACGCGTCATAGGGCACGTTGGAATACAGCCAGCGCGCTGCCACGCAGTGCAGGGCGATGAAGCCGCAGATCGCGATGAAGGCGCCATTGCCCAGCCAACCGCCGCGGCGGTCGACCCACAGCAGTGCGGCCAGGCCGATCACGGTCAGCGTGCTGTGCAGGGCTTGCTCGATCGGCCACAGCGGATGGATCCAGCTGATCGCGAACACCGCCAGTACGGCGGTGAAGGCCAGCTTCTTGGGGCCGGAGAAGCGGTAGGCGGTTGCAGCGGTGGTGGCGATGGCAGGCGAGGACATGTCGGGTCGATCGAAGGGGGATGGTTCGTCTGTCTGCCGGCTCAGACGCCGAGATGGTCGCCGCGGTCGAACAGCGCAGCCATTTCCGGCTTGCCGAGGAACACCCATGCATAGGCGGCCAGCACCGCCAGCCACGCCGCGCGCCGGCACCAGGCCAGCCCGGTGCGGGCCGTCAACAGACGCGCGGTATGCAGCTGCACGAAGCCGAGCACGACGGCCAGCACGGCGATCGAGGCATAGATCGTGGTCAGCATCCAGGCATCGTCCAGCCCGCGTGAGTGGGCCACCCAGCCGCTGAGGCCGAGGAAGGCCACTGTGGCGACCCAATGGAAGCCGGCCAACGCGTAGAACAGCACTTTCAGCGTCTGCAGATGGCTGGTCAGCTGCAGCTGCGCCAGGGTCTGCCGCGGCAGCGGCGGCGGATTGCCGGAGGCGGTCATGCGGCCGCGGCAGGCAGGTCGAAGGCGGCCTTGACCTGCGGGCGCAGCAGGGTGATCAGGCTGAACACCCCCAGCACGGTGCCGACTGGCGCGAACAGGCAGGCCAGGCCGGCCACGATCAGGCACAGCAGGTAGCGGCGGCGACGGGTCAGGCAGCGGCCGGCATAGGCCACGAACGCACCCAGGGTGACGCCACCGAACACGATGACGCAGCCGATGATGGTGAACATCCAGCCGAACAGGCGTTGCTCCGCAGGCGACGACGGCTGGCCGCCGGAATTCATCGGCAGGTTGCCGGTGAGCGCGGCGATGCCCAGCACGATGTGGATGATGAAGATCAGCGAGAACAGCGCGATCAGGCCGCCGACCACATAGTGCGCGATGGCCAGCATGCGCAGGTGGTCGGCATCCTGCGCACTGAACACCGGTACCGTCGCCAGCGGCGGCGGCACCGGAGCGGGCGACAAGGGGGGCGTTGCGTCCATGCGGGCTCCTGGGTTGCCGGGATCAGCCGATGTGGACGCGCTCGGCGCCGTCAGCGGTGACCACCTGGCCGATGGTCCAGTGGTCCAGGCCCTGGGCCTGGACAGCCTCGGATACGGCATCGACCTGGTCCGCTGCGACGATCAGCACGAAGCCGATGCCGCAGTTGAAGGTCCGCCACATCTCGCTGTCGGCCACCGCGCCTTCCTTCTGCAGCCACTGGAACACCGGCGGCAGGGTCCAGGACGAGGCCTGGATGTCCAGACCGAGGCCTTCAGGTACCACGCGGATGATGTTCTCGGTCAGGCCGCCACCGGTGATGTGGGCCATGCCGTGGATAGCCGCGCCGTGCGACTTCAGCAGCGACAGGATCGGCTTGACGTACAGGCGGGTCGGCGCCATCAGCGCGTCGACCAGCTTCACGCCGCCTTCCAGCTCCAGCTCGGCCGGGCGGCCGGCGCGGTCATAGATGCGGCGGACCAGCGAGTAGCCGTTGGAGTGCGGGCCGGAGGAGGCGATACCGATCAGCACGTCACCGGCGGCGACGCTGGCCCCGTCCTTCAGCTCGCTCTTCTCGACCGCGGCCACCGTGAAGCCGGCCAGGTCGTACTCGCCCGGGGCATACATGTCGGGCATTTCAGCGGTTTCGCCGCCGATCAGCGCGCAACCGGCCTCGGTGCAGCCGTTGGCGATGCCGCCCACGACCGCCGCGGCGGTGTCGATTTCCAGCTTGCCGGTGGCGAAGTAGTCCAGGAAGAACAGCGGCTCGGCGCCCTGCACCAGCACGTCGTTCACGCACATGGCGACCAGATCGATGCCGATCGTATCGTGGCGGTTCAGCTGGTGGGCCAGCTTCAGCTTGGTGCCCACGCCGTCGGTTCCCGACACCAGTACCGGCTCGCGGTACTTGTTGGACAGGTCGAACAGGGCGCCGAAGCCACCCAGGCCGCCCATCACTTCCGGGCGGAAGCTGCGCTTGACCAGGGGCTTGATCCGCTCGACCAGCTCGTTGCCGGCGTCGATGTCGACACCCGCATCACGGTAGGTGAGGGGGGAAGGGGCGGAAGACGGGGTGTTGGTCACGGGCGTCGGCGCTGGCAGGGGTTGAACGGGCGATTTTAACAGGCCGCATTGGCGCAAAGGCCGTATTCGGGCAACAATTCCCCCGGATACGTCGAGCCAATGGATGTCCTGATGCGCCGCAGCCTGATTTTGACCCTGCTCCTTGCGCTGAGCCTGCCGGTGGCCACGATGGCCCAGAGCGGCCTTCGCACCGAGGGTGATGTCGCCACCGCCAGTGGCGCGTACGAGGCCGAAGTGCCCGTCAACAGCCAAGCCGAGGCCGATCGCAACGGCGCCCTGGCCCGCGCCCTGAGCGTGGTGCTGGGCAAGTTGTCCGGCGACCGCAACGCCATGTCCCGCCCCGGCGTGGTGCAGGCGCTGCGCAATGCCAAGGATTACGTGGCCAGCTACGACTACAAGCAGGACCAGAGCGTGGGCGCCGGCGGCGCCCCAAGCTTCCGGACGCTGCTGGTCGCCCGCTTCCGCGAGGATGATGTTGATTCGCTGGTGTCGGCGCTGGGCCTGCCGCTGTGGCCGCAGCCGCGGCCGAAGCCGGTGCTGTGGCTGGCCGTCGACGACGGCAGCGGCCCGCGCCTGGTCAGCGTGCAGCAGGCCAACGCCGCGCGCCCGCTGCTGAACCGCGCCATAGAACGCGGCTACAAGCTGGGCCTGCCCAGCGGCGGTGCCGCCGAGCAGGCCCTGGCCGGTGCCATCTGGCGCCAGGACAGCGCCGCGGTGGCCCGCGCCTCCTCGCGCTACTCGCCGCCGATGCAGCTGATCGGCAAGCTGTACCGCGCCAATGGCGGTTGGCAGGCGGACTGGGTGTTCGTCGACAACGGCCGTGAACTGAACAAGTGGACCAGCAAGGACGCCAACGCCATGCGCGCGATGGCCGCTGGTGCCGACGGCGCCGCCGATGCGCTGGTCAAGCGCTATGCCAAGGCCGGCGTGGCCACCGGCCAGGCCGGGACCTACCGCGTGGTGGTGACCGGCATCAACAGCGCCGACGACTACCTGCGCCTGGCCGCTGGCCTGCGCGAGGTGCCGGTGGTGCGCAACGTCACCCCGCTGCATGCCTCGGCCGGCCAGCTGGAGCTGAGCCTGGAGATGACCACCGGCCTGGCCGGCTTCAACCGCATGCTCGGCGACGGTGGCGTGCTGGTGCCCAGCGCACCGCTGCCGGCGCTGCCGACGCCCATCGATGACACCACCGGTACCCCGGTGGCCCCGCCTGTCAGCAACGAGTACCGACTGCGATGATCCTGACCCCGGAAGCGGAAATCGCGCAGTTCCTGCGCCGGCTGAAGTACATCCTGTTCGCCGGCCTGATCGGCTGGATCGTCTGGCTGCTGGCCCCGATCCTGACTCCGTTCGTGCTGGCGTTGGCACTGGCCTGGCTGGGCGACCCGCTGGTGGACCGCATCGAGGCCACCGGCCGCTCGCGCATGACCGGCGTGGTGCTGGTGTTCGCGGCGATGGTGCTGGTGATCGTGGCGCTGCTGCTGGTGCTGGTGCCGATGATCGAGCGCCAGATCACCACCCTGATCGCGGTTGCGCCGCAGGCGCAGGCGTGGCTGATGGAAAAGGGCATTCCCTGGTTCGAGCAGAAGACCGGTCTGGAAGTGATGCAGTGGATGGATCCGGACCGCCTGATCGAATGGGTGCGCAGCCACTGGCAGCAGGCGGGCGGCTTTGCCACCACGTTCATGGGTTACGTCTCGCGCTCGGGCTTTGCGATGGTGACCTGGGTGGTCAACATCCTGCTGCTGCCGATCCTGGCGTTCTACTTCCTGCGTGACTGGGACAAGCTGGTCGAGCGGGTCGCGTCGGTGATCCCGCGCAACCAGATCGGCACCATCTCCGCACTGGCACGCGAATCCAACGAAGTGCTCGGTGCGTTCATCCGCGGGCAGTTCCTGGTGATGCTGGCACTGGGCGTGATCTATGCCGGTGGCCTGTCGCTGGTCGGCCTCAAGCTGGGCCTGTTGATCGGACTGATCGCCGGCCTGATCAGTTTCATTCCCTACCTGGGCGCGACTACCGGCATCCTGATGGCCATCGTCGCCGCGCTGGTGCAGGCGCAGGGCTTCGACCTGAAGCTGCTGATCCTGGTCGGCGTGGTGTTCACCGTGGGCCAGTTGCTGGAAAGCTACGTGCTGACCCCGCGCATCGTCGGCGACAAGATCGGCCTGCACCCGGTAGCGGTGATCTTCGCAGTGATGGCCGGTGGCCAGCTGTTCGGCTTCCTTGGCATGCTGCTGGCGCTGCCGGTGGCAGCGGTGACCAACGTGCTGCTGCGCTACGCGCACCAGCGTTATCGCCAGAGCGAGCTGTACGTGGGTGAGAAGCCGGCGATCGTGCTTGATGGCGTGGTCGATGCCCCCCATATCATCATTCCGAACGACAAGGGCCCCGACCTGAAGTGATGGGTGTGCCGCAACTGCCGCTGGCCCTGCATTACCCGAGGGACCAGCGCCTGGAGACCTTCATCGGCGCGCCGGATGGCGCGCTGGCGCAGCTGCGCGCGATCGCGGTCGGCGCCAGCCACGATTGGATCTACCTGGAAGGCGCGGCGGGCACGGGCAAGACCCACCAGGCGCTGGCGATGTGCTCCAGCGCCGAGCAGGCCGGGCGACTGCCGACCTACGTACCGCTGGCCAGCGCCGCCGGCCGCGTACGCGCGGCGTTGGATGGGCTTGAGGCGCGCGAGCTGGTGGCGCTGGACGGCCTGGACGAGGTCGCCGGCAACCGCGAGGACGAGATCGCGCTGTTCGATTTCCACAACCGCGCGCGCGCTGCGGGCGTGACCGTGCTGTACACCGCGCAGAAGGCGCCGGAAGAACTGGGCCTGGTACTGCCCGACCTGCGTTCGCGGCTGGGCCAGTGCGTGCGTGTGCTGCTGCAGCCGCTGGACGAGGAAGGGCGGGCAGCGGTGCTGCGCGAGCGTGCGCTGCGGCGTGGCCTGGCCATCGACGAAGCGTCCATCGAGTGGCTGCTGTCGCACACCGGGCGCGAGCTGGGTGGGTTGATCACGCTGCTGGACTGGCTGGACCGGGAGTCGCTGGCGGCGAAGCGGCGGATCACCGTGCCGTTCCTGCGTCAGGTGCTGGAAGAAGGCCGGCCGCGTTACTGAGGGTGGGGTTTGCTTTGCAGGGCTGCGCCCTGCACCCGCCGAAGCCGAAGCCGAAGCAACGTCAACGTCAAAAGCTGGCTATCCGTGGGATGGCGGGGTGGCTCAGGTTGCGGGGGACGGCGCAAGTACGTCCCTGTAGCCTCGATCGCGCCATCCATGGCGCTCACGCCCCCGCAACCTGAGCCACCCCGCCTTCGACAGATTCCCGCGATCTGCCGGGACTGCGTACTGCACTGCTGTTGGTGGGTGTCGACGCGTCTTGCATGTGGTGGGTGTCGACCTTGGTCGACACCAGAGCGAGCGTAGCGACGCGACCCGCTTTTGCTTTTCTTTTTCCTTTTCCGTGGCTGGACGCCCACGGAAACTGTCAGAGGCCGGGCGGGTGGGCCATGCAGGGGCGTTGGCGCCATGGATGGCGCCATCGAGCTTACAGGGACGTACTTGCAGCGTCCCCTGCATGGCCCACCCGCCCGGCCAAGCACGGCTTTTGATCTGAGCGTCCAACCACGAGGGGCTCAGCCGTTCGCTGCCAACTCAACATCCAGCGCGCGCAGGCGATCCACCGTCCCGACGTCGGTCCAGCGCCCGCGATGGTGTTGACCCGTCATCAAGCCCTGCGCCATGAAATGCTTCTGCAGCGGCACCACCGAGAACTTCGGCGGCATCCGCTCGCTGCCCGGCGCATCGCCGATCACCGTGCGCCAGTCGGCCACGACGGAAGGGCGATACACGCCGATGCCGGCATAGGTCAGGCACGGTCCTTCGCGGTCGTGGTGCAGCAGCCCCTGCGCATCGAGGCGGTAGTCACCTTCGGGGTGCTGAACCGGATTGTCGACCAGCACCAGGTGCGCCTGGCCCTGCGGCTCGCGCGGCAGCGTGGCGAAATCGAAATCGGTCCAGATGTCGCCGTTCACGACCAGGAACGGGGCGTCGCCCAGCACCGGCAATGCGTTGAGGATGCCGCCGCCGGTTTCCAGCGGGGTCGGCCCTTCGTACAGGAAATGCAGTTGCAGGCCCCATTGGCTGCCATCCCCCAGCGTCGCGGGGAACTGCTCGGCCAGCCATGCGGTGTTGACCACCACCTCGCGCACACCCAATGCCGCGAGGCGCTCCAGGTGCCAGACGATCAGCGGCTTGCCGGCCACTTCCAGCAGCGGCTTGGGCGTGTGCAGGGTCAGCGGGCGCATGCGCTCGCCCAGGCCGGCGGCAAAGACCAGTGCTTTCATCGGGCCACGCGCATCGGTGCCGCCAGCTCGGCCAGCGCCGGCTTGATGCGGTCTTCGAGCAGCAGCTGCAGCGGCGCCAGTTCGCGGTAGCGCGGCAGCACTTCATCCAGATAGGTGATGAAGCGCGGCGCGTCGTCGAGGTAATGGCCCTTGTTGTCGCGATAGCGCAGGCGGCAGAACAGGCCGAGGATCTTCACGTGGCGCTGGATGCCCATCCAGTCTGCATCGCGCAGGAAGGTGGCGCGGTCGGGCACCGGCAGGCCAGCGCTGCGCGCACGCTCGTGGTACTGCGCCAGCCACTCGTCCACGCGCTGCAGTGGCCAGCTCAGGAATGCGTCCTTGAACAGGCTCACCGCGTCGTAGGCGATCGGACCACGCACCAGGTCCTGGAAATCCAGCACCGCCGGACCGTCGTCGACCGGCATCAGGTTGCGCGGCATGTAATCGCGATGGGTCAGCAGCTGCGCCTGGCCCAGGGCGTTATCCATCAACCGGCGGTGTACCAGCTGCAGGCCTTCGATCTCGCCGCAGTCCAGCTCCAGGTGGAGGTGGCGCTGCAGGAACCATTCGTCGAACAGGCCGGCATCGCGTTGCAGCAGCGCTTCACCGAACTGGCCGAAGTCAGCCGGCACCGGGATCGCCTGCAGGCGCAGCAGCTGTTCGATCGAACGGCCGAACCATTCGTCAGCGTTGCGCTCGTCGAGGATCTTCGCCAGGGTCGGGCCGCCGAGATCTTCCAGCAGCAGGAAGCCGGCATCCAGATCCTGTGCCAGCAGCGCGGGCACGCGCAGGCCGTTGTCGTGCAGCAGGCCGCGCATGCGTAGCCACGGGCGCGGATCTTCCAGCCCCGGCGGGGCGTCCATCACGATGTGGCTGCCGCGCGTGCTGGTGGTGCGCCAGTAACTGCGCATGCCGGCATCGACCGAAGCGCGTTCGACCACCGCACTGGAATCATCGAGCTGGGTACGGGCCCACTGCAGGCGCTGCGCGCTGCGCTGGGGATCGGAGGCGGGTTCGGTCATGCAGGCATATCCGGGCGCGCCGGGCGCGCCAACGTCGGCAACAGGAAAGGAAGGAGGGGCAGGGTCAGCGGCGACCGCTGAACAGGCGCAGGATCGCCAGCACGACGACGGCGCCCACCACCGCACCGAAGAAACCGGCCGGCTCACCGGCGGCGTACCAGCCCATGTACTGGCCGAACCAGCCGGCCAGCAGCGCACCGAGGATGCCCAGTACGATGGTCAGCAGGCAGCCCATGCGGTTGTTGCCGGGCATGAAGAAACGCCCGAGCAGGCCGACGAAGAAGCCGACCAGGATGATGTAGAGCCAGCTGCTGCTGCCGAACAGACCATTCATGCGTGCGATTTCCACCAAGAGTGGACGCAGCCTAGCAAGGCCAGGCTGCGTCCGTCACGGTGTGCCGGATTCAGCAGCAGCCGTGGTCGCCGTGGCGGGTGCCGCTGTCGGCAGCCACCGGCGAACCGCTGGTCTCGCCACGCAGGCTGGCGGCGTAGTGCTCGCTGATCACCTTGGACACGCAGGCGGTGACCTTCTTGCCCATCGGGATGTGCAGGAACTCGTTCGGGCCGTGTGCATTGGAGTGCGGGCCGAGCACGCCGGTGATCATGAACTGGGCGCCCGGGAATTTCTCACCCAGCATGCCCATGAACGGGATCGAGCCGCCTTCGCCCATGTACATCGCCGGCTTGCCGAAGAAGGCCTGGCTGGCGTCGTCGATGGCCTGGGTCAGCCACGGCGCCATGGCCGGCGCGTTCCAGCCGGTGGAGGCCTTTTCCAGGTCCAGGGTGACCTGCGCACCGTTCGGCGGATCGCGCAGCAGCGCTTCCTTCAGCAGCTCACCGCAGGTCTTGCCGTCGGCAGTCGGCGGCAGGCGCAGCGACAGCTTCACCGAGGTCTGCGGACGCAGCACGTTGCCGGCCGATTCCAGCGCCGGCATGCCACCCACGCCGGTGACCGACAGCGCCGGGCGCCAGGTGCGGTTGAGCACCAGCTCGGTCAGGTCCTCGTTCATCGGACGCAGGCCGTCGACCATCGGGAATTTCTCGAAGATCTCGGTATCGACCACTTCGGCGGCGCGCTTGGCCTGCGCCTGGCGCTCGGCCGGAATTTCAACGTTCATGCCGTCGATCAGGATGCGGCCGGTGTCCTGGTCCTCGATGCGCGACAGCAGTTGGCGCAGCAGGCGGAAGCTGGACGGCACCACGCCGGAGGCATCGCCGGAATGCACGCCTTCGTTGAGCACCTTCACGGTGAAGTTGCCGCCGGTCAGGCCGCGCAGCGAGGTGGTGCACCACAGCTGGTCGTAGTTGGCGCAGCCCGAATCCAGGCACACCACCAGCGACGGCTTGCCGATGCGGTTGGCCAGGTGGTCGACGTAGGCCGGCAGGTCGTAGCTGCCCGACTCTTCACAGGCTTCGATCAGCACCACGCAGCGGGCGTGCGGCAGGCCCTGGGCCTGCAGCGCCAGCACGGCGGCCAGCGAGCCGAAGATGGCGTAGCCGTCGTCCGCACCGCCGCGGCCATACAGCTTGTCGCCGCGCAGGACCGGGGTCCATGGGCCGAGGTCGTCGTCCCAGCCGGTCATTTCCGGCTGCTTGTCCAGGTGGCCGTAGAGCAGGATGGTGTCGTCGCCGGTTTCGGCGCCGGTAGCCGGAATTTCCAGGAAGATCAGCGGGGTACGGCCTTCCAGGCGGACCACTTCAACCTTCAGGCCGGGCAGCTGCTGGGCCTTGGCCCAGTTCTCCATCAGCGTGACCGCCTGTTCCATGTAGCCGTTCTGCACCCAATTGGCGTCGAACATCGGCGACTTGTTGGGAATGCGGATGTAGTCGACCAACTGCGGGACGATTTCGCTGTCCCACTTGTCATTGACGAATTGGCCGAGCTTGGCGCTGTCCATCTGAAACTCCGGTTGCATGGGCTGATCCAGCCATTCTACGCCTGTGGCCCGGGTAGGGTTTTTCCTACATCACGTCGGGTATTTGGCTGGCTTTTAGAAATCCAGGAAACCGATAGGCTGTGTGCATGTGGTGACGGACACTGTTCCTACCGACGGGATTGCCGGTCGGGACGGCCAGAATCACAAGGAGATACACGTCGTGCCTTGGAGTGTCGTGTTGAGGGCACTGGTGCTGGTCATGTGGATCGCTGGGGCGCATGCCGCCGAACCGATCGACATCAACCGCGCCGATGTCCAGGCGCTGCAGCAGGGATTGACGATGGTCGGAGCCGCCAAGGCCGAGGCGATCGTCGAGCACCGGCGCAGACACGGCCCGTTTCATCGCGTCGAGGACCTGACGCAGGTGAAGGGGATAGGGAAAGCAATCGTCGAACGGAATCGACAGCGGATCACCGTAGGCAACAGGTTGTTGCCGGCGGATCCGGTACCCGGATCGGTACCGGTGCGAACCGTACCCAGGCGTTGACAGCAGGAATCGTCGGAACCGGCAGGAAGCTGGTTCACCGGTCGCGGACAGGAAGGCCGTGACCACCGACCGCCGCAGGACGCGGCACCAATCACCAGGATGGTGGCATCACAGACCTGTGGAAGGGGCTGAGATACAAGCAGGACAGACGCGGCCGCGTGCAGGATGCAACGCTACCCCCACAGCGCAGGATGCGAGGGGGCAGCAGCAGGCCGACAAGGACGTAACGATTGCCCGGTACGACACATGGCTGTGTCGCCGGGCAGTTTCATTTCCGGCGCCTGGTTTTGCCGCGGCCACCACAGGCCGATGGTGTACGGTGGCCGCTCCGCATGGAAAGGACCCCCGCTGGATGCTTCCGCACCGCCCCACGACCCTGATGCTCGCCCTCGCACTGGCCCTGCCGCTGCTGGCCCATGCCGCTGCGCCGGCGTCGGCTGCCAAACCTGCAGCTGCCGCAGCCAGCACCTCCGAAGTGCGCGGACCGACCGACCTGAAGCCGGGCGAGTACCTGTGGCATCCGGAAATCTCGCCGACCGGACCGATCGTGCTGGTGGTGAGCCTGGATGAGCAACGGGCTTACGTGTACCGCAATGGCATTGCCATCGGCCTGACCACGATCAGCTCGGGCAAGACCGGCCATGAGACGCCGACCGGTGTGTTCACCATCCTGCAGAAGGACAAGGACCACCGCTCCAACCTCTACAACAGCGCACCCATGCCGTACATGCAGCGGCTGACCTGGGACGGCATCGCCCTTCACGGCGGCAGCCTGCCCGGGCACCCGGCCTCGCATGGCTGCGTGCGCCTGCCGCAGGCCTTCGCCCAGAAGCTGTTCAGCGAAACCAAGCGCGGCGATACGGTGGTCGTGGCCGATGCCAAGAGCGCGCCGATGACGCTGGCCTATCCGGCGGTGCTGGCGCCGGTGAATGCACGCGGCCAGGCCCTGCCGGAAGGCGAGGGCGGTGCTCCCGACAAGGCCTGGTGGGATGATGCGGCCGCACCCAGTGGCCAGGTGGGCATCCTGGTCAGCCTGCACGACCAGCGCCTGTACGTGCTGCGCGATGGCGTGATGATCGGTGAGTCGCCGTTGAAGGCTGAAGCGCTGCCGGCATTCCAGGGCACCACGCTGTTCGTGATGGGCCAGGGCTACAGCGATACGCCCAGCCCGCTTGATGCACAGCAGCGCCTGCACCAGTGGACCGCCTATCCGCTGCTGGGCCAGGACCGTGCCCAGGCCACCCCGGACCTGCTGGCCACGCCTTCGCTGCCGATGGCGCTGCCGGTCGATTTCGCCCGCCAGCTGTACCAGGTGCTGGTGCCGGGCACGACCCTGCTGGTGACCTCGCTGCCGGCGGTCCGCCCAAGCCCGGCTGAATCCGGAATGCAGCCGGTCTTGGAATCCGAGCCGCCAGGGTCCACCCTCAAGGGCAACTGAGTCCCCCCCGTTGTGCCCATGACTGCATCCCGCCTGTGCCGGCTGGCCGCGTTCGGCCTGCTGGCGACCTCGGCCAGCGCCCCGGCGCTGGCACAGACGCCCGCCCTTGCCACCAGCGCCGATGATCTGGCTGCCTTGCTGTCGCGCAGTGCGCCCAAGGCCGACCGCCACGTGTTGCAGTTGGCGGCGCACGCCATGCGCTGCGCGCTGCAGCGGCCGGAGCTGGGCATCAATGGCGATCGCCTCAGCGTGATCGACTATTCGCGGCCGTCCACCGAGCCGCGCCTGTGGGTGTTCGACCTGGCCCACCAGCGCTTGCTGTTCGAGGAATGGGTGGCGCATGGCCGCAACAGCGGCGAGAACCGCACTGAGCACTTCTCGAACCGCGATGGCAGTTTCATGTCCAGCCTCGGCGCGTTCACCGCGCAGGAGACCTACATGGGCGGCAACGGCTATTCGCTGCGCCTGGCCGGGCTGGAACCGGGCTTCAACGACCGCGCGCGTGACCGAGCCATCGTCATCCATGGTGCGTCGTACGTGAACCCGGCTACCGCGCAGCTGCAGGGGCGGCTGGGCCGCAGCCTGGGTTGCCCGGCGGTGCGGCTGTCGGTGGCCAAGCCGCTGATCGATGCGTTGCGTGGCGGCACGATGGTGTTTGCTTACTACCCCGACCAGGATTGGTTGAAGCACTCGCAGCTGCTGGCCGGCGAGTGCGGTGGCCAGGGCACGCTCGCCACGCGGTGATGCACGACGGCGCGCGGCATGATGCAATGCGCGGATGAACATCGACTCCCTGCTGCACACTCCGAGCCAGGTGATCTCCAGCCTGGACTACCGCCGCGAACGTTGGCGGAATGGACTTGGCTGGACCCGCGAGATCCTGCGCCTGCCGGCGCAGGGCGATGACTGGGCGCTGCGCCTGTCGGTGGCCGAGATCGAGCAGGATGCCGCGTTCTCTGCCTTCCCCGGCGTGGAGCGTGAGCTGGTGCTGCTGCAGGGCAATGGTGTGCGCCTGCGCTTCGACGCTGGCCGTGTGGCCGAGGTGCTGCCACCGCACGGGCGCGTGCGTTTTGCCGGTGAGGAAGCGCTGCACGGCGAACTGATCGATGGCACCACCCACGACTTCAACCTGATGTGGAAGCGCGAGCTGCTGCAGGCCGAGCTGCTGCACCGGCCGCTGGTGGGCGCCATGTTCTTCTTCTGCGAACCGGGTGTGGCCTGGGCGCTGCATCTGCTGGCCGGGCAGGCGGAGTTTGGTGCCGACAGTGGCCTGCCGGCGCTGCAGGCGGGCGATACCGCGTGGTTGGCGGCCGGTGAGCGGCAACGGCATGCGCTGCAGGGAGGCGGCGAGTTGTTGGCGATACGGGTCAGCGCGGCAATGGCGGCATGACCGTGTAGAGCCGAGCCGTGTGTGGATGCGGCCGCCGATACCGCGTCATGGTGCGAACCAAGGTTCGCACCCACCAGAAGGCGGTTCGCACCCACCAGGATGCGGCGACCTCAATACACATCGCGCCGGTAACGACTGGCCAGCAGCAGCGCTTCCTTGCCCGCGGCGCCCAGCACCTGCTCGATCACTGCATCCACCGCCGGGGCCATGCCCTGCAGGCTGCCGCAGACCAGGATCGTCGCGCCTTCATCGACCCACTGGCGAAGCGTTGCCGCTTCGGCCAGCAGCCGGTCCTGCACATAGCGATGCGCGTCGCCGTCGCGGCTGAACACCGCATCCAGCCGCGCCAGCCTGCCGTCGGCCAGCATCGCCTGCAGTTCTTCACCGAAGTGGAAGTCGTGCGCGGCGGTGCGCTCACCGAACAGCAGCCAGGTGCGCCGTGCACCATTGCGCGTGCGTTCGTGCAGGTGCGCGCGCAGGCCGGCGATGCCGGTGCCATTGCCGATCAGCAGCAGCGGCACGTCGGCGGCCACGCCGTGGAAATTGTCGTTGCGGCGCAGGCGCAGCTGCACCGCTTCTCCGATGGCTGCGTAGTCGCACAGCCAGCCGCTGCCGATGCCGGGCGTGCCATCGGCGCGCAGCTGACGGCGCAGCAGCAGCTCGACCGCACCGTCGGTCATCACCGAGGCGATCGAGTACTCGCGATGCGGCAATGGCTGCAGGGTCGCCAGCAACGCAGGCAGGTCGCCCGGTGGAACCAGCGAAGGCAGGTGCGAGCGTGAGACACGGGCCAGCAGTGTCTGCCCGTCATCCAGCACGGTGTCCGCATCGAAGCCCTGCGCATCCAACCAGGTACGCGCGGTGTTGGCTGCGTGCTGCGGACCGATTTCGGCGATGTCGCCGGCCTGCCACTGCACGTCGACGCCAGCGGGAGGCTGCAGGCGCAACCAATACACGGGGCCGCCGGGGCTGCCCGGGTTCAGGTGCTCGCGTTGCAGCAGCGTCCACGGTTGGTACTCGGCCGGGCTCCAGTCCGGCAGTTCGCTGGCACCACCACCGAGTAGACCCAGCAACTGCTGCCAATGACGCAGCGCCGCCGGATCGGCGTTGTCGACTTCGATCGCATCGAACAGCGGGTGCGCGCCGTGCTGGCGCAGCCATTGGTCGAGCTGGTGGCCGAATCCGCAGAAGTGGCCATAGCTGCGATCACCCAGAGCCAGCACGCCGTAGTGCAGGTGCTGCAGCGGCGGCGGTATGGTCATCACCCCGCGCAGGAAGGGCAGGGCATGGTCGGGCGGGTCCCCTTCGCCGGTGGTACTGGCGATGAACAGCGCGCGCTGGCTGCTGGCCAGCAGCGCCGTGTCCACTTCGTGCAGGCCGCGCATGCGTACCGGCAGGCCGGCAGCGCGCAGGGCCTCGGCGCTTCGCTCGGCCAGCTCACGCGCGAAGCCGGTCTGGCTGGACCAGACCAGCAGGATCGGTGGGGTGTCTCCGGTTGCGGCATCGTCGCGCGGGCGCCCGCGCCACCACAGTGCCGCGCAGGCCAGCGCATACAGCACCGTGGCGAGCACCGCGATCTGCGACTGCCGCGCCGGTGGTGCGCCCCGCCACCACGCTTCGCCGAGATGCAGGCGCAGCAGCGCCCAGCCGATCACTGCCAGCAGGAGCAGAACCAGTGCGTTGCCGAGCCACGCGCGCGACGGACGGGTGCTCATGCGCCCTGCTCGTCGAGCAGTTGCTGGAAGGCGCTGCTGAGAAATTCCCGTGGACCATCCGCTGCGCGTTGCAGGTAGCGCGCAGCCAGTCCTTCGCGCTCGGCCAGTGCCATGCCCGCGTCACGGCCGAGCACGGTCAGTGCCGTGGCCCAGGCATCGGCGTGCATGGCGTCGTCGGCCACCACGGTTACTGCCGCGGCTACCTGGCGCACCGGCATGCCGGTACGCGGGTCGAGACTGTGGCTGTAGGCCTCGCCATCGGCCTGGTACTGGTGCCAGCGATCGCCGGAGGTGGCCACCGCCTTGCCGTCCAGCGCCAGCACCCGTGGCGGGGTATCGGTGTGCGCGTCTTCTTCGGGTGCGGACTCCACCAGCACCCGCCACGGCTGGCCGTCCGGCTTGCGGCCGTAGCCGGCCAGTTCGCCGCCGACTTCGATCAGCGCAGCAGAGATACCCTGTCCACGCAGCCAGGCAGCGACGTGATCGACGCCGAAGCCCTTGGCGATAGCAGAGAGATCCAGTTCCAGCCCGCCCGGTTGCAGCAGCGCATCGTCCTGCCACTGCAGGCGCTGCCAACCGCAGCGATCACGCGTGGCCTGCAGGGTAGCGTCGTCGGGCTGGCGGCGTTCACCGGCATGTGCACCGAAGCCCCACAGTGCGACCAGCGGACCGATGGTGGGATCGAAGGCGCCGCCACTGGCGGAAGCGATGGCCTGTGCGCAGGCCAGAACGTGGCGGGTCTCGGCCGGCAACGCGCACCATTGGCCAGCGTCGGCGCGGTTGTAGCGGCTCAGATCCGAACCGCGCTCCCAGGTGCTCATCTGCGCGACCACCTCATCCAGCCGCGCCTGGATGCCGGCATGCAGCGGATGCAGGTCGCGCTGGCGCGACGCGACCAGCGACACGTTCCAGGTGGTGCCCATGGTGGTGCCACCGAGGCGGGCGATGTCGAGCAGGGGATCGGTCATGGTGGTGTGCTGCAGATGCGATGCCGGGTCTGCCCGGCATCGCGGTCCACGTCATTACTGCGGCAGCACTTCCAGCGTGGCGACGTAGCTCAGGCGGCGCTTGGCGGCCTGCTTCACCGACGTCTTGTTGTCCTCGGTGCCGGTCTCCAGCCAGTACATGCCGGCTTCCGGCCAGGTCACCTTGATCTCGCCCTTGGCATCGCTGGTGACCTTCAGCTCGTCCTGCGCGTTGCGGTAGCGGGTGCCGCCGCGCACGATCTCGAACTCCAGGCCGGCGGCCGGCTTGCCGTCGATCAGTACGCGGAAGGTGGCTTCCTCGCCGGCGAACAGATCGTTCGGGTGGCCGACGGTAACCAGCTCGATGCCGCGGTTGGTCGGCTTAAGCGCAGTGTCGTTTGGTGCGCCGTTGGTTACAAATGTTTCCACGCGGCCCACCGACTGGCTCACTTCCAGCTTCTTCGCGTCCTTGGGAAGTTCGCCGAAGGTGGCGGCGGTACCACGCCAGCGCTTGCGCTCGCCGTTCTGCTCGTAGGTGGCAAACAGGCCGTCATTGACCGACGCGATGCGGTAAGTGCCCTGCTGCTTCAGCTCGACATCGAACACGCTGCGGTACTTGCCGGTGGCGGCGTTCTGCGCCTGCACGGTGCTGCCGTCCGGCGCGGTGATCACCACCGACTCCAGGCGCAGCGGCACGTGATTGAAATAGAACAGGTCATTGGAGACCGCACCGTCGACGGTGATCCACGGCGCGTTGCCGGCGATCACGGTCTGCGAGGGCAGCAGCCAGGCCTTGTGGGCCAGGGCCGAGAACGGAAGGGCAGCGGCCAGAGCGGCGGCGAGGACGAGCGTGCGCTTCATGCGGAAGACTCCAGGGGTGGTGGTGGGGTCGGATCCCTTCCGCAGGAAGGGCTCTGACCCCGGTCAGGCGGTTAAGGTTTGACGGCGAGGGTGACCTGGCCCAGTTCGGTGGCGCCCTGCGCGCGGCCGTTCTGTGCGGCGGTGGCCGGCCAGGTGAAGGGGATCTTCAGCAGTTCACGGCCGCCGACTTCGCGCACCGCTTCCACCACCAGGGTGTAGTTGCCCGGGGCCAGCTGCTTCAGGGCCGGCTGCTTGTCGTTGAACGACAGCGCGTGCTTGCCGGCCGGGCGGGTCGGGCCGGTCACGCCGTCCACCGGCACCTGCAGGGTGCGGCCGCTCTTGCGCCACCACTGGCGCAGGTCGGGCAGCCACTTGGTGCCATGGCCTTCGCTGTTGCTGGTCTGCTGGTACCAGACCGACAGGTTGGCCGCGACCTTCTGGTCGGCGCCTTCCAGCCACACCGCCACATACGGGCGGTGGTACTCGGCCACGTTGAGCTTGGGCACTTCGACGTTGATGTCGAGGGTGGTGGCGTAAGCCGGCGAGGTGGCCAGCAGGCCGCTGAGGGCGATGGTCAGGGTGACGCGCATGGGGCGGCTCCGGAAACGAAGGAAAGTCAGTGGATCAGCAGCAGGGCGATCAGCAGCGGGATCATCAGGCCGAGGCCGACCAGCGGCCAGGTCATGCGCCGCTGCCGCGCATGCAGGTGCAGCAGGAACAGGCCGGTGATGCAGAACACCAGGCAGGCCACGGCAAACAGGTCCAGGAACCAACCCCACGCCGGGCCGGCATTGCGGCCCTTGTGCAGGTCGTTGAGGTAGGACACCACGCCGCGCGACGTCGATTCGTACTCCACCGCGCCGGTCTCGCGATCGATGCTCAGCCAGGCGTCACCACCGGGGCGCGGCAATGACAGGTAGATCTCTTCGGCCGACCACTCGGCCGGACGCCCACCGATGGCGATGCCCAGCTGCGTGTCCAGCCATTGCCTGGCCGGGCGCGGAATCGGTGCGTTGCCGTCCTCGCGCGTGCCGAGCTGGCCCAGCAGATCAGCCGGCAGTTCCAGCTGCTGGTTCTGCACCTGCGGCTTGGCTTCGATCTTCGCCGCATGGTTGAGGGTCAGGCCGGTCACCGCGAACAGCAGCATGCCGATCAGGCACACCGCCGAGCTGATCCAGTGCCACTGGTGCAGCGTCCGCAGCCAGAAGCCACGGTTCTGTTGCTGCTGCACGGTGGAAGAGGCAGGACGGCTCACGGCACGGTTCGAGGCGGACGGGGACTGCCCATTACATCATTGATGAGAATAGCTCGCAATTGCGTGTCGTTCTGTATCCCACCGCCGGATCGACGGCGGGATACGGCAGATCCACACCATGCGTGGATGAAGTGGTGCCGACCAAGGTCGGCACCCACCGGGGCAATGCCGGCCAGCGACCGGCACTACCGGTGCGCGGCGATCAGAACTTCGCGTTCAACGAAATCCAGTAGCTGCGGCGCTGGTCCTTGGTCGCGTAGTCGTCCACGCAGCTGAACTCGCTGGGATTGAGCAGCAGGCACGACTGTGAAACGAAGTCCTTGTCGAACAAATTGTTGACACGTGCGTTGACCGTCAGCCACGGCGTGGCCTTCCAGCTGCCGCCCAGGTGGAAGATCGTGTAGTCCTCGTAATAGCGCACGTGGCGGGTGCCGGCACTGTCGATGAGGGTGTCGCGATAGCGGTCGTAGCGGCCCTCGCCGATCAGCGACAGGCTGACCGCTTCGTTGATCTGCCAGTTGAGGCTGGCGTTGGCCATGTGCTTTGCCGGCGTGGTGCCCGAGATCGGGCGTCCCTTGTCGGGGCCGCTGGTCTGCTCGCTCTTGGTCCAGGTGTAGTTGCCGCGCAGCTGCAGGGTGTCGAGCAGGTCGACATGCGCGGCCAGTTCGGTACCGCGGGTCTCGGCCTTGTCGATGTTCACGCTCTGGGTGAAGGTGCTGTAGCCCAGCGCCGCCCAGCCCGGGCCGATGTCTACGCAGTAGCCACTGCCGGCGCGGGCCACTTCGCAGTTCGGGAAGGTGCCGCCGCTGGCGATTTTGTCCTCGAACTTGTTGAAGAAGCCGGTCACGTTGAAGCCCCAGCGCTGGCCTTCGTAGTAGGCGGCCAGCTCATAGTTGGTGCTGGTTTCAGGCTTCAGGTTAGGCGAGCCCACCAGCGGCAGCACGCCCTGGCCACCGAAGCCGGTGATGCCCGGGAACAGCTGGTCCGGACGCGGGGTCTTGTAGCCGGTGCTGACGCCACCCTTGAAGGTCCACGCGTCGCTGGCGTTCCATACCAGGTAGCCGCGCGGACTGACGTGGCTGCCGAACACGTTGTGGTCGTCATAGCGCAGGCCGAAGGTAGTGGTGAGGGTATCGGTCAGCGACCAGTTGTCCTCGGCGAACAGGGCCCACATGCGGTGCTTCTGCTTGGTGTTGCTGCGGTAACCGGCGCCATCCATGCCGAACACGCCGTCGATCATGTCGGTGTCGTTGTACTGGCCGCCAACGGTCAGCTTGTGCGCGCCGAAGTCGAGGTCGAGCATGGTGTCGAGCACGTAGCCTTCCAGTTCCATGGTGCGCAGCGGACGCGGCAGGAACGCCTGCAGCCGTGCCATTTCACTTGGATTGAGGGCAGTCAGCGCATTGCCGCGGCCAGCCGCACAATTGTTGGCGGCACCGGTGCGGCGGCAGACGTCATTCCACAGCGTCTGCAGGTTGGCGCGTTCGTCCAGGGTCAGCGGCAGCGAACGGCCCAGGTTGCTGCTCTTGCTGTGGGTCAGCGAGGTCTGCCAGGTACCGAAGCTGTAGCGGCCCTGGTGGGTCAGCGACAACTGGTCGCGCTCGTAGCGCTGGTAGGCGGTGTAGCCCACGCGCGGCTGCACCACGCGGCGGGTGGCCGTGCCGCTGCCGTTCGGGTTGGGGATGACCGCATTACCGACGCGCCACAGGCTGGCCAGGCTGTCGAGGGTGCCGGTCTGGCCCTCGCTGTTGTCGTACTTCTGCCGCGACACGTCGTAGTCCAGCCACAGTTCGTGATCGTCGTTGACGTGGAAGTCCAGGCGTACGCCGGTGTTCCAGTTGGTGTTGGCCACCGACTTGCCGCCGCCACCGAAGCCGATGCTGCGTTCCCACAGGCTGCCGTCGGGCAGGGTCAGCGCCTCCCATTCCGGATTGGAGGCCTTGGCGTCGTAGTAGCTGCCGCGCACCGCCAGGCTCAGGCGGTCCTTCAGCAGCGGGCCACTGAGGTACAGGTCGGTGGTGCGTGCATCACCGAACTGGTCGTCCTGCTGCACGGTGAAGCCCTGGGTGATGGCGCCGTGCCAGCTGTCCTGGTTGCGCCGGGTGATGATGTTGATCACGCCACCCATTGCATCCGAACCGTACAGCGTGGACATCGGGCCGCGCACCACTTCAATGCGCTCGATGGCATCCAGCGGCGGCAGGTAGGCGAACTGGCCACCGCCGAAGTTGTTCGGATACAGCTGGCCGACATTGCTCTGGCGGCGGCCGTCGATCAGCACCAGGGTGTACTCGGAGGGCAGGCCGCGCATCGAGATGGTGGCACGACCGTTCTTGTCGCTGGCTTCCAGGCCGACGTCGATGCCTTCAACGTCGCGCAGCGCGTCGACCAGGTTGGTGTACGGGCGCTTGCTGAGTTCTTCGCGGCTGACCACGCTGATGCTGGCCGGTGCATCGACCACCTTCTGCTCGAAGCCGGAGGCGGTGACCACCACCTTGTCCAGCGTCTGTGGCGCGCCGGAAGCGTCACCGTAGGCGAGGGCAGGGGTGGCCATGGCCGCCAGCACGGCGCTGGTCAGCAGGGTACGGGACAGGGACGAACGGACACGATGGCGCTGGGCCATGGCAGTAACCTCGAAGGATGCAGGGTGGTGCGACGCCGTGCGCGAAGGGCGCGGCAGGCACGGAAGGCCCGGTCAGGGGCGGCAGGGATGAGGCAGGCAGCGGCGTGCAGGCGCGACCGCGCGGGCGGTCACGTCGGGCCGTGGATCAGGCGAGCGGCGGCGCCTGGCCGCGTTGCTGGCGACGCCCGGGCGCATCGGCCCAGGGCGTGTCCGGAGCGGCCAGCGGCCAGTCCGGGCGCACGCCGGGCATGGCCGGCGTGGCGGGTACGAGTTCCAGCTCAGTGCGCAGCCAGTGGCTGGCCAGCAGCAACGGCGGGCGTGCCTTCTCGGCTGATTTCACCGGAGCGGCAGCACAGCGGCGTAGCTTGGCCGGTGCCTCTTCCTGCAGCGGCGCTTCGCCACCGCGCTCTTCCAGCGGCATCTGCACGGCCATTCCGGCCTGGCCGTGTGGCAGCAGCGGCAGGGTGCCCAGCAGCAAGGCCAGCATCGCCACCCACGCCAGCAGGCTGGCCAGCGCGGGACGCTGGCCGCGCATGGCGGTGCCCATCTTGCGATGGATGAGTGGACGAGGGCGAAGCGGGCGCAGCAAGCGGGGGTCCCCAAGGGTCTGCCGGCAGCGGCCGGCATCAACGGGGCGTGATTGTAATGAGAGCTGTTAGCCGTTGCAAATGAGAATGATTGCCAAAATGTCGCAGGCCGGCCGGATCCGGCTCAGACCTCGCTCCAGCGCCGCAGCAGGTTGTGGTACACGCCGGTCAGCTGCAGCACCGCCTCGGCGTCGCCGCCGGTCTGCCGCAGGCGTTCGATCGAGCCGTCCATTTCCCACAACAGGCGCCGCTGCACGTCATCGCGGACCATGCTCTGAACCCAGAAGAACGAGGCCACGCGCGCGCCGCGGGTGACCGGGTTGACCCTGTGCAGGCTGCTGGATGGATACACGATCAGGTCGCCGGCCGGCAGCTTCACTTCGTGCTCGCCGTAGGTATCGCTGATGATCAGCTCGCCGCCTTCGTACTCGTCCGGCGCGGACAGGAACAGGGTGCAGGAGATATCCGAGCGCAGCTGTTCGCCGTTGGCCAGGTTCATCACCGCGCCATCGACGTGGAAGCCATAGGTGCCGCCGCCGCTGTAGCGGTTGAAGCGCGGCGGCAGGATCTTCAGGGGCAGCGCGGCAGCAAAGAACAAGGGGCTGCGGCTCAGCGCGGCCAGCACGTCCCTGCCCAGCTCCGCCTTCAGGGGAGATGCATCGGGTAGCTGCAGATTGTGCTTGACCATCGCGCCCTGTGCACCGACGGTCTCGCGACCGTCGGTCCAGTCTGCAGCGTCGAGTTGCCTGCGTGCCTGCGCCACGTCCTGGGGTGAAAGCACGTCGGGAATGTGCAGCAGCATGACGGTTCCTTCGTTGACGCGGGGGAGAGGGCTCCCCCGCGCGCTGCATCAGAAGCGGATGTCCGCGCTGAGCAGGAAGGTGCGCGGGGCACCCGGCGTGTAACGGTAGCCGCTCTTGTTGATGCTCGCCACGTACTGCTTGTCGAACAGGTTGTAGCCGTTCAAGCGCAGCGAGATGGTCTCATTGATTGCCCAGGACACGACCGCGTCGTACACCACATAGGACTTGGTGAACGACGGGGTGCCCACCGCGCCGTCGGTGCCGCGGTGCATGCCGGCGGCATAGCGCACGCCGCCGCCCACGGTGATGCCGTAGGGCAGGGTGTAGCTGGTCCAGCCGGTGAACGTGTCGTCCGGGGTATAGGTCAGGTTGGTGGTGCCATCGGCTGCCACCTTGGCACCTTCCTTTACGTCGGTATCCAGGTGGCTGTAGCCGGCGCTGACCGACCAGTTGTCGGTCAGCCGGCCGACTGCGGAGAGCTCCACGCCCTTGACCCGCTTGCTGCCGGTCTGGGTCGGGTTGCCGGCATCGTCGAGCACGGTGGTGTTGATCTCGTTGTCCACGTCGGTCTGGAACAACGCAAGGTTCACTGCCAAGGCGTCATCCAGGAACGCCCACTTGCTGCCCACTTCGAAGGTCTTGGCTTTCTGCGGGTCCAGCTTGGGGTTGTCGGCACTGCTGGCCGAGCTGCTCAGCTGGAAGTTGGCGCCACCCGGGGGTTGTTGCGAGATGGCGTAGTTGGCGTAGACGCTGACGGTATCGCCGACCTTGTAGAGGGCACCCAGCTTCCAGTTCAGCAGCGTATCGGACGCGTCCAGCGTCGGGTTGCGCAGCACCGTGCCGGTGGGATTGCTGCCACACGCCGGGCCGCCGCGGCCACCACACACCGATGCGCTGGCGTACTCGGTCTTGTAGTGGTCCGCACGCACGCCAGCGGTCAACAGGAAGCTTTCGCCGAAGGACAGGGTATCGAACAGGTACACCGAGGAGGTGGTGGTCTTGCCGTGTGCATCGGCGCCGTTGTGCGCCCAGGTCAGCCCGCCCACGATCCAGTCAGGATTGTAGAGATTCGCTGCGGCCCAGGTGGTACCACCGGTGGCGGCCTGGCCATGACTGTCCAGCTCTTCGCGGGTGAATTCCAGGCCGGTGCTCAGCGCATGGCCGACGCTGCCGGTGCTGAAGTCCGCACGCAGGTTCAACTGGTCGGTGAGGATGGTGTTGCGCTGGTCCTTGAAGGTCGGCAGGCTGCGCGCGATCGTGTAGGTCGAGAGATCGGCCGGATTGGTGTAGCTGATGTTGCCGGTAGGGCGGCCATTCGCTCCGCGAACGCCGGTGCCCATGAAGGCCGTCAGCAGGTAGTCCTGCTCGGTGCGGCCCCAGCGCGCGGTGTTGGTCAGGCGCAGGGTGTCGCTGAAATCATGTTCGAAGCGGAACGTGGCCATCTTCGCGGTCACGTCGTCATGGTCGGCGCGGGTGCCGTAGAAGTTTTCCGGATCGACCGGATGCCCGGCAAGCGCTTCCAGTGTCGGCTGCGGCGTCCAGCCCGGCAGGCCCAGCGTGGGCACGCCACCATCGGGCACGTTGTCCTGCTTCACGTACAGCAGGTTGAGGTAGTAACGGGTGGCGGTACCCAGGCCGAAGGCCAGCGACGGTGCGACGCCCCAGCGCTTGTTCTGCACGTGGTCGCGGCCCGGCTGGTCGCTGTCCTGCCACACGCCGTTGATGCGCAGCGCGCTGGTGGCGCCCAGCGACTGGTTCCAGTCGGCAGTTGCGCGGCGCTGCTGGTCGCTGCCCAGCGAAAGGCTGGCCGACGTCGCGTCCTGCAGGTTGGCCTGCTTGCTGACCAGGTTGATCGCGCCGGTAGGCGCCGAGCGGCCATTGTCGGTGCCGGCCGGCCCCTTGGTCACCTCAACCTGTTCGATGTTGAACACATCGCGCGAGATCGAGCCCAGGTCGCGCACGCCGTCCACATACAGGCTGTTGGAGGTGTCGAAGCCGCGCATGAACAGCGCATCGCCGGTGGTGGTGTTGCCGTTCTCGCCGGCATAGAAGGTGCTCACGCCCGGGCTGTTGCGCAGCGCTTCGGTCAGCGTGGTGGCGCCCTGCTGGTTGAACAGGTCGCTGGTAATCACCTGGATGGTCTGCGGCGTGTCCTGCAGGCGCTGGGTGAACTTCGGCGAGGCCACCTTGTCGGCCTTGTAGCCGCGAACGGCGTGCACGTCGACCTTGTCCAGTGTGCGGGCGGTGTCGGTGGCTTCGGCGTGGGCCAGCGCAGGCAGCGCGGCCATGCTGAGGCCGGCAGCGAGGCTGGCGGTGGCCAGCGGCAGGGTACGAAGCGGCGAAGCGTGCTTGCGGCTCTTGATCGGGTTCATGGGCGTCTGCAGAGAAGGAACAGGAAGGAGCCGCCGGCGCAGGCAGCGCGGCAACAGGACGGGAAAGAGGAATGCAGTTCAATGGCTGCGCAGCGCGCAGAAAAGCGTCAGACCAGCTGCGCAGGCGGTGCGTGCGAGGGAGGCTGGCGACGATCGGTCTCGGGCACCGGCGGATCAGGCATCGCCGGCGTAGGAGCGTATGCGGGGTCATGCTCCGGGCGCTGCAGGCACAGCTGCCGCAGTGCCGGCGGTTTGTCACCCCGGCTCCCTTCTGGCTCGGATTCCGCGCGCTGTATCGCGTGCTCGTGCGGCAACGCGTGGGGGGGCGAAGACGGCACTGCATTCTGGGCATAGGTGCCGGGAGCATCACCTGTCGACGTGCTTCGGCCTTCCTGCAATGCCGACCATCCCAGCAGCAGCGTCAGCAGCGCAGCCACGAGCAGCGGCCACCCTTGGCGGGCGAGCTGGCACAGCGTGGCGGTGGGCGCGGGCGAAGCCATGGCGCAGGCGGAGTCGTGACGAAGATGTTACTTAGCATAACATCAACGATAATGATTCGCATCTGCGTGACGGGCGCTCGATTTTGGATGGCCCTGAGTGCGCCTGGACGGCGCTTCAGGGCCGGTCGGTCGACCCGCCCCAAGGGTGGTCGCCCTGGATCTCAATCGCGGTCGTCGCGTGTCCAGATCGCGTCGTGCTCGCGCTTCACCGGGAACTTGGGCACCGGGCTATAGGCCGGTGCGCACAGGGCACGGCCATCGCGCACGTCGAAGCGCGCGCCGTGCAGCACGCACTCCACGCTGCCCTCGGTGGTGTTGAACTCGCCCGAGGAGAGCTCGAACTCTTCATGCGTGCACTGGTCTTCCAGGGCGTACAGCTCGCCGTCGAGGTTGAACACCACGATCGGCGTTCCGGTCACCTCGTCGAACACACTCTTCATTTCACCCGGCAACAGCTCGGCGCCGGCACAGACAAAGGTCCAGGCCTCGCTCACGTGGCGGCTCCGGCCAGCGGCTTTTCCAGGATCTCGAAGCGCAGGTCGTCGCGCTTGGGAATGCCGAAGCGTTCGTCGCCATACGGGAACGGCTTCTTGATGCCGGTACGCTGGTAGCCGCGGCGTTCATAGAAGGCGATCAGCTCGTCGCGCACGTCTATCACCGTCATCTGCATCACCGGCACGCTCCATTCGCGCGCGGCAAGCGCTTCGGCAGCCTCCATCATCTGCTTGCCGACACCGCCGCCCTGTTGGGCCGGGTCCACTGAGAACATGCCGAAGTAGCCCTTGCCATCGACATCGGCAACGTGGGCGCAGGCCACCAGCTTGCCCTCGCGCTCGGCCAGCAGGATGGTGGAGCGCGGGCGGTCGAGGTCGCCCTGGATGCCGTCGGCATCGATGCGGGCGCCGTCCAGCAGGTCGGCTTCGGTGGTCCAGCCAACGCGGCTGGCGTCACCACGGTAGGCCGAGGTGACCAGGGTGATCAGGGCGGGGATGTCGGCCGACGTGGCGGCGCGGAAGGTCAGGGTGCTCATTGCCCCATTCTAGGTGGGGCGTGGGCGGGCGCAAATGGGGGCGGGGTCAGATCCCTTTGTGCAGCAAAGGGCTCTGACCCCTCAGCCCCAGGAAACGCTCATGCCACGCCCCCGAAGGATCGATGCGCCCGGATACCCGCAACATGCCGTTCAACGTGGCAACAATCGCCGGCCCGTGTTCTTCACGGATGACGACCGCGTGGCCTACCTGCGTCTGCTGTGTCATCACGCAGGCCAGCAGCACTGCCGGGTCCACGCTTATGTGCTGATGGACAATCACGTCCATCTTCTGGCAACGCCTGATGTCTGCGGCGGGCTGTCACGGATGATGCAGGCCGTGAGCCGGACCTACGTACGTCGGGTGAATGATCGGCAGGGCCGCACCGGCACGTTATGGGAAGGGCGCTTCCCCTCCACGCTGGTGGATACGGATCGCTATCTGCTGGCCTGCCAGCGCTACATCGAGCTCAACCCGGTTCGGGCGGGGAAGGTGGCGCATCCTGGTGACTATCGCTGGTCGAGCTATCGCGCGAATGCGCAGGGCAGGGTGAACGCATTGCTCGTGCCGCATCCGGCCTTTGAGTTGATTGCCACCGATGCGGATGAGCGGTGCAGGTGCTACGCCGAGTTCATCGAGCAGGGTATCCCTGCGCAGGATCTCTCTTCGATACGGAAGGCGGTGCAATCGCAGCGGCGGATGGCGGCAACGTTGATGGGGTCAGAGCCCTTTCGCGAGGCGAAAGGGATCTGACCCCGGTCTGCGGGCTCAGCCCAACAGCTTGCGCACCTTGGTCAACGCGGTCATGAAGCGCTCGATCTCGGCGTGCGTGTTGTAGAACGCCAGCGAGGCACGGCAGGTGGCGGCGACGCCGAAGTACTGCAGCAGCGGGTGCGCGCAGTGCTGGCCCGAGCGCACGGCCACGCCTTCCAGGTCGAGCAGGGTCGCCAGGTCATGCGCATGCGCGCCGTCGATCAGGAACGAGACCACGGCGGCCTTCTCCGGCGCTTCGCCGATGATGCGCAGGCCGTCGACGCGGCGCAGCTCTTCGGTGAAGTGTGCCAGCAGTTCGGCTTCGCGCGATTCCACGTTCTCCTGGCCAAGCTGCTGCAGGTAGTCGGCGGCCACGCCCAGGCCGATGAAGCCGGCGATGTTGGGGGTGCCGGCTTCGAATTTGTGCGGGGCATCGTTGAACACGGTGCCGTCGAAGCTGACTTCCTTGATCATCTCACCGCCGCCGAGGAACGGCGGCATCGCGTCCAGGTGCTCGCGACGGGCCCACAGTGCGCCGGTACCGGTCGGTCCGCACATCTTGTGGCCGGTGATGGCGTAGAAGTCGCAGCCGATCGCGGCGACGTCGACCTTGCGGTGCGGCACCGCCTGCGAGCCATCGACCACGGTGATGATGCCGCGCTTGCGCGCTTCACGGCAGATCTCGCGCACCGGATTGACCGTGCCCAGCACGTTGGACACGTGGGTGACAGCGAGCAGCTTGACCTCGGGGGTCATCGCCACGCGCAGCGCGTCCAGGTCCAGCGCACCATCGGGGGTGATCTCGGCCACGCGGATGGTCGCGCCGGTGCGCTGCGCAACCAGCTGCCACGGCACGATGTTGGCGTGATGCTCCATGCGTGTGATCAGGATCACGTCACCGGCCTTCAGCCGTGGCAGTGCCCACGAGTACGCCACCAGGTTGATGGCGAAGGTGGTGCCGCTGCACAGCACCAGGTCGCTGGGGCGCACGTTGAGGAAGCGCGCCAGCTTGTTGCGTGCGCCTTCATAGGCATCGGTGGCTTCGCTGCCCAGTGCGTGCACTGCGCGGCTGACGTTGGCGTTGTAGCGGCGGTAGAACTCGTCCACCGCGCCGATCACCTGCACCGGCTTCTGGCCGGTGTTGGCATTGTCGAAATAGACCAGCGGCTTGCCGTGCACTTCGCGCATCAGCAGCGGGAAGTCGAGGCGGACGCGGTCCCAGTCGGGGCTGCCGGTGCGTTCTTCGATCGGTCGCGGCGAGGACAGGTTCATGCCACACCTGCCTCGGCCAGCGCCTTGTCCAGGCGGCGTGCCAACTGCGCGCGCAGCGCTTCGGGCAGCACCTTCAGCGGCTCGTGGCAGAACGCGGCGCTCAGCAGTGCCTGCGCCTGCGCCTGCGGCAGGCCGCGCGTGCGCAGGTAGAACAGCGCATTGGCATCGAGCTGGCCGACGGTCGCGCCGTGCGCTGCCTTCACCTCATCGGCGTCGATCACCAGCGTCGGCTGGGTGTCGATCTCGGCGTCGGGCGACAGCAGCAGGTTCTTGTTGGACAGGTTCGCATCGGTGCCGTCGGCGCCTTCGCGGATCTGGATGCCGCCATGGAACACAACGCGGCTGCGGTTGGCCGCAACACCGCGCCACAGCAGCTCGCAGTTGGTATCGCGCGCGATGTGGTCGATGCCCAGGCGGGTCTCGACGTGGCGGCGGCCATTGCCGAGCAGCACGCCATTGGCGGTCAGGTGGGCGTTGTCACCTTCCAGGCGCACGTTCAGTTCATGGCGGCTGAGCGCGGCACCCAGTTCCAGGTCGACGCGGTGGTACTGCGCGTCGCGGGCCAGCACCGCATCGGTGCGCAGGAAGCTGGTCTGGCGCGCGCTGCCGGCCTGGACGCGGGCATGCTGGAGTACCGCGTCGCGGGCGACGTGGGCATGCAGCACGGTGTTGTCCAGATGGGCGGCATCGCCGACGCTGAAGCGGTGCTCGACCACGCCCAGCTGTGCGCCGGCACGCAGTTCGATCAGGTGACGGTGATGCCAGGCCAGGTCGGTGTCGCCGGCCACGCTGGCGAACACCAGCTGCAGGGGGGCTTCGACCTGCACGCCTTCGTCCACGCGCAGCACCACGCCTTCATCGGCCAGGGCGGCGTTGAGCCGGGCGAAGATTTCTTCGCTGCGCTCGTAACGGCGGCCGAGGAAACGAACGGCATCCTCACCGTCCGCCAGCGCGGCCGACAGCGGCTGCAGCTGCACGCCGGCCGGCAACGCCTGCACGTCGCTCAGCGTGGCATCCAGGCGACCGTTGACGAACACCAGGCGCGGCGCCGGAATGTCTTCCAGCAGCGCGACGTCCAGGGCCGGGCCCTGCAGCGGTGCCGCGGCGAACGCGCGGCGCTCCAGCTGGCGCAGCGAGGTGTACTTCCAGGCTTCGTTGCGGGCGGCCGGCAGGCCATCGCGCAGGGCCGCATCCAGCACTTCGCGGCGCGCATCGCTGCCGCAGAAGGCCTGGGCCATCGAGTCGAGCAGGGCGCTCATCAGACCGCCGCCTCGCGCACCACGCGATCCTTCAGGAAGTCATAGCCGTGCGCTTCCAGCTCCAGCGCCAGTTCCGGGCCGCCGCTCTTGACGATGCGGCCGTCGGCCAGCACGTGCACCACGTCCGGCTTGATGTAGTCCAGCAGGCGCTGGTAGTGGGTGATGACCAGGAACGAGCGGTCGGCGCTGCGCAGTGCGTTGACGCCGTCGGCGACGCTCTTCAGCGCGTCGATGTCCAGGCCCGAATCGGTCTCGTCCAGGATCGCCAGCTTCGGCTCCAGCACGGCCAGCTGGAAGATCTCGTTGCGCTTCTTCTCGCCACCGGAGAAGCCTTCGTTGACGCCACGGTGCAGCAGTTCGTCCTTCAGGTGCAGCACGGCCAGCTTCTGGCGCACCAGCTTGAGGAACTGCATGGAATCGAGTTCTTCCTCACCGCGTGCCTTGCGCTGGGCGTTCAGTGCCGCGCGCAGGAAGTAGGTGTTGTTCACGCCCGGAATTTCCACCGGGTACTGGAACGCCAGGAACAGGCCGGCGGCGGCGCGCGCTTCCGGATCCTGGTCGAGCAGGTCGGTGCCTTCGAACTGCACGCTGCCTTCGGTCACGTCATAGCCGTCGCGGCCTGCCAGGACATTGCCCAGGGTGGACTTGCCGGCGCCGTTGGGGCCCATGATGGCGTGCACCTGGCCGGGCTTCACTTCCAGCGACAGGCCCTTGAGGATTTCCTTGTCGCCGATGCGGGCGTGGAGGTTTTCGATCTTCAGCATGGTGGGGGTTTCCGTGGTGCGGGCCGTGGCCCGCCGGTAAAGAGAATGCGTTGTGCGAGGGGCAGCAGGCGGTCAGCCCACCGAGCCTTCCAGCGAGACTTCCAGCAGCTTCTTGGCTTCCACCGCGAACTCCATCGGCAGCTCGCGGAACACCTGCTTGCAGAAGCCGTCGACGATCATCGACACCGCGTCTTCCTGGCTGATGCCACGAGCGCGGCAGTAGAACAGCTGGTCGTCGGAGATCTTGGAGGTGGTGGCCTCGTGCTCGACCGTGGCGCCGGGGTTCTTCACCTCGATGTAGGGGAAGGTGTGGGCACCGCACTGCTTGCCGATCAGCAGTGAATCGCACTGGGTGTAGTTGCGCGCGCCATCTGCGTTGCGGTCGACCCGGACCAGGCCGCGGTAGGTGTTCTGTCCGCGGCCGGCGCTGATGCCCTTGCTGATGATCTTGCTCTTGGTGCGCTTGCCGATGTGGATCATCTTGGTGCCGGTGTCGGCCTGCTGGCGGTGGTGGGTCAACGCCACCGAGTGGAACTCACCGACCGAGTCGTCGCCCAGCAGCACGCAGGACGGGTACTTCCAGGTGATCGCCGAGCCGGTCTCGACCTGGGTCCAGGTGACCTTGCTGCGTGCGCCGCGGCATTCGGCACGCTTGGTGACGAAGTTGTAGATGCCGCCGACGCCGTTCTCGTCGCCCGGGTACCAGTTCTGCACCGTGGAGTACTTGATTTCCGCATCTTCCAGCGCAACCAGCTCGACCACCGCCGCATGCAGCTGGTTCTCGTCGCGCATCGGCGCGGTGCAGCCTTCCAGGTAGGACACGTACGCCTTGTCCTCGCAGATGATCAGCGTGCGCTCGAACTGGCCGGTGTGGCCGGCGTTGATGCGGAAATAGGTGCTCAGCTCCATCGGGCAACGCACGCCCTTGGGGATGAACACGAAGCTGCCATCGGAGAACACCGCCGAATTGAGCGCGGCGAAATAGTTGTCGCCGACCGGCACCACGGTGCCGAGGTACTGCTTGACCAGCTCGGGATGTTCCTTGATCGCTTCGGACATCGAGCAGAACACGATGCCCTTCTCGGCCAGCTCCTTGCGGAAGGTGGTGCCGACGGACACCGAGTCGAACACCGCGTCCACCGCCACGCCGGCCAGCTTGGCGCGCTCGTGCAGCGGCACGCCCAGCTTGTCGTAGGTGTCGAGCAGTTCCTTGGGCACGTCATCCAGCGAGGCGTACTTCGGGCCCTTCGGCGCGGAGTAGTAGCTGAGCGCCTGCAGATCGATCGGGGCGATCTGCAGCTTGGCCCAGTTCGGCATCGGCATGGTCAGGAAGTGGCGGTAGGCGTCCAGGCGCCACTGCGTCATCCATTCCGGCTCTTCCTTCTTGGCCGACAGGGCACGGATGGTGTCCTCGTCCAGGCCGGCGGGAAGGGAGTCTGATTCGATGTCCGTGATGAAGCCGGCCGAATACTTGCGGCCGAGCTGCTCGTGGATCTCGCGGTTGGGGGTGTCGTCGTGGGCGACGTTTTCGATGGTTTCGGTGGCCATGGGGGGCTGCCTACGGATCAGGAGACGACGTCGACAGCGATGGTGCGGCGCTGTTCGTCATCGGCAAGGGGGAGAGGGGGGAGAATCTGGGCGAGGGTGACGTCGCGCAGGGCCTCGGAGACCACGTCGTTGATCAGCCGCCAGCTGCTGCGCGCGCCGCACTTGGGCGCCATGCCGCACTGGTGGTGGTCGTGGCTGCATTCGGTCAGGGCCAGCGGCCCCTCCATCGCTTCGACCACTTCGAACAGCGAGATCTCGATGGCCGCGCGGGTCAGCCGGTAGCCGCCACGGACGCCGCGCAGGCCCTCGACCAGGCCGGCCTGGGCCAGCGGCTTGAGTACCTTGCTGACGGTCGGCGGTTCCAGACCAGTGAATTCGGCCAGCTCGGTGGCACTGAGCACCTCGCCCGGGCGGGCGGCGAGTACGGTCAGTACCACGGTGGCGTAATCGGTGAGTTTGGTGACGCGCAACATGGGGATGCGAGCGGTTCTTAAAGCGGACTGAAATTGTACGCTTTTATTCGCCGCCATCCAAGCCGGGCATTCAGCCGGCGCCGGGGGCCGGGCCGGGAGCACTCACCGGGGCCGTTGCCAGGGCGCCAATGCTGAGCCAACGGGATGATTTTCGCAATCACCCGGAATGGGCGAGAATCAACGTTCCTTTCGCTGCAGACCTCCCTTGCCGATGCCCAAGAAGATCCAAGCCCGCAAGTCCGCCATCCACGGCAACGGTGTGTTTTCCGTGGCCCCGATCAAGCAGGGCGAGCGCGTGATCCAGTACAAGGGCCTGCTGCGCAGCCACGGCGACGTCGATGCCGATGACAGCGGCGATGTTGAAAGTGGCCATACCTTCCTGTTCACCCTCAACGACGACTGGGTGATCGATGCCAACTACAAGGGCAACGATGCGCGCTGGATCAACCACAGCTGCGACCCGAACTGCGAGGCGGTGATCGAGGAAGACGAAGACGGTGACAGCCGCGGCGACAAGGTCTTCATCGAAGCGCTGCGCGATATCAAGGCCGGCGAAGAGCTGACCTACAACTACGGCATCACCTTGGCCGAGCGCCATACGGCCAAGCTGAAGAAGATCTGGGAGTGCCGCTGCGGTTCGCCCAAGTGCACCGGCACCATGCTGCAGCCCAAGCGCTGATTGCGGTAGCGCCGGGCCATGCCCGGCGATCGCGGTGCGCGGGAGAATCAGAAGCCGCCAGGCATGGCCCGGCGCTGCCTTGTTTTATTTTCCGAGCACGCCTGCCGGTACCAGGTTGCCCAGGTTCTGGTTGAAGGTGACCACCAGCTTGCCGTTCTTCACCTGTGCCGACTGCACCTGCAGTGCACCGAGCACGCCGGCCATGGCCGGGTCCAGCTTGTAGATTGGCTCGCGCTGGGCGTAGTCGCTCAGCCAGGCATTGAGCAGGCCGCGGGTGCGCGAGTCGAGGCGACCGCCCTGGTTGGCCGGAGTGAAGTCATCGACGCTGGGCTGCTGCAGATGGAAGCCCTGGGTCTGTGCGTCGTAGCGCAGGCCGCTGCTGAGCTTCACCGTACCGAGCTTGGCCGGGTTGCCGCCAGCGGTCGCCAGTGCCACATCCATGCCCAGGTTCAGTCGTTCGCCGGCCGGCAGGCTCAGCTGCGGATGGCTCATGGTCAGCGCGATCAGGCCACCCAGCGCGTCCTGGGTACGGGGGAAACTGCCATCGAGGTACTGCTGCACATCGCTGGCGCCGACCGACAGTTCGCGGCCGGAAATGGAAGGGGCGGCCTGCGCGCCGATCGCCGCGGCGATCAGTACGGTGGAGGCGGCAAGGCGGGTCATCAGGGAACGCAGGCGCATGGCGGTGACCGGTGAATGCGGAATGGATGGATCAAAGAGTAGCCTTGCCGGCTGAATCGTGCGTGCATGCCGCTGCAACGGTTCAGTCCAGCGTTGGCCGCAGTTGCGCCGACTGGATCTGCCAGGCGCGGCCATCGCTGCTGGGGTGCACCCGGTACCAGCCGCCGAAGCGGAACGTGCCCTGGGGGGTCGCTGCACGGATCTGTACCGGGATCTCCAGCAGCTGTGGTGGCTGGTGGCCGTCGCGGGCTATCGGCGACCCGGTCGTCAGGCGCAGGCTGCGGACGTCCTCCAGCTGGCGCAACGCGGCGTCGTCCGCGCGTCGTGCATCGCTGGGCGGGAAGGTCCAGGCGGCATCGGCGCCTTTGCGGTCCCGGTTGAGCAGTGCCATGACATAGCGATTGAGCATTGCGGCCGGGAGCTCGGCTTCGGCCGCGACGGCGGCAAACAGCGGGTCGACCGCGGTGGCTTGCAGTGCGGGCGCTTCGCCCTCTGCACTGGCAGCGGCCGGAGCCGGCGGCGGCGCAGGAGCGCTGGTTGGATCCGGTTGCGCCTCCGGCCGCGAACAGCCGAACAGCACCAGCGGCGCGATCAACAACAGGAACCTGCGCATGCCTGCCTCCTCCCCGGGGCGACGTGAAGGAGGGCAGTGTATCGACTGCGTCGGTCTCAGCGGGAGGACGGCAGCTGTTCCAGCGCGTCCAGCGCCGGCAGCACCTGCGTGGCGATCGCGCCCAGTGCGTGGCCTTCGGTTTCGGCATGGCGCTGCACGATATCGCGCAGCAGCTGGGTGGCGATCACGACTGTCGCACGCTCGTCGCCGCTGAGCCCAGCGGTGCGCGGTGCAGCTTCCAGCAGGCGCATCAGGTCGCGGCTGGCGCGGTGCTCCAGTTCGATGGTGCAGCGCCCGGTGCACTGCACCCCGTCCTTTTCGATGGGGGTCACCGAGATCCGGTAGCGGGTGGAGGGGCTGGCCATGAGGGTGTGCTCGCCGTAGCTGTGGAGGATGTGCCCACGATAGGCAAGGCCACGGCCGGCGGCGATGGCCGGCGCTGCACGCAGTGTTCCACCCGGTAGGTTCCGTGCCGGCAGGTAACACGCTCATCCAATGGCGGCGGGCCTGTGCGGGCAATCCGCTGGCTGCGGCAACGCTGTGTTGCGGCCTGCGGTTCGGACAAAAAAAACGGGACGGCCTGAGCCGTCCCGTCGGAATCCGCGTTGGGGCGCGCGCTTACAGCGCAGCGTCCTTCAGCTTCTTCAGCGGACGCACCTTCAGCTTGGTGGTGGCCGGCTTGGCGGCGAACCACTGTTCTTCCTTGGTGAACGGGTTGATGCCCTTGCGCTTCGGCTTGGCCGGCACATTGACGGTGCTGATCTTCAGCAGGCCCGGCAGGGTGAACGAGCCAGCGCCCTTCTTGTGCACCGAGGAGGCGACAGCGCTTTCCAGCGAGGCCAGCACAGCGCGGACGTCCTTGGCGATGACGCCGGAGGCTTCAGCGATGTGTGCAACCAGGCCGGACTTGGTCAGCACTTCCTTGATCGGCTTCGGAGCGGCCGGCTTGGCGGCTGCCTTCGTCGCGACTTTCTTCACTGCCTTCTTCGGGGCAGCCTTCTTAGCGGTCTTTGCCATGGTTTCCTGTTCCGTGAACGGTTGGTTGTTTGGTCGGCGCCGAACCCCGTCGGCAAGCGCAATGTAGGGCAACTCTCGGGCGCCGCCAATAGCCTGGAGTGCGGAAAGTGCATGTTTTTTTCATATCCAGGCCGATTCAGTACATGGCCGGTGGTGGGGGCTGGGGGTACCGCGGTGCGGCCGGCAATGCTCGTCCCGGTCGCACGGGGATGCGCGAAATTACTGAAAACAAGGGAAAAATGCGCGTTCTCATGGCGAGGAAGTGTCCACGTGCCTGCGTCCAGGGTGACGTCCGGCGTGCAGCGGAGCGACGCAGGGCTAACGCATGCCGTGCGAGGGTAAACGTTCATCACCGCCACGCAGGAGCAGCACATGGGAATCTCGCGACACGCCACCGCGCACTGGGAAGGCGATCTGAAGTCCGGCAAGGGACAGTTGAGCACGCCGCAGAGTGGCCTGCTGGACAAGACGCGCTATGGCTTCAACAGCCGTTTCGGCGACGAAAAAGGCACCAATCCGGAAGAGCTGATCGCTGCTGCACATGCAGGCTGTTTCACCATGGCGCTGTCGGCCAAGCTCGGCGAAGCCGGCTTCACCCCGACCTCGCTGGATACCGAGGCCAAGGTCGATCTGTCACTGGAAGGCGGCCCGCAGCTGTCGCAGATCCGGCTGAAAGTGAAGGCCGTGGTGCCCGGCATCGATGCGGCGCAGTTCCGTGCCATTGCCGATGACGCCAAGCAGAACTGCCCGGTGTCCAAGGCGCTGAGCGCGGTGCCGATCAGCCTGGAAGCCGAGCTGGGTTGAGGTCGGTAGCGCCGGGCATGGCCCGGCGCCACCACGCCGTACGGGATCACCAATCAATGGTGCCGCTGATCACCGTCTGAACCTGCCCACCGGACCAGACTTCCCCGTCTTCATCGACGAAAAGGGTCAAGCGCGCATCGTGACCGACTTCGCGACCCTGGCTGACTTCAAACGGTGCGCGGCCCTTGGGCAAGGCGTCGCGCAGGTCCAGCCATGCGGCGAGCACGGCGTTGGCGGCGCCGGAAGCGGCGTCTTCGAAGCGACGGCCGTTGCCGACGAAGGCGCGCACCGCCAGGTCGAACCCCTCGCTGCCATCGCTGAAGGCATAGGCGAACACGCCCATGCTGTCGGTGGACTCAGCCAGTGCGGCCACCGCATCCCAGTCCGGCTGCAGCGCGCGCAACGCGGCCTCATCGGCTACCTGCACCACCCACCAGCTGCGCCCGCCCTGCATGCGTGCCGGCGGCAGCGTGCCCAGCGGCCAGCCTTCCAGGACTGCCTGCAGGCGTGGATCGGTGGCGTCGGCGGTCTCGGCCAGCTGCGCGCGCGGGGTGCGTATGGCGATGCGCTGCTGCGCAGCCTCGCCACTGACGCGTAGCGGCAGCGCGCCGGCAATGCCGTCCTGCACAAGGACGCCGTCGACCGGCGCGGCCAGGCCTGCCTGCAGTACCGCGTGCGCGGTGCCGACGCTGGGGTGGCCGGCGAACGATACTTCCTTCTGCGGGCTGAACATGCGCAGCCGATAGCTGGCGCCGGCGGCCTGCGGCGGGAACACGAAGGTGGTTTCCGGCAGGCGCGTCCAGCGCGCGACGGCCTGCATGCTGGCGTCGTCCAGGCCTTCGGCATCGAGTACCACGGCCAGCGGATTACCCGCGCCGGGGCGCGGCGAGAACACATCCAGCTGCAGGAAACGGCGGGTGGTCATCGGGTTGAAACTCCAGGAATGAAGGGGAATACGGTAGCGCGGGGCCATGCCCCGCGAGTGCGCAGCGCGGCAAGGCCGCCGGGCATGGCCCGGCGCTACCAGCGGATGTTGCCGTCGATGACCGGCTGCACCTGGCCGCCGATCCAGACCGTGCCCTCTGCATCGACTTTTACCTGTACGCGGCCATCGCGGCCGACTTCGCGGCCCTGGCTGGCCTCGTAGCGGCCCTCGCGGCCGGGCAGGGCGTTGCGCTGCCGCAGCCAGGCGCCGATCAGGGCATTGGCGCTGCCGGTCACCGGATCCTCGGGCACGCTGGCCGCATCCGCAGGGCAGAACGCGCGCACCACGCGGGAATGGTCGGTACCGGCTTCGTCAGCGAACACGGCCACGCCGGTTGCGTCGGTGGCCAGGCTCCAGTCACGCAGGGCGGCCATGTCCGGCACCAGGTTGCGTACGGTGGTGGCATCGCGCAGCGGCAGAAGCCACCAGCGCGCGCCGTTGTCCCATAGTTCCGGCGCATGCCCGTTGGCGGCGAGGGCCAGCAGCGCTTCGGGCACCCCGTCGGCTGTCGTCGCCCGTTGCCGCGCCGGCGGACTGGCCAGCTGGATCTGCAGCGCCTCGGCCGGGCCGCTCACCCGTACCGGCAGCAACCCTGCGGCGCACTGCTGTACCAGCGCACCCTCGCGCGGTTGGGCCAGGCCGCAGGTCACCGCCGTCCAGGCCGCGCCAACACTGGGGTGGCCGGCGAAAGCCAGCTCACGGGTCGGGGTGAAGATGCGGATGTGGTAGTCGGCGCCGGGCGCGCTGGGGCGCAGGAAGAACACCGTCTCGGACAGGTTCAGCCAGGCCGCCAGAGCCTGCATCTGCTCGCCGGAGAGATCGTCGGCGTCCAGCACGGCGCCCAGGGGGTTGCCGGTACCGGGGCGGGGGGCGAAGACATCGAGCTGCAGGTAACGGAGGACGGCCATCTACGGGGATATTGCGCTTAGAATCAAAGGTTCCGCCCCCGAGGGCGGCTTCCCCACATTCTACATAGCCAATCCATGTCAGCTTCCCCCCTTGTCGATCGTTGGATCGTACTGAAGTTCGGCGGCACCTCGGTGTCGCGTCGTCACCGCTGGGACACGATCGGGAAGCTGGCGAAAAAACGCGCGGAAGAGACCGGCTCGCGCGTGCTGGTGGTGGTGTCGGCGCTGTCCGGGGTCACCAACGAACTGACCGCGATTGCCGATGGCGCGCCGGACAGCCGTGATCGCGTGGCCGCGCTGGTCGAGCGCCACCAGGGCTTCCTGCAGGAACTGGAGCTGGGCGCCGAGGTGCTGGCCGAACGACTGGCCGTGCTGCAGGGCCTGCTCGATGACCCGCGCGCCGCTGCTCGTCCGCTGGACTGGCAGGCCGAGGTACTGGGCCAGGGCGAGTTGTTGTCGTCCAGCCTGGGTGCGGCCTACCTGCGTGCCAGCGGCCTGGATTTCGGCTGGATGGATGCCCGCCAGTGGCTGGATGCACTGCCGCCACAGCCGAACCAGAGCGACTGGTCGCAGCGCCTGTCGGTGAATTGCCAGTGGCGTGCGGACGCAGCCTGGGCGCAGCGCTTCCGCGCGCAGCCGACCCGGCTGCTGATCACCCAGGGCTTCATCTCGCGCCACGCCGACGGCGGCACCGCCATCCTCGGTCGTGGTGGTTCGGATACCTCGGCGGCGTACTTCGGTGCGCTGCTCGGCGCCAGCCGCGTGGAGATCTGGACCGACGTGCCGGGCATGTTCAGCGCCAATCCCAAGGACGTTCCGGATGCGCGGCTGCTGACCCGGCTGGACTATTACGAAGCGCAGGAAATCGCCACCACCGGTGCCAAGGTGCTGCACCCGCGTTCGATCAAGCCGTGCCGCGATGCTGGCGTGCCGATGGCCATTCTCGATACCGAGCGTCCCGAACTGCCGGGTACCAGCATCGACGGCAATGCCGCACCGGTGCCGGGGGTGAAGGCGATCAGCCGCCGCAACGGCATCGTGCTGGTGTCGATGGAAGGCATCGGCATGTGGCAGCAGGTCGGCTTCCTGGCCGACGTGTTCAATCTGTTCAAGAAGCATGGCCTGTCGGTAGACCTGATCGGCTCGGCCGAGACCAATGTCACCGTGTCGCTGGATCCGTCCGAGAACCTGGTCAACACCGATGTGCTGGCCGCGCTGTCGGCCGATCTGTCGCAGATCTGCAAGGTGAAGGTGATCGTGCCGTGCGCGGCGATCACCCTGGTCGGTCTCGGCATGCGCTCGCTGCTGCACAAGCTGTCGGACGTGTGGGCGACCTTCGGCCGCGAACGCGTGCACATGATCTCGCAGTCGTCCAACGACCTGAACCTGACCTTCGTCATCGACGAAGCCGATGCCGATGGCCTGCTGCCGATCCTGCACGCCGAACTGATCGACAGCGGCGCGATGCCGGTGGAAGAGACCGAAGTGTTCGGCCCGCGCTGGCGCGAGATTGCCGGTACGGTGCGCCCGCGTGGTACGCCTTGGTGGCGTGGCCAGCGTGCGCACCTGCTGCAGCTGGCCGATGCCGGTACGCCGCGCTACGTCTACCATCTGCCGACCGTACGTGCCCGTGCCCGCGCGCTGGCGGCGATCAAGCCGATCGACCAGCGCTACTACGCGATCAAGGCAAACAGCCATCCGGCCATCCTGCAGCTGCTGGAAGCCGAGGGCTTTGGACTGGAGTGCGTATCGCATGGCGAACTGAAGCATGTGTTCCAGCATCTGCCGGAACTGTCGCCCAAGCGCGTGCTGTTCACCCCCAGCTTCTGCCCGCGCGAGGAATACGAAGCGGCATTCGCGCTGGGCGTGACCGTCACCGTCGACAATGTCGAGGCGCTGCAGCGCTGGCCGGACCTGTTCCGCAACCGCGAGCTGTGGCTGCGCGTTGATCTGGGTCGTGGCGAGGGCCACCACGCCAAGGTGCGTACCGGTGGCAAGGATTCCAAGTTCGGCCTGCCGATCGCCCGCGTCGACGAGTTCGTGCGCGCGGCTACCGAACTGGGCACCCGCGTGGTCGGCCTGCATGCGCACTTGGGCAGCGGTGTGGAAACCGCGCAGCACTGGCGCCTGATGTGCGATGAGCTGGCCGGTTTCGCCCGCCGCATCGGCAGCGTACAGACCATCGACATCGGTGGTGGCCTTCCGATTCCGTACAGCGACGAAGACGAGCCGTTCGACCTGGAGGCGTGGGCCGAGGGCCTGGCCGAGGTCAAGGCGCTGCATCCGGCGTTCCGTCTGGCGATCGAACCGGGCCGCTTCCTGGTGGCCGAATCGGGCGTGCTGCTGACCCATGCCACCCAGGTGGTGGAGAAGGATGGCGTGCGCCGGGTCGGCCTGGATGCGGGCATGAACACCCTGATGCGCCCGGCGCTGTACGACGCCTGGCATGACATCGAGAACCTCAGCCGCCAGGGCGGTTATGCCGAAGCGGCGTTTGATGTGGTCGGCCCGATCTGCGAATCCAGCGATGTGTTCGGCAAGCGCCGCAAGCTGCCGGTGTCAACCGCGCCGGACGATGTGATGCTGATCGCCGATGCCGGTGCCTACGGCTACGTGATGTCCAACACCTACAACCAGCGGGCGATGCCGCGCGAAGACGTGATCGAGTGATCGCTGCCTTCCGCGCCCTGCACCCGCCCACCGACACCTCCCGCGCCTGCGCGCGGGCAGGTGCCTGACCGGATACACCATGACTGCTTTCGATAAACACCAGGTTTCCCGCTTCCGCTTCGTCCGCTGCGAATTCGCCGCGGACACTGGCGTGGCCAAGCTGGTCTACGCCTTCGACGACGGCCCGGAAATGGTGGAAACCATCACCGTTCCCGGCGCGCCGTTCGTACTGGACCAGGCGCGTGCCGCCGCCGTGCAGCGAGCGCTGCAGCTGCTGCACCTGATTGCCGGTGTCAGCTACTACAAGGCGGGCGTGCCGGAGACGGTCAGCATCGACAGCTACAACATTGATGCCGAAACCGCTGCGCTGGTGGAGACGGTCTACCTCAATGGCCTGGGCGAATTTGCCTACCGCAACGGCCTGAACCTGCGCGGGCGCTTCCGCCTGCCGGTACAGGGCGAAGCGGTGCAGGCACCGGTGCTGGGCCTGCAGCCGCACGCGCTGGTGGCAATTGGCGGCGGCAAGGATTCGCTGGTCAGCATCGAAGCGCTGCGCCGTGCCGGCGTGGACGAGACGGTGACCTGGATCGGTGGCTCGCAGCTGATCCGCGCCTGTGCCGAGCGCACCGGCCTGCCGACGCTGAACCTGGGCCGCGCGCTGGCGCCGGAACTGTTCGAGCTCAACCGCCAGGGCGCCTGGAACGGGCATATCCCGGTTACCGCGGTGAACTCGGCGATCATGGTGCTGGCCGCGCTGCTGCAGGGCGTGGACCAGGTGGTGTTCTCGAACGAACGTTCGGCCAGCTACGGCAGCCAGATTCCGGGCACCGGTGAAGTCAACCATCAGTGGTCCAAGGGCTGGGCGTTCGAGCAGGCGTTCGGCAGCCATGTGCAGAAGCAGCTGGCCGCCGATCTGCAGTACTACTCGCTGCTGCGGCCGATGTCCGAGTTGGCGGTTGCGCGCCAGTTCGCCAAGACCGATTTCTACGACGCGCACTTCTCCAGCTGCAACCGCAACTTCCACATCCTCGGCGAGCGCCCGGTGAACCGCTGGTGCGGTGTCTGCCCGAAGTGCCATTTCGTGTTCCTGGCGCTGGCCCCGTTCATGCCCAAGACGCGCCTGGTACGCATCTTCGGTCGCAACCTGCTGGATGACATCGAGCAGGCTGGCGGCTTCGACGCACTGCTGGAATTCCAGGACCACAAGCCGTTCGAGTGCGTGGGCGAAGGCCGCGAGTCGCGCGCAGCGATGGCAACCTTGGCGCAGCGCGCCGAGTGGAAGGAAGACGTGCTGGTGAAGCGCTTCTGCAATGAGATCCAGCCGCAGTTGGATGCCGCCGAACTGGAACTGGCACCGCTGTTGCAGCTGCAGGGCGAACACCGTATTCCGGCTGCGCTGTGGGAACGGGTACGTGAAGATTTCGAAGCTTGAAGGAAAGCGCGTTGCGCTGTGGGGCTGGGGCCGTGAGGGCCGCGCCGCGTTTGCGGTGCTGCGTTCGCGCCTGCCCGGGCTTGGCCTGAGCCTGTTCTGTCCAGCTGCCGAAGTCGAGGCAGCGCGTGCGGAAACACACGGTGCGCTGGACGTCCGTGGTGAGCCGTCGGCCGAGGCGCTGGCTGCCTTCGATGTGGTGATCAAGTCGCCGGGCATCAGCCCTTACCAGCCAATCGCGCTGGCCGCCGCCGCGCAGGGCACCACTTTCATCGGTGGCACTGCTCTGTGGTTTGCCGAGCATGCGGGTGCTGATGGCATCGTGCACGACACCGTGTGCGTGACCGGTACCAAGGGCAAGAGCACCACCACCGCGCTGGTCGCGCACCTGCTGCGTGCCGCCGGCCACCGCACCGGCCTGGTCGGCAACATCGGCCTGCCGCTGCTGGAAGTGCTGGACCCGCAACCCGCGCCCGAGTACTGGGCGGTGGAACTGTCCAGTTACCAGACCGGCGAAGTGGCCCGCAGTGGCGCCCGCCCGCAGGTGGCGGTGGTGCTGAACCTGTTCCCGGAACACCTGGACTGGCACGGCAGCGAGCAGCGTTACATCGACGACAAGCTGCGGCTGGTGACTGAAGCCGCACCGCGCATCGCCGTGCTCAACGCCGCCGATCCGCATCTGGCCGCGCTGTCTCTGCCTGACAGCGAAGTGGTCTGGTTCAACCAGCCGCAGGGTTGGCATATGCGCGGTGACATCGTGCATCGCGGTGAGCAGGCGGTGTTCGACACCCGCAACACGCCACTGCCGGGCCGCCACAACCGTGGCAACCTATGCGCGGTACTGGCCGCTCTGGAAGCGCTGGGGCTGGATGCCGTGGCGCTGGCGCCGGCGGTGCAGGACTTCCGTCCGTTGCCGAATCGCCTGCAGCGCATCGGCGTGGCCGATGGCCTGACCTACGTCAACGATTCAATCAGCACCACGCCGCATGCCAGCCTGGCAGCGCTGGAGTGCTTCGCCGGCCAGCGCATCGCGCTGCTGGTGGGCGGACATGATCGCGGCCTGGACTGGAGCGATTTCATGCAGCACATGGCCCACGACGTGCCGCCGGTGGAGATCGTGACCATGGGCAGCAACGGCCCGCGCATCCACGCGATGCTGCAGCCGCTGGCCGATGCCGGCCGCTTCGGCCTGCACGCGGCCGGTGACCTGCCCGAAGCGATGGCGCTGGCACGCGCGGCGCTGGGTACGCAGGGCGGGGTGGTGCTGCTGTCGCCGGGCGCGCCGAGTTTTGGTGCCTACCGCGATTACGTGGCTCGTGGTCGCCATTTCGCCGAGCTGGCCGGCTTCGACCCGGACAGCAACAGTGCGATTCCGGGGTTGGGCATCGTTTGAGCCACCGGTCCGGGGTCGGATCCCTTTCCGCAGGAAAGGGCTCTGACCCCAGCGGGATCCTGTGCATCCCATCCACGCATGGCGTGGATCTACTGTAGAGCCACGCCCACGCTCGGCTGGATTTCAGTCGTCCTGATCGATGAACGCGTAATCGCCATCAATCAACTGCTGCAGGTACGCATCGAAGCTCGGCGCGATGACTGCATAGCTGTCCGGATCGTGCAGGTAGCGCACCACCTGGCCGACGGTGCCGCCTGGTGCCGGGTCGAAATCCAGGTAGAGCATCGAGGTGCCGCCGTTGTTCATGCAGTGCGAGAAGCACAGGCGACGGTCCATCGGCAGATCGGGGTCGATGCCATCGCCGAGGATCTCCGGCTCGTCGTCCAGCCACTCTTCGTAGATCGAGCGGATGTTGTCGTCCCACTGCTGCTGGTCTTCGAAGACCTGCGCCACCGAACGCAGGTAGTACGGATAGCCACCTTCCTCCACGTCCGAGCCGAGCATCAGCACGCAGACCTCGCCGCCGGGGTACTCGCGGAAGTGCGTGCCATCCACGCGCGACAGCAACGCGACCAGACTGTCCGGAACCTGCGGCCACTGCGCACGCAGGCGCTGCAGGTCTTCGGCGTTGGCGCCCTGCACGTGGCCCCACTGAGGGGTATCGTCGGCAGGCAGGCGTGGAATCAGGCCAGACAGAAAGCGATCAACCAGGTTCATGCGAAAAAGGGGACGGAGGGGATTAAGTCGTATCCAACCACACCTGCGTCACGTCGCCAATGCAGAATGCGACGCGGGAGGGGCAAATACGGCTTAATCCCCTCCGTCCCCTTTTTCTTGCGGAGCAGGCGCATGAATCGTTGGCGATGCGGTGTAGCGGTGATGCTGGGGCTGGCGGCGATGCCGGCGTGGGCGGCAATGAAGACGCAACCGGTGGAGTGGAAACACCAGGGCACGACCTTCAGTGGCGTGCTGGTCTATGACGACGGCGACAACGACAAGCGTCCCGGTCTGGTGATGGTGCCGAACTGGAAGGGCGTGAACGAATCGGCGGTCGAGAAGGCCAAACAGCTGGCTGGCGATGACTACGTGGTGCTGGTGGCCGATGTGTACGGCAAGGGCGTGCGGCCGAAGACCGATGCCGAGGCCGGGCCGGTGGCGACCAAGCTGCGCAATGACCGGTCGCTGCTGCGCGCACGCGCGCTGGAGGCGGTGAACGTGCTCAAGGCCCAGGCCGGCAAGACGCCGCTCGATGCGAGCCGGATCGGCGCGGTGGGCTTCTGTTTCGGCGGCACCACGGTGCTGGAGCTGGCCCGTGCCGGTGCGCCGCTGGCCGGTGTGGTCAGCCTGCACGGCGGGCTGGGTTCGCCGCTGCCGGCGCAGGCCGGTGGCACGCACCCATCGGTGCTGGTGCTCAATGGCGCCGATGACAAGAGCGTGAGCGCCGAGGACATCGCCGGTTTCCAGAAGGAAATGAACGCGGCCAAGGTCGACTGGGAATTCACCAACTACAGCGGGGCAGTGCACTGCTTCGCCGAGCGCGATGCCAACAGCCCGCCGGACTGCCAGTACAACGAACGGGCGGCCAAGCGCGCGTGGAAGGCGCTGGATGAGTTCTTCGAGGAGCGCTTCGAGAAACGCTGAAGAGATATGCCGACCAACGGTCGGCACCTACCGGTCATTGTGGGTGCCGACCGTTGCTCGGCACACCTCCGCTGGTCAATGCGAACGCTGCACCGCGTAGCGGGCCAGGCCGCGCAGGGCGGCCACGGCATCGTTGTCGCCCAGGCCATCGAGCGCGCGCTCGGCGGCTTCGGCATACTCCTCGGCACGCGCACGGCTGTACTCGAGTCCGCCGGTGGCGCGGATCGCGGCCAGCACTTCCGGCATCGCCGAGGCGTCGCCGTCCTGCACGATGGTGCGCAGGCGCTCGCGGGTGGCGTCGTCGGAGTGGGCCATCGCGTGGATCAGCGGCAGCGTCGCCTTGCCCTCGGCGAGGTCGTCGCCCAGGTTCTTGCCCAGCTCCTCGGCATTGGCCGAGTAGTCCAGCACGTCGTCGGCGATCTGGAACGCGTAGCCCAGGTGCATGCCGTAGTCGAACAGGGCCTGCTGGGTGGCTTCGTCCACGCCGCTGGCCAGCGCGCCCAGGCGGGTACCGGCAGCGAACAGGACCGCGGTCTTGCGCTCGATCACGCGCAGGTAGGCCGCTTCGTCGGTATCCGGGTTGTGCACGTGCAGCAGCTGCAGCACTTCACCCTCGGCGATGCGGTTGGTGGCATCGGCCAGGATCTGCATCACCGACATGCGCTCCAGCTCGACCATCAGCTGGAAGCTGCGCGAGTACAGGAAGTCGCCGACCAGCACGCTGGGTGCGTTGCCCCACAGCGCGTTGGCGGTGCTGCGGCCGCGGCGCAGGCTGGATTCGTCCACCACGTCGTCGTGCAGCAGGGTGGAGGTGTGGATGAACTCGATGATCGCCGCCAGCTGGTGGTGATCCGGGCCGGCCTGGCCGACCGCATGGCCGGCCAGCATCACCAGCATCGGGCGCAGGCGCTTGCCGCCGGCGGAAATGATGTGATCGGCGATCTGGTTGATCAGCACGACGTCCGAGGACAGCCGGCGCCGGATCAGGGCGTCGACGGCGGCCATGTCGGCCGCGGCAAGCGACTGGATCTGGGGCAGGCCCAGGGCGGGACGGGTGTCTTCGGTGATGGTCATGCGATCAGGCTTTCAGGCTCATCGCTGATTATAGGCGTTGCCTGTGAATTCGGGCGCAAACCGGGCTGGCCGACGTCCTTGGCCCGGCCACGGCTGCCGCCCGCGTGAATACGTATGCAGGTTGCGCCAAGCCCGGGGCCCACCGCTAAGCTTGCGGCATCAGGATTTCGGCCCGCTCCCGGCGGGTCCCGCATGCCCGGAGGGGGGCTGTCGATGTCGCACTATCCATGGTGGCGCGGAGCCGTCATCTACCAGATCTATCCGCGCAGTTTCCTCGACGCCAACGGCGACGGGGTAGGCGACCTGCCCGGCATCATCCAGCGCCTGGACCACATCGCCGCGCTGGGTGTGGACGCGATCTGGATCTCGCCGTTCTTCAAATCGCCGATGGCCGACTTCGGCTATGACATCGCCGATTACCGCGACGTCGACCCGCTGTTCGGCAGCCTGGAGGACTTCGACCGCCTGCTGGCCAAGGCCCACGGGTTGGGCCTGAAGGTGATGATCGACCAGGTGCTGAGCCACACCTCGATCGAGCATGCCTGGTTCCGCGAGAGCCGCCAGGACCGCACCAACCCGAAGGCGGACTGGTACGTCTGGGCCGATCCGCGCGAGGACGGTACCCCACCCAACAACTGGCTGTCGCTGTTCGGCGGCGGCGCCTGGCAGTGGGAGCCGCGCCGCGAGCAGTACTACCTGCACAACTTCCTGGTCGACCAGCCGGACCTGAACTTCCATCACCCGGACGTGCAGCAGGCGACCCTGGACAACGTGCGCTTCTGGCTGGACCGTGGCGTGGATGGCTTCCGCCTGGACGCGATCAACTTCTGCTTCCACGATGCGCAGCTGCGCGACAACCCGGCCAAGCCGGCCGAAAAGCGGGTAGGGCGTGGCTTCAGCGCGGACAATCCGTACGCCTACCAGTACCACTACTACAACAACACCCAGCCGGAAAACCTGCCGTTCCTGGAGCAGCTGCGCGCGCTGCTGGACGAGTACCCGGGCGCGGTGAGCCTGGGCGAGATCTCCTCGGAGGACTCGCTGGCGACCACGGCCGAGTACACCCGCGATGGCCGCCTGCACATGGGCTACAGCTTCGAGCTGCTGGTGGACGATTACAGCGGGGCCTACATCCGCGACACGGTCTCGCGGCTGGAAGCGGCAATGACCGAAGGCTGGCCGTGCTGGGCGGTTTCGAATCACGACGTGGAGCGGGCGGTCAGCCGCTGGGGCGGCCACCCGGCCGATCCCCGCCTGGCGCGGATGCTTGTGGCGATGCTGTGCTCGCTGCGCGGTTCGGTCTGTCTGTACCAGGGCGAGGAACTGGGCCTGGCCGAGGCCGAGGTGCCGTTCGAGGCCCTGCAGGACCCGTATGGCATCACCTTCTGGCCGAACTTCAAGGGCCGTGATGGCTGCCGCACCCCGCTGCCGTGGACCGATGCGCCGCTGGCGGGTTTCACCACGGGCCAGCCGTGGCTGCCGATCCCGGCCGAGCACCGGGCGGCGGCGGTGGCCGTGCAGGAGCGGGATCCGCACTCGGTGCTGGCCGCGTTCCGGGCATTCCTGGGCTGGCGGCATAGCCAGCCTGCGCTACTGCATGGCAGCATCCGATTCATCGAAAGCGCCGAGCCAGTGCTGCTGTTCGAGCGTATGCTTGCAGATGAAACCCTCCTGCTGGCGTTCAACCTGTCGGCCGAGGCGGTGAGCCATCCGCTGCCGCCGGGCAACTGGCAGCAGGTGGCGGTACCGGGCCCGGATGCGGGCACGGTGCAGGGCAATGAACTCCAGCTGCCGCCGCGCGCGGTGTATTGCGCCCGACGCAGCTGACCGTTTTCTCCGGTGGCGGTACTTGCGGGGACGGGGCCGAAGCGCCCCGTCCCTTTTTTGTGGCCGGGATTCCGGCGAAACGCATCCACGCATGGCGTGGATCTACTGCCGGCATTCGCGCAAAAGAAAACCCGCTGCCTGCGCAGCGGGTTTCCGATGGGTCGTTGCCGGCCAGCGGCCGGCACTACCCGGTCGTGGTCAGAACTTGTAGTTCACGCCCAGCATGTAGGTGCGGCCCCATTCGATGTATTCCAGCGGGCGGTCCTTGCTGCCGGCGTAGGTGCGGTACGGCTCGTTGGTCAGGTTGCTTCCCTGCAGCAGCAGGGTCAGGCCGCGCAGGGTGCTGCTGTCGCTGAAGGTGTAGCTGACCTGGGCATCGGTCACGTTCTCGCCCACCACGTAGCGCAGGGTTCGGTTGCCGTTGAAGTTGCCGATTTCACCAATGAAGTCCGAACGGCGGCGCTGGCTCACGCGTGCTTCAAAGCCACTGCGCTCGTAGTAGGCAGTGAAGTTGTAGACACGTTTGGACAGGCCGGGAAGGCTGATCGGGTCGCTGCCCACGCTGGAGGCGCTTTCCGGATCCAGGATGGTGATGTCGCTCTTGTTGAAGGTCGCGCTGGCCTGCACGCCGAAGCCGCGCAGGCTGTCGGTCAGCATCTCCAGCGGGAACGACCCGGTCAGCTCCAGCCCCTTCAAGGTGCCGCCCTTGCCGTTCTGTGGCGTGGAGAAGGTGCCGGTGGTCAGCACCGGTGCGGTCATGCCCGGCGGCGGCACATAGTTGCCGAGCAGGCCACTGAAGTCGTAGTTGTCCACCGACTGGGTGTAGACGTAGCTCTTCAGGTCCTTGTAGAAGATCGCGGCAGCCACGTAGGCCTTTTCCCCGAAGTATTTTTCGTAGGACAGGTCGAGCGCGGTCGCGCGCCACGGATCCAGCAGCGGGTTGCCACCGCTGCCACCGGGGCGGCCGTTGTTGGTATCCACGCCGAATTCCAAGCCGGCCCGCATCTGGTCCACACGCGGGCGTGCAACCTGCTTGGCGGCGGCGAAGCGCAGCGTCTGCTGGTGCGGGAACATGAACACCAGGTTCAAGCTCGGCAGCCAATCCTTGTAGGTCTTGCCGGCAGAGAAGGGCTGGATGTTGCTGCCCGCCGGCTGCGAGCTGTCCCAGTAGCGCGAATCCGAGCTCTGGTCGGTGTGCTGCATCTGCACGCCGATGTTGCCGCGCACGCCGACCACGCCGATGTCGGTGTTGATGTTCAGGCGTGCCCACGCAGTGGTGATTTTCTCCTCGACCGTCCAGGATTTCGGAATCAGGTAGTCCAGGTTGTCGACCGGGTTGAAGGTCATGTAGCGACCCACGGCTGCCGGCACATTCCACGACGGGATGTGGCCGATGCCGGCGAAACCGAGGTTGACCGGGCGGTACTGCAGGTCCGGAGCGATGGTGGATTCGCCTTGGGCGCCGAGCAGGATGTTGCCTTCGGCCTGGGCCTTCTGCTTGCGACGGTCGGCATAGTTCACGCCCACGTCCACATCCGAGAACCAACTGGACATGGCCTCGGGAACCGGCAGCGTCGCCGCCAGCTTGGCGCCCTTCAAGCGATCTTCCACCTCCGGCACCTTGCCGTAGCCGGAACCATAGATCGTGTTGGTCAGGAACAGGCTGTCCGGATTGGAATAGTCGCGCCCCGGTGTGATCTGCGAGAAGCTGTTGTTGTTCACCACCAGGCCGATCGTGTCGAACTGCGGGCGCGGCACCAGTTGCAGGTTGTTTTCCAGGTTGATCTCGCGGCGGGTCGCCTTCGAGTAGTTCAGGTCGGCGACCAGTTTCACGCCGCCGACGTTGAACTCGTTGTTCCAGCCGAATGCATCGATCTTGTCCTTGCGCTTGTTGTACATGCCGCGCACCAGCGGGTACGCATTGCTGATCGTGCCGCCGGTGAAGCTGCCATCGGCATTGCGGCCGACATTGCTGAACACCGGCAGGATCGCGTTGGGATTGTTGCCGTCTTCGCCATTGCCACTGAGGCTCAGCTCGAACTGGTTGGCGGTATCGATCTGCTCGGCTTCGGTGTGGAACGCATCGAAGGTGCTGGTCCAGCTGTTGTTCGGGCGGAACTGGATCGTTGCCATCACGCCGTCGCGCTTGTTGTTGCCGGTACGGCGCAGCGCCTTGATGCCATCGGTGAAGTAGGTGCCTGGCGCGATTCCGCGACGCTCGCCCTTATCGGTGTGCTCGGTGGTCCAGGGCTCGTACAGGCCGACCTGGTTCTCCTGGATCGGCATGTCGCTGTGCGCATAACCGATGGCGATGCCCAGGGTGTTGTCGAAGAACTGGTCGATGTAGCTGGCGCTGAAACGGTTGCCGTACGGATCGACGTTGGCGGCGCGGCCCAGGGAGCTCTTCTGGTAGCGGCCGCTGACCGCGATCACGCGCTCGCCGAAGCTGAGCGGGCGTGCGGTCTGCATGTCGATGGTGCCCGACAGGCCCTGGCCGACCAGCGCCGCGTCGGGGGTCTTGTAGACGGTCACGCCGTTGACCAGCTCGGATGGGTACTGGTCGAACTCGACACCGCGGTTGTCGCCGGTGCTGACCACTTCGCGACCATTGAGCAGCGTGGTGGCGAAGTCGGGTGACAGGCCACGCACGCTGATCACCTGCGCACGGCCGGCAACGCGCTGGGCGGCCAGGCCTGGCAGGCGCGAGATCGATTCGGCGATGCTGACGTCGGGCAGTTTGCCGATGTCTTCGGCGGAGATCGCTTCGACCACCGAGGTGGCGTCCTGCTTGATCGCGATCGCGTTCTCGATGCCGCGGCGGATGCCGGTGACCTGCACCGTATCCAGGTTGGTGGCGGCGGTGGCGGCCGGCGTGGTGGTGTTCTGCGTGGACTGTGCCGACGCCAGCGTCGGCGCCAGGACAACGGCCAGCGCGATGCTCAGCGCGCTGCGCTTGTGGTTCAACATTTTCCCCTCCCAGGCAATGTTGCAGATCGATTCGTGAACGTCCCGGAGTGACCGTGGACGTGCGACGCGGTGGCCGCTGTCGTCGCCGCTATGGTAGGCAGCGCATTCTTCGCGGGAATCACCCTGCATACGTATTCAATGGCGTTTGCAGGGTTGTAATCGCTTTCAGGTCCTGTTTGCGGTAATGCCGGCCGCTGGCCGGCACTAGCGTTCCATTCAGAGCGGCGTGAACCGGATCGCCTGGCCACCGCCCGGCGCCAGCACCAGGGTCAGTGCATCGGCGCTGGTCACCTCGCGTGTTTCGCGCTTGAACGCGAACGGATTGCTGCGGAAATCAGCGCCGTCGCCATCGCGGTAGATTTCGGCGCGGTAGCGCACGCCCGGTTCCAGGAAGCCCAGCGATACCGGCAGCACGCGGCCGTGCTCGTCGGTGATGCTGCCGAGGAACCAGTCACGGCTGTTGCGGTCGCGGCGCACGATCGTCACGTAGTCGCCCACTTCGCCATCGAGCACGCGGCTCTGCTCCCAGTCCACTGCCACGTCCTCGATGAAGCGGAACGCCTCGCGGTGCTGCAGGTAGTGCTCGGGCAGGTCGGCGGCCATCTGGATCGGGCTGTACAGCACCACGTACAGGGCCAATTGACGGGCCAGCGTGCTGGGAATGGCCTGGCCGTGGCGGCCCTTCAGGCTGAGGACGCCGGGGGTGTAATCCATCGGCCCGGCCAGCATGCGGGTGAACACCAGGTTGACCTCATGCTCGGGCGGGTTCGGTGGCTGGCCCCAGGCGTTGTACTCCATCCCGCGTGCGCCTTCGCGCGAGATCCAGTTCGGGTAGGTGCGGCGCAGGCCGGTGTCCTTGATCGGCTCGTGCGGATTCACCGACAGGTGCCGGCGCGCGGCCTCCTGCACCACCTTCAGGTGATGACGGGCCATGAACTGCCCATCGTGCCACTCGCGCCACAGCGGGCCACCGGCCGGATTGCGGCGATCAACCTGGCCGTCGTCGCAGACGTAGCCGGTCTTGAACTGGTCCACCCCCAGCCGCGCATACAGGTCCAACGCAGCATCGAGCTGTTCTTCGTAGTGCTCGATGGCGCAGCCGGTTTCATGGTGGCCGATCAGGTGCACGCCCTTCTTCAGGCCGTAGGCGGACAGCGCCTCGATATCGAAATCGGGCGTGGCGCGGGTGAAGTCGAAGTCGTAGCCGTTGCCCACCCACATACCGTCCCAGCCGGGATTCCAGCCTTCCACCAGCACGCCGCGGAAGCCGTGTGCGGCGGCGAAGTCGATCACCTTCTTCGTCTTGGCGGTGGTGGCGGCATGCTTCGGGCCGGTCGCCCAGCTCTCGTTGTCCAGGTGCATCGACCACCACACGCCCAGATACTTGGCCGGCTTCACCCAGCTCACGTCGCCCAGCGCATTGGGCTCATTGAGGTTGAGGATCAGGTCCGACTCGACCAGGCCACCTGCACGGTCGGCGATCTGCAGGGTGCGCCACGGTGTGGCGAAGGGCAGGCCGCGGCGCACCTTCCAGCCTTCGGCCGAGGGCGAAAGCTGGGCGCGCAGGCGCTGGCCCTCGGTGCGGCGCAGCCACATGCCCGCGTAGTCGACCAGTGCCGCCTCATGGATGGCCACGTGCAGGCCGTCGTGGCTGCGCAGGGTCATCGGCGTGTGCACCAGCGGTACCTCGTTCAACGGCGTGCGCTGGTACAGGTATTCATAGTGGATCGGTTCCCCGGCAGGGATCCACCACGCGGTGGAATCCTGTGCGATGGCGAACTCGGTCAGCTCGTCATCGATGGTCGCCTCGCGCAGGTTCGGCTGCTCGGGGAATACGTAGCGGAAGCCGAGGCCATCGTCGTACACGCGGAACACCACATCCAGCCGGCGCTTGCTGCCGGTGGTCTCGGCCAGCTGCACGGTCAGCTCGTTGAAGTGGTTGCGGGTGGCCCGGCGTTCGCCCCAAGGCTGCTCCCAGGTGTCATCGAGGCTGCGCCGCTGCTGGCCGAGCAGTGCGAAATCACGGTCCAGCCGGCCGTCGCGCAGGGCGAAGCCAAGCTTCGAATCCTCCACCACGACCTCACCGAAGCGCTCGACGCGATAGCGCGCGGTGCCACCGTCCAGCACCAGACTGACCTTGAGCACCTTTCCCGGTGATTCGACGCTGGCCACCTGCGGCGCGGCATGTGCCAGCGCGGCGTGTGCCAGCGCGGCCAGGCCCAGCAGGGCCAGTCCGAGCACATGCGCGAACACCGCGCGTACAGCAGTGGGTGACATCGGCATTTCCCCTCCCAAGGCGCCGTTGGCAGACCGGGACCATAAGCCAGCACGGCAGGCCCGCTACCGCGCAACGCCATGAATACGTATGCAGCTGGACGCAGCCGACAGCCCCGCGTCTACCATGGGGCCAGGGCACCTTGAGGGAGGTGCCGCGCCCGCACGCCGGCAACGGCAGTGCGGACCCACAACGGTGCAGAGAGGGAGGGAGGTCGACGGGCGCAAGCCGGTCTGCCGCTTCGATGCTGAAGATCATTTGCCTGACCGCTGCCCTGGGGGCAGCGCTGGGGACGACCGCGCACGCGGCCGACCTGACATTCGACGGCCGCCAGGCGCGCGCCGAAGCCGCTGCCAACGGCAGCTTCGTGCTGCACGCGCCCAAGAGTGAGGTGCGCATTGCGCCCATGCCGATGCGCAGCCAGACCGGCAGCGTGATGTTCGATGCGTTGTTCGCGCTGGCCCAGCAGGAGATGGACCAGGACCGCGTGGATGCGATCCGCGATCCTGCATTCGATGAGGGCAGGCCGGTGCCGTGCGAGTGCTTCCAGACTGGTGCGCGCTGGCCCTATGTGTGGACCCGTGATGTCAGCTTCGCCGCAGATCTGGCGCTGGCGCGGCTGGACCCGCAGCGCACGCGGCAGTCGCTGCAGTTCAAGCTGTCGGCAGCGCGCGACGGGCATACGCCCGGCCTGTTCGTGGCCCAGGACACCGGCTCCGGCGGCAGCTGGCCGATCAGCAGCGACCGCGTGGTGTGGTTCCTGGCCGCACGCCACCTGCTCGATGATCCTGTGTTTGCCGAGCAGGTCTGGCAGGCGCTGCAGGGCACGCTGGCGCAGGATCGGGCGATGGTCTTCGATGCGCAGATGGGCCTGTATCGCGGCGAGACCTCGTTCCTCGACTGGCGTGAGCAGACCTACCCGGACTGGACGCGCGAGGACGTGCGCTTCATCGGTGATTCCTACGCGCTGTCCACCAACGTGCTGCATTACCAGGCGCTGCGCCTGGCCGAACGCCTGGCCGGCCAGCATGGCGATGGCCGAGCGGCAGACTACAAGGCGTGGGCCGATGCGTTGGCGCAGCAGATCGATGCGCGCTTCTGGCGCGAGGACATGGGCCAGTACATGAGCTACATCGGTGAAGCCGCGCACCCGGTGCCCTATGCCAAGGTTGATCTGCTCGGCCTGTCGCTGGGCATCCTCGCCGAGGTGTTGCCGGGCGAGCGTGCGCGCCGTGCGCTGGCGGCCTACCCGGTGGGGCCGGCCGGCAGCCCGGTGGTCTGGCCGCAGGAGGCGCAGCAGCCGATCTACCACAATCGCGCGATCTGGCCGTTCGTCAGCGCTTACTCTCTGCGTGCGGCGCGGCAACTGGATGATGCACCACGCATCGCCGCCGAGATCCGCTCGTTGATGCAGGGCGCAGCGCTCGCCGGTTCCAACATGGAGAACTACGAGCTGGTCAGCCAGGCCGTGCATGTCGAGGAAGGGGGGCTGAGCGGCCCGGTGGTCAACTCCGAACGCCAGCTGTGGTCGGTGGCCGGCTATCTGTCGATGGTGCTCGAAGGTGTGTTTGGCGTGCAGGACGATGGCCACGTGCGGCCCAAGCTGCCGGCCGTGCTGGTGCCGGAGCTGTTCGGCACGCAGCGTCGCATCAGCCTGGACGCCGGTGGCAAGCACTACGTGCTGGAGCGCCCGCAGCAGCTGGGTGATGGCCTGCTGGTGGCGGGCAGGACGCTGACCCAAGGCAACACGACCACGGTGCAGCTGATGGCTGCCCCGTCCGCGACCGGCTTCGGTGGCACAACCGCCGACGCCAATGCGCGTGCGCCGGCCACGCCGACTGCACCGCAGGCCATACGCAATGGCGCTGGCTGGAGCGTGCCGGTCACGACTGGGCAGGTTCTGTGGAAGGACGGCAGGGCCGTCGCCGCCAGCAATGGCCAGGTGCACATCAGCGACGATGGCCTGCAGCACTGCTTCAGCCTGACCCGGCGCGAGGGTGCATTGGAATCACTGCACAGCCCGATGCTCTGCGTCGGTCCGCAGCAGGTGCTGAAGGGCGAGGGACGCTGGCAGTTCACCGCGGCCCAGGCCGGGCAGGTGCGCCTGCGCCTGCAGTACCGCAACGCGAACGGGCCGATCAACACCGGCGTGACCGCAGCGGTGAAGCAGTTGGTGCTGCAGTGCCCGGGCCAGCCGCTGCAGCGGCATACGGTCACCCTGCCGCACAGCGTAGCGGTGCAGGATTCGACCTCGGCAACGTTCGCGGTGCCCAAGGGGCGGTGCACGGTCACGCTTGAAGAGGGCTTCAACATGAGCGCGCTGCAGCACTTCGCGCACTACACCGGCGGCAAGGGCGGGCGTGATGGTGTGCTCAACCAGGCCCAGGTGCAGGCGCTGAAGGTGGCGCCGGTGGCGATGGAAGAGGGCGCACGATGAGTCGTCCCGCCAAACCGCAGCTGTCGTTCTGGCAGATCTGGAACATGTGTTTCGGTTTCCTCGGCATCCAGTTCGGCTTCGCCCTGCAGAACGCCAATGCCAGCCGCATCTTCGAGACCCTGGGCGCGGACATGGACGCGGTGCCGGGGCTGTGGATCGCTGCGCCGTTGACCGGCCTGCTGGTGCAGCCGGTGATCGGCTACCTGTCCGACCGCACCTGGACGCGCTGGGGCCGCCGCCGTCCGTTCTTCATGATCGGCGCGGTGCTGACCACACTGGCCCTGCTGGTGATGCCGAACTCGCCAACGCTGTGGATTGCCGCTGGCACGCTGTGGGTGCTGGACGCCTCGATCAATGTGTCGATGGAACCGTTCCGCGCCTTCGTCGGTGACCAGCTGGCACCGCGCCAGCGACCGGTCGGCTACGCGATGCAGAGCTTTTTCATCGGTATCGGTGCCATCGTTGCCAGCTTCCTGCCGTTCATCCTCGCCCATTTTGGTGTGGCCAATACCGCAGCTGCCGGAGAAGTGCCCGATACCGTGCGCTATGCGTTCTACTTCGGTGCAGTGGTGCTGCTGGCGGCGATCACCTGGACGGTGGTCAGCACCCGCGAGTACTCACCGACGGAGCTGGCTGGCTTTGATGATGCCGAGCCGCCGGCGCACCACGCGGGGACTGCCATCAGTGGCCCGGCGCCGTGGACGCAGGTGGCGCTGTGGCTGGGGCTCGGCGTGGTGCTGGCGCTGCTGATCGCCTGGCGGCAGGGCGACAAGATGCTATACGTGCTGGCGGGCCTGTGCGCGGGCTACGGCGCACTGCTGGCGGCGGCGCGGGTACTGCCGGGCACGCACATGCTGGCAGCCATCGTCGGTGACCTGCGCGCGATGCCGGTCACCATGCGCCGTCTGGCCTGGGTGCAGTTCTTCTCGTGGTTCGCCCTGTTCGCGATGTGGATCTTCACCACGCGCGCGGTGGCTGGCATGCATTTCGGTTCCACCGACGTCGAATCGGCGGCCTACAACGAAGGCGCCAACTGGGTGGGCGTGCTGTTTGGTGCCTACAACGGCTTCGCTGCACTGGCTGCGCTGCTGATCCCGCCGATGGTGCGGGCGATCGGCCTGCGGTGGAGCCACCTGGTCAACCTGTGGCTGGGCGGGGCAGGGCTGATCTCGATGATGTTCATCGACGATCCGCAGTGGCTGCTGCTGTCGATGGTCGGCGTCGGCTTTGCCTGGGCCTCGATCCTGTCGCTGCCCTATGCGCTGCTGTCGGACAGCGTGCCGGCGGCGAAGATGGGTGTGTACATGGGCATCTTCAATTTCTTCATCGTGATCCCGCAGCTGGTCGCGGCCAGCGCGCTCGGTTTCGCCCTGCGCGCATGGTTGGGTGGCCAGCCGATGCATGTACTGGTGCTGGGTGGCTGCAGTCTGTTGATTGCCGGTCTGTGCGTGTTGCGGGTTCCATCCCGTCCGGAGGTGGTGTGATGCGTGGTGCTCTGTCTGTTGCTGTATCCCTTGTGCTGTTCGCTGGCCACGCTGCGGCTGCGCCACGTCCGTCCTATGTCGGTACCACCGAACCGTTCGCCAGCGACGCGGTGTACTTCGTGGTTACCGACCGCTTCGTCAACGGCGACCCGTCCAACGACCATCGCGACCAGGGCGGCACGCATCGCACCTTCGATATCCCGGTGCCGTGTCCGGACAAGGTGGACGGCAACATCGGCTATCTCGGCGGCGACTTCCGCGGCGTGCTCGACAATGCGCAGTACATCCGCAACCTTGGCTTCGGTGCGGTGTGGATCACCCCCATCGTCGACAACCCGGACGAGGCGTTCACCGGCAGCAAGCCGATCAGCTGCACCAGCACGCTGACCGATCGCGGAAAAACCGGCTACCACGGCTACTGGGGCATCAACTTCTACAAACTTGATGAGCACCTGTCCAGCAAGGACCTGGACTTCGCCGGGCTGACCAAAGGCCTGCACGGTGCTGGCCTGAAGGTTGTGCTGGACATTGTCGGCAACCACGGTTCGCCGGCCTGGACCATGCCGATGCGGCAGCCGCAGTTCGGCCAGATCTTCGACAAGGACGGAACGCTGATCGCCGACCACCAGAACCTGCCACCGCAGAAGCTGGATCCGAAGCACAACCCGCTGCACGCGTTCTACAACAACATCGGTCCGGTCGACGGCAAGAACGGCTCGATCTTCGACGGCAACCTCGCCGAGCTGTCCGATTTCAACCAGGACAATCCGGCGGTGATGGACTACCTGGTGGGTGCCTACCTGCAGTGGACCGCGCAGGGCGTGGATGCATTGCGCATCGACACCATCGGCTGGTTGCCGCACCCGTGGTGGCATGCCTTCGTCAAACGCATCCGCGCCGAGCACCCGGGCATGTTCATGTTCGGCGAAGCGTTCGATTACGATGCCGCGCGCATTGCCGAGCACACCTGGCCGGCCAACGCCAACGTCAGCGTGCTCGATTTCCCGTTGCGCGGTGCGCTGGAACAGGCTTTCGGCACGGCCGGCAAGGGCTTTGAAACCCTGGCCGAGCCGCTGCACCTGAGCGGTGGCCCGTACGCCAATCCGTACGAGCTGATGAGCTTCTACGACAACCACGACATGCCGCGCCTGCAGGCCAGCGACAGTGGCTTCATCGATGCGCACAACTGGCTGTTCACCGCGCGTGGCATTCCGGTGGTCTATTACGGCTCGGAAACCGGCTTCATGCGGGGTCGCGCCGAGCATGCCGGCAATCGTGCCTACTTCGGCCAGCCGCGTGTGGACGCTGCGCCGCAGAGCCCGATCTTCGCGCCGCTGCAGCGCATCGCCAGGCTGCGCGCAGCCACCCCGGCGCTGCAGCGCGGCCTGCAGGTGAACGAGCGCCTGCAGGGTGACGAGGCGGCGTTCTTCCGCGTGCTGCAGCACGGCGACGTGGCGCAGACCGCGCTGGTGCTGCTGAACAAAGGTGACCAGGCGAGGACCTTCACCGTGGCGCGTTTCGTCCAGAACGGCCACTGGCGCGACGCGCTGGAGGGCGGTTCATTGCGGGTGGACGGCTCGCTGAAGGCGGAAGTGCCGGCGCACGGGGTGAAGGTCTACGTGCTGGATGCCGCCGTGCAGCAGCCGGCGCTGCAGGCCGAGCTGGACAAGGCGATGGCCGACCAGCAGGCTCGGGACCTGCGGCTGGGGCGGTAGTGCCGGCCGCTGGCCGGCAACCCCGGATTCCTGGCACCTGCCTACCGCTCTGGTGGGTGCCAACCTTGGTTGGCACGCTTTTCGAGCAGTAGAGCAAGCTCGACTCTACAATAGGCGCTCCTCACGCCCCGCCGTATCGCCATGACCGACCTCGCCCCGCAGACCCCGATTGAAACCCTGCTGAAGGCGGCGATGGACGGGGCGGTGCCGATCCGCGCCTTCATGGCGGCCTTCGTCGCCTCCGAGGTGGTGCTGCTGACCGGCAGCCTGATCACCCCTGACGGCAGTGGCTTCGACCCGCTGCTGTTCGACAAGCAGGGCACCCTGCATGTGGCCGTGTTCACTGATCCGTCGCGGGTGGGCATCTACAGCCAGCAGGCCGAACACCAGATCCGCTGGCTGACGCTGGACGTGCTGCGCCGGGTGCCCAGCGGCTACGGTGTCGTGATCAACCCGGGTACGCCTCTGGGCTTCGAGATCTCGCCCAGTGGCGTTGGCGAGATCCTGAAGGACTTCGCCCAGGGCTGAGCCGTCGCCGTGCTGTTTGCAGAGTCGAGCATGGCTCGACGCTGCAGAAGGCTTCCCTTCGAGCGCCGTCCGTGATCCCCTTGGATGACATTGGGATAGAGGCATTGCCATGGAATTCAGAGTATTAACCGCCGACGCACCGGAACGGCAGCAGTTGGCCCGGTGGTACCACGCGGAATGGGGCCAGGACGCCGGTCTGTCGCTTGAACAGGAACTGGAGCGGCTGAATCCACCGCAGGATGCCGAAGGCTTTCCGCACCTGATCGCCGCCTTCGATGACGGTCAGGTGGTCGGCGCGGTGCAGCTCAAGCGCAGGGAGATGCCGGCTTTCCCGCAATACGAGCATTGGCTGGGCAGCGTGTTCGTGGCCGATAGTCATCGCGGGCGTGGGCTGGCTGGCGCGCTGGTGGAACAGGCCGCGGCGCAGGCGGTGCGGATGGGCGTTTCCGACCTGTATCTGCAGACCGAAGCGCTGGATGGCGGCCTGTACGCTCGGTTGGGCTGGAAGCCCCTGCAGGAAGCTGACAGCCATGGCCATCGCGTGCTGGTGATGGTGCGCAGGGTGGCTGCATGAATGCCCCCGCACCTCGCCATTCCCGGTCGGCCCTGATCTTCCTGATTGCAGCCATCATCGTCGCGCTGGTGGCCATGCCCTTGCTGCGCGCGGTGGGCATTGTGCAGTGGCCGGTGTTCGTCATCGCCTGGCTGATCAACCTGGGCGCGGCGTGGCATCTGGCGCAGTGGGCGCGCCAGCAGGGCCGTTCGGCCTGGGCCTTCGGGCTGCCGGCGGTGCTCGGCACCGTCGCTTCGATCGTGGTCTATGTACTGCTGGCGTTGCTGGGGCCGAAGGCCACGGTGCGTTGAAAGCGCTGTGCCGAGCATGGCTCGGCACTACATGCGCCATGCGGAGCGCCGACGCAACCACCGGCGCTCCATTACTTCACAGCGTCACCTTGCGCCGGTTGTCATCGCTCACCCGGTCGATCAGCTTGTTGTACGGATCGAAGCCCGCTTCATCCGGCTTTTCATCCACGGTCACCGTGATCTTCGGCGCGGCGCTGGTGATGTGGTGGCGCTGCAGATACAGCACCTTCTGGTCGCGTTCCTTGCCCGAAGGCCCGTTGGCAAACACGCCGATCTCGACCCAGTCATCCATCTTCCCGTCGCTCTCCTTGCCCTTACCATCGGCGTACTGCTTTGCGGCGTGCAGGTCCAGGATCACGTCGTAGCGGCCGTCATCGCGCTTGCGCGCGCTGGCGGCCAGCACCCGGTTGTCATAGAAGCTGATCTTCTCGAACAGGTCGGTGACCAGCTGCTGGCGATCAGCCGGGGTCTCGGCACGGATGTAGCCCAGCAGTTCGCGTGAGGTGGTGTACGGGGGTTGCTGGTAGCCCTTGTCCTGCAGGAAGCGCTTCAGGGCGCGGTTCAGGGCCTGCTCGCCGATCTCCTCGCGCAGCCGGTAGAACACCAGCGAACCCTTCTGGTAGTGGATGTACTGCTGGTTTTCCACGCGCTCCAGCGGCTGCTCCTCAATGGCCTCGCCACCGCGGCCAGACAGGTAGCCGTCCAGCTCGCGCTTGAGGAACTGGCGCATGTGCTGGCGGCCGTACTCCTGCTCCATCACCATCAGCGCAGAGTACTGCGACAACGATTCGGAGAGCACCGTCGCGCCCTGCACGTTGGCACCGATCACCTGGTGCGCCCACCACTGGTGTGCGATCTCGTGCGCGGTCACGTAGAACACGTAGTCCACCTTGTCCGGATCGCGCAGGTCGGCGATGAAGCCGATGGCCTCGGAGTAGGGGATGGTGTTGGCGAACGACTGCGCGAAGCGGGCATAACCCGGGAACTCGATGATGCGCACCTGGCGATGCTGGTACGGGGTGAAGTTCGCCTCGTAGTAGGCCAGCGACTTCTGCACCGCTTCGATCATCCGGTCCACGTTGTAGCCGTGCGCCGGATCGAAGTAGACCTCGATCGGGATGTCCTTGTACTTCGCCTTGCGTACCTCCCAGCGTGCCGACAGGTAGGCGTAGAAGTTCAGCATCGGGCGGTCCATCGCGTAGCTGAAGCAACGCCGGCCGTTCACCGTGGTCTCGTGCTGCAGGTAGCCCGGGGCAAGCGCCACCTGGTCCGGCGCCGTGCAGACCGTAGTACGGAAGTCGAGCCAGTCGGCATCGTTGGAGATGTAGGTGTTGGCACGCGCGGCTTCGTCTTCCAGCTTGGGCATGCGCCGCGGCTCACCCAGGTCACGCTTGCGCCGCTCGTTGCGGTCGCTGATCTCCGCACCTTCGTTGTAGCCGAAGGAGGGCAGCACGCGGCTGTTGAAGAACGTGCCGTTGTCCACGATGTTGCTCGGTGCCTGGCCGGCGGTAATGCCGTTGGGCTTCTGCACCACCCGGAAATGGACGTTGCGGCTTTCACCCGGCTGCAGTGGCGTGGCCAGACGGTAGATGCGGTAGCCGAGGTCTGCGTCGTGCATCGCCAGGGTCTGCCCGCCCAGATCGACCGCGACCAGCTGCTTGTCATCCCCCATCGATACATGCACGTCCTGGATCGGCGTGGCGTGGGTGTTGCGCACCGTCCAGTTCGCATCGATCACCATCGACTGCGATTCCGGGAACAGGTCCACGCGGTTGTCCACCGCCACGATGCGTGGTTGCGGCAGATTGCGGTACTTCGACAGCTCGCGCTCGTAGCGGGCCTGCAGGTCCAGCTGCTGGTCGGGCGAGAGGAACTCGTTGCGGATGTTGGTGCTCCAGTACAGCCAGCCACCCACACCGATGAAGGCCAGTGCCGCCAGTGCTGCGAAGGCGCCGGTCGGACCGCGCAGGCGACGACCGGCCAGGGCCAGACGCTGGCGCAAGCCCTGGCTGACACCGCGTACCCAGAACGCCGAGGCCAGGCACATCAATGTCAGCAGGAACAGCGCCCAGTAACCCTGGAACGCCAGCTGTCCGGTCAGGAAGTGGCCGTAGCCGTTCATGTCCGAATAGGGCGCGTTGGGCCAACTGCCAAAGTTGTACAGGTTCTGCGTGTAGTCGAGCAGGCCGAGCACACCCTGGCCGATCATCACCACGATCAGCAATGCGTAACCGACGAACTTGTTGTTGGTGAGCACCTGCAGCACCAGCGCCAGGCCGCCCATCAGGATGTAGACCACCGAATCCAGCGCCAGGCTGCGCAGGTACAGCAGCGGCTCCAGATGCGTGTAGCCCTTGGCCAGCTGCACGCTCATCGCGGCCAGCGCGCCGGCTGCCTGGAAGCAGACGATCACTGCCAGCAGGGCAGTGAACTTGGCCAGCAGCGGCACCCAGTTAGGTACCGGCATGGCATCGGTCACCTCGTTGATGCGCGCGCTGCGTTCCTTCCAGACCAGTTCACCGGCGAAGAACAGCACGATGATCACCAGCAGCCAGCTGAAGGCACCCTGCAGGCCCATGATCATCTGCGAGGTGACCGGCCAGATCGTGGTGCCGTACAGCGTCTGACGGAACAGCGCGCTGGGCAGGAAGTTGGCCAGGCCCAGTACCAGCAGCACGATGAACGGCACGCTGCGCAACACGCCACGTGTATCGAAGCGGACCTGGCGCAGGAACTGCTGCCACGCCGTGGTGGCGGTGAACGCAGGTACCACGCGCGGCAGTGTTGCACGGGTCGGGCGGACCGCACTGGCATCGGCAACCGGCTGCGCCTGCCTGCGGCCCCATCGACGACGGCCACTGCCGCTGCGTTCGGTGCGGAACAGTGCGAAGGTGGCGGCGAACAGCGCGGCGGCCACACCCAGCCACAGAGCGCGGTTGGCCAGCAGGTAGCCGGCCAACTCGGGAATTCCGCTGTTGCGTTCGGCGGTGGACCAGTAGCGGATCGTGCGGCTGAGCGCACGCATGCCCAGCGGCTCGCTCAGCACTGCGATCCACGTGTTGTCGATGTCGCGCAGCAGGGCCGCGCTGGCGCCGTACAGCACCAGGTAGGCCACCAGCCCGATGTACACCCACAGGATCGAACGGGTCAGCGCTGCCAGCAGCGACAGCAGTGCGGTGGTGAACAACAGGTTCGGGATGACGATGACCGCGAAGGTCCAGGCATAGCCCTGCCAGCTGATCGGGCCCATGCGTTCGGGATCGATCCACGGCATGAACGGCGCCAGCCACAGGCCAAACGCAATCACGATGTAGACCAGCAAGCCGGCGGCCAGGGCGGCAGCGATGCGCCCAGCCAGGTAGTCGCGGCGCTTCACCGGGCTGGCGAAGATCAGCTCGGCTGTGCCGAGCTCGAAGTCACGCAGCAGCGCGTTGCTGACGAACAGGGCGGTGACCAGCATGCCGAGCAGGGTGAAGATGCCCAGCATCTGCGCGATCACGGTGGGCGCGTTGCTGTGTACGTTGCCGCTGCCGCCACCGATCTGCACGGCGTCGCTGGAGGCAGCGGCGAAGGCGAGCAGGGCGAACAGGCCGGCCAGCAGCCACAGCAGGGGAGAACGCAGCTGCTCGCGCAGCTCGAAGCGGAAAAAGTTGAGGATCATGGCGTGCTCCGCTCAGGCTGCCGCGCGGGCACGGGCCTGCAGGCGCAGGCGCTGGAAGTACACGTCCTCAAGGTCGGGAGCCACCGCCGCGAAGCCATCGCCGGGATCGTTGGCACTGTGCACGTGGATCACCGGGCGGCCACCGACCAGACGGGTCGACAGCACTACGTAGCGTGCTTCATGGTCGGCCAGTTCCGAAGGATCGACCTGCTTGCGCCAGACCTGCTGCTGCAGAGCATCGATGGCTTCGGCGGGGCGCCCGGTCAGCAGCACCTGGCCCTTGTTCATGATCGCCATGGTGGGGCACAGGTCGGTCACGTCCTCGACGATGTGGGTGGACAGGATCACCGCCACGTTCTCGCCAATGGCTGCCAGCAGGTTGAGGAAGCGATTGCGTTCCTCGGGGTCGAGGCCGGCGGTGGGCTCGTCGACGATCACCAGCCGCGGGTCGCCGAGCAGTGCCTGGGCAATGCCGAAGCGCTGGCGCATGCCGCCGGAGTACGTGCCGAGCTTGCGCTTGCGCGCGTCCCACAGATTCACCTGCTGCAGAAGACCATCGACCACCTCGCGGCGCTGCGCGCGCTGGGTCAGCCCCTTGAGCACCGCGAAATGTTCCAGCAGGTCCAGCGCGCTGACCTTCGGGTACACGCCGAAATCCTGCGGCAGGTAGCCCAGCCGGCGGCGCACCGCGTCCTTGTCGCGCAGTACGTCGATCGGCGCTTCGCCGGGAATGGTGAGGATGGCCGAACCGCTGTCGGCCTCCTGCAGGGTGGACAGCGTACGCATCAGCGAAGACTTGCCGGCGCCGTTCGGCCCGAGCAGGCCGAACATGCCGCGCGGGATGTCCAGGCTGACATTGTTGAGAGCGTGCACGCCGTTGGCGTACGTCTTGGACAGCGAATCTATCTTCAGCATGCGACGTACACCTTTCCGTGTGTGATCGCGCTGTTTATCACCCGCAACCGGGCTGGCGTCATGCGCCGTTGGTCATGGTGCCGTGCGGGTAGCAGGTGAGGGCACCCCACCGTTGAAGGGCGCGGCAGGGGCGGCTTCCAGTGCGTGGGGCTTCGCCAGGGCGGCAGGGGGCCAGCCTGTGAAGTCTTCCTGAATGCGTTGGGGAAGGTCGGCCGGATCACACAGGACGTCGACAGGGGCACCGATAGTCTTTGCGCCTCTCAGGGCCATTGCCATGCAGGCGTACATGCGGACTGTTACCGGAGTAGAGGGACTGGACAGCATTCTTGGTGGCGGACTTCCGCAGGCGCGGCTGTATCTGCTGGAAGGACCACCGGGTTCCGGCAAGACCACGTTGTCGCTTCAGTTCCTGCTGGAAGGCCTGCGGCGGGGCGAACGCTGCCTGTACATCACGTTGTCCGAGACCGCCGAGGAACTGCGCGAAGTCGCCGCTGCCCATGGCTGGTCGCTGGATGGCCTGCACCTGTTCGAACTGGGATCGGCTGAAGGCGCAATGGGCAACGGTCGCCTGCAGTCGGTGCTGCATTCGTGGGAAATGGAGCTGGACGAGACGGTCAATCTGATCATGTCCAAGGTGGACAGCATCGGGCCCACCCGCGTGGTGTTCGATTCGTTGTCCGAACTGCGCCTGCTGGCCCAGGACTCTCTGCGCTACCGGCGCCAGATCCTTGCGTTGAAGCAGTTCTTCGCGCCCAAGAGCGCTACGGTAATCCTGGTCGATGACCTGACCTCTACCGGCGAAGAGCGCGATGGGCAGTTGCACAGCCTGTGCCACGGCGTGCTGTCGCTGGAACGCCTGACCCTGGATTTCGGCCCGGCCCGGCGCCGCATGCAGGTACAGAAGCTGCGCGGCGTGGATTTCATTGCGGGCTACCACGATATGGTGATCCGTCGTGGAGGACTCGAGATTTTCCCCCGCTTGATCGCCTCCGAGCACCACGACCGGTTCGTGGGTTCGCCGGTGAGCAGTGGCGTCGACGAGATCGATCGCCTGCTGGGCGGGGGCCCCCTGCGCGGAACCTCGACCCTGTTGACCGGTCCCGCTGGTAGCGGCAAGACCAACGTCGCCCTGCAGTACGTGTGGGCGGCCTGCGAGCGTGGCGAACGCTGCTGCATCTTCGAGTTCGACGAGCGGGTTGGTACCTTGCTGGCGCGTGCATCGGCACTGGACATCGACCTGGACAAGCATCTGCACTCGGGCCTGCTGGAGATCCTGCAGATGGATCCGGCCGAGGTGTCGCCGGGTGAGTTTTCCTGGAACCTGCGCAAGGCGGTCGAGCAGCGCAACTGCAGCGTGCTGGTGATCGACAGCCTGAATGGCTATGTCACGGCAATGCCACAGGAAAAGCAGCTGATGCTGCAGCTGCACGAGATGTTGTCCTATCTCAACCAGAAGGGTGTAGCGACGTTCCTGATCAATCCGCAGCATGGCCTGGTGGGCACCATGTCCACCGGCAGCCTCAATGTGTCCTACATCGCCGATGCGGTGGTGCTGTTCCGTTTCTTCGAGGCCAAGGGGCGCATCCGCAAAGCCGTTTCGGTAATCAAGAACCGCGGCGGTGCGCACGAAGACACCATCCGTGAGCTGAAGATCGACGGGCGTGGCATCACCGTCAGTGCGCCATTGGCAGACTTTCAGGGCATCCTGACCGGCACGCCCGAATTCGTGGGTGACAGCGCAGCGCTGCTGGGCCAGTCCGATGTCCGATAGGGACGAAGGCTGCACGGTCGTCCGCATCGTGGCGCCCTTCGGACGCGATGCCGACAGCATTGCCGCGGTACTGGAGGGGGTAGGGCTGGCAACGCGCATCGCCGGCAACCTGGAGGAGCTGGCCGAGCATCTGGATGATCGCACCGGCCTGGTGGTGGTGACCCAGGAAGCGTTGGTGCGCGGTGCCGACGGCATGCTGCCTGCATTGCAGCAGCAACCGGCCTGGTCGGATATTCCATTCATCCTGCTGCGCTCGGCGCGGTCGTACCGCCGTTCCACCCGCGAGGCACTGTTGCCAGCTTCGATCAACGTGGTGGAGATGGACCGGCCGCTTGGCAGCATGTCCCTGATCAGTGCCGTCCAGGGCGCACTGCGGGCCCGTGACAAGCAGTTCCTCGTGCGTGATCAGATGGCGGCATTGGCGGACGGGCGGGCCGCACTGTCCCGCAGTGAAACCGAGTTGCGCCTGATCGCCGATGCGATGCCGGTCCTGATCGCCTTTGTTGATCGTTCGATGTGCTTCCGTTTCGCCAACCGAGCCTATGAGACCTGGTTCGATCTCGCCACCGGCGAGGTGGTCGGCAGGCACGTTCGCGAGGTGATCGGCGAATCCGTATGGCAGCAGCGCAGGGCGGCGATGGAGCGCGCCCTGGACGGGCAAGCTGCGCTCTTCGAGATCACCTGGCCGCATCCGCAACGCGGCCGGCGCGACTGCGAAGTGCGTTACTCGCCACGTACCGATACCGAGGGCCGGGTCGACGGATTCCACGTCTTCGTTACCGATATCACCGCCGCCAAGCTGGCCCTGAGCAACAGCCAGCAGCACGCACATGCACTGGAGGCCATGGTGGCCGAGCGCACGCGTGAGCTGGAAGCGCAGATGGCTGCACGCGAGGCCAGCGAGGCCGCCCTGCGGCAGTCGCAGAAGATGGAAGCGATCGGCCAGTTGACCGGTGGCATCGCGCACGATTTCAACAACATGCTGACTGGCATCCTGTCCGCGCTGGACATCGTGCGCCTGCGCCTGGACATGGGGCGGGTGGATGATCTGGAGCGTTTCCTGGATACGGCCACCACCTCGGCGCAGCGTGCCGCCGCATTGACCCAGCGCCTGCTCGCGTTCTCGCGCAGGCAGTCTCTGGACGCGCGGCCGGTGGAGATCAACACGTTGCTGGTATCGGTGCAGCACCTGTTGCACAGCACGATTGGGGAAACGGTGCGGCTGCGTACCGAAACCTGCCCGGTGCCGCTGCACGCCACGCTGGATGCCAACCAGTTCGAAAGCGCGGTGCTGAACCTGGCCATCAATGCGCGCGACGCGATGCCTGATGGCGGCGAGCTGATCCTGCGCACTGCGGAAGCAGATGTGCATGCAGGCCAGTATCCGGCAGTTCCGGCAGGGCACTATGCGGTGGTGGCAGTCGCCGACACGGGCGCCGGCATGGCGCCGGAAGTGGTCGAGCGCGCATTCGAGCCTTTCTTCACCACCAAGCCCATCGGCAAGGGAACCGGGCTGGGCATGTCGATGGTGTACGGCTTCATGCAACAGTCCGGTGGCCACATCGCCATCGAATCGCGCCTGGGTGAGGGCACCACCATTTCCCTGTTCATTCCACTGGTGGAGGCCGCGACCAGCGAAGCGGTGGCCGCTCAGGCCAAAGCCATCCGGCTCGGTGCTGGCCAGTCGATCCTGGTGGTCGAGGATGATGAGCAGGTACGCATGCTGGTCACGGTGGTGCTCGAGGACCTGGGGTACCAGGCCCAGGTGGTGGGCGATGCGGACGCCGCGCTTCCGATCCTGTCTTCGGACCAGTGCATCGATCTGTTGATCACTGACGTCGGCCTGCCTGGGCTCAATGGCCGCCAGCTCGCCGAAATAGCCCGTCACTCGCGGCCGACTTTGCCAGTGCTGTTCATGACCGGCTACGCGGAGAAGGCGCAGGAGCGCTCGTCCTTCCTCGATGCGGGCATGGCGATGATCGCCAAGCCGTTCCTGCTTGACGAGTTCAGCGCAGCGGTTCGCACCGCGATGCCTGAAACGGCAGGCGGCAATCCGTAGAGTCGGGCCTGCTCGACTGTTTTTGTGCAGCGCCGAGCCATGCTCGGCTGATCTTTCCCGACTGGAGTCGCATCCGCTGGTCGAGCGAGCTCGACACTACCCGCGCTGCGATGATTCCCGCACCACCAGCTTTACCGGGATGCTCTGGCTGTCCACTGCCTGCCGGCCGATCAGTGCCAGCAGGCGCTCCACCAGCAGTTGCCCGGCCTGCTTGGTGTCCTGCTGCACGGTGGTCAGCGCGGGAGATACCGATGCTGCCAAGGGGATGTCGTCGAAGCCGGTCACCGCCACGTCCTGCGGCACCCGCAGGCCGGCTTCGCGCAGGGCCCGCATCGCGCCGATGGCGATCAGGTCGCTGGCCGCGCAGATCGCATCGATCGGCTCGCCGCGCGCCAGCAGTGCCTGGCAGGCCTCCTGGCCGGAGGCTTCGGTGGTGATCGCATCGTGCTGCAGCGCCGCCTCGGCAGCCAGGCCGTGTTCCCGCAGGGCCGCGACATGGCCGCGGTAGCGCTCCTGGAATTCGGGGTAGTGGCTGGAGGCATGGCCCAGGAAGGCGATGCGGCGGCAGCCCTGCAGCAGCAGGTGGGTGGTGATGTCATGCCCGCCCTGGAAGTTGTCGCTGCCGATCGACACGCCGGGTTGGCCGGGCAGGGCGGCGCCCCAGCGCACGAAGTGCGTACCTTGTTCGACCAGCCGCTGCAGGCGGTCGCGCGATTCGTGGTAGTCGCCGTAGCCGAGCAGGATGATGCCATCGGCCTTGTTGCTGTCCTCGTAATCGGCCTGCCAGTCGGTGGAAAGCTGCTGGAACGAGACCAGCAGGTCCTGCCCGTGCAGGGCGCAGGCGCGGGTGATCGAGCCCAGCATCGAATGGAAGAACGGGTTGATCAGCGAGTCGTCGTTGGTCGGGTCTTCGAAGAACAGCAGGGCCAGGGTGCCGGCATTGCGCAGGCGCAGGCTGGAGGCGTTCTTGTCGACCTTGTAGTTCAGCTCGCGGGCGATGCGCAGGATGCGCTCGCGGGTCTCGGCATTGACCATCGGGCTGCCACGCAGGGCCCGCGACACGGTGGGCTGGGAGACCCCGGCCAGGTGGGCGATGTCCAGGGAGGTGGCTTTGCCTTTGATTGTCATGGGAACTGATAGGGAACGTGCAGCGATCATGATGCCATGAGGCTGGCCCCCCGCTTGCAGGTGCGCTCCTGTCTGAATGAACGGGGTTGATGTTAAAAAATGTGACCAATTTGTCACTTTGACCTGATTTGGACAAAAGCGCATTCAGCAGATGGACAGCTGCCATGGCATGGCCCTAGAGTCCGCGCACCAGGGGACAACAAGGCAGTTGACGTGGGCAGCAACGGATCAGGGATCGATCTGCAGGAGTCGCTGTGCGTGGACGATGGAGGCGCGCTGGCGTGCTTCGTCGCCCTGTTGGGGTTTCTGGATCGGCCTGCCGACCCCGACCAGCTCCGGCACCAGCTGGGCCACCCCGAAGGCCGTATCGATACACAGGATCTGTTGCGCCTGGCCAAGCGGATGGACGTCAAAGCACGCGTGGTACAGGCGCGGGTTACCGCGCTGCGCGATCATCCGCTGCCCGCCATCGCCTGCCTGGCCGACGGACGCTATACGCTCGTGCTCAAGGCCGACGCCGAGAACGTGTTGTGCTTCGACGCGGCGGCCGACGGACGCCCGGTCACGCTGTCCCTTGGCGAGTTCTCGCAGGAGTTCGATGGCCGCCTGTTGCTGATGACCACGCGTGAAAGCGTGGCCGGCGCCGCGAGGCGCTTCGATGTCGGTTGGTTCATTCCTGCCCTGGTGAAGTATCGCCGCCTGCTGCGTGACGTGCTGGTAGCCTCGTTCTTCCTGCAGTTGATGGCACTGATCACGCCGCTGTTCTTCCAGGTGGTAATCGACAAGGTACTGGTGCACAAGGGCATCACCACCCTGGAAGTGCTCGCCCTCGGCCTGCTGGTGGTTTCGGTGTTTGAAGTGGTGATGGGCGGGCTGCGCACTTACCTGTTCTCGCATACGACCAGCCGTGTGGATGCTGAGCTGGGCTCGAAGCTGTTTTCGCACCTCACCCATCTGCCGCTGGCCTACTTCCAGGCGCGCCGTGTCGGTGATTCGGTGGCGCGCGTGCGCGAACTGGAGACCATCCGCGAGTTCCTCACATCTTCGGCGCAGACCGTGGTGCTGGACCTGTTCTTTGCCATCGTGTTCCTGGCCGTGATGTGGCTGTACAGCCCTGCATTGCTGTTGATCGTGCTGATCACGCTGCCGCTGTACGCCGTGGTGGTGATGGTGGTCGGGCCGATGCTGCGGCGCCGCCTGGATGAGAAGTTCGTGCGCGGTGCCGAGAATCAGTCGTTCCTGGTCGAAGCAGTAACCGGTGTGGAAACCATCAAGGCGCTGGCGGTCGAGCCGCAGGCGCAGAACCGCTGGGACAAGCAGCTGGCGGGCTACATCCAGGCCAGCTTCCGCGCCAGCATGCTGGCCAACTGGGGTTCGCAGGCGGTGCAGCTGATCCACAAGCTGGCCACGGTGGCGCTGCTGTTCTTCGGCGCGCGGCTGGTGATTGACGGCAAGCTGACCGTGGGCGAGCTGGTGGCGTTCAACATGCTTGCCGGGCAGGTTGCCGGACCGGTGCTGCGCCTGGCGCAGTTGGCGCAGGACTTCCAGCAGGCGCGCATTGCCGTGGAGCGGCTGGGCGACATCCTCAACTCCCCTACCGAACCGGCCAGCTCACCCTCGCGTGCCAGCCTGCCGGCAGTAGATGGCCGCATCGCGCTGGAGCATGTGTCGTTCCGCTATCGGCCTGAGGGACAGGAAGTGTTGTCGTCGGTCAGTCTGGAGATCGCTCCGGGTGAGATCCTCGGCGTGGTCGGCCCCTCGGGGTCCGGCAAGTCGACCCTGACCAAGCTGATCCAGCGCCTGCACACCCCGGAGCGTGGCCGTGTGCTGGTGGATGGTGTCGATCTGTCCATGGTGGATCCGGCGTGGCTGCGGCGGCAGGTGGGTGTGGTACTGCAGGAAAACCTGCTGTTCAACCGCAGCGTGCGCGAGAACATCGCCATGGCAGACCCGGCGATGCCGATGAGCCGGGTGGTGGAAGTGGCCAAGCTGGCTGGTGCGCACGATTTCATCCTGGAGCTGCCCGAGGCCTACGACACACGCATCGACGAGCGTGGTGGCAATCTCTCCGGCGGCCAACGGCAGCGTCTGGCAATCGCGCGTGCATTGGCGATCGATCCGAAGATCCTGATCTTCGACGAGGCGACCTCGGCGCTGGATGCGGAGAGCGAGGAAGTCATCCAGGACAACCTCAAGCGGATGTCCGCCGGCCGCACCGTGATCATCATCGCGCATCGTCTGTCGGCGGTACGCCAGGCCAACCGCATCGTGACCCTCGAACGTGGGCGCATCACCGAGACCGGTAGCCACGAGGACCTGTTGCGCGCCGGTGGCCGTTACTCATTGCTCTATACCAAACAGATGGGCCTGCCCGCCGTGGCGGCTCCGCTGAACTGACCACCGCGCGCCCAGCCAAGGACAGCACGCATGTTGAAGGGACTGAGGCACCACCTGGGCATCCTGCGCGAGAGCCTGCGCGCGGAGCGTGCGCAGCCGGACCAACGCGATTCGGCGGCGCCGGACTTCCTGCCGGCGGCGCTGGAGATCCTGGAAAAGCCACCGAACCCGATCGGCCGCACCGTTCTCTGGTTGCTGATCGCCTTTCTGGCCATTGCATTGATCTGGTCGTGCCTTGGCCGCCTGGACATGGTCGCCGTGGCTGAAGGCAAGGTGATTCCGCGCGGCAACGTGAAGGTGATCCAGGCCGCGGACCAGGGTGTGGTCCGTGCGATCCATGTGGTCGAAGGGCAGTCGGTGAGGGCCGGCACGCCGCTGCTCGAACTGGACCCGACGGTCAGCCATGCCGAAGTCGAGCAGGCGCGCCAGGCGTTGCTGACCGCGCAGATCGATGTGGCACGGGCGCAGGCCGTGGTTGACCACGTTGCTGGGCGGGCCGGTCGCTTCATCGCACCGGAGGGAACGCCTGACAGCATCGTTGCCATCCAGCAGGCACTGGTGGCCGCCAAGCAGCGCGAGTTCGATTCCACTGTGGGCGGCTTGCAGCAGGAGCGTAGCCAGCGCGATGGCGAGCACGGCATGATCCTGGCCGAGATCGCCAAGTTGGAAGAGCAGCTGCCGCTGGCCACCGATCAGTTGAACAAGCTGGAGGAACTGAGCCGCGACAACTATGTGCCGCGACTGCAGGTGGCCGAAGTGAAGGAGCGTGTTGTCGGCATGCGCCAGGACCTGGCGATCCGTCGCGAAGAGCAGCGCAAAGCGACCGCAGCGCAACTGGCGGCCAGCCAGCAGATGAGCAAGAGCCGCAGCGAGTTCGCACGCGAAGCATTGGATGCCCTGACCGAGGCCGAAGCGGCGCGCGCGCTGCGTGGCGAAGAATTGAAGAAGGCCCATGACAAGGCCGGTCACACGGTGCTGCGCGCACCGGTGACCGGCGTGGTGCAGCAGCTGCAGGTGCACACCATCGGCGGTGTGGTGAAGCCGGCCGATGCGCTGATGGTGCTGGTGCCGCATGACGGCGAGCTGGTGGTCGATGCGATGCTGCCCAATCGCGATGCCGGCTTCGTCCGCGACGGGCAGCCGGTGGAGGTGAAGCTGGAGGCCTATCCGTTCACCCGCTACGGTGTGGTGGATGGCGTGGTCGAGACTGTGGGCCGCGATGCGGTACAGACCGAGAAGGAAGGGTTGCGCTACCCGGCCCGCGTGCGCCTGCTGCAGCCCTGGATCGAGGTGGATGGGAGGCGTCGCGCGTTGGCACCGGGCCTGGCAGCAACGGCGGAAATCAAGACCGGTGATCGGCGCATCATTGAGTACCTGTTGTCGCCGCTTTCAAGACGTGTGCAGGAAGCGGGGCGGGAGCGATGAGCGAGCGCGGACCTCAACCCTGAATCCGATCACATTTTTTGCCAACCGGCAACGTGCCGAAATTGTTGTTCAACCCAATGGAGTGGAGAACTGACATGAGTGGTCGCACCATCACCCAGGTTCCGAAGCGGTCCATCACCACGATCGTCAGGCGGATGAAGACCGCCAGCGCGAGCGCCTCGATTGGCGACAACGCAGCGCTGATGGCGTCCATTGCCGAGCTCATGCAGTTTGACGAGATGTCGATCCGTGTCGCGCTCGATGGCACCGGCTGGTCGGTGATCTCAGCCTCCGCCGAAGAGAAGAGCGGCTATTTCGGGATGGCGCTCTATCACGACGCGAGCAACTCCTTCATCGTTGCCAATCGGCCAACACAGGCCAACCCGGTGGATTGGCGCGACATCATTACCGATGCCCTGGCCACGCTGCACATTCCAACGCAGCAGCAGTTGGACGCCATCACATTCGGTCGACAGGCGCTGGCAGATGCCAAGGGAATCGGACTGAACTTCGGCGACCTGTATTTCCCGGGCTTCTCGCTGGGAACCGCGCTTGCGCAGACGCAGATGATGGATCTGTTCCTGACCCGCGACAACCTGCCGGTGGGCTTCGATATCAACCGGATGAGTGGCATTGGCAAGGGTTCAGCCGGCTTTGGCGTGGGGAATCCATCCGACAGCCTCGGCATGATCATGGCGATGGTGCATGGTCAGGGGGTGGATACGACGGCCGCGCAGGCCTTCATCCAGGGCCATTACACGCACTATGTGCGCCAATCGGATTTCGTTCCGGGCGGCGCCTGGACTGCCGGTGGCCGCCTCGGCGATGTTGTGATCCTGCCGGATCTCTATGTACTGACCGAGAGCGGGAAGTACGTGATGGTGACAGGCGTGGGTGCTCACAATGGCCCCGCCTATACCCTGTCAATCGAGGCCTACAAGGAGCATCAGGTCACCGCACAGGACTACATTGCGGTCATCCGCACCGACGGCACGCTCGCATTCCTGCCCAAGGCGGACAAGGAGCTCATCCTGCCCTCGGCTGATTTCATCGGGCAGAGCCAGAGCTATCTGCCCACCGGCTACATCCTGACCATCGCCGAACCGCAGGGCGACGGCGTGAGGATCGTAGGCGAGACGATCAATGGCGACGTCATCGAGATCGTCCGCACCGATCTTGATGGTGACGGGGACTACGACCGCATCGAGCGCGTGCTGCAGGAGAAGACCAGCGGCAGTCGCAACTTTGGCAACAATCGCTTCCTGATCTCCGGCGGCGATGTCAGCGACGAGGACGACTATGTCCAGACCGCGCAGGTGAGGATCGACAGCAACGGAGATGGAAAAGTCGACCAGATCGACAACGTCACCACCCGCGGCAACATCCGCATCGAGGTCAACACCGTCATCGCTGCGGATGGCACGGTGACCACCACCGACGATGTGCTGTATCTGGGTGTGAACATCGGTTCGATCGGTTCAAGCTTCGGCAGCTCGCTTAGTTCGGTACTGTTCGACGACGCCCTGGTCAGCAGCATCGGTTCAATCGTGTTTTCCGCACTGGGCGAGAATCTGGCCGAAGCGCTGGCGCAGCTGAGGGTGACCGAATCGGCGTTCCAGGCATTCGATGCCGCGTTCCAGGATATCGAACTGGATCTGGGCGCCAACGCCACCGGCGTGGTTTCGTCCTATCTGGCCGGTGAGCTCATCCATGCCCTCGGCCTGGAGGGAACGGTGGTCGGCGAGCTGGGCCAGTCTGCAGCGGCGCAGGCGCTGGGGATGATCATCCAGAACATTTCCAACGGCGTACCAGCGCTGAGCAACATCAACCTGGGCAGCTTCAACATCAGCACGGTGGTGGCCACCTGGCTGGGCACCAAGCTGGCCTCCAAGCTGGTGGAGTTCGATACCATCGCAGGGCAGATCGGCGCGTCGCTGGGGGCGTCCATCGGTGCCATGGTTGGCGCCGCCAGCGCAGCCTCCAGTGCGGCGATGGGCACGCGATTCGGGTCCATGGCCGGGCCGGTCGGCGCGGTCATCGGTGCGTTCATTGGCTACATTTTCGGCGGCGTGATCGGATCGATGTTCGGGGGCAAGCCGCGTTCCGGCGCCGAGGTGACCTGGGACCAGGCCTCGGGCAAGTTCGCCATCAGCGGCGTCTGGCAGCGCTCGGGCGCCACCCCGATGGCGGCCATCAGTTTCGCGCAGACGGTCAGCGGAACGCTGAACAACGTACTGGAACTGGCAGGTTCACGCCTGATCGATCCCGCGTCCGTGGTTGCCGGTGGATACGGAACCCACGGCAAGGATTTCGTCTATCGGCGCAACGGGGCGGTGGTCTTCAAGACGCGCGATGCCGCCGAGGTGATCGGCTACGGCTCCCTGGCGGCACTGCGTTCGCTGGTGCCACAGATGGCAGGCGGTGACATCTACATCAAACGGACCTTGTCCAACGGTCTGGCGACCACCCGTCCACAGGACTTCAATTCAACGCAGCTGGTGGGCGATCTGTCCGTGGCCCTGGACTATGGCCGCTACATGGCCGATCCCAGCGTGGTCAACGCCCTGCTGTCGACCGGATCGGCGGATGGTTTCGCCGCAGGCTGGGCCATTACCTTCGCACGTGCCCGCGAGCTGGGACTGCACCGGCGCGCCGCCAGCGACTGGACGGGCGGTTTCTCGGTGCTGATGGATGAGATCCTCGATGGCACCGTGGACGGCATCGGTATCGGGCCAGCCAATCTCTACATGGCACTCGACGGCAAGGAGCGCACGTTCACGGTGATGGCTGGTGATGAGCGCGCCGGAACAATACGCGACAGCATCGAAACCTCGATGAAGGATGAGATCGCCGGCAGCAGCGGGGCGGACCAGATCTCGCTGGAAGGCAATGTGCTGGCCTCTTCGGCAGCGCTCAAGGTCAACGGCGCGGCGATGAATGGCAGCCACAAGGTGGATGTGGCCGCGATCATCGATGCAGGCGACGGCGACGATATCGTCCGCGGCGGGGACCTTGGCAATGATCTGCTCGGCGGGTCCGGCAATGACACGCTGGTCGGCGGACGCCTGGATGACTGGCTGCTCGGGCAGGACGGTGACGACGTCCTGTTCGCCGGCGCGGTTTCCAACATCACCTTTGCGGCCGGCGATGCCGCAGCGGAGGCCGCGGCGATCGCCGTCAACGGCGGCAACGGCAATCTGCTGCGCGGCGGCGCAGGCAACGATCGCCTCTATGGTGGCCGTGGCGCGGACTGGCTTGAAGGCGGTGCCGGCGTCGACCGGATCCTGGGCGGCGACGGTGCCGACATCATCAGCGGTGGTGCCGGTGACGACCGCTTCGGAAATGGCGCCGCGCTGTTCGGCGGCGGTGGCTCGGACCAGTACCTGTTCGGATTTGGCGATGGCCGCGATGTGATCTTCGACGAGGCGGACGGCGCGTCGGTGGCCAACAAGGGCGGTGACTCGCTGGCCTGGCGCATCCGCCAGATGGAGCAGGGGCTGCTGGCACGTGGCTGGGCAGGCGGCGGCGACTACCTTGCCGACGGCACGGTCCGTGGCGGCGAGGATGCGATCGTGTTCAGCGCCGGTGTTGCGTTCGAGAACCTGCGCATGCGCAGGGACGGCAACAACCTGGTGATCTCGCTGGTGTTCATCGATTCGGCCGGCCGTGCCAGGACCACCAGCGACGAGCTGGTGATCAGCGACTGGTTTGAGACGACCCACCGGGTGGAGTGGCTGCGGTTTGCCAATGGTGAGGAGGTCCGCATTGGTGACATGACGTCCTACATCATCGGCAGCGCCGGATCGGACGTCATCCTCGGTACCTATGGCGCCGACTTCATCTATGGCGGTGACGGCAATGACGAGATCCGTGGCTTGGCCGGCAATGACTTCGGCATTGGCGGGGCCGGCGACGATTTCGTTGCCGGCGACGGCGACCAGGACTGGGTGATGGGCGGCTCCGGCAACGACCAGGTGCTCGGTGGCGACGGCAACGACACCGTGTTCGGCGACGGTGGCAACGACCGTGTATATGGTGGTTCCGGCTCGGATCTGGTCGTCGGCGGACGCGGCAACGACGAGGTCGTGGGCGGCGAAGGCGATGATGTCTTCCGCTATCAGCGTGGCGATGGCGAAGACATTCTTCTTGATGACTACGTCGACAACTGGGATCTGGTGTGGGAGAAGGGCAGCTACGTCAACGGCTACGTGCGCAACGCCGATGGCACGGTCAGCAAGGACGGCGTGGTGTACTTCAATGGCGCCAGCTGGATCAGCCACAACGACTGGAACGACGAGGCACAGGTGCTGCGCCGCCACATGGGCGCGCTGGATGGCGTGATCGCGCGCAACGCCGGCGTTGATTCACTGGAGTTCGGTGCGGGCATCGACGTCCAGGACATCCTGCTGCAGCAGATCGGCAACGATCTGCGCCTGACCGTGGGCCGTGATGGCGACGCGGGCCGTCTGTCGCAGTCCACAGACACGCTTACGATCAAGGACTGGTACGCGCTGGGCGGCTCCATCGAGAACATGGTGTTCGCCGCCACCGGTCGCCTGGGCGTTGCCGCGATGACGCTGCTGGGCGGCAGTGATGGCAACGACACCATCAGTGGAACGTCCGGCAAGGACTGGCTGACCGGCAACGGTGGTGACGATGTCATCGACGGCGGTGCTGGCGATGATCTGCTCAACGGCAATGAAGGATCGGACCTGCTGAAGGGCGGTGCCGGTGCGGACATCCTCTACGGCGGGAGCGGCGACGACACGCTGGAAGGGGGCAGCGACGCCGATCTGCTGTTTGGCGGGTTGGGCACCGACATCGCATCCTATGCCGGCAGCAGCGCGGTCGTTGCCTATCTTGGCAACACCGTCGGCAATACCAGCCATGCCAAGGGCGACGTGTATGAGGGCATCGAGGGCCTTGCCGGCGGAAGCGGTGCCGACCGCCTGGGCGGTGACGCCTCCGACAACATCCTGCGGGGTGGCGGCGGCAACGATCTGCTGCGTGGTGGAGCGGGCGACGATGTGTATGAGTACAACGTCGGCGACGGTGACGACCAGATCATGGACGCGGCGTTCGATCTGGAGGAAGTGGTGGGCGCGGACGGCCAGGTATCCGGCGCGTACCTGGCATCGTGGGATTACCTGGGCGATAGCGCGGGGCGGCATGCGTACCGGCTGACCCTGACCAACCGCCTCAGCGGAGAGGTGGCCTACCGCAGTTTCGATCAGGTCGATTTCCTGTTCTCGCAGCAGCAGGCCACGATCCCGCCGGCTTCGGCCTGGAACTACGGGGTGGGGCGCCTGCAGGGAACGACCTGGCGCAACACCGCCAACGGCCTGCAGCTGCTGCGTGAGGCGCCGCGCCAGGACGCGTCGGGCGACGACCTGTTGTCGTTCGGAAAGGGCATCAGCCTGTCCAATCTGCGCCTGCGCATTGTCGGCGGCGAGAATCAGTTGGACGTGGTCGCGGCCCAGAATGGATCGGTGAAGATCGGCAGTGACGGCAACGCGCAGATCAGTGTTGAGCGCACGCAGCTCAACGATGGCCTTACCGTTGAACTGCGCAATCTCCGCCAGCTCGCGCAGGGGGGCACGGCCGATGACGATCTGATCCTGGGCGGTACGGCGGCCGACGTCATCAACGGAGGGGCGGGTGAGGATGTTCTTTCCGGCAGCGACGGCAACGACACGCTGAGCGGTGGCGATGGCGATGACACGCTGGAGGGCGGTGCTGGCGCGGACGTGCTGGACGGCGGCAGTGACCGTGTGAGCCTGGGGCAGGCGATCCAGCCTGGGCAGGCCTACGGAGACACGATCCGCTACGTCTCATCCAGCGCGGCGCTGGTTGCCGATCTCGCCACGGGCTCGTTGTTCGGCGGGCACGCCACCGGTGACAGCATCGTGCTGAATGGTGGTGTCAGCTCGGTCGAGAACGTGGTGGGAACCGCTGACTTTGGTGACACGATCAGTGGCGACGCGCGTGCCAACCGGCTGCTCGGGTTGGGGGGCAACGACTGGCTGGACGGCCGGGCGGGCGACGACGTGCTCGTTGGCGGAGACGGCAACGATACGCTGATGGGAGGCGACGGCGACGATGCGCTGTCCGGCGATGACGGTGATGATCGTCTGGATGGCGGTGCGGGCAAGGACGTACTGGCCGGCGGCACCGGCGCCGATGAGCTGTATGGCGGCCTGGGTAACGATCAGATCAGTGGTGACGCGGGCGACGACAAGGCCTGGGGCGGAGACGGCGACGACACGTTGGGGGGACAGGCGGGCGCGGACCAGTTGTACGGCGAGGCCGGCGATGATGTCCTGTCCGGCGGCGCAGGCGACGACCTGCTGGAAGGCGGAGACGGCAACGACACGTTGTCCGGCGACGGTGGTGACGACCTGATGCGCGGTGGTGCGGGCGACGACACCTATGTTGTCGCGGGTCATGACGGAGCGGATCGGATCGAGGATTCGCTCGGTCGCAACCGGCTGGTGTTGCAGGACGCCGGTCCGGAATCGGTCTGGTTGCAGCGCAGTGGTGACGACCTGGTGGTGAGCGTGCTGGGCGGTGGATCGAGCGTTACGATCGCCGGCTACTACACCGGGGCAGGTCGCCTGCGGGAGATCGCAACAGCGGCGGGCTCGCTGTTCCTGGCCCATGCCGAGCCGCTGATCCAGGCCATGGCGCAATTCTCCACGCAGGTGCCGGCCGTCCTGCCGGCAGCCATTGCGGCGCAGCTGACGCGCTATTGGCATCCCACCGGCAAGGCCGGCCCGCAGCTGGCCAACCAGTCGCTGTCGACTGACGAGGACGTGGCACTGGCGGGCAACGTCAATGCCGTCGATCATGACGACAACATCTCCGGCTACGCCGTGCTGCAGGGGCCGACGATGGGCAGCGTTGCACTCGACGCAGCCACCGGTGCCTGGGTCTATACGCCGGCGGCAGACCGCCACGGCACCGACCGCTTCGTGGTCCGGGTGACCGATGCCGACGGCAATACCGCCGACCAGGTGGTGGACCTGGTGGTGCGTTCGGTCAATGACGTGCCCAGCGACATCCTCGCCCCGGGGCCGCTGGCGGTGGACGAGAACGCCGCCAACAACCTGTCGTTGGGCCGCTTCGGCCATGTCGACCGGGACGGTGCAGAGGATACGGCCACCTTCACCCTCATCAATGACGGCGGTGGCCGCTTCAGGATTGCGGCCGATGGCACGCTCAGCGTCCGCGATGGCACCAAGCTGGACTATGAGACCGGCACCGCGCACACCATCCGCGTACGCGTGACCGACGGCGCCGGCGCGTGGTTCGAAAAGGATTTCACGATCGACGTGCGCAACATCAACGAGGCGCCGTTCACGCCGACCCGCCCGCCGAACACCGCACCGGTTCTGGCCGGCGAGAAGACCGGGGCCGGCACGGTGGTGGGCACCTTCGTGATTGGCGATCCCGACACCACGACGCCTACCCTGCAGCTGGTGACCAACCCGGGCGGCCTGTTGGAGGTGGTGGGCAAACAGGTGCGCGTGCGTTCGGGCGTTGCGATCGACTTCGAGGCGTTGGCGACAGCGCAGGGCGCGACTCTGGTCGACCTCGATGGCGATGGCATCAAGGAAGTGCTGCTGACCGCCAGTGTCAGGGCATTCGACGGCGAGCTGGCCTCGGCCGGAACCCTCAGCTTCACCTATGCCATCGAAGACGAAAACGAAGCACCGACCGCGGTGGCATTCGCGGCCACAACCACCAGCTTCAACGAAACCGATCGGGTGGCCACCGGCACCACGCTGCCCGCGATCCTGCTGGGGACGCTGTCGGCCACCGATCCGGACACCGTGGCGGGTAGCGACTTCGCCACCATGGCCTACAGCGTTTCGGACAGCCGTTTCGAGATCGTCAACGGTAACCAGTTGCGCCTGAAGGCTGGCGCGATCGTCGACTATGAAGCGGGAAGTACGGTGACGGTAACAGTCACGGCAACCGATCGTGGCGGAGCTGGACTGAGTGTCAGCAAGCAGCTGGTGTTCACGGTCGTCAACCGCGACGACTATCTGTATGGCACCGCAGCCGGTGAAACGCTGGTCGGCCAGGCCAACCGCGACGTGATCCAGGGGTTGGGCGGCAACGACACCATCAATGGTGGCGGTGGCAATGACGATCTGTACGGTGGCGATGGCGATGACACCCTGCGCGGTGATGCCGGCGACGACAAACTGTGGGGCGAGCTCGGTCGCGATACCCTGTACGGTGGTGCGGGCATCGACGAACTGCGTGGCGGTGACGGCGATGACAACCTGTACGGCGAAGACGGCGATGACCGTCTGTATGGCGATGCAGGCAACGACATTCTCGATGGCGGTGCCGGCAACGATCTGCTGGAAGGTGGCATCGGCAATGACACGCTGAAGGGAGGCCTCGGCAACGACATCCTGCGCGGTGGCGATGGCGACGACCTTCTTGAGGGTGGCGCTGGTGCTGACACACTCTCCGGCGGGTCCGGTGTCGATACGCTGACCTATGCTTCGGCAACGGCCGGCGTGGTGCTGAACCTGGCGACGGGAACCCATGGCGGCGCAGCGGCCGGTGACGTGCTTGAAGATGCATTCGAGCGGATCATCGGCAGTGCATTCAACGACACCATCACCGGTAGCGCGGGTGATGACTACATCGAGGGCGGTGCCGGCAATGACACGCTCTACGGGGGGGGCGGCAATGACACGCTCTATGGTGGTGACGGTGATGATCTGCTGGATGCGCAGGCCGGCAACGATACGCTGTATGGCGGCGCCGGCAGCGACATCCTGATCGGTGGCGATGACAGTGACGTCTATCTGATCGATCGCGATTCGGGTGCGGATGAGATCCGCAATTACGATTCCAGTGGCGACGACATCGACGTCATCGGCTACCGCGACATCAGTCGGAATGATCTGTGGTTCAGCCGCACCGGCGATGATCTGGTGATCTCGGTGATCGGTACCAGCGTGGTGACCACGATCAAGGGCTGGTACACCACGACCAGCGCCAATGACCGCGCCAACTACAAGATCGATTTCATCCTGGCCGGCGAGCATGCCAGCAGTACCATCAACGCCGAGGCGCTGGTCACGCTGATGGCCGGCCGGACCAAGCCCGCCACGGTAGCCGCTTATCAGGCCCTGCATGCTGATGCGTCCTTCGAGAACCAATGGCGGCACCACTGGGATGGCAACGGTCTGCCCTCGGTCAGCGTCGTGGCGGACCAGTCGATCAACGAAGATGGACAGGTTGCCGTGCAGTTCACCGTGGGCGATGACCTGACCCCCGCATCCGGCGTGACCGTACAGGCGTTCGTACTGGACGCTACCGATCTCAGTTCCACTGTGGCCTGGATGAACGCGCCGACCATCACCGCCGGTGCCAACGGCGAGCGGACGGTGACCCTGGTGCCGAAGGGCAATGCCAGCGGACGGGTAGCGATCAAGCTGGTCGCCACCGATGCGGGTGGCCTGGTGACCGAGCGGGTGTTCTTCCTCGACGTGAAACCGGTGGTCGATGCGCCGGTGATCAGCCGCGCGGTGCAGGTCGGTACGACCCTCGACGGTGGCACGCTGGCCCTGGATGTGCAGGCTGCGTTGTCCGATACCGATGGTTCGGAGACCCTGGAGATCCGCATCTCCAACCTTCCGACCGGGCTGACCCTGAACAAGGGAACGAACCTGGGCAACGGCGTGTGGTCGCTGACGCCGGCGCAGCTGGCCGGCCTAGCGCTGGTCGGCCCGGCCACGTGGTCGGCCGATCTGACCGGCACTGCGGCGCTGACCGTGACCGCCATCGCCAAGGAGACCGCCACCGGCCTGACCAGCAGCAAGACGCAGACCCTGTCGGTCTCCATCAACGCGCGTCCGACCGACATCACGGTCGACCGCGCGTTGAGCACGGTCGAATCCACGGCGGATGCGCCGGTGGCCAATGGCACGGTGCTGGGCAACTTCGCCCGCGTCGACGCGGACAACGATGGCTTCACCTTCAGCCTGACCGACAATGCCGGTGGCCGCTTTGCGATTTCCGCGGCGGGTGTACTGACGGTGGCCAATGCCAGCCTGCTCGACTACGAGACCAACACATCGCATCAGATCGTGGTGCGCGTGACCGACGCCGGTGGCCTCACCCGCGACAAGACCTTCACCGTGGCGGTGACCAACGTCGATGAAGCTCCGGCGATACCGACCGTGTCCAGCCAGCCGGTGGCCATCGCTGCCGAAAATGCCGCGTTGGGCGGTGTGGTGATTGCCAACCTGGCTTCCAGCGGCGGCAATGGCAGCTACAGCTATGTGCTGGAGGGAGACTCGCGCGGCTGGTTCACTCTGGTCGGTAACCAGCTGAAGTTCCGTGACGGCCTGGTGCTGGATTTCGAGGCGCTGAAGGCCGCCGGCATGACACTGAGCGATGCTGACAGCGATGGCCGCCAGGAGGTGGTGTACTCGGTGTCGGTGAAAGCGGTATCCGGTGGATTGACCTCGGCCGGTGCGCGCACCATTACCGTGCGCCTGGAGGACGTCAACGACGCGCCTCATGGTATCACTGCCGACCGCTCGCTCAGCATTGCCGAGAACACGGGCAACGGCACCGAGGTCGGCAGGTTCAGCGGCCAGGACCAGGATGCCACCGACGGCCTGACCTTCACCCTGGTCAACAATGCCGGCGGCCGCTTTGCCATCACTGCTGCTGGTGTACTGAGCGTCGCCAATGGTGGGCTGCTGGACTACGAGGCAGCCACTTCGCATGCAATTACAGTGAGGGTGACCGACACCCACGGCGCGACCCGCGACCAAGTGTTCCAAGTGGGCGTGTCCAACGTCAACGAAGCACCACGAACGCCGGACGTCGTGCAGCACGTGGCCCTCACCTCCGAGAACACCGGCGTGTCCGGGCAGGTGGTAGCCACGCTGTCCTCGTCTGATCCGGACGGAACCGCGCCCTCGTACCAGATCATCAACGACCCGTTTGCCTGGTTCGTGATATCCGGCAACCAGCTCAAGTACAACGTCAGCAGCTTCGATTTCGAGGCCGTGGCGCCGTACCTGCAGCTGATCGACGGCGATGGCGACGGCCAGCTGGAGGCGTACTACAACGTCACGGTGCGTGCGACAGACGGCGCGCTGGTGTCGGGCAACCGCGAGATCACGGTACGCATCGAAGACGTCAATGAAGCGCCGACAACCTGGGGCCAGAGCCTGACGCTGGCTGAATCGTCGCCGGGCGCAGGGCAGACCGTGTTCCAGTTCACCAACTGGTCCGACCCCGACAGCCAGTGGTACAACCGCGACCACCGTTTTGCCATTACCGGCGGCGCCAGCAATCTGTTCGGCATCAATGCCACCACCGGGCAGATCGCATTGCACGGGCAGCTGGACTATGAATCCGCACAGAGCCACCAGATCCAGGTGACGGTCACCGATCGTGGCGGATTGTCGAGCACCACCTGGGTGACGATCAATGTGCAGAACGTCAATGAGCGTCCGACGATTGCGACCTGGCAGGATGGGAACTTTGTCCAAGTGGTGTCCGCCAGTGACCCCGAGGACTTCTTCGCACGCCTGGTTGTCACCAGTGCCGTTGAGTTTGTCGGAACGTCGGGCCAGTATTGGGACACCTATTCCGGGGACACCTACACCTTCGATGGGGGAACCACCACGCGGGCCATCTCGGGTGATGGGTTCCTTGCGGCCTACTCGGACAATATCTTTCTCCAGCGCATTGTTGCCCGAGGTGGACTGCGCACGGAGACCTCGGGAGATTGGGGGGATCCACGCGGAAGTGGGGCTGGCTACTTCCAGGAGGTCAATTACGATACCTGGTATGAGATCGTGGTCCAGTCGCAGGACAGCGCCGGCCTGTGGAGTGATCCTTTGAAGTTTGTCGTCAACCAGTGGGGCGGGCGCCTGGGCCCAGTCGTACTTGATTTGGATGGCGACGGCGTCGAGACCGTGGGCTGGGCGCAAAGCGCCACACGCTTCGACATGAATGGTGATGGCGTGCGTGACCTGACAGGCTGGGTCGGGCCACACGATGGCCTGCTTGTCCTGGACCGCAACCGCAACGGCACGATCGATTCCGGCGCCGAAATCTCGTTCACGATGGATCTGGAGGGGGCCCATTCCGACCTTGAAGGCCTGGCTGCCTATGACAGCAATGGTGACCGGCGCCTGGATGCCAACGACGCTCGCTTTGCAGAGTTCCAGGTCTGGCGCGACGCGAACCGCGATGGCATCAGCCAGATCGGTGAACTGTTGACGTTGCAACAGGCGGGCGTGGCGTCGATCAATCTTGATGCGCGCCGCACCGGGCAGATGCCCGGTACATCGCCGGACAACACCACCTACGCCAACGGTCAGTACACCCGTACCGATGGCACCCAGGCGGCCTTGTCGGACATGTTCTTCGCATTTGGAGAGCGGGAGGAGGACGCTGACGGGGACGGCTTGAATCTCAACGGTGGCGCCGGCAAGGGCGGACGTGACCTGGGCAGCGGTGATGCCGCCTCCGGCCGGGTCAACCGCCGAGGCGGCGATCCACGCTTAGCGCCTGCAGCTGACCTGTCGCAGGCCCCGGCGGAACTGGCGGCGGCAGAATCCCGGGATCGCTTCGGCGGCGTTGAGCCCACAGCCGCCGAGCGGATGCAGCAATCGGCTCGGTCGGAACAGCGTGCCCCCATCGACGAAAGCATTCCGTCCGGCCCGGCAACACAGCGCTCAGCCTTGCATGACAATCTGGCGCTGGCACAGAAGAAGCGGTTCCAGATGATCGAAGCGATGTCCACGTTCGACGCCCAGCCCTATGCCCAGGGCATCAGCACGGCGGCGCGCGATCCGGCCACCATGGAACTGTTGACCGCCATTCCCGACTACAGGATTTCCCGTTCATGATTACGTCCACGACCGACACCACCGCCGCCGAAGGGGCGCCGCGCACCGTTGCCGAGGCCCTCGGCCAGATCGTCTGGCTGCTTTCGCAGTCGCCGCTGCACCGTGAGATGCAGCTCAAGGACCTGGAATGGTCGTTCATGCCACCGCTGCTGAAGGAGCAGTTCCGGGTGTTCCGTTTCGGCACACTGCCGCCGCTGCCGGGCATGCAGGAAGCCGGTGCGGCCTTCGCCGGGTTGACCCAGCAGGCGCTGGAGCAGCTGCCGCTGGGCGTTGCGATCTGGGCGAACCTGTCCGAGCAGGCCGAGCAGAAGCTGGAGCAGGGCGAGCGGCTGGAACTGGACGACTGGAACAGTGGCGATCGCCTGTGGCTGATCGAGTTCATCACCCCCTTCGCCCAGCCCGGCAATGGCCTGGCCGAGGCCATGCTGGGCGATCTGCTGACCGGGCCGTTCGCGGGGCGCAGCCTGTCCATGCACCGGACCGATCCGGACACCGGCCGGCGTGACAAGGTGACCCTGGGCGGCGTGCCGTCGCAGGCGGCCTGATCCGGGAAGGGTGAACGTCCGCCCCGGCCGCCACTCTGGCGGTCGGGGGAATAGCGGCAAGCCCGGTGGGCCGGGGCTCGATGATAGAATGCCGGGTTTCTGGCAGTGCCCACCATGGGCGGCCGGGTATCGGCAACTCCGGCTGTGTGCTATGACAGGCACCAGCCCCCGGACAATGGAATCACTTACCTATGGCGCGCGGCATCAACAAAGTCATCCTGGTCGGCAATCTCGGCAACGACCCGGACGTGAAGTACACCCAGGGTGGCATGGCGATCACCCGCATCAGCCTGGCCACCACCAGCGTCCGCAAGGACAAGGATGGCAACCAGCAGGAACGTACCGAATGGCATCGCGTGGTGTTCTTCGGCAAGCTCGGCGAAATCGCCGGCGAGTACCTGCGCAAGGGCAGCTCGGTGTATGTCGAAGGCAGCCTGCGCTACGACAAGTACACCGGCCAGGACGGCGTGGAGAAGTACTCCACCGACATCATCGCCGACGAGATGCAGATGCTGGGCGGCCGCGGTGAAGGCGGCGGTGGTGGTGGTGGTGGCGGCAATTACGGCGGCGGTGAGCGCCCGCAGCGCCAGCAGGCGCCGCGCCAGGAGTACGGCGGCGGCGGTGGCCAGCGCGGAGGCCAGGGTGGTGGCTATGGCAACCAGGGCGGCAACCAGGGCGGCGGCTACGGCAACCAGGGTGGCAACCAGCGCCCGCAGCCGCAGCAGGCGCCGCCGATGGACGACTTCGCTGATGACGATATTCCGTTCTGATCGAACGGTCGCCTGCAGCAGAAAAGAAAGCCCCGCGATGCGGGGCTTTTCTTTTTCCGGAATCCATTCGGAGTTGTGCCCCGCAGCATCGGTTTTCGTGCACCGCGACTTGCAAACAGACAATTTCCTCCCCTATGGTGCAATCGATTGCATTGCTGTGAATCGTTGCGTTTGATACCGGTTGGGAGGCCGGCAGGTGGATGTCCATCCATTCGATCAGACCGGCCCCGGCGACGGGCCTCACGCGGCGCGATGCGCTGCGTCTCGCAGTTGCCGGCAGCATTGGCTTGGGGGCGGCAGGCATGCTCCCCGCATTCGCCGCCACTGCGCAACTCAAGGGCAACCTGAAGCATTCCGTCGCCCGCTGGACCTTCCCGCAGCTGTCGGTCGCCCAGCTCTGCACGACAGTGAAGGACATCGGTTTTGCCGCGATCGACCTGGTCGGTCCGGAGGACTGGCCGACGCTGAAGGCCAACGGCGTGTACAGCTCGATGTGCAACGGCGCGGAGCTGGGCCTGACCAAGGGCTTTGCTGGCCGCCAGTTCCATGACCAGTTGGTGGAACGCTACACGCGGCACATCGATCTGGTCGCCGATGCCGGTTATCGCAACCTGATCTGCTTCTCCGGCAACCGCAACGGCATGGACCCGAAGGAAGGTCTGGCCAATGCAGAGGCCGGCCTCAAGCGCATCCTCGGGCACGCCGAGAAGCGCGGTGTGGTGCTGGTGATGGAGCTGTTGAACTCCAAGGTCGATCATCGCGACTACCTGTGCGACCACTCCGCATGGGGTGTGGAGCTGTGTCAGCGGCTCGGCTCGGACAACTTCGGCCTGCTCTACGACATCTACCACATGCAGATCATGGAAGGCGACATCATCGCCACCATCGGCAAGCATCATGCCTGCTTCAAGCATTACCACACCGCGGGCGTGCCCGGCCGGAACGAGATCGGAGACCAGCAGGAGCTCCACTATCCGGCCATCTGCCGCGCAATCCGCGACACCGGTTTCAAGGGATATCTGGCGCAGGAGTTCATGCCTGCAGCGCCCGATCCCGTTGGCTCATTGCGCGAGGCAATCCGCCTCTGCGACGTCTGAAACGATATCCACCCAGGTGAGAAACCCATGGCAGATAATCACTACGACGCCATTGTTGTTGGCTCGGGAATCAGTGGCGGTTGGGCAGCGAAGGAGCTGACCGAAAAGGGCCTGAAGGTCCTGATGCTGGAACGTGGACGCAACATCGAGCACGTCAAGGACTACGTCAATGCGATGAAGGAGGCATGGGATTTCCCGCATCGAAACCGGCCCACCCAGGCGATGAAAGCCGATTTCCCGGTGCTGATGCGCGACTACGGGCTGGCCGAAAACCTGGAAGGAATGTGGGCCAACGAGCAGGACTCGCCCTACGTCGAGACCAAGCGCTTCGACTGGTTCCGTGGTTACCACGTCGGCGGCCGCTCATTGTTATGGGGCCGGCAGAGCTATCGCTTCTCCGACCTGGACTTCGAGGCGAACCTCAATGACGGCATCGCGGCCGATTGGCCGATCCGCTACGCCGATATCGCGCCGTGGTACGACCATGTGGAGAAGTTCGCCGGTATTGCTGGTACGCGTGAAGGGCTGGACGTGTTGCCGGATGGCGAGTTCCTGCCGCCTATCCCATTGAACATCGTCGAGAAGGACGTGGCCGCACGGATCAAAAAGGCATTCGGCGGCACCCGGCACATGATCCACTCGCGCACTGCCAACATCACCAAGCCCATGCCCGAGCAGGGCCGCGTCAACTGCCAGTACCGCAACAAGTGCATCCTGGGTTGCCCCTTCGGCGCTTACTTTTCCACCCAGGCAGCGACACTGCCGGCGGCGATGAAGACCGGCAACCTGACCTTGCGGCCGTTCTCGATCGTCAAGGAAGTGCTCTACGACAAGGACCGCAAGCGTGCCCGCGGCGTGGAGGTCATCGACGCCGAGACCGGCCAGACCTACCAGTACACCGCCAAGGTCATCTTCCTCAACGCCTCGTCGTTCAACTCGACGTGGCTGTTGATGAACTCGGCCACCGATGTCTGGGACGGCGGGCTGGGCTCCTCGTCGGGCGAGTTGGGGCACAACGTGATGGACCATCATTTCGGTGCGGGTGCCTCCGGCCGCGTCGAGGGATACGAAGACAAGTACTACTTCGGCCGTCGTCCGTGCGGTTTCTACATTCCGCGGTTCCGCAACGTCGCGGCCGACAAACGCGGCTACCTGCGCGGCTTCGGCTACCAGGGCGGTGCCAGCCGCACGGGGTGGTCGCGCGAGATCGCCGAGCTCAACATCGGTGCCGACCTTAAGGAAGCGCTGACCGTGCCGGGCGACTGGCGTATCGGCATGACCGGCTTCGGCGAAATGCTGCCGCACCACGACAATACGATCCGCTTGGACCGGGAGCGCAAGGACAAGTGGGGGCTGCCGGTACTGGCGATGGACGTTGCCATGCGCGCCAACGAACTGGCGATGCGCAAGGACATGGCCGCCGATGCCGCAGAGATGCTGGAAGCGGCCGGCGTCAAGGACGTGAAGATGCATGACAACGACTACGCCCCGGGCAAGGGAATCCACGAGATGGGGACCGCGCGGATGGGACGTGATCGGAAGAGCTCGGTGCTGAACCAGCACAACCAGGTCTGGGATGCGCCCAACGTGTATGTCACCGACGGTGCCTGCATGACCTCCAGCGCCTGCGTGAATCCTTCGCTGACCTACATGGCGCTGACGGCCCGGGCCGCCGACCATGCGGTGCGCGAACTGAAAGCGGGGAACCTCTGATGGATCGCCGTGAACTGTTGAAAATGATCGTCGCCGCCACTGGTGCGGCCATGGTCGGCCTGCCTGCGCTCGTGCAGGGGCAGGCCCCGGCCGCCACTGCGAAGATCCATTTCTCCGACGCCGATGTCGGCACGCTGGACGAGATCGCCGAGACCATCCTGCCGCGGACCCGGACGCCAGGCGCGAAGGATGCCGGCGCCGGCCTGTTCATGGCGACGTTCGTCAGCGACTGCTATACCGCCCGACAGCAGGCAACGTTCCGCGCCGGCCTGGCCGACATCGACAAACGCGCCGGCGGCCGGTTCGTATCGCTCACACCAGAAGCCCGCACCGGGCTGCTGCGAACGCTCGATGCGGAAGCCAAGGCACGTCATGCCGACGTGACCGAAACCGGTACGCCTGAAGAGGGCGAGGCGATGCCACACTACTTCACGATGCTCAAGCAGCTGGCCATCTTCGGATTCTTTACCTCCAAAGTCGGCGCGACCGGGGTGCTGCAGTACGTTGCGGTGCCGGGGCGCTACGATGGCGACCTCGGCTATGTTCCCGGCACGCCGGCGTGGGGGACCAGCTGATGGAGCGCAAAAGGATGATCAAGCCGCTGCTGATCGCGGTGACCGTGCTGGTTGCCGCACCCGCCTTCGCGCAGAACGGTGCCGACGCTGCACGCGATCCGAAGAAGACCGAGGTGTGGACGCCGGTGCCTGCGACCGTGGCCACGCCGCCAGGCAGGGCCCCGTCCGACGCAATCGTGCTGTTCGATGGCAAGGATGTCTCCGCGTGGGAGTCGGAGCAGGGCGGACGCGTGCCCTGGAAGGTTGCCGATGGCGCCATGACCGTCGTGCCCGGCAGCAAGGGCATTCGCACCAGGCAACGCTTCTGCGACGTCCAACTGCATGTCGAGTGGCGCACGCCCACCGACACGAAGGGCTTCGAGGGACAGAACCGGGGCAACAGCGGCATCTTTCTGCAGGAGCTGTATGAGCTGCAGGTGCTCGACAGCTACAGCAATCCGACCTATGCCAATGGCCAGGCGGGTTCCATCTACAAACAGGCGATGCCGTTGGTGAACGCCTCGCGCGCGCCGGGCGAGTGGCAGGCCTACGATATCCTCTGGAAAGCACCGCGCTTCTCGGCGGGCGGCGGCCTTGCGTCGCCCGCGCGCATCACGGTGCTGCACAACGGCGTGCTGGTGCAGGACGACACCGTGCTGGCAGGCAAGACCGAATACATCGGTGCGCCTTCCTACGCGCCACATGGGTGTGCGCCGCTCTACCTGCAGGAGCACGACTCCAGGGTCAGCTACCGCAACATCTGGGTGCGCGAGCTGTAGTGGCACGCGGCCGGCGTGGTTGCCGGCCGCTTACTTCGCCAGGTAGCTGGCGATGTCATCGATTTCCTGCTGCGACAGCTGGGAGAAGGGCGGCATCAGCCCGCCGCCCTTGCTGATCTTTTCCTTGATCTGCGCGGGTGCCATGCGCTTGCCGATATCGGTGAGCGCCGGGAATGCGCCCGGCATGCCCGCGCGATCCGCACCATGGCAGGCCACGCAGTTCGCGGTGTAGAGCTTTGCACCGGCGGCCGGGTCATCCTTGCACCATGCTGCTGTCGCAAGGCTCATGCCTCCCAGGGCCGCCGCCATTGCCAGGATCATTTTCATGTGGGGCTCCTTGATGCGTCAGCGCCGCGCATGGGCAGGCGCTTTGGTGGTCAGGTGTTCACGCAGATAGTCCGCACCGGTCTGGACGACCTTGGCCGGATCGCGTGGCTGGTCGTGCTCGATGATGTACCAGTGCACGCCGGCGGCTGCCGCAGCAGGCAGGATCGCGTTCCAGTCCAGCACGCCCTGGCCCACCGCAGCGAATCCGCCTTCGTCTTCGGCCTGGTCCTTCGGCGCATTGTCCTTGGCATGCACGGCGAACATGTGCCCGCGGAATTTTCCCAGCATCACCGCCGGATCCAGGCCCGCACGCGCGACCCAGGCCAGGTCCAGCTCGGTCTGCAGGTCGGGGCCGGCCGCGGCGAACAGCAGTTCCAGGCCCGTCCTGCCGTTGAAGTCGACCAGCTCGAAGTCGTGGTTGTGGTAGGCCAGGCGCATGCCCTTGGCCCGCACCTGCCTGGCGATACTGCCCAGTTCCTGGCCCAGCGCGGTCCAGCCTGCGGCGTCGCTCGGGCGATCCTTCTTGTCCAGGTACGGAACCACCAGCGTCGTGTTGCCAATTGATCGGTTGAAGGCGACCACACCGTCCAGGTTGCTGCGCAACTCGGCCAATGGCACGTGCGATGAGATCGCCTTGATCGAATACCGGTCCAGCAGCTGCTTGAGTTCCGTCGCGCTGGTGTCCTGGGTGCCGACCGTTTCCACCGCGTGTACGCCAGCGTCGTGGACGATCTTCAACTGCTGGTCGAGCGAGCCGGCGTTGCGCAGGGTGTACATCTGCACCGCGATCGGTTTCTGCGTGCTGGCGGCTTCGCCTGCGAAGGCGGGCAGGGCAGTGAGCAGCAGGACGAGACTTGCAGTTCTACGGACAAGGGTTTTCATCTACAGATCCTCCCGGGTTTTCAACCGATGGCAGTCCAGGCGCGCGACCTGGCCGATGCAATGACACGATCGACGATCTGCGCCGAGCGCAGCCCATCTTCGAAGGTCGGCAGTCCCTGCGGGCGCTCGCCGTTGATGGCGAGATAGGTATCCGCAACAAATGCTTCGAAACACTGCGCGTACCCCTGCGCGTGACCGGCCGGCAACACCGACAGCCGGCGCTGCTCGGCACTGCCGGCGCCGGGCCCACGCACGAAGATTTCCTCGCGCTGGTCGGGCAGGCCGATCCACAGCCGCTCGGCGTCTTCCTGGTTGAACGCCACGCTGGCGTTGGCGCCATCGATCTCGAACCAGAGGCGATTGCGGCGTCCGGCCGAGACCTGGCTGACCGTCAGCGCCGCCAGCGTACCGGCGCCGGTTCTGAACAATGCCGCCGCCACGTCCTCGCTCGTCACCGCCTGCATCGGGCTGTCCCCCGTCGGCGTGCTGAAGCTCTGACCGGTGTCGGTGCCACGTTCGGCGATCACGGTATCGAACGCCGCGCTGACTTCGGTGAAGCGCTCGCCGCTGACCCATTCCACCAGGTCGCACCAGTGCGAGCCGATGTCGGCGAACACGCGCGATGCGCCACCCAGCGCCGGGTCCACGCGCCAGTTGTTGCTGGCAGGGTCCAGCAGCCAGTCCTGCAGGTAGCTGCCGTGGATCAGATGCAGCGGCCCCAGATCGCCTTGGGCGATGCGTGCGCGCGCCTCGCGCACCACCGGGTGGTAGCGGTAGACGAAGGGCACCGTAGCAACCAGTCCGGTCGACGCGGCCAAACCTGCCAGCGCCTGCGCATCTTCCAGCGTGGTGGCCAGCGGCTTCTCGCAGATCACGTGCTTGCCGGCTTCCAGCGCAGCCTGCGCCATCGAGCGGTGCAGATGGTTGGGCGTGCAGACGTGTACGACCTGCACCTGCGGATCGGCGACCACCTCCTCGATGTTCCGGTAGGCGCGCGGCACATTCCACGACTGCGCTGCCTCACGCGCGCGCTGCGGTGACGAGGCCGCCACGCCGCGTACCTCGGCACCAGCCAGCAATGCCGCACGGCGATGCACGGTACCGATCATGCCGGCGCCGATGATCGCGATTCCAAGCTTTGGCATCGGCTGCGGTCCTCAAGGCGTGGAAGGTGTGGCCGCGGCGGCAGGCCGCTCGCGGAACAGCAGCAGGAAGGCGACCAGCACGACCAGTGCAACGCCGGCCGGGAACAGCCAGATCTTCTGCCAGTCCGGCCCTGCGGCCGTCGTGTAGTGCTCGACCACCGCGCCGGACAGGAAGGTGCCGATCAACATGCCCACGCCGTAGGTGGCCAGGGTGATGAAGCCCTGCGCGCTGCTGCGTGCATCAGGGCCGGCATGCGCATCGGTGTAGATCTGGCCGGTGACGAAGAAGAAGTCGTAGCAGATGCCGTGCAGCACGATGCCGATCACCAGCAGCGAGAAGCCGCCACCCGCATCGCCGAAGGCGAACATGACGTAGCGAACCACCCACGCGGCCATGCCGACCGCCAGCATCGTCTTCACCCCCAGCCGCACGAACAGCAGCGGCATTGCCAGCATCAGCAGCACTTCGGAGACCTGGCCCAGCGATTGCAGGCCGGCCGCGCCGCGCACGCCCAGGTCGTTGAGATATGGGTTGGTGAAGTTGTAGTAGAACGACAGAGGGATGCAGATGGCGATGGATGCCAGGAAGAACACCAGGTAGGCGCGCGACCTCAGCAGCCGCAGCGAGTCCAGCCCCAGGATCTGCCCCAGTCCAGCGTCACGCTGCTGTGCCAGAGGCGGCGTATGCGGCAGGGTGAACGCGTACAGGCCCAGCGCCAGCGAGGCCATCGCCGCCATCTGGAACGTGAGCTCCAGACGATGCGCCTGTTCCCAGCCCAGCCAGCCGATCAGCACGCCTGCCACGATCCAGCCGATGCTGCCGGCCACCCGCACCAGCGGGAACTGTTTCTCGGGCGACTGCATGTGCCGCATCGCCACGCTGTTGGCCAGCGCCAGCGTGGGCATGAACAGCAGCATGTAGCCCATGACGTACGCCGAGAACATGCTGAAGCTGGTGGCCGTGGACGCCAGCCACATCAGCACAGCGCCGGCCAGGTGCAGCACCGCGAGGATGCGCTGCGCGGCGAAGTAGCGATCGGCGATCAGGCCGACCAGGAAGGGCGCGACGATGGCGCCGATGGACTGGCTGAGGAAGGCCGTTGCCACCTGGCTGGCGCTGGCCTGCAGCGGGCCCTGCACCAGGTACGTCCCCAGGGTGACGAACCAGGCCCCCCAGATGAAGAACTGCAGAAACATCATCGCGCCCAAGCGCGACATGGTGTGCGTCATGGCTTGCCCTCCCAGGGCGGTAATGGCTCAGATCCCCAGCATGCGGCGCAGTGAGTGTGGGGCCGTGCCGCTGTCGGCGAAATCATCGAAGGCACGCTCGGTTACCCGGATGATGTGGTCGCGGATGAACGCGGCACCTTCGCGTGCGCCGTCCTCGGGGTGCTTCAGGCAGCACTCCCACTCCAGCACCGCCCAGCCCGGGAAGTCGTACTGCGCGAATTTCGAGAAGATCGCCTTGAAGTCGACCTGGCCGTCGCCGAGCGAACGGAACCGCCCCGGACGATCAATCCAGTCCTGGTAGCCGCCATAGACACCACTGCGCGCGCTTGCGTGATACTCCGCGTCCTTGACGTGGAAGATGCCGATGCGATCGTGATAGCGGTCAATGAAACCCAGGTAGTCCATCTGCTGCAGCAGCAGGTGGCTGGGGTCGTAGAGGATCTTCGCGCGTGGATGCTGATCCACCACATCGAGGAAGCGCTCGAAGGTCGCGCCGTCATGCAGGTCTTCGCCCGGATGGATCTCGAAGCACAGGTCCACGCCGCAGGCGTCGAAGGCATCCAGGATCGGTCGCCAGCGGCGGCCGAGCTCGGCGAAGGCTTCTTCCACCAGTCCCGGTGGACGCTGCGGCCAGGGATAGAAGTAAGGCCAGGCCAGTGCGCCGGAGAACGTGGCATGCGCGGTCAACCCCAGGCGCTGGCTGGCCTTGGCCGCCAGCAGCAGCTGCTGCACCGCCCAGGCCTGGCGTGCAGCCGGATCGCCGCGCTTGTCTGCCGGCGCGAAACCGTCAAACAGGCTGTCGTAGGCGGGGTGGACGGCAACCAGCTGCCCTTGCAGGTGGGTGGACAGCTCGGTGATCTGCAGGCCATGCCCGCCCAGCATGCCAGCGAGGTCGTCGCAGTAAGCCTGGCTGCGCGCGGCCTCGGCCAGATCGAACAGGTGGGGCGCGCTGGTCGGTACTTGTAGGCCAGAATAGCCCAGCGCCGAGGCCCATCCGGCCAGCGTGTCCAGTCGATCAAAGGGAGGTGTGTCGCCAATGAACTGCGCCAGGAACAGCGCTGGACCCTTGAGCGTCTTCAAGATGATTCGCCCTGATGCAATCGATTGCATTACCCTAGCATGGGCCTCCTGCAGACCCGTTGTGCACTGCACAGCGGCTGGAACAACGTAACGCCATGGCAACCATCTACGACATCGCAAAGCACGTTGGCGTTTCCGCTGGCACGGTGTCGCGTGCGCTTTCGCGGCCGGACAAGGTGCTGCCGGCCACCCGCACGCGCATCGAACAGGCGGCTGCTGCCCTGGGCTATGTGCCCAACACGGTCGCCCGGACGCTGAAGACCCAGCGCAGCGGCAAGATCCTGGTCACCGTCCCGGACATCGCCAATCCATTCTTCGCGCAGATCCTGCAGGGCGCGGAGGACGCGGCGCAGGCGGTCGGTTACGCCGTGCTGCTGGGCGATACCCAGAATCTGCCCGAGCGCGAGGAGCGCTACGCGCAGATGCTCCGGCGCAACGAGGCCGACGGCCTGATCGTGCTGGGGCACCGCCTGCCGCCGACGGCCCACGAGATCGTCCAGCAGCGGGGCACCGCTGCACCGGTGGTCAATGGCTGCGAATTCGATCCCGCGCTGGGCATCCCCAGCGTGCACATCGACAACGCGGCCGCCGCGCGCGCGGTGATGGACCATCTGTATGGACTGGGGCACGAGCGCATCGCCGTGGTCGGCGGACCGTCCGACAATCCGCTGCACCAGCAACGGATGGAAGGGGTCCGGGCCGCCGCCAAGGCGCGTGGCCGCCTGCGCCAGCTGGGCATCGTGCCGGGCGACTTTTCCCTGCAGTCCGGCCATGCGGCTGCGCAGGGGCTGTTGGCCTCGGCCGCCGCGCCGACGGCGATTTTCTGCTTCAGCGACCAGATGGCGCTGGGCGCCCTGGCGGCCTGCCGGGATCTGGGCATCCGCGTGCCGGATGACCTGTCCATCGTCGGCTTTGACGATCTGGCATCGTCGCGTTACCTCACGCCGCCGCTGACCACCATCCGGCAGCCCATGCGCGAGATCGGTGAGCGCGCGGTCAGCCTGCTGCTCGCCATCATCGAGCAGGTCGATGTGCCGCTGCAGCAGACGCTGGATTTCAGCCTGATGCTGCGCGGCTCGACGGCTGCACCCAGGAACGGCTGAGGGCGGTGCGCGGCAATGGACGTGCGGCCGCCGGCCCGCGCCGTTGCAGCCAGCAACCCTTGATCCGGAATTGACGCGAAGCTGTCAGACTCGGCACAGGCAGCCCGCCAGGCTGCCAGGGGGGAACGTGCGATCGCTCAAGGGGGTCGGCCATGCCGTTCTTGATTGACGCGACGGAAGTCGCAGTCGAGGGCATCGGCGCGGCACGGCGCATCGGCTGGATGCGCTTCGTCGGCAATGGGCTGGGGGCGATCCCCATCGCTTCGATCATTCTCGAACGCCAGGATGGCGCTTGGGCGTGGGTACTGTTGCTGCTCAACGCGTTGGCGTGGCCGGCGCTTGCACTACTGCTGACCCACCGATCCCGCCAGCCCGCAGTGGTCCAGTTCCGCTGCATGGTGGCCGACTCCTTCTTCGGCGGCGGCTGGATCGCCTTCATGGCGCTGAGCGCGGTCCCCAGTGCGTTGTTCGCCGCGCTGCTGGTCGCCGACAAGATCGCTGCCGGTGGCGTGCGGTTGGCGATGCGGGCGACGCTGGCACTGGTGCTGGGCTTTCTGCTCAGCTGGTGGGCGCTTGGATTTCCCTACCAGCCCATCTCCTCGCAGCGCACGATCGTGCTGAGCGTGCCGTTCCTGTTCGTGTATGGCATCGGGCTGAGCATCCTGAGCTGGCAACTGGCACGCCGGGTCAAATCACAGAACCGCCAGCTGCAGCGGTTGAGCCGGATGGATCCACTGGTGGAGCTGGCCAACCGTGGCTTTCTGATCCTTCGCGCGCAGCAGGTGCTGGACAAGGCGCAGGGACAGGGTGGATTCGCCTGCCTGCTGATGCTCGACGTTGACGACTTCAAGCGCATCAACGATTCACATGGGCACCGGGCCGGGGATGAGGTGTTGCGGCAGATCGCCGCCACCTTGCGCGAATTCGCGCGCCCGGGCGACATACCGGCACGGTTGGGTGGCGACGAATTCGTGGTGCTGCTGCGTGATTGCACAACGCGTGATGCGATGCATGTGGCCGAGCGGATCCGGCTGCATCTGCTCGAAGCGGCAAGGCAGGTGGCACCGGGCGTGGAGTTCAGTGTCAGCATCGGTATCGCGGCGACGCCGGGCCAGGGCACCGTGGAAGACTGGTTGGCCACGGCCGACAAGGCTCTCTATCACGCCAAGCGCCAAGGCAAGAATACGGCCAGCTGGGCGGACTGATATACGGCACCGCACGCCGTGCGCATGCGGGTATCAGAGCGCTCGTTCCCAGACCTGGCCGAGCAGATCGTGGCCAAAGCTGTGGTGGGGTTCTTCCTGCACCAGCTGGAAGCCTGCGCGTTCGTACAGGCGCCGGGCATCGGCCAGCACGCTGTTGGTCCAGAGCGTCATCCGCGTATAGCCGGCGGACGCCGCAAACGCGATGCACTCTTCCACCAACCGGGCGCCGATGCCCATGCCGCGCGCGGTGGCATCCACATAGAGCAGGCGCAGCTTGGCGGTGCTGTCGTCCTGCCTGACCACGAACACCGAGCCCACCATGTCGCCGTCCTTCTCGGCGATCCAGCAGCGTTCACGCGCCGGGTCCAGTTCGCGCAGGTACCTGGCAACGATCTCCGACACCAGCGCTTCGTACTCCGCATTCCAGCCGAATTCGCGGGCGTACAGCGCGGACTGCCGCGAGACCACCAGCCCCATGTCGCCCGGCCGCGGGTCACGCAGCAGGTACGAGGGAGACCTGTCGCCCAGCACGCTTTCGATCTGGCCCATGGCCGAAAGCAGCATCAGCTGTGCCGTCTCGGGCAGCGTCGCCAACAGCTCGGCCATTTCCCGCCGCGAGGTTTCTTCCAGCGGCGCGAACACGCTGTGCCCAACCGGAGTCAGGGTCAGAACGACCACGCGCGCATCCTCGGCCGAGCGGTCCTTGATGAGATAGCCCTGCCGCTCGAACCTGGCGATGACCCGGCTCACATAGCCGGCATCCAGGCCCAGCTCGCGGCACAGGTCCGAGGGCGACAACGGTGCGTGGTGGGCCAGTTCGTACAGGATGCGGACTTCGGTGAGGGACAGGCCACTGCGCAGCAGCGATTCCTGCAGTACGCCGATCTGCCGGGTATAGAAACGGTTGAAGCGCCGCACTGCATCGGCGCGTTCGGAAAGCGTACCCGTTGTCATGGCCGATCCACTTGTTTGACTTGGTCAAATAATTACTTGCCCAAGTCAAATAATCAAGGGGTAGGCAGCTCCGTGCTGCGGGCGTCGCCCAGCACCGGCGGCGGCTGTGCGCTGCTGCATGCACAGCGCAGTAGCGCGGCGGCCAGCGCGGGATGCTGGCCGCGCATGGCCAGCTGCAGGGCGGTGATCGGCATGCCTAGTTCCAGCGCGACGAAGGCCAGGCCCGGCCGATGCAGGGTCTGCATCGAGGCCGGCACGATGGCGATGCCCAGGCCCGCTGCGGCCAGGTTGATGGCCGAGGCCACCTGTGGCGCTTCCTGCTGGATGGTGGGGGTGAAGCCCTGGCTGCGGCAGGCAGCGACGACATCGGCGCTCAGGCCATAGCCGGATTTCCGCGAGAACAGGATGAAGCGCTCATCGCGCAGCTCGGTCAGTGCGATGCCCGCCCGGCAGGCCAGCGGGTGTTCGGCCGGCAGTACCGCCACCAGTGGTTCGGCGCTGAGCTGCTGGATCACCAGCTCGCCGGGATGCGAGTACGGTGGGCGCACGATTACCGCGTCCAGTTCGCCGTCGTCCAGGCGCCGGATCAGGGATTCACTGCCGTCTTCGACCAGTTGCAGCTGTACCGCCGGATGCGCCTGCCGGAACCTGCGCAGCAGGGCGGTCACCGCGTCGTTGTATGAGGCCGATTCGGTCAGCCCCAGCGTGAGCGTGCCGACCTCGCCGCGTGCAGCGCTCAGCGCCTGTTCCTTGGCCTGGTCGACGCGCGCGAGGATGTCCACTGCAGCCGCCCAGAACACGCGGCCAGCGTCACTGAGCACGATGCCGCGTCCCTGGCGATGGAACAGCGGCGTGCCGATCTCTTCCTCCAGGGCGCGGATCTGCTGCCCGAGCGGTGGCTGGGCGATATGCAGGGCCTCAGCGGCCTTGGTGAAGCTCTGCAGTTGGGCGGTCATGACGAAGTAGCGCAGGTGGCGCAGTTCCATTGGAACCTCAGGCGTTCTGGTGCTGTACGAACACGGTATTGGACGGTCGCCGGTGGCGGCAACATCATCGGTATCCCACGGCAGATGTCCAACTACAAGGGAGACCACATGAAGAAGACACGTCGGCTGCGCGATCTGCTTCGGCAAGGCAGCGTGATCGCACCGGGCGTATTCGATGGCTTGTCGGCACGCCTGGTGGAGCTGGCCGGCTTCGATGCGGTGTACGCCAGCGGCGGGGCCATCGCACGTTCGGCCGGCGTGCCGGACATCGGCCTGCTCGGTCTCAGCGAAGTGCTTGCGCAGGTGGAACGGATCGTCGATGCCTGCGATCTGCCGGTGATCGCCGACGCTGACACCGGCTTCGGCGGCACCGCGAATGTTGAACGTACGGTGCGCGCGTTGGAAAGGGCAGGGGTTGCCGCCCTGCATATCGAGGACCAGGCCTTCCCCAAGCGCTGTGGCCACCTGGACGACAAGACGCTGGTGGACGTGGGCGAGATGTGCACGAAGATCCGCGTCGCCTGCCAGTCGCGGATCGACCCGGAGCTGATGATCATCGCGCGTACCGACGCCATCGCCTGCGAAGGCCTGGACGTGGCGATCGAACGCGCGCGTGCGTATGTGGAGGCGGGCGCGGACATGATCTTCGTTGAAGCACCGGAAACGCTGGAACAGATCGAGGTGATTTCGCAGCGTGTTCCCGGGCCGAAGTTGATCAACATGTTCCACAGCGGCAAGACGCCGCTGGTGCCGGTGGCGCGGCTTGCCGAACTCGATTACCGGTTGGTGATCATTCCCTCGGACCTGCAACGCGCGGCGATCCGGGCCATGCAACGCACCCTGCAGGAGATTGCTGTGACCGGTGACAGCGGACGTGTCGCCAATGCGCTGGCCAGCTTCAGCGAGCGCGAGGAGATCGTGCGTACCGGTCGTTATCTGGCGCTGGATCGCGCCTGAGTCGAGGAAGCCTGCCGGGGGCAGGGAGGCGGCCTGTGCAATCGTGGCGTAACGGCCATTCATCCTGCACGCGGCATCGCCACGGCAATCCTCTACCATGGGCCACCCCGCCCGGACCTGCCCTGATGCATGACGCCCTTGTTGCCCAGCCCAAGCCCCCCGTCCCGAGGATCGCGGCCTGGCTGATGATGCTGCTGGGCATGTGGCTGGCGTTGAAGCTGGGCCTGGTGGTGACCCTGCTGTCGGGCCTGCTGGTGTTCCAGCTGACCCACCTGCTGGCTTCCACCGTGGAGGGCAAGCTGCCGCCAGGCCGGGCGCGGGCCATCGCGGTGATCGTGCTGTCAGCGGTGATCATCAGTGCGCTGGTGCTGGCCGGAATCGGCGTGGCGTCATTTTTCCGCAACGAGACCGGTGGGCCGGACGCGTTGCTGGCGCGGCTGATGGAGATCCTCAATTCGTCGCGGCACCAGGTGCCGGCGCTGCTGCAGCCGTACATCCCCGAGGACATGCCGGCACTGCGTACGGCGCTGAACGACTGGGCCGCCGAACATCAGCGCCAGCTGGGCGTGGCCGGTACCTCGGTGGTGCAGGTGGGTGTACGCGTACTGATCGGTATGGTGCTGGGCGCGATGATCGCGCTGTACGACGAACTGCCGCTGCCGAAGATGGGGCCGCTGGCGCAGGAGCTGATCGGCCGCACCAGCCGCCTGGCCACCGCGTTCCGCCAGGTGGTGTTCGCGCAGGTGAAGATCTCGCTGCTCAACACCGTGTTCACCGCCATCTTCCTGCTGGGCGTACTGCCGTTGTTCGGCGTGCACCTGCCGTTGTCCAAGACCCTGGTGCTGATCACCTTCATCGCCGGCCTGCTGCCTGTGGTGGGCAACATCATCTCCAACACCATCATCACCATCGTCGCGCTGTCGGTTTCGTTCTATGTGGCGGTGGCGGCGCTGCTGTACCTGATCGTGATCCACAAGCTGGAGTACTTCCTCAACGCACGCATCGTCGGTGGTGAGATCCAGGCCCGTGCCTGGGAGCTGCTGCTGGCGATGCTGGTGATGGAAGCGGCGTTCGGCCTGCCGGGCCTGGTTGCCGCGCCGGTGTTCTACGCCTATGTGAAGCGCGAACTGGTCGACCAGCGCTGGATCTAGTACGGCAGGGTGTGACGCATTTGCCCCGGCCAGGCGCTTGGTGAGGCCTTGCCGGCGCATTCGCGGTGACTGCGGTATACCCGTGGTCACGGTTCGCGCGGCACTGGCTTGGCGCTACCGGGACCGGCAGCTACAGTGATCCGCACTTCAGGGGAAATTTGCATGGCCGGCAAGGCATCGCCCATCGGGTTGCGGACCTGGGTCTGGATCCTGGCGGGGTTGTTCGTGGTCTGTACGCTGCCGTTGATGGCCATCGCGCTGGTCCAGGGCACACTGCGCTACAGCGCCGCCGAAGACAATCTGGTCAGCCTGCGCCAGCTGCGGCAGACCTTCGACCTGGCCAACCTGGTCTCCGCCGAACGCGGCCCGGCCAACAGCCTGCTCGGCGCCGACCCGGCCGATGCCGCCGAACACGCGCGGCTGGCTGCGCAGCTGGCGATGGCGCGCAGGCGGGTGGATACCTTGATGCAGCAGCTGGACAGCGTGTTCGGGGCTGCTCCCAGCGTAGTGGATGAGCAAGGCCTGCTGGCCGATGCGCAGCGTCGGCTGAAATCGGCGCGTGCGGCGGTCGACCGCGTCACCGCGCAGCCGCAGGAGGAGCGCCGGGTGGAGGAAGTGGAGCGGGCGATCAACAGCATGTTCGCGGTCGTCGACCGGCTGCACCTGCTGACCTCGGCGCAGATCAATCTGCTGGTCAGTGTCGACCGTGAAGCAGCCATTCCGGCGATGCAGGGCCAGGTGCTGATCGATCTGCGCGAGCATGGCGGTCGCCTGGCGTCCAATGTAATGGCACCGGTGGCGGTGCGGGGCGCCTGGCGCGACGAACAGGTACGCGCTGCTCTGCAGACCGAGGGCCGCCTTCTGGAGCTGTGGCGGCTGGCTGGCAGCCACCAATCGGTGTTCCGCAGTGACCCGGCGCTGTCCTGGCATTGGGACATGGCTCGCTGGCAGTTCTTCGGCGAGTCGCTGCCGATGATCGAGCAGCTGATCGAGGACGGTCGCCGCGGCGTGCCGCCACCGTGGACCGCGGCCGAGTTCACCGCACGCTACGTGCCGACACTGCAGTCGCTGGAAGCGCTGCGTGATGGTTACCTGAGCGTGTCCATCGCCCGTTTCGAGCGCACCCGCAACCGCGAGGCGACGCGGCTGGCAGTGCTGCTGGCGACTGCGCTGGGCACGCTGGTGGTGCTTGGGGTGGCCCTGCGCATTGCCCATCTGCAGATCCTGCGGCCGTTGCTGCAGGCGCAGCGGCAGGTGATCCAGATCGCCTCCGATGCACCCGGGCCGGAGCAGCACGTCACCCATCCGCTGGCCGAAATGCAGCGCCTGTTCGATGCCATCGAAGTGCTGCGCGAGAAGTCGCGGGAACGCTCGGCGTTGACCAGTGAGCTGCGCCAGCTGGCCGGTACCGACGAACTGACCGGACTGCTGAACCGGCGCGCGCTGGAGGAAGTGGTGCAGCAGCGGCATGCCGAGGGCGAGGCCAGTGCGGTGGTGATCCTGCTGGACGTCGACCGCTTCAAGGCGATCAACGATGGCCATGGCCACGATGCCGGTGACCAGGTGCTGGAGCAGGTGGCACAGCTGCTGCAGCGCCACCTGCGCCGCAGTGACAGCATTGCCCGCTACGGTGGCGAGGAATTCCTGGTGCTGTTGGCCGACGGTGATCTCGCGGGTGGCCGCCGCTTGGCGGAGTCGCTGCGCCTGGCGCTGCAGCAGCTGGACATCGTAATCTCGGGTGGCATCGAACTGCGGGTGACCGCCAGTTTCGGCGTGGCCCAGGGCGGCACCGATGCACTGGGCTGGCGCACGCTGCTGCGTGCCGCCGATGCCGCCATGTATCAGGCCAAGGCGCAGGGCCGTGATCGCGTCCGGGTGGCCGGTGGTGGGCGCGTTCCGCGCTGAAACGCCACGTTCATCGCTGGCGCACGCAGTGCCATCTAGACTGACCCTCCGATCGCTTGGAAGGAGCCATCATGACCGCTCGCCCTGTTGTCGCCGCAGTGCTGCTGGCCGGGTTGTTGGCCGGCTGTACCTCCACCGCTTCGCAGACGGCTGCGGATGCGCCGCGCCATCCTTCGATCGCCGCGGACCTGAGCCCGGTGCCGGCCTTCACCGGTGGCGGTGCGGGTTGGAGCATCGAGATTGCTTCTACCGGCAAGGGCAACCACGATGCCAGCCTCAGCGCTGACGGCCGCACCCACAAGGGCACGCTGCGCTATATGGGGCAGCCGGCGGATGCACCCAGCTCGCTGGTCGTGCTCAACGGTGAACTTGGCAGGCAGCCGGCCGTCGTCGAGATCAAGCGCGAGTCGTGCCGCACTGCCGAAGGTGTCGACACCCTGGCCAGCGTACAGGTGACGATGGAGGGGCAGCCACAGCGCCGCGGTTGTGGCCACCTGGCGGTGTATTGAGGTCACGCGACGGCATGCTTGAGATTCCCACGCTTTACACCGAACGCTTGCGGCTGCGCCCGCAACGGCTCGATGACTTCGAGGTCTACGCCGCGTTCCTGGCATCGCCGCGCGCGGGCGGCATGGGCGGTCCGTTTGGTGAGGTCGCCGCGTGGGGGCAGTTCTGCCACGATCTGGCCAGCTGGCAGTTGTTCGGCCACGGTGCGCTGATGATCGAGCGTGGTGACAATGGTGCCTGCATCGGCCAGGTTGGTATCAACCACGGTCCGCTGTTCCCGGAAAAGGAACTGGGCTGGCTGCTGTACGACGGCCATGAGGGGCAAGGGTTCGCCACCGAGGCGGCCGGCGCGCTGCGCGACTGGGCCTTCGTGGTGGCGCAGCTGCCGACCCTGGTCAGCTACATGGCGCCGGACAATATGGCATCACAGGCCGTTGCGCAGCGGCTGGGCGGCGTGCTCGATGCGCAGGCCGTGCGCAGCGATGCGGATGATCTGGTGTACCGCTACCTGCGTTGAGGCCTAGCCGCGGGTGGCGGGGGCCTGCACCGTGCGGCCGAGCGCCTTGGCGACGCCTTCGCGCTTCTCGATCAGGAACTCCATCAGTGCACGCACGCGAGGTGGCATCTGCTCGCGCGAAGGCACATACAGGTAGAAGCCGGGGAACGGCGTGGACCACTCCGGCATCAAGCGGAGCAGGCGTCCATCGGCCAGCATCGGCTGCAAGGAGAGGTCGATGTGCTGCATCACGCCCAGTCCCTGCAGCGCGGCGCGGATCATGCCCTCATCGTCGTTGGTGACATAGCGTCCGCGCGGTTCCACTTCAAAGTCATGACCGGGCTGGCCCGGCGTGCTGAATTCCCAGGCATAGATCCCGCCGCTGCCGGTCTGCCGGTAGCCCAGGCACTCGTGGGCGGCCAGTTCGGCGGGCGTGGTGGGCGTGCCATGGCGGGCCAGGTAGGCCGGCGAGGCGACCACCACCATTTCCAGCATAGGCGTGACCGGCACGGCGATCATGCCTTCGGCCAACCGCTCGCCAAGGCGGATGCCGGCGTCACAGCCGTCGGCAACGATGCTGGACAGGCCGTCGTCCATCACCAGCTCGATTCGCAGCTCGGGGTAGCGCGCGAAGAACTCCGGTAGATGCGGTTCGATCAGCGTCTTGGCAGTCAGGCGCGCGGTGTTGATGCGCAGCAGGCCGGACGGAGCGTCATGGCTGGCGCGCAGGTCGCGTACTGCGGTTTCGATGGTGCTCAGCGATGGCCGCAGTGCGTCGAACAGGCGCTGGCCTTCCTCGGTGAGCGACATGTCACGGGTGGTCCGGTGCAGCAGGCGTACCCCCAGCTGTTTCTCCAGGGTCTTCAGGCTCTGCGACAACGCCGGGCGTGAGACCCCCATCTCAACGGCCGCTTTGGTGAAGCTGCGGTGGTGGGCGATGTGGGCAAACCAGGCCAGCTGGGGCAGCAGGGCCGGGTTGATCGGGCTGGGTGCGCTCATGGGGCTCGGTCGGCAGGAGGGCGGGAGAAGATGGCGGCACAGGCTGTCGTTCTTTGGTAATTGCAGCTTACTACTTTGGTTGTGATTGGCCTCTTTTTCGGTCCCAATCCCGAGTCTATCGTGCTTGCATCGGCGACACCCGTCGCCTCCCGCCGCTACCGAGGAGCCGCAGCATGGAAACCATCAACATCCAGAATCCGGACATGGCCTGGCCGATCGCCGCCGACCTGCATTTCCCGCCGGACTTCGACCGCAACCGGGTCTATCCCGCGATCATCAGCATGCATCCGATCGGCAGCTGCAAGGAGCAGACCGCCGGCAACATCTACGGTGAGGCCCTGGCTCGCGAGGGCTACATGGTGATCGCCTATGACGCCAGCTTCCAGGGCGCCAGCGGTGGCGAGCCGCGTCGGGTCGAAGACCCGACCCAGCGCGTGGAGGACGTACGCCGCGTGGTCGACCATCTGGTCACTCTGCCGTACGTGGACGCCGAACGCATCGGCGTACTGGGCATCTGTGGCGGTGGTGGCTACGCGATCAACGCCACCATGACCGAGCGACGCATCAAGGCGGTCACCAGCATCACCGGTGTCAACTTCGGCCGGCTCAGTCGTGAGGGCTTTGGCGGCTTCGATCCGATCGGCACGCTGGAGGCCATCGCTGCCCAGCGCACCGCCGAGATGCGCGGCGGCGAGGCCCGTGTGGACCTGTTCCTGCCGACTTCGGTGGAACAGGGGCGCGCCGCCGGCATCACCGATATCGACGTGCTGGAGGCCACGGACTATTACCGCACGCGTGAGCCGCAGCCCAACGGCGTGGTCAGTGCGTTGTTCTCGCATCGCGGTGCAGCGGTGGGCTGGGATGCCTTCCACCTGGCCGAAGTCCTGCTGACCCAACCGTTGCTGGTGGTGATCGGTGACAAGCCGGGTGGCTTTGGCGCCTACCGTGATGGCCTGGAAATCCATGGCCGTGCGGCGTCGAAGCACAAGCAGTTGAAGGTGGTGGAAGGCTGGTCGCACTACGACCTGTATGACAAGCCGGAGCCGGTGCGCGAGGCCCTGTCAGCGGTCGTTCCCTTCTTCAAGCAGCACCTGTGAGCTGATGTGGCAGGTGGTGCCGGCCACGGGCCGGCATCATCTGTACGCGGAGTATTCCGCCCAGTCATCGAGATCGGCCAGTTCCGGCGCCAGCGCATGTTCGACCGCGCGGCGCAGCAGTGCCGGCGCGACGTAGTGCCGGTGTGCGGCATCGATCAGCGCCATGTAGATGCGGCCGAACGCATTGAGGGTCTGCACGCGTGAGCCGAGGCTGATCTCGATATGTCCATCGGCACAGCGCTGCACTCGTACGCTGCTGCGGAAACGCAGATGGCGATCATCGGCGCCGAGCAGCACTTCGGCATAGTCATCTTCTGTATCGACATGCGAATCCAGCACTGGATAGCGGCCGGCGAACAACCGGCTGCGATCGGTCGACAGTAGTGACGATACCGGGCAGCCGAGCGGTGACGTACGCAGCCGCAACGGCGCAACCAGGCGGTTGCGCAGCGCCATCAACCGGCCCACGCCGCTGGGGGGATTGCGCAGGAAGCCTTCCAGTACCTCGGCCAGCAGTGTCGACGCGGAACGCTGCCGCACCTGCGTACTGTCCAGCAGTAGCGTAGTCAGGTCCTGGTAGTGGCTGAGCGGTAGCGCGGTGGCCAGCAGGCCGTCGTTGTGTGGCGGCTGCGACTGGATGGGGTAGGCCGGCGTAGCGCGTTCGACGAACCCACGCAGCGGCTGCAATGTGATCCGCCGCAGCGGGCCGAACCATGCGCGGGTGCGCGCGCATAGCCGGGCACGCAGGCTGGGGGCCGCAGCCTGCAATGACAGCTGTACCAGCGGTGTGGCCGTCAGTGCGGCGGCCGTTGGCCAGCAGGCTTCCGGCAGTACGTCGGTCAGGCTGGGAATGTCGGCGGCATTGCGCTGTACCTGCGCACGGGTGTGCTCGCTCATCGCACCGGCCAGTTCATTGCTGTGGCACGACAGCGCGAACAGCGCCGGATGGTTGCGGTGGTTCGATGCGAACTGGTGCCAGGTGCCGCCGCCGAAGCGCACGGTGAACAGGCAGTCCGGCGGGATGCGGACGCGCCGCAGCGTGTGCGCGAAGACGCCGGGATCGCTCGCCAGCTCGGCGTCGGAAGCGCTGGCGAAGCGCAGCTCGGCACCAGCGCTGCCGGCGATGGCCGTGAACATGCGTGGACCGGCATGGCGATGGAACGGATGGCCACCGGCACCAACAGAGAAACTGTACAACGAGGACGGATCACCCTGCTGCAGATGCATGCCGCCCAGCCGTGCGGAGGGCTCATCCAGCGCATCGATGAAGGCCGGATGGTGGCGCTGGCGCTGGCTGGCGTCGGTGATCAGTGCATCACCGGCACCGATGCCCAATTGCGCGATCAGCGTGACTTCGGTCGGGCTGGCTCCTTCCCGGGCGGGAAGCTTGACTGCTGGAAACGAACGGCGGTCGCGGGTCGATCCAGGCATGGTCGCGCTCCTTGGCAGGGATGCTCAGCGGGCAGGGGACTTGCGGCGGGCGCGGGCTTCGCGCTTGAGCGGGCCACCGACCGGACAGACTTCAGCGGCCCAGGAGAACAGCGTATTGGCCAGGCGGTCCGGCACCTGCCGGAAGTACACGAACTGGCCACGCTTCTCGCGTTCGATCAGCCCGGCTTCCTCAAGGATGCGCAGATGGCTGGACAGCGCGGGCTTGCTGAAATCGAAGCGCTCGGCCAGTTCACCCGCGCTGAGCTCGCCGGCGCTGAGATAGGCCAGGATCTGTCGGCGGGCGGTGGAGGCGAGGGCTTCGAAGATGCGGTCCATGGCGAGCTAATTAACTAATTCGTTAATTGATAGTCCTCCCGCTACGGCCGGCTGTCAAGCGTCGGCCAGTTGCACGGCCCGCATGCCCTTTGCCATCCTCCCTGTTGCTTTCCGCCCTTGGAGTTCCGATGCGCGCTGCGTTCTGGCTGGTCCTGGCCCTGCTGCCCACCCTGGCAGTGGCACAGCCCGCGCGCACGACCAAGGGCAACGCCCCCGCGCAGGACCCCTTCAGCGAACTGTTCGATACCGCCTGCATGCAGCACATCGGTGCCCCGGCGCGGCTGCAGTCATTGATGGAATCCAATGGACTGTCGCCATTGCAGCCTGCCGAAGCGGCCACGCTGCTGCAGGGCCAGCCGGGCGTGGCCTGGATGGTACCGCTGGCCAGTGGCCGCTATGCGGTGAGCTGGGCCGACGATGGCACCTGTACGGTATATGCGGAGAAGGCAGATGCGGCGGTGGTGCAGAAGGGCTTCGCACGGTTGATGCTGGCCGCACCGAAGCCATTGCAGGCACGTTCGTTGCCTGGGCGCGGACCGCTGTCGGCCGACCAGGTCGCCATCCAGTACGGCTGGGCCACACCTGGCCAGAGCAGGCTGCAGGTCCGTTTCCGCCTGGTCACGCGGCAGGCACCGGAGGCCGGCGTGCAGGCGATGGCGTCGGCGACCCCGGGTGAGGCGATGCTGGAACAGGCCGCGCCCGGACGCTAGCGCCGGGCCAGGCGCGGGGCCACGCCCGCGATTCAGCTTTTCACCGGGGATGTGGTATATCGTTTATCGATAAACCCACCCCGGGGCGGCGAAGCCACCCCAACACCGGAGGCCGCTTGACCGCTCGTCCCGCCCGCGCCAGATCCGCGCGAGGCTTGTTCACCCTGGCCCAGGCCGCCGTACAGGCCGTCCGGGCAATGTGCTGGCTGGGCATCCTGGCCGCACTGCTGGCCGTGCCGCTGGTTGCCCACGACCGTCGCTGGCTGCTCGACAGCGTCCACGACGCCAATGCTGCCGCCGCGCATGGCAACGACCTGTTCCTGCATTTCTGCCTGGGCCTGGGCGCGATCGTCGCGCTGCTGGTGCTGTGCCTGGTGTTCCTGCGCCACCTGCTGCGGCTGCTGGCATCGGCGGCACGCGAGCGGCCGTTCACCCATGCCAATGCGCAGCGCCTGCAGCGCATGGCGTGGTTGATGCTGGCGATGGAACTGCTGTCGATCCTGATCGGCGCCTACGCCGCATGGATGGGCCCGGACTTCACCTGGATGGAAGTCGGTGGCGGCATGTCGATCACCGGCCTGGTCGCGGTGCTGATGCTGTTCGTGCTGGCGCGCGTGTTCGCGGTGGGTGCGGCGATGCGCGATGACCTGGATGGCCTGATCTGATGGGTATGTACTGATGGCGATCGTCATCACCCTGGACCGCATGCTGCAGGAGCGGGGCATGACCCTGTCCGAGCTGGCCGGGCGCATCGACATCACCCTGGCCAACCTGTCGATCCTGAAGACCGGCAAGGCACGCGCCATCCGCTTTTCCACGCTGGATGCGATATGCCGCGAACTGCAGTGCACACCTGGCGACCTGCTCGGGCATGACCCGGCGCAGGCGCAGGAGGCTGACTGAGTGTTTCCCCTTTTCCCTTACCTACTGACGAAACGGACCTGAAATGGAATGGTTGGCTGACCCCTCGATATGGATGGGCCTTGCAACCCTGGTCGTGCTGGAGATCGTTCTCGGCATCGACAACCTGGTGTTCATCGCGATCCTCGCCGACAAACTGCCGCCGCACCAGCGCGATCGCGCGCGGGTGATCGGCCTGGCCCTGGCCCTGCTGATGCGGCTGGTGCTGCTGGCCGCGCTGGCATGGATCATGAAACTGACCGAGCCGCTGCTCACGCTGTTCGACCACAGCTTCTCCGGGCGTGACCTGATCCTGCTGGGCGGTGGTCTGTTCCTGCTGTTCAAGGGCACGATGGAACTGCACGAACGGCTGGAAGGCCGCGAGCATCACGAAGATGGCAAGAAGGTCTATGCCAGCTTCGCGATGGTGGTGGCGCAGATCGTGGTGCTCGATGCGGTGTTCTCGCTGGACTCGGTGATCACCGCGGTCGGCATGGTCGACAACCTGGGCGTGATGTATGCCGCGGTGACCATCGCGATGGTGCTGATGCTGGTGGCCAGCAAGCCGCTGACCCGCTTCGTCAACAAGCATCCCACGGTGGTGGTGCTGTGCCTGGGCTTCCTGTTGATGATCGGTTTCAGCCTGGTGGCCGAAGGCCTGGGCTACAAGATTCCGAAGGGCTACCTGTACGCGGCCATTGCCTTCTCGATCCTGGTCGAAGCCTTCAACCAGTGGGTGCGTTTCAACCGTGAACGCAATGAGCGCCGCCAGCCGTTCCGCCAGCGTACCGCCGACGCCGTGCTGCGCATGCTCGGCGCGCGCCCGGCCAATGGTCATCACGATGAAGATGCGAGCGAGCAGGTAGATGCCGAAGAGCGGTTGCAGCCGGCCGAGCACGAGATGATCCGCAGCGTGCTGGGCCTGGCCGATCGCCCGGTGTCGAGCGTGATGACCGTGCGTGCCGACGTGCAGTGGATCGACATGGCGCGTGGGCCGGAGGATGTGGTGGCACGCCTGGTGGCGTCGCCGCACACTCGCTTGCTGGTGGGCGATGGCGATCTGGACAGTCTGCGCGGTGTGGTACAGAGCCGCGACCTGCTGGCCGACCTGCTGCAGGGCAAGCCGCTGCAGCTGGAAGCCAACCTGCGCGAGCCGCAGTACGTGCTGTCCAGTGCCAGCGCATTGCAGGCGCTGGAACTGATCCGCCAGCACCCGGTGCCGCTGGCGGTGGCGGTGGACGAGTACGGCAGCGTGGAAGGCCTGGTGACCGCCAACGACCTGCTGGCGGCCATTGCCGGTGACCTGGTCGACACCCAGGACGAGCGCTATGGCGTGGTCGCGCAGGGTGACGATTGCTGGGAGGCCGATGGCGCGCTGACCCTGGACGATCTGCAGCGGCTGACCGGTGTGTCGCTGCCGCGCAGTGACGACTACATGACCATCTCCGGGCTGGTGCTGGAACAGCTGGGCCGCCTTCCGGACGCCGGCGATGCGGTGGAGGTGACCGGTGTACGCGTCACCGTGCTGGCGATGGAGAAGCGCCGCATCACGCGACTGCGGGTGGAGCGTCTCGACGGAATGGCTTGACCTACCTGTTGTTGTAGAGCCGAGCCCATGCTCGGCTGCATGTTGAGAAACCGAGCATGGGCCCGGCTCTACATTCAAAGCAGCGCCGCATGGCCCGGCTCTACACAACACTGCCGGCAACCGTCACCATGGCGGGCCCGTTTTCCTTCCCGGATGGTTGCAGTGCTGAGTACGATCGGTTTGTTGATGGGCCTGTACGTGGCCTGGCGCCTGTTCTGGCCGCTGCGTATGCCCACCGGGCTGAAGGTGGTGCTGTCGCTGCTGCTGGTGGGCGTGGCCGTGCAGCTACGCATTGTTGCTACCTTCTGGGGCACGATGGCCTCGCCGGAAATTCCGAAGCTGTCCATCGCCACGTTGGCCACGGGTTCGACTGCCGTACTGCTGCTGGCGCTGGTCCTGCTGGTGCTGGACGCGGGCCTGCTGGTGTCGCGCATCCTGCGCAGGCCACGTGCTGTATCGGCGTTGCGCGCGCCGAAGCTGCGGCCGGTGGCGGGTGTGCTGGCGCTGCTGGTCAGCGGCTATGGCGTCAGCCAGGGCATGGCCGTACCCGAGCCCCGGCAGATCGAAGTGAGCATCGCCGGACTGCCGGCTTCGTTCGACGGCTATCGCGTGCTCCAGCTGACCGACATCCATGCCAGCCGCCTGTTGACCGGTGACTGGGTGCGCAAGGTCGTGGACGAGAGCAACGCACTGAAGCCGGACCTGATCGTGATCACCGGCGACCTGATCGATGGCAGCGTCCAGGCCCGCCGCGATGACGCGCGCCCGTTGGCTGACCTGCAGGCGCCCGACGGCGTCATCGCCATCACCGGCAACCACGAGTACTACGCGCAATACCAGGAGTGGATGCAGGCGTTCCGCGCGCTGCACATGCAAGTGCTGGAGAACAGCCACCTGCAGGTACGACGCGGTGATGCAGCGCTGACCATCGCCGGCGTCACCGACCCGGTGGCGGCCCGCTATGGCCTGCCTCTGCCGGACCTGGAGGCCGCGCTGGCGGGTGCCGATCCGGCGGCACCCGTGATCCTGCTTGATCATCGCCCGCGCAATGCACGCGAGGCGGCGGCGCGTGGCGTCAAGCTGCAATTGTCCGGACATACCCACGGCGGGCAGATCATCGGTATGGACCAGCTGGTGAAGCGTGCCAACGGTGGCTTTGTCTCCGGCCGCTACGACGTGGATGGGATGACCCTGTACGTGAGCAACGGTGCAGGCCTCTGGGCGGGTTTCCCGGCACGCATCGGCGTGCCATCGGAAATCACCCTGATCACCTTGCGCCGCGCACCGTGATGCAGACCGGGGTCGGATCCCTTTGCCAACGGCAAAGGGATCCGACCCCGGTCTGACCCTGCACGCAGGTGCACCGCGCCATCACCCTGCGCATGACACCCTGCGGCGATGAATGAAATGACGGCGGCGCGGCAGCGCTCGATGTGGGTGGCCGGCCTGTCCACGGTGGTGGAGTGGTACGACTTCACCTTGTATCTGTACTTCGCCACGGTGCTGTCGCGGGTGTTCTTCGGCGGCGGCAAGGAGGCGATGCTGGTGACCCTGGCCGGGTTCGCGGTGTCCTATCTGATGCGTCCACTCGGTGCACTGTGCTTTGGCCACCTGGGCGACCGGCTGGGCCGGCGCTGGATGCTGCTGGCGTCGATGGCCTTGATGGCGGCGGCGATGCTGGCCACCGCACTGCTGCCGACCGCTGCCACGGCAGGTACCACGGCCGGCGTGCTGCTGCTGGTACTACGCTGCGTGATGGCCTTCTCGGTGGGCGGTGAGTACACGGGTGTGGTGGCCTATCTGCTGGAGAGTGCACCGGCACGGCGACGCGGCCTGGTGACCTCGCTCGCTTCGGCGGCCAGTGAAGTTGGGGCGCTGCTGGCAGTGGCGATCTCCGCGCTTACGGTTGCGCTGCTGCCCACCCCGCAGCTGGACAGCTGGGGCTGGCGCATTCCCTTCTTCGTCGGCGCGGCGCTGGCGGTTGTGATCCTGGTCGCGCGCTCGGGCATGCACGAGTCGCCGGAGTTCGAACGCCAGCGTCGCGAGGGCACTATTCCGGCTACGCCGCTTCGCCACGTATTGCGTAACCATCCGCTGGCGGTGGCACGCACCTTCGCGATCTCGGCGCTGGGCTCGATCACCTACTACGTGGGCATCACCTATGTGCCGGCGTTCCTGCATGCACAGGGCCACGACGAGGGCGATGCGTTGTGGCTGTCGACGATTGCGGCAGTCGCGGTCATCGCGATCACGCCATTGTGTGGTGCCTTGTCCGATCACGTAGGACGACGGCCGATGCTGCTGGGCCTGACCCTGCTGGCAGCGCTGCTGCCGCTGTCCCTGTTCGCGTGGATGGCGCAGGCGACGGCGCTGGGCATCGCGCTGGCGGCGGTGTTGCTGGCCTGTGTAGCCGGTGGTGTGAGCGCGGTGGCGGCCCCGGCCACGGCCGAGCAGTTCCCCGGCGAAGGCCGGGTCAGTGGGCTGGCACTGGGGGTGACCATGGCCACCGCATTCTTCGGCGGGGCAACACCCTGGCTGGCGCAATGGTGGGTGGAGCGCAGCGGCTGGGCGGCCGCGCCGGGCGCGATGATCGCGCTGGTGGCGGTGCTGGTGTTGCCAGTGCTGTGGACCCTGCCCGAGACGGTCCCGGGCAGGGCCAAGCGCTAGGCGATCAGACCTTCAGGGTCTGCTCGATGTCGGCCAGTACGGCGGCCGCATCCACGCCGATGGCAATCGACTGCACTACATGGCCGTCCCACACGCTGGGACCAAAGCCCATGCCTTCCGGCTTGGGAATGGTCATCCCACGGGCAACGCCATCGGTGGCCACGCGCACGCTGGCACGTTCGAACTGGAACAGCTCCGGGCGGGTCAGCGCGATGCAGGCGCAGCAGTCATGCACGACCATGCCCTTGTGGCCGGCCTGCAGGTAGAAGTCGACGTAGTCCTGTGACAGCGCACGGACCAGCTCGGCGTCGGCACCGCCGAGGGCGGCCAGCTTGTCCAGGCCGTCGCGGTTCATTTCCACGCGGGTGGTCACGTCCAGGCCGATCGCGGTGACCGGCCAGCTGGCGGTGAACAGCACGTCGGCGGCTTCGGCATCGCCCCAGATGTTGGCCTCGGCGGCCGGGGTGATGTTGCCGTTGACGTGGAAGGCGCCGCCCATGATCACCACGCCGCGCACCAGGCCGGCGATGTCCGGCGCCTGCTGCAGGGCAAGGGCCAGGTTGGTCATGCGGCCGACCGCGACCAGGGTCACTTCGCCCGGATGGGCGCGGACCAGGTCGATGATCAGCTGGTGGGCGGGGCGCGCGTCGGCAGCCACGTCCAGGTCGGCTGGTACCGGGTGGTTGCCCAGGCCGTTGTGGCCGTGGATGTGTACCGGCCAGGCTTCCGGGGTCGCTTCCGGCTGCAGCGGGCCTTCCGCGCCGCGCGCGACCGGGGCGGCAAAGCCCCAGGCCTGCTTCAGGTACAACGCATTGTGGGTGGTCGACTCCACCGAGGCGTTGCCGAAGGTGGTGGTGACGCCGATCAGGTCGATCTGGGCGTGCTTGTGCAGGTACAGCAGGGCCAGGGCGTCGTCGACGCCCGGGTCGGTATCGAAAATGACTTTCAGCATGTTGTTGTTCTTCTTCTTCCGTGTGGTGCAGGGGGGCCGGCGGCCTTGCGGGCAGGCCGGCGCGCCCTACATTGTCCCATCTTCATGACAGGCAGGGCCATTGCCGGGGTGGCAGGCCATAATGCCCCCAGTCCAGGCACGGAGCCGCCGAATGCTGATCGTTGCCCTTCTGCTGGTCCTGCTGGTGCTGGGCCTGAACGTGGTGGCCACCGTGGTGATCGCGCAGCGTGACGGCCTGACGGCGGGCGGCCGGACGGTGCAGTTGCTGCTGGTCTGGCTGCTGCCGCTGGTCGGCGCGATCCTGTGCATGGCGGTGGCCACGGCCGATGGCTCGGGTCGCCGGGGGGATGGCGGCGCAAGCTACGACAGCTCAGGCGGCTATTCCGGTGACAACCACAGCCATCACAGCCACAGCAGCTCCGACTGCAGCAGTGATGGCGGTGGGGGTGACGGCGGCAGCTGCGGTGGTGGCGATTGATGAGACGTCCCAGGGTGTCGGTCAAGGTCACGTCCTGGTAGTGCCGGCCGCTGGCCGGCAACCTCAACAGCTCAGCCGCCGCCTGCGGTCGGCAACGGTGCGGGAACGTTCAACAGGCCCCCTGCCGCCACGTAGGCGGCCAGTGCCTGGCCCTGGCTCAGCAGATGGCGTTCCATGGTGCGCTCGGCAGCCTGTGCGTCGCGGCGGCGGAAGCACTCCATCAACTCACGGTGTTCGGCCAGTGACTGCGCGGTGCGCCCGGGGGTCAGCAGCTGACGGCCGCGATGCATCTTCAGGATGCGGTGCAGATCGTGGGTGATGCGGATCAGCCACGGGTTACCGGCGTAATGCTGCACGGTTTCGTGGATCAGGTAGTTGTTGCGGTAGTACTCGGCGATGTTGCCCTCGGCTGCTGCGGTTTCCATCGCCGCATGCAGGTCTTCCAGCTGCTGCACGCCGGCGTCGTCGATGTGCTTGACCGCCTCATGCGCGCAGCGGCCTTCCAGCATCGCCATCACCGGGAACAGCTGGTTGAGGTCTTCCAACGTCAAACGGGTGACCCGGCTGCCACGACCGGCATCGATCTGCACCAGGCCTTCGGCTGCCAGCAGCTTCAGCGCCTCGCGCAGCGGTGTGCGGCTGATGCCCAGTTCTTCGCACAGCGCGGGCTCGTCGATCCACTCGCCCGGCGGCAGCCGGTAGTCGTAGATGCGTTCGCGCACGTGTTCGGCCACCTCTTCATACAGAGGCGCGCGCTTCTTCGGTGAACGTGGGGCAGGGGCAATAGCCATGCGCAGAGTGTAACGCCAGGTCGTACCGACCAGCGGTCGGCACGACCGGATGGCGTTTACATCCAGCCCGGTACCACGAACACCAGCCAGGCCAGCAACGGCCCCAGCGCCACCACCAGGCCGCTGTAGACCAGGAAGCGGCGGAACAGGGTCTCGCGCTCTTCCTTCGCGGCCGAAGCCACCACCAGCGCACCATTGGTCGAGAACGGGCTGACATCGACGATGGTGGATGACACCGCCAGCGCACAGATCACGCCGGCGGCGCTGAGATGGCCCTGCATCAGGAACGGCACCGCCAATGGAATCGTCGCGCCGAGTACCGCCGCCGACGAGGCGAATGCGGAGACGATGCCGCCGACGTAGCAGACCAGCAGTGCGCCCAGCAGCGGGATGCCGATGTCGGAGACACCATTGCCGATGAAGTCCACAGCGCCAGCATGTTCCAGCACGCCGATGTAGGTCACCACGCCACAGATCAGCAGTACGGTGGACCAGCTGATGCCATCGACTGCGCCTTTCTGGCTCTGCGGCGAAAGCAGTGCCAGCACCACCGCCACAGTGATCGACACCAGACCTACGTTGAGGTTGTAGATCAGCGCGGCCACGCCCAGGCCGAGCAGGCCGATCAGGGTGAACAACCGTTCGCGGGTCAGGCTCACCGCATCCAGTGCCGCCGGATCATTGCTGAGCGTGCCGCCGCCTGCTGCGACCAGCGCGCCGTGGCCTTCGATCGCGAACTGGCGCGAAGATGCCTGCGGGCCACCGGCCATCGCCAGCTCCGCGTTGCCGACTGTTCCCGCCGCGGTGATCGAACCACGACGCAGCAGGGCGATGCCACCGAAGGCGAAGAAGCAGATCGTCGCCATCATGAAGTTGAAGCCCAGGCTGGTCAGGAACACCGCCATCTCGGTCACCTCCAGCCCGGCCTTCTGCACCACGCCGTTGGTGATGCTGCCATACACGCTGATCGGCGAGAAGCCGCCCGCCTGTGCGCCGTGGATGACCAGCAGGCCCATCATCAGCGGGTTGATGTTGTACTGCTTTGCGAAGCGCAGCGCGACCGGGCCGATGATCGCCACCGCTGCCGGGCCCAGCGCACCGAAGGCGGTCAGCACCGCAGTGATCACGAACATCACCCACGGAATGGCCACGATATGGCCGCGCACGGCTTTCACTGCCCAGTGCACCAGCAGGTCGATGGTGCCGTTCTTCTGCGCGATGGCGAACAGGTAGGTGATGCCGACCAGGGTCAGGAACAGATCGCCGGGGAAGCCGGCCAGGACTTCCTTGCCCCCCATGTCGACCCACAGCCCGCCGATGATGAAGGCCAGCGCGAAGGCGACGGCGCCCATGTTGATCGGCATCGCAGTGGCAACGATGAACATGATCACCAGACCGATGATCGTTGCGATTTGTGGACTCATGCGCCCTCCCAGACACGTGGCTCACGTACAGCGCGGATGGAGACCCGCCATCCCGGGGTAAGGCGACGTACTGCGTGTTGCGTGATACGTACTGCTCGAACCCGTTACTGCAGCCGCTCCAGCGCGCTGTGGACCCATGCCGCCGCGCCTTCAAGGCTGTGGAACTCTTCCACTGCGCGCACCTCGCAGCACGGATAGGCCGGCGCGATCATGCGTGCCAATGCGTTGCCCGGGCCCAGCTGCAGGAACACCCGCGCGCCGCGCTCGAAGGCCTGGCGCATCACCTGCGCCCATTCGATGGTCTGTGCCAGCTGCGCCGACAACGTGTGGACCATAGTGGCGTGATCACGCACCGGGCGCGCATCGATGCCGGCCAGAAGAGGTAGGCGTGGCGCCTGCAGTGACGCTGCTTCCAGTGCGGCGGCAAACGGTGCCACTGCGCCAGCCAGCAGCGGCGTGTGCGCGGGCACATGGACCGGCAGCGGACGGATCTCGGCACCGTGCGACTGCGCGTCCTCCGCCAATGCGTGCAGCGACCGCCATGCGCCGCCTACGATGAAGTGGTCGTGGCCGTTGGCGATCGCGATGAAGGCGCCATGCGCATCGCACAACCGCTGCGTGGCAATGCGGTCAACTCCCAGGACCGCTTGGAGCCCAGCATCGTCGGGGCTGGCGGCATCCATCAGGTGCGCACGCTGCGCGGACAATGCCAGGCAGGTGGCTGCATCGATGCTTCCAGCGATGGCGTGGGCGGCCAGTTCGCCGATGCTGTAGCCCGCGATCACTGTCGGCGTTGGCAACACCTCGCGCAGGCCCTGCCAGTGCGCCAGGCTTGCCGCGCACAGCAGGGGCTGCGCCTGCACATTGTCGAAGCGGTCGTCGGCCGTCGCGGCGGCGAATACATCGCGGCCCAGCAGTTCGCTGGTGGCATCGAGCACCGGCCGTGCGGCAGCAAGGTCGCGCACGCGATCGAACATCGCCGGATGCTGTGCGCCTTGTCCGGGGCAGAGCAGGGCAAGGCTCATGCGCGCTCCTGGTGCAGCAGGAACACGCTGCATGCCAACAGATCGGCGCTGCCGCCCGGGCTCAGCCGACGCGCAACGAAGGCGGCAGCGACGAGCTTCAGGCGTGCGCGCCAGTCCGGTGCAAAGGCACCGCCGGTAGCAAGGAAATCCTGCGCCTGCTGCTGTGCCCAACGCAGGCCTTCAGCACCACCGCGATGCAGCAGGTTGAGGTCGTCGGTGTGGGCGACCAGCTGCATCAGCGTGTGGCACATCGCGGCCTCACGCGTCAGGCCACTGGCCAGCGCATCGCGCAGGCTGGGCAACGCCACCTCGCGCAACAGCGGGTAACCGGCGGCGGCCTGCTCGCGCACGCCCGGCACCTTGTGCAGGGCGCGCGCACGCTGGCCAGGACTGGCTGCATCCAGCGGGGCGTTTGCGAAATCCGCAGCCCAACGGCGTACCTCCAGGCAGACCTGCTCACCGGTGGCGGCATGGCCCAGGCGGAAGCGACAGGCAGCGGCGGTCGCCACCAGCAGGCCGAGGCTGAAGATCGCACCGCGATGGGTGTTGACGCCCGAGGTGGCACGCAGCATCGCTGCTTCGGCCGCGATACCGTGCTGGCGCAACGCATCGAACGGGGATTCCGTAGCGCCGGCGCGGGCCACGGCGGTGAAATAGTGGCGCAGCGCAAACAGGCTGCGCAGGAACGTGCCGGCATCCATGTCGTGGTGGCTGCCGCGATCGAACGGTGTGACCAGTCCCGGCTTCGGTGCCAAGGCCAGTTCTGCATGCAGGCTGGCAACGGCGAGACGCCCCAGGCGCGCGCAGTCCACGGCCGTTGCTGGCCGGACAGTCGGCTGCGCAACGGCGTTCATGCGCTCACCCCGGCGGAGGCGAACACGGACTCGCGCAGTTCCAGTGCGGCGCCTTCCGGGCGCTTGACCAGTACCTCGCGGCTGCGTCCCGCGTACTCCCGCCAGTTCACGGCGGCACCGTCGGCCAGGCACAGCTCGCCATCGACCCGGCGACCGTATCCGGCTTCCCATGCCTGCAGCTTTGCAGCCAGGGCATCGGCCTGCGCGGTGGTGTCGATCCGCCACAGCAGATCGATGTCCGAGCGCGCGTGCACATAGTGCAGTCCAGTGAGGTACTGCCAGGCAAACGCTCCGAACACGCGTGCTGCTGCGATGTCCTGCAACGCCAGCAGGGGACGCTGCCAGTCCGGTGCAAGGTCGCTTTCCAGCACGGCCTGCAGCGTCGGTGGCGGCGCGGTGCGCAGCACATCGCGTGCCGGCACGCGCAGGGCGAGGCGCAGCTTGCCCTCCATCGGGGGCAGCGGCACGCCGAGGCGCAGGCGTGGGTCGGCATCGTCCGCGGCACGACGCGCAACGATGGCCGGCAGACCCTGCGCAAACCAGTTGGCCAGGCGCGGCTCATGCGCAGCGATGTCCGCCTGCCAGCCGGCGCGCGCCGACAACCAGACCAGCGTATGGCGGGGCAGCCGCTCAGGCATCGCCCTGGCTCACGGCTGCCGCCACGCTTGCGGATAGTGTGCGCCCACCACGTTCAGCACCCCGCGCGGCGCGGCAGTCGCCTTCGGCGGGCGTGCGCAGAGCCTGAAGCAGGTGCGTGGCCAGATCGCCATCCCACAGCGATTCCACCGCACCCATTGCCACGTAGTTCTCCACACCCGGCGCGAACACCGGCGAGCTCTGGCTGAGTGCCTGAAGTTTCTCCAGCGGCTGCTTGGTCACCCTTGCCATCGCGCGCAGGTCCATTACCCGCACCTGCGCATCGGGCAGGGCGTGGATGTGGTCGGCCATCAAGCCGAACGACAGGAAGCCGCCGCTGACCGACTCGCCATAGACCAGGGTCACCAGCCGCGCACCGCGTCGGCGAGCCAGATCCAGCGTCTGCGCCAGGTGCGCGAAGTAACCGTTGATGCCAAGCAGTTCGTCACGGCGCGCCAGGCGCTGGCCGGCGGTGTCGACCAGCATCACGATCGGTTGTTGCGGATGCGCGGCGGTGCTGGCCAGCACGGTTTCGGCCAGCGCCATTGCGTGGTCCACGCCCACTTCAAGCTTGTCGGCGGTGCCGATCACGGTCACGTCGCCGTCGTCGGTGGTGGCGCTGCCGGTCAGTACCGAATCGTTCACCGTAATGGCGTGGCCGCGCGGGAACAGGGCATCGAGCAGCGCGTGCAGCGGAAGGCTCATGGCAGGCTCCGATCGGCGGTGGCGGCGAGGAAGGCATCGGTATCCAGCAGCGGCAGCCGCTCGGGTTCGGCGATGCCCTGGAGAGACCAGATCTCAAGTCCATCGCGGCATCCGCCCCACGCCTGCACGCGTGCCTTCAACGCGACATGGCGGGCCTGCAGCGCACTCAATGCCGCATCGGCATCGGTGCTGGCCGTGTCCGGCTGTAGTGCATCGAATGCTGCCTGCGCGAACGCCTCGATGGCATCGGGCACCAGTACCTGCGCCTGGTCGATCAGGTAGCGGTGCTTGCCACCGGTCACCCGCCAGACCAGTGCGCGGTCGCGGGAATCGAATTCTTCCACGCCGCGAACCGTCTCGATCACCTCCGGCCCGGACAGCGACAGCCGGCCTTCCTCCGACATGATCACGGTGCTGCAGCAGCGGGCGACGATGCCCATGCCACCGAACGCGCCGTTGCCGCTGCCGATCAGTGCTACCACCGGCACGCCTGCAGCGCGCGCATCCAGCGTGGCGCGCATGATCTCGGAAATGGCAATCAATCCCGCATTGGCTTCGTGCAGGCGCACGCCGCCGGTATCGAGCAGCAGCAGTACGCCTTCGGGCCGGGTCGCGGCTGCGCGGCGCAGCAGGCCAGAGAGCTTGGCACCGTGTACTTCACCGACGCCGCCGCCCATGAACTGGCCCTGCTGTGCGGCAAGCAGCACGCGCCGGCCACGCAGGGTGGCTTCACCCACAACGATGCCGTCGTCGAACGCCGCCGGTTGGTCCAGCTGCGCCAGATGCGGGCTCATCATCCGTCGCGCAGGGCCCAGGAATTCCTGGAACGTTCCGGCATCGACCAGGCCGGCGAGACGCTCGCGGGCGTCGGCTTCGTAGTAGCTGTGGCGCTGTACGCGGTTCATGGCGTGCCTCCGGCCAGCAGCGTTTCCACTGCCTGGTCAAGGCGCAGGCTGACCACCGCCGGGGTTGCGCCGGCATCGTTGATCGAGATGCGCACATCGCGCAGCGGATGGCGTCGCGCGAAGTCGGTGATCACCGCTTGCCACACGCTGCCGAAGCCCTGCGCGGAGGTGATGATGCGCACCGTCATCGCGCCGTCCAGTGCGGCCGGCTCCAGCAGGATTTCCAGGTTGCCCGATGCCAGCACGCCGACCAGCACCGCATCGGTGGGGAAGTGTGCAGGCGTCGTGCCGTCGAATTGATAGTCAAGGGTTTCCATGCTCTGTCCCTTACCAGTTGCGGAAGCGCTTGGGCGGGTCGTACAGTCCGCCGGACCAGCGAACCAGGTCCTTCACCGAGCGTGCGGCCAGCAGATCGCGGCTGGCATCGCGCACGGAGATACCGAGGTCATCGGGACGGCGGATGACGCCACGGTCGCGAAGGTTCTCCACCATCGCGCGGTCGCGGCCCATGCCCACTGCGGTGTAGCCGGCCACGCCACGGATCGCCTGTTCGCGCTCCTCAGGAGTGCGGCACAGCAGCAGGTTGGCGATGCCTTCCTCGGTCAGTACATGGCTGACGTCGTCGCCGTAGATCATCACCGGCGGCAGCGGCATGGCCGCGCGCTCGGCCAGGTCCCAGGCATCGAGGCGGTCGACGAAGGCCGGCGCCATGTGCTCGCGGAAGGTTTCCACCATCTGCACCACCAGCTTGCGTCCGCGTGGCATCTCGCCCGGCCGCGCGGCTTGCTGGCCCGCCTTGATCCAGGCGTCGCTGGCATGGCGGCGGCCGCGTGCATCCGAGCCCATGTTGGGTGCGCCACCAAAACCGGCAATACGGTCGCGCGTTGCGGTGGAACTGTTGCCCTGCAGGTCGATCTGCAGGGTGGAGCCGATGAACATGTCGCAGGCATACAGCCCTGCGGTCTGCGAGAACGCGCGGTTGGAGCGCATCGAACCATCGGCGCCGGTGAAGAACACATCACCGCGCGCAGCGATGTACTTCTCCATGCCCAGTTCCGAACCGAACGAGTGCACCGATTTGACGAAACCCGATTCGATGGCCGGAATCAGCGCCGGGTGCGGATTGAGCGCCCAGTGCTGGCAGATCTTTCCCTTCAGCCCCAGCGATTCGGCGTAGGTCGGCAGCAGCAGCTCGATGGCGGCGGTGTCGAAGCCGATGCCATGATTGAGGCGGTTCACGCCGTACTCGGCGTAGATGCCCTTGATCGCCATCATCGCCATCAGCACCTGGATCTCGGAGATCTGTGCCGGATCGCGGGTGAACAGCGGTTCGATGTGGTTCGGCTTCGGCGCCTGCACCACAAAGTTGACCCAGTCGGCCGGAATGTCGACGCGGGGAAGGGTGTCGACGATCTCGTTGACCTGGGCGATGACGATGCCGCCACCGAACGCGGTAGCCTCGACGATCACCGGGGTGTCTTCGGTGTTCGGGCCGGTGTAGAGGTTGCCGTGGCGGTCCGCCGCCTGCGCGGCGACCAGCGCCATGCGCGGCGTGAGGTCGATGAAGTAGCGGCCGAACAGTTCCAGGTAGGTGTGGATGGCACCGATCTGGATGCGTCCTTCGGCCACCAGATTCGCCAGCCGCACCGATTGCGGGCCGGAGAACGAGAAGTCCAGTTTCGAGGCGATGCCGCGCTCGAATACATCCAGGTGCGAGGGCAGCGACAGCACCGACTGCACCATGTGCAGGTCATGCACCCGCGCGGGATCGAGGTCGGCCAGGCACTGGGCGAGGAAGTCGGCCTGCTTCTGGTTGTTACCTTCCAGGCAGACCTTGTCGCCCGGCTCCAGCAGTGCGTGCAGCAGCTCGCCGACGTCGGCGGCGGCGACCTCATGGCCGCGTGCCCAGGGCGAAGCACGCTCCAGGCGCGCCTGACGGCTGCGTTCCAACGTATCCCAGCTCGGGTTCATCGACCGGCTTCCGATTGGCGTTGAGATAATTACGCCATAATTACGAGCGGGCGTGCAACCCGCAATGCAGCAAAAAGAAGGGCCCGCGCGGAGGCGGGCCCATTCAGGGTTGGGGTGTTCCGACCAACGGTCGGCACCCACCGGTTCGCGGGCCCCTCAGAACTTCCAGCGCAGGCTGGCCGACACGAAGCGTGGTTCGCCGTAGTTGTTGTAGTCCAGGTTGGCCCAGTAGGTCTTGTCCAGCGCATTGCGCACGCTCAGCGTCGCGGTCCAGTTGTCGCTGATGCGATAGTTGGCGTTGAACTGCACCAGCATGTAGGCCGGCTGGTTCACGGTGACCGTGCCGCCCAACGGGTAGGCGATGTTGTAGCCCTGCACCTTGCTCTGCCACTGCAGGCCACCGCCGATGCTCAGGCGCTCCAGCGCGCCGCGCAGCTGCAGCTGGGTGTTGAGCTGCAGCAGGTCCTTGGGCGGGTTGGCGTACAGCAGGTCGGTGGCGGCGCGGGTGACCTTGACGTGGGTATAGCCGGCGTTGACCGTCCAGCCCGGCAGGATCTCGCCGTTGACGTCCATCTCCCAGCCGCGGGCCTTGGTGCCGTTGATGCCGATGTAGGCGGAGGTGCCATCGCTGAGCGAACCGTCCGGCACGCTCATATCACGCACCGCGTAGTTGTCCTGCTTGGCCTCGAACACGGCGGCATTAGCCGTCAGGCGGCCATCGAGCCACTGCGTCTTGATGCCTGCTTCCAGGTTCGAGCCCTGCACCGGTGCCAGCAGGTTCTCGTTGCGGTCCTTGAAGTTCTGCGGATTGAAGATCTCGGTGTAGCTGGCGTAGGCCGAGACGTTCGGAGTGATGTCGTAGACCAGGCCTACGTACGGGGTGACTTCGTCGCTGACCTTGTACGCACCGCTGGTGGCCGTGTAGGCCCCGGTCGAGTTGTACGAGCGGCTGAGGGTTTCCCAGCGGCTCAGGCGTGCACCGGCAATCAGCGACAGCGGATCCGCCAGTCGCAGGCGGGTGGCCAGGTAGACGCCACTCTGCGTGGTCTTGGCCACGCGGCGCGCGCCGGTGCGGCGGTAGGTCACCTCGGAGATGTCGCCGTTCCAGCTGTACACGTTGGGGATGTAGTAGCAGCGGTCGCTGCCGCAGCGCGCCCAGTCGGTCGGGAAGTTCAGTGCGAGCGTGTTGGTGGTGCCTTCAAGATCCGACCACTGCGCACCGAGGGTGACATCGTGGTCGCGGCCGAACAGCGGGAAACTGCCGGTCAGGTAGGCATCGACATTGCGGCGGGTGTCCTTGGAATCACCGGCAGCGGCACGCAGGTAGATGCCCGAGCCGGTCACCGGGTCCGGGTTGCCGGTGCCGTACAGACGTACGTTCTGCACGTTGCCGCGGGTGTAGGCGGTGTTGATCTTCAACAGCCAGTTGTCGCCGAAACGCTGTTCCAGGTTGGCGAAGGCGGTGTTGCTCTCGCGCTTCCAGTAGCTCCACTTCGGCGACAGGTTGGTCGAACGCGGCAGGTGCGCGAAATTGCCCTGGTTGTCGAAGAACGGCACGGTGCCCCAGGTCGAACCGGTGGGGTTGTTGTCCTGGCTCTGGTAGCCGAGGGTGAGGGTGGTGCTGTCGGTGACGTCGCCTTCCAGCACCGCCATGCCGGCCATCTTGTTTTCGTCGTAGCGGTCGTAGTACAGGCCACGATCGGTATAGGCGGCGACCACGCGGCTGCGGAAGCGGCCGTCGGCGGTCAGCGGCGCGGTCACGTCGGCTTCCATGCGGCGATAGTCCCAGCTGCCGGCGCTGACCGAGAACGAGGCGTCGAACTCCTTGCCCGGGCGCTTGCGCAGCAGGTTGACCGTGGCCGACGGCACACCGGCACCGCTGAGCAGGCCGTTGGCGCCGCGGATCACTTCGATGCGGTCGTAGAAGGCGGTGTCGTATTCCTGGTTGGTCGAACCGCTGTAGGTGGGAATGCCATCGACCTGGAAGTCGGTGATGGCGAAGCCACGCGCGTAGTACAGCGGGCGCTGGGTGTCATAGAAGGACACGCTGACGCCGGTGACGTTGCGCATCACATCGTTGATGCTGAACAGCGATTCGTCCTGCAGGCGCTTCAGGCTGATCGCGGTGGCCGACTGCGGGGTTTCCTGCAGGGTGATCGGCAGGCGGGTGGTGCTGGCCGGAGGCGCGGATTTTTCGGCGCGCACGCTGACCCGGTCCAGGGTTTTGGCATCGGCAGCACCATCGACGGCGGCCTCGGCGAACGCCGGAGACGCGACCACTGCGAGCGAGGACAGCAGGGCAGCCGGCAGCAGCGCACGGCGGGGCAGGCGATTACGGAACGTCAGGGACATGGCGGGTTCGAAGCTCGGAGACGGGAAGGGGGCGGCAGCAGTCGTCCAGCACCCGGGGCGGCGGCTTCGGGCACGGCAGGTCCATCTGGGAGAGGCGCGGTCACTGCGCAGGACGCAAATGTAAATAATTCTTAACAACATTACAATTCTCGTCATTGCGCAGAGGCTTCCCGGCATGCAGCAGCGCCCGTTTGGGGGTCGGATCCCTGCAAACGCGAACGGCCACCCGAGGGTGGCCGTCCGTGTCTGCTGCAGGGAATCTGCCGGGCTTACAGCGCCTGCAGTTCCTCGTTGGCGTTGCGCTTTTCCTTGGCCGGTGCCGGCACCGCTGCCGGCGCGACCGCCGGGGCCGGCGCCGCCGCATTGGCGTCCACCGGCACCTCCAGGTACGGCAGGTGCAGGCTCTGGCTGGTCAGCGTGCGGATCTCATTGACCAGCGCCGCGCTGTCGTTGAGCTTGCGCCCGTACGACGGCACGATCTCGCGCAGGCGGCTTTCCCAGCCGGCCTTCATCTGGTCCGGGAAGGCCTTGGCCATCAGGTCCAGCATGATCGGCGGCGAGGTCGACGCACCCGGCGAAGCGCCGAGCAGGGCGGCGATGGTGTGGTCCTTGTCGGTCACGATCTCGGTACCGAACTGCAGCACCGGGCCCTTCAACGGATCGCGCTTGATGATCTGCACGCGCTGGCCGGCGGTCACCAGCTTCCAGTCGCCCGGCTTGGCATTGGGGAAGTACTTGACCAGTTCGGCCTGGCGATCAGCATCGTTCAAGCGTGCCTGGGCCATCAGGTACTGCACCAGGTCCAGATTGTCCTTGCCCACTTCCAGCATCGGGCCGACGTTGTTGTGGTTGACCGAAGAATACAGGTCCCACCACGAGCCGTGCTTGAGGAACTTGGTGCTGTACAGCGCGAACGGCCCGAACAGGACCACCGGCTTGCCGTCCAGCTTGCGAGCATCCAGGTGCGGCACCGACATCGGCGGCGAACCGGTTTCGGCCATGCCGTAGGCCTTCACGCCGTGGCGCGAGGTCACGTCCTGGCCCTGGAAGGCGAGGAACTGGCCACCGACCGGGAAGCCGGCGTAGTCCTTCGATTCCGGAATGCCGGACATCTGCAGCAGCTTCAGCGCGGCGCCACCGGCACCGATGAACACGAAGCGGGCGTGGGTGGTGGACTCGGTGCCGGCCTTGAGGTCCTTCACCGTCACGTTCCAGCTCTTGTCAGCGTTCTGCCGCAGCGCGCTCACTTCGTGGTTGAGGTGCAGGCTGAAGTTCGGGCTGCGCTGCAGGCCGGTGGTCAGCTGGCGGGTAATCACACCGAAGTTGACGTCGGTGCCCAGCGGCATCCAGGTCGCGGCAACCTTCTGCTTCGGATCACGGCCTTCCATCAGCAGCGGTGCCCACTGCTTGATCTGTGCCGGATCCTCGGAGTACTGCATGCCATAGAACAGCGGGTTCTTCACCAGGGCCTGCTGGCGCTTGTGCAGGTAGGCGATGTTGTCATCGCCCCAGACGAAGCTCATGTGCGGGGTCGGGTTGATGAAGTCGCTGGGCTGGCTCAACCGGCCTTCCTTCACCTGGTGCGACCAGAACTGGCGCGAGACCTCGAACGATTCGGCGATGCCGACCGCGCGCTTGGTCTCGATGCTGCCATCGGGCAGTTCCGGGGTGTAGTTCAGTTCGGCGAAGGCCGAGTGGCCGGTGCCGGCGTTGTTCCAGCCGTCGGAGCTTTCACCGGCGACGCCGTCGAGGCGTTCGTAGATCTGGATGTTCCAGTCCGGCTGCAGTTCCTGCAGGTAGGTGGCCAGGGTGATGCTCATGATGCCGGCGCCGACCAGTACAACGTCGACGGGCTTGTCGTTGCTGGCGGCGGGCACCGAGCGCTTGGTCAGCGGCCAGTACAGGAACAGTGCGGCGGCCAGCAACAGCAGCACGAGCAGGGCGAGCAGAACCTTGCCAAATTTCTTCATGGGGGCGGGATCGTTGGCGGAGGGGAGGGGGTCAGGATGCGCGAGGGAACGCGAAAGGACGTGAAGAAACAAGGCGTTGCGCCATCCAGTCGCGGATTTTAACCGCTTCTGGTCCTTTTTTGATGCAACGCAGCATCCGGCGTTTCGCGGCACCTTCACCTGGTAGCGCCAGGCCATGCCTGGCGACGCCTTCAATCAGACCAGCTCCAGAATCTCGTCTCCGGCGTCGTCGATCTCACCGGTCGGGCGCCAGCCCAGGCGGCGGTAGAACCCGTGAGAGCGCGAACGCGGGTCTGCCGAACAGGCCAGGAACAGGCGCTGGTGGCCGGCGTCGCGGGTCAGGCTGACCACTTCCTGCAGCAGCTGCCGTCCGATGCCACGGCCTTCGTAGTCCGGCAGCAGGGCCAGTACCAGCACCTCGCCGCTGTCGCGGTCGGCGAAACAGTAGCCGGCCATGCGCTCGCCTTCCCAGGCAACACGACCGATCGAATCGCCTTCGGCGATGCCTGCGGCCCAGCTCTGCTCGGTGATGCCCAGTTCTGCCAGTTGAGCGGCACTGAAGGCGTTCTCGCGGGTACGCCCGCGCAGGTCGATGCAGGCGGCGGCATCGTCGGGGTGGGCATCGCGCACGGAGACGGGCATGCAGGACATCCTTGTAGTGATTGGCCGATCAGTATCCGCATCGCGCATGGACCGGATGTGGAGGTTTCGTGGAGATCCGATGGAGCAAAAAGGGGACGGAGGGGATTAAGTCGTCTTTGTCCCGGATGTCATTTGGGTCTTAAGCGACTTAGTTCCCTCCGTCCCCTTTTGGGTGGCTCTTCATCAGCGCTTGCGCCGCACCAGCGCCGACGACGCCTCCAGCACGGCGCGGGTCAGCAGCGCCATGGTCTGCACGTCACCCTTCCAGTGCTGCCAGTACAGTGGCACGTCCTCCCACGCGCGCTGGCGAACGTAGACCAGGCGTCCTGCGTCCAGATGCCGCTTCACCAGCGGCAGCGGATTCATGGTCCAGCCCATGCCGCCCAGGTTGGCCTGCACAAAGGCACGGGTGGAGGGAATCCACCAGGTCGGTGCGGTGCTGGGCAGGTCGTCGCCGGCCATGCGCCTCGCAAAGCGTGACTGCATATCGTCCTTGCGGTTGAACACCAGTACCGGTGCCGTGGCCAGGGCCTGGGCGGTCACACCCTTGGCAAAATGGCGCTCGCGGAACTCCGGGGTGCAGGTGGCGGCATAGCGGATGCTGCCCAGCGCATGGATCTGGCAGCCCTGCACCGGCTCGTCCAGGGTGGTCACCGCACCCAGCACGGTGCCCTGGCGCAGCAGTTCGACGGTGTGGTCCTGGTCTTCCACGCGCAGGTCCAGGGTGGTGCCGGTGCTCTGCGCGAACTGGAAGGCCGCCTGCGGGAACCAGGTTTCCAGGCTGTCATGGTTCACCGCCACCGGGATGCTGGCCTGCGGCAGGTCCTCGTCGGCCAGGCCCATCCGGTGCAGCGCATCGTGCTCAAGCAGGGCGGTCTGTTCGGCCAGCTGCACCAGCACCTGGCCCTCGGCGGTGGCGGTGGCCGGAGTGCCACGCTTGACCAGCAGGCGGCCGACTCTGTCCTCCAGTGCCTTGACCCGCTGCGAGATGGCCGACGGCGTGACATTCAGCGACTGCGCGGCGCGGTCGAAGCTACCTTCGCGGATCACTGCAGCCAAGGCGCGCAGCTGGGCATGGTCGATACGCATCGAATTAAGCTCCGCTAATGTTGGATTAGTAAGTTTAGCTCGTCTTTTTAATGTTGCGGCGCGACAATGGCGCCAGTTCCGGTGCTGTCCGCCTTCGCGAGGCACCGTCCCCCAAGCAAGTAAAGGCAGTGAATCCCATGTTCTCGGTCATCTCCGCCAGCACCGGCCTCGGTGCCTGGTTCTCTGGTGCAGCCACCGGCATCGGCCTGTTCGCCGTGGTCGGGGCCCAGAGCGCCTTCATTCTGCGCCAGGGCATCCTGCGCAAGCACATCGTGCCGGTGGTCGCCACCTGCGCGGCCATCGATGCCATCTTCATCTTCGCCAGCGTGGCCGGCCTGCGCACGCTGACCTCGGCGCTGCCGTGGCTGACCACCGCAGTGCTGTGGACCGGTGTCGCGTTCCTGGTCTGGTACGCGATGAAGTCGGCACGCCGTGCGATCGCGGGTGGCGGCGGCATGGGCGAGGCTGACAGCGACGACGGCAGCCGCCGCGCGGTGCTGATGGCCGCAGTCGGTTTCTCGCTGATCAATCCGCACTTCTGGCTGGACATGATGGTGATCGGTTCGATCGCCGAGAACTTCGGCAATGCCCGCATGGCCTTCGCGGCCGGCGTGGTCACCGCCAGCTGCCTGTGGCTGACCGCGCAGGGTCTCGGCGCGCGCCTGCTGGCACCGTTGTTCACCAAGCCCAGCACCTGGCGCGTGCTGGATGGCACCATCGCCGTGATCCTCAGCATCCTGGCCCTCACTCTGGCGGTGCGCGGGGTCCATTGACCCGGCGCACGCCCCCCGAACCCACGTCCTGACTCTCTCTCCAAGGTAGTGGTAACGACGGCACCGGCAACGGTGCCGTCGTTTTTTGTGGGGCCGCTTCGTCCACCTCTGGCGGGAAGCATCGGGGCCTGCCTAGAATCGGCGACCAGGACAAGGTGTCCGAAGGAGCAGGGGGAAGGATGCGCAGGACGATGTTGGCGGCTGCACTGGCCGCTCTGGGGTGCGTTGCCATGGGCAGCGTGGGTGCGGTGGATCTGTCGCAGTACGTGCGGCAGGAAGCCTTCACCGACATCAAGATTTCACCCACCGGCGAGTACGTCGCGGCGACCGTGCCGCTGGAGGATGCCACCGCGATCGTGGTGCTGCGCCTCAAGGACAAGCAGATGGTCGGCAATTTCCGGCCACCGGACAAGAATCACGCCTACCAGTTCGATTGGGTCAGCGACGAGCGCCTGCTGATCGGCCTGGCCCAGAAGTGGGGTTCGCTTGACCAGCCCAACCCGACTGGCGAGCTGTACGCGATCAATGCCAATGGCAACCGCGGCGAGCTCTTGGTCGGCTATCGGGTGGAAAGCAAGGGGCCGGGCACCCTGATCCAGCCGAAGAAGGTGGAGGCCGTTGCCGCATTCCTGGCCGATGACCTGCCAGGCGACGAGCGCAATGTGCTGGTTACCGTGTGGCCGCTTGCCGAAGACCCCTTCACCCGTGTCGATCGGATGGACGTGACCAGCGGCCGTCGCTCGCGGGTGGCGTCGTCGCCGGTACGGCGTGGCGAGTTCACCACCGATGGTGCCGGCGAAGTCCGCTTCGTGCACGGCGCCGGCAGTGACAACGTCAACAAGCTCTACTTCCGTGAGCGTTCCGGCGACAACTGGAAGCTGATCAATGACGAAGCGGTCAGCAAGCGCATCGAAACCGCCATCGGTTTCTCCGCTGGTGACGGCCTGGCCTATCTCAATGTCGAGCAGGCGCAAGGGCCCAACGCGATCGTCAGCTGGAATCCGCAGACCGGTGAGCGCGCGACGCTGCTGCGCGACGAGGTGGTCAATCCGTACCGGATCATCCATCGACCCGGGACCCATGTGCCCGTGGGTGCGCTGTACCTCGGGGACAAGCCGCGGACCCGCTTCTTCGACGACAGTTCGGCCGAGGCGCGCCTGTACCGCAGTCTGGAGGCGGCATTCGGAAGCGCGGTCTACATCACCTCCAGTACCCGCGATGGTCGCGTTGTGCTGGTGGAGACCTGGTCGGGCGCGAACCCCGGCGATTTCTATCTGTACGATACGGTGGCACGCAAGGCCGAGCACCTGATCAGCCGCAGTGAGTGGATCGATGTGGACCGCAGTGCCAGCGTGCGCCCGGTTGCATTGAAGGCTCGCGACGGACTGCCGCTGCATGGCTTCCTGACCCTGCCGGCCGGCAGTGATGGGCGCAACCTGCCGATGGTGGTGATGCCGCATGGCGGCCCCTTCGACATCTTCGATTCGGGCCAGTACGACCGCGAGACGCAGATGCTGGCCGCTGCCGGTTATGCCGTGCTGCAGGTCAATTTCCGTGGCTCCGGCAACTATGGCCGTGCGCATACCCAGGCCGGTGCGCAGCAGTGGGGCGCGGCGATGCAGGACGATGTCACCGATGCCACGCGCTGGGCGATCACCGAGGGCATCGCCGATGGCCGTCGCATCTGCATCTATGGCGCCAGTTACGGGGCCTACTCGGCGATGATGGGCGCTGCCCGCGAGCCAGGCTTGTACCAGTGCGCGGCCGGCTATGTCGGTGTCTACGACCTGCCGATGATGTACACCCGCGGCGATATCCAGGACCGCGGTTCAGGTGTGACCTACCTGCGCGAATGGCTGGGAGATCCGGCCAAGCTGGGCGCGGTCTCGCCGGTGAACCTGGCCGAGCGGATCAAGGTACCGGTGTTCCTCGCAGCGGGTGGCGAAGACAAGCGCGCGCCGATCCAGCACACCGAGCGCATGGAAGCAGCGCTCAAGCGCGCTGGTACCCCGGTGGAAAGCCTGTACTACAAGACAGAGGGCCATGGCTTCTACACCGAGGCCCACCGCAGCGAGTACTACGGCAAGCTGCTGGCCTTCCTGTCGCGCAGCCTGGGCGGCAAGACCGCGACCACCGCACCCGCGGCCGGCAAGGACAAGGCGCCCTGACGCAAAGGGCGGCGGATGCTCGATCCGCCGCCCTGGCTTTCCACACGCGCGGAAATTATTTCACCCCGTGCATCATCCGCTTCAGTAGTGGCGCAGCAATGAAGGCCAGCACCGCGCAGCCCAGGCCGATCCACATCAGCAGCCAGAACAGGTGGGCATAGGCGCCGGCCGCGGCCACCATGTCCAGCGATTCGCCTTCTGGCACCTCGATCGCGGCCAGCTTGCCGAACAGCGCGGCCAGCGTCTCCGAGAATGCGGTGGCCAGGAACCAGGTGCCCATCATCAGGCTCATCACCCGCGGCACGGCCAGCTGGGTCACCGCCGACAGGCCGACCGGCGACAGGCACATCTCACCGCTGGCCAGCAGGAAGTAGGCCAGCACCAGCCACCACACGCTGGCCATCTCGCCGGTGGCGCCGACCTGCTGTGCGGCCAGCGCCAGTGGCACGAACGACAGCGCGCCGATCACCAGGCCCCACGCTGATTTCACTGGCTTGCCCGGCTCCCAGCCGCGGCGGTCCATCCAGGTCCACAACGCCGCGAAGGCCGGTGCCAGCAGCACCAGGAACAGGCCGCCCAGGTAGGTCAGCGAACCGGCGGTCTGCGGAATCACCAGGCAGTCGCGCACCAGCAGCACCAGCATCAGCGCAACGATGCCGATGAAGAACGCACGCGGTGCGGTCGAGCCGGGGCGCTGTTCGGAAAGGCGCGCGCTGACCACGAAGCCCAGCGGCGCCAGCAGCAGCGAGATGATCGACCACGGCAGCGGCGTGCCGCCGGTGATCACCAGCGAGGGCACGATGTCCTTGGTCAGCAGGCGGTCGGTGAAGGTCACCCACGAGCCGTAGGACTGCTCGTACATGGTGAAGAACACCAGCGCCATGAAGATCAGCACCATCAGCGCGATCATCTGCTGGCGCTGTACCGGCGTGCACTTGCTGCCGGTGAACCAGGCGAACCAGACCAGTACGCCGCCCAGCACCACCAGCATCAGCATCAGCGCCAGGCTGATTTCACCGCCCAGCGCGAACGCGCCGTTGCCGGCCGCCCACATCAGCCACGCGACCGGCAGCACACCGAGCACCGCGCACAGATAGATGAGCCATTCGCGCGGCAGGCCCAGCACCTTCTGCTTCAGCGCGGCCGGCTGCGGCGGTTCGGCATGGCCCTGCAGGTACTTCTGGCCCCACAGGAACATTGCCAGGCCGGCCAGCATGCCGATGCCGGCTGCACCGAAACCGTACTTCCAGCCGTAGGCCTCGCCGAGGAAGCCACACACCAGCGACGAGAACAGCGCGCCAAGGTTGATGCCGGCGTAGAACAGCGAGAAGCCCGAATCACGGCGCGGGTCGTCCTTGGCGTACAGCTTGCCGACGATGGTGGAGATGTTCGGCTTGAGGAAGCCGACGCCCATGATGATCAGCGCCAGCGACAGGTAGGTCACCCCCAGTGCCGAGGTATCGCGCACCACTTCGCCGTTGACCCGATAGGCGGCGTGACCCTCGAAGGCCATGCCCAGATGGCCGAGCACCAGCAGGATGCCGCCGAACAGCACTGCCCGGCGCATGCCCAGCCAGCGGTCGGCCAGCATGCCGCCGAACACCGGAATGCAGTACACCAGGCCGCCATAGGCACCGAGCAGGTCCAGGCCGGCCTTGTCGCCGAACAGGTGGTACTTGGTCAGATACAGCAGCAGCAGCGCCTTCATGCCGTAGAAGGAGAAGCGCTCCCACATTTCGGTGAAGAAGCAGACGTAGACGCCCTTGGGATGGCCCAGGAAGTCGTTGGAAGCAGTAGCGGCAACGGTCATCGACGGCAGGGACAGCAGGAAAGGGCGCGATTATAGGCCCGTAACCGGCGCCGCACCCGGTAGCGCCGGGCCATGCCCGGCGAACGGAGTCACAGGTACCGCAGCCACGCCAGATCGCGCCTTCGTGCCTTGAACCGCGCGAACGCCCGCGTCGGCGGATACATCACCACCGCCAGTGCACAGGCCACCAGCAGCAGGCCGCTGACCGAATCCAGCGCATACAGCTCGCCGTGGGTCGGGCCCCAGGCCGCCAGCGCCGCCAGGTACAGCCCCTTCAGTACATACAGATGCAGCAGGTAGAAGAACATCGGTGCTGCACCAATATCGGCCAATGGCTGCAGCGCACGTGCCAACGGCGGCCATTCGTACAGGCGCAACAGCAGCAGGCCCACGCCCAGCGTCAACAGCAGGAACTGCAGCGACGGCGGGTACTTGGTGACGTTGAAGATGCTCAGCCAGGTACGCAGCGCGGTGGTCTGGTACTGCCAGGGGGAATCGCCGTATTCGTTGGCGAAGCGCAGCAATGCGAACAGGGCCAGCGCCCCCGCACCGGCCCAGAACAGCCAGCGCCGCCGCTGCTCCGGCGCGCGCTCGCGGGCGAACCACGGTCCCATCAGGTAACCCAGGGCGATCACCCCGATCCACGGCAGCACCGGGTAGGAGGTGCGCAATCGCAGTGTCCCGGCCTCGATCCAGTCGCGCTGGTGCAGCACCTTCCACAGTACTGCCAGCGCGCCATTGCCTTCCACGCGCACGCCGTCGAGCAGGTCATGGCCGGCCACCAGCGCAATTGCCAGCACCAGCAAGGCCGGGCGCGGCAGCCATAGCAGGCCGGCCAGCGCGATCATGCTGAGGCCGATAGCCCAGATCACCTGCAGGTACAACGTGTCCGGCGGCAGCTGGAAGGTCCAGGCGAAGTTGACCAGGGTCAGTTCCAGCACCACCAGGAACAGGCCGCGCTTGAGCAGGAAGGCGGCCGTGGCCCGTCGTGGATCCGGCTGGCGCTGGCCGTACAGCCAGGCCGACAGGCCGGTGAGCAGCACGAACGCCGGCGCGCACAGGTGGGCCAGCAGGCGGCAGGCGAACAGGGCGGGAGAGACCGTGGACGCATCCATCGGGTCGCTGACCTGGTACTGCAGGAAGAAGGTCTCGCGGACGTGGTCGAGCAGCATCAGCAGCATCACGGTGCCGCGCAGCTGGTCGATGGAGGCCAGGCGCGGGGCGGGGGAAGGGGGCATGCGATGCAGGATGTGAAGGGGCAACAGAAAGATATAACATATCAATTGAGTTCATGCCCACTCCGGCTTTGCTGCATCGGTCGGTTGCCCGTGCACGTGCGGGTCCATCGCACCGCAGCATCGGGCCCCATCCTTTGGCACGCTGGACTTGCCGGAGCCTGAACGCTAGCGTGGCAGGGATTTTTTGCCAGCAGGGGCTTTCATGAACCATGACGCTGCGCCCAAGCAGCTCACTTTCCGCGCGGTGGTCCTTGCCATCGTGCTGGCGGTGGTGCTGTCGGCCGCAAACGCCTACCTCGGTCTGTTCGCAGGCCTGACCATCGCCACCGCGATTCCCGCCGCGGTCATTTCCATGGGCGTGCTGCGCCTGCTGGGTGGCGGTTCCATCCTTGAAAACAACATCGTGCAGACCGGTGCCTCGGCTGGCTCGTCGATCGCCGCCGGTGTCATCTTCACCATCCCCGCGCTGGTGATCATGGGCTACTGGCCGGACTTCAAGTACTGGTGGGTGCTGGGCATCGCCGGTCTCGGCGGCCTGCTGGGCGTGCTGTTCTCGGTGCCGCTGCGGCGCTCGATGATCGTTGAAGACCCGCTTCCGTTCCCGGAAGGCAAGGCCGCGGCCGAAGTGCTCAAGGCCGGTGAGAACCCGGGCCCGGGCCTGAAGATCCTCGGCCTGTCGGCGGTGATCGGTGCCTTCGTCAAGCTGGCCGCGGAAAGCGGCATGCGCCTGATTCCCGATGCCTGGGCTACCTCGGCCTACGTCGGCAGCTCCAAGGTCACCGCCTTCATCGGCACCAACCTGTCGCCGGCGCTGCTGGGCGTGGGCTACATCGTCGGCCTGAACGTCGGCATCGTGGTGGTGTCCGGCTCGATCCTGACCTGGCACATCGCCATTCCGATCTACCAGGCGTTCTTCATGAACACCGATCCGGGCCTGGCCGCCTCGGTCGCTACCGCATCCTCCACCGAGGCGGCGTTCGCCATCTGGGGCGCGAAGATGCGCTACCTGGGTGTCGGCGCGATGCTGATCGGCGGCATCTGGACCCTGATCTCGCTGCGCAAGTCGCTGCTCAACGGGGTCAAGAGTGGCTTTGCCGCTGCCCGCAAGAGCGGTGGTCCGGTACTGGCGCACACCGAACGCGACCTGCCAATGAAGTGGATGCTGGTGGCCCTGGTGGTGTTCACCCTGCCGCTGCTGGCGCTGTACCAGGCCATCGTCGGCCAGTGGCACGTGTCGATCCCGATGACCCTGATCATGATCGTCGCCGGCTTCCTGTTCGTGTCGGTGTCGGCCTATCTGGCCGGCCTCATCGGTTCGTCCAACAACCCGGTCTCGGGCATCACCATCTCCACCATCCTGTTTGCTTCGGCGGTGCTGGTGCTGCTGCTGGGCAAGGATGGCCTGCAGCCGGTGGGTGCCTTCGGCGCACCGCTGGGTGCGGTGGCCGCAATCATGATCGGCGCGGTGGTGTGCTGCGCCGCCGCCGTCGGTGGCGACAACCTGCAGGATCTGAAGGCTGGTTACATCGTCGGCGCGACCCCTTGGAAACAGCAGTTGATGCTGGGCATCGGTGCATTCTCGTGCGCGCTGATCATGGCCCCGGTGCTGAACCTGCTGGCCACCGCCTATGGCATCGGCGTCAAGTCCGAGCTGCACCCGAACGCGCTGGCCGCGCCGCAGGCCAACCTGATGGCCTCGGTCGCAAAGGGCCTGTTCGGTGGTGAACTGCCGTGGACCTTCATCGGCATCGGTGCAGTGGTCGGTGCGGCCATCATCGCCTTCGACAGCTGGCTCAAGTCGCGCAACGCGCGCTTCCGCGTGCCGGTGCTGGCCGCCGCGATCGGTATCTACCTGCCGCTGGAGCTGATGGTGCCGATCTTCCTCGGCGGCCTGATCTCCTACCTGGTCGAGCGTTTCCACAAGGTGCGCGCCGATGATGAAGAAGGCCGCGACCGCGTGCACAAGCCGGGCGTGCTGTTCGCTGCCGGCCTGATCACCGGCGAGGCACTGATGGGTATCGCCATCGCCGTGCCGATCGTGGTCAGCAGTCGCGCCGACGTGCTGGCCGTGCCGTTCCACCTGCCGGCCGCGCAGTGGATCGGCCTGGCCGTGCTGTTTCTGGTCGGCTGGCTGATCTATCGCACCGGCAAGCGCGCCGTGGCGTAAGGGCCATGGGGTCGGATCCCTTCCCGCAGGGAAGGGCTCTGACCCCATGCTGGCAGCGTCTGGGGTCAGAGCCGATTCCTCCGGAATCGGATCCGACCCCGGCGTCCCCCCACAAACCCCGCCTCGGCGGGGTTTGCTCGTTGTGGCGGCGCGGCCAACCGCCGCCGGCGGCCATGACCGATGGCCTTGGCAGCCCCGCCCGCACGGGCCTAACATCGGTTTTTTGCCGTCCTGCGGAGACCCCGATGAAACTGCGTCATGCCCTGCTGCCACTGAGCCTGCTGGCTGCCCTGCCCAGCGTTGCCGCTGCCCGTGGCCTGGAAGTCCGCGACATGGTGGCCATGGACCGCGTTTCCGCGCCGGTACTGACCGCAGACGGCGGCACCGTGGTGTTCGCCAAGCGCAGCGTGGACGCCAACCTGAAGGCCTCTACCGCACTGTTCGCGCGCAACCTGCGTACCCGCGATGCAGCGCCGCCGAAGCAGATCACCCCGGCCGGCTGGAACGTCAACTCGGCGTCGCTGTCGGCCGATGGCCAGACCGTGTACTTCCTCAGCGCCAAGAACGGCAGCCAGCAGCTGTACGCGCAGCCGATCAGCGGCGGCACCCCGCGCCAGCTGACTGACTTCCCGGTGGACGTGGACAGCTACCACGTGTCGCCGCAGGACGACCGCGTGCTGTTCAGTGCCGGCGTGTTCCAGGCCTGCGCCTCGGACCTGGCCTGCACCGAAAAGAAGCTGAAGGAAAAGAAGGACGCCAAGGCCAGCGGCCAGGTGTGGGATTCGCTGTTCGTGCGCCATTGGGATACCTGGAACGACGGCCGCCGCAACACGCTGTTCGTGGCGCCGCTGCCGGCAGGCAAGGCCGGTGCGGTCAAGGGCGCCTCGGCGCTGAGCGCGACCATCGATGGTGATGCGCCGTCCAAGCCGTTTGGTGGCAACGATGATTTCGCGTGGTCGCCGGATGGCGCCAGCGTGGTGGCCAGCATCCGCGTGGCCGGCAAGCAGGAGCCGTGGTCGACCAACTTCGACCTGTACCGCTTCGACGCTGCGGGCAAGCAGGCACCGGTCAACCTGACCGCCTCCAACCCCGCCTGGGATGCCGGCCCGGTGTTCAGCGCCGACGGCAAGACGCTGTTCTACCGTGCGATGAAGCGCCCGGGCTTCGAGGCCGACCGTTTCGGCCTGATGGCGATGGACGTGTCCAGCGGCAAGACCCGCGAGATCGCGCCGCAGTGGGATCGTTCGGCGGGCGGCATCACCCTGTCCGCCGATGGCAGCAGCATCTACACCACCGCCGATGACCTCGGCGAACACCCGCTGTTCCAGATCGACGTGGCCAGCGGCAAGGCCACCAAGCTGATCGGCGACGGCAGCGTGACCTCGGTGGACGTGGCCGGCACCAGCGTGGCGATCACCCGCAACAGTCTGAAGAGCATCGACCAGGTGCTGGTGGGTCTGCTGCCGACCGCAGGCGAAGCCATCGGTGAACTGCGCGCGCTGACCCCCGCCGCCGGCGAGGTGCTGAAGGACGTGTCCTTCGGCGACTACGAGCAGTTCGAGTTCAAGGGCTGGAACAACGACACCGTCCACGGCTATGTGGTCAAGCCGCACAACTACCAGGAAGGCAAGTCCTACCCGGTTGCGTTCCTGATCCACGGCGGCCCGCAGGGCAGCTTCGGCAACGGCTGGAGCTACCGCTGGAACCCGCAGACCTACGCCGGCCAGGGCTACGCCGTGGTGATGATCGACTTCCACGGTTCCACCGGCTACGGCCAGGCGTTCACCGATGCGATCAGCCAGCATTGGGGCGACCGCCCGCTGGAAGATCTGCAGAAGGGCTGGGACGCCGCGCTGAAGAAGTACTCCTTCCTCAACGGCGACAAGGCCTGTGCACTGGGCGCCAGCTACGGCGGCTTCATGGTCAACTGGATCGCCGGCAACTGGAACAGCCCGTTCAAGTGCCTGGTCAACCATGACGGCGTGTTCGACCAGCGCATGATGGGCTACGCCACCGAAGAACTGTGGTTCACCGAGTGGGAGCAGGGCGGCACGCCGTACCAGAAGGCCGCGAACTACGAGAAGTTCAACCCGGTCAACCACGTGGCGGACTGGAAGAAGCCGATCCTGGTCATCCACGGCCAGCAGGACTTCCGCATCCCGGTCGAGCAGGGCCTGGCCGCGTTCACCGCCGCCCAGCGCCAGGGCATCGAATCGAAGTTCCTGTACTTCCCGGATGAAAACCACTGGGTGCTGAAGCCGAACAACAGCATCCTGTGGCATGACACCGTCAATGCCTGGCTGAAGCAGCACATCGGCAACTGATGACTGCAGCGCCGCCCTCCGGGGCGGCGCTCTGCTTTCTGGTAGTGCCGGCCGCTGGCCGGCAACCGCTTGCTGCTTCCCACCTGAACGAGATTGCCGGCCAGCGACCGGCACTACCCAGAGCACCTGCATGATCCAGAACGACATCGTCGTCTTCGGTTTGATCGCCGCCACCCTCGGCGCCGTGTTCTGGACCGCCTCGCGCGAGCAGGGGCTGTGGAAGCGTTTCTACACCTTCGTGCCGGCACTGCTGCTGTGCTACCTGATTCCCGGCATCTACAACACCGTCGGCCTGATCGACGGCCAGAACACCAAACTCTACAACCCGATCGCGCGCGACATCCTGTTGCCGGCGGCGCTGATCCTGCTGACCCTGGCGGTGGACATCAAGGGCATCCTGCGGCTCGGCCCGAAGCTGGTACTGATGTATCTGGGCGCTTCGGCCAGCATCATGCTCGGTGCGGTGGTGGCCTTCCTGCTGATGCGCGCCGTGCATCCGGAAACCGTGGCCGGCGATACCTGGGCCGGCATGGCCGCGTTGGCGGGCAGCTGGATCGGCGGCGGTGCCAACATGCTGGCGATGCGCGAAGTGTTCGACGTCAACGCCACCACGTTTGGTCAGTTCGCGGTGGTCGATGTCGGCGTGGGCTATGTGTGGATGGCGGCGCTCATTTTCCTTGCTGGGCGCGCGGCGAAGATCGACGCGCGCAGTGGTGCCGATACCTCGGCGATCGATGAGCTGAAGGAGCGCATCGCGCGCTTCCAGGCCGAGCACGAGCGCATTCCCAGCCTGACCGACCTGATGCTGATCGTGGCGGTGGCTTTCGGCGGCGTCGGCCTCTCGCATGCGATCGGTGCGCCGTTGGCGGCATGGTTCAAGCTCAACGTCAGCTGGGCCTCGCAGTTCAGCCTGGACGCACCGTTTGTCTGGGTGGTGGTACTGTCGACCACGCTGGGCCTGAGCCTGAGCTTCACCCGCGCACGCACGCTGGAAGGCGCGGGTGCCTCGCGGCTGGGCTCGCTGCTGCTGTATTTCCTGATCGCCTGCATCGGGATGCAGATGGATCTGCTGGCGTTGCTGGACCGCCCGTGGCTGTTCCTGCTTGGCATCATCTGGATCAGCGTGCACATCGTGCTGCTGTGGTGCCTGGGCAAGCTGCTGAAAGTGCCGTTCTTCTACTTCGCCATCGGTTCGCAATCGAATATCGGCGGACCCGCGTCGGCGCCAGTGGTGGCGGCCGCGTTCCATCCGGCGTTGGCACCGGTGGGTGTGCTGCTGGGCACGATGGGCTATGCCACCGGCACTTACCTGGCCTACATCGTCGGCATCACCCTGCGCGCGCTGGCGGGGCAGGGTTGATGGGTAGTGCCGGCCGCTGGCCGGCAACCAGGTGATGCTTCACTGGTTCATGAGGTTGCCGGCCAGCGGCCGGCACTACCGATGATTCAGGACGAAGGGATCTGACCCCGGTTCACGGTGGTTCACGCTACCGGCAACCCGCGTTCGATCAACCAAGCTTTCGCGTCTTCCGCGTCCTGCTCGAACCACGCCTTCGTAGATCCCAACCGATACGTATACCCCCACGCATCCATGTCAGCCATCAGCTGTTCGCTGCCGACACCGGGCAGGTGGCCGGCCAGCACGATCTGCAGGTAGCAGGTGGCGTCCTCTTCGGGCACCGAGTCGGTGGCATCGGTATGCACCTGTGCGCGGCGCTCGGGCGGCAGCACGATAAGGTGGCAGGCCTCGTGCAGCATCGAGTGCACAGGCGTGTCATCGCGCACGTACACGTCGCTGGCGATGATGCCGGCCTCGGGCTCGCCCCAGTAGCTGCCGGGAATCGGCGCGCCGGCGGCGACCCGGTGCAGCCGCAGGTCGTGTGCGGCGAGCAGGCGCTGCGCATCGGCGAAGGCGATATCGCCGACGCGGGTGACGTTCGGTTCGGGCGTGGTGTCGGTCATGCAGGTCATGCAGCCCCGCCCATGCAGGCACGGGCGGGGCAGGGGTCAGGGTTTGTCCGGGCCTTCCGGCAGCGCCACGGAGATGTCCAGCACATCGTGCTGGCCATCCTTGACCAGGTCGACCTTCACCGCATCGACGTCGATGTTGACGTACTTCTTGATCACTTCCAGCAGCTCGCGCTGCAGCAGCGGCAGGTAATCGGGACCGCCGCGGTTGCTGCGTTCCTGCGCGATGATGATCTGCAGGCGGTTCTTGGCGGTTTCGGCGGTGGTCTTCTTCGCTTTGAGGAAATCAAACAGGCCCATGCTTACCCTCCGAACAGCTTGCTGAAGAAGCCCTTCTTCTCGACGTTGGTGAAGCGCATCGGGCGTTCTTCGCCGAGGATGCGCGCGACGGCGTCGTCGTAGGCCTGGCCGGCAGCGGACTCGACATCCAGGATGACCGGCTCGCCTTTGTTGGAGGCGTTGAGCACGTCACCCGACTCGGGGATCACGCCGATCGCCTTCAGTCCAAGCACTTCCTCGACGTCGGCGATGCTGAGCATCTCGCCGCTTTCCACGCGCACCGGGGTGTAGCGGGTCAGCAGCAGGAAGGCCGGCACGTCCTGGCCGGACTCGGCCTTGTGGGTCTTCGAGTCGAGCAGGCCGATGATGCGGTCCGAGTCGCGTACCGAGGACACTTCCGGGTTCACCACGACCACGGCGCGGTCGGCGAAGTACATCGCCAGGAAGGCGCCCTTCTCGATGCCGGCCGGGGAGTCGCAGATGATGTAGTCGAAGCCGTCGGCGGCCAGGTCCTTCAGGACCTTGCCCACGCCTTCCTGGGTCAGCGCATCCTTGTCGCGGGTCTGCGAGGCAGCCAGCACGTACAGATTGTCGAAGCGCTTGTCCTTGATCAGGGCCTGCTTGAGGGTCGCTTCGCCGTGCACGACGTTGACGAAGTCGTACACCACGCGGCGTTCGCAGCCCATGATCAGATCGAGGTTGCGCAGGCCGACGTCGAAGTCGATCACCGCCACCTTCTTGCCGCGCCGTGCCAGGCCGCAGGCCAGGCTTGCGCTGGAAGTGGTCTTGCCGACGCCGCCCTTGCCGGAGGTGACTACGATGATTTCAGCCAAAGGACTTCTCCTGATGATTCTGTTTGGGTGCTGCGTCAGTCCAGCGCAGCGATCTTGATCTGGTCCTGTTCCAGCCACACCTGCACGGCCTTGCCGCGCAGGGTGTCCGGGACATCGTCCAGTACCTTGTAGTGGCCTGCAATGGCGACCAGTTCCGCATGGAAATCACGGCAGAAGATGCGTGCCGCGGTGTTGCCCTGGGCCCCTGCCAGCGCGCGGCCGCGCAGGGTCCCGTAGATATGGATGCTGCCGTCGGCGATGACTTCGGCGCCAGCGCCGACGGTGGCCATCACGGTCAGGTCGCAGTTTTCCGCGTACAGCTGCTGGCCCGAGCGCACGTTGCCCAGCTGCATGCGGCCCGGTTGCGGTGCGGCCGCATCGGCGACCTTGGCTACCGGCGTGGCCGGTGCCGGCTTCGGTTCGGCGCGCGCGGCCCGGCGCGGTTCCGGTGCGGGCGGTGGCGGAGCCGGTTCGGCCTCGGCACGTTCGTACTGGGCGCGGAACTTGGCCAGCAGCGGCAGTCCGAGCTGCTGCGAGAGCAGGTCGACCGCGCTGGTGCCATAGGCCAGTGCCACCGGCAGCACGCCGGCACTGCGCAGGCCATCGACCAGCGCCTGCGCGGTGGCCACGTCCGGCACCTGGCTGAGGCCGCCGAAGTCGAGGATCACCGCCGCGCGGCCGAACAGCTTCGGCGCGCGGGTCACGCGCTCGTGCATTTCCTGTACGAGGCGCTCGACATCAAGGGTGCGGATGCGCAGGTTGGCGATGCCCACCTGGCCGATCTTCAGTTCACCGGCCTGTTCGTAATCGAAATTCACCGCCACGCTCAGGTCCCCGTCGGCCGCTGTGCCTGTGCCGGCAGCTGCCGGGCACGTGTCCATGCCACATCCGGCAGCTTGTCACCGTAGGTCTCCTGGACCCACGGGTAGCTGCACAGTTCCTTGGCCAGCATGCTGGCGCGCACATCGACGTGCGGCATGGTGTTCTGGCCCAGCTCGCGGAAGCCGAAGCTGCCGTGGAAGAGCAGGGCGGCATCGGCGCCGTGGTCGAGGAAGACCTCGCAGGTCATCTGCGGATAGCGCAGCTCGGCGAAGCTCTGCGCGTCGGCATAGAACGCACGGCCGACGCCACCGCCGCGACGGCGGCTGGCGACCACGATGCGGTCGATATAGAAGAACGGGGTGTCCAGTTGCTGCTTGAACCAGGCGAAGTTGCTGCTGTCGTGCTGGCTGTCGCTGCCGAAGCCGATCAGGAAGCCGGCCAGGTTGCCGTCGCGCTCGGCGACGCGGAAATATTCAGCGGTTTCATAGAACAGGCGCAGGCGTGCCGCATCCAGGGGAAGGATGGCCAGGCCAGCGTTGTTGTTCAAAGCCAGGACGGAATCGAGCTCGTGCTCGCGCACGTCGCGGATGACAATCGACATTGTGACTCCGTGGGGTAACGCGGTTGGTCCATCAAAGGACCCTGCGCACGATTATTGCATGCCCGGGGTGGGCTGCGGCATGAACAGGCGACCGGGCGGGCATGACTTCCGTGGGGTGCGGGACGCAGGCTGGGCCCGTAGAGTGCTGGCATGTTGGGAGTCCTCAGCCATACACGCGTCCTCCGCCTGGCCGGCCTGTTCACCTGGGTCATGGTCGGACTGCCGCTGGCGTATTCGCAGTTCGAGAACCTGCACAGCCGCAACGACATGGGCGGTTGGGCGATCCTGCTGTTCGTCGCCTATCTGTCCTTCGGCACCGCCTACTACTGGCTGACCCGCATTCTGCGCAGCGACAGCCATACCACCTGGCTGGACCGCGGGCTGCTACTGCTGTTGACCGTCTCGGCGCTGGCGGTGAGCTTCCTGAGTGGCTCGGGCCTGGGCAGCATCCTGATGATGGTCGCCGCCGGGGTCATTCCCTGGATGCTGTCGGTGCGGCTGGGCGTGCTGTGGCTGCTGGTCAGCCAGCTGGCGGTGGCCCCGGTCTACTACATGCTGCTGCGCTTCCCGCTGTTCGAGGCGGTGATGCAGTCGCTGCTGTACGGCGGCTTCTCCATGTTCATCTTCGTGACCAGCCTGGTCGCCCGGCAGCAGACCGAGGCCCGCGACGAGCAGCGCCGGCTGAACGCGGAGCTGCGCGCGACCCGCGCCCTGCTGGCTGAAAGTGCCCGGGTCAACGAACGCACCCGCATTTCGCGCGAGCTGCACGACCTGCTCGGCCACCAGTTGACCGCGCTGACCCTGAACCTGGAAGTGGCCAGCCACCTGGCCGAGGGCCAGGCACTGGAGCATGTAAAGCGTTCGCATGGCCTGGCCAAGCTGCTGCTGGGCAACGTCCGCGAGGTGGTCAGCCAACTGCGCGAGACCGGTGCCATCGACCTGGCTGCCGCGCTGCGGCCGCTGACCGAGAACGTGCCCTCGCTGGACATCCAGCTGGAGATCGAGGACTCGCTGAACGTGGAGGACCCGCAGCGGGCCCACGTACTGCTGCGCTGCACCCAGGAGATCATCACCAACGCCGTGCGCCATGCCGGTGCGCGCCACCTGTGGATCAAGGTGTACCGTGAAGCCCCCGACCGGGTCGTGATCGAGGCCCGCGACGACGGTGTCGGCGCGGAAATGGTCAATGTCGGCAATGGCTTGCGCGGCATGCGCGAGCGCCTGCAACAATGTGGTGGCCAGCTGCAGGTCGAGACCCGTCCCGGCGAAGGCTTCCGCCTGCGGGCGACGGTGCCGGCAACGGTGCTGGTGGCCGCCCTTACCAAGGTTCCTGAAGGAGTGCGTTGATGATTCGCGTCTGCCTGGTCGACGACCAAACCCTGGTGCGGCAGGGAATCCGCTCCCTGCTGGCGCTCGACGACGGTATCGAAGTGGTGGCCGAAGCCGGCGATGGCCGGCAGGCGGTTGAGCTGATCCCGCAGGTGCGCCCGGACGTGGTGCTGATGGACATGCGCATGCCGGTGATGTCCGGGCTGGAGGCGCTGCAGATGCTGTCCCGGCAGGAACAACTGCCGCCGACCATCATCCTCACCACCTTCGATGACGATCAGCTGGTGCTGGCCGGGCTCAAGGCCGGTGCCAAGGGCTACCTGCTCAAGGACGTGACCCTGGCACAGCTGGTCGGCGCCATCCGCACGGTGGCCGACGGGGGCTCGCTGGTGCAGCCGGCGGTGACCCAGCGCCTGTTGTCCGGCCTGGAGCACATGCGCAACGACTTCGTCAGCCTGGATCGCCCGGATCCTTTGACCGACCGCGAGACCGAGATCCTGCGGCTGATGGCCAGTGGTTTCTCCAACAAGGAGATCGCCAATTCGCTGGGCGTGGCCGAAGGCACGATCAAGAACCACGTGTCCAACATTCTCTCCAAGCTGGGCGTCCGCGACCGTACGCGTGCCGTACTGAAGGCGTTCGAACTGCAGCTGGTCTGAGGAAAATCGTTCCCGGACAACGACTTGGACCGCAACCCCGGACCCTGGCCGGGGTTGACCCCTACATGCCGGGCACCGGTATGCGTTACCCTTCGAATTCTTTGTCCATACAAATACGCAGCCGGCAGGGAAACCGGTGCGCCAATCCCGATAAACAATGCCCGCGAAGCCTGCTAGGATTGGCGCTTCGCTTCAATCAACCCGGCCGTGGGATCGGCCCCGGAGACTCTCTGAATGACCCGTATTATCGAGTTCCTGATCGCCTTGGGGATCGTGGCTGGCCTGTTCGTCATCATTGGCGTATGTCTGCCGGGCGAGCGTCACATCACCGAAAGCATCGAGACCAACCGCAAGATGACGATCGTGTACGACACGGTCAGCAGTCTGCGCCGCTTCAAGGACTGGAACCCGCTGGTACTGCGCGATCCCGCCGTTGAACTGAAGCTGTCCGGCCCGGTCTCCGGTACCGGTGCCACCCTCGACTTCACCTCCAAGGACCTGGGCACCGGTTCCTGGAAGATCACCGAAGCCGAGGAAAACAAGCGTGTTGTGATCAACATCGACGACGCCACCAAGGGTCACGACAAGGTCACCACCTTCACCCTGGAGCCGACCGGCAAGGGCGGTCGCAACGTCAAGATCACCCAGGACTACTCGGTGAAGTACGGCTTCGACCTGTTCGGCCGTTACGCCGGTCTTTATGTCAGCCGCCAGATCGGCGACGACATCAAGATGGGCCTGTCGCGCATGGCCAACATGCTGGCCAGCGTTCCGAACGTGGACTACCGCACCCCGGAAGCCCCGCTGACCGATCTGGCCATTGTTGAAGTTCCGGCCGAAGACCTGCTGGTCGTCAACGCCGGTAACGTGGACCGCGGCCAGGACAGCATCACCAAGTCCATCAAGGACAACCAGGAGTGGATCAAGCGCGTGATGGAGGCCAATGGCCTCGAAGCCGCCGGCCCGTTCCGCATCATCACCACCGACTTCGGTGCTGAGAAGTACGCCTTCGACATCGCCCAGCCGGTGAAGAAGAAGGGTGCTGAAGGTGCCACTGCTGAAGCCCTGACCGTCAAGATCGACGGTGGTGCTCCGGTCAAGTACGTGCACGTTGCTCCGCACCGTTCGGCACATGCGGCCTACACCGGCCACATGGCGGGTCTGGACGTGGCGCGCAGCGGCCTGCGTGCCTGGGCCGTGACCTCGGGCAACGAAGTCATCGACCGTCCGTACGAAACCTGGAAGGACGGCCTCGACAAGTCGTTCACTCCGGAAGCCACGTACGACATCTACTGGGCCGTCAAGTAAGCCTCGGCTGACCCATGTAGTGCTGGACACGAAAACGCGCCGCTTCCTGCGGCGCGTTTTTTTTCATCCCGCGCCCGGCATCGGGCGCTGCGCAAGGAGCAGTCATGTTCAATGTTGAACGACGCGCACGTAAGCCCTCGCTGCTGGCCTGCCTGGGGGCGTTGCTGGCGGCGGCTTCGATCGGTCTGTCCGCCTATGCTTCGCACGGTGTTGCCGATCCGCTGGCGCAGCAGCATCTGAACATGGCGGCGTTGTATGCGTTCGCGCATGGCGCGGTGCTGGTGGCGCTGGGGCCACGTGCGCAGGGCGCGATCGCGCACCTGGCGCTGTACGTGCTGCTGCTGGGCGTGCTGCTGTTTTCCGGCAGCCTGGTGGGCGGCGCGTTGTGGCAGTGGCCGACGCGGCTGGCGCCGATCGGTGGCACCAGCATGATGGCCGGATGGGTGCTGCTGGCGATCAATGCGTTGAGGCGGTAACTGAGTCGAGATTGTCGCTTCAATCCATGCTGATGCGATCTGCACCGTTCATGGGCGTTACTTTTCTTTTCGCGCGAAAAGAAAAGTAACCAAAAGAAGCGCGCCGCCGGCCGCGAGCCGGTGCTGCGCACCGGTGCCCTGTGCTCCTCGGCCCGTCGAGGGGCGGTGCGGGAACTCGCTGCGCTCAGACGCCCGCACCTCTTCGCCCTCACCGGACCTGCGGTGCTCGGCTCGCTTGAAGGCGGACCCAACAGCCGCGTGCTGATCCGTTATAGAGGCTTCGAGCAAGGCGACCCGCTTCTGCCTGTGCTCTCTTGTTCCATTCCGTGGCGGACGCACGCGGAATCTGTCCGTGGCCGGGCGGGTGGGTTGCGCAGGAGCGTAAGCGCCATGGATGGCGCGCCCGAGCCTACAGAGACGTATTGACTGCGTCTCCTGTGCAGCCCACCCGCTCGGATAGCTCCATGGAGTTCGCCTTGCGGCCGCCACGAGGGGCTCAGCCGTTGGCCGGTCCCCAGCACCAATGCCACGGTTCGTAGACGATCCCGTGCGGGTTGTCGCGCGGGTAGCTCAAGTGGAAGCCATGCTCGCCGGCATGTGCCTGCAGCCACGCGAACGCGTCGGTGGCTTCGAACGATTCTTCGGCCGGCGCATCGCCCGGTGTGCCGATGTCCAGCGCGTGGCCGCTGTGGTGTTCGCTGAAACCCGGCGCGGCGTTGACCTTCAGAATCTCCGCCACGCTCAAGCCGCGCGCCAGCTTCCGTTCGAAGATGCCCAGCTGGTAAGCATGGCTGCGGAAGCCGGAGATCGCGTCCAGCGCAATGCCGTCCCGCGCGGCGTGCAGGCGCATGCGACGCCAACCCTGCGCGGCACCGCGGCGCAGCCACAACGGACGGGCGAAACGATCACGGCCGGCGAAGTGCAACAGGCAGGGCTCGGGTTCCAGTGGAAGGCCGCTGTCGTCTGCATAGCGCTGTGCATCCAGACCCAGCTGCTGCAGGCGATGCTGCAGCCCGGCCAGCGGCAGCCATTGCTCTTCCAACGCAGCGCCGAACGGGCGTGCCACTGCCGCGTCCAGCAGCGCCAGCGCTTCCTCGACCCCGGGCTCGCGCGGCAGGCTCGGCACCAGCGAGTGCACGCCATGCGCCAGTACCGCCGCAAGGTAGCGGCCATCGCGTTTGCGTCGCAGCACCCAGCGCGCACGCGCCAGCAGGCGTGCATCGAGGTTGCTGCGCGCGCGCAGCAGGTTGGCGGGCCACAACTCGATGGCTTCGATATTGATCAACAGCGGCGTGGTGCGGTGCATCGATCCAGCTTACTGCGGCAGCGCGGTGGCGGCCACCTTGCGCAGGGCATCGAGCAGCACCTGCGGCCGGTCCAGGCTGAGCAGCAGCGTGCTGCCATCGCTGACCGGAAGAGCGAGAACACGTGCACGGTCGGTGACCAGCGCGAAACCCTTGCCACCGCCCTGCAGGCGGAAATGGCCGGAATGGAAGCCGGGCATCGAATAGCCGTTGGTCTTGAAGCGGATGCCATAGCGACGATCACGGCTGAGATCGACCACCTCGGCCTGGTCCAGCCGCAGCTGTGCCACCGGCACACGCCGACGGTACATCGTCGAGCGCACATCCAGCACGTCACCGGCCAGTTCCACCCGGCGCCGGAAGAAGGCCGTGCCCAGCCCGATGCCCATCAGCGCGATCACCACCAGGCTCCACGCTGCGCTGCCACCCATCCGGAACCAGGGCGGGGAGAGCGTCACTTCGATCCAGGGCGCAGTGGCCGGTGCCTTGTACAACTGCGCATACACGCAGGCCACGAACGCCACCAGCAATGGAAGGAGCACCCAGAGCACGCGCAGCGGCGAGCTCTCGGCCACTTCAAACGGTTTCGGATCGCTGCCGATCATGGCTCAGGATTCCTTCTTGAACACCAGCATGGCCGGGCGCATCGGCGCGGGGATGATGATGTTGACCAGTTCCCAGCCCAGCTGGCCCTGCCGGCCCAGCTCGGCCTGGACATCCTCGGCCTTGAGTACGCCCATCATGGAGGTCTTGACCTCGATCGTCTGGTAGCTCCAGCGCTTGCTCATTCCTTGTCCTCCGGCGATGCCTTGGGTTTGGGCAGGCGTCCTGCCTTGCGCAGCGCGTCGCGCAGCACGTATTCGATCTGAGCGTTGAGGCTGCGCAGTTCGACATCAGCCCAGCGCTGCGCCGCGGCCAGGACCTCGGCATTGATGCGCAGCGGATAGGCTTTCTTCTCACTCATGGGGGCTCCTGGCGGGGCGGTGGGGCGCCCCGTTGCGAGGGTGGCTCAGTACAGCGAGCCGGCGTTGACGATCGGCTGGGTGCCGCGGTCCGAGCACAGCACGGTCAACAGGTTGCTGACCATGTGCGCCTTGCGTTCCTCATCCAGCTGCACCACGCCATTCTTCTGCAGTTCGGCCAGTGCCATCTCCACCATGCCGACCGCACCGGCAACGATGCGCGTACGTGCGGCGATCACCGCATTGGCCTGCTGGCGCTGCAGCATCGCCTGGGCGATTTCGGCGGCGTAGGCGAGGTGGCTGATGCGTGCGTCGATCACCTGCACGCCGGCATCGGCCAGGCGCTCGGCCAGTTCGTTCTTCAGGTGCTGGGAGATCTCGCTGGCATGGCTGCGCAGCGCGAGCTGGCCTTCTTCGTGCTGGTCGTAGGGATAACTGGTGGCCATCGCACGCAGCGCCGATTCGGACTGGATGTGCACGAAGCTCTCGTAGTCGTCCACGTTGTAGACCGCTTCAGACGCATCGACCACCTGCCACACGATCACCGCAGCGATCTCGATCGGGCTGCCATCGAGCTCGTTGACCTTCAGCTTGCCGCTCTCGAAATTGCGCACGCGCTGGCTGACCCGGCGCTTGCTGTAGAAGGGGTTGTTCCAGCGCAGGCCGTTGTCCTTCACCGTGCCCACGTATTTGCCGAACAGGCTCAGCACGGCCGCCTGGTTGGGCTGGACCGTGTACAGGCCGGCCAGAGCGAAGATCGCCAGCGCCGCCACCAGGATGCCGACCAGCATCAGCAGCAGGTTCGGGGAGCCGGTGCTGGCCTTGGCTGCCACCCCCAGTACGAACAGGGCGCCGCCGGCGAGGGCGACAAGCAGGGCGCCGGCCAGCGTGCCGAGGCCGTTGAGGGAAGACAGCGACTTCTCTTTCATGGCGGTACGTCCTTGAGGGTTCGAAATGAAGATATCAAAGTGATATCACATAAGGGCGACCGTTCGTCGGATGCCATGGCCTGGGTGCCCGGCCAGCTAGAATGCCCACCCGCCTTCACATTGCTGCTGGAACCGCCATGGCCAAGCTTGGAACTCCGTTGTCCCCCTCTGCCACCCGCGTGCTGCTGCTGGGCTCGGGCGAACTCGGCAAGGAGGTGGCCATCGAGCTGCAGCGGCTGGGCGTGGAAGTGATCGCCGCCGACCGCTATGCCGATGCCCCGGCCATGCAGGTGGCGCACCGCTCGCACGTGATCGACATGCTGGATGCGATGGCCCTGCGTGCGCTGATCGCCCAAGAGCAGCCACACCTGGTGGTGCCGGAGATCGAGGCCATCCACACCGAGACCCTGGTGCAGCTGGAACAGGAGCAGGGCCTGCGGGTGATCCCGACCGCACGCGCCGCACGCCTGACCATGGACCGCGAGGGCATCCGCCGCCTCGCCGCCGAAACCCTGGGCCTGCCGACCTCGCCGTACCGCTTCGTCGATACCGAAGCCGAGTACCGTGCAGCCGTGGCTGCCATCGGCCTGCCGTGCGTGGTCAAGCCGGTGATGTCGTCCTCGGGCAAGGGCCAGAGCACCCTGCGCAGCGAGGCGGACATCGCCCCAGCGTGGGGGTACGCACAGACCGGTGGTCGTGCCGGTGCCGGTCGCTGCATCGTGGAGGGCTTCATCGACTTCGATTACGAGATCACCCTGCTGACCGTGCGCCATGCCGGTGGCACCTCGTTCTGTGCGCCGATCGGCCATCTGCAGAAGGACGGCGACTACCGCGAGAGCTGGCAGCCGCAGCCGATGTCGAGCAAGGCGCTGGCGCGTGCCGAAGAGATCTCGCGTGCGATCACCGATGACCTCGGCGGCTGGGGCCTGTTCGGCGTCGAGTTGTTCGTGAAGGGCGACGAGGTGTGGTTCAGCGAAGTGTCGCCGCGCCCGCACGACACCGGCCTGGTGACGCTGGTATCGCAGGAACTGAGCGAGTTCGCGCTGCACGCGCGCGCCATCCTCGGCCTGCCGATTCCGGTGATCCGCCAGAGCGGACCGTCGGCCTCGTGCGCGCTGCTGGCGCATGGTGAGGGCGTGCCGTACTTCAACAACGTCGCCGCCGCACTGCAGGTGCCGGATACCGCCGTGCGCCTGTTCGGCAAGCCGAGCGTGCATGGTCACCGCCGCGTGGGCGTGACTCTGGCGCGCGCGGAAACCATCGACGAAGCGCGCGCCATCGCGCGTGACGCCGCCGACGCCATCGGCGTCGAACTTCGCCCGTAAAACGGTAGCGCCGGGCCATGCCCGGCGACCGCATTTCGGTGGGTACCGACCGTTGGTCGGTACCCCATCGACACCGGTTACGGCTTCACATCCATCCACACCAGGTGGTGGTCGCTGCCGTGGGCGATCTTCGCTTCCGGGCTTTCATTGGCCGGCCAGAACACGCCGCTGCCGATGTACTCGAAACCGGTCGAGGGCAGCACGTAGTCCAGGCGCATGGTGCCGGACTTCGGGCCGAAATCGCCGGTGGCGTGGAATGGTGCGCCCTTACGCTCGATGCCCTTGGCCGCATAGGCCAGGCTGGTCTGCTCGGCGCCGACGCTGCGCGGGGTGGGGTAGCGCAGCACGCGGGCGTTCTCGATCAGTTCGACGATCGCCTCATGGCGGCCATCGCCGTCGACGGGGTCGTTGTTGAGGTCGCCGAGGATCACGAAGCGCGCGTCCTGCGCCAGGCCGCCGCACTGGCCCTTGTCGTCGCACAGCCACGGCTTGTCACCCTTGGACAGGTATTCCTGCCACAGGCGCAGTTCGTCGTGGTTGCGCGCCGCGTTGCGCTTTTCCGGGCCGTCGAACACCGGCGGGGTCGGGTGCGAAACCAGTGCATGCACCACACCGGCCGGGGTCTTCACCGGCACGTCCCAATGCGACTTCGACGACAGCCGCAGCTGTGACCACACGTGGTCGTTGTAGAAGCTCTTGCCGGTGCGCGGGTCGACCGGACGGATCGCGCCCGGCATCGCGCTCCACTTCAGCAGCTGGAAGCTGCGCACCTTGGCTTCATCGATCGGGTAGCGCGACAGCACCAGCATGCCGTACTGGCCTGGGTGCAGGCCGTAGCCCCACGCATCGTTGCCGCGGCTGCGGCCTTCGCCGCCGACCACGCCGTTGTTGTCCAGGTCCAGGCCGCTGGGCACGCCGGTGTTGACCGGGGCCAGGTAGCGGTAGGCGAAGTGCAGCGGCTTGCCGCCGCCGGGCTGGGCCACTTCCAGGTAGCGTTTCTGGAACAGGTCGGCGGCGCGGTGGGCGTCGTCGAAATCGAATTCGTTCAGCAGCACCAGGTCCGGGCGCGCCTGCTGCAGCACCGCGGCGATCTTGCGCGCGTGCTCGCTGTCGCCTTCCAGCTCCTTGATCAGGCCACCGGTCTCATCGGAGTACAGCGAGGTGTTGTAGGTGGCCAGGCGCAGCGCAGCGGACGGCTTTTCGGTCATCGCAGGGGAAGTGGCGAAGGCGGGGGCGGTGGCGCCGCAGAGCAGGGCCAGGGCGAGGATCTGGGGTCGGAGGTTCATGCGCCGTATTGTGCACCCGGCCCGGTGTCAGTGGTTTGTCAGCGTCCGTCCAGTTCGTCGTCGAAATCGTGCCAGCGGCGGCCGTCGTAGGCTTCCAGCGGTCGATAGCGCCGTTTGTAGTCCATCTTCTGATGCCCGCGGATCCAGTAGCCCAGGTACACGTGCGGCAGGCCCTCGCGGCGGGCCCATTCGATCTGCTGCAGGATCGCGAAGGTGCCCAGCCCACGCGCGGCATGGTCCGGGTCGAAGAAGGTGTAGACCGCCGACAGGCCATGCTCGGTGACGTCGGTCACCGCCACCCCCAGCAGCTGGCTGGGCTGGCCATCTTGGCCCGGCAGGCGCATTTCCATGAAGCGGGTGTGTGACCAGCTGCCGATCAGGAACTGCTCGAACTCGTGCGGGCCGTGGTCATCCATGCCGCCATTGGCGTGGCGATGGGTGAGGTAGCGGTGATACAGCGCGAACAGGTCGTCGCGGGCGGTGGCGGCGGTGATCCGCACTTCCAGGTCTTCATTGCGGGCGGCACAGCGGCGCTGGCTGCGGTCGGGGGCGAAGCGAGCCACCGGAATACGCACCGCCACGCAGGCCTGGCAGTGTGCGCAGTGCGGGCGGTAGACCAGGTCGCCGCTGCGGCGGAAGCCCCAGCTCAATGCCAGCGGGTACAGGCCGCCGAGACGACGGTCGTGCGGGTCCAGCACCAGGTCGCGTGCCACCCGGTCCGACCAGTACCCGCAGGGGTGCTCGCCGGTCTGGAAAAGTCGCAGTTCGTCGTCTCTGTCGCCGTGAATCGCCATGGGCACAGCATAGCCCCAGCCTGTCGCAGTGGCGGCGACTGTCCGCCGGATGAATGGAATCGGCAGCGGCGTCAACCGATGTCGCGCCCGGGCGTTGTTGTCTCCCGAGGGTGAAGTGATCACCCCGACGCAATCCCCATCCCCAGGAGTGACCCCATGATCCGTACCCCCCTGCTGCTGGCCCTGCTGCTCGGCACTTCCGCTACCGGTATCGCGCTCGCGGCCGACACCCCGACCACGCCGGCGCAGCGCCCGGCCAAGCTGGACACCAACGGCGACGGCGTCATCGACCGCAGCGAGGCCGCTGCCAACCCGCGCCTGGCCGCGAAGTTCGACGAGCTGGACAAGAACAAGGACGGCAAGCTCTCGCGCGATGAGCTGCCGCGCTGGCAGCATGGTCGCCGTGGTGGCCACGGCGGTGAGCGCTGGGCCAAGCTGGACGTCAACAAGGACGGCCGCATCAGCCGTGAGGAAGCCAAGGCCGATCCGCGCCTGGCCGCGCGCTTCGACCAGCTCGACCTCAACAAGGACGGTTACCTGGACAAGGCTGACCGCGAGCTGCGCATGAAGCAGCGTCGTGATGCCTGGTTCGCCGCCGCCGACACCAACAAGGATGGCCAGCTGAGCAAGGCCGAGTTCGATGCCGCCAAGGGCCCGATGCACGGTGGCCCGCGCCACGGCGGCCCGCGTGACGGTGCCGCGCCGAAGCCGCAGCGCTGAGTTTCATTGCAATGATCGACGACAACGCCGGCGCACTGCCGGCGTTGTCCGTTACAGGCGGCCGCTGCGTGCCAGCGAATACAGCACCAGCGCGATGACCATCAGGTTCATCGCGATGATGCCGGTGCGGCCATACATGGATTCGTACTTCCAGTTGGTCCCGGTGCGCCCGCGCCGTGCCGAATCGCGCGCGATCATCGGTGCCATCACCCGTTGCAGCGGCACCAGGCACTGGTAGTTGACCACCCCCAGGCCCACGGCCAGTACCGTCAGCTGTGCCCAGACCGGTGTCTGCAGCAGTACCGCAAGCAGGATCGCCAGGCACCAGAACATGCCGGTGATGATGTTGAGGTAGAGGAAGCGGCGCACGTCGGCGCGCTCGGACGCTGTTTCGGTGTACGACATCAGGAAGCGTCCGCCCAGATAGCTGCCGATCGCACCACCGACCACACCGCCAATGACCGCCCCCCAGCTTTCGGCCGGCAGCACGTGCAGTTGGCCCAGCGTGGCGGTCAACGAGCCCATCGCGGTTCCGCCCGCAGCGCTGGCGCCGCCGAGGCCAAGCTTGCTGCCGCCGATGCCGACGCCGGTGCCGAGCAGGATCGCGGCGCTGGCCGTGCCGGGCGCGGCGACCAGCACCATCGACACCACGGCGGTGGCGAATGCCGCGCTCGGCGCACTGCTGCGGGCGAATTCGCCGAAGCGCTGCAGCAGGCCATCGCGCACCAGCGCGCGGGCGCGTGACAGGCGCTTGCGCACGGCCGCATCACTGAGCCCGAGCAGGTCGGCCACCTGCTGCGAACGCTGGCCTTCACGGTAGTACAGCAGCAGCACTTCGCGGCTGTCGGCCGGCAACGCGGAAATGATGTCCTCGGCGGCGATCTCTTCTTCCACCCGCTGCAGGCGGTCGGCTGCCCCCGGGGTTGGATCGGCGGCCATGCCCAGTGCCACTTCGGCCGCCTCGCCGGTCAGTGGCCGGCCGCGCTGCGCGCGCAGCCAGTCGCGGGCGAGGTTGCGGGTGATCTGCCGCAGCCAGGGCAGGAAGCTGGTCGAGCTGCGCAGCTGATGCAGCTGCTGCCAGCCCTTCACGAACGCTTCCTGGGCGATGTCCTCACTGGCCTGGCGGTCGCGGGTAATGGCCAGCGCGATGGCGGTGACCGTGTTCTGGCAGGCCAGCACGATGCGGCCATAGGCATGCTGGCAGCCGCCAGCGGCCGCAGGCAGTTCGCGTTCCAGGGTCTGGTCGATCAATGCGGCGAAGGTCGTCATGGCGGCGGCTCTCCTGCTGGGATTGTGTCCCATGACGGAGCCGCGTGCCGGTTTGTGACCGGTCATTTGTCACGGTAGCGCCGGGCCATGCCCGGCGGCCCTTCTACAGGGCGACACGGCTGCTGATGCAGGCCGCTGCGCTCGCCGGGCATGGCCCGGCGCTACCGCACCCGGTTACTTTGCGGGCTGGATCCGGACCCGCACTTCTTCCTCTTCCGGTGCCGCCTGCGGGGCCGGTTGCGTCGGCTGCGGCTGGGCCTGCGGGGCAGCGGCCGGTGCGACCGGCGCCGGGGCGCCCCGATGGCGCAGGCCGATCACCAGCGCCACGCCGGCGATGATCACCAGCAGGCCGATGCGGATGCGCCAGGCCCAGCCGCGGCCGCCGCTGGGGGCGGCGACGTCATCGCGGAAAGCGAACTCGGCGGTGGGATGATCGCGGCGGGTGGTGTCGAGCAGGCGTGCGTCGCGCAGGATCTCGCGGGCGCGCGGCTGGTCGTCGGCACGCACGATCCACACAGCGGGGTAGGCGTTGGCGTTGCCCAGTTCGGTATAGCTGAACTGGCCACGTCGACGGGTCTTGTACGAGCGCCCATTGGTCACCTTGACCTCGATGCCATGCTCGCGCAGGAGCTCGGCGACGCCTTCGACGGTTTCCACGCGCTGGCTGCTGAAAATCTGACGCATCGGATCAATCCTTGGCCGGCACGGCGGCCGCTGCTGCCTGGTCGGGAACGACGCGGATCAGGCCTTCCTGCGCGGTACTGGCGACGAGTACGCCGTTGCGGGTGAAGAACTGGCCGCGGGCCAGACCGCGCGAATCCTGCGCGCTGGGGCTGTCCAGCGAGTACAGCAGCCAGTCGTCGGCGCGGAACGGGCGGTGGAACCAGATCGCGTGGTCGAGCGAGGCCATCTGCACGTGCGGGTGGTAGTAGCTGATGCCGTGCGGGAACGTGGCGGTGCCCAGCAGGTGGAAGTCCGAGGCATAGGCCAGCAGTGCCTGGTGCAGCTCGGGCGCATCGCCGACCGGCTCGCTCAGGCGCAGCCACACCTGGTGGTAGGGCGGGCGCTTGGGCGGATTGAGTTCATCGCGCGGATAGACATGGCGGAACTCGAACGGGCCGCCGCGCGACAGCCAGCGCTGCACCTTGATCGGCAGCCGTTCCAGCACTTCAGCCGGCAGCGGGCGGTTCGGCTCGATGTCTTCCGGCTGCGGTACTTCGGGCATCTTGTGCTGATGCTCGGCACCGGTTTCGGCCTGCTGGAACGAGGCCGCGCAGAAGAAGATCACCTTGCCGTGCTGGATCGCAGTGACCCGGCGCACCGAGAAGCTGCCGCCGTCGCGGGTGCGGTCCACGTCGTAGACGATCGGGTGGTCGATGTTGCCGGCGCGCAGGAAGTAGGCGTGCAGCGAGTGCACGTGGCGGCCGTTGTCGACCGTGGCCTGCGCCGCAGCCAGCGCCTGGCCCAGCACCTGCCCGCCGAACACGTACTTGGTGCCGATGTCGCGGCTCTGCCCGCGGAACAGGTTGTCCTCCAGCCGCTCCAGGGTGAGCAGGTCGATCAGCTCGGAGACGACGGGTTCGGGCGTGTCGTTCAAGGGGGCGGCCACAGCAATGAAGAAGGCCCGATTATACCGGTCAGGGGTCAGATCCCTTTCGCATTGCGAAAGGGATCTGACCCCGGGCGCCACCCCGGGCGCGGGCGACCGTTACTTGCCCAGCCGGGCGACCAGCGCCTGCAGGGCGTTCTGCGCATCCGGGGCGAACCAGGCCTCGACGAAGCGGTCGAGCTGGATCAGGTCCGGTTGCAGCGCCACGTGCAGGTCGGCACGGGCAATCGCGCGGGTCAGCAGCATCGGCTGGCGCGGTTGCTTGAGCAGGTTCTGCAGCCAGGCCACCGCACGTGCCACCACCAGGTCGCCCTCGGCCAGTTCATCGACCAGACCGATCTGCACGGCCTGTTCGGCAGGCACCAGCGAACCGGTGGTCAGCAGGACGCCGGCGCGGTGCACGCCGACTGCGCGGCGCAGCAGGCGCTGGATGCCCTCCGGCGCGATCAGGCCCACCTGCACTTCGTTCAGGCCGATCGCATACGGGCGCGACGGATCGGCGCTGCGCGCCATCACCCGGTAATCGCAGCACAGGGCCAGCACGCAGCCACCGGCCGGCGCGTGGCCGGTGATCGCCGCGACCACCGGAATGCGGCTCTCGGCCAGCGTGCGCACGGCGCCGAAGAAAGCGTTCCAGGTGTCCAGAAGCTTGTGCTTGTCATCGCCATGCGAGAGCAGGTGCGGCACGTCCATGCCGCCCGTGAAGACGCGCTCGCTGCCCGACAGCACGATGCCGTGCGCGTCTTCAGCCATGGCCAGCTCGATGGCATGGATCAACTGCCGGCACAGTTCGGTGTCCAGCGCGTTGACCGGCGGCCGCGCCAGGCGCAGTTCGCGGATGGGGCCATGGTTGATCACCTCGATGAGCGTCGTCATGCTGCGGTCTCGTTGCGAAGAAGGAACCTGGGCGATGATAACCAAACCATTCGTTGGCGTACTGTTGGTTCTGTGTGCGGCCGCAGCATCGGCGTCGGCGGCGGAACCGGACTGCGTCAAGGTGGAGCAGGGCTGGGCGCGGCTGCCGCCGAACCCGGCGATGCCGATGACCGCCGGCTACGGCGTGATCCACAACGGCTGCAGCAAGGCGGTGGCGATCACCGGGGCGACCAGCAGCGGCTTCGCTGATGTGTCGCTCCACGAGACCACGATTGTCGATGGCGTCAGCCGGATGCGCGCGATCGAGCGCCTGCCGCTGGCACCGGGCGCGCGCGCTGAACTCAAGCCCGGTGGCCTGCACCTGATGCTGATGCAGGGCAAGGGCCCGTTGAAGGAAGGCCAGGCGCTGCCGCTGCGGCTGCAACTGGAAGGCGGCAGTGAAGCGAGCGCGACGCTGACCGTGCGCAAGGCTGCCCCGTGAGGCACTGCCCGTTCCGCCGGGCCATGCCCGGCGAGCGCGTAGCGCGGTGAGGCTTTACGACCAGTCGTACGAGAACAGCACCGTGCGGCTTACCGGCTCGTACAGCATCACGATCGCATCGGCGCCAGTAGCGCACCAGTTGTAGCCGGCCACTTCGGCCACTGCGAAGAACGTGTTGCCATCGCGGCGGATGATTGCCAGCTCCGCATCATCCGGCGCATGCCGGTCGTTGGCGGCGTCGGTGAATTCCAGAGTGAAGGCGTTCGGGATGTCAGCCGTCTCGATCCAGTTGCCGCAGGAAATCTGTCCCCCCAGCGTATCCAGATAATCGCGCTCGCTGGGCTCACCCTTGCCGTAGCGCGAGTAGCAGGCGAGGCGACCGTGCGTGGCATGGTAATCGCGGGCCTTGGCGTAGCTCTCGCGCATCTGCGCGATGTGCTCCTGCGCATCCTTGTCCTGCACCGCATCGCCGATGAAATAACCCTCGTTGCCGAGGAAGCGCATCTCGTTGCAAGCGGTCAGCTCGAAGGCGATCCAGTTGGTGCCGGTGAACGCGTTGTGGTGCTCTTCGGTGGTCTCGCCGATGCAGCCGTCATACGGCTCGATCGGGCACAGCATCGTTGCCACCTGGCCGGCCAGTTCCGGGCGCAGTACGCCCAGGTCGATCTTCAGCAGCGGCAGCAGGTGCTGGCCGAGCCAGGCCTGGTCGGCAGTGAAGACGTCGACGGGGAAGGGGACCATGCCGGGCAGCAGGTCGCGCAGTTCAGTCTGGTGGATCATGTCAGTCCTTTGAACGGGATCGGTAGCGCCGGCCGCTGGCCGGCAACCTCATTGCCGCCGAAGCGTGCCGACCAAGGTCGGCACCTACCAGGGCATTTCAGCTGGAGGCGCTGCGGATCGCGTCCGGCAACGGTGCGCTCTTGCCGGTCTGCGTATCCATCCACACCACCACCACGTTGCCATCCGAATACAGCTTCGACTCGTCCTGCTGGTCGACGATGCGGTGGCCGATGGTCACGCTGCTGTTGCCCAGGCGCTCGACGAACAGTTCGACCAGGATGTCGTTGGGCCATACGATCGGCAGCCGGTAGTTGACGTTGGTCGCGGCCACCACCGGTGCGATGCGGTCGGTCATCGACACGCCTTCCACACCCAGCATCCAGCGCACGCGCGCTTCTTCCAGGTAGGAGATGTACTTGGCGTTGTTCACATGGCCCATGCTGTCCATGTCACGCCAGCGCACGCTGATCGGAACGCGTGCCAGGATCTTGTGCTCGTTGCTCATCAGGCATCCTTCTTCTTGCGGGGCGAAGCGGTCTTGCTGGCCTTGCCGGTGCTCTTGGCAGCGGCCGCCTTCTTCGCCGGCTTCTCCGGCTTGACCTTGCGCGGCGGGCGCGCATCGGGCTTGTTGGCTACAGCGGCGGGCTGGTCCGGGCGCGCGCTGGTGGAGGGCAGCATGCGGGCCAGGAACTGGCCGGTATACGACTGCGGGCAGGCCGCCACGTCTTCCGGCGTGCCAGTGACCAGGATGGTGCCACCGCGATGGCCACCTTCCGGACCGAGATCGACGATCCAGTCGGCGGTCTTGATCACGTCCAGGTTGTGCTCGATCACCACCACCGTGTTGCCTTCGTCGCGCAGCTTGTGCAACACGCCCAGCAGCGCTTCGATGTCGTGGAAGTGCAGGCCGGTGGTTGGCTCGTCGAGGATGTACAGGGTGCGCCCGGTATCGCGGCGCGACAGTTCCTTGGACAGCTTCACGCGCTGCGCTTCACCGCCGGACAGCGTGGTCGCACTCTGGCCCAGCTTGATGTAGCTCAGGCCGACGTCGACCAGTGTCTCCAGCTTGCGCGCGATCGACGGCACGGGCTCGAACAGCTTCAGTGCATCCTCGACGGTCATTTCCAGCACGTCGCTGATGTTGAAGCCCTTGTAGACGATCTCCAGCGTCTCGCGGTTGTAGCGCTTGCCGTGGCAGACATCGCAGGGCACATACACGTCCGGCAGGAAGTGCATCTCGACCTTGATCAGACCATCGCCCTGGCAGGCCTCGCAGCGGCCACCGCGCACGTTGAAGCTGAAGCGGCCCGGCGAGTAGCCGCGTGCACGTGCTTCGGGCACCTGGGCGAACAGTTCGCGCAGGGGGGTGAACAGACCGGTGTAGGTGGCCGGGTTCGAGCGCGGGGTGCGGCCGATCGGCGACTGGTCGATGTCCACCACCTTGTCGAACAGGTCCAGGCCATCGATCTCCTTGTAGGGAGCGATCGGGTGCGAGGCACCGTTGATCTCGTTGGCAGCCAGCGAGAACAGGGTGTCGTTGATCAGGGTCGACTTGCCCGAGCCGGACACGCCGGTCACGCAGGTCAGCAGGCCCGATGGAATCGCCAGGTCCACGCCCTTCAGGTTGTTGCCGCTGGCGCCGCGCAGGTGCAGCGTCATCTTCGGGTTCGGCTTGTGCCGGCGCGCGGGGATCTCGATCGCACGCTTGCCGGACAGGTACTGGCCGGTCAGCGAGCGCGGTGCCTCCAGGATGTCCTGCAGGGTACCCTGGCCGACGATCTCGCCGCCATGCACGCCCGCGCCCGGACCGATGTCCAGCACGTAGTCCGCCAGGCGGATCGCGTCCTCGTCATGCTCGACCACGATCACCGTGTTGCCCAGGTCGCGCAGGCGGGTGAGCGTACCGAGCAGGCGTTCGTTGTCGCGCTGGTGCAGGCCGATCGATGGCTCGTCGAGCACGTACATCACGCCGACCAGGCCGGCACCGATCTGGCTGGCCAGGCGGATGCGCTGTGCCTCGCCACCGGACAGGGTGTCGGCCTTGCGCTCCAGGGTCAGGTAATCCAGGCCGACATCGACCAGGAAGCCGAGGCGTTCGCCGATCTCCTTGACGATCTTCGCGGCGATCTCGCCACGCCAGCCCGGCAGGCTCAGTTCACTGAAGAACTTCAGTGCCTCGTCGATCGGCAGCACCACCAGCTCGGGCAGCGGGCGGTCGGCCACGAACACGTTGCGCGCGGCCTTGTTCAGGCGCGCGCCGTTGCATTCCGGGCACGGCCGTTCGCTGATGTACTTGGACAGCTCCTCGCGCACCGCCGGCGACTCGGTTTCCTTGTAGCGGCGTTCGAGGTTGGGAATGATGCCCTCGAAGCGGTGCTTGCGCTGGGTACGGCCACCGGCTTCGGTGAAGTAGGTGAAGGTGATCGCTTCATCGCCGCTGCCATACAGCACGGCTTGCTGCACGCTGTCCGGCAACGAATTCCACGCCGCGTCGACATCGAACTTGTAGTGCTTGGCCAGCGAGGCGATCAGCTGGAAGTAATAGGCGTTGCGACGGTCCCAGCCACGCACGGCGCCGGCGGCCAGCGACAGCTCCGGGTGCACGACCACGCGCGAGGGATCGAAGAACTCGGCCATGCCCAGGCCATCGCAGCCGGGGCAGGCGCCCATCGGCGCATTGAACGAGAACAGGCGCGGTTCCAGCTCAGGCAGCGAGTAATCGCAGACCGGGCAGGAATACTTGGAGGAGAACAGCGTCGGCGTGCTGTCGGCGGTGTCCAGGCTCTGCACCGAGGCCATGCCGTCGCCCAGCTTCAGCGCAGTCTCGAAGCTCTCGGCCAGGCGCTGCTTGATGTCCTCGCGCGGGCGGAAGCGGTCGATCACCGCTTCGATGGTGTGTTTCTGGCGCAGTGCCAGCGCTGGCACCTCGTCGATCTCGTACAGCTCGCCATCCACGCGCACGCGCACGAAGCCCTGCGCGCGCAGCTGGTCGAACACCTGGGCGTGCTCGCCCTTGCGGTCGCGGATCACCGGCGCCAGCAGCATGTAGCGCTGCTCCGGATCCAGCGTCAGCACGTGGTCGACCATCTGGCTGACCGTCTGCGCTTCCAGCGGGTAGCCATGGTCCGGGCAGCGCGGAGTGCCGACGCGGGCATACAGCAGGCGCAGGTAATCGTAGATCTCGGTGATCGTGCCGACCGTCGAACGCGGGTTGTGCGAGGTCGACTTCTGCTCGATCGAGATGGCCGGGGACAGGCCTTCGATGTGGTCCAGGTCTGGCTTTTCCATCACGCTCAGGAACTGGCGCGCATAGGCCGACAGCGACTCGACGTAGCGGCGCTGGCCTTCTGCATAGATGGTGTCGAACGCCAGCGAGGACTTGCCCGAACCGGACAGGCCGGTGATCACGATCAGCTTGTCGCGGGGCAGGTCGAGGTCGAGGTTCTTCAGGTTGTGCGTCCGCGCGCCGCGGATGCGGATGAAATCCATCGCCATGGGGGATCCGGTTGTGGGGGCGTTGGCTGGATGCCGGGCCAGCAGGGAACGGCAATCGGTCAGCCTACCGAGGTGACCAGATGGGGGCAATGGGCGACAATGCCAGCCCGGAGTCTCACCTGCTGAGACCGCCCGACAGGCGGGGGTCAGATCCCTTTTCACACGGTGAAAAGGGATCTGACCCCGTTCCGGCCCGGCCTCCAGAGCCGTTCAGGGGTTGACTTGACCCGTCCCCGGTGGTCCACGTACAATTCCGCTCCTGTCCGCCCTCGATGGCGGCAGTCCATAGACCACAATAACTACAGAGGAAGTCTGGTCATGTACGCAGTACTGGTCACCGGCGGTAAGCAATACCGCGTGGCGCAGGGCGAAAAGCTCCGCATTGAAAAGCTCGAAGTCGAAGTCGGCAGCGAGATCAAGTTCGACAACATCCTGCTGCTCGGCGACAGCGATGGCATCAAGATCGGCGACGCCCTGAGCGGCGCTGCGGTCACTGCCACCGTCCTGTCCCAGGGTCGTGCTGACAAGGTCCGGATCATCAAGTTCCGTCGCCGCAAGCACCACATGAAGCGTCAGGGTCACCGTCAGTACTACACCGAAATCGAGATCACCGGCATTGCCGGTGGCAGCAAGTAAGGAGATAGGTCATGGCACATAAAAAAGGCGTAGGCTCTTCGCGCAACGGTCGCGACTCCAACCCGAAGTACCTCGGCGTCAAGATCTTCGGTGGCCAGGCCATCGAAGCCGGCAACATCATCGTGCGTCAGCGCGGCACCCAGTTCCACCCGGGTTCCGGCGTTGGCCTGGGCCGTGACCACACCCTGTTCGCCCTCGTGGACGGCAAGGTGGAGTTCTCGGTCAAGGGCGCCAAGAAGCGTCGCACCGTCAGCGTCGTGTCGGTCGAAGCCTGATAAGGCTTGGCTGGCTGCCATGCCCCGGCATGGTGTTGCTGGTCGAATCGCACGCTGCATGAAGAGCCCCGCTTCGGCGGGGCTTTTCGTTGGAATCAGTGGTACAACGGGCACGGCCCGATCGCGGGGCGCAGCCCCGGCAGCCGGAGCACATCCGGCCCGACATTCAAGCAAGGCGGCGGCACGCAGGCCGCGCCCATCGCAGGCATCGAAACAATGAAACTGGTAGACGAAGCAGAAATCGAAGTGTTCGCCGGCAACGGCGGCAACGGCTGCATTGGCTTCCGTCGCGAGAAGTTCATTCCGCTCGGCGGCCCGGACGGCGGCGACGGCGGTGCGGGCGGCAGCGTGTACATCCGCGCCGACGAAAACCTGAACACCCTGGTCGACTTCCGCCATGACCGCATCTTCAAGGCGCAGCGCGGCGAGAACGGCATGGGCCGCCAGGCCTATGGCAAGGGTGGCGAAGACCTGACCATCACCGTGCCGGTTGGCACCGTGATCATCAATGTGGCCACCGACGAAGTCATCGGCGACCTGACCCGGCATGGCGATCGCCTGCTGGTGGCGCAGGGCGGTCGTGGTGGCCTCGGCAACATGCACTTCAAGAGCTCGACCAATCGCTCGCCGCGCCAGGCGCTGCCGGGCGAGCCGGGCGAAGAGCGCACGCTGAAGCTGGAGCTGAAGCTGCTGGCCGATGTCGGCCTGCTCGGCTTCCCCAACGCTGGCAAGAGCACCCTGATCCGTGCCGTTTCGGCGGCGACGCCTAAGGTGGCCGATTACCCGTTCACCACGCTGTACCCGAACCTGGGTGTGGTGAAGGTGGAGAACTACCGCAGCTTCGTGATTGCCGACATTCCGGGCCTGATCGAAGGCGCCGCCGACGGTGCCGGCCTGGGCGCGCAGTTCCTGCGCCATCTGCAGCGCACCCGCCTGCTGCTGCACCTGGTGGACATTTCCCCCATGGAAGGCGGCGTGGAAGGCATTTCCCCGGTCGAGCAGGTACGTGCCATCGAGCGTGAGCTGGAGAAGCATGACCCGGAGCTGCTGCAGAAGCCGCGCTGGCTGGTGCTGAACAAGGCTGACCTGATGTTCGAGGACGAGGCCAAGGCTGCGGCCGAGCAGATCGTCGCTGAGCTGGGCTGGAAGGAGCCGTGGTTCCTGGTTTCCGCGCTGGGGCGCGAAGGCACCTTCCCGATCATGAGCCGGATCATGGCGTTCTTTGATCGCCAGAAGGAAGATGAGCTGGAAGCTGCCCGCAACGCGTAACGATGACGTTGTGGTTCCGCGTGAAAAACCCGGCTTCGGCCGGGTTTTTTTGTTGTTGGGGTCAGATCCCTTTTCCGCTGGAAAAGGGATCTGACCCCGGGCGTGCAGGCAACAAAAAACCCGGCCGAAGCCGGGCTTTTGCGTGCTGCCGGAACCGAAGCCCCGGCAACCAACCGGATCAGGCGGCCGCGAGGGCCTTGATGCGGTCATTCAGGCGGCTCTTGTGGCGGGCAGCCTTGTTCTTGTGGATCAGGCCACGCGCGCTGAAGCGATCCAGGATCGGCTGGGCAACGGCGAAGGCGGCTTGGGCGCCGGCGGCATCGTTGGCGTCCAGCGCCTTGATCACTTTCTTGACAGCGGTGCGCAGCATCGAGCGCTGAGCCACGTTGCGCGCGTTGCGCACGACGGTCTGCTTGGCGCGCTTCTTGGCGGACTTGATATTGGCCACGGTGGTGGTTTCCTGAAAAAATCGGTGTTATGGGAACAGCTAGCTAGCTAGTATGATGGCCCGAGAAATGCACGTCAAGTCGATTGTCAAGAGGGACGCTGAGTGAGTTCACCGAAGATGTTGCGAGGCCTGCTGTCGTTCAGCAGCATGACCATGGTCTCGCGGGTGCTCGGACTTGTCCGTGACCAGGTGATCACCACCACGTTCGGCACCAATGCGGTTACCGATGCGTTCTGGGTTGCCTTCAGGGTACCCAATTTCCTGCGGCGATTGTTCGCCGAGGGCTCCTTCGCCACCGCATTCGTGCCGGTGTTCACGGAAGTGAAGGAAACCCGCAGTCACGCCGAGCTGCGCGAGCTGATGGCCCGCACCGCCGGTACCCTGGGCGGCATCCTGATGCTGGTGACCGCGCTGGCGCTGATCTTCGCCCCGCAGCTGGCCTCGGTCTTCTCAAGTGGCGTTGATACCGACCCGGTGAAGCAGGGCCTGCTGGTCGACCTGTTCCGCCTGACCTTCCCGTTCCTGCTGTTTGTCTCGCTGACCGCACTGGCCGGTGGTGCGCTGAACAGCTTCCAGCGCTTCGCCATGCCGGCGCTGACCCCGGTCATCCTCAACCTGTGCATGATCGCCGGTGCGCTGTGGCTGGCCCCGCGGTTGGGCGGTACCCCGGAAAAGCAGATCCTGGCCCTGGGCTGGGCGGTGCTGGCCGCAGGCATCCTGCAGCTGCTGTTCCAGCTGCCCTCGCTGAAAGGCATCAACCTGCTGACCCTGCCGCGCTGGGGATGGACCCATCCGGGCGTGCGCAAGGTGATGACGCTGATGGTGCCGACCCTGTTTGGTTCCTCGGTGGCACAGATCAACCTGCTGCTGGACACCGTCATCGCCGCCAAGCTGACCGACGGCTCGCAGTCCTGGCTGTCGCTGGCCGATCGCTTCCTGGAGCTGCCGCTGGGCGTGTTCGGCGTGGCGCTGGGTACGGTGATCCTGCCGGCGCTGGCTCGTCATCACGTGAGCACCGACCGCGAGGGCTTCTCGCGCTCGCTGGACTGGGGCCTGCGCATGACCCTGCTGATTTCGGTGCCAGCCATGCTGGGCCTGCTGCTGCTGGCTGAACCGCTGATCGCGACCATCTTCCAGCACGGCCAGTTCAGCGCCTTCGATACCCGCATGACCGCGCTGTCGGTGTACGGCTTGAGCTTCGGCCTGCCGGCGTTCGCCTTGCTGAAGGTGGTGCTGCCGGCGTTCTATGCGCGCCAGGACACCAAGACCCCGGTGCGCGCCGGCGTGGTCGCACTGGTGGCCAACATGGTGTTCAACTTCGCCCTGCTGGCGGTGCTGTACCAGGTGATGGTGCCCGACGAACTGAAGGCGCAGGGCGTGATGGCCGCCATCGGCAAGCAGCCGGGCCTGCACCTGGCGCTGGGCATTGCCAGCGCGCTGTCCAGTTACCTGAACCTTGGCCTGCTCTGGTACTGGCTGGGCAAGACCGATGTCTACCAGCGTCGGCCGGGTTGGGGCGGCTATCTGGTACGCCTGCTGCTGGCCTGCGCGGCCATGGTCGGCGTACTGCTGGCCCTGCTGTACTGGCTGCCGGGCTTCTCGGCAATGGGTGCATGGGAGCGGATCGGCGCACTGGCACTGCTGGTCGGTGGCGGTGGCGCGACCTATGCGGTGGCCATGGTGGCGATGGGCTTCCGCCCGCGCGACCTGCGCGGGCATTGATCACGGCCCGTGGCGGCTATACTTCAGGGTTACACCATTGAAGCGGCGGCCCCGGTTGGGCCGGAACGAGAGTTGATGAGCAGGCTGTTCAGAAGCGTCGAGGGCGGGGAGCTGTTCCCCAACGGAAGCGTGGTCTGTATCGGTGCATTCGACGGCCTCCATCTGGGCCATCGTGCGCTGGTCCGCCACGCGGTTGCCCGCGCGCGCGCCTTGGGCGTGGCCGCGGTTGCCGTGGCGTTCGAGCCGTTGCCGCGTGAATTCTTCGCCCAGGGCACGCCGCCGCCGCGGCTGACCCTGGCGCGCAGCAAGGTCGAGATCCTGCGCGAGCTCGGCGTCGATGCGATCGGCCTGCTGCGTTTCGACGCAGCGATGGCGGCGATGCCGGCCGAGACGTTCGTGCGCCAGCTGCTGGTCAATCGCCTGAGTGCGCGTGAGGTCTGGATCGGTCCGGAGTTCTGTTTCGGCAACCGCCGTCGCGGCGACCTGGCCCTGCTGCAGAAGCTCGGCGCCGAGCTCGGTTTCAGCGCTGGCGAGATCGAAGCGGTCGACCTGCATGGCGAGCGCATTTCCAGCACCCGCATCCGCCAGCTGCTGCAGGACGGCGACTTCGCCCGTGCGGGCGACCTGCTCGGCCGCCCGTATGCGATCAGCGGCCGGGTGGTGCGTGGGCGCCAGCTTGGCCGTACGCTGGGCTTCCCCACTGCCAACCTGCGTTTCCCGAAGACCCCGGCGTTGTCGGGCATCTACGCAACCTGGGTGCACGGCGTGTTCGACCAGCCGTGGCCTTCGGTATCCAGCTTCGGCACGCGGCCGACAGTGGAGGGTGTGGAGCCGTTGCTGGAAGCCCACCTGTTCGATTTCCAGGGCGATCTGTACGGGCGCCACATCGAAGTCGAATTCGTCGCCAAGCTGCGCGACGAAGAAAAATTCAATGATCTGGCGGCGCTGACCGACCAGATGCACCGTGACGCCGAACAGGCGCGCGCCATCCTTTCCGAACATAGATTGCGAGCCACTGCGTGAGCCAGGACTACAAGACCACCCTGAACCTGCCAGCCACCGAATTCCCGATGCGCGGCGACCTGCCCAAGCGCGAGCCGGGCATTCTGGCGCGGTGGGAAGAGCAGGGGCTCTACCAGCAGCTGCGCGACAACGCCGCCGGCCGCCCGCTGTTCGTGCTGCACGACGGCCCGCCGTACGCCAACGGCCGCATCCACCTGGGCCACGCGGTCAACAAGATCCTGAAGGACATCATCGTCAAGTCGCGCTACCTGGCCGGCTTCGATGCGCCCTACGTGCCGGGTTGGGACTGCCACGGCCTGCCGATCGAGATCGCGGTCGAGAAGAAGTGGGGCAAGGTCGGCACCAAGCTCGACGCCGTCGAGTTCCGGCAGAAGTGCCGTGAGTTCGCCGAAGAGCAGATCAACATCCAGCGCGTGGACTTCAAGCGCCTGGGCGTGACCGGTGACTGGGACAACCCGTACAAGACCCTGAGCTTCGACTTCGAAGCCAACGAGATCCGTGCGCTGGCCAAGGTCGTGGCCAACGGCCACCTGCTGCGTGGTGCGAAGCCGGTGTACTGGTGCTTCGACTGTGGCTCGGCGCTGGCCGAGGCCGAGATCGAGTACCAGGAAAAGGAATCGCCGGCGATCGACGTGGCCTACACCGCGCGCGACGCGCAGGCCATCGGCCAGGCGTTCGGCGTGAGCGTGCCGGCCGATGTCGAAGTGGCTGTGCCGATCTGGACCACCACGCCGTGGACGCTGCCGGCTTCGCTGGCCGTTTCGCTGGGCGCGGACATCCGCTACGTGCTGGCCGAAGGCCCGGCCAACAACGGCAAGCGCCGCTGGCTGGTGCTGGCTGCCGCCCTGGCCGAGCGCGCACTGCAGCGCTACGGCGTGGAAGCGGTGGTGCTGCACGGTGAGGCGGACGGTTCGGCGCTGGAAAACCAGCTGCTGGCGCACCCGTTCTACCCGGAGCGCGGGATCCTGGTGCTCAACGGCGAGCATGTGTCCGATGAGGACGGTACCGGTGCGGTGCACACCGCCCCCGGCCACGGCCAGGAAGATTACGTGGTCAGCCAGAAGTACGGCCTGCTGGACAAGTACAACGCCGGCCAGGTGACCCCGATCGATGGCCGTGGCGTGTACCTGGAATCGACCCCGCCGGCCGGTGACGTGGTGCTGGCCGGCCAGCACCTGTGGAAGGCGCAGGAGGCCATCGTCGGCGTGCTGCGCGACAACGGCGCGCTGCTGGCCTTCCACCCGATCCGCCACAGCTACCCGCATTGCTGGCGCCACAAGACGCCGGTGGTGTTCCGCGCCACCCCGCAGTGGTTCATCTCGATGGACAAGGCCAACCTGCGCAACGATGCGCTGGCCGCCATCGACAACGTGGGCTGGTTCCCGAGCTGGGGCAAGGCACGCATCCAGAGCATGGTCGATGGCCGCCCGGACTGGACCATCTCGCGCCAGCGCACCTGGGGCGTGCCGATCGCACTGTTCACTCATCGCCAGACCGGCGAGATCCACCCGCGTTCGGTGGAGCTGATGCAGCAGGTCGCCGACCGCGTCGAAGCCGAGGGCATCGACGTGTGGTATTCGCTGGATGCCGCCGAACTGCTGGGCGCTGAAGCGGCCGACTACGAGAAGGTCACCGACATCCTCGATGTCTGGTTCGACTCGGGCGTGACCCATGAAGGCGTGCTTGCGGCGCGTGGCTTCGGCAAGCCGGCCGACCTGTACCTTGAAGGTTCCGACCAGCACCGCGGCTGGTTCCAGTCCTCGCTGCTGACCGGCGTGGCGATCGACAAACGCGCGCCGTACAAGCAGTGCCTGACCCACGGCTTCACCGTGGACGAGCACGGCCGCAAGATGTCCAAGTCGCTGGGCAACGGCATCGAGCCGCAGGACATCATGAACAAGCTGGGCGCGGACATCCTGCGCCTGTGGATCGCCTCGGCCGACTACAGCAACGAGATGTCGCTGTCGCAGGAAATCCTCAAGCGCAACGCCGACGCCTACCGCCGCCTGCGCAACACCGCGCGCTTCCTGCTCGGCAACCTGGACGGTTTCGATCCGGCCCAGCACCTGCAACCGCTGGACCAGATGGTCGCGCTGGACCGCTGGATCGTGCATCGCGCGTGGGAGCTGCAGGAGAAGATCAAGGCGGCCTACGACGGCTACAACATGGCCGAGATCGTGCAGCTGCTGCTGAACTTCTGCAGCGTGGACCTGGGCTCGCTGTACCTGGACGTGACCAAGGATCGCCTGTACACGATGCCGACCGATTCCAGCGGTCGCCGTTCGGCACAGAGCGCGATGTACCACATCGCCGAAGCATTCACCCGCTGGGTCGCGCCGATCCTAACCTTCACCGCCGACGAGCTGTGGGGCTACCTGCCGGGCGAACGCGCCGAGCATGTGCTGTTCACCACCTGGTACGACGGCCTGGCGCCGCTGCCGGCCGATGCCCAGCTCAACGCCGCCGACTTCGACCAGCTGCTGGCCGTGCGCGAGCAGGTGGCCAAGGTGCTCGAGCCGATGCGTGCCAACGGCGCCATCGGTGCCGCGCTGGAAGCGGAGATCACCATCGCCGCCAGCGAAGAGCAGGCCGCGCGCTGGCAGCCGCTGGCCGATGAACTGCGTTTCCTGTTCATCAGCGGCGACGTGCAGGTGCGCCCGGCAACCACCGACGAGGTATTCGTCAGTGCCCAGCCGACCACCAAGGCCAAGTGCGTGCGCTGCTGGCACCACCGCGCCGACGTCGGCAGCAACGCCGACCATCCGGAACTGTGCGGCCGCTGCGTGAGCAACATCACCGGCGCCGGTGAAGTGCGGAGCTGGTTCTGATGGCCGCGCCCCGTCCGCATCCGAACGCCCTGGTCTGGCTGCTGCTGTCGGCGGCCATCATCGGCCTGGACCAGTGGTCCAAGGCGTGGGTCCTGTCGAGCCTGCCGGAGTTCCAGCCGGTGGTGGTCATCGACGGCTTCTGGAACTGGTACCGCACCTACAACACCGGTGCGGCGTTCAGTTTCCTGAGCGACGCCGGTGGCTGGCAGAAGCACTTCTTCACCGTGCTGGCGATCGCCATCAGTGGCCTGATGGCCTGGTGGCTGCGCGGCACCGCCCGTGGCAACTGGAAGGCGGCGGTGCCGTATGCGCTGATCATCGGCGGCGCCATCGGAAACGTGATCGACCGCCAGGTGCACGGCCACGTGGTCGATTTCATCCAGTGGTACGTGGGCAGCTACACCTGGCCCTCGTTCAACATCGCCGATTCGGCCATCGTGGTCGGTGCCGTCGGCATCGCCCTGTTCGGCCTGTTCGACGGCAAGTCCGCCAAAAAGGCGGATAATGCCAATCCGAAACCGTAAGCCGGCCGCTGCCGGGAGACTGAACTGATGGATGTGCTGCTCGCCAACCCGCGTGGATTCTGTGCCGGCGTCGATCGTGCGATCGAGATCGTCAAGCGCGCGATCGAAACGCTGGGCGCGCCCATCTATGTCCGCCATGAGGTGGTGCACAACCGCTTCGTGGTCGATGACCTGAAGCAGCGCGGCGCGATCTTCGTCGAAGAACTCGACGAAGTGCCGGACAACAACACGGTCATCTTCAGTGCGCACGGCGTGTCCCAGGCCGTGCGCCAGGAAGCCGAACGCCGTGGCCTGAAGGTGTTCGACGCCACCTGCCCGCTGGTGACGAAGGTCCACTTCGAAGTTGCCCGCCACTGCCGTGCCGGCCGTGACGTGGTGCTGATCGGCCACGCCGGTCACCCCGAAGTGGAAGGCACCATGGGCCAGTGGAACCGCGAAGCCGGTACCGGCCAGATCTATCTGGTGGAAGACGTGGAGCAGGTTGCCACGCTGCAGATCAAGCAGCCGGAAAACTTCGCCTACACCACCCAGACCACGTTGTCGGTGGACGACACGCGCGGCATCATCGATGCGCTGCGCGAGCGCTTCCCGGCAATGCAAGGGCCGAAGAACGACGATATCTGCTACGCCACGCAGAACCGCCAGGATGCCGTGCGCGACCTGGCCAAGCGCTGCGATCTGGTGCTGGTGGTCGGTTCGCCGAACAGCTCCAACTCCAACCGCCTGAGTGAGCTGGCCCGCCGCGAAGGCGTGGAGTCGTACCTGATCGACGGTGCGCACGAGATCGACCCGGCGTGGGTGGTGGGCAAGCAGCACATCGGCGTGACCGCTGGTGCCTCGGCGCCGCAGGTGCTGGTCGATGGCGTGCTGGCGCGGCTGGCCGAGCTGGGTGCCAACGGCGTCGGTGAGCTGGATGGCGAGCCGGAATCGATGGTGTTCGCACTGCCGAAGGAACTGCGCCTGCGCCTGGTCGACTGACCGGGCCTGACTCTGGTGGGTGCGAACCTTGGTTCGCACTGCCGGATGGCGTTTTGCCACATCAGGCCGGAGCGCCACCGACCATGACCTTCGGCCATGGGGCCGCGCACTCGACAGGCCTAGCATCAAAGGTTCTACCGCTGCTGGAACCTGCCCGATGAAGATCCGTGCCCTGGTGATGTCCGTGCTGTTCGCGCTGGCCGCCACGCCTGCGCTGGCGCAGACCTCGCCACAGGCGAACGCGGCGGCCCCCGGCCTGCTGCGCATCGATGTGGACGCGCGCGATCTGGCCCGGCGCATCTTCAAGGTGACTGCCACGGTGCCGGCCAAGCCCGGCCCGATGACCCTGCTGTACCCGCAGTGGATTCCAGGCAACCATTCGCCGACCGGCCCGATCGACAAGCTGGCCGGCCTGCGTGTGACTGCCAACGGCAAGCCGCTGGCCTGGCAGCGCGACCAGTTCAACGTCTATGCGTTCAAGGTGAACGTGCCCGAGGGCGTGAGCGAGATTGTCGCCCACTTCGATTTCCTGTCCTCGCAGGGCGGCAGCCAGGGCCGGGTGGTGATGACCCCGGAAATGCTCAACCTGCAGTGGAACGCCAACTCGCTGTATCCGGCCGGCGTCGATGCGCGGCAGCTGCAGGCGCAGGCCAGCGTGACCCTGCCCAAGGGCTGGTCGTTCGCCACCGCGTTGGAGACTGCGCGCCGCGACGGTGACACCGTGGTGTTCAAGCCGATCTCCTATGACCACCTGGTCGATTCGCCGCTGTTTGCCGGCGAGCACCACCAGCGCATCGACCTCGACCCCGGCGCGAAGGTGCCGGTGCATCTGAACGTGTTCGCCGACGACGCCAAGTCGCTGAAGCCGACCGACGAACAGATCAAGCTGCACCGCGCGCTGGTGCAGCAGGCCGACAAGCTCTATGGCGCGCGCCATTACAACCACTACGAGTTCCTGCTGGCGTTGACCGACCGCCTCGGCGGCATCGGTCTGGAACACCACCGTTCCAGCGAAAACAGCGCCGAGCCGGGCTACTTCACCGAGTGGGAAAAGAGCGCGTGGATGCGCGATCTGCTGCCGCACGAATACACCCACTCCTGGAACGGCAAGTACCGCCGCGGCGCGGACCTGGCCACTGCCAACTTCAACGTGCCGATGGGCGACAGCCTGCTGTGGGTGTATGAGGGGCAGACCCAGTTCTGGGGACAGGTGCTGGCCGCACGCTCGGGGCTGTGGTCCACCGACCAGGCACGCGACATGCTGGCCAACGTGGCCGCGACCTACGACCGCGGCCGTCCGGGCCTGGCCTGGCGCCCGCTGCAGGACACCACCAACGACCCGACCATTGCTCAGCGCCGTACGCTGCCTTATCGCAACTACCAGATGAGCGAGGACTACTACTCCGGCGGCCAGATGCTGTGGCTGGAAGTGGAGGGCAAGCTGCGCGAACTGAGTGGCAACCGGCGCAGCCTGGACGACTTCGCACGTGCGTTTTTCGGCGTCGGTAATGGCGATTGGGACGTCAATCCGTACACCTTCGATGATGTGGTCGCGACCTTGAACGGCATCGCGCCGTATGACTGGGCGACGTTCCTGCGTGGGCGTCTGGACGGCCATGGTTCGTTGACCGGCGGCCTCGAACTGGCGGGCTGGAAGCTGGTCTATCGCGATGCCCCGAACGATGCCTACAAGGCGCAGGAGAAGCGCGCCAAGGCCGCGTTGCTGGCCTATTCGCTGGGCGCGACCGTGCTCGACAACGGCACGGTCGGTGACGTGATCTGGGACAGCCCGGCGTTCAACGCCGGTCTTGCACCCGGCATGAAGGTAATCGCGGTTGGTGGCCGCGAATACAGCAGCCAGCGCTTGAAGGATGCAGTGGCGGCCGCAGCAAAGGACAAGGCGCCGATCGTGTTGCTGGTGAAGCAGTTCGATCGCATCGAAACGATGAGCATCGCCTACCACGGTGGCCTGCAGTATCCGGTGCTGGAGCGCATTGCCGGCAAGGCTGACCGCCTCGCAGAGCTGTGGAAGGCGCGATGAAACCGCGCGCCCGCGATGGTCTGATCCTGCTGATGGCAATCCTCGCCATCGTCGGGGCCTTCCTGCAGGGTGATGGGCGCTGGCTGCACTGGCTGGCCAAGCCGGCCACCACGCTGCTGATCGCTGCCATCGCCTGGCGCGTGCACGATCCCGCACAGCCGTTCTACCGCCGCGCGGTGCTGGCCGGCATGCTGCTCTCGTGCGTGGGCGACATCGCGCTGATGCTGCCGGTGGACGCGTTCGTGCCGGGCCTGGTCGCCTTCCTGCTGGCGCATGTCTGCTACATCGTCGCCTTCCGGGACGGCCTGCACGCCGGTCGTAGCCTGGCCAGCGCCAGTGTACTGCTCGGTGCGTTTGCCGTGCTCAACGTGCTGGGCCTGTGGCCGCACCTGCCGGCGCCGATGCGCATTCCGGTACTGGCGTATGTGGTGGTGCTGGCGTCGATGGCGGTGCTGGCCCTGGCACGGCAGTGGCGCAGCCCGCAGCCCGATGCCGTGGAAGCCCGAAGCGCCCGCTGGGCCGCGGCAGGTGCATTGCTGTTCGTGGCCAGCGATTCACTGCTGGCCTGGGACCGCTTCGCCGGCGGCCTGCCGCTGGCCAGCCTGCTGGTGTTGTCCACGTACTACGGCGCGCAGTACGCCATCGCGCGCTCGGTGAAGTAGCAGAAAGGGGACGGAGGGGATTAAGTCGTATGTGGCATCAGGTCGTATGCGACTTAATCCCCTCCGTCCCCTTTTTTTGCGTCGGCTACCGGCGGCTCACACCGCGCAGGGCACCCTGCGCATCGAACTGCAGGCGCACCGATTCGCGGTCTCCGGCGATTTCATCCGGCAGCCACACCAGCTTGCCCGCCTTGCGTACGACCACGTAGACATGGCCGACTTCGGAGGCTGGGTTCTGCAATGCGTTGCGTTTTTCCTGAAGCGCCTGGGCTACGCGTGGCACCGCATCGAAATCGATGTGGGCCAATGGCGCGCTGCTGCGCTGCAGGCTGATGGTCGGCGCGAACTGCTGCGGGTTGACCGGGTTGCCCTTGCGCCACTGGCCGCGTTCGAAATGGTAGCTGTCGACGTGGGTTGGCTGTTGGGGGTCGACCAGATCGAGGTTGATGCGCCCGTCGTCGTAGAAGTGGATGCTGTGGAACACGGTCAATCGCTGTCCGGCCAGCGCCGGCAGCTGCTCCAGCGCCTGGCGTGCGGCCTGCAGGTAGTCTGCATCGAACAGACGGTTGCTGCGTTCGGGAATGGAAATCGGCCGTGAATCGGGAATCGGCGCAAGCGATGCGGGATTCTCGCGCGACGGCTGCGTACCGGTGGGGGCTGGCAACCGGTCGCGCTGCACCGAATACCCCAGCGTTTCGCTGATCGTCTGCAATCCGCCGCCAGCAACGGCCACGCCCGCCAGTACCAGCAGCACCAGCGAGAACACCAGTCGGGTGGGGGGAGGCTGTTTCATACCTCCTCCATGCGTACGTTTCCACGATCATCCGGGTCGTACAGCAGCGTCACGTGCTCGCGCGGGATGTTGGCCAGTTCGATCAGCGGGATGAAGCGACGCACGCTGGCCTGCCGCACAGCGCCTTCGCGGTCGGTGTACTCCAGCTGGAATTCCACCTGCGGCTGTTCGTTGAGATAGGTGCCGGTCTGGCGCACCTTCAGCACCCTGGCCTCCACACCGATGCCACGGTACTTCAGCGCATCGCCACGTGCATCGGCCTGCAGCAGTCGGCCGAGCAGGCGCAGGCCCAGTGCGTAGCCGCACAGCACCAGCGGGCACACCAGCAACGGGTGGCCGAACGACAGGAAGGTCCAGCCCAGGCCTTCGCTCTGCAGCCGGTAGGTGAATACATAGGCACTGGCAACCACCACGATGGCGATGCCACCGCCGATCCCACGCCGCCACAGGCTGGCAACATCCAGCTCGGGATGGGCGCCGTCGAGCACCACGTTGGGGAATTCGCCTGGCGTGCGGCTCAGGCGTGCATCGAGGTGATTGCCGACGACGAAGCGCTGCAGCTGGGGTTTGCTGTCGACCACCAGCATCTGCTCGCTGATCGGCGTGCCGGACAGGTTCTGGAAGGCCAACTGCAGCTTCCACTGCGCGAAGCCACGCACATGCACGCCAGTCTGTTCGGCCTGCTTGATCAGTGTAGTGCGTGGCTCACCGTTGGCGAGGATCGAGCGCACCCGATGCAGGGCACGTGGTGGGCCGAGCAGCAGGTAGTGCAGGAAGGCGAGCAGCAGGACCAGCCACAAGGCCAGCGACAACGCCAGCAGCAGCACTGCCAGCCACGGTGCACTGCGATCAGCCAGCGCCACCGGCCATGACGTGCCGAAATAGAGGATGCAGGGAAAAGGCAACGCGAAGAACAGCAGGAACGCGCCCCAGAACCAGAGATAGGCCTTCATGGGGTGGAGGTGGCAGACCGGTGGAGCAGGGCGCGTAGGTTACTACGCTTCAGCGGAATTGCAGGGTCAGCAGATAGTATCGGCCGAGTGGGTCGTCCAGCCCCGGCATCTGTCCGCCGTTGCCGACCAGATAGTTCACCGGCTGCGTGTCGAGCACGTTGTGCACATCCACCGCGGCGACAATGCGGGGGCCCAGCCGGCGTGCGAGGTGCAGGTTCCAGCGAAGCTGCCGCGGGTTCATGCAGTGGCTCAGTTCGATCTGCTCCTGCGGGCACTCGGCACCGGGCAGCCACGCACGCGTGCGTCCGGTCTGGTTGCCACGCAGCGCGATATCCCAATTGCTGTTCTGCCATTGCACGTTCAGTACGGCGGCGATCTCCGGCGTCACATGGCCGCGCAGGTCCACCGCAGGCTCATGGTCGCGGCGACGACGCAGTTCCTGCTGCTTCAATGCATCGAGCGAGAACAGCCACTGGCCGTTGCTGCCGGCATCGATACGGTACTCGCCGCGCAGCACCCAGTTGCGGGACGTGGTGCGCCCGATGTTGTCGAAGGACAGGCGCAGGCTGCGCAGCTGGCCGTCTTCGTCCAGCTGCCAGGTGCTGCGGTTCCACGCTGCGTCGGATGGCTGCAGGGCCAGGATCTCGTTGCGCAGTTCGACGATGTTGTGGGTCAGCGACAGTGAGAAGGTGTCGTTGGGTGTCCAGGTGGCGGCCAGCGAATGACTGCGCGAGCGCTCGGCTTTCAGTGCGTCGTTCTCCACCACCTCGGCGGTGACGCTGCAACGACCATCACTGATGGTCATCGCGCATTCCGGCAGCGCGCTGGAGGCGGGCAGCGTGATCGAGCCGAAGTAGCCGGGCGGTCGCCGCTGTTCAAACAGGCTGGGAGCGCGATAGCCGCGTCCACTGGCCAGCAGGAACGACCACTGCGGCGTCGGGCTCCAGCGCAGGCCGGCCCGGGGCGAGAACGCCATGAAACCGCCATCACGATCCCAGCGAGCGGCCAGATCCGCGCGCAGCGTGGGCGCAAGCGGCAGGCCGAGCTCGGCGTAGACGCCGCTGCTCTGCCGCGACAGGCGACGTTGCTGCTGTGGCAGCCCCAATGCGAGGTCACCCTGGCTGAGCAGCGCGTCGGGACGCGATGTCCAGCGCTCATGGCGCAGGTCGATGCCGGTGGCCAGCTGCGCAGGGCCACCGGGCAGCGGCATCAGTTCGCGCTGCATACCCCACCAGCCCTGCCATTGTTCGGTACTGCCGCGGTTGCGGATCGATGGGAACAATGTCTCTGCTTCGGCGGCAGGTGGTGCGTCGAAGCCGGGCAGGAACCGTCGCGACTGCGTGGCTTCCAGCAACCGGGTCGCACGTACGGTGCCTGCGGTGGACAGCGTGACTCCGCTGCGTTGGCCGCTGATTCCCGCTTCCCAGCTGCGCCGGCCCTGGTCGCGGCCGATGCCGAAGGTGACATCCGTATCGGTGGCGCGAACGCTGGGGCGCACATTGCCGGCTTCATGCATGACGCTGTTGAAGGTGATTCCGCGCGCGACCACGGCGATGGCGGTTGGACCCAGGTCGAAGCGCTGCCGGTTGTGGCTGGCGCGTGCTTCGACATAGGCATAGCGTCCTTCACCGCGTTCGTGCCGGTAATGCAGGTAGGCCGATGCGGTATCCGAGGCCGGTTGCAGCGAGCGCGGGCGGGCACTGTCGAACCAGCAGCCATCCTCGCGGCGCTTCAACGGGGGCTCGCAGCGCCGGGCCGGCACGTACCAGTTGCCGAAGATCGCGCCGATCGGATACAGCGAGGTTTCCGCATGCCAGTCGCGGCGATCACCGGCCACATGCTCGACACGATGCAGGTCAAGGCCCGCAAACCAGCGGTCGCCGTTCTCGCGCAGGCTACCGGTGGCTGCCTGCACCCGGTACTGCCCGGCATCGCCGCGGCTGCTGAGCCCGGTCTGCAGCATGGCTTCGGGACCATCGGCCTGATCGCGCAGGATGATGTTGACCACGCCGGACATCGCGTCGGCACCGTAGATGGCGGAGGCGCCACCGCGGACCAGTTCGATGCGATCGACGAAGCTCAGCGGAATACCGCCCAGGTCGGTCAGCCCGCCTTGTTCCAGCGACACCATTGGATAGCGGGGCAGGCGCCGGCCATTGACCAGGAACAGCGTCGCTCGCGGCCCCATGCCGTCGAGACTGGTTGTCGCGGCCGCTCCCACTGGCAGGTACTGCGAATCGCCGCTGCGCGAGGTGCTCATGGCCGGATGGCCGTTCATGCCCGGCAGGTGCCGCAACAGGTCGAACAGGTTGCCGTAGCCGCTGCGCAGGATGTCGTCGCGGTCGATGGTGGTGACCGGCAGCGTTGTCTGCACCGAGGTGCGCGGCAGGCGGCTGCCGGTGACGTGGATCGGTGCCAGTTCCACCTGCGGTGCTGCATCGGGCGCGTTGGGCACGGTGCGTATGGCGTGGGCCGCTGCCGGGGCTTTCGATACCTTGGCCGGTAGTTCGGCGTGAACGCGGCGGATGACAAAGGCGCCTGAGGATGTGCGCAGGATGTTCACCGGCAGGCCGCCGACCAGCTGTTTCAGCGCGGTTGCCGTATCACGCTGGCCATGGCTACCGTTGGTGCGCAGCCCCTCCAGCTCACGTGCATCGAACAGCAGGGCGGTACCGCTCTGCCGTGCCCATTGCTGCAACGCCGGGACCAATGGTCCGGCGCCCACATCGATCTCCAGCGTGCCGGCAGGCTCGCTGGCATCGGCCACCGGTAATGCCGCTATACCCACTGCCAGATAAAGCAAGGCGCGGAGCAGCCCCCACTGCAGCGCACCCGGACCTGCCTTCACTGCCGGCCTCCTCAGTACGTGCGGCGCAGTTCCAGCGCGCCATCCGGGCGCGTCTGGCCAGCAACGGACCAGCCCAGTTCCAGTGCGGACAGCAGCTCCTGTGCATCCCCCGCGCGGAACGTGCCACTTACCGCCAGATCGGCGATCTCCGGATCGGCGATCACCAGCGGCGTGCGGCCATAGCGGTTCATGCGCTCGACCACGATGGACAGTGGCGTGGCATCAAAGACCAGTTGCCCGTGCAGCCACCCTTCGGCGGCCGCGTTGGATGACAGCGCTGGGCCAGGCTGGATGCGCCCGGAGGGCAGCACCTGCAGCTGCTGGCCAGGTGCCAGCATGTGCTGGGCCGTGCCGCTGCTGACTTCCACTGCGCCCTCCAGCAGTGCGACCTCGACCAGGCCATCGTGCAGGCGCTCGACCTGGAAGGTGGTGCCGATGTCGCGGATCGTGCTGTTGCCAGCCTGCAGCCGCAGTGCCTTGCTCGATGGCGCCACCTGCAGCTGCAGGCGTCCGCGCTCCAGATCCAGTTCGCGATGTCGCCAGCCAAAGCTGGCGCGCAGCGTGGTGCCAGCATCAAGCGTGGCCACGCTGCCATCGGCCAGGGTCAACTGGCGCGGCAGGCGGGTGTCATTGGCGTACAGCTGCGGTGTCGGATTGCCATCCACCGCAACCATCCAGCCGATGCCGATGGCCAGGCAGATGCCGGCGGCCGCGGCCAGGCCGGGCAGCAGGCGACGGCGGGCAGGTCGCGCGGCGCGCGCTGCGGCGGTCCGCAACCAGGGGTCGGTGGCCAGCCCTTCGCCCTGCTGGAACAGGGTCTCGGCCTGTACCCAGGCTTTGACATGGGCAGGGTCCTCAGCCAGCCAGTCTTCGAACGCTTCACGCTCGTCCGCTGTGCAGTCCGGGGCTTCCAGCCGCGCCACCCAGGTGCTGGCGCGTTCGAACACCGAGGCGTCTTCCATGTGCCGGTGGCGGCTCATTCAGCGTCCCTGTCGTTATGCAGTGGATCCGGCCCCAATTCCTGGCGCAGGCCCTGCAGGGCGCGGGCAATATGTTTTTCCACGGTCTTGGCAGTGATTCCACAGTGCCGCGCAATCTGTGTATAGCTCATGCCGGTGATCCGGTTGAGCAGGTACACCTCGCGCGCGCGCTCGGGCAGTTTGAACAGGGCCTGCCGGAGCAGGGAAAGCATCTGCCCGGACTCGGCCTGGCGCAATGGATCGGGCGAGGTACTGGAAGGCTCGTCGCTGCCATCGTGCTCGGCCAGCGGCAGGTGCGGCCGCGACTGCGGCGAACGGCCGCGGTCTGCCAGGCGGTTGCGGGCGATACGATACAGCAGCAGGCGCAGTTCGTCCGGGCCCTGCGCGCGATAGCGGATCAACCGCTCCATGCAGTCCTGTGCGATGTCCTCCGCATCTTCCGGCCCGACCCCTCGCGTGCGCAGGAACGCGCACAGCGGCGCGCGTTCTTCGCGTATGAACGCGATGAAGGCATCCGCAGGCGCAGGCAGCTGCGGCGCGCGATGGAGCAGGGGGGACGGGGTGGACAGGGCAGGCCTCGCGTGTCGGTGGCAGATGCGTCATCGAGTTTTACGCGACGATGACCGGATGGGGAAGAGTGTGCATCGATCGAATTCTCATTGTGAATATATTCATCTTTCGGCGCCGGATCCACTGGGGGAGATCGCCCCGCTGCGGCGTTGATCGTTCTACCCGCGTGTTGCGGGTGGAGAGAGAACACATGAAGTATTCGAAGTTGAGCCTGGCCCTGGCCGGGCTGATGGGTGTCGCCACCATGTCCGTGGCTGATGACGTCATGGCAATGAATTATCACGTGCTGGGCGATCGCATCTTCCTGAGTGGCGACGTGACCTACGCCGACGTGGTGTCCCTGCCGGCACTGCTGGCCAAAGCGCAGGCCGAAGGCCGGCCGATCCGCGAAGTGGTATTGCGCACCTCCAATGGTGGCGCGTTGATCGCCGGCGAGTGGCTGCAGGGAGTGATCCGCACCTCCGGCCTCAACACCATCGTGTCCGGCAACTGCATTTCATCCTGCTCGATCATGCAGTCCGGTGGTGTCGAGCGGTATCTGGCCGGCGACCTGCCGATCATCGACTCGGTGCAGATCCACGCGGCGAGCAGCGGTGGCAAGGTGATCTACACGCCGTCGCCGCGCATGACCCAGATCTACACCGGCAACTATGGCGGCGGCATGGATGCCGGCCTGCTGCACAAGGCCATGTATGAAGTGGTACAGCCGAACGGGCTGCTGGTGTTCCGCGATCCAGCCCGCAGCACGGGGGCCTCCATCACCTTTGATCCGGATGGCAGCGGCAGCAAGCTGGAATCATTCCCGGGCCAGGACATCTACAGCAACAGGATCATCACCGCCAACGGGTACCGCGATCCGGGCGACACGTTGAATGTGAGCGCGAACGTGAGCGGCGATATCAATCCAGGCTACCTGCGTACCGGACGCCAGCTGCAGGCCTTCGTCGATGATGATTTCGCGCGCTGGAATACCGACTGGCAATCCACCTACATCAACCTTGCGCAGAGCATCTACAACGCTTCGAGCCGCGGCCCGCAGGGCATCGGCCCGCTGTCGGTGCAGGGTTACCTGAATGACCCGGATATCCAGGACCTGCTGCTGTCCAAACTGCGTCTGGCGGATCTGGATGCCTCTACGCTGGACAACGCCATGGGTGTGATCCGCGTGACCAATGGCGCCACCTGGCGCACGTCCGCTACCACGGGTGCGGACTTCATGCTGGTGGACAACGGCACCATCGCCCTGGAAGGCGGTGCCCTGCGCGCCTCGGAAGTGCGCGTGCTCGGGGCTGGCATGCTGGTTGGCCACGGCGACGTTGCCGGCACGGCGATGGATCTCAATGCACTGGGCGAAGGCACTGGCCCTTCCTACCGTGAAGACGGCTTCAATCGCCTGCGCGTGTTCGGCACACTGATGCCGCGCGGTGGTGATCTGGTCACCCATGGTTACGTCAATATCATGCCGGGCGGCAAGGTGCTGTTCGATGTGACCGAGGGCGGCGGCACGGCAACAGGCCGCCTGCGCGTGGGCACCTTCTTCGATGACGAACAGACCGACGGCGCGCTGGTGATCTCCAAGGGCGCCTTCCTCGAACTGAACGTGGCACAGGGCTACTACGGCCAGGACTTCCGTCGCGATCTGGTGGAAGGACCGATCTACCAAGGTGGTTTCGAAGAAGCCGTGCGCTTGGGGGATACCGGCTACAGTGCCAGCATCACTGGTGGTGATGTGTTCCGCCCGCGCCACAACTCGCTGTTGAGCTTCAATGTGAAGCAGACCGCCGATGGTCTGTGGTTGACCGCCAACCCCGGCTTCGACCAGGTGGGGCTGTTCGCCAACGGCACTTCGGGCGATGGCCTGGGCCGCGCATTGGCAACCGCCTCCGATCGCCAGGACAAAGGCCTGAAGTCGCTGCTCGGTGCACTGCAGTTCGCCGATCGCGACGTAATCGCACAGCAGGCCGGAGCCCTGCGCGGTGATGCGCACGCCAGCCTGCGCCTGGCCGACACTGCGCTGGTGGGCAGCATCGGCAACGTCGTGCAGCAGCACCAGGCCGCGATGCGCAGCGGCGGGGACGCCGACGGCCTGGCTTCGCAGGCCGCGCAGTCGGTCTCATCTCAACCGGGCATGCGCCATGGCAGCCTGTTCAACCAGCTCGCCATGCATCTGGTCGAGCCGGCGTCGGGCAGCGCTGCGGGCAGCGGTGATGCTGGACGCAACCATGGCATCTGGGCCCGCGGTTTCGCCAGCCATGGCCGCATCGATGCCGACGGTGGCGTGGCGGGGCTCAGCCACAACATCGGCGGCATCGTGATCGGTGCCGACACCCGCGTGGCCGATGACCGCGTTACCCTCGGCGTCAGCGTGGCAGCGGCCGACATGTCGACAAAGGCCAGTGACGGCTCCGGGTTCACCGGCGATGTGCGCGCGCTGGACGTGGGCGGCTACCTGGATGCGACCTACTCGCGGGGCTACCTGTCGGCAGCGGTGCGCTACACCGACCTGCGCCACGATACCCGCCGCAGCATCGGCGGTATCGATGGCCTGCAGCAGCCACTGCGCGCCAGGTACAGCAACGATGCGATCTCCGCACGGGCGGAGCACGCGTTCTCCTTCACCACCGGCAAGGGACTGGTGATCCAGCCGTTGCTGCCGGTGGTGGATTACGCGCGCACCTCGGCCACCCGCTTCAATGAAGGCCAGGGCGCGGGTGCCTTGGTGGGTCGCAGCGGCAGCCTGGAGAGCATCCGCGTGGGCGCAGGCCTGCAGCTGTTCAAGACCTTCGAGGGCAACAACGGCGAGCGCATCACGCCGCGCGCCCGCGTGGTCTGGCAGAAGGAACTGGGCGACTCGCAGGCCCGTTACAGCACCGGTTTCGCCGCTGCACCGGATCTGGTGTTCGGTGCCAGCAGCCAGGCCGTGGGCGAGCAGGTGCTGGCCTGGAACCTGGGTGTGACCAGCCGGGCCAGCGAGCGTCTCTCGATCATGGCCGATTATGTAGGCGAGCGCCGCGACGGGCAGATCCAGCATGGCGTGATGCTGGGGCTGGGCTACAAGTTCTAAGCGGTACACGGCACCGGCGATGTGGACATCGCCGGTGCCGTCCCCAGAAGGCGCGTTGCTGCGGTATGGTCGGCGTGGCATCCCACCCAGGCTCTTCCATGCAGATCGCCGTCTTCAGCGCCCGCCCTTACGATCGTCGTTTCCTTGAGGAAGCCAACCAGCGCGACGCCGCTGGAGAGGGCTTCGTGTTTGTCTACTTCGATGCGGCCTTGGATGTGCATACGGCTGCTCTGGCCCAGGATTGCGCGGCGGTCTGTGTGTTCGTCAATGATCGACTTGATGCACCGGCGCTGCACGCCCTGCATGCAGTGGGTGTGCGGGCAGTGCTGCTGCGCTGCGCGGGCTTCAACAATGTAGATCTTGCAGCGGCAAAGGCGCTTGGCCTGTTTGTTGCCCGCGTGCCGGCCTATTCGCCAGAAGCGGTGGCCGAGCATGCACTGGCACTGGTGATGACCCTCAACCGTCAGACCCACCGCGCCTACAACCGCGTGCGCGAGGGCAATTTCATGCTGGATGGCCTGCTTGGGCGCACCCTGCATGGCCGCACGGTCGGCATCGTCGGCACCGGCAAGATAGGCTTGGCCACCGCGCGCATCTTCAAGGGTATGGGCTGCACCGTACTGGGGCACGATCCGTATCCGTCGGCAGGCTTTGCGGATGTGGGCGAGATGGTGGGCATGGAGGAACTGCTGGCCCGTGCAGACATTGTGTCGCTGCATTGCCCTTTGACACCGGACACCCAGCATCTGATCAACGACACCTCACTGGTGCGGATGAAGCCGGGCGCGATGCTGGTCAATACCTCGTGCGGCGGGCTGGTCGATACCCATGCGGTGATCCGCGCGCTGAAGTCGCGTCGGCTGGGTCATCTGGCCATCGATGTGTACGAGCAGGAGAGCGCGTTGTTCTTCCAGGACCTTTCCGGAGAGATCATCGACGACGAGGCCTTCCAGCGGTTGATGACCTTCCCGAACGTGCTGGTGACCGGCCACCAGGGCTTCTTCACCGTGGAGGCGCTGCAGGAGATCTCGGCGATCACGCTGGGGAATCTGCGGGATTTCGCGGCGGGGCGGGTGTGTGCGAATGCGCTGGGTGTGGAGTGATACAGGCGCGTATCGGCGAGTTGTGACCCGTTCAAAGTGCAATTTCAGCGCTGGCAACAGTGCGATGTGAAGCCAAGGCATCTGCCTGCCTGGGTGATGTTGCGCAATGCTTGCGTTTTGTGAACGGATCGATACAATTCGAAAAATTCATATTGAGTTCAGGATTTTCACAGTTCGTTGATTTCATCCACAGGATTTGGAGAGAGCATGAAGCTCCGTGCGACAGGTACGTCCCGTTCCAGTTTTCTGTTGTTGTCTGCGATTTCCCTGTTCCTTTGCGGTCCGGCGATCGAGCCCACCGCTGCGAAGTCGGCCAAGGTCGTCTACAAAAAGGACGGTAAAGGAGGAGCCGGCTCTCGTTCACCTCCGGCACCCGCGCCACGTACTTCCAATCTTGGTCGGATCACGGTCAAGCCACCGACAGGTGGTACCACCAGCCTGCCTGGCATTACCGTCCGGCCGCCTTTGACATCGACACCGACCCTCGGCGGATTGTGGGGGCGAGGAGGCGGAGGAGGAGGTGGCTACGGAAACGGAGGGGTCTGGCCTTCGCAGACCGCCAAGGAACAGGAAACCGATGACCGCAGCGATCTGTGCGGCATCAACAAGGACGACGTCCGCGGCAATCCTGTCGTTCTCTATTCGGGCAACAAGATCGAACCCGAGGTGGACTTCGCTAGTGCAGGTGAGATGGGCCTGTTCCTGCAGCGTACCTACAATCACCACTGGAGTGCGACCGGCCTGTTCGGCAACCATTGGCTGAGTAACTTCGACTTCTCGCTCGCGTTCTCCGGCGGCCAGTCCATCGCCTGGAACCAACGACCGGATGGTCGCCGCATCAAGTTCCAGCTTGATACCGGCAGCGGTCGCTGGAACGAAACCAAAGCGCAGGCCGTGGCCTACATCGTCAAGAATGCCAATGGCACGTTCACTCTTCACAATGAGGAGCGCGGCACGGAAACCTATAGTGCCGAGGGTTACATCACCGAGCTGCGCAACGAACAGGGCGTGGCCTGGACGTTCGCCTACAACAACCGGTACCTTCAGAGCGTCACCCACTCATCGGGGCGACGGGTGCAGTTCGTCTGGACCGGGGGACAAGTCACCCAGGTCACCGACCCATCTGGCAACAGCTACCAGTACGCCTATACAGCAAACGTTTTCGGTGCCGGCCGTGGTCGCCTTGCGAGCACGACACTGCCGGGTGCACCGACCACTACGGTCAGCTATCACTATGAGGATGGACGCTTCCCGGGGGGCTTGACCGGCAAGTCGTTCAACGGTGTGCGCTATTCCACCTTTGCCTACGACGAGAACAAGCGAGCCACGCTCAGTGAGCACAGTGGCGGCGTCGAACGCTACACCTTCAGCTACAACGTGCAGAGTAGCGAGGCCGTGGCACCTCCCCCGTCGCCGATTCGTCCTGGCGGCGTGCGAAATGATGAGGAACGTGGCTGGTGTGAGGACACCCGCAATGGTCGCATATGCTATCAGCCGCGTTCCTTGCCGGGCCCGATTCAGCTGGGCGCTGGTGCCGCGAACATGGCAATCACGGCGGGGAACGGCGCGCAGCCGCTGAACGCAATGGAAACCAAGCCGCGCCCGATCAGGATCAAGGTGACTGAGACCAGTCCGCTGGGGCGGAAGACCACTTACTCGTACGAAGAGGGGCGGCAAGTCTCGGTCGCCGGCGATGCCTCACCACGCTGTGCGGCGTCCTACAAGGAGCGCAGCTACGACAGCAATGGTTATCCCGACCTAGTCCACGATTTCGCCGACAATCTCATCAATTTCGACTACACCGCGCAGGGCTACCTGCTGAAGCAAGTCGAAGCAGTGGGCAGCAGCGCCGAGCGGACGACGACCTATGAGTGGGACACCGCGCGCAACCGGCCGTTGAAGGTCACAGTCGTCGGCGACAGTGAAGTGGTCTATGCCTATGACGCGCGCGGCAACCTGGCCAGTACCACGGCACACAATCTGAGCGGTCGTGGCGTGGCAGGGCAGGCCCGCACGGTCACCCAGACCTACACCTACCATGGCAACGGTCTGACCGCTTCGGTAAGGACCGACGGGCCACTGGCGCAGGACGACGTGACATCGACCTACAACTCCCAGGGTGACCTGGTCAGTGTGGTTAATGCGTTGGGCCACACGACTACTTACAGCGGACACAATGGCCTCGGCCAGCCGACCCGGGTCACGACTCTGAACGGCCAGATCATTGAGTATGTCTATGATGCGCGCGGCCGCGTCGCAACCCAACGCGAGAGTTTTGGCAACAACTGGGCGACCACGACCTTCGGCTACGATGGCGCTGGCAACCTTGCCAGCGTGACACGTCCAGATGGAGTGACCGAGCGCTACGAGTACGATGCTGCGCGCCGACTGCTGTCCGAAGTCGTCCCGGTTGGCGATGGCACCTATGCGTGGACACGCTACAGCTATGACGCAGCATCGAATGTGATCCGCAAAGAAGTGGCTCACGCCGATTTTCCGGCGGGCAGCTCCGTGACCGGTGTGATTGATGAACTTACCCATGATGCAAACTGGAACTGGTTCTTGCGCGGGTGGGCCTGCACTACGGGCTCCAACGCATCCATTGAAGTACATGGGTATGCCGACGGTGGAGTGTTCCTTGCCGGGACTCTGGCGAACAAGGCCAGTGAAAGTGGAGTGGCAGCGGCCTGTCAGGCTGGGGGGAGTGCCTATCGTTTCGAGCTGCCGGTAACGCTTGCCCAACGGCAGCAGTTGGGTGGGCGCAAGATCGTCATCTATGGTCTGTCCCCGCAGGGAGGCGGCTACAACCGCGCGTTGGGAAATTCGGGTGTGTTCGCCATCCCCCAAGCCACGATCGCCGGCGATATCAGTGGAGTCACCCACGATGGCCAGGGCAATTTCTCAGTTGAAGGCTGGGCCTGCTCGGTCGGTGTGGATGCGTCCATCGATGTGCACGCTTATGTCGGTGGATCCGCCGGTGCAGGCGCCTTCGCCGTCAGCGGGCGCGCCAACCTGCCCACCGATGGAAATGTTGCCAACGCCTGCCAGGCAAAGGGCTCTGCCTATTGGTTCAAGCTTCCGTTGGATGCTGGCCTGCGCCAGACGCACGGCGGCAAGTCTATCCACGTACATGGCATCTCTCCGGTCGGCCAAGCAAACCTAACCATCAACCGTTCGGGAACGTTCACCGTTCCGTCGATCGTACGCAATGCGGAGTTCATAACCTTCAACGCGTCGTCGACCCACATCTACAACGGCCAACAGGTGACCTTGACGGCGCAGGTGCGCAACACCGGTAACGTTACGTGGGACGGCAATACCTACCTTGCCTGGGGGCAAGACTTCCTCACCCAGTCACACGGCCTGTCGGCACCGGTCCCGCCGGGTGGTGTCGCCACCTTCGAGTTCGACGTGGCTCCGTATCACAACGGTGTGGGTATTGGGACTTACAACTATGTCGCGCGGATGGCGACCAGCGGTACTGCATGGGGGCCCAATCCGTATGTGGGCATCGTGGTGGAGAACCTTGATTGGTACTGCCCGGGTGGACCCGGCAGCCTCGATTGTCAGGAGCCGATGATCGTTACCCCGCCCGTGTGGCTGGACACTTTGGAAGGAGCCCGCTGATGTCCATGATTGCGCTGACCATGATGGGGTTGAACGCGGTGACCTTCAGCGTCAACTACGATTATGACGAATTGGGCCGCGTCGTCGCCGAACGCGGCAACAATGGACAGAACATCCGCTACGCCTACGATGCCGAAGGGCGGGTAACCCAGATCACCGATTCGCAGAATCGGGTCACCCGCTTGAGCTATGATCCGCTTGGACGGGTGGTGCGGTCGATCGACGCCGCCGGTGGCAGTACCAGCTTGTCCTATGACCTCGGTGATCGCCCGGTCCAGGTAATTGATCCTCGCGGATTGGCGACGACGTATGAGCACGATGGCTTCGGCCAGCTGCTCAAACAGGTGAGCGCGGACACTGGCACTACCATCCATCAGTACAATGCAGCGGGCCAGCGGACGGTGACGACGCGCAATGATGGCAGCACCGTTGGCTACAGTTACGATGGACTGGGGCGGCTGGCCTCGATCGAATCGGAGGGGCAGCGGCAGGACTTCAGCTACGACTGGTGCGCTTGGGGCAAGGGCCGGCTGTGTGGGCTGGCTGCACCGGAGTCATCCACTCACTTCGCCTTCGTTCCCAGTGGCCAGGTATGGATCCGGCGCGACTTTACTCTGGCCCATGGGCAGCAGACCGACCACAGCACTACATATGCCTATGATGGCATCGGCCGCCTCAGCGAGATCACCTATCCCAATGGCGACAAGGCCAACTACGGCTACGACACAGGCGGCCACCTGACCTCGTTATCCGCAGTGGTCGATGGAGCGACCATGCCGGTGATTACCCAGGCAGCTTGGAAAGCCACGGGCGCGCGCGCGCACATGGCCTACGGCAACGGCCTGGTGCGCGGCTACAACCATGATCTGGACGGGCGCCTGACCGCCATGTCGGTCTGGGGCCCGAACAGCGCCAAGCTGAGTTATTGGGACTACCAGTACAGCGCCGATGGTGAGATCACCGGCATCGTCGATACAGTCACTCCGAGCATGACTCAGACCATCGGATACGACGCGCTGAGCCGGTTGACCAGTCTGAGCCGCTTTGGGGTCAGCAACCAGTTGACTTACGATGCCGGTGGCAACCACAACCGCTATCAAGCTGGAAATCAGTTGACCCAGTACGGCATCGACCCAAGCAGCAACCGGGTACTGAACTACACCAACCAGGATGGCAGCCGGGTCTATCAGTATGATGCGCTCGGCAATCGCATCAGCGAGACGGCCGGCAGCCGGGTCACGACCTTCGACTACACTCCATTCAATCGCATGAGTCGCAGCAACGTGGCTGGATTCATCACCGACTATGTGCTCAATGCTCAGGGTCAACGGGTGGCGAAGGTCAACGCCAACGAAACCACCCATTACTTCTATGCCGGGCAGAACCAGATGCTGGCCGAGTTGAAGAATGGTGCATGGTCGAACTACTTCTGGTTCGGCACCGAGCTGGTGGGGTTGGGGCGCAGCGGTCAGGTCAACTTCGTCCACACCGATCACCTGGGGCGTCCTGAATTCGTCAGCAACGGCAACCGTGCCACAGTCTGGAAGGCCTACAACTATGCGTTTGGCCGCAGCGTGCAGCAGGACGACATTGGTGGCTTGAACATCGGTTTCCCGGGGCAGTATCAGGATGCAGAGACCGGGCTCTGGTACAACGGCTTCCGCGACTACGATGCAAGCATTGCCCGCTATGTGCAGAGCGATCCCGTGGGATTGGCAGCGGGTACCAATACCTACGCTTACGTAGGCAGCAATCCGCTCAGCCGGGTCGATCCGCTGGGCCTGGCCGAGTGCGGAGAAGACGAGAAAAAGGTTGACCTGTTGGGGGCCGTGCTGGGCGTAGCCGATGTGGTCGAAGGCTACGCGACGATGTCAATGGCGTTGTCTAGTGCGGCGATCGCCGCGGCCGGCGAGCAGTCGGAAGTTGTATTGGGTTCAATGGCCGTGGCGGCGAACGGATATGCAAGCATCAATGATGGCGTCAATGGGTTCATGACCGCATTCGACGGCATCGAGCGGCCGTCGAGTTACGAGCAGGTGGGCGGAGCATTGCTTGGCGCACATGGTGCCGAGTTTGGGCGATTGGCCTCCAAGGTCACTACCTACTCAGGCGCATTGCGTGGTGTTCGCGGGATGCTGAGAGGTAAGGCGACAGATTCGGATGTATTGAGTACGATCAAGGGCGCCAAGCAGACCGCCGACGATTCCTGCACCTGTGAGTAATCTATGTTCAGAGCCAATATGAAGTGGGTCAATCTGGTGGTGACGCTGCTTATCGTTATTCTAGCGATCCGTTACCTGTGGAACCGGGGAATGGCTGGACAGCTGGGAGGCATGCACGATGTAGCCTTGGCGGGATTCGCATTCTTCTGCCTGTTCATCGCTTTCCTGACAGTGCAGTCGATCCGCCGCGGCAGGGGCAAGCGGGGGTAGTCGCAATGGCCGGACTTGGATTGACCTACCGAACAGCACGCCCTACAATTCCCTGCTACGCCGGAATAGCTCAGTTGGTAGAGCGGCGCATTCGTAATGCGTAGGTCGCAGGTTCGACTCCTGTTTCCGGCACCAGTTGCATGAAAAGCCCCGACCTTGGTCGGGGCTTTTTGTTTGTGCCCACGGGCAATGGCCGGTCGGCAGCTTCACCCATGGAAACACACCTTCATTGGCGCCTCACCATCACCGCATCCCGCGCCAACCACCACGCGAGCTGCCGCAGGTACCCGCCCACCGCACCGGCCATTACACCCAGCAGCAACCGCCGCAACACACGCGCAGATCGCAGGCCAGCCTCCCGCAACCAAGGCAGCATCGCCATCACCTGTGCACCCAGCAACAGCGCCAGCACATCCAGCCCCAGCGCATCCACCACCGGCAACAACGGCAGCAGATCCGGACTGCAGGCCAGCACGATCACCAGCACCGTACCGAGCACGGCCATCACGCGGCGCCCAGCGGGCAGGGTGGTCCAGTGCAGCAGTCTGGCAATCAGGCGCATGGCGTTCCTTGTGTCATGGGCGTGAGCCCTCACCAGGGCGCAAGCGCACCGGCTGCCGCAGCACGGTCTTCAGCCGAGCGGCTTCGGTCCTGCGCGGGTCGCTCAGGTAGATCTCGTGATGGGGGCCGGCAAAGGCATATCCCAGAGCAGGCATCAGCTCGTCATGAAGATGCGCCAGGATCGGCCCTTCGTCATCGTAGGCACCCACATGCAGGGTCTGCAGGCAGAGACCTTCCTCGAGCGTTTCATGGCGAAGGCTGGCCGGCGCCTCACCCAGCTTCTTCCGCGCCTTGCCGAGGGCAGCCTCCAGCTGCTCTGGACTGATCCCCTCCGGCGTACGGATCATTACCGTCCACACCCACTCATCCTTGCGGCGTGCCACGAAGCTGGCGGGATCCTCGGCCGTCCACAGCGCTTCCAAGGGCGGCACCACGTAGTCCTGTCCGTCGGCTTTCAACGCGAACTTCAGCGCATAGCTCACCGCGTACAGCCACTGCACCGCCTGCAGGTAGGCCGGGGCGGTGTTCGGGTCGCCGTGGCCGTCGACCATCAGGTAGGGCAGCGGCGGTACGTTCACCGTCACGAACCGGCCCGCCGGGGGCTGGTACAGCGCGCGATCGCGTCGCTTGAAGTCGATCTTGTCCATGGGCCTTCCTCCTGCGTGGAGCATCCCATGTCCATGCCCCGGCAAGCATGCCTGAACAGGTTCAGTAGACTTTGCCGAACCCGGTCGGAGCCCCCGCCATCGCCCGGTGCCAGGATGCTGCGCTCGGGCGTTCTGCCCGCCATGCCACGCAGTGCGACAACGTGTCGCAGTCAGAATCAGGCCTTTCCTGCGCTCGATCATTGTCAATGCCTTTCTTAAATGGTGCGTGACGGCCTAAAATTGAAAGGCTGACTCGACCCCACCTCCCTGCCTGTCTTCCGGACAGGTGGGACCGGCTTTGGCCGGAACAGGCAGGACGGGGAACGGCATTCCCTCGCAATTGGATCGACCGATGATTCCGTTGAAAACCCTTGGGCGCTGGTTGCGCCCGGGCCTGCTGCTGTCGTTGCTGGTGATGCTCACCGGCTGCGATGCCGTGGCCATCCTCAGTCCGAAGGGCCAGATCGGCCAGGATGAGAAGACCCTGCTGATCACGGCTACCGTGCTCATGCTGCTGGTCGTCATCCCGGTCATCATCATGACCCTGACCTTCGCGTGGAAGTATCGCGCCTCCAACACCAAGGCCCGCTACGAGCCGAAGTGGTCCCACTCGACGGCGATCGAGGTGGTGGTGTGGTCCATTCCCTGCATGATCGTGCTGGTGCTGGCGGTCCTGACCTGGCGTTCGTCGCACGCGCTGGACCCGTACAAGCCGCTGGAATCGGACGTCAAGCCGGTCACCATCGAGGCGATCTCGCTGGACTGGAAGTGGCTGTTCATCTATCCGGAAGAGAAGGTGGCGGTCGTCAACGAAATCAAGTTCCCGGTCAACACGCCGCTGAACTTCAAGATCACGTCCGATACGGTGATGAATGCCTTCTTCATCCCGCACCTGGGCAGCATGATCTACTCGATGGCTGCGATGGAGACCAAGCTCCATCTGATCGCCAACGAGACCGGTGAATTCCCGGGCATGTCCTCGCACTACAGCGGCGCGGGCTTCGCCAAGATGCATTTCACCGCCTACTCGGTCACCGATGCCGAATACCGCCAGTGGCTGGACCAGGTCCGCGCCGGCGATCAGACCCTGGACAAGGCTTCGTTCAAGGCCCTGGGTGATGCGCGCAACGCCGAGTGGTATCCGGTCACCTACTTCGGCAAGACCGAAGAAGGCCTGTTCGACTGGGTCCTCGCCAAGCACATGGGCGACAACAAGCATTACGGCATGAAGCACTCGCACGCCGGTGCCGCCGCTGCCGATGCCGCCAGCCATGAAGCGCACGAGGGCCATGCCCCCAGTGATGCACATGATTCCAAGGAATCGGGTGAAAACCTGGATGCCAACGAACACGAACACGCAGGCCATGCCGGCCACGCGGGCTCGGGAGAATGAACATGTTGGGAAAACTCTCTATTGAGTCGATCCCCCACGATCCGATCGTCCTGACGACGTTGATCGGCGCAGTACTGGGTGGCCTGGGCGTGATGGCCCTGATCACCAAGTTCAAGCTGTGGGGCTATCTGTGGAAGGAGTGGTTCACCTCGGTGGATCACAAGAAGATCGGCGTGATGTACCTCATCGTCGCCTTCGTCATGCTGCTGCGCGGTTTCTCCGACGCGATCATGATGCGTACCCAGCAGGCGCTTGCCGTCGGCGGGTCCGAGGGTTACCTGCCGCCGCACCACTACGACCAGATCTTCACCGCCCACGGCGTGATCATGATCTTCTTCGTGGCGATGCCGCTGATCACCGGCCTGATGAACCTGGCCGTGCCGCTGCAGATCGGTGCGCGCGACGTCGCGTTCCCGTTCGTCAACTCGCTCAGCTTCTGGCTGTTCGTGTCCGGCGCGGTGCTGATCATGCTGTCGCTGTGGATCGGTGAGTTCGCTGCCACCGGCTGGCTGGCGTTCCCGCCACTGTCTGGCATCGAATACAGTCCAAGCGTAGGCATGGACTACTACATCTGGGGGCTACAGGTCGCAGGCCTGGGTACCACGCTGAGCGGTATCAACTTCTTCATCACCATCCTGAAGATGCGTACCCCCAGCATGAAGCTGATGCAGATGCCGGTGTTCACCTGGACCGCCCTGGTGACCAACGTGCTGATCGTCGCGGCTTTCCCGGTACTGACCATCACCCTGGTGCTGCTGACCCTGGACCGTTACCTGGGTACGCACTTCTTCACCAATGACGGTGGCGGCAACGCCATGCTGTACATCAACCTGATCTGGATCTGGGGTCACCCGGAAGTCTATATCCTGGTGCTGCCGGCGTTCGGTGTGTTCTCCGAAGTCATCGCGACCTTCTCGCGCAAGGCGCTGTTCGGCTACAAGGGCATGGTCTACGCCACCGCCTGCATCGGCGTGCTGTCGTTCATCGTGTGGCTGCACCACTTCTTCACCATGGGTTCGGGTGCCAACGTCAATGCCTTCTTCGGCATCACGACGATGATCATTTCGATCCCGACCGGCGTGAAGATCTTCAACTGGCTGTTCACCATGTTCCGCGGTCGCGTGCAGTTCACCACGCCCGTGCTGTGGACCATCGGCTTCATGGTCACCTTCACCATCGGTGGCATGACCGGCGTGATGCTGGCGATCCCGGCCATCGACTTCGTGCTGCACAACAGCCTGTTCCTGATCGCCCACTTCCACAACGTCATCATCGGCGGCGTGGTGTTCGGCATGTTCGCCGGCATCACCTACTGGTGGCCGAAGATGTTCGGCTTCCGCCTCAATGAGTTCTGGGGCAAGTGCGCGTTCTGGTGCTGGTTCATCGGCTTCTACGTGACCTTCATGCCGATGTACGTGCTGGGCTTCATGGGCATGACCCGTCGTCTGCAGAGCACGGTCAACCCGGCCTACGAGCCGCTGCTGCTGGTGGCTGCCGCAGGTGCCTTCATCGTGGGTGCCGGCATCCTGTGCCAGATCATCCAGGTGGCCGTGTCGATCCGCGACCGCAAGAAGACCGCCGACCTGACCGGCGACCCGTGGGATGCCCGTACGCTGGAGTGGGAAACCTCTTCGCCGCCGGCCTTCTACAACTTCGGCAGCCTGCCGGAAGTCACCGAGCTGGACGATTTCTGGGAGCGCAAGCAGCGTGGTGAAGCCTGGCCGAAGCCGGCCAAGTACACCGACATCCACATGCCGCGCAACACCGGCACGGGCGTTGTCATCGGTGCCTTCAGCCTGGTGTTCGGCTTCGCGATGATCTGGCACATCTGGTGGCTGGCCATCGTCGGCTTCGTCGGCATGATCGCCACGTTCATCTACCGCACCTTCGACCAGGACGTGGACTACTGGGTCCCGGCTGCCGAGGTGGAACGCATCGAGAACGAACACCGCAAGCACCTGGAATCCCAGGGCCTGGTGAAGTCGGAGCTGAAGGCATGAGCACCAATACCTCGACCCTGAGCCACGGGCACGCCGCGCAAGCGGCGGCCCATGGCCATGACGACCACGAGCACCACGACACCGGCGGCAACACCGTCTTCGGTTTCTGGGTGTACCTGATGAGCGACTGCCTCATCTTCGCCTCGCTGTTCGCCACCTATGTGGTGCTGGCCGGCGGTACCGATGGTGGCCCGACCGCGAAGGACCTGTTCGAACTGCCGTTCGTGGCATGGGAAACCGCGCTGCTGCTGACCTCCTCGCTGACCTTCGGCCTGGGCATGATTGCCATGCACCGCAAGCAGATGGGCCAGATGTACCTGTGGCTGGGCATCACCTGGCTGCTGGGCTTCGGCTTCATGTGCATGGAAGTGTGGGAATTCCAGCACCTGATCCATCAGGGCTATGGTCCGGACCGTAGTGCCTTCCTGTCGGCGTTCTTCGCCCTGGTCGGTACCCACGGCCTGCACGTCAGCGCCGGCCTGCTGTGGCTGCTGGTGATGTTCGTGCAGCTGAAGAAGTACGGCCTGACCCCGACCAACAAGACCCGCATGGCGTGCCTGAGCCTGTTCTGGCACTTCCTGGACCTGATCTGGATCGGCGTGTTCTCCGTCGTCTACCTCAATGGAGCGCTGTAATGGCACATGACAACCATGCACACGACCATGCCGCCGGCGGCGAAAGCCATGGCAGCGTGAAGTCGTACCTGATCGGCTTCGTGCTGGCGGTGGTGCTGACCGTCATCCCGTTCTGGATGGTGATGTCGGGCGACTTCTCGCGCACCGTCAACGGTGTGGTGATCGCGATCACCGCGGTACTGCAGATGCTGGTCCACCTGGTGTTCTTCCTGCACCTGGACCGCTCTTCGGAAAGCCGCTGGAACGTCAACGCTGCGGCCTTCACCGTGGTGGTGATCGGCATCATCGTGGTCGGTACCCTGTGGGTCATGCACAACATGAACGTGCACATGATGCACTGACGTCTTCGCGACGTTGCCACGCAGAAAGGCCGCCCTCGGGCGGCCTTTTTGTTTACTGGTAGCGCCGGGTGATGCCCGGCGACGCATCAATGCCGCCGGACATGGCAGGTGTGTGGTGGTAGTGCCGGCCGCTGGCCGGCAATTGCGGGAAGCCGGCCAGCGGCCGGCACTACCCGTAGATCCACGGCATGCGTGGATGAACCGCCGGCTCAACCCACCCGGCGCAGGAACTCGTCCGCTTCCATCGGCCGCCCCAGGTGGTAGCCCTGCAACTGGTCGCAACCCAGTTCGCTCAGGTACTCACGCTGTGCCTGGGTCTCCACGCCTTCGGCCACCACCTGCAACTGCAGGGTGCGGCCCAGCGCGATGATCGACGACACGATGGCGGCGTCCTCGTCGTTGCGCTCCAGGTCGTGCACGAACGCACGGTCGATCTTGAGTTCGGTGGCCGGCATCCGCTTCAGGTACAGCAGGCTGGAGTAGCCGGTGCCGAAATCGTCGATGGCGATATGCACGCCCATCGCGGTCAGATCGTTGAGGATCGCCAGGCTGGCGTCGACATCCTTCATCGCCGTGGTCTCGGTGATTTCCAGGGTCAGCCGCGCCGGTTCGATCCGGTGCCGTTGCAGCACCTCGCGCACGCTGTCCAGCAGCGCCGGCGAGGCGAACTGCAGCGGCGACAGGTTCACCGCCATCGACCATTCCGTATGCCCGGCCTCGTGCCATGCACGCAGCTGCGCACAGGCGCGGTCCAGTACCCAGTCGCCGATCGGCAGGATCAGGCCGCTGCGCTCGGCGATGGGAATGAACACATCGGGCGCCAGCAGGCCCAGTTCCGGGTGCTGCCAGCGCAGCAGGGCCTCGGCGCCGGTAGCCGGTGCGCCAGCGGCCGGGAACTTCGGCTGGTAGTGCAGCAGCAGCTCGTCACGCGCGATCGCCTTGCGCAGGTCCTGCAGCAGGCGCAGCTGGCGGTTGGCACTGAGCTGCATCGACGGAGTGAAGAAGGTATAGCCGTTACGGCCGGTTTCCTTGGTGTGGTACATCGCCGCGTCGGCGTGCGCCATCAGCTCGCGCTCGTTGCTGGCATCGTCCGGGTACAGGGCGATGCCGAGACTGGCGCTGACCTGCAGTTCGGCCGCATCCAGCGTGAACGGCTCGCCGGCGGCGGCGATGATGCGTTCGGCCACCACCACCGCGTCGTCCGGGATATCGATGGCCAGCACGATCACGAACTCGTCGCCGCCGAGGCGGGCGAAGGTGTCCTGCGGCCGCAGCAGGCCGCCGATGCGCTGTGCCACCGCCACCAGCAGGCGGTCGCCCAATTGGTGGCCGTAGGCATCGTTGACCGCCTTGAAGCCGTCCAGGTCGCAGAACATCACCGCCACCGCGCGGCCACGACGGTGCGCCTTCTCGATGGCCTGCTCGATGCGGTCCTGCAGCAGCATGCGGTTCGGCAGCTGGGTCAACGGGTCATGCAGGGCGGCCTGGATCAGCTTGTCGTTGGCGTGCGCCAGCGAATCGGCCAGCAGGCCGGTGCGCACGCGCATCTGCCGGTCGAACAGCGAGGCGACCAGAGCGATGCCCAGCGTGGCCACGGTGGTGACGATCACCAGCACCGCCAGCCAGCGGGTGTCGATGCCGCCACTGCCGACCGCGCCGCAGATGCTGCCTTCAGGGAAACGTGCGGCGGCCATGCCGGTGTAATGCATGCCGACGATGGCGAGCCCCATCACCAGCGAGGCCAGGGCGCGCAGGCGCAGCGTGTTGCGCTGCTCGGCCCGCAGCCGGAAGGCAATCCACAGCGCCGCACCTGCGGCACCGATGGCCACCGCAATGGAAGCGGCGAACCAGCCTGGGTGGTAGTCGATACCCGGCTGCATGCGCATCGCGGCCATGCCCAGGTAGTGCATGGTGGCGATGCCCAGCCCCATCAGCACCGCCCCGGCCAGCAGCCGCCGCCACGGCAGGCTGGGCCGCGACACCAGCCACAGTGCATAGGCCGAAGCACCGATCGACACTGCCAGCGAGTACAGGGTGATGCCGAGGTCGTAGCCGACCGGGATCGGCAGGTCGAAGGCGAGCATGCCGATGAAGTGCATCGACCAGATGCCCAGGCCCATCGCCGCCGCGCCACCGGCCAGCCACCAGCGCGCCACGCGGCCTTCGGCCGTGGCCAGCCGGCCGGCCATGTCCAGCGCCGTGTACGAAGCAAGAATGGCCACCAGCAGGGAGATGGTGACCAGGCTCTGACTGTAACTGCCAGTCATGTCGGATCCAGTGGGGGAGGGAGGGGCGCCCGCAAGGCGCACGCCCGCGACCCCTATCGGCGCAGGTGGGCGGGACTTGAGCGGTCGCAGCAGCTGCGACCCGGCTCGGCTATCCTGCCACGCCTGTTCCCGTTGCTGGAAATCATCCGATGGCTAAAGCCCGCACCGCCTACGTCTGCAATGAATGCGGCGCCGAATTCAGCAAGTGGCAGGGCCAGTGCACCGAGTGCAACGCCTGGAACTCGCTGTCGGAAATCGTGCTGGAAAGCGCGGCGGCGGCCAAGGCGCCGGCCTCGCGCCGGGCCGGCTGGGCCGGCAAGATCGACCCGCCAAAGATCACCGCGCTGAAGGACGTCGAGCAGACCGAGCATCGCCGGGTCTCGACCGGCATCGGCGAGTTCGATCGCGTGCTGGGTGGTGGCCTGGTCGAGGGCGCGGTGGTGCTGGTCGGTGGCGACCCGGGCATCGGAAAATCGACACTGCTGTTGCAGGCAGTGGCGAAGATGGCCGCCGTGCTGCCGGTGCTGTACGTCACCGGCGAGGAATCACTGGCCCAGGTGGCCGGTCGCGCGCACCGCCTGGAGCTGCCGCTGGACGGCGTCAACGCGCTGGCCGAGACCGGGGTCGAATCGATCCTGCAACACGCGTCCAAGGCCGGCCCGCGGCTGATCGTGGCCGACTCCGTGCAGACCCTGTGGACCGAGAGCCTGACCGCCGCGCCGGGCTCGGTCAGCCAGGTGCGCGAGAGCGCGGCACGGCTGGTGCGCTTCGCCAAGGAGACCGGCACCGCCGTGTTCCTGGTCGGCCACGTGACCAAGGAGGGCGGCATCGCCGGCCCGCGCGTGCTGGAGCACATGGTCGATGCGGTGCTGTATTTCGAGGGTGAGAGCGGCAGTCGCTTCCGCCTGTTGCGCGCGTTCAAGAACCGCTTCGGTGCGGTCAACGAGCTGGGCGTGTTCGCGATGGGCGACAAGGGCCTGAAGGAGGTCTCCAACCCGTCGGCGATCTTCCTGTCTGGTGGCAGCACCCACCAGCCGGGCAGTTGCGTCATGGTCACCCGCGAGGGCACGCGGCCGCTGCTGGTGGAAGTACAGGCGCTGGTCGATGCCTCGCCGCTGTCAAACCCGCGCCGTGTCGCGGTCGGCCTGGAGCAGAACCGCCTGGCGATGCTGCTGGCGGTACTGCATCGCCACGGCGGCGTGCTGGTCGGCGACCAGGACGTGTTCGTGAATGTCGTGGGTGGCATCCGCGTGCAGGAAACCGCGGCCGATCTGCCGGTGCTGCTGGCGGTTCTGTCCTCGCTGCAGGACCGCCCGCTGGCGGAAAAGACGATTGCTTTTGGCGAAGTCGGCCTGTCCGGCGAGATCCGCCCGGTGCCCAACGGCGAGGACCGCCTGCGCGAAGCCGCCACCCATGGTTTCAAGCGCGCCATCGTGCCCAAGGCCAATGCGCCCAAGGGTGGTTCGGTGAAGGGCATGGAAGTGATCGCAGTGGAGCGCCTGTCCGAGGCCATCGACGCGGCGTGACCGCGCCGGTAGCGCCGGACCATGCCCGGCGCTACCGGCGCGGATCTGGAATACGACCTCAAACACGGCAACGGTCAGCCTCCCTGTGCTAGTTTTTCCCGCTCGACGAAGGCGCCCTCTGGCGTCTTTCCGTGCCCAGGAGTAACCGATTACATGCAGGACACCGCACTCACCGCCCCCAACGCCGAAATTCGTCGCGCCGGGGTCGATCTCAATGGACTGATGACGGTGCTGGGCAAGCACCTGTATTCCACCCCGGTGGTGGCGCTGCGCGAGCTGGTGCAGAACGCGCACGACTCGATCATCCGCCGTCGCATTGAACAGCCTGGCGTCGAGGTGCCCTCGCGCATTTCGGTGCAGGTCGATGCCGCCGCTGGCGTGCTGCGCATCAGCGATACCGGCGCCGGCCTGACCCGCCAGGAGATCCATGATTACCTGGCCACTGTCGGCGTTGGCTACACCCGTGGCCTGCGCCAGGGCGGCGAGGACGATGAAGGCCTGATCGGCATGTTCGGCCTCGGCTTCCTGTCGGCGTTCGTGCTGGCACGCCGGGTCAGCGTGCGCACCACCTCGTACCAGACGCCGGAGCTGGGGCACCTGTACGTGTCCAGCAACGCCGAGCAGTACACCGTCAGTGAAATGCCTGCGCGTGCGGTTGGCACCGAGGTGGAGCTGGAGCTGCATCCGGATTTCCTGCCACTGGCCAACGAAGCGCGCCTGCACGAGGTGCTGGGCCGCTATTGCGCGCTGCTGTCCGAGCCGATCTTCATCGGCGCCGGGGCCGAGGCGCTCAACCCTGAGCCGCCGCCGTGGCGCGGCCAGGGGGAGGTCGCCGTGCATCCGGTGCAGGCGCGGCGCCAGGCGCTGCAGTTCGCGGCGCGCTTCGAGCATGATTTCGAGCCCATCGTGACCGTGCCGCTGCGCGCGGACGGCAGCAGCGATGCCACAGGCATGTTATGGGTGCAGGACGGTGCCACCTACGGCACCAGCGACAATCGCAACCTGTCGGTGTTCGTGCGCGGGATGCTGCTGGACGACGATGCGCGCGACCTGCTGCCGCCGTGGGCCGGCTTCATTGGCGGTGTGATCGAATCCTCGCGGCTGACGCCCACTGCCAGCCGCGAGGACCTGCAGCGTGACGACCAGTACCGCGCCGTGCAGCATGCACTGCTGGAAGCGCTGATCGATGGCCTGGCCGACGTTGCACGGCAACAGCCGGAAGCCTGGCGGCGCGTGCTGAGCCGCCACAACGAGGCACTGCTGGGCGCGGCGCTGTGTGATGACCGCCTGTTCGAACTGCTGCTGGAGCATGTTCGCGTGCCGACCTCGCAGGGCGACCTGCCGGCCAGCGCGTTGCCGGCACGTGGCGCGGTGCACGTCATCCTCGACAACGGCGGCGGCTTCGAGGAAATGCTGTTCCGCGCGATGGGCGTACCGGTGGCGCACGGCCATCGCTATGCGGTGGTGCCGTTCCTGCGGCGCTGGGCCCAGGCCAAGGGCCTGCGTCTGGTCGAACTCGGCACCGAGCAGGGCAATCGCGCGCTGTTCCGTACCGATGACAGTCTTGATGAGACGCAGCTGGCGTGGCTGCGCGAGCAGCTGGGCGATGGTGAACAGCTGCTGCCCGCACGCTTCAGCCCGGAGGCGCTGCCGGTAGTGGTGGTGCCCGACCGCGAGGCAGAGCTGAAGCAGCGCCTGGAAGACGACGAGAACGACAAGCGCGTTTCAATGGCGGCGCTGCGCCTGGCCCGGCAGTTCACCGCGCGCATCGAATCGCGCGCGCCGTCGCGGCTGTACCTCAATCTCGACAACCCGGCGGTGCAGGCCCTGCTGCGCGCCCAGCGCGACGGACATCCGCAGGCCGAAGCCGCTGCACGCCTGTTGCGTTCGCTGAAGATCATCGTCGCCGCGCAGGGCCGTCCGCTGGCTCGCACGGCCGCCACGCCCGGCCCGGATCTCAATGGCGCCTTCGCCGATATTGCCGGTGCCCTGCAGCAGATGCTGCGCTGAGCACCACCCCCTCTCATCCAGCCTTCGCTAGACAGGAGCATTTACCCCATGGACATCTGGAACTGGGTCGAAAAACTGCAGGGTGACCTGCGCCAGGCCGGCCAGGCGCAGAACGCGCACCTGCTGAACCGTCTCGCCGACGAGGTCAGCGAACTGCAGGTCGACCGCGTTGACGCACTGCTGCCCGAAGCGCGTGCGCTGGGCAAGGCGCTGGACAACCCCTGGGTCGATGTCTACGTCGGCCACTGGGCACTGCGCAACCGCGTCGGCAACCGCGTCGAAGGTGAAAGCGCGCTGGGCGAAGCCGTGGCGCTGTTCGAGCGTGCGCACCGCGAGGACACCCTGGAATGCCCGCAGTCGATCTGCGTGACCCAGGACCTGGCTGCCTGCTACGGCAACATCGATGGCCCCGGCTGGGTGCCGGAACGTATCGAGGTGTGCGATGAAACACTGGGTCGCATCGACCCGAGCTGGGCCTGCTTCCAGTGCCTGAGCTGCGAGAAGGCCGATGCACTGCTTGACGATGGTCGCGGCCAGGACGCGCTGGACTACCTGCAGGTGCAGTCGGATGCGATCGAAGCCTGTGGCAAGGAAGTGTTCGACAGCTTCCCGGAGATGCAGATCAAGATCCTGTTGGGCATGGGCCGCGCCGAAGAAGCGCTGGTACTGATCGAGAAGCGCGAGGCCGAAGTGGCCGCGTCCGGCGAGTACGAGCCGGCCAACTGTACGGTGCCGCGCCGCTTGTCCAAAGCCTGGGCGCTGGCTCAATTGGGCCGCGACGAAGAGGCGCTGCAGCAGCTGGTGCCGTGGAGCGAGCTGACGCCGACATACTGGCGGCTGTGGGCGAACACAGCTGCCGCACTATGCCAGCGTGATCCGACGCGCAATACCTGGGACCTGGGCACGCGCTTCAATACCATCATCGAACACTTCGCCCGCGTCGGCTCGCACCGCCTGCTGATCGAGGTGGCCGCGCTGAGCCTGGAGCTGGCCCTGCAGCGTGGCGCGCGCTGGGTCGCGCAGCGCCAGCTGGAGCTTGCCCGTAGCCATCTGGCGCAGCTGCGCCAGGACCGCGGTGCGGCTGCGCTGGTGGCGGGCCTGGCTGCGCGCATCGATGCGTTGCCGGAGGTCGCACCGCTGCCGGTGCCGGCCGCTGAACTGCTGGCTTGGCTGAACGAGCAGGGGGAGCAGAATCAGTCGCGCGATCCCGAACGTGAGGCGCAGTGGCTGCTGCAGGCACAGGCGCAGCTGCCAGATGATGAGGCGCTGGCCGAGATGGCCGCCTCTGCGCTGAGCGCCTGTGGTGCACAGACGGAAGCGCGCGCATTGCTGTGGCGCTTCGTGCGCGCGCACGCGCAGGACGATGGCCCGGCCGCCTACACGCTGATGCGCTGGCTGACCGAGCAGGGCGACGACGACGGCCTACGCCAGCTGGCAGATACCTATCGCGGCAGCGTGCCGGTGTTCGCGCACTGGTGCGAGGTGCAGCGCGCCCGCCGCGTGTCGGACTGGCCGGCGCTGGAGCAGGCCGCGCAGGCGCTGCTGGCGGCCTCGCCGGGCTCGCATGGCGCACGCGGCACGCTGGCGCGGATGTACATGGAAACCGGTCGCTTCAGCGAGGCGCAGGCCAGCTATGCGCAGCTGGTGGAGTTGCTGGAAGAGCCCAACGCCGCGCACTGGGACCACATGAGTGCGGCCAGCGCGGCACGCGACTGGGACGCGGTGCGTCGCTCGGCGGCGGCGATCGGCATGGAGCTGTCCAGCCAGGACGGCGTGGTCGAGGAGCCGTGGGGCTGGGTGATCATCCGCAGCGAAGAGAATGGCGAGCCGATGGAATACTACGCACGCCGTAGTGGCCCGGTGACCGCACGCATCGTCGAGAACGCGCCGGCCAATCGTGCGCAGCAGGTGGGCGACTGGGTGGTGTTCGACGCTGCGCTGGTGCATCCGGCGCCGGAGGAAGAGGAAGCGCGCGAGCATTTCATCCCGACCTATGCGCAGGTGCATGTGCTGGAGCGCGGCGGCTTTGCCCGCAGCTGGCTGGTCGACGGCGCGCACCCGGGCGAAGACGCGTGGAATGCCTTCGTCGAAGCCGCCGAGGCACAGGGCTGGAAGGTGTGGTCGCACAGCCGTGCGGACTACACCGTGACCGATCCGGACATGGAGGAGGGCACCCTGCCGGGCGTGCTGTTCACCGTCGCCCAGCCGCAGGATCATGCGCCGCTGGCGCTGCACCGCCTCCTGCAGCAGGAGACCGCGAAGTGGCCGCACCCGCACTGCTGGCTGCGCCTGGCCGAGGCCTGTGACCAGGATCGCCAGCCGCACCTGGACGTGATCGAGCGTTACGGGTTGTAAGCGTGATATCGGGTAGTGCCGGCCGCTGGCCGGCAACGCCATGAGATCCTGTGTTGCCGGCCAGCGGCCGGCACTACCTCAAGGAGATATACATGCGAAAGACAGGGATGTTCATGATCGCCGGGCTGCTGCTGGCCCCCGCCGTGCAGGCCGCGCAGGCCTGCCAGGAACCAGTGGCTGTGGCCCGTGCCTTCTACGAGGCAACCACCGGCAATGGCGATCTGCTGGAGCCGCCGCCGGCGCTGGTCAGCCCGGCCTTCGCCAAGGCCCTGCGTGGCGAGCGCGCCTGCCAGGTGCGTGAGGAAGGCATCTGCACCATCGATTCCGATCCGTGGCTGGACGCCCAGGACGGTGACATCGACAGCCCGGTGCGTTACAGCTGGAAAGAGATCTCGGCCACGACGGGCCAGGTTGAAATGCGCTATTCGGTATGGAATACGGCCTACCTGACCCGCCTGCCGATGGAGCGCCAGGGCCAGGGCTGCTGGCAGGTGGACGACATCCTTACCAACAGCGGTCGTTCGGTACGGAAGATCCTGGCCCAGCCGGTGCCTTGACCGTCTACGGCATCCACGCATGGCGTGGAGCTACTCCATCTGCGATTGCCGGCCAGCGGCAAGCACTACCGGGGTGGGTGCCGACCGTTGGTCGGCACGCCTTTATCGCGAATGCCCGAACACCAGTTCGATCACGAACTGGCTGCCGAAGAACGCCAGCAACAGCAACAGCATCGCCGCCAGCGTCCAGTGCACCGCTTTCATGCCGCGCCAGCCGTAGCGTCGGCGGCCGATCAGCAGCACACCGAATACGATCCACGACAGCACGCTCAGCACGGTCTTGTGCACCAGCTTCTGCGCCAGCAGGTCGTCGACGAACAGCACGCCGGTGACCAGGGTCAGGGTCAGCAGCGCGAAGCCGACGGTGATCACCCGGAACAGCAGCGATTCCAGGTCGGCCAGCGGCGGCAGCGCCCGCAGCCACGGGCGGAACTCGCGGCGACGCAGGGCGCGCTCCTGCAGCCACAGCATGATCGCCAGCAGCGCGGCGATGCTCAGCGTGGCGTAGGCCAGCAGCGCCAGCCAGGCGTGGCTGGCCAGGCGCCAGCCCAGCACCTTGCTCGGTTCGTGGCCGTAGCCGTGGTAGGCCAGCAGCAGTACCGCGGCCAGCGGGAACACCACCACGCCCAGTGCCGACATGCGCCCGCGCGCACCGACCAGCGAGGTCAGCCAGGCCATGCCCAGGCCGACCAGCGACAGTGCGGCGAAGAAGTGCATGTCCGGCCCGCCGTTGGTGCGCATCGCCACCATCACATGGTAGCCGCCATGCAGCAGCATTGCCGGCAGGGCCGGCCACAGCCAGCCCGGGGAGCCGGTGGTTTCATCGCGGCCGAGCGCGCGCACCAGCAGGGCACTGGCAGCCAGGTAGAGCAGGACGGCGATGAGAACGATTGTCATCGTTGCAGTTTCGCATACCCCCGCGGTGGTGGCGACGGCCGCAGCGTCGCAGTCCGGCGGGCAGGGCGGACCCGTTATACTGTCTGCCTTATTGTCCCCCGTTTTCAGACAGGTCGTACCGCATGTTCGAGTCCCTGACCCAGCGCCTTTCCGGCACCATCGAGCGCCTGCGTGGCCGCGGCCGCCTGACCGAGGAGAACATCCGCGAGGCGACCCGCGAGGTCCGCATTGCGCTGCTCGAAGCCGACGTCGCGCTGCCCGTGGTGCAGGCCCTGATCGAGCGCATCAAGGTGCGTGCGGTCGGCCAGGAAGTGCTGAAGTCGCTGACCCCGGGCCAGGCCCTGATCAAGGTCGTGCGCGACGAGCTGACCGCGGTGATGGGCGCCGAAGCCAGCGACCTGAACCTGAATGTCCCGGCCCCGGCGATCATCCTGATGGCGGGCCTGCAGGGCGCCGGCAAGACCACTACCGTGGGCAAGCTGGCCAAGCACCTGAAGGAAAAGCGCAAAAAGAAGGTGATGGTGGTCTCGGCCGACGTCTACCGTCCGGCCGCGATCGAACAGCTGAAGACCCTGGCCGAGCAGGTCGGCGTGCTGTTCTTCCCGTCCAGCGCCGACCAGAAGCCGGAAGCCATCGTCCGCGCCGCCATTGACGATGCGCGCAAGTCGTTCGTCGACGTGCTGCTGGTCGATACCGCCGGCCGCCTGGCCATCGACGAAGCGATGATGGCCGAGATCAAGGCCCTGCACGCGGCGGTCAACCCGGCCGAAACGCTGTTCGTGGTCGATGCCATGACCGGTCAGGACGCGGCCAACACCGCCAAGGCCTTCGGCGATGCGCTGCCGCTCACCGGCGTGGTGCTGACCAAGACCGACGGTGACGCGCGTGGCGGTGCCGCGCTGAGCGTGCGCTACATCACCGGCAAGCCGATCAAGTTCGTCGGTGTCAGCGAAAAGCCGGAAGGCCTGGACGTGTTCCATCCGGACCGTATCGCCAGCCGCATCCTCGACATGGGCGACGTGCTGTCGCTGGTCGAGCAGGTCGAGCAGCAGGTCGACAAGGACAAGGCCGCCAAGCTGGCCGAGAAGGTCGCCAAGGGCAAGAAGTTCGACCTGAACGACATGCGCGACCAGCTCGAGCAGATGCAGAACATGGGCGGCATCGGCGGCCTGATGGACAAGCTGCCGGGCCTGGGCAACATCCCCGACCACCTGAAGCAGCAGGTCAGCCAGGGCAAGGAAGTGCCGCGCATGATCGCCATCATCAGCTCGATGACCAAGAAGGAGCGGCGCAACCCGAACCTGCTCAATGGCTCGCGCCGCGCGCGCATCGCCAAGGGCTCGGGCGTGACCCCGGCCGACGTCAACAAGCTCATGAAGCAGTACATGCAGATGGAAAAGATGATGAGCAAGATGGCCGGCGGCGGCATGAAGGGCATGATGCGCAGCATGAAGGGCATGATGGGCGCCATGGGCGGCCGCGGCATGCCGTTCCGTTGATACGGGCCCCGTCCGCACTCTGATGTAGCGCCCGAGCCCATGCTCGGGCGGCGGCGCCGAGGCGCCGCATCAAACAATCAAACAGTCGAGCAAGCTCGACTCTACCCCTGTTCTGCGCGCACCATGGAGGCCTGTCCGAAACGATGGGCCGCCATGCAGATGTCCGCTGTTGCTTCCCGCGCCGAGGCGTTCTGCCAGCGCTTCGACGTTTCCGTTCCGATCCTGCTGGCACCGATGGCCGGTGCCTGCCCGGTGCCGTTGTCGGCCGCGCTGGCCAATGCCGGCAGCATGGGCGCGATGGGCGCGGTGTTGTCGTCGCCAGCCGATATCGGCCGCTGGATGGATGACTTCCGCGCCGTCTCCACCGGCCCGGCGCAGGTGAACCTGTGGTTGCCGGACCCGGCAGCGACCCGTGACGTCGCCGCCGAGGCAGCCAGTCGTGCTTTCCTCGCGCAATGGGGACCGGATGTACCGGCCAGTGCTGCCGACGCCACGCCCGCCGGTTTCGAAGAACAGTTCGCAGCGCTGCTGGCCGCCTGCCCGGAGGTGGCCTCGACCATCATGGGCGTGCTTTCGCCGCGCCACGTGCAGCAACTGAAGGATGCGGGCATTGCCTGGATTGCCTGTGCGACCACGCTGTCTGAAGCGCGTGCTGCACAGGATGCTGGCGCCGACGCGGTGGTGGCGCAGGGCGTGGAGGCCGGTGGTCATCGCGGTTCATTTGATCCGGCGATGGCCGAGCGTCAGCTGGTTGGACTGTTCGCGCTGCTGCCACGCCTGGCCGACCACCTGCAGATTCCGGTGATCGCCGCCGGTGGCATTGCCGATGGCCGTGGCATTGCCGCCGCGCTCACCCTGGGTGCCAGCGCGGTGCAGATCGGCACTGCATTCCTGCGCACGCCCGAAGCGGCGATCGCTTCGGCGTGGGCCGATGGATTGGCGGCCAGCGAACCAGAAGACACCTGGCCGACCCGTGCTTTCAGTGGCCGCCTGGGTCGCGGCCTTGCCACGGCCTACGTGCGCGCTGCCGCCGCCGAAGGTGCGCCGGCGCCGCGCCCGTACCCGGTGCAGCGCGGCCTGACCGCGCCGATGCGCAAGCAGGCAGCGCAGGAAAACCGGTTGGCCGCAATGCAGGCCTGGGCCGGGCAATCGGCATGGATGGCGCCGGCACGACCGGCCGCCGATGTGCTGCACGACATGTGGAGCCAGGCGCAGGCATTGCTGAAATGACGGTGACCTGCAACGGCCGGCCAGCACAGGTCGAGGATCTGCTGCCAGCGCTGGTCAACTACGGCCACTTCACCTCGCTGCAGGTGCGGGGTGGGGCGGTGCAGGGACTGGAGCTGCATCTGGCGCGGTTGTCGCACGCTACGCGTGAACTGTTCGGCAGCGAGCTGGTTGTGGCGCAGGTGCAGGCCTGGATGGCGCAGGCCCTGCAGCTGGCTGGGCTGGCTGATGCCTCGCTGCGGGTGACGGTGTACTCGCGCCACTTCGATTTCCGCAATCCGCTGGCGGTGGTACCGGTGGACGTACTGGTGGCGGTGTCCTCGCCGGTGACGCTGGCCGCCCCCAAGCGTGTGTGCAGCGTGGCCTGGCAGCGCGAACTGCCGCACATCAAGCATGTCGGCACCTTCGGCCTGTTCGCCGAGCGCCGCGCGGCAATGGCTGACGGCTTCGACGATGTGCTGTTCGTTACCGCCGATGGCGAAATGGGTGAAGGCAGCACCTGGAACCTGGCCCTGCACGATGGTGAGCGGCTGCTCTGGCCGCAGGCGCCAGCCCTGCGCGGTACCGCCGAGGCCTTGCTGAAGCAGCACTGGCCCGGCCCACAGGCCACGCGACCGCTGGCGCTGGCTGAACTGGGGGGTGTGAAGGCGGCCTTTGCCTGCAACGCCAGCGGCCTGTGGGCGCTGGACGCCATCGACGGGCATGCCCTGCCGGGTTCGCAGGCGCTGGCGGAACAGGGCAGGGCGGTGCTGGCGGCGGTGCCCTGGCGGGGATTGGGGTCAGATCCCTTGTCCCCTGCAAAAGGGATCTGACCCCGGCTGGCCAACCCCGGGGTTGGCTCCGGCCGACACTGCCGCTATAATCGCCGGCTTACCGCGCCATCCTGGCGACTGGGCAATAGGAAAAAAAGACCATGGTCAAGATTCGACTGACCCGCGGCGGCGCCAAGAAGCGTCCGTTCTACCACATCATCGTGACCGACGTTCGCAGCGCCCGTGATGGCCGCAACATCGAGCGCGTCGGCTTCTACAACCCGGTTGCACAGGGTGGCGAGAAGCGCATCGAGCTGGATCTGGCCCGTGTTGACCATTGGGTCAAGAACGGCGCCCAGCCGACTGAAAAGGTCCGCAACCTGATCAAGGAAGCGGCCAAGTCCCAGGCCGCTGCGGCCTGATCCCGAAGGGCCGCGCCTGGCGCGGCCCGTCTGGTTGAACGCAGATGAAAGATAACGAGCGCCGCATCCTGCTGGGCAGGATTGTCGGCGCTTTTGGTGTGCGCGGCGAAATAAAGCTCGAGTCCTGGACCGAGCCGCGTTCCGCTATTTTCCGTTACCAGCCGTGGATCCTGCGCAGCCCCAACGGGCAGGAATCGACGCTTGAAGGCGCCCGTGGCCGCGACAGCGGCAAGCATCTGGTGGCCCGTTTTCCGGGTATCGAAGATCGCGATACGGTCGAGGCGATGCATGGCACCGAGGTCTACGTGGCCCGCAGTGCACTGCCACCGCCGAATGCCGATGAGTATTACTGGGTCGACCTTGAAGGCCTGGATGTGAAGACCACCGAGGGCGTTGCCCTGGGCCAGGTCTCGCACCTGTTCAGCACCGGCGCCAACGATGTGGTGGTCGTGCGCGGCGATCGTGAGCGGATGATTCCGTTCGTGTTGCCGGAGTTCGTCAAGTCGGTCGACTTCGAGGCCAACCTGGTCGTGGTCGACTGGGACCCCGAGTTCTGAGTGTGAGCATGCGTTTCGACGTCATCACCCTGTTCCCCGAGTTCCTCGCCCAGTCCGCCGGACTGGGCGTGGTCGGGCGTGCGCAGGAGAAGGGCCTGTTCAGCCTGCACGGCTGGAACCCCCGTGATTACGCTGAAGGCAACTACCGCCGGGTGGACGACCGTCCGTTCGGCGGTGGCCCGGGCATGGTGATGCTGATCGAGCCGCTGCAGGCCTGCCTGCAGGCGATCCGCGATGCTGATCCGACCCCGGCGCGGGTGATCCATCTCAGCCCGCAGGGTGCGCCGTTGACCCAGGCCAAAGTGCGGGAACTGGCGGCGTTGCCGCGCATGGTCCTGCTCTGCGGCCGCTACGAGGGCATCGACGAGCGCTTCCTGGAAGCCAATGTCGACGAGGAGATTTCCCTTGGCGATTACGTGCTGTCCGGCGGTGAGCTGGGCGCGGCGGTGATCATCGACGCCGTGGCCCGTCTGCAGGACGGTGCCCTGAACGATGCTGAATCGGCCGCCCAGGACAGCTTCGAAGGTGACCTGGGCCTGCTCGACTGCCCGCATTACAGCCAGCCGGCCCAGCATCCGCTGGGTGACGTGCCGGAGGTGCTGCGCTCGGGCAACCATGCGGCCATCGCCGCCTGGCGCCGCCAGCAGTCGCTGGTCCGGACCGCGCATCGGCGCCCGGACCTGCTGGATGAACAGGCACTGGGCAAGACCGACCGAAAACTGCTCGACCAGGCCCGCCAGGCCCGGAAACAGAAGGCCAGCCCCTAGCGCAGGGCTGGCTTTTTCGGCTATCATGGCCAATTACCGCCAGCTTCGGCCGGCGCGCGCAGTACCCACAACAAACGTGCAGCACAGTCCAGTGACTGCATCAGCCTACGTTGTCGAAACGACACGCCCACCCGAACAAGAATCGGTGTAACCCATGAGCAAGCTGAACAAGTCCATCGTCGCGGAATTCGAATCCGCCCAGATCACCCGCGAACTGCCGAAGTTCAGCCAGGGCGACACCGTTGTCGTCAACGTGAAGGTGAAGGAAGGTGCCCGCGAGCGCGTGCAGGCCTATGAAGGCGTTGTCATCGCGACCAAGAACGGCGGCCTGAACTCCTCGTTCACCGTCCGCAAGATCTCGCACGGCTACGGCGTCGAGCGCGTCTTCCAGACCCACAGCGCCATCATCGACTCGGTCGAAGTGAAGCGTCGTGGTAAGGTCCGCGCCGGCAAGCTGTACTACCTGCGTGGCCTGGAAGGCAAGGCTGCCCGCATCAAGGAAGACCTGGCTGCCGCTGCTGCCGCCAAGGCTGCCCGTCTGGCCGACAAGGCCTGATAAACAACTTCGGTTGTTGCCGCGACGGCCACCTTCGGGTGGCCGTTTGCGTTTCCGGCATCGCATCGGCCACGATCAGGCGATGAACGAGATCAACCCACGCTATCCCGCCGTGATCCAGTCGGCGTTGCGCTTCCTTGACGGCAAGGGGCTGGCGCGCGTGCAGTCGGCACCGTTGCTGCACCGGTTGTTGTGGCGCATGGGCATCGCACTGCCGCCGCCGATCCTGGCCGGCTTCGCCACCAACGCACTGGTGCAGGGCCTGCTGTTCGGGCTGTTCTGGACCGGACTGATGTGGCTGATGTTGTGGCAGGGCAGCGAGCGCCCGCTGGTGCTGCTGTTGTTGGCCGGTCTGTTGGCCGGTGCCCTGTTCGGTATCGTGATGGCGGCCCTGATGCGCTCGCTGCGGCGTCACCGCAAGCTACCGGACTGGCGGCAGTTCCTGGCCCGTCAGGCGGACTGAGCCGATGGCGCACCGCGCCATGACCGACAGGCGCGCGTCGCGCTAGGCTGCCGTTTCATCCTGATGGACGTGCCGTGCGATGCCTGCCAAGCGAACCGCACCCTCCACCGCGCCCAAGCTGCTGTCCGGTGGTAGCCCGCAGATCGCCAAGGGCGAGGGCGATGCTACGGTGCAGGCCTATATCGCGGCGATGCCGGACTGGAAACGACCGCTCGGCGCGCGGTTGGATGCGCTGATCGAGCAGGCCGTGCCCGGCGTGCACAAGGCGGTGAAGTGGAATTCGCCGATGTATGCGGTTGCCAAGGGCGAGGGCTGGTTCCTCAGCTTCCATTGCTTCACCCGCTACATCAAGGTGGCATTTTTCCGGGGCGCCGCACTGAAGCCGATACCGCCCGAGCCGTCCAGGAGCGCAGACACGCGCTACCTGCACATTGCACAGGACGGCGTGCTGGATGAAGCCCGGTTCCTTGACTGGGTGCGCCAGGCCGCGGCATTGCCCGGCGAGCGCATGTAAGCCCACCGTTCCGATCTGCTTGCCGACGAGAACCGCTGATGGCCACGCACGCGCCGAATCCTACCGATGCCGGAACCCCGGCTGCCGAACTGATCGATGCACGCATCGCCGAGCTGGGCGACTGGCGTGCCGAAACGCTGGCGCGCGTGCGCGCGTTGATCCATGAAGCGCTGCCCGACGTGCAGGAAACCTGGAAGTGGCGCGGCACGCCGGTGTGGGAGCACAACGGCATCCTGTGCACTGGCGAAACCTACAAGCAGGCGTTGAAGCTGACCTTTGCCCATGGTGCGGCGCTGGCCGACCCGAAAGGCCTGTTCAATGCCAGCCTGGAAGGCAACACGCGACGTGCGATCGACATCCATGAAGGCGCGATGCCCGATGCCGCAGCGTTGAAGGCGCTGCTGCGCGAAGCGGCTAAGTTCAACGCGGCGAAAAAGAAGCGGTAGAGCCGGCCGCTGGCCGGCTGTTGCGCGATGCTTCCGGAGAGGCATGAAGCTGCCGGCCAACGGCCGGCACTACCGTGGTAATCACCGGCGGTCGGTACTAACGTGGCGGCGCGGACTCCAGTGCGGCATCTGGGTCGGCCACCGGCGAGGGCGGGCAGGCCGGAATCTCCGACGGCGTGGCCAGTTCTTCGGCATGCGACGGCTTGCCGATCATCGTGGCCTTGCGCCAGCCACCCCAGCGGTAATACGCCAGCGACAGCAGCATCGACACCAGCGAGCTGACCGGGAAGCTCCACCAGATCGCATCGGCGCCCCAGTACGGCTGCAGCAGCTCGGCGAACGGTACGCGCACGCCCCACAGCGAGCCGGCCAGGATCAGCAGCGGCGGAATCACCGCGCCGGTGGAGCGCACCACGCCGGAGATCACGAAGCTGACGCCGAAGAACAGGAACGAACCGATCACCACATGGTTGAGGTGGCGGGCGATGTCCAGCGCCTCGCTGGCCGGCGGCAGGAACAGCGCCAGCAGCTGCCGATCGAACAGCACCAGCGGCAGGATCAGCGCGCCGGTCAGCAGGAAGTTGAACAGCACGCCCTGCCGCGCGGTGCCGCGCACGCGGTCCCAGCGCTGTGCGCCGACGTTCTGCGCGGCCATCGTCGAGCACGCCGCACCGATTGCCATCGCCGGCATCTGCAGGTAGTTCCACAATTGCAGCGCGGCGCCGTAACCGGCCCCGGTGTCGGTGCCGTACTGGTTGACCATGGTCATCAACAGGATCACCGACAGTGAGATCAGCACCATCTGCAGGCCCATCGGGACGCCCTTGATCACCAGCGCCTTGAGGATGGTCAGGTCGAGCTTGAGCAGGCGCATGTCGTCACGGCCCAGCCACAACGTGTGGCGCTTGTGCCGCATGTACAGCAGCAGGCCGGCCAGCGACAGCGTCTGCGCGACCAGCGTGGCCCAGGCCGATCCTGCGATACCCAGCGCGGGGAATGGTCCCATGCCGAAGATCAGCACCGGATTCAGCAGGATGTCCAGCGCCACCGACACCATCAGGAAACGGAACGGCGTGCGTGAATCACCGGCACCGCGCAGCGCGGCGGTGAGGAAGGCGAACGCGTACAGCGTCGGCATCGCCAGGAAGATGATCTGCAGGTAAGCCTCGGCCAGCGGCAGCGAGGCAGCCGGCGTGCCCATCGCTGCCAGCAGCGGATGCGCCATGAACCAGCCGGCGATGGCGATGATCACCGACAGGCCGATGAAGAAGGTGGCGCTGGTACCGACCACGCGCCGCGCCTGCGCGATGTCGCGCGCACCGATGGCCTGGCCGATCAGGATGGTCGAGGCCATGCCGAAGCCGAACACCGAGCCGATCAGGAAGAACATGATGTTGTTGGCGTTCGCGGTGGCGGTCAGTGCCGCCTCGCCGAGGAAGCGCCCCACCCATACCGCATTCACCGAACCGTTCAGCGACTGCGCGATGTTGCCGGCCAGGATCGGCAGGGAGAACAGCAGGAGATTGCGGCCGATCGGGCCGGAGGTCAGGTCAAGCGGCGCTTTGGCCATGGAGTGGTGATCGAATCCCGGGAGGCGCACACTAGCACCAAGCCGGTTTGCGGGATGTGGCAATGCATCAACGACTGCGGGTGAAGCGGAGCATGACGTTGGCCTTGATCGGCGTTGTACTGGCCGCATGTTCGACAGGTGACCGGCTGGGCGATACCCAGGTGCGGCCGACCGACCGTCCCGAGTGCCTGGTCGGCAGCCAGCGCCAGGACCTGTCCGCCGGTGTACCCACGTTGATCGGGGGCAGCGGCTGCCGCACCGACCCCGACCATCCGCGCCCTCTGAACAAGCCACCGGAGTAGTCCGCACCGATGCCTGAGCTTTCCCCGTTGTCGCCCAGTGTCCGCCTGGACATCTGGTTGTGGGCGGCCCGTTTCTTCAAGACCCGCAGCCTGGCCAAGCAGGCCATCGAGACCGGCAAGGTCAGCGTGGCCGGGCAGCGCCCGAAGTCCTCGCGCGCGGTACGCGTGGGTGAGCAGCTGCAGGTGGATCGTGGCGAGGAGCATTTCGAGATCCAGGTGCTGGGCCTGAGCGACCAGCGCGGGCCGGCGCCAACGGCACAGCAGCTGTATGCCGAGAGCGAGGCTTCGAAGGCGCGCCGTGCCGAACAGCGTGCACTGCACATCGCGGCACGCGATGGTTTCCAGCCGCCGGAACACAAGCCGGACAAGCGCGCGCGGCGTTTGATCCGGGCGTTGGGCGACATCGACGCGCTGTAGCGAAATCCTGATTCCAACGGATTGTTCCTATCGCGGTGCGAAAGAGGGCGCCGGTCACGGTGCGTTCGGATTGCGCTGGGCAGGCTGGTTTTTCACCTATCGGAGGCCTGCCCATGCGTCGTCTGCTGTTATGCCTGTCCCTGCTTGCTGCTGCGCCACTGCACGCTGCCGACATCACCTTCTGGGACGTACCGCAACGCGGTGGCAACAGCATGAACATGTCGCCTCCGGACCGGAAATACTTCGAGGCGCTGCGTGCGACCGGTGCGACCTGGGTGCGGCTGGTGCCGGACAAGTGGAAGGGGCAGGGCGGTCGTGACTTTCTGATCGGCAACGCCGATGACTATCGCGGACTGGTTCCAGCCGACCTGGCCACGCTGCGGCGGGTGCTGGATGACGCCGATGCGGCCGGGCTGAAAGTGGTGCTGACGCCGCTGTCGCTGCCGTTACTGCGCTGGAAGCAGCACAACGGCGATGTGGTCGACCAGCGCCTGTGGCAGTCCTTCGACAACCAGGAGCCCGCCCGGCGTTTCTGGCGCGATCTGGCCACGGCGCTGAAGGATCATCCTGCCTTGGCCGCCTACAATCTCATCAATGAACCGGTGCCCGAGTACGGTGCAGGCCTGGCCGAGCATGCGTCCAGCGAGGCGATGAAGCAGTGGTATGCCGGTGTGCAGGACGGCCCACGCGACCTGCGCCGCTTTTATTCCGGGTTGATCGCCAGCATCCGCGAGGTCGACGCCGCGATGCCGCTGATGCTGGATGCGGGCTGGTACGCCGCCGCCGACGGTTTCAACTACTGGCCGGCACCGTTGGCGGATTCGAAACTGCTGTACAGCGTGCACATGTACGAGCCGTACGCGGCAACCAGTGCGCCGAACCAGACGCGCGCCAAGCCCTGGCGTTATCCGGCACAGGTGCCGTTCGGTGGAGGCAGCGAGCGTTGGGATGCGGCGCGTGTGCGCCGTTACCTGCAGCAGCCGATGACGTGGGCCGCCTCGCATGGTGTCGGTGCCAACCGCATGGTGGTGGCCGAATTCGGCTGCATGCGGCGATGGCCGGACTGCAGCCGCTACCTGCAGGATGTGCTGCAGGTGCTGGAACAGGACAAGGTGCACTGGGCCTTCTACGCCTTCCGCGAGGATGGCTGGGACGGCATGGACTACGAACTGGGCGACAAGCCGCTGCCGTGGTCGTACTGGCAGGCGCAGGAAAAGGGCCGCCATGTCGAGCCGCCGCGCTTGATGCAGGCGCCCTTGTTCGCACCGATCCTGCAGCGTTTGAAGGCGGGCAACCAGTAAGCCGCCGGGCATGGCCCGGCGCTACCCATGGAGATGCCGATAGCGCCGGCCCATGCCCGGCGAGGCTTTCCGTCAGCGCTTGCCGCCGAGCAGATTGCCGCCCAGCTTGAACAGATCGCCCACGCCCAGCTGACCATCACCGTCCTGGTCCAGCAGGCTGCCGAGCAGGCCACCGGCCAGGCCACCCTGCTGCTGCACCTGCTGCTTTTCCTGGCCCAGGGCCTGGCTGAGCGAGCCGGCATCGGCTTGGCCGCCGCCCAGACGCTGTGCCAGGAAGGCCATCACGATGGGAGCAAGGATCTGTAGCAGCTGGCTGGTGCGGCCACTGTCGAGTTGGGTGGCCTGGGCCAGGCCGGTTTCCACCTTCTGCTGGCTGCCGCCGAAGATGTGGCCGAGGATACCGGCGCCATCGCTGGCCGCACCGCCGCCGCCACCGCCCAGCACCGAACCGAGCACGCTGCCCAGGTCCAGGCCGCTGTGGTTGTTCTGCAATGCGCCGAGCAGCGCTTGTGCGCCCTGTGGCTGCGAGGCGTTGTTGCCCAGCGCGCCCATCAGCACCGGCAGCGCGGCACTGATCGCGCCGGAAGCCTGGGTATCGCTGATGCCAAGCTGCTGCGACACCTGTTGCAGCGGGGCGCCCTGCAACTTGGTCAGAAGTTCATCGGTCAGGCTCATCTGGGGAATCCTCGATTGGGGTTGGGCGTGCAGAAGGTACGACGCGGACCGTTAAAACGGCGACGCCGCCTCCCGGGGAGGCGGCGTGCCGTACGCAGGGGAGGGCGATCAGAGCTCGATGTCTTCCGCACCCGGGGTCGCAGCGGGGAAGTCCGCGTCCGGCTGCGCCGGCTTGAACGGGTCGGACGGTTGGCCGGCCAGTGCCTTCAGGGCCGCAGCGATGCCGGCACCATAGGCCGGGTCGGCCTTGTTGCAGTTGTCGATGTGGCGCTGCTTGATGAAGTCCGGCGCATCGCCAAGGGCGCGGGCGGTGTTGGCGAACAAGCGCTCCTTCTGGGCCTGGTTGTAGCTGCGGAACAACGCCCCGGGCTGGCTGAAGTAGTCGGCGTCATCCTCACGGAAATTCCAGAAGTCGGCGTCGCCCCGGATCTTCATCGGCGGCTCGCGGTACTGCGGTTGCTCCTGCCACTGGCCGTAGCTGTTCGGCTCATAGTGCGGCAGGCCACCGTAGTTGCCATCCACGCGCATCGCACCATCGCGGTGGTTGCTGTGCACCGGGCAGCGCGCTGCGTTCACCGGAATCTGGTGGTGGTTCACGCCCAGGCGGTAGCGCTGCGCATCGGAATAGGCGAACAGGCGTGCCTGCAGCATCTTGTCCGGCGACGGGCCGATGCCCGGCACCAGGTTGCTCGGTGCGAACGCCGACTGCTCCACGTCCTGGTACCAGTTGACCGGATTGCGGTTCAGTTCGAACTGGCCCACTTCGATCAGCGGGTAGTCGCTCTTCGGCCACACCTTGGTCAGGTCGAACGGATGCACGCGGTAGGTTTCCGCGTCCAGCTCCGGCATGACCTGGATGAACAGCTTCCACTTCGGGAAGTCGCCCTTCTCGATCGCGGCGAACAGGTCGCGGCCGTGGCTTTCGCGGTCATGGCCGACCAGGATCTGTGCCTGCGCGTCGGTCAGCGATTCGATGCCTTGCTGGCTGACGAAATGGAACTTGACCCAGAAGCGTTCGCTGTCGGCATTGGTGAAGCTGTAGGTATGCGAGCCGAAGCCGTGCATGTGGCGGAAGCTGCGCGGGATGCCGCGGTCGCTCATCACCACGGTCACCTGCAGCAGGGCTTCGGGCAGCAGCGTCCAGAAGTCCCAGTTGTTGCGCGCGCTGCGCAGGTTGGTGTGCGGGTCGCGCTTGACCGCCTTGTTGAGGTCGGCGAACTTGCGCGGGTCGCGCAGGAAGAACACCGGGGTGTTGTTGCCGACCAGGTCCCAGTTGCCTTCTTCGGTGTAGAACTTCAGCGCGAAGCCGCGGATGTCGCGCTCGGCGTCGGCGGCACCGCGCTCGCCGGCTACCGTGGTGAAGCGGGCGAACATCTCGGTCTGCTTGCCGACCTTCTCGAACAGCCTGGCGCGGGTGTACTTGCTGATGTCGTGGGTGACAGTGAAGGTGCCGAACGCGCCCGAGCCCTTGGCGTGCATGCGGCGCTCGGGAATGATCTCGCGGTTGAGGTTGGCCAGCTTTTCCAGCAGCCAGACGTCTTCCATCAACAGCGGGCCACGCGGGCCGGCGGTCTTGCTGTTCTGGTTGTCCACCACCGGTGCGCCGAAGGCCGTGGTCATCGGCGTGACCGGATCATCACCATGCTTCTGCTTCGGCGTGGTGCTCAGCTCGCGCTGCTGCTGGGCGCCTTCCTCAGGCGACGGGGCGCTGTGGTAAGGGCACTTGGCGTTGTTGTTGTCGGACTGGCTCATCGGCTGGCTCCTGGTGGCGGTGAAGACGTGGGAGAAACATCTTCACTCGACTTTAGCTATGGCCAGATGAAATGAATAATCGAATGATTCATTCAGGTTGATAGATTCTGTCAATTGGAACGCAGAATCAGATTTGCGCAACCTTTCGATGGGCCTCCCGCAAGGCGGCGGGAGGCCATGGGCGTGCGCTGCGGTTACAGCAGCGCCTTCAACCGGTACAACGCTTCCAGCGCCTGCTTCGGGGTCAGTTCGTCGGGGTCGATCGCGGCCAGTGCTTCCTGTGCCTTGCTCGACGGTACCGCGAACAGGCCGAATTGCTGCGGTGCATCCAGCGCCTGCGGCGCCAGCTCGGCGGCATGGCTTTCACCGCCGCGCTGCTCCAGCTCGGCCAGGCGGCGCCGTGCCTGCGCCACGGTGGCGCGCGGCAGACCGGCCAGCGCGGCCACCTGCAGGCCGAAGCTGCGGTTGGCCGGGCCATCCTTCACCGCATGCATGAACACCAGCGCCTCACCGTGCTCGACCGCATCCAGGTGCACGTTGGCGATGCCGCTGCGGCCGCCTTCGTGCTGCTCGTCGGCCAATGCGGTCAGTTCGAAGTAGTGGGTCGCGAACAGCGTGTAGCAGCGGTTCTCATAGGCGAGGTGGCGCGCCACGGCATCGGCCAGGGCCAGCCCGTCGTAGGTGGAGGTGCCACGACCGATCTCGTCCATCAGCACCAGCGAATGCGCGGTGGCGTGATGCAGGATGTAGCTGGTCTCGGCCATCTCGACCATGAAGGTCGACTGCCCGCGTGCCAGATCATCACCGGCGCCGATGCGGGTGAGGATACGGTCGATGGGGCCGATCAGCGCACGGCTGGCCGGCACGAAGCTGCCGATGTGGGCCAGCAGCACGATCAGCGCGTTCTGCCGCATGTAGGTCGATTTACCACCCATGTTCGGGCCGGTGATGACCAGCATGCGACGGTCCGGATGCAGGTCCAGGTCGTTCGGTTCGAACGGCTGCTCGCGCACCGCCTCGACTACCGGGTGGCGGCCACGCTCGATCTTCAGGCAGGGCTCGGCCTGCAGTTCCGGGCGTGCCCAGTCCAGAGACTGCGCGCGTTCGGCGAAGCCGGCCAGCACGTCCAGTTCGCTCAGCGCGGCAGCACACTGCTTCAGCGGTTCCAGCTGCCCGCCGAGGGTATCCAGCAGCTGCTCGTACAGGTACTTCTCGCGCGACAGCGAACGGTCGCGCGCGGACAGCACCTTGTCCTCGAAAGCCTTCAGCTCTTCGGTGATGTAGCGCTCGGCATTGGTCAGCGTCTGCCGGCGGGTGTAGTGCACCGGGGCACGATCGGACTGGCCCTTGCTGATTTCGATGTAGTAGCCGTGCACGCGGTTGTAGCCCACCTTCAGGGTGGCAATACCGCTGCTTTCGCGCTCGCGTGCTTCCAGGTCGACCAGGAACTGGTCGGCATGGGTGGACAGGCGGCGCAGTTCGTCCAGCTCGGCATCGAAGCCGTCGGCCAGCACGCCACCATCGCTCAGCTTCAGCGGCGGCATCTCGGCGATGGCGCTGGCCAGCAGGTGCGCGCATTCGTCGTGCTCGCCGAGTGCGGCGTGCAGGGCCTGCAGGCGCGGCGAATCCAGCGGTGCCAGCACGTCGCGCACGGCTGGCAGCAGGCCCAGGCCATCACGCAGGGTAGAGAAGTCGCGCGGGCGCGCCGAGCGCAGGGCGACGCGGGTGAGGATGCGTTCGAGATCGCCGAGGCGACGGAACTGCTCGCGGATGTCAGCATCGCTGCCGCGGTCGATCAGCGTTTCCACTGCGTGGTGGCGCTGTACCAGTACCTCGCGCAGGCGCAGCGGGCGATGCAGCCAGCGCCGCAGCAGGCGTCCGCCCATCGGCGTCACCGTGCTGTCGAGCACGCCCAGCAGGGTGTTGCGGGTATCGCCGTCTACGCGCGTGTCCAGTTCCAGATGGCGGCGTGTTGCTGCATTCATCGCGATCGCTTCGCCGGCGGTTTCCATCGCGATGGAGGTCAGGTGCGGCAGGCGCTGCTTCTGGGTTTCCTCCACATAGCCGAGCAGGGCGCTGGCTGCTGCAGTGGCGCGGGGCTTGTCATCGATGCCGAAGCCGCTCAGATCATGCAGCTTGAAGAAGGCCAGCAGCTGGCGGCGCCCGCTGTCGGCGTCGAACAGCCACGGTGCGCGGCGGCGCACGCCGGTACGCTGGCGCAGGAATTCCGGCCAGTTTTCCTCGTCGGGCACCAGCAGTTCGGCCGGTTCCAGCCGTGCCAGCTCGGCTTCCAGTGCGTCGTCGGTTTCCACCTCGTTGACCAGGAAGCGGCCACCGGCCAGGTCGGCCCACGCCAGGCCGTAACCCTGCTTGCTGCGCGACAGCGCCATCAGCAGGGTGTCGCGGCGTTCATCCAGCAGGGCCTCGTCGGTGACCGTGCCGGGGGTGACGATGCGCACCACCTTGCGTTCGACCAGGCCCTTGGCCAGGGCCGGGTCGCCGATCTGTTCACAAATCGCCACCGATTCGCCCAGTGCCACCAGCCGTGCCAGGTAGCCTTCGTAGGCATGCACGGGTACGCCGGCCATCGGGATCGGCGCGCCGCCGGAGCTGCCGCGCTGGGTCAGGGTGATGTCCAGCAGCCGTGCCGCCTTGCGGGCGTCATCGTAGAACAGCTCGTAGAAGTCACCCATGCGGAAGAACAGCAGCAGGTCCGGATGGTCGGACTTGGCCGCGAAGAACTGCTTCATCAGCGGGGTGTGGTCCTTGGACGCCTTGGCGTTGCTGGTGTTGTCTTTTGTATCAGTCACTTGGGGCGTTTCGCGTCTTGGGCAGGGCGTCGGGGCGTGGCCATGCGACCACGGCCGGCAGGGCCGTTAGTGTAGCGACCTGGGGCGGTCGGTGATCCGCAGCGTCGGTGGTCCGGGCAGGGCCGTTGGCCGGGCTGTCTGCAGGCCAACGCCACACGCCCATACACCTGTGGTTTGGTTGATTTCCGTAGGCCCCCACGGTAGTGTCAGCCCCGGCGATTTCCGCCAAACGGCCTCCATGGAAACCGGGGCAACTCATCCCCGGGCGGGCGTTGATGGAAAGAACAAGCATGACTGCAGCCAGCACGGCCGCCGAACCTCGTTACACCTGGCGTACCGTCCTGCTCAGCATTCTGGTCGCCCTTGTCCCGCTTGCCGGATCCGCACCCTACAACCTGCTGAAGGCGGTGCTGCTGCTGGCCCTGCTGGTCACCGGCGTGGTCCTGATCCACCGCCAGCCCGATGTCCGCCTGCGCTACCGCATCGCCCGGTTCATCGTGATCGTCTGCTTGCTGCGCCTGGCCTACTCCTTCTACAGCATCGGCTGGCACGGGCTGCGCTGGAACGAACTGGACCTTCCGGCACAGACACTGATCTACCTGGGCACGGCCGCGGTATTCGCCACCGCCCTGGACTGGCGCCTGATCTGGAAGATCTTCGCGTTGTCGACCCTGATCTTCGGTGGCTCGTGCATCGTGCAGCACCACATGATGGGGCTGGAACGCGCACATGGTTTCAGTGGTGGCGAGTGGACGGCCATCGAGTTCACCATGGTCACGCTGTGCATGGCGCTGTTCTCGGTCATCCGGCTGATCCAGCCGAACGTCCATCCGGCCGAGCGCTGGCTGCACGGCATCGCCATCGCGGTGGGCGTCTACGGTTCGATCCTGGCGCAGAGCCGGGGGCCGATCCTGGCGTTCATTCCCGCGATGTTGATGGTGATCGCCGTGCACGTCCGGCGCACCCGTCGCTGGCGCGGCGCGCTGGCCTTTGTCGGTGCGCTGGTCATCGGCGTGGCCGGTGCCACCACCATGCTGAACCATCAGGTCATCCAGCGCTTCGGTGAGGTCAGTGGCGAAATCTCCGGTTTCAGCCAGGAGAACGAGGTCGGCTCGGTCCGCGAGCGCATTGCCATGTGGGGCGTGGCGGTCGACGCCTTCGCGGAGCACCCGTTGGCCGGTGTTGGCCTGAACCAGTTCGGCACCTATGCACGCGAAGGTATCGCCCGCGGCGAGGTCTCCGACTCGATCGTACGTTACAACCACCCGCACAACGAATACCTGGAAGCGGCGGCGACCGGAGGTGTGCCGCTGTTGGTGATCATGCTGCTGATCTTCATCCTGCCCGGCATCCACTTCGCGCGACGTCTCGGCCATGCCGATGAGACGACCGCGATGATCGCCACCGCAGGACTTGCCGTGGTCATTGTCTACGCACTCTCGGCGTTCACGGACAACGTGTTCTACCGGGCGATGCCGCATTCGTTCTATTTCTACCTGGTGCTGGGCTTCATGCTGGCGACCGCATTGCCTGCGCGCAACCTGCACCGGGAAGGGAGTGCCCGCTGATGGCACATATCCATCTGCTGGCCGCCGACAACCAGCGTGGCCTGTCCCATGACATCCAGGTGATCGAGCGCTCGCTGCAGCAGCTGGGGCACGAGGTGACCGTCAGCCGTCTGGATGCAGTGCGCAATGGCGGCGCCTGGAAGCTGCGCGGGATGCGCCTGCGCAGGCTGCTGGCCTCGTGGCTGAGCCTGGGCCGGAAGCCGGCACGGTTCGACATCAACATCTCGCTGGAGCATGTCCGGCCGGCAAGCTTCGGCCTGGCGAAGGTCAACCTGCTGATTCCGAATCCGGAATGGGTGTCTGCACGCAGCCTGCGCATCCTGCCGCGGTTCGATGCACTGCTGACCAAGACCGAAGAAGCCACGCGCATCTTCAATGCGCTTGGCCTGCGCGCGCTGGAGGTCGGCTTCTGCAGTCGTGACCGTCACGACCCTTCGGTACCGCGCAAGCCGCGCAGCTTCCTGCATGCAGCTGGTACCAGTCGCATGAAGGGCACGGCAACGCTGGTCGAGGTCTGGAAGCGCCATCCGGAGTGGCCGTTGCTGACCGTCCTGCGGAGTGGTCCTTCGGACGAGGACGAGGGCGGTGCCGCGAACCTGCGGATCGTCCGCGAGCGCCTGCCCGATGAGGAAGTGCAGCGCCTGCAGAACGAACATGCGTTCCACCTGTGCCTGTCGCAGACGGAAGGCTGGGGCCACTACCTGGTGGAGGCGATGAGCTGTGCGGCGGTGGTGATCACCTGCGATGGCGCGCCGATGAACCAGATGATCGACGACAGTCGTGGCATCCTCGTTGCTGCCCATGAGGGCCAGCCCTGCCACTTGTCCAGGACCTGGCACGTGGACGAGGCTGCGCTGGAACAGGCCATCGAGCGTGCCTTGGCGATGGATGCGCTGGAGTGGAGCCGTTTGGGCGCGGATGCGCGCGCGTGGCATCTGGCCAGCGCGGTCGCGTTCCCGAAGCGGCTGGGTGAGGCCCTGGCCAAGCTCTGAGGCGAACACGCTGTGGTTGGTGCGTGCTCAGGCGGGGACCAGCGTGACATGCGGGTGGCCGTTGAAGATCTCCATCACGATCTCGAAGTAGGTCTGTCCCTGGCCCTGTTGCAGCGCCGCCAGCTGGTCGGCGATCACCGCGGTGTTGAAGGTGCCGGCCTGATCGAGTTTTGACTGCAGCCAGGCCTGGGTGGTCACGCGGCCCAGTGCTTCGCGGCTGTGCTCGATGTCGCGCCACACAACCGTGGTGGAGGCATGACCAGCGAGAGCGCCGTAGCCACCCCACAGCAGATCATCCAACGCGTCCAGGCTGGGTCCCAGCTGCCAGTCTTCGTCGGCCATGAACACGCGATTGATTTCCACGTAGAGACTGGCGATGTCGTTGATGGACGCGCCTTCGATGTGCAGGATCCGGGTCATCTGCCGACTGTAGCCGTCCCGGGCGTCGCCATGCCATGACATGCCCGGTCCGGGACAGTTCTGTCATGTGCAGATAATCCAGGGTCATCGTGCACAGGGTGTGGCGTGATTATGGCGTTAAATCCATGTGATTTTCATCGGGCGCTGGCGTGTCAGCGGTATTCGATAAATGATATGGCGCCATTATCCGCTTCTTTATTTTCTGACTACCTGCACAGTTTCATGTATTTGGATCGGTCCATATATAAAGTCCCGTAAAGTTTCCCGTCGCTGCGCCGCCATCGAACGTACGGCCACGATCAAGGGAATTGAGATGCTTGCCTTACGTAATCTCCGTGTGGGATCCCGGCTTGGCGCCGGCTTCGGTCTGCTGCTGCTGTTCATCATGGCCATCGTCGGCCTCGTGCTGTATGGAAATCAGCTGAAGTCCGCCCAGTTCGAGAAAGTGGTGGACGTCAACATGGTGAAGATGCGTTTGTTGAATGACATGCTTGATACCAACAACGCGGTGCTGATGCATCGCCGCCTGATGGTGATCAAGCGTGGTGACGAGTTCGACAAGGATTACCAGCGTGCCCAGGAGTTGTCGCGGACCTATGACGGTATCTGGGCCAAGTACATCAAGATTCCGCGTGATGCTACGGGCGATACCCTGGTCGCACGCATCGAGGCCGCCCGCAAGGCCACCGATGCGTCAACCCAGCAACTGCATGAGCGCATGAAGTCCGGGGATTTTGATGGCGCAGCGAAGGAGCTGCTGGCCGAGCACGGATTGGCAACGGCCTGGAATGAATCCATTTCGGCCCTGCTGCGCCATCAGGAAACGCTGACCGAACGCAGCCGCGAAGAGTACCGCGCAACAGAATCGTGGACCGGCACGCTATCGATCGCGTTCGGGGCACTGAGCCTGTTGCTGGGCACGTTGGCGGCCTGGGCGATCACCCGCAGCCTGACCCGCCCGCTGGAAGGAGCGGTGAAGCTGGCCGATGGCATCGCCAATGGCCGTCTGGACAGCAGCATCGACGCCACCGGCAACGACGAGGTGACCCAGCTGCTGAAGTCGATGCAGCGCATGCAGGCACAGTTGCAGTCGGTGATGGCGGCACAGGGCGAGCTGGCCCGCCAGCACGATGCCGGCAGCCTCAGCTACCGCATGGATGAAAGCGCGTTCCCCGGCGACTACGGGCGCATGGTGCACGAGACCAATGCGCTGGTCGGCTCGCACGTGCAGGTGCAGAACCGCTTGATCGAGGTGATGAAGCACTACGCGCGTGGCGACCTGTCGGTGGACATGGATCCATTGCCCGGCGAGAAGGCGGCGATCACCCAGGCGATGGATGAGACCAAGAGCAGCCTGTCGGCGATCAACAGCGAGATCCGCCGCTTGGCAACCGCCGCTGCGGCAGGTGACTTCAGCCTGCGTGGTGACGAGGATCGCTTCGCCTACGATTTCCGCGACATGGTGGCGGGGCTCAATCGCCTGATGCAGACCACCGACGAGAACCTGGTACAGGTCTCGACCCTGCTGCAGGCCATCTCGCGCGGTGACCTGACCGTGCGCATGCAGGGCGATTTCCATGGTGTGTTCGCGCGCATGCGTGATGACTGCAATGCCACGGTCGATCAGCTCAAGCAGATCGTCGGTCGCATCCAGGCCAGTGCATCCAGCATCAACCTTGCGGCAGGTGAGATCGCCTCGGGCAACACCGACCTGTCGCGGCGTACCGAGCAGCAGGCGGCTAACCTGGAAGAGACGGCGGCATCGATGGAGGAGCTGACCTCCACCGTGAAGCAGAATGCCGAGCATGCACGCCAGGCCAACCAGCTCGCCATCGGCGCGCATGGTGTCGCCTCGCAGGGCGGCGAGGTGGTCGGCCAGGTGGTCACCACGATGACGGCCATCGAGGCGTCGTCGAAGAAGATCGCTGAGATCATCTCGGTCATCGACGGTATCGCGTTCCAGACCAATATCCTGGCGTTGAACGCCGCGGTGGAAGCCGCGCGTGCCGGCGAGCAGGGCAGGGGGTTTGCAGTGGTTGCCAGCGAGGTACGCACACTGGCGCAGCGTTCGGCAGGCGCGGCCAAGGAGATCAAGGGCCTGATCGAAGACTCGGTCGGCAAGGTCGCCGACGGATCGGCCCTGGTCCGCCAGGCCGGCACCACGATGGGTGAGATCGTGGCCTCCGTGCAGCGGGTGACCGACATCATGGCCGACATCTCCGCCGCCTCGCAGGAGCAGAGCTCGGGTATCGAGCAGGTCAACCAGGCGGTGGTGCAGATGGACGAGACCACCCAGCAGAACGCGGCCCTGGTGGAAGAAGCGAGCGCCGCCGCACGCTCGATGGAGGAGCAGTCCAACCTGCTGGCCGAGGCGGTATCGGTATTCCGCACCGGCGCAATGACGGCCGCAGCTGCGGTACGCCCGGCCTTGGCTGCAGTAGCTGCCACTGTTACCCCGGTGCGCCGTTCTGCACCGCTGTCGCCACGCATCGAACCGACGCTGGCGGCCAATGCGGGCGGCTGGGAAGAGTTCTAGCAGGGTTGAAATGCCGGCAGGGAGACGGCGCCCATCGCGATGGCTGATCGCGATGGGCGCGGATTTTCTTCCTGAACGGGTGATGGCCGATGAAGTGGCGGACACATGCATTTCACTTCCGGTTGCCAACCGCGGGAGGAAACTTGTGCCATACCGGACCTCAGGAGATGGCCATGAAGACTTCGACCCGATTGCTTGTGCTGGGCACGCTGCTGGCGGCATCGTCCGTTGCCGGCGCACAGACCTACGGACCACGTGATGAAGGACGCAAGTTCAATGACGGCAGCCGCGTGGTCTGCAAGAACGTGGAAGTGCAGCGCAACTCGCGCGACCCGAACCGCATCACGGGTACCGCGACTGGCGCCGTGATCGGTGGCCTGCTCGGCAACCAGGTCGGCGGCGGCAACGGCAAGAAGCTGGCCACCGTGGCGGGTGCCGTCGCCGGTGGTGCGGCGGGCCGCCAGATCCAGGGCAACAGCCAGCAGAAGAATGGTGATCGCGTGGTTGAACGCCGCTGTGAGCGCGTCTACCGCTGATTGATCGACCCGTCACCCCTTCCACACTGCAGTACTCGGACGCCGGCCCCACGCCGGCGTTCGTCGTTATGCAAAAAGGGGACGGGGGGGATTAAGTCGCAATCCCCCCAATCGGCCGCTTACGACTTAATCCCCTCCGTCCCCTTTTTTGCGAGGAGGCGCCAGGCGGCGAGGGCACCGTAGAGCAGCAGCAGGGTGCTGAGGGTGATCAGCTCGTGGCTGACTTCCGCAAGACTGGCATCCATCTGGTTCAGGCGCACCATCAGGTTGATGCCCGAGGTGGTCGGCAGCAACTGCGCCAGCCAGACCAGCGGTTGCGGCGTCATCACCGCCGGCCACGACAGGTTGGCCAGGAAGAACAGCGGGATCGAGGTGGCAATGATGTACTGGAACGCACGCTCGCGGGTGCGGAAGAAGCTGCCGACGAACAGGCCGAACGCCACCGTGGCGGCGATGAACAGGGTGCCGCCCAGCAGCTGGCCCAGCGGGTTGCCGCCGCGCGGATAGTCCTGCACCCAGGCGGTGAAACCGGCGTAGTAGAACAGGCCGAACAGTCCGATCAGGCCGAAGCCCAATGCCATGCCCCCCAAAGTCGGGAGGTCGAAGCGCAGTCGCCGACCGAGTGCGAGGCGGCGGCCGCCGAGCAGGACGCCGATGCCCATCAGCAGCGTCTGGTGCACGATCAGCTCGGCCACGCCGGGCACGATGGCGCTGCCGTAGCCTTCCTGGGTGTTGTACAGCGGGCGCTGCACCAGGGTGATCGGTGGTGCCTGCGGCGCGCCCATGAAGGCGGCCTGGCCGACCACGGCGTCACGCCCGAAGGCACCCAGTGCATCGGCCACGCTGCCCAGCACCCAGCTGGCGCGGCCCAGGTAGGCACCGTTGCCGAGCAGCACCAGCTTGGCAGGATGGCCGCGCAGGATGTCGCGCTCCAGGTTGGCCGGGATCAGCACGACGCCTTCGGCGTGGCCGGCTTCCAGCTGTTGGCGTGCGCTGTCGATGTCGGCCGGTTGCCCGACCACGCGCGCGACCCGCAGTGCATCGAGCTTGCGCAGCAGTTCGCGGCTGGTCGCGCTGTGGTCTTCATCCACCACCAGCACCGGCAGGTTGCCGGCCACCTGGTGGCGGTATGCGGCCGGGTAGAAGAACGAATACAGGATCACCGCGCCGACCATCACCACGATCGCATAGCGGTCGCACAGCACCGCCATCAGGGTCTGCCGCAGGCTGCGCCAGAGTGCGCTCATGCGTCGGCTCCCGCCGGTTGCGCGGCTTCGGGCGTGCGCGCGAAGGCGATCAGGCGCAGGCCGCCGATGCCACCGGCCACGACCGCCATCAACAACAGCGTGGCCAGTGGCCATACCGAGACCTGCAGCGGCGAACCGATGAACTGCTGCTGGGTCTGCAGCTTGATGTAGGCGCTGAGCGGCAGCAGCTGGTGCCAGACGCGGGTGAACAGGGGGCCGTCCAGTACCGGGAAGGTGGCGCTGGAGAACGCCAGTGCGGTGCCGATGCTGAGGCCGACCGCGGACAGTGCGGTACCCATGTCGCGGGTGACGCCGACGAAGAACAACGCGTAGGCGGCGGTGGCCAGATAGAACAGTGGCTGTGCGAGCAGCAGCAGGAGCACGCTGCCTGCCACGCCATCGCCGCGCAGCCAGGCCAGGTAGCCGATGCCGAGTGCGCCATACAGCGAGAACAGCAGGATGTACGGCGCGACCTTGCCGGCAATCGCCGACCATGGTGTGCGGCCCATCCATGCGGGCAGGGTCCCGTCGCGGATCTCGCGGCCGAGGCTGCCGGCCACCGCAAGTGCCAGCACCAGCGACAACACCGCCGGGAAGATCAGCGGTAGCAGGAACAATTCGTAGCTGCGTGCAGGGTTGTAGAGGATGTCCGACTGCACCGCGATCGGCGCCGCACGCAGCTTGCCCGGGCCGACCTGCAGGCCGATGCGCTCGCGCAGCAGGCGCGCGTTCCAGGCCGAGACCGCGTCGCCGATATCGCGCGCAGCGGATTGTCCAGTGGTCATGTAGGTAGCGTTGTAATAGGCGAACACCGTGCCCTGGCGGCCACGCAGCGCCTGCCGGGTGACGTCGCGCGGCACCAGCACGATGGCGAACACGTCCAGGCTGCGCAGCTGCGAGCGTGCGTCTTCCAGGTCCGCCGGCTGGCTGGCGATGCGCACGCCGGGACTGGCATCGAGCATGCGCAGCAGCAGGCGGCTGTCACCGCTGTGGTCGAGGTCGACCACGGCGATCGGAATGTCGCGCATTACCGAGGGCGTGAACATCCACGCCATCACCGCCAGCATCAGCAGCGGCAGCACGGTGACCAGCAGCACATCGGCGCGGTTGCCGCGCAGCGACTGCAGTTCACGCCGCCAACTGGCGGCGAAGCCGCCGCGGCCGGGGCTCAGTGCTGGGGCCATGCGAACAGCACGCTCATGCCGGGGCGGAAGCCCTCGATGCGGCGTACCGGGCGCACCCGCACCTCGAAGCTGCGGACATCGTAGCCGGACGACTGGCGGGTGGTACGCCAGGTTGCATAGTCGCCGGCCGGGTTGATGAAGTAGACCTCGAATTCGCCGTCCAGGCCGAGCGCCGGCACGCTGCCCTGCAGCTTGCTGCCGACCTTCAGGCCCTGCATCTGCGATTCGCGCAGGTTCATCGCCACCCACATGCGGTCGATGTCGACCAGGGTGAACACCGGGTAGCCGGCCGGTACCAGTTCGCCCGGGTCGGCCATGCGCTTGTTGATTTCGCCGGCCACCGGCGCGCGCCCTTCCACTTCGACACGCGCGGCGTTGACTTCGGCCACTGCGCCCTGTGCCTGCTGCACCTGGCCCTGGGCGGCGCGCTTGTCCTGCTCGCGTGCGCCGGCCAATGCCATGTCGTACTGCGCGCGGGCGGCACGTGCCAGTTCGCGCGAACTGGTGGCCTGGGCATGCGCTTCATCGCGCTTCTGCCGGGTCATCACCCCTTCGTTGAACAGGTTCTGCACGCGCTGGTAAGTGGCTTCAGCCAGCGTCGCACCGGCTTCGGCCCGCTTCCAGTTCGCTTCGGCGGCGCGGATGTCTTCGCTGCGCGCACCTTCGTCGGCCTTGTCGGCCACTGCCTGTGCGGCGGCCAACGCGCCGTGCGCCTGCTGTTCCTTGGCGGCCACTTCGGGGCTGTCGAGCAGGAACAGCACCTGCCCTGGCTGCACGCGGTCGCCCTCGCGCACCTTCAACTCGGCCACGCGCGCGGTGATCTTGGCGGCCACGTTGATGGTGTCCGCATCGGCCATGCCCTGGATCTGGTCGGCAGGGCTGCGCCAGGCCAGCCACAAGCCCAGTACCACCACGACCAGCAGCACCACTATCAGGATCGGGCCCAGGCGGCGCTTGGCCGGAGGTGTCGTCGCATCGTCGTGCAGCACATCACTCATGGTCGATCACCTCGTCCGCACGCCGCCGGAACTCTTCGAAACGGTCCATCTGTCCACTGACCTCCAGCAATTGCGCCAGCGCAATATCGTATTGGTAGGCGGCCTGCGCGCGCTCGACACGGGCGCCACCCAGACCGAGCCGCGCGTCGATCACATCCAGCGAAGTCGCTTGGCCTTCGCGGAACGCCAGCTCCTGCAAGCGCAGGTTTTCCTGTGCCTGGGCGATGCTGCTGTCGAGCAGCACGTACTGTTGGCGCGCGGTCTCCAGCTCGTTCCAGGCCTTGCGCACGCCCAGCGCGACCTGGTTCTCGGCCTCGCGCAGGCCCGCTTCGGCCTGGTCCTGCTGCGCACGTGCGGCGCTGATCTGCGCCGGACGCGAGTTCGGCGACAGGAAGGTGTACTTCAGGCCGATGCCGAACGCCCAGTCCGGATCGGTCAGCATCTCGTCGCGGCGACGGAAGTCGTACTGGCCGAAGGCAAAGATCTGCGGCTTCAGCTTGGCCTGCTGCACGCGCACGCCCTGTTCGGCCTGTGCCACCATCGCCCGCAGGCGTGCGATCTGCGGCTGGCGCGCCTGCGCCGTGCGCTCGAAGCTGGCCACCGGTTCCAGCGGCACGCGCTGCACGAACAGCGGCGATACCGGCTGTACCTCGCCGCCACTGCGCAGCAGGGTGGCCAGCGCGGCCTTCAGCGTGGCCAGGTCGTTCACCGTCTTCTGGTACTCGCGCTCGGCCTTGTCGCGGGCCACGGTGGCCTGCAGGCGCTGGGCGCGGGTGGCGAAGCCCTCGCGTTCCAGTTTCTCTGCGTCGGACAGGTGGCGGTTGAGGCCATCGCGTACGTCGCGGCGCACGTCCACTGCCTGCTCGGCCAGGCGCTGGCCGAAATAGGCCTGGGCCAGCTGCACGGTCAGCGACTGGCGCTGTGCTTCGCGCTCGGCACTGGCCTGTTCGTGGGCGGCGCTGGCGGCACGTTGCGCGGCCGGAATCACGCCGCCGGTGTACAGCGGCAGCACCGCGGTGACCACTGGGCGGGTGCGCCAGTCGCGTTCGGTGAACGACAGCGGCGAGTCGATGCCAAAGGCCTCGGCGACAGGCGCCAGCGAACCCAGTGGCAGGGTGAGGGTCTTCTGGAACTGCAGCCTGCGTACTTCGCCGGTGATTTCCGGCAGGCGCAGCAGTCGGGTGGCGTCCTGCAGGTCCTGCTTGTTGCGTACCGATGCGTCGGCGGCGGCCAGTGCATCGGAAACCTGCTCCAGCCGCTGCCGAGCCTGTTCCCAGTCCAATGCGGGTGCATCGGTGAGAGTCTGCGCCGCTGCAGCCAGTGGCAGGCAGGTTGCCAGCGCCAGCGCGGCCTTCGCGCGGTGCATCCTTGTACGTCGGCCGATCACGCCCATGCCGTCCCAGTGATGAAGAAGTGCGCAAACGGTAGTGCGCGTGGCGTGAAGCCGGGGTCTGCGATCATTGGTTGGTCCTCAACGAAGGGTGCCGCTGGCTGCAGCGCGCAGCGCCTGGGTGATGTGCTGCAGCGTGCTTGAGCGCACGGCTGCATGCTGCCAGTACAGTGGCACATCGAGCCAGCGGCCGGGTTCCAGTACCACCACGCGGCCGGCGCGCACAGCCGGTGCGACCAGGGTTTCCGGGGCCATGCCCCAGCCGAGTCCGCACGCGGCGGCTTCGACGAAACCGGTGGAGGAGGGCAGGTAGTGTAGCGGCGGCTGCAGCCGCGCGCGGGTCAGGCGCCGCACGAAGCGCCACTGCAGTTCATCCTTGCGGTTGAACACCAGCATCGGCGCGCGTGCCAATGTTGCGGCCTGCATGCCGGTGCTGAAGTACTGGTGGGCGAAGCGGGGCGAGGCGATGGCGTGGTAGCGCATCGCGCCGAGCGGGTGCACGTTGCAGCCCTTCACAGGCTGGCTTTCGGCGGTGACCGCGCCGAGCACACTGCCATCGCGCAGCAGCTGTAGGGTGTGGTCCTGGTCGTCCATGCGCAGGTCGAACAGGTAGCCATGACCTTGGTGCAGGTCGGCGATGGCCGGCACGAACCAGGTATCGAGCGAGTCGTCGTTGACCGCCAGCGGGATCGGCGTGCGTGCGGTGTCGTTGCCGCGTTCGGGCAGCAGTTCGGCCAACGCCTCGGCTTCCAGCGCCTGCATCGGCCGCACACGGCGCAGCAGCGCTTCACCTGCGGCGGTGGGCCGGCACGGTGCCTGGCGCACGACCAGCACCTGGCCGAGCCGATCCTCCAGTGCCTTGATCCGCTGCGACAGCGCCGACGGGCTGATCGACAGGCGGCGCGCGGCCGCCTCGAAACTGCCTTCTTCCAGCACCGCGGCGAAGGCGGCCAATTGCGGATGTACCAGGTCCACGTGGAAGCCTCTTCAGTTTTTCTGCACAGGATAAAGAAAAAGCAGATTGTCTTAACGGGACCATTGGCCGCACCCTGCGCGTCCCTTCACTGCCTGGCCCGTCCCTGATGTGGATTGCCGCTACCGCCGCCGGTCTGTTCGCAGGTGCTGGCCTGATCATCGCCATCGGTGCGCAGAACGCCTTCGTGCTGCGCCAAGGCCTGCAGCAGCATCATGTGGGAACAGTGGTACTGGCCTGCGCCGGCGCAGACATCGTGCTGATCCTGGCCGGGGTGGGCGGGATGGCCGCGCTGGTGCTGCAGTGGCCGCTGCTGCTGCAGGTGCTGCGTTTCGGTGGCGCGGCATTCCTGCTCTGGTACGGCCTGCAGGCGGGGTTGCGCGCGTGGCAGGGTGGCGGTGCGCTGGCCGCAGCTGACGCACAGGGCGGCAGTGGACGACAGGTGTTGCTGACCTGCCTAGCCTTCACCCTGCTCAACCCGCACGTCTATCTGGATACCGTGGTGCTGCTGGGCAGCCTGTCCACGCGTTATCCCGGCGATCTGCGCTGGGCCTTCGCCGCCGGTGCCTGCATTGCCAGTGTGGCCTGGTTCTGCACGTTGGGCTATGGTGCACGCCTGTTGCAGCCGGTGTTCCGCAGGCCGAGTGCCTGGCGGATGCTGGACGCGGGCGTGGCGGTCTTCATGTTCTGCCTCGCCATACTGCTGCTGTTGCGCCCGCTATCGCCATGAGTGAATGACCCACGCCGCTGTTGTGTGCTTGATCTGCCGATACGTTTCACGCGGCCGGCTATCCCACGCTTGAGTTGTACCGCGTGCATACGCTGATCACAGCGGGAGTTCCCATTGCAGGCGAAGACCGGGCACGGAACGTCGGGTGTTGCGAAGTACCTGCGATCCGCCTTCGTCGAAACGCCACTGGCCGGTATCGAGGTCCTGCGCCAACAGGTTCGAGGCGGTCAAGCGCAGCTTGCCGCGCCGTTCGCTTGCGTACTGCGCCCAAGCCTCCAGCTCGCGTCGATAGGACGTGATGTCCAGCTCGCTCAGGCTGTAGCGTATTCTGCCTCCGCTGCGATGGGTGTACGCCAGGCCACTGCTCCAGCGCGATGAAATGCGGTAATCGAGCGACGCACTGGCGGTGAATGGCACCTGGTCTTCAATCCGATTGTCAGGCCCGGGAAGATCCCTGACCCGGGAGTGGTTCCAGGTGGCGTTGCCGCGCAGCTCGATATCCGGCGCTCTGCGGTACAGACGTGCCAGCGGCATCCTGCCATCCATTTCGATGCCCCAGGCCGTGGCGCGGGTACCGTTGACCGGCGTCGATACCCAACGCCCTTCACGCAGGATGGTTTCATTGCGGATCGGCGCGTCGATGCGGCGCAGGTAACCGCCGATGCTCCCCTGTGTACCTTCACGGCCGTGCATTTCCCAGGCCGCATCCAGACCCCATGCCAGTTCCGGACGCAGCGCTGGATTCCCGATCTCGTCGGGGTTCAGTGGGCGGTTGTTGGTGGAGGTATACGGCCGCGGGACCAGTGAGCGCAGCGCCGGTGCGCGGAAACTGCGGCTCAGTGATACCCGTAGCTGGTCCTTGCCCTTTGCGCGCTTCCAGAGACCCTGCAGGACCGGCGTGAAAACGCTGGCCCGGTGACGCATCGCAGCGAAGCCACGCCCTTCGCTGCGGGTCTGCAGTTGTTCCCAGCGACCGCCGACATAGAAGGCGCTGCGCGTTCCCAGTGGGAACTCGTCCTGCGCATAGACGGCGATGCGGTGCAGGCGCGCATCAAAGGAAAGGTCGCTGATCGTCGATGGCTCATCCGGGGAGTACCGGAGTTGCTGCAGGCGTGATTCGCGGCGCGAATCCATGCTGCTTTCGGCACCGACCTGCAATGTATGGCGACCCCGCGCCGGCAGAGTCCACTGCACGCGGGTAGTGCCGCCCAGCACATGCAGCTGCGCATCGGTGCGATCGAGAAGGTTGTCCTGCTGCCCCGCATCCTGTCCCTGCTCGCGGAAGCGGTAGTTTTCGCGGTTGCCATCCAGTGCCAGACGCAGGTTCAGGCTGCCGCCGTCCGGTAGCTCCTTCTCCCACTCCGCGCTGGCCTGGCCCTGGTCAAGGCGCAGGCGCGTGCGCTGCTGGTAATGTGGAGTACGCAGTTCCGCACCAAGCGCCGTTTCCCAATCGATGTACATGTCGCGACGGAAGTCGGATGCATCCACCAGGGCCTGCAGTGAAAGAGTGGTGTCCTCGCTGGTTCTGAGCGTCAGTGAGGGGGCGAGCGAGACGCTGTCACGATGCCCGGTGGCGCGCAGGCGGGATTGTCGATGCAGCAACGGCGCGCCAACACCATCCCAAGCATCTTCTCTGCTGCGTTCCTCCACCAGGAAGCCACGGGCAGTAGCTGTGGCGGTCAGTGCAAGATCTCGGTCCAGGCCGGCATGGGTCTGCCGCCAGCTTGCCGATGGGGTGCTGCGACCCTGATTTTCGGCCCATGAAAGTGTCAGTCGCTGGCTGTCTTTTGCAATCGGCGCGCGGGTGACGATGTTGAGTGTACCGGCGACGGCACCCGTGCCCTGGTCAGCAGTAGGCGCGCGCAGGATTTCGATGCGCTCGATCAGATCGGTGGCCAGCGAGTCCAGGCTGAAGCCAGCGGGCGTACGCTGGCCGTCCAGCAGGATCTGCGTGTAGCCGGCGCCCAGGCCGCGTAGTGACACGCTGCCTGGGCGGCCCGGAGCACCACTGGAAACGCTGATGCCGGGCAAGCGCTTGAGTGCCTCCAGCAGGTCGGTGTCGCCATGCCGTTGCAGTGCCTCGCGGTCCACCACGATGCGACTCGCGGTGTCGTCACGGCGAGCATCGTAACGCTCGGCCTGGACGTGCACTGCATCCAGATCGGTCGTGTTTGAAGGGGCGGGTGTCGTTGGTGGAAGGGCCGCAGCATTCGCTGGTGCCATCAGGCAGCCAATAGTGAGCCACATGCCAGCGTGTGGCCGCAGCGTTGTCGGGGAAGGCGATGATCGTCGCATGGTCGTGCAGTTCCTTTGTCACGGCGGGACAGCGGGCCGCAGCAGGTCCTCCCGCGGCCGGGTATCGAAACGATGCATGGAGGCGGCGGCAGAGCGCCGATCAGTGCATTACTGCAGCCAGTCCTGGGGGTCCACTCGTGTTCCGTTGCGCAGCAGTTCCATGTGCAGGTGTGGGCCGGTGGTGCGCCCCGTGTTGCCGCTGCGGGCGATGGGATCGCCCCTGCGCACGCGCTGGCCTGGCTGTACCGCGAAGTCCTGCAGGTGCGCAAACAGCGACTGCCAGCCAGCGCCATGATCAATCACGACAACCGTGCCGTAGTTGGCGCCATCGGGATAGGCGTGGGTGGCAGCGATCACAGTGCCGTCGGCGGGGGCGAGCACGGCGGTGCCTCGGCGCGCGGCGAAGTCGGTGCCGCGATGGGCGCGCTGGCGGAAGTCAGAAACATGACCGAACACGCTGGTAACCCGCGCATTGGACAGCGGCGCAGCGAATGAAGGGGCTGGCGGCAGCGCGGCTTCCAGAACTGTTACTGATGTGACCGGCAATGGCAGCGGAAGAGACGGCGGCCCTGCCATCGCGGCGGCATGGACGGTGGCCAGACCGAGCGTGCAGGCGGTACCCAGCGCGACCAGCAGCAGGACGCTGGTGATACCGGGGCGGCGACCCGCATCGCCCTGCAGCATATGCTGCAGGCGTACCTGGTGGCCGCCGAAATCGCGATGGGTCAGGGCACTGGCTGGTTGCTCTCCCGTAGCATGGCGAAGTGTCTGGATATAGGCGTGGGCCAACAGGCGGCCATCGTTGCTGGCGCCCCCCTCGGCCAGTGCACGCGCATCGCATTGCAACTCGGCGGCCAGCTGCACGCGCGCGGCAATGTGTCGTACGAATGGATTGAACCAGTACAGCGCACCGACCAGTCGCATCAGCGCAGCGCGCTGGGGATCGCGGCGCTGCAGATGGGCCGCCTCATGGCCAATGACCAGGCGTAGCGTTCGATCCGGCAGGGCAAGACTGGCTGCCGGCAGGATGATCTGTGGTTGCGGCCTGCACAGGGCAAACGGCGTGCCGTTGCCGGCTACAAAACGCAGCGCGACCCCTTTCTGCTGCAGCTCCCGCATGACCTGGCGCGATTGCGGTCCCGGCAGTTGCATTGTCTGCAGCGGCTGACTGTCGCGCAGCAGGGCGCGCAGCCGGCGGCTGGCCAACGCCCACCGAGCGAGAGCCAGCAGGGCCCCTGCGATATGGACGGTCAGCAGCAGTGGCGTCAGCCAGGCCATCAATGGTTCGGTGGCCGCGAGTGCAGGCAGCTGCACTGGCAGCAGTGCGCCGGTGCCGCTGTCCAGCGCAACCGGCAATGCGCTGGACAGCTCCTGCAACGGCGTGGCCTGCATCGGCAGCATCAGCGCCAGCAAGGGGGGCAGCACAGCGCACAACCACGCCCCCAGCCAGAAACGCGCCGACGCATGCGAGAGCCCGAGCTGGCGCTGCAACAGTTGCGCGCCGTACCAGACCAGGCCAGCCCCCAGTAGGCTCGCAGCGAGGCTGATCATCCACAGGCCGGTTGATGGCAGGCTCATGGCTGGTCCTCGTCGCCCTGGAGCAGCAGCGCCTGCAGTTGCTCGATTTCCTTGTCGCTCAGCAGGCGGCTTTCGGCGAAGGCCTGGGTCGGCAGCGGCCCGTCGATCTCCAGTACGCGGCGAGCGAAGTCGGCACTGAGTGCGGCCAGGGTGGCCACCTTGCCGACCTGGGCGCTGTAGACATTCAGGCCGTGCTGGCTGCCCTCTTTCACCAGCCCCTTGTCGACCATCCTTTCCAGCGTCTTGCGCGTGGACGAATACGACCAGTCCAGTGCAGCAGCTGCCGCGTTGTGCAGTTCACGCGCACTGCAGGCGCCATCGCGCCACAGGCACTTCAACAACTCCAGTTCGGCGTTCGAAGGTGTTGGGGGGCGGGGCATGGCCAGACCTGTGCGTGCGATTGATGTCGCGAGTGTGCGACATCTGTCGCATGCCATGCAAGAGGGGCATCGAGGCGAGGAAGCACTGAGGTCAGTCGATCGCCATCCGGTCGATGTCGCACAACGGCGTTTCGCCGGGGCGCAGGGTCAATACGCGCACGCCGCTGCGGGTGACCGCCACGGTGTGCTCGAACTGCGCCGACAGCTTGCCGTCGCGGGTGTAGACCGGCCATTCGTCAGGCTGTTGGCGGATGGCCGGCTTTCCCTGGTTGAGCATCGGTTCGATGGTGAACACCATGCCTTCTTCCAGCACCATGCCGGTATTGGGATGGCCGTAGTGCAGGATCTGCGGTTCCTCGTGCATTTCCTGGCCGATGCCGTGGCCGCAGTATTCCTTCACTACGCTGTAGCCGTGGCTGCGCGCATGGCGGGCGATGGCGTGGCCGATGTCGCCCAGCCGCGCACCAGGACGCACGGCGGCAATGCCTTTCCACATCGCCTGGTAGGTGGTCTGCACCAGCCTGCGCGCGGCGTAGTCGACCTCACCGACCAGATAGGTGGTGCTGGAGTCGGCAATGTACCCGTTCTTTTCCAGGGTGATGTCGAGGTTGACGATCTGGCCGTTGCGCAGCACGTCGGTGGTGCTGGGCACGCCGTGGCAGATCACGTTGTCGATCGAGGTGTTGAGCACGTAGGGGAAGCCGTACTGGCCCTTGCTGGCCGGCCGCGCCTGCAGTTCATCGACGATCATGCGTTCGACGAAATCGTTGATCTCCATGGTGCTACGGCCCTGCAGCGGCAGCCGGTCGAGTGCGGCGAACACCTGCGCCAGCAGGCGGCCGGATTCGGCCATCAGCGCGATCTCGTCGGGATGCTTGATGATCGCCATTGGCTCAGGCCTGGCCCGGCGACAACAGCGGCGGCTGCACGCCCGCCGCCCGCAGTTCGCTGGCGACGATGTCCTGGAAGCTGAGCGTGGGGTTCAGCTCGCACAGCATGCCGACCCTGATCCAGAAATTGGCCTGGGCATTGATCGAGCGGCTGGAAACGGTGCAGGCACGGCGCAGCTGGTCGTGCAGGGTGTCATCGATGTTGACGATGCCCATGGGCGGTCCTGGAGGAGTTGATATACGAAGCGTATACGTTTCGTATATCCACCTCAAGGCCAAGCGGTTCAGCTGGCGTCGGTGGCAAAGCGCAGGCGGTTGCCGTCCGGGTCGTGTAGCAGCATCTCCCGGCTGCCCCATTCGGTGTCGTGTGGCGGTTGCTCGATCGGCACGTTGGCGGCACTGAAGGCGCGGTGCAGGCTGTCGACGTCGTCGACGATGAAGTACACCGCGCCGCCGACCTCGCAGTCACCGCTGTGTTCGGTGAGGAAGATCGTCTGGCCGTCGCGGGTGAGCTGGGCGAACAGCGGGAAGCCGGGTTCGAAGCGGTGTTCCCAGTCAACCACGAAACCGAGCCCCTGTACGTAGAACGGCACGGTGGTATCGGCGTGGCGCATGCGCAGCTGGGGGATGACGGTCTGGGGCATGGCGGCGGCTCCTGGGGTGGGAACCCAGTGTAGTGTCGGCCGCTGGCCGGCATCCTCGTGGGACTGGGAACAATGAGGTTGCCGGCCAGCGGCCGGCACGATCAACGCGATCAGCAGGCGGTCGGCACCGAGGCCATCGCCGCCAGTAGCTCCCGGTTCACCTGCTGGTGCCGCGCCTGCCACACCGGCAGATCCCCGGCGCTGACGTCGGGCTGGCCATCCAGCGACGACAGCCAGCGCTTGAAGCGGCTCTGGTAGTGGGCCAGCGACACTTCGCCGGTGATGTCACTGCCGGCCAGGCCACCGGCGCGCAGCGCTTCGATCACCACCAGTGCGTGTTCCAGCTGGAAGCGGCCCTGGTCCCAGTTGCTGCGGGCGACGTCCTCGGCGAACACGTCCTTGTCGATCGACAGGTAAGTCGGCTGCGGCGACTTGGCCTGCTCGGCGGCGAATGCGGCGACCAGCGCCTCCGGATGCTCGAAGCGGCGGAATGCATGGCCCATGCCCAGGCGGTGACCCCAGCCCACGTCCACGTCCATGCACCAGTACGTCAGCCGGCCGCTCATCAGCGGGCGCCAGTGGTTCTCCCAGGCATGGCCGAGGCCGATGTCGCTGGAGGTGATGCCGAGCACGTGGATGTGCGAGATCTGTGGCAGCTTGCTGGCGGCGTTCACCCACGAACCGCAGTGCATGCCGAACGGGAAACGCATGTTGTCAGGATGGTTGTCCAGCACCACCAGCTGGAACGGCGCCTGCGTGCGCATGCGCTGCAGCAGCGGCAGGCTGAGGTGATGGAAGTCGCCACTGCCGAGCATCACCGTGCCGAGCTGCGCGGGCAGCGGTGCCAGCACTTCAGTGGCGAAACGCTCCAGGGTCGCATTGCTGCAGGCGAAGCGCAGCGGGTCGTGCCACTGCGACAGGGCCAGGGCCTGCGCTTGTGGCAGCGGCAGCACGCCACCGTCCAGGTCCAGGATCAGCGGGGAACGCAACGGCATCGTTCAACCGCCTCCGTCCGGTTCGCCCTGCAGGTACGGGGCCAGCCTGCGCAGGGCTGCACGCAGCAGCGGAGAACGGGCGTGGATCGCATGCCGGGTGGAGGTGAAGCTGGCACCCAGTTCGGCCTTGATCCGCGAATCGGTCCAGCCGGCCACGTAGTGGCTCAGGCGGTGCTGCAGCGCGTACTCGAGGTTGTGCATCCAGCTGACCGCGTACAGGTTGTGCTCGCGCGATTGCGGATAGGCCAGGCCGATGTACTTGTCCACCAGCTTGCCGGCATGCACGTAGCACAGGTTCCAGCCGATCAGCTGGCCCTGGTGGCGGTACAGGAACATCCGTCCCTGGCCCTGGCTGTCGGCCAGAAGATGCTGGAAATAGGGCAGGTCGAGCTGGTCGAAATGCACCGCGCTCTGCGCGAACACGCCCAGGTACAGCGCGTACAGTTCGGCCTGCAGCTGCGGGTCGGCCAGCGCCGGATCACCAGTGGCGACGCAGTCGATCTGCAGGTCATCCCGCGAGCGCAGCTTGCGCCGGATGTTCTTGCGGCGCGAGGACGACAGGCGGCCGAGATAGCCGTCGAGCGAATCGAAATCGATCGCCACCCAGGCCAGCGGCATGCCTTCCAGTTCAACGAAGCCGCGCGCCAGCAATGCCTGCAGGAACGCGCCGCTGTGTGCGTTGGCGGCGTCGTCCAGCAGCGGTGAATCGATGGCCAGGTCCTTGACCACCAGCAGGCGCGTATCGCCGGTCGCGTGACGCGTCACGTCCTCGGCCAGTGCCTCCGGCGCGACGTGCGCCGGCAGCGGGGTGTACTCGGTGCTGGTGGCACCGATGAAGCGGGTCTGCCAGGTGATCCACGGCCGCCACAGGCGCGACAGCGGCAGGCCGAGCAGCTTGCCGCGGAGTGCGTCGTCCATCGTGGTGGTCAGGTCCAGCGGCGCACGGAAGGTCGGCAGGCCACTGGGCAGGCGGCCTGCCTCGAAACCGAGCGGCGGGTGGGCCAGGAAGCCTTCCAACAGCGCGGCCGGTTCCAGCGCGGTGCTGGATGCACGTGACGTCATCTCCATCGGCACGGGAACCGGCAGCGCATCCGACCTCAGCCCTTGGCCTTGGTCAGCGCCTGGTCGAGCAGGGTGATCGCCAGGTCGATCTCTTCGTAGCTGATGTCCAGCGACGGCGCGAAGGTGATCACGTTCTTGTACCAGCCACCCACGTCGAGCACGAGGCCCATGCGCTTGCCGTCGTGCAGCAGGTCACCGGCCAGGCCGATGTCGACCATGCGGTCCAGCAGTTCCTTGTTCGGGGTGTAGCTGTCGGTCTGGCAGATTTCCGCACGCAGGGCCAGGCCCAGGCCGTCGACATCGCCGATTTCCGGGTGGCGCTTCTGCAGGCCACGCAGGCCGTCGAGGAAGTACGCGCCCTTTTCCGGCACGGTGCGCTCGTAATCCATTTCCTTGCCCAGCTTCAGCACTTCCAGGCCCAGGCGCGTGCCCAGCGGGTTGGAGTTGAAGGTGGAGTGGGTGGAGCCCGGCGGGAACACGGTCGGGTTGATCAGCTCCTCGCGCGCCCACAGGCCCGACAGCGGGTTCAGGCCGTTGGTCAGCGCCTTGCCGAACACCAGCACGTCCGGGGTCACGCCGAAGTGCTCGATCGCCCACAGCTTGCCGGTGCGCCAGAAGCCCATCTGGATTTCATCGACGACCATCAGGATGCCGTACTTGTCCAGCACGCGCTTGAGGCCGGTGAAGAAGTTGCGCGGCGGGATGACGTAGCCGCCGGTGCCCTGGATCGGCTCGACATAGAACGCGGCGTACTCGGCCTGGCCGACCTTGGGATCCCACACGCCGTTGTACTCGCTTTCGAACAGGCGCTCGAACTGCCACACGCAGTGGTCGGAATACTCGTCCGGGGTCATGCCCTTCGGGCGACGGAACGGGTACGGGAACGGGATGAACATCGCGCGCTCGCCGAAGTGGCCGTAGCGGCGGCGGTAGCGGTAGCTGGAGGTGATCGACGACGCACCCAGGGTGCGGCCGTGGTAACCACCTTCGAAGGCGAACATCAGGCTCTTGCCGCCACGCGCGTTGCGCACGATCTTCAGCGAGTCTTCAATGGCCTGCGCGCCGCCGACGTTGAAATGCACGCGGCCGTCGAGGCCGAACTTCTCGTGCATGTCCACGGCAATGGTCTTGGCCAGCTGCACGCGGGTCGGGTGCAGGTACTGGCTGGCCACCTGCGGCAGGGTGTCGATCTGGTCCTTCAGCGCGTCGTTCAGGCGCTTGTTGCTGTAGCCGAAGTTGCAGGCCGAGTACCACATCTGCAGGTCGAGGTAGGGCACGCCCGCACCGTCGAACATGTAGCTGCCTTCACCGCGCTGGAAGATCTTCGGCGGGTCGACGTAGTGGACGGTGTCGCCGAAGGAGCTGTAACGGGCTTCGTCGGCCAGCAGCTGCGCGTCGGAGGCGGCTGCGTCGGCGTTCTTGTCAAAAATGTTCATGCAGTTCGGTTCCGTGAAGGACGTTCGAAAGAGGACAACAGGGGGCGTGCTTGGAAGGGAGTGCTCAGGCGGTGGCCAGCAGCAGCGGCAGTGCGGCAGGCTGCGGGCTGGCGTCGATGCGACGTGGCTGCAGCAGGCTGCCATCAAGCAGGCGCGGCAACAGTGCGATTGCATCGTGGAAGGTGTCGATGGCGGCATGCTCGATGCCGGCATTGCTGCAATGGGTGATCAGGCGACGCTTGGCGAACACGAAGTCGGCGTCTTCGGACACGCAGAAGTCCGAGCTGCCATCGCCGATCATCAGCACGCGCGGTGCTTCTTTGGCGCGTGCCTGTGCGGCGCAGGTGCATTTGCAGGTGCCGCTGCGGCAACCTTCGGCCTGGTAGGGCGATTCCAGTTCCCAATGGTCATCGCACCAGCGCAGGTGGTTGGCCACCACCGGCAGCGGCGGCAGGCCATGGTTGGCGAGGATGCGGTGGATCGCGTAGTCCAGACCATCACTGACGATGCGCAGCGGCAGGCCGAGCTGGTCGGCACGGGTGACGAAGGCGGCGAATCCCGGATCGATCTGCACCTGGTCCAGGTGGGCATCGAGCGTGGCCGGGTCGAGCTTCAACAGCCGCACCTGGCCCTGCATGCATTCACGCGAACCGATCCGGCCGGCTTTCCACTGCTCTTCCAGTTCCTGCCAGCCCGGCTGGCCGTACTTCTCCAGCAGCGAGTCGATGACATCTTCGAGGCTGATGGTGCCATCGAAGTCACACAGGATGCTCCAGCGCATGGGCAGGTCCGTCGATGAAAGAAACGTCCGGCGCGATGCCGGGGCAGGCTCAATGTAGGCAGGCAGCCTTTCTCGTTCCTTTCCTGTTGAAAGCCCGCATTTCCGGTCGGGGAAAGCGTTCAGGAAGGTGCAGGGATGAATGCGTGTGGCGCAGGTCATGCCTGCGCCTGAAGGTCAGGCCCGGGCGAGTGCCTGCAGGATTTCGGCGGTGTCTTTACGGGTCTGCCAGGCGCTGTTGCCGAGCGTCAGCATGCGTGCGGCGAAGTCGCGCGCGTTGGGCATCGGGTCACCCGGCACGATGCCGCGCAGGTAGGTGTAGTCGGGCAGGGCATGGATGAACATGCGGCTGACTCCGAGCCCGCGCGGCCACAGCTCTTTCAGCACGCCATCGCGGGCCTGCTGGCTGGGCAGCAGCAGCATCAGCATCGGCCAGGTGCCGCCGGTACCGGCCAGTCCATCGACCACTTCCACCGCCGGCAGTTGCGCCAACTGCACCCGCAGTTGCAGGGCGCGCAGGAGTCCAGCCTGCAGGAAGGCAGGCAGGCGCCGCGCGGCATTGGCTCCGATGTTCTGCCGCCATCGGCTGACCCGGTGCTGCGGGATATCCAGCGCGAAGATGTCACCCACCGCTTCTTCGAGATCGCCACGCTGCAGCGCACGGCGTAGCGGATTGCCATACACCAGCGACAGCAACGGCGGGCGGTAGCAGGCGGCCAGGCCGAGCAGCTGAACGCTGCGCAGCAGCTCCCACCGAAGGTTGAAACGCGTCTGCTCGGCGGCATGCTCGGCCAGTGCCGCGCGCAACGCATCGTCACGACTGACCAGCAGGCCGCCTTCATGCAGGCTCAGGCCCTTGCCAGCGGCGAGGCTGAAGAATCCGATATCGCCACGCAGGCCGACACTGCTGTTGCCGACCCGTGCACCCAGCGCCTGTGCGGCATCTTCGATCACCCAGGCGCCCGCGGCGCGCGCAACTTCATTGGCCAGATCCACATCGGCAATGCGTCCTCCCAGGTGGGTAGGCAGGATCGCAAGCGTGCGCCCATCGGCCAGCCGCTTGAGCTGGCCCGGATCGAAGTCGAAATGTCCGCGACGGGTGTCGCACAGCTGCACACGCAGGCCCAGGCTGTGCACCGCGATCGGTACCAGTGGGCAGGTATAGGCCGGCATGATCACGGTATCGCGCCTGGGCGCGCGCCTGCGCAGCGTACGCAGCGCGATCAGCAGCGCGTGGGTGCCGGAGCAGGTCAGCTGCAGCGGAGGGGTACCCAGTTGGCTGGCCAGGATCTCGCGCAGGTCGCCACCGCCGGGAAGGAAGTCGCTGGCCTGCATTGGCAGGCCAGCAGTGGGCGGCAGTTCGCGCGCGAACAGGCTCATCGCAACGCGCTCACGTCGTGGCTTCGGCAGGGCTGTGCGGGTCGTCCGCCTCGGCACGGCCGAGGCAGACGATGCCGGCCACGATCAGTACCGCACCGAGCAGATGATGCAGCGTCAGTGGTTCATTCAACAGCCACGCCGACAGCAGCAACACGCTGATCACCTCCAGGTGCGAGGCCGCGAAGGCAGGTCCGATCGGCGCGTGGCGCAGCAGGCTCATCCAGGTGAAGAACGCGCCCACGTAGCCGAGGATCGCGCCGTACACCCAGGGCTGCGACAGCACGCGCAACAGCCAGGCGGTATTGGCTTCGACCGGCAGCGCGGCATCGCCGGCGTACTTGAAGCACAGCTGGGCCAGCGTATCGAAGGCCATCAGCAGCGGGAAACCGATCACATACAGGCGCCTCACGAGCCGGCCCCCACCACCGCCACGCCGGCAGTGACCAGCAGCATGCCGGTCACCCGCAGCGGTGTCAGTTTCTCGCGGAACAGTATGCGGCCGGCGATCATCAGCGCGACGATGTTGATCGAGCCGAGCAGCACGCCCTTGGACAACGGCACCAGTGACAGGAACGCGATCCAGGCGACGAACTCGAGCACATAGCAGGCGATTCCCAACCACAACCAGGGCCGGCTCAGCATGTGCTTCCAGCGCTGCAGGCCCTCTGCTTCATTCGGGTCGCTGGCGGCGGCCTTGAACGCAAGCTGGCCACCGGTATCGAGCACCACGTTGACCAGCCACAACAGCGTGGCGAGTGACCCCATTTCAGGCCACCGCCTTGAGGACGCCGCTGCGTTCACCGATCTCGCTGAAGAAGCGCGCGCTGCGACGGATCACGTCGCGCCGTTCGCGATCGATGGTGATCATGTGGTAGCTGTCTTCCAGCACCACCAGTTCCTTCGGGCCGCTGACCCGCGATATCACCAGCTCGGCGTTGCCCATGCTGGCCACGTCGTCCTCGCGGGCGTGCATCACCAGACAGGGGGCGGTGACCTGGTGCAGGTGGCGGCGGGTCCAGTTGCTCAGGGCGCGCATTTCGGCCAGGGCATGCCAGGGGTTGCCCGGCAGGCCGGCGGCGGCGCTGTCGCCGGACAGCATGGCTGCGCTGACCTGCGCGCGCAGGCGCTCGTCACGCAGGCCGTAGGGCGGCTCTTCCATGAACATGCGATCGCGGCCGATGTTGAAGCGCTTGAACCACGGCAGCAGGAACGAGAAGCGGGCCACGGCCGGAATGTTCCAACCGTCGTAGCGGAACGTGGCGCCGTATACGCCCACGCCGGAAACCCATTCCGGGCGGCGCGCAGCCAATGCCAGCGACAGTACCGCGCCCATCGACAGGCCGCCGACGAACAGCTGGTCAACCTTGCCGCGCAGGGTCGCTGCCGCATCTTCCACGCCCTGGTACCACTGTTCCCAGGTGGTCGCCAGCAGGTCGTCGACGCTGCCGCAATGGCCGGGCAGCTGCACGCCGTGCACGGTGAAACCGGCATTGTTCAGGCCCTTGCCCAGCATGCGCATTTCCGCTGGCGTGCCGGTCAGGCCGTGAACCAGCAGCACGCCCTGCGGGCCACCGGGGAGGAAGAAGTCGTGCGTTTCGGTCACCTGGCGGCTCCGGGGCGGCAGTGGGGATGGTCAGGATCGCAAGCGCGATTTTCACCAGCCTTTCAGCGCCCCGGACCGGGTCAGGGGGCCTTCAGCAGCGGCAGCGTGATGGTGACCTTCAGTCCGCCGCCGGCACGGTTGAGGAAGCCCAGGCGTCCACCGAAGTGCTCCACGGCCTCGTGGGCGATGGCCAGGCCCAGGCCGGTGCCGCTGGACGTGGTGCCCGGGGCGCGGAAGAAACGCTCGCCCAGCCGTGGCATCACGTCCTCGGGCACGCCGGGGCCGTTGTCCTCCACGTACAGCTCCACATCATTGTCGTCCAGCGCCTGCACGCCGACCGTGACGGTGGCGCCGCGGCCTGCATAGCGCAGGGCATTGTCGATCAGGTTGTCCAGCGCATCCTGCAGCAGGGCGCCGTTGCCGAGCACACGCAGCGGCTGGCTGCTGCCGCGGTAGCCGAGGTCGATGCCATCGCGGATCGCTTCCGGCACGCGGGTGCCCACCCATTGCGGCAGCAGGGTGCCAAGATCCAGCGCTTCGACGGTTTCCGGCACGGTCTGCGCGCGGCTCAGCGCCAGCAGCTGGGTGCTGACCCGCGCGGTGCGCTGGTTGAGCCGGCGGATGTGCTGCAGCGCCTCGCGCACGGTATCCGGGTCGCCATGTGCCAGCGCCTGGTCCACGTGCAGGGCCATGCCGGCCAAGGGCGAGCGCAGCTGATGCGCGGCATCGGCGATGAAGCGGTTCTGCAGCGTGATCATCTCCGCCTGGCGGGCGAACAGGCCATCGATGGTGCTGATCAGCGGTTGGATTTCTTCCGGTACGTCGGCATCGGAGATCGGCGCCAGCTCGCCACGGCGCTGTGCCAGGCGGGTGGTCAACGGGGTCAGGATGCGCAGGCCATAGGTCACGCCGAACCAGACCAGCGCCGCGGTACCCAGCGCCAGCATGGTCATCAGCGGGATGATGATCATCAGGATCTCGCGCGCACGCTGTCGGCGGTCGGCCATGCTCTCGGCCACGGTCACCGCCAGCTGGTCCTGCGGGTCGTTCATCGCCTGCGTGCAGACGGTGGCCATGCGCACCTGCTGGCCGTTGAGGGTACCGTCGTAGAGCGCAGGATGCACACCCGTGCAGTCCTGCGAAGGAGCGTACGGGCTGAAGTCCGCATTGCCGCTGAGCGTACCCATGCGGCTGCTGTCGACGTTGAAGTAGCGATGGCCGTCGGGGTCGTACTCGATCAGGAAGCGCGCCTGCGGAGACAGGTCGCTGGTCACCGGCATGGTGCTCAGCATCTGTGCGAACGAATGCGTGTCGTCGATCAGGTTGCGGTCGTGGATGCGATTGGAATAGTCCAGCGCAACGTAATAGGCAAGGACCGTGTTGAAGATCAACAGGCCCAGCATCGGCAGCGCCAGGAAGGCGAGCAGGCGCCGGCGCAGGCTGGGCGGGCCACTGATCACGGCGTGCTGTCGTCCTGCGCGTCTTCCAGCATGTAGCCCAGCCCGCGTACGGTGCGGATGCCGATGCCGCCGGGTTGCAGCTTGCGGCGCAGGCGATGCAGGGCGATGTCCAGGCCGTTGTCGGTCAGGTCCTGGCCCCAGTCGCACAGCGCTTCGACCAGCTGTGCGCGCGAGACGATGCGTTCGGCACGCACCGCCAGTGCGGACAGCAGGCCGAATTCGCGTGCGGTCAGCTCCAGCGACTGCTCGTCGATCCACACGCGGTGTCCGGCCAGATCCAGCCGCAGGCGGCCGATGCGCAGGTCCGGGTTGCCATTGCTGGTGACCCGGCGCAGCTGCGCACGCACGCGCGCCTCGAATTCGTCCAGCGCGAACGGCTTGACCAGGTAGTCATCGGCGCCAAGGTCGAGCACCCGCACGCGTTCGGCCAGGCCGTCACGGGCGGTCACCACCAGCACTGCCAGGCCATCACCGCGCTGGCGCAGGCGCTGCAGCACGTCACGGCCGTCCAGCTGCGGCAGGCCCAGGTCCAGCACCAGCAGCGCGTACTGGGTCGAGCCCAGCGCGGCATCGGCGTGCGCGCCGTTGTCGACGTGGTCGACCACATGGCCCTGCCGGCGCAACGAGGCGCACAGGCCGGAGGCGATGTCCGGGTCGTCTTCAGCAATCAGAACGCGCATGCGCGTGGGCTCCAGTAGCAGTCAGGCCGGCCGGATGATCGCGGTGGGCCTCTCGGCTGCCGAGGGTAGCCGCAAACCGGGTGAAGGGGGAGCGCGCTGGCGCTTGCAGGCGCCGCCGCGCTGTCCTTCCATTCAGTCCTGCAGGCCGGGCTCGCCCTGCGCCAGCGGCACCCGCGAGCCATCCAGCAGGCCCCGGCTGAGCGTGCTGTTCTCGATGAACAGCAGTTCGCCGTTTTCACCGTTCTTGATGCTGCTGTCGATGGCGATCACGCGGTCGCCGTGGAAACTGCTGACGTGCGGCATCGAGGTGTGGCCGACCACGATGCGCTTGAGCTGCAGGCGATCCAGCACCGCCTGTACGCCCTGCGTATCGAGGCGGCCATCGAAGTAGCCGCGGTACCAGATCGGGCTGGTCTTGCCGTCATACAGCGGCGCGGTGGCCGGGTCGGCCTTCACTTCGGCCTTGGGCACGCCCAGCGACGCCTGGTAGGCCGCATTGGTGCGAGCTGGCTCCAGCGCCAGCTCCACCGCCTCGGGCGAGATGCCGCCATGCAGGAACAGAGTGTCGCCGATCTTCAGCAGCACCGGGCGGGTGCGCAGCCACTGCCCGATCACCGAATCGGCACCGTACAGCTGCGGGTAGCTGCGGCCGAGCAGCTGCGCGCTGCGCAGGTACTTCGGATTGACGTAGCGGAGGTCGTCGTACAGCACCATGGTTTCGTGGTTGCCCAGCACGAAATGCACCGCGCCGCCGGCGGCGGCCGCCTGCTGCTGCAGGCCGTACAGCAGCCAGAACGCTTCGGTTACCTGCGGGCCGCGGTCGAATACATCGCCGGCGACCACCAGCGTGTCCTTGCCCAGTGCCCAGCGGTCCTGCGCATCGATGACCTGGTTGGCGCGCAGCAGGCGCACCAGCAGCCCGTACTGGCCATGGATGTCGGACAGCGCGACGATGCGCGGCGCAGCCGGAAGCACGGAGGCCGAAGGCGCGTTCGGTGCCGCCACATGCACGGTGTGCCCGTAGCCACAGCGCGCTGCGATATCGGTGCCTGCAGTGCCCATGGCAAGTGTGCGCGACTCGACCTTGTCGGCGCAGATCCACTTGGCCTGCAGTTGCTCGCCCTGGCGGAACACATAGGGGCCATCGGCGTCCACATGGGCGGCGGGGGCCGCGACCTCGCGTGCCTGCGTGGTTGCTGCGGCGCAGGCCAGCACCGGCAGCAGCAGGGCGGTCAACAGGGAAGGGCGATAGCGCGACATCGGCAGCGTCCGGCAGCGGAAAGGCCTGATCCTAACCGGCGTGGCCGGGCGGCGGTGTGCGCGAACGGGCGGGTCAGCTGCTGCCGCTCCCGTCCTTGAGCTTGCGCACACGGGTGGCAGAGGCTGGCAGCGGTTCGCCATCGCGACCGCGTGGCTGCATGTAGGGCAGCGGTCGCCGTGTGCTCGACTCGATCAGCTGGGAGTGCGCTTCACCGGCGCCGAAGCGGTGGCGCTCGCCCCACTGGCGCAGGGCGACCAGCAGCGGGAACAGTTCCAGGCCAGCGGCGGTGAGCACGTATTCCTGATATGCCGAGCCGTCGGAGGCGGGCTGCAGCCGCAGGATGCCTGCTTCGACCAGCCGGCGCAGGCGGTCGCTGAGGATGTTGCGGGCCGCACCGAGGCTGCGCTGGAAATCGCCAAAGCGGGTGACGCCATCGAAGGCATCACGGATGACCAGCAGCGCCCAACGGTCACCGAGCAGATCGGCGCTGCGGGCAACGGGGCAGGGGCTGTCGGCGTGCATGGTGGACCTCTCTGATGTGGTTGCAGTTTAAAACCAATGGCAGTAGCCTGCATCAAGTTTCAAATTGCAACTACATCATGACTGCAGCACCCATCCCACGCCCCCTGCTGGTCCTGCTCGCGGTTGCCGCAGGTGCCAGCGTTGCCAACGTCTATTACGCACAGCCATTGCTGGAACGCCTGGCACAGGCCTTTGCGCTGGACCCCGCGCTGGCCGGGGCGGTACTGGCAGCGACCCAGGCGGGCAGCGTGTTGGCCTTGCTGGGCCTGCTGCCATTGGCCGACAGGGGCGATCGCCGGCGCCTGCTACGCCTGCAGTTGATGGCGCTGGTGGTCGCATTGCTGTGGTTGGCGGCCGCGCGAACGGCCGTGTGGCTGTTGTCGGGCATGCTTCTGGCCGGCCTGCTGGGCACCGCGCTGACCCAGGGGTTGATCGCCTACACCGCATCGCTGGCACCGGCTCAGCAGCGCGGGCGCGTGGTCGGCATGGTGCAGGGCGGTGTGTTCATTGGCCTGCTGCTGGCGCGTGTAGTGTCCGGCGTGGTGGCGGCCGCCGTTGGCTGGCGCGCGGTCTATCTGCTGTCGGCGGCGCTGATGGCGGCGTTGGCAGTGCTGCTGTGGCGGCGTCTGCCGGCGGTGCCGGTACCGGTGGTGCCGCCGGGCTGGCGTGCCTTGATGGGGGCGATGCTGGGCATGCTGCGCGATGACCGGACGCTGCGTGAGCGCGGTCCGTTGGCACTGTTGCTGTTTGCCGGCCTCAATGTGTTCTGGGCGGCAGCGCCACTGCCGTTGTCGGCGCCACCGCTGCACTGGTCGACTGCCGCCATCGGTGCGCTGGGCCTGGCTGGGGTGATCGGTGCGCTGTTTGCGGCGCGGGTCGGGCACTGGATGGACCGTGGATTCGCGCATCGGGTCAGCCTCGGCGCGCTGCTGCTGATGCTGGTCGCGTGGTGGCCGCTGCTGGGGTTGCCGCATTCGGTGGGCATGCTGTTGCTGGGCGTGGTCGTGCTCGATCTGGGCGGGCAGGCGCTGCATGTATCGAACCAGGCCCTGTTGCTGCGCGCGCCGGGCGAACAGCATGGGCGCCTGGTGGCGCTGTACATGCTGTTCTATGCGCTGGGCAGTGGTGCTGGTGCAGCGGCCGGGCCCTGGATGCAGGCGCGCCATGGCTGGCCGGCGGTATGCCTGCTGGGCGCCGGCATCGCGTTGCTGGCGCTGCTGTGGTGGGCGGCGTGGCGGATACCGCGCCGTACCGCAATGTAGCGACGCGCGCGCCCGGGGTTGCCGCTACCGCTGCAATGCCCGCCGCCCGGGGGCTTCCTGCAGTGCATCGCTGGCCACCACCACTCGGTTGCGGCCACTGCGTTTGGCCTCGTACATCGCCGCGTCGGCACGGGCCATCAGCCGCTCGTAGTCCGGATGACCATCATGGCCGGCGACACCGATGCTGGCGGTCAGGCTCAATACCTGGCCGTTGGCCAGCGGTACCGGCGATTGTGCGATCTGCCGGCGCAGGCTTTCGGCAATCACTGCCGCCTGTGATTCGCTGGCGGCGACCAGCACCACCACGAATTCCTCGCCACCGTAGCGGAACAGATAATCGCTGCCACGGGTGAGCTGGCCGAGCACCCCAGCCACATGCTGCAGTGCGCGGTCACCCGCATCGTGGCCGTGGCCGTCGTTGATCGCCTTGAAATGATCCAGGTCGAGCAGCAACAGCGAGAACGGCGTACGGTTGCGTGTAGCCAGCTCGATTTCCCGGCGCAGCACGGTCGGCAGGAAGCGGCGGTTGAGCAGGTTGGTCAGCGCGTCGCTGCCGGCATCGAGTTCGCCGATGCGCTCGAACAGCAGGGTCATCAACGTGCGGATCGCGGCCAGGTCCTCGCGGATCGCTGGCAGCACTGTAAGCCGCTGCGCAGGATCATCGGCGGCGGCCCGCTGCAGGCAGCCGTCGATACGCGCCATCAGCTGGTCGACCTGCTGTGTCTCGCTGCTTTCGCCGAAGCTGGGAATGCCCTTGTGGGTGAACCACAGGCCAAACTCGGAAGTGGCCAGGCTGGCGCCGTCGCTGCCCTGCACATGGCCGGCCAGGGCGTAGAGCAGCGCGTTTTCCCAGTCCAGCAGCAGCGCGCGCTGGCGCTCGCGCTCGGTGCTGACGTTCTGCACCAGCGAGAACAGCCGGTACGCAGCATCGGCGCGGGTGGAGCGTTCGCGGGCATGGGTGTAGGCCAGGGTCATGCCTTCCATGGCGATATCCATGATCGCGCTGAGGCAGTCGATGGCGGCGAACGCAGTGTCGCTGTCCGGCGCATCGTCGCGCAGGCGCACGAACAGTTCATGCTTGAGCACGCGTGCGCCACGGGTGACCAGGTCGACCGGAATGCCGACGCGGGCGTGCACGTCGCCGATGATCCGTTGCGAGGCCACCGTGTTGGCGATGCCGCTGGCATCGGTGGTCAGCAGCTGCGCCAGCCAGCGCTGCATGGCCGGCTGCAGGCGCTGCTTGACCTGGTCGTGGGAAAGGAAACGGCGTGCACGGGTGTCCTGCAGCAGCACTTCGTAGAAGCGTTGGGCCAGGGCCGGTGGGGCATCGGCGGCCGCGGCATGCAGCAGCGCGGTGGCGGCAGGGCCGGCCTGCAGCAGGCACTGCTGCCAGGCCTCGGCCAGCGGCTGGCTGGCGTCGTCCAACTGGGGTGGTTCCACGTCGATCTCTGATTGCGTACGGCAAACCACGGGTATCGGCCGTGGCGGCGTGCGGTTGATGGCGGGCTAGCCGACCAGTTTAAGCGCGATGCAGGCTTGCGCGGTGCGCAAAGCACATCGGCACGGCTGCGGCAATGCGTGAACGCATTTGAGAATCACTCGCATTGATGGGAGAATGCGCGCACGGATCGGGCTGTGGCTACCTGCAGCGGCGCTCCGCCTCCCCCTCGTCGTTGCCTCAAGCCCTTTGCCAGAGGCCCCGTTGCCCTGCCAGAAGGTCCAGATCATGTCCCGAGCCGTTGTCCCTTCGCCGCGCCCGCTGGCGCTCGCCGTTGCCGCCCTGCTGGCCGGCAGCGCGCTGACCGCCCACGCTGAAACCGACGCCACCGATATCGACACGGTGCATGTCACCGCTTCGCAGATCGCACGGCAGGCGCTGGGCACCTCGACCATCACCGCCGAGGACATCGCCAAGCGGCCGCCTGCCAACGACATCGCTGAACTGTTGCGGACCATGCCAGGTGTCAACCTGACCGGCAACAGCGCGTCGGGCCAGTACGGCAACAACCGCCAGATCGATCTGCGTGGCATGGGCCCGGAAAACACCCTGATCCTGGTCGACGGCAAGCGCATCGGCGCGCGTGATGCTGTGCGCATGGGCCGCAGCGGTGAGCGCAATACCCGCGGTGATACCAACTGGGTGCCGGCGGAAATGATCGAGCGCATCGAAGTGCTGCGCGGCCCTGCAGCGGCGCGCTATGGCTCCGGTGCTTCCGGTGGCGTGGTCAACATCATCACCAAGCGCCCGACCGGCGATCTGACCGGTGCGGTCGACCTGTATGGCCTGGTGCCCGAGCACAGCGCCGAAGGCGGCAGCGAGCGCGTCGGCCTGCAGCTGAGTGGGCCGATGACCGACACCCTGTCGTTCCGCTTGTACGGCAATCTCAACAAAACCGATGCCGACTCACTGGACCTCAACCGCCAGTACGCCACCAACCCCAACGCAGTGCCGCCAGCCGGCCGCGAGGGCGTCAAGAACCGCGACGTCAACGCGCTGCTGCGCTGGGACGTAACCGCCAACCAGGTGGTCGAGTTCGAAGCCGGCACCAGCCGCCAGGGCAACATCTATGCCGGCGACCGCGCCGTCAGTACCACCGGCACCTCGACACCGATCGATCTGGGGGCTTTGGCCGAGCAGCAGGCCGAGACCAACCGCATGTACCGCAATACCGGCGCGATCACCCATCGCGGCCGCTGGGGAGACGTGACCTCGCGGGTAACGGCGGCAGTGGAAGCGGTGAACAACTCGCGCATCAATGAAGGCTTGGCCGGTGGCCCTGAAGGCAGCTTCAACGGCACCGACTGGTCGACCTCGCGCCTGCGCAATTACCAGCTGGACGGCGAAGTGAGCTTCCCGACCACGCTGGGCGGTGCCGAGAACATCTGGACGCTGGGCTTCGAGTACCTGGACAGCCGTCTGACCGACCCGTATTCGATGAGCCAGTCCAGCAGCAGCGGCGGCGGCTTCCCGGGGCTGTCGGCCGACCGTGCGCGCGGCAAGGCCGATGCGCAGACCACCGCTGTATTCGTGGAAGACAACATCTATCTGGGCGAGCGCTGGATCGTTACCCCGGGCCTGCGCTTCGACCATCACAGCCAGTTCGGCAACAACACCAGCCCCAGCGTCAACGCGCAGTTCCGTATCAACGGCGACTGGGTGGTGAAGGGCGGCATCGCGCGTGCGTTCAAGGCGCCGAACCTGTACCAGTCGAATCCGGACTATCTGTACTACACCCGTGGCAATGGCTGCCCGAACGCACTGCCGAGCCTGGGTGCCGGCTGCTACATGCGCGGCAATGCGGACCTGAAGGCGGAAACCAGCCTGAACAAGGAACTAGGCATCGAGTGGGCACCGCAGAGCGGCTGGCAGGCGTCCTTGACGTACTTCCACAACGACTACAAGGACAAGATCCAGGCCGGCTACACCCAGATCGGGCTGACTGCCGATACAAAGGGCCGCATCTTCCGCTGGGAGAATGCACCGAAGGCGATCGTGCAGGGGCTGGAAGGCAACCTGGTGATTCCGCTGCTGGGCGAGCAGGGCAACCGCCTGAAGTGGAGCAACAACTTCACCTACATGGTGGAGAACGAGAACAAGAGCACCGGCCAGCCGCTGTCGGTGATTCCGAAGTACACGATCAACACGATGCTGGACTGGCAGGCCACCGACAAGCTATCGCTGCTGCTGACCGGCACGTTCTATGGCAAGCAGAAGCCGGCTACCACCAACATCAACAATGATCCGCGTTGCACCGGCACCTGCGATCCGTCGATCGCACTGCAGGATCGCGGTGCGTACAACATCTGGGGCGTGAGCGCGCGCTACAAGGTGACCGAGACGGTCAGCTTCGGCTTCGGCGTCAACAACCTGGCCGACAAGCGCCTGTTCCGCGAGGCCAACAGCAGCGATGCCGGCGCGGCCACCTACAACGAACCGGGCCGCGCCTACTGGGCCAGCCTGCGATTCGGGTTCTGAGCACACGCGGGTAACGGCCCGCTGCGTTCGTCAGGCATGGCCTGGCGCTACGGGGTAGCGCCGGGCCGTGCACGATGGTATCGCCCAGCAATCCGCGCCCCGGTAGCGCCGGGCCATGCCCGGCGAAGGTATCGGTGGCCTGCAATGTTATAAACACCGTGATAGTTTCCCAACGCCCTCCGGCGTAGCCTGCCTCCCATCGCAAAGGAGCTGTTGCCATGGGCCACGACCACGATCACCTGCCGTCCGAGATCCGCCACGAGAAACCCTTGTGGTGGGCACTCGGCCTGACCTCCACCTTCCTCGTTGTCGAAGTGGTGGGTGCGTTCTGGACCAACAGCCTGGCGCTGCTGTCCGACGCCGCGCACATGGCCACCGACGCTTTGGCGCTGATGATCGCGCTGGTTGCGGTGAGGCTGAGCCGGCGCCCGCCGGATGCGCGTCGCACCTACGGCTATGCACGCCTGGAAGCGCTGGGCGCGATGATCAACGGCGCGATGCTGTTCGTAGTCGCTGGTTACATCCTGTGGGAGGCGATCGGGCGCTTCCGCGAACCGCAGGAGATTGCCTCCTCCGGCATGCTGGTGATCGCCGCCGCGGGCCTGGTCATCAATCTGATCTCGATGCGCCTGCTGCAGGCCGGTAGTGGCGAGAGCCTCAACGTGAAGGGCGCCTACCTGGAAGTGTGGGCGGACATGCTTGGCTCGGTGGCGGTGATTGCCGGCGCGTTGTTGATCAAGTGGACCGGCTGGAAGCCGATCGACCCGATCCTGGCGGTACTGATCGGCCTGTGGGTGCTGCCACGTACCTATGTGCTGATGCGCGAGGCGATCAACGTGCTGCTGGAAGGCGTGCCCAAGGGCATGGACGTGGCCAAGGTGCGCGACAGCCTGTCAGGTCATGCCGCCGTGCTGGACGTGCATGACCTGCATGTGTGGGCGCTGGCCTCCAGCACCCCGGCGCTGACCGCGCACATCGTGATGCGTGATGGCACCGACGCTGATTCACTGCGTCGAGAGCTGGGCGGCCGCCTGCACGATGACTTCGGTATCGAGCACGTGACGCTGCAGATCGAGGCCGACCACTGCGGCGAAGCCTGTGGTGAGCCGGCACCGGCCAAGGGCGGTGAGCACGAGGGCCATGAAGGGCATGACCACGGCGAGGATGCACAGGGTCATCGTGGCCACGTGCATCGCTGATCGACATTGAAGGCCGCGCCGGGGATGCCCGCTGCGGTCATTCGTCCCGCCGCGAGGCCAGCCGATCCGCCAGCCGGGTCGGCTCCGGCAGCCGATATCCGCGCAGCGTGCGCTGCACCCAGTCCAGCGCAGTATCCGCACTGACCCGATGGCCACCGGCCACGAACAGCGGCTTGCAGCGCAGCTTGCTGCGCAGCACCCAGCCGAGCTGCTCGTTACCGTCCAGCAGCGGCGTATGCGCGCCGGCGTCTGTGCCCGGTTCGACGAAGCGGCCCACCAGTTTCGATTTGGCCACGCCGATGCTTGGCAGATCGGTGACCACGCCCAGGTGGGCGGCAATGCCGAGCCGCCGTGGATGGCTGATGCCGTGGCCATCGACGAACGCCAGGTCCGGTACGTGCGGCAGCAGCGCCAATGCGGCCAGCAGCGCCGGCAACTCGCGGAAGCTGAGCAGGCCGGGGATGTAGGGCATCACAGTAGGGATGCGCGCGATTTCCTGCGCCACAGGCAGCAGCGTCTTCGCATCCAGAAGTACCGCCGCGGCACGGGTGGTGGCGCCGTCATCCTCGAAGCCAACATCCAGCCCGGCCAGCCAGCGCACCGTGCGTGGCAGCCGGTCCTGGCGTTCCACGCGACCGGCCAGCTGGATCTGCTGCTCGCGGGCGGCGGCGACGCTGCCTTCCCAGCGTCCGGGGTCGATCACCGTATTCATTGGTTGCAGCATCGCATGTGTGGGGCCACGGCGCGGTGAGCGGCGCCCGGGGCTACAATGGCGGCCTGCCTTTCCTCGCGTTGGAGACCCTGCAGTGACCCGTAAACTCGTACTGTTGCGCCATGGCCAGAGCCAGTGGAACCTGGACAACCGCTTCACCGGCTGGGTCGATGTCGACCTGACCGAGCAGGGGCGCCGGGAAGCGGCTGCCGCCGGTCGCCTGATGCGCGAGGAAGGCCTGCAGTTCGACGTCGCCCACACCTCCGTGCTGAAGCGCGCCATCCACACCCTGCAGGGGGCGCTGGCCGAGCTGGAGCAGGACTGGCTGCCGGTGAACAAGTCCTGGCGCCTCAACGAACGCCATTACGGTGGCCTGCAGGGCCTGGACAAGGCCGAGACCGCCGCCAAGCACGGCGAGGACCAGGTCAAGGTGTGGCGTCGTTCGTACGACATCCCGCCGCCGGCGATGGACCTGGAAGATCCGGGCCACCCGATCCATGACCGCCGCTACGCCGGCCTGGATCGCAACGCGCTGCCGGGCACCGAATCGCTGGCGACCACCCTGGATCGCGTGCTGCCGTACTGGCACGACGCCATCGCGCCGCAGCTGAAGGACGGCAAGACCGTGCTGGTCACCGCCCATGGCAATTCGCTGCGCGCGCTGTACAAGTACCTCAACAACGTGTCGCGCGAGGAAATCCTCGAGCTGAACATCCCGACCGGCATTCCGCTGCTGTTCGAGTTGAACGACGACCTGACGGTGAAGTCGTTCCGCTACCTGGGCGACCCGGAAGCGGCCCGCAAGGCCGCTGAAGCCGTGGCCAACCAGGGCAAGGCGAAATAACAACGAAGGGCCGGCGCAAGCCGGCCTTTCGATTTGTAGAGTCAGGCCATGCTCGATTGCTCTCCGTTCCGGGTTCATGACCCCTGCGGCAAGAGACCAGCAGCAGTCGAGCACGGCTCGACTCTACAGAAGCGGTGCCCTGTGACCTTTGGCGGTCCCCGCCGCGGGCCTGCCCGGCTACCCTGTGAAATTACCCGCAGGAGAGCCTCATGAACTTCCGCAACCTGGCCCCGTTGGGCCTGACCATCGCCATCGCCGCCTCGCTGGCTGCCTGTGGCAAGAATGAAACCGCGCCGGCCGCCAACGCCGACGCCAAGCCGGCCTTCGACCAGTCGCAGATCAAGACGCCGCTGATCTCGCTCAACAGCGCCGACCTCGATCCGGCCATTTCGGCCTGTACCGACCTCAATGGCTTCGTCAACAGCAAGTGGCTGAAGGCCAACCCGGTGCCGGGCGACCAGACGACCTGGGGCAGCTTCGAGATCCTTCGCGAGCGCTCGCTGGAAGTGCAGCACGCACTGGTGCAGCAGGCCGCCGCCAGCCAGGCCAAGGCCGGCTCGGTGGAAGCCAAGATCGGTGACATCTGGAAGACCGGCAACGATGAAGCCAAGATCGAGGCCGCCGGCCTCGCTCCGCTGCAGCCGCAGCTGGACAAGATCACCGCACTGAACGACACCGCCGCCATCACCCAGTACCTGCGCGACAGCCAGGCCGAGGGCAAGGGCGTGCTGTTCTCGCTGTTCGCCAATGCCGATTACAAGGATTCGGCCAACGTCATCGCCTACGTGGGCCAGGGTGGCCTGGGCCTGCCGGAGAAGGGTTACTACTTCGACGATGCGCAAGCCAAGATCCGAGACGCCTACGTGGCCTACATCGCGCAGGTGCTGACGCTGTCCGGCGTGGACGCGGCGCAGGCTGCCGAGCAGGCCAAGGCCGTGATGGCCTTTGAAACGCGCCTGGCCAAGGCCTCGATGTCGCGCATCGAAATGCGTGACCCGGCCAAGCGCTACAACCCGCTCAGCGCCGCCGATGCCGACAAGCTGACCCCGAACTTCAGCTGGACCGCGCTGTTCGACACCCTGAAGGTGCCGGCCGCGCAGAAGTTCTCGCTGGCCCAGCCGGGCTTCTTCGGTGAAATGGACAAGATGCTCGCCGACGTGCCGGCCAGCACCTGGCAGGCGTACCTGCGCTTCCACACCATCGACGACGCCTCGCCGTACCTGAGCAGTCAGTTCGAGAAGGCCAACTTCGATTTCTATGGCACCACCCTGCGTGGCCAGAAGGAAATGCAGCCGCGCTGGAAGCGCGTGCTGGAGTCGGTCAACGGCGGCATGGGTGAAGCCCTGGGCCAGCTGTACGTCGACGCCGTGTTCCCGGCCGAGTCGAAGGTCGCCATGCAGCACCTGGTGGAAAACCTGTCGCAGGCGCTGAAGGCGCGCCTGGAGCAGCTGCCGTGGATGGGCGAGGAAACCAAGAAGAAGGCGCTGGAAAAGTGGGCCAGCTTCACCCCGAAGATCGGTTACCCGGACAAGTGGCGTGAGTGGACGGGCCTGCAGACCAGCGGTGACAGCTACCTGGGCAACATGCAGGCAGCGCGTGCGTTCAACTACCGATACATGCTGGACAAGATCGGCAAGCCGGTGGACAAGACCGAGTGGGGCATGACCCCGCAGACCGTCAACGCCTACTACAACGCCACCAAGAACGAGATCGTGTTCCCGGCAGCGATCCTGCAGGCGCCGTTCTTCGACGCCAAGGCGGATCCGGCATTGAACTATGGCGGCATCGGTGCGGTCATCGGCCACGAAATGATGCACGGCTACGATGACTCGGGCAGCCAGTTCGCCGCCAACGGCAACTTCGACAACTGGTGGACCGACGCTGATCGCAAGGCCTTCACCGAGCGTACCGACCAGCTGGTCGCGCAGTTCGATGGCTACGAGTCGGTGCCGGGCGTGTTCGTCAAGGGCAAGCTGACCCTGGGCGAAAACATCGGTGACCTCGGTGGCCTGACCGTGGCGTATGACGCGCTGCAGATGGCGCTGAAGGAAGACCCGAAGGCGAACGTGGAAGTCGACGGCCACAGCCAGGACCAGCGCTTCTTCATGAACTGGGCCACCGTGTGGCGCCGCAACTTCACCGATGGTGAGCTGCGTGTGCGCCTGAACACCGACCCGCATGCCCCGGCCAACTTCCGTGCCAACGGCGCGCCGTCGAACATGCCGTCGTACGCCGCTGCATTCCAGTGCAAGGCCGGTGACGCGATGGTGCGTGCCGACGACAAGCGCGTGGTGATCTGGTAACCGATCGCAGGTGATGCGTGAAGCAAGGCCCGGCGAACGCCGGGCCTTTTTTCTTCTAGGCCGGTAGCGAGGGGGGGCTGGTAGAGTCGACTGTTAGTCGACTATCGCGCGCAGCGCGGGATTTTCGCGATCTGGACGAATAGCAGTCGACTAATAGTCGACTCTACCGGCGGGTCGTTTCACGTGCGGGAAGATCTCATGCCAACTCAGGCTCCCGCGCCAGCATGCGATGGAAGCGTTGCAGCACGTAGGGATCGATCAGGCCGCCGGATTGCTCGTCAATGATCCGCATCACCTTTTCGTGTTCCATCGCAGTGCGGTAGGGGCGCACGCTGGTCATCGCATCGTAGGCATCGGCGATGGTGACGATGCGTGCGCCGAGTGGAATGTCCTCGCCGCGCAGGCCGTCGGGATAGCCACTGCCATCGAAGGCCTCGTGATGGGTACGGATCAGCCGTGCCACCGGTACGGCATCGCTGCGGCCGGTGGCCATGAAAATATGCTCGCCACGCACCGGATGCTCGCGCATGATCGCGCGCTCCTCGTCGGTATGCCGGCGCGGGGCCAGCAACACATCGTCGGGAATGCCGATCTTGCCGATGTCGTGGAAACGGGCGGCCAAGCCGATCTGCGCGCAGGCTTCATCGTCGAGGTCGCAGCGTGCGGCCAGGCGCTGTGCGAGCAGGCCGACGCGGTCGCAGTGGTGGCGGGTGTAGGCGTCGCGCATCTGCAGCGACATCGAGAGGGCATCGATCAGGCAGGCCTGCGCATGCAGCAGGTCGGGGGCGGGTACGGCGTCAGGGAACATGGTCATCCGCCCGCACCGGGTGGGGGCCGGTGCGGGGTGTTCGGGGGGGCGATCAACCCGGGGCGAGGGTGGTCAGAAGGGCGCGGGCCGCATTGAAGCGGTCTTCCGGCAACGGCAGCGGGTGCTTGATGCGCAGCTTGTCAGGCCCTTCCATGGCGTAGAGGTTCGGTTGTTTCTGGATCAGCTGGATCACCGCCATCGGATCGATGTTCGGCTTGGACTCGAACACGATGCGGCCACCGTTCTCGCCCAGATCCAGCTTGCGGATGCCCAGCGTGTTGGCTTTCAGCTTCAGCTCGGCAATGGCGAACAGGTGCTTGGCCGCATCCGGCAGCAGGCCGAAGCGGTCGATCATCTCCACCTGCAGTTCGCGCAGCGCATCACTGTCGCGCGCGCTGGAGATGCGCTTGTACAGGGTCAGGCGAGTGTGCACGTCCGGCAGGTAGTCTTCCGGAATCAGTGCCGGCACGTGCAGTTCGACCTCGGCACCGCGCACTTCCTCGCCGGCATCCAGGTCGGGGAGCTTGCCCTGCTTGATGCTGCGTACCGCGCGTTCCAGCAGCTCGGTGTAGAGGCTGAAACCGACCTCGGCCATCTGCCCGCTCTGGTCTTCGCCCAGCAGTTCACCGGCACCGCGGATTTCCAGATCGTGCGTGGCCAGGGTGAAGCCGGCGCCGAGTTCGTCCATCGAGGCGATCGCTTCCAGGCGCTTTTCCGCGTCAGGGGTGATCGAACGACGGTCGGGGGCGACCAGGTAGGCGTAGGCACGGTGGTGCGAACGACCGACGCGGCCGCGCAGCTGGTGCAGCTGGGCCAGGCCGAAGCGGTCGGCGCGGTTGATGATGATGGTGTTGGCGTTGGGGATGTCGATGCCCGATTCGATGATCGTGGTCGACAGCAGCACGTTGAAGCGCTGCTTCTGGAAATCCAGCATCACCTTTTCCAGTTCGCGCTCCGGCATCTGTCCGTGGGCAATGCCGATGCGCGCCTCCGGCACCAGCTCGGACAGCTCGCGCTGCATGCGGCCGATGCTTTCCACGTCGTTGTGCAGGAAGTACAGCTGGCCGCCACGCGCCAGCTCGCGCTGGAAGGCTTCGCGCAGCAGCGCGTTGTCCCACTGGGTGATGAAGGTCTGCACCGCCAGCCGGTTCGGCGGCGGCGTGGCGATGATCGACAGGTCGCGCAGGCCGGCCATGGCCATGTTGAGCGTGCGCGGGATCGGCGTAGCGGTCAGGGTCAGCAGGTGCACGTTGGCGCGTAGCGCCTTCAGGGCTTCCTTCTGGCGCACGCCGAAACGCTGCTCCTCGTCGACGATGACCATGCCCAGGTCCTTGAACTTCACGTCCGGCTGCAGCAGGCGATGGGTGCCGACAATGACGTCGATGGTGCCGGCGGCAACCTTCTCCAGCTCCGCTTTGATTTCCTTGGTGCTCTTGAAACGTGACAGCACCTCGACCTTCATCGGATAGTCGGCGAAGCGGTCGCGGAAGTTGCGATAATGCTGTTCGGCCAGCAGCGTGGTCGGCACCAGCACGGCGACCTGCTTGCCGGCGCTGGCGGCGGCGAACGCGGCGCGCACTGCGACCTCGGTCTTGCCGAAGCCGACATCGCCGCAGACCACGCGGTCCATCGGCTGGCTGCTGGACAGGTCGCGCAGGGTGGCGTCGATCGCAGCCAACTGGTCCGGGGTTTCTTCGAACGGGAAACCGGCGGCGAACGGCTCGTACATCGCGCGGTCCACCTGCAGTGCGAGGCCGGCACGCGCCTGGCGACGGGCCTGGATCTCCAGCAGCTCCGCAGCCACATCGCGCACCTTCTCGGCGGCCTTGCGCTTGGCCTTGCTCCACTGCTCGCCACCGAGCGAATGCAGTGGCGCGGTTTCCGCTGAAGCGCCGGAGTAGCGGCTGATCAGGTGCAGCTGGGCCACCGGCACATACAAGCGGTCGCCCTTGGCGTATTCGATTTCCAGGAATTCGCCGGGCATGCCGCCGACGTCCATCGCGATCAGGCCACGGTAGCGGCCGACGCCATGGTCCTCGTGCACGATCGGCGCACCCTCGGTCAGTTCACCGAGGTCGCGGATGATCGCTTCCGGTTCGCGGCCGGCACGGCGCGTGCGGCGGGTGCTGCCGGCGCGCTCAGGGAACAGCTGGCGCTCGGTCAGTACCGCGATGCGCGGATCGTCCAGCGCAAAGCCATCCTCCAGCGGCGCCACCGCGATCGCGAAGCGCGCGTCGTCGGCGAGGAAGCTGGGCAGGTCGGCCACTACCGGTGGTTTCAGTTCGGCGGCCTGCAGCACTTCCAGCAATGCCTCACGGCGGCCGGGTGAATCGGCGGCGATCAGCACGCGGCCCGGGTAGTGGCCGAGGAAGGACTTCAGCGCATCGCCGGCCGGTGCTTCGCGTGCGGCCACCGGCAGCGGCGGCAGCGGCTGGTCGCCCAGCGCATGGGCATCTGCGATGCGCGCGTGGTCAGCCGACCATACCTCGATGCGAGGAGTGTCGTTCAGTCGCTCGCGCAGCAGCTCCGGCGACAGGTACAGCGCCGATGGCGGCAGCAGCGGCCGTTCCACATCGTGGCGGCGCTGCTCGTAGCGCTCGCCAGTCTGCGCCCAGAACACCTCGGCAGCTTCGCCGGCCCCGGCGCAGACCACCGGCAGGCTGCCGTCGGGCAGGTAGTCGAACAGGGTCGCGGTGCGCTCGAAGAACAGCGGCAGGTAGTACTCGACGCCGGCCGGGGCCAGCCCGGATTTCAGGTCCTGATACAGCGAACTGCGCCGGGTATCGACATCGAAACGCTCGCGCAGCGTGGCCAGCACGCGGGCGATGCTGGCCTCGTCCATCGGCACTTCGCGGCCCGGCAGCATGTGCACCGCCTCGACCCTGTCCAGCGAGCGCTGGCTTTCCGGATCGAAGGCACGGATCGAGTCGATGTCCTCGTCCAGCAGCTCCACGCGCAGCGGCTCGTCGGCACCCATCGGGTACACGTCGAGCAGGCCGCCGCGCACGGCGAAGTCACCCGGATCCATCACCTGCGGCACGTTGCGGTAGCCGGCGCTTTCCAGGCGGCGCTTCTCGGCTTCCAGGTCCAGGCGCTGGCCGACCTTCAGGTCGAAGCTGCCACCGATCACGTAGCTGCGCGGGGCCAGCTGCTGCAGCAGGGTCTGCACCGGCACGATCACCAGACCGCGCTTCAGCGCGGGCAGGCGGTGCAGGGCGGACAGGCGCTGCGAGATGATGTCCGGATGCGGGCTGAAGCGGTCGTAGGGCAGGGTTTCCCAGTCCGGGAAGGCAACCACCGGCAGGGCAGGGTCGCCGCCGAGCAGGGTGTGCAGGTCGGCTTCCAGCTGGTTGGCGCCGTGGTTGTCACGGGCGATCACCAGCAGCGGGGCGTCGTGCGCACGCGCGGCCTGGGCCAGATACCAGGCCAGGGCGGTCGGCGAGGCGGGGGCGCGCCACCAGGCGCGGAGCTGGCCGGCGCGCGGCAGCGGCGGGGCGGGGTATGAGGTACGCGACATGGACCCCGGATTTTAGCAGAAGCCCGATCGAAGCCCGGTGGGTCGCGCCGGCCGATGGCCGGCAGCCTCATGTGCCGTTGGGGGAACGCAATGCCGGCCAGCGGCCGGCACTACCGGAATGCATCGCCGGGCACGCCCGGCGCATCCTTCAGTTGTCCAGTTCCAGCACCATCCGCACCAGGCCCTCGGCGCCGGTCGGGTGCGGGACCGGCTTGAAGCCCAGCGAGGCGGCCAGCTGCTTCATCGGCTCGTTCTCGGCGGCAACGTCGCCGTACAGGCGGTCCAGATACTTGCCACGGGCCCATTTCACCAGCTTGCGCATCAGCTGCCGGCCCAGGCCCTGGCCGATCAGGAAGCGACTGATCAGGATCGCGTACTCGGCTTCACGGGTACCGGGGATGATCGAGGCCCGGGCGACCGCGCCGACTACCGCCTCACCGGCGGGCAGGGATTCGGCAGCGACCAGGGTGATCTCGGTCTTCGGATTCGGGTGGGTCAGGCGCTGGGTGGTTTCCGGCGAGAGCTCGGTCACCGCCTGCAGGAAACGATCACGGATTTCTTCCGGCCCGAACAGGCTGAACGCTGCTTGCAGCGGCGCGCCATCTTCCGGGCGGATGGGGCGGATCAGCAGCTCGTGGCCGCTGGGAGCCTTGAAGATCTCATGCCAGGGCGGCATGCGGTTGCGAGTGGCCATACCGGGTGATTCCTTGGTGGTCCATCGATTGTGGCATCACCGGGGCTGCATTCCGTGAACGAAAGGCTCACGGCGGTACAGCCTCGTGAAGGCCGTTATTCGGGTGCTTTGAGCCAATCCAGGCGGGTGCTGGCGCCGGGCTCGCCCAGGTGCTGGCGCAAGGCCGGCAGGGCCGGGCCGACCACCCGGTCGAACTGCCAGGGTGGGTTGAGCAGCAGCATGCCACTGCCGTTGAGGCGCAGCGGCGAGTCGTCCGGGCGCACCAGGAATTCGATCGTCATCGCCGATTTCACCGGCAACGCGCTGGCCTTGCGCAGGAAATGCAGGATGGTGCGGCGCTGCTTGATCGGGAACCAGACCGCACAGGTGGCCTGCGGCCAGCGCGCCAGGGTCTCGGCCAGGGCGGCCAGGACCGCCTGGTATTCGGCATCCTGGGCCTCGTAGGGCGGATCGATCAGCACCAGGCCGCGGCCGATCTTGCTGCCGTTGAACTTCGGCGGCAACAGCGAGCGCAGCAGCACGTAACCGTCGCCCGGATGCACGCCGACCCGGCTGTCATGGGCGAACAGCGCTTTCAGCGTGGCTGTTTCGGCTTCCTGCAGCTCACAGACCGCCATGCGGTCCTGTGCGCGCATCGCCTGCGCGCTCAGCAGCGGCGAGCCCGGATAGGTGGTCATCGCACCGACCGGATTGCCGGCCTGTACCGCCTTCAGGTAGCGCTCGACCACCTCCGGCAGCTTGGGCTGGGCCATCAACCGCATGATCCCGGACTCGGCCTCCAGGGTCTTGCGGCTCTCTTCGCTGGCCAGCAGGTAGCGGCCGGCACCGCCGTGGGTGTCGAGCACGAAGAACGGGCTGTCCTTGCGCTTGAAGCTGTCGATCAGGGCCAGCTGCACGATGTGCTTGAGCACATCGGCGTGGTTGCCGGCATGGAAGGCGTGGCGATAGTTCATGGGCGGCAGTGTACGGGGCGGCGGCCGCAGCGGCTATGCTGCGCGCCATGACAGCTCCCGTTGCCCATGTCCTGCTGGTCGAGGACGAAGCCGCCATTGCCGAAACCGTGCTCTATGCGCTGCGCAGCGAAGGCTATGCCGCCAGCCACTGCCTGCTCGGCGGTGAGGCTCTGCTGCGGCTGCAGGCCGGCGGCATCGACGTGGTGGTGCTGGATGTCGGCCTGCCCGACCTCGGCGGTTTCGAGGTCTGCCGCCGGCTGCGCGCCTTGCCGGGCCCCGTGGCGCAGCTGCCGGTGATCTTCCTGACCGCCCGCAATGACGAGGTGGATCGCGTACTCGGCCTGGAGCTGGGCGCCGATGACTACATGACCAAGCCGTTCTCGCCGCGCGAGCTGGTGGCGCGGGTGCGCGCGCGCCTGCGCCGTGCGCTGCCAGCGGCATCGGCCACAGCCAGCACCGAAGGTGGCTGGCAGGAGCGGGGCACCTTCGCCATCGACCGCGAGGGCCGGCGTATCCGCTTCCGTGGCCAGGCATTGGACCTGACCCGCTACGAATATGCGCTGCTGGAGGCGCTGCTGCAGCGTCCCGGCGCCATCCTCAGCCGCGCCCAGCTGATGGACCGGGGCTGGGACAGCAGCGCCGACAGTGCCGACCGCACCGTCGATACCCATGTCAAGACGCTGCGCGCCAAGCTGCGTGCGGCCGGTGCCAGCGACGATCCGATCCGTACCCACCGTGGCCTCGGCTACGCGCTGGAGGTCTAGCGATGCGCCTGGTGCTGAAGCTGTTCCTCGGCTTCTTCCTGATCACCGGCATCGCCGCGTTCTTCGTGATGCGCGTGTTCGTCAACGAAGTGAAGCCCGGTGTGCGCCAGGCGATGGAATCGACCCTGGTCGACGCGGCCAACGTACTGGCCGAGATGGCTGCCGCCGACGTCAAGGACGGCACCATCCGCAGCGGCAGCTTCACCCGCAATCTGGCCAAGGCGCGGCAGCGCGACCTGAAGGCGATGGTCTGGCGCTTCCCGAAGCGCTCGCTCGACTACCGGGTGACCATCACCGATGCCAAGGGCATCGTCATCTACGACTCGCTGGGCCGTGACCTGGGCCGCGACAACTCGCGCTGGAACGATGTCTACCGCACCCTGCGTGGCGAGTACGGCGCCCGTTCCAGCCCCGAGATTGCCGGTGAAGAGGGCGATACGGTGATGCACGTGGCTGCACCGGTATACGACCCGGTGGATGGCCGTACGCTGATCGGCGTGCTCAGCCTGGCCCAGCCCAACCGCAGCATCGATCCGTTCATCGCCGCCAGCCAGCGCGCCATCATCGAGCGTGGTGCGTGGCTGATCGGGTTGTCGGCGCTGGTCGGCGTGCTGGTGACGATGTGGCTGACCACCGGTCTCGGCCAGCTCAGCCGCTATGCGCGCGCGGTCACTGCCGGTGAACCGGTGCCACCGCCACGCCGCCGCCGCGACGAGATCGGCGATCTCGGCCAGGCGCTGGAAACCATGCGCCGCAAGCTGGAAGGCAAGGCCTACGTCGAGCAGTACGTGCAGTCACTGACGCACGAGATGAAGAGCCCGCTGGCAGCGATCCGTGGTGCCGCCGAGCTGCTGCAGGAGCCGCTGCCCGAGGCCGACCGCATGCACTTCGCACGCAGCATCGTCGACCAGCAGGAACGCCTGACCGAGACCATCGACAAGCTGCTGGCGCTGGCCGAGGTAGAGCAGCACGGCTGGCTGCAGACCCGCGACCCGATCGCAGTGCCGGTGCTGCTGGCCGATGCTGCTGCGGCGGCGCAGGTGCGCGCACAGGCGGCCGGGGTGCAGGTCCGCATCGGCAGCGTGCCCGACCTGCGCGTGCAGGGCGATACCTATCTGCTGCGGCAGGCGCTGCACAACCTGATCGACAACGCAATTGCGTTTTCTCCGGCCGGCGCGGAGATCGCGCTGCAGGCCGAGGTGGACGGGCAGGGCGTGCGCCTGCAGGTGGCGGACCGCGGTGCCGGCATTCCCGACTATGCGCGCGAACGCGTATTCGAACGCTTCTACTCGCTGGCCCGCCCCGGCAGTGGCCGGCGCAGCTCCGGGCTGGGGCTGCCGTTCGTGCAGGAGGTTGCGCGCCTGCATGGCGGCCGCGCGAGCGTCGACGACCGCGAGGGTGGCGGCACCGTGGCCAGCCTGTGGTTGCCGCTGGCCGTGCCGGGCCAGCGCCCGCGGCGCTGACTTCACACTCGCTTCAAATTCGCCACAAACCCTGCTCACCGCAGCGGTCCATCCTGCAGCCCTCTCCAACGAGGATGGACCATGAAATCCCTGAAGATGCTGCTGAGGTTTGCCATTGTCGGCGGGCTGATCCTGCTGCTGCTGATCCCGCTGATGATGATCCGCGGGGTCATCAACGAGCGCAGCCAGTACCGCGATGAGGCGTTTGCGCGGGTGGCCGACAGCCGCGCCGGCGTGCAGCGCCTGGTGGGTCCGGTGCGTGTGGTGCCGTGGGTGGAACGCAAGGAAGTTGAACTGGTCGACCCGCTGGGAGTCAAGAAGACCGAGGTGCAGGTCACCGAGGGCCATTGGCTGCAGATGCCGGCGTCGCTGGAGGTCGGCGGCGAGATGCTGCCGAGCCAGCGCGAGGTGGGCCTGTTCAAGGTGCCGGTATACAGCTGGAACGGCCAGATGAAGGCCACCTTCGCCGCTGACGACTATCCGGTGAAGGCCGGCCGCAGTTATGGCCAGCCGTACGTGGCGCTGGGCATTTCCGATGTGCGTGGCCTGGTTGGCACACCGAACCTGCGCGTGGATGGCAAGCAGCTGCGCCTGTTGCCGGGTGTGGGCGCGGCCAGTGAGGTGGGTCGTGGCCTGCATGCAGCGGTAGCCGGTTTCGCCGAGGATCACGGCGGTACCCTGGCCGGCAGTGAGGTTGAACTGGAGCTGCGCCTGGACGGCAGCCGCATGCTGTCGGTGGTGCCGGTGGGTGATGACACCAAGATCGCATTGCGCTCCAGCTGGCCGCACCCGTCATTCAGCGGTGCCTTCCTGCCCAACGAGCGTCGTGTCGATGCACAGGGCTTCGATGCACGCTGGGCGGTGTCCTCGCTGGCCTCCGATGCCCAGCGGCAGCTGCGCAGCGACGGTGCGATCGATTCGCAGGCGGTGACGGTGTCGCTGGTTGATCCGGTCGATGCCTATACCCAGGCTGATCGTGCTTCGAAGTACGGCGTTCTGTTCGTGGTGCTGACCTTCGTCGGCTTCATCCTGTTCGAGCTGATCAAGTCGCTGCGCATCCATCCGCTGCAGTACCTGATGGTCGGCCTGGCGCTGGCGATCTTCTTCCTGCTGCTGATCAGCCTGTCCGAGCACATCGCGTTCTGGAAGGCCTATCTGGTCTCTGCGGTGGCCTGTATCGGCCTGCAGGCGGTGTACCTGGCCAACGTGCTGGGTCACTGGAAGCGCGGCCTTGGCTTCGCTGCGCTGCTGACCGTGTTGTATGGCGCGCTGTATGGCCTGCTTGTATCGGAAAACAACGCGCTGCTGATGGGCTCGCTGCTGCTGTTCGTGATCCTGGCGCTGGCGATGTGGGTGACCCGCCGGGTCGACTGGTACGCGCTTGGCGCGGACCTGAAGTAAGGAGCAGGCCATGAGCTGGCGCCAGGGATTGCGGCAACGGGCACGGCAGGGCATTCCGGCCCTGCTGGAAGTGGATGCGCTGCTGCAGGCACATGGCGTGCTGGCGGCCCTGCCGGGGGCACGGATCGCCCCTGGCCTGGTCCGCTTCCAGCTGGCAGCGGTGACCTGCGAGGGATTGCAGGGCCAGGGACTGGCCTGGCTGCAGGGCGCGCGGCAGGGACGCGGCGCGCTGGCAGGCAGGGTGCCGCGCTACCGGCCATGGAAGGCCGGGGCACAGGCGCTGGCCGAGATCGGTATCGGTGGCCTGCCAGGTGACTGGCCCGCACATGCGGCGGTGTATGGCTGCAGCAGCATCGACCGGCGGCACTGGTTGCTGCTGCTGCCGGAACGGGCGCAGTTGTGGCTGGGATGGAGTGGATGAGGTGGCTGGCAGGTGCGAACCAACCACTCTCCCGTGGGTGCGAGCCTTGGTTTGCACGCTTCCATGCCGCCCATGACCGATGGGACGGTATCGCCGCGCCCCTGCTGGCTAGACTCGATGGGTTGATGATCGAGCCGAAGGGCAGGGGTGTGGCGTGTTGAAGTGGAGCGGGCTGAAGTGGGGCATGCTGGCCGCAGCGCTGGCAATGGGTGGCAATGCAGGCGCGCAGCAGCGCGAGACGGTGGACCTGGACATGGTCAGCCGCATCCGCCAGGAGGCCTTCCATCGTTCGCAGGTGATGGACACCTTCAGCTACCTCACCGAACGCATCGGCCCGCGCCTGACCAACTCGCCGGCGATGGGGCGCGCCAACGCCTGGACCCGCGGTAAGTTCAACGAATGGAAGCTGGACAACGTCCACGACGAAGCCTTCGATGACTTCGGCCGTGGCTGGGAGTTCACTTCAGCCAGCGTAGAGATGCTCGGTGACCGCGTGCAGCCGCTGCATGCGCTGCCCAAGGCCTGGACCCCCGGTACCAAGGGCCCGGTCGAAGGCGAGCTGGTGCAGGTCGAAATCAAGAAACCCAAAGACATCGAGAAGTACCGCGGCAAGCTGCGCGGCAAGATCCTGCTGCTGGGCGAGGCGCGCGAGTACAAGCGTGGAACCGAGGCGGATTCGCATCGCCACGATGCCACCTCGCTGGAGGGCCTGCAGGAGTTCACCCTGCCCAAGGACAAGGACGCCACCGCCGAGCGTGCGAAGCGGGTCAAGGAGTACCAGGAGCGCCAGCAACTGGCGACCAAGGTCAATGCGTTCTTCGTGGAAGAGGGCGCGCTGGCCTCGATCAGCATCAGCAGCTGGGACAATGGCATCATCCGTGTCGCCGGTGGTGGTTCGCGAAAGGCCAATGAGTCGGTGGGCATCCCCGAGCTGGCGATGATCGCCGAGCACTTCAATCCGCTGGTGCGCGCACTGGAGGCCAAGCAGACCGTGCGCCTGCGCGTGGACGTGGCCGCGCGCTTCACCGACGAGGCCGACCAGCCCGGCTACAACACGCTGGCCGAGATCCGTGGCAGCAGCAAACCCGATGAGGTGGTGATGATCGGTGCGCACCTGGATTCCTGGCACAGCGGTACCGGTGCGGCCGACAACGCGGCCGGTGTGGCGGTGATGATGGAGGCGATGCGCATCCTCAAGGCCACCGGCGCCAAGCCCAAGCGCACCATCCGGGTGGCGCTGTGGAGCGGTGAGGAGCAGGGCCTGATCGGCTCGCAGGCCTATGTGGCCAAGCACTTCGGCCGGTTCCCGGAACCCACCGACCCGGCACAGAAGGCGCTGCCGGCCTCGCTGCGCGAACCGACCGGCGCGCTGCAGAAGACCCGCGACTACAGCAGGTTCCAGGTCTACTTCAACATGGACAACGGCTCGGGTCGCTTCCGTGGCATCTATGCGCAGGAAAACCTGGCAGCGATGCCGATCTTCGAAGCGTGGCTGGCGCCGTTCCATGACGTCGGCGCCACCACCGTGGCCACTCGCAACACCGGCAGCACCGACCACATCAGCTTCGACCGCATCGGCCTGCCGGGCTTCCAGTTCATCCAGGACCGGCTGGACTACTTCACCAACGTCCACCACAGCCACCTGGACACCTGGGATCACGCCGAGCCGGAAGACCTGAAGCAGGCCGCCGCCATCGTCGCCTCGTTCGCCTACAACGCCGCGACGCGCGAGCAGTCCTTCCCACGCAAGCCCGAACCGCAGCCGTGACAAAAAGGGGACGGAGGGGATTAAGTCGCTTCTCCCCTCCGTTTCCCGGCCGCAGCCCCAGGAACTGGGCAGTCGCGACTTAATCCCCTCCGTCCCCTTTTTCCGTAGGCGGCGGTGGGCTGGTAAAATCGGGGAATTCCCGTTCCTCGAGCCGTCCATGACCTGCCGCACCCGCTTCGCCCCCAGTCCCACCGGCTACCTGCACATCGGTGGTGCCCGCACTGCGCTGTACTGCTGGCTGGAGGCCCGCCACCGTGGCGGCGAGTTCGTGCTGCGCATCGAGGACACTGACCGTGAACGCAGCACCCAGGGCGCGATCGACGCCATCCTGGAGGCGATGGAGTGGCTGGGCCTGGACTATGACGAAGGCCCGATCTACCAGACCGACCGTGTTGCCCGTTACCTGGAAGTGGCCGAGCAGCTGGTGGCCGACGGCAAGGCCTACTACGCCTACGAGACCCGCGAAGAGCTGGACGCGATGCGCGAGGCGGCCATGGCCAAGCAGGAAAAACCGCGCTACAACGGCGCCGCGCGCGAGCTGGGCCTGCCGCGCAAGGACGATCCGAACCGCGTCATCCGCTTCAAGAACCCGCTGCAAGGCACCGTGGTGTTCGACGACCTGATCAAGGGCCGCATCGAGATCGCCAACAGCGAGCTGGACGACATGGTCATCTTCCGCCCGGACGGCTACCCCACCTACAACTTCGCGGTGGTGGTGGATGACTGGGACATGGGCATCACCGAGGTCATCCGCGGCGACGACCACATCAACAACACCCCGCGCCAGATCAACCTGTACGAAGGCATCGGCGCGCCGGTGCCGAAGTTCGGCCACATGCCGATGATCCTGGACGAGCAGGGCGCCAAGCTGTCCAAGCGCACCGGCGCGGCCGACGTGATGCAGTACAAGGACGCCGGCTACCTGCCCGACGCGCTGCTGAGCTACCTGGCCCGCCTGGGCTGGTCGCACGGTGACCAGGAGCTGTTCAGCCGCCAGGAGCTGATCGAGCTGTTCGACGTGAAGGACTGCAATTCCAAGGCCTCGCGCCTGGACATGGCCAAGCTGGGCTGGGTCAACCAGCACTTCCTGAAGACCGAGGAGCCGGCCAGCATCGCGCCGCACCTGGTCTACCAGCTGCAGAAGCTGGGCCTGGACGTGGCCGCTGGACCGGCACCGGTGGACGTGGTGATCGCCCTGCGTGAACGCGTACAGACCCTGAAGGAAATGGCCGAGAAGGCCGTGGTCTGGTACCAGCCGCTGAACGAGTACGACGAAGCAGCGGTGGCCAAGCACTTCAAGGCCGGTGCCGAGGTGGCGCTGGGCAAGGCCCGCGAGCTGCTGGCGGCCTTGCCGGAATGGACCGCCGAGGCGGTGGGCGTGGCCCTGCACGACACCGCCGCCGCGCTGGAGATGGGCATGGGCAAGGTCGCCCAGCCGTTGCGCGTGGCCATCACCGGCACCCAGGTCAGCCCTGACATTTCCCATACTGTGTATCTGGCCGGACGCGATCAGGCCTTGAAACGCATTGATGTGGCCATCACCAAGGTAGCAACGGCCTGAGGCATCCTTGCCAGGCCCGAACCGGAGAACACGCATGCCCGCCAAGACCGCCACTGCTTGTACCGCCCCGCACCATCACGTCCACGACGCATCGGATTTCGTGGCGGTGGTCGAGCGTGTCTCGCGCGAACGCGGGCTGCGCCTGACCCCGATCCGCGCCAATGTGCTGAAGCTGATTGCCGAGGCCGGCAAGCCGGTCAAGGCCTACGAGCTGCTGGAATGGGTGCGCAACGGCAAGGGCGTGGGCGCTGATGCCCCGCCTACCGTATACCGCGCGCTGGACTTCCTGATGGCCAATGGCTTCGTGCACAAGCTGGAATCGGTGAATGCCTTCGTGGCCTGCCACCACCCCAGCAGTGCCGCGCACTCGGTGCCGTTCCTGATCTGCAACAGCTGCCACAGCGCGGTGGAACTGGAAGACCGCGAGATCGTCACCCAGCTGGAAAAGCGCGCCAAGGAGCTGGGCTTCCAGCCGCAGGCGCAGACGTTGGAAGTGCACGGCCTCTGCGCGCGCTGCGCCGGGTGACGCAACGGTAGTGCCGGCCGCTGGCCGGCATGAGGAGCGGGGGTCAGATCCCTTTGCCATTGGCAAAGGGATCTGACCCTGTTTCATGACAAGGCTAGTCCATCGGCTTGCTCGCCGTATCCACCCGCACGATCACCGACATGCCAGGCCGCAGCTGCGCGGCCAGTTTCTGGCCTTCATTGATTGATATCCGCACCGGCAGCCGTTGCACCACCTTGGTGAAGTTGCCGCTGGCGTTGTCCGGGCGCAGCACGCTGAATTCCGAGCCGGTGGCTGGCGCGATCTCCTGCACGCGGCCGCGCAGCACCTGGCCCTGGAACGCGTCCACCGAGAACGAGGCAGGCTGGCCGATCGCCATCGCCCAGGTCTGGCCTTCCTTGTAGTTGGCCACCACCCACAGCGTGTCAGGCACCAGGAACAGCAGCTGGGAACCGGCTGCGACGTACTGGCCCACGCGCACGCTGGCTTCGCTGATCTGGCCGTCGCGCGGCGCGTGGATCACCGTGTTGGCCAGATCGATGCGCGCCAGTTCCAGCTGCGCCTGAGCGCTTTCCACCTGGGCCTCCAGGCTCTTGCGCGCCACCTGGGTTGATACCAGCGTTTCCTCGGCGATGCGGATCTGCGCCTGCGACTGCTGCACGCTGGCTTGTGCCGAGGCCTGGGTGGTGCGGAACTTGTCGCGGTCGTTGATCGATACGAGCTGCTGCGCGGCCAGCTCCTCGTAGCGCTTCAGCTCGTTGCGCGAGCGTTGCAGCTCCGCCTGGCCGGCTGACAACGTGGCCTGCGCGGAGGCGATCTGCGCACGGTTCTGCGCCTGCGACTGGTCCGAGTTGGCCAATGCCGCGCGTGCGCTGTCCAGGGTCGCCTGCGCCTGGGCGACACGTTGCGTGTAGATGCGGTCATCGATGCGCAGCAGCGGCTCGCCCTCCCTCACGTGCTGGAAGTCCTTCACCAGCACTTCGGTCACGTAACCATTCACCTGTGGCGCCATCACCGTGATCTGTCCGCGTACATAAGCGTTGTCGGTCACCATCACGCTGCTGGTGAACGGCCACAGGTGCCAGGCGCGCAGGATCAACGCGATGCCCAGCAGCGCCACTACCACCATCACCACCACGCTGCGCGCGCTGGGCTTGAGATATTTCGGCGCGGCAGCCGGTGCCGCCGGCGTGGGTGCAGGCGCCGCATCGGTCGGCGGCGGTGGAGTGACGTTGTCGGCGTCGATGTCGTCGGGGCGGGGCGGGACGGGAGGCATGGAGGAGGACTCAGCGGGGCGCGGCCGGCGTGGCCGCAGCGAGGGAGGTGGGGTGGCGCTTGCGCCATTGCTTGAGCACGGCGGTGCGCAGTGACAGCAGCAGCAACCAGCACAGGAAGCCGATCGCCAGCCAGCCGCTGAGGGTGAACACGTCGTTGAAGCCGCGCACGTTGGCTTCGCGGCGCGTGGTCTGCGCCAGCTGCGCGCTGCCCTGCGCACTGCGCAGCACCGGGTCGGTGATCTGTGCGCTGTACAGCTGTTGCTGGATGCGCAGGCGCTGCGCCACCACCGGGTCGGCCGGGTCGAGCTGGCTGGTCAACGCGCTGGAGTACAGCTGCTCGCGGTGCAGCTGGAAGGTGCCCAGCACCGCTGAGCCGGCCAAGCCGCCCAGGGTCTGGGTGATCGACAGCGTCACCAGGAAGGTGATCATGTGATCCACACCCTGCTTCAGCGCAGCGGAAATGCCTAGCATGATCAGCGGGCCCATGAACATGCCAGCGCCCACCGAAGCCAGGAACTGGCTGACGTAGAAATCGTGCGGCCGATCCATGCTGGTGCGGTGCTGATCGAAGAAGGCGGCAGCGCCCAGCAGCAGGATCGCCATCAGCAGCTGGGCGATCAGCCGCTTCGGGCCGAAGGTCAGCGATGCACCGGCGATGCCTGTGACCACGCCCGCGAGGATCACCACGAACAGCGGGCGCATCTGGTCCGGGCCCATGCCCAGCGTGCGCATCAGGTTGACCACGCCATAGGACTGTTCGGTGGTCAGGAAGCGGATCAGGAACGCGCCGACGATGAAGTGCAGCACCGGCAACTTCGATAACCAGCGGATCTGCAGCAGCGGATTGCGCCGGTAATGTTCGATGATGAAGGCGGTGGTGGACAGCGCGATCGAGGCGACCAGCGCCCAGCCCAGCCACGGTGTGTTGAGCCACCAGCGGGTGTAGCCCTGCGCCAGCACGATCACCAGCAGGGCGACGGCGGGGGCGAGCAGGGCGAAGGTGAGGAAGTCCAGCGGCTCGAAGGCCTTCACCTGGATGCCGGGCGGCAGCTTCAGCACCACCACTGCCGCGAACGCGCACAGGGCGAGCCCGGCTTCGAACGAGTACAGCTGGTGCCACTGGCCGGTATCGACCAGGCCGGGCGAGACGATCCAGGCAATCGGCACCGCCAGCTGCGACAGGCCCACGCCAACCACCAGCAGGTTGCCGGTGAAGCGGCGCGGCAGCGCCTGCAGCATGTACAGCGTGCCCAGTGTCGAACAGGCCGCGCCGGCGAAGCCACTGGCAGCACGGGTCAGCATCGTGGTCTCGAAGCTGCCGACGAACAGATGCAGGACGGCCAGGGCTGCGTACAGGCCCAGCCCGATCTCGGCGAACAAGCGGATGCCGTACTGCTGGCGGAACTTGAAGGCCAGCAGGTTGGCCGTGACGTTGACCATTGCATAGGCAGCCACCAGCCAGCTGCCCTGGGTCGGGGTCAGTGCCAGCTGGCCCTGCAGGAATGGCAGGTTGGCGGTGACCAGCGCATTGCCGAGGCCACCGGTGATCGCCACCAGCAGCGACACCAGTGCATAGGCCACACGTCGATACGGTGGGTGCCAGGGCATTGAAGCCGAGCCCGGCATGGTCGGCTTCTCGTGCTCCTCCCAATCCGGAACCGGCTTCAGATACGGCTGGACCATCAGCGGGCCTCGCTGGTTGCTCCCTGGAGACCCCCGCGCAGCAGCTGCAGGGCACGCCCGGCCAGGTGGGCGCGCTCGTCGCGGGTCTTGCCGCGCAGGGCTGCGCCCAGCATGCCCGAGATCAGTGAAATGTCCGTCTTCTCCAGGTCGGCACGGCACAGGCCAGCGGCCTTGGCGCGGGCGATCGGTGCTTCCAGCAGATCGCGCACGGTCTCGCGCGCGGTGCGCATGGCTGGCACATCCGAATCGACTGCACGCCAGTAATCGGCCAGTGCCGGCGAATCGATGATGCGCTGGGCCATACCCTCGAACACTTCGAACAGGGCATCGTCGCGGTCGCCGAGCTGTTCGACCTGGCGCCGGATGCGGTCGACCGTACGCTGCAGCAGCGCCTGGATCAGCGCGGTTCGGTCGGGGAAGTTGCGGTACAGGGTGGCGCGGCCCACCTGGGCGCGTTCGACCACCAGGTCCAGCGGGGCGGTGACACCGTGTTGGCCGAACACATGATCGGCGGCGTCGAGGATGAGGGCACGGCGGGCAGCAGCATCGGCACGTTGGGCAGTCATGGAATTATTTTCGGACAAAAGTGTCCGATTGGCGAGACTTTGAGTGACGGGATTGTCCGCTTGTTGTGGTACGCACATCTTTGTGACGGGTGCGTGATGGAGTCGGCCGAAACAAAACCGGGGGCCCGAAGGCCCCCGTGGGATGGCGTGGGGTCAGAGCCCCTTCCTTCGGAAAGGGAGCCGACCCCGCCGTGCGCGATCAGAAGAACGCGCGGATGCCGAATGCGACGCCACGGCCCGGCAGCGGCGAGTAGTCGCGCAGCAGCGAGGTATGCGGGCGCACTTCGCGGTTGGTCAGGTTGCTGCCATCCAGGAACACCTCGTAGCTGTTGCTGGCGTTGCGATCCCAGCGGTAGGCCAGGTGCGCATCGACCAGGGTGTAGCCGTCGCTCGGGGCTTCGTTCTGGGCGACATCCTTCTGGCGGCTGTAACGCACCGCACCGACCGAGGCGCGCCAACCGTCCTTCGACCAGCGCAGGTCGGCACCGACGCGGGCCGGGGCGATGCGCGGCAGGTAGCCGGTGTTGGCCAGCTCCACCGAGTAGTTGTGGCTGTGGTCGCCATGCGGCACGGCAATGTCGAGGTTGCGGCTGCCGCTGCCATCCAGCTTGGCCTTCACGTAGTCGCCGAACAGGCGCAGATCCCAGTCACCGGCGCCACCCTCGAACAGGTGCACCAGCGCTTCGGCCTCGGCACCGCGGAACACCGCGTCCTGCTGGGTCCAGGCGCGAACCGGCAGCCCCTCGGTAACGCCGGTGTCGGCCAGGTAGATGAAGTCCTTGAACTTCGTCTGGTAGACCGAGGCGGAGAAGTCCAGGCGCTCGCTGTGGGTGTGGATGCCCAGTTCCACGCGCTGGCCGCGCTCGGTCTTCAGGTTGGCGTCGCCGATTTCCAGCGAGCGGGTGGCAATGTGCGCGCCGGCGGCATACAGCTCTTCGTTGGTCGGTGCACGCTCGGAGCTGTCCACGCCGATGCGCAGGTCAACGGCATCGTTGAGCTTCCAGATGCCGGCGGCAGACAGGTTGGTGGCGCCGAAGGTGCGGCGGCGATAGTCACCGGTCGGGTCCAGCTTGACCTGGTCGTGGCGGCCGCCCAGTTCCAGCTTGAACGGGCCGAACTGCTTTTCCTGCAGCACGAACAGGCCGATGTTCTTCGTGCCGGTATCCGGAACGAACGCCTCTTCGCCCTTGGCACCGAAATCACTGTTGCCGAACTGCAGGCCGAAGGCGCCGTCCCAGCCGCCGATCTGCTGCTGCACGGCTTCCAGGCGCGCCTCGATGCCGCGGTTGGTGAAGCGGGTGGACGGCGTGCCGGCCTCCAGCTCCACGTGCTCGTAGTCGGTGTAGGCCACGCGTGCATTGATGTTCTTCAGGAACGAGACCGGGTTGTAGATGCCGGCCTTGGTCTCGAAGCGGTTCTGCACCATGTCGATGCGCACGTCATGCTCGTCGCCGCCTTCCTCTTCATCGCCATGGTCGTGACCGTGGTCATGGCCATGATCATCACCATCGGCGTGCACGTGCGCGCCGTTGGGAATGCCGTAGTTGGTGCGGTAGGTGCTGGCCGACGCACCGAAGTAGCCGCCTTCGCCCAGCCACGTTGCGCCGACGCCACCGGCGCGGGTACGGATCGAGCTGTTGTCGAGGCGGCCGCGACGCGGCTCTTCGCCTTCCTCGCCCGCGTGGTCATGGTCGTGATCGTGATGGTCTTCAAGGCTGTCGATCACTGCATAGCCGGGAATGCGGTAGTCGTCGCCATTGCGCACCAGGCCGTCCACATGCAGCACGACATTGCCGCTGACGCCATCGAGGCGGAACATGCCGCTGCGTTCGTTGTTCACCGAATTGCCGCGCAGTTCGGCGCGGCCGCTGAGCGGGCGCTCCGGCAGCTCGCGTGCGATGCGGCCATCCACCACATTGACCGCGCCACCGATGGCACCACTGCCGAACAGCAGCGTGGCCGGGCCCTTCAGCACTTCGATCTGGTCGGCCAGGAACGGCTCGATGCTGGTGGCATGGTCGGCGCTGACGGTGGAGGCATCCATGTTGCCCATGCCATTGGACAGCACGGCCACGCGCGGGCCTTCCTGGCCGCGGATGATCGGGCGGCCGACGCCAGGGCCGAAGAAGGTGCTCTGCACGCCGGGCAGCTTGGCTACGGTATCGCCGAGGGTGCCGGCTTTCTGCTCGTCCAGTCGTTCACCGGCCAGCACATCGACCGGGCGCGCCAGCGATTCGGCATCGCCCTGCAGCGGCGAGGCAGTCACCTGCACCGACGACAGTTCGGTCAGGTGGCGGTCACGATGCGAGGAGTCCTGGCCGGCTGCAAAAGCGGCGGACGGCAGCAGGGCGGCGAGGGCCAGGGCCAGGGAATGCGGCTTGAGCCGCGGGGTGTGGGCGGGCATGAAAGAGTCCTTTGTTACTGTATATCAATCGCTGGGCGCACGAATCCCGTCAGCGGGACAGGGGGAGGGAAACCGTGCGGGTCGGGAACAGATGTTATATTATTCCATAACGATTCGCCGACCCTGCTGGAAGTCATGTCCCTGTCCTCACGCCTGCGCCACCTGCTTGACCGTTTCGGCGCCACTGGTTCGATGCTGTGCGCGGTGCACTGCGCAGTGATCCCCGTGCTGCTGGCGGCGGCGCCGTCGCTGGGCCTGTCGTTCTGGCTGAGCGATGGGGTGGAACAGGCGCTGGTGGTGTTCGTCACGCTGCTGGGGCTGTTCAGTCTGGTCTGGGGTTATCGCCGGCATGGCGCGCTGCGTGCGCTGGGCTTCCTGATCCCTGGCCTGGTCGCGTTGTGGGCTGGCGTGCTGTACGACCCGCTGCACCACAGCGCGGTGCCGCATGCGGTGGTGATGACCATCGGCGGCCTGCTGGTCGGCGTCGCGCACCTGGTCAACCTGCGCCTCAACCACGGCCACGTGCACGACGCCAGCTGCGCGCACTAGGCGCTCCGTGATAGGCTCTCCGATCGTGCGCGGGGGCGCCCAGCAAGGCGGCCCCGCCGAACCCGTGTCAGTACGGGGTAACCAGATTTCACATTTGAGGAGTTGAAGACATGGGTAAGGGTGACCGCAAGACCGCCAAGGGCAAGCGCTACAACGCCAGCTACGGCAACGCCCGTTCGCACACCGCGAGCAAGGTCGCCGTAGGCGCCGCCGCCCCGGTTGCCAAGAAGACCGTGGCCAAGGCTCCGGCGAAGAAGGCTGTGGCGAAGAAGGCCGTCGCCAAGGCCTGATCCGGCCGGTCGACTGCTTCGAAGAAAAACGCGGCGCTTGGCGCCGCGTTTTTTTATGCCCGTCGTTCCGGTTGCTGCGTTCGCCGGGCCATGCCCGGCGGATGACGCTCGATCAGCGCAGCGTCTTCTTCAGCGTTTCCGCATTGCCGTCGTTCGGCGCCGCCGGTACCTGCAGCAGGTGGGCCAGCAGCGGGTAGACGTCGATATTGTCGAAGCCGTCGATCACCAGGCCCTGGCGGAACGACGGGCCGCTGGCCACGAACACTGCACGCATCGACGGCAGGGCATTGTCATAGCCGTGCGAGCCACGATCCTGATGGTCGCGCTTGGCGATCTTCTCCTGATGCAGGGCATCCCAGCCTTCATCCATCACGCAGACGATGGCGGGAATGCGCGGGTGAGTGCCGTAGTGCAGGCGCGCCGGCAGGTTCTCTTTCTTCCAGCACTCGTACCGGTCGTGACGACCGAGCAGGGCGCGCTCGGCGGCGGCTTCGTGACCGGCCAACGGCGCAAAACCCACCGACTGGCCCTGGCTGACATTGCGCGCGATGGCCGGGTCGACCATTGATTCGGTGGAGATCACCTGGCCGACCGGGACGCTGGCCATGCCATGGTCGGAGACCACGATGACGTTGGTGGTCGCGGCCAGGCCTCGTTGCAGCAGGCCGTCGAGTACCTGCCCGATGATCTGGTCGGCGCGCACGATGGCGTCGGCGTACTGCTTCGATTCGGGGCCGTGATTGTGGCCGGCCTTGTCCACGTGCTCCATGTACAGCGTGGTCAGGCGCGGTGCGTCGGCATCGGTCTGTGCAAGCCAGTCCAGCACGGTGCCCGCGCGTTGTTCCAGCGGTTCCTTGCCGTCGTACACGCGCCACTGGCTCGGGCGCACGCCACGGATTTCCGATTCGCTGCCCGGCCACGAGGTGGTGGCCGAACGTACGCCGGCGTTTTCGGCGCCGACCCAGATCGGTTCACCGCCCCACCAGCCGCTGGTGGTGACCGCCTCACGGTTGCTCAGCTCGAACCTGCCCAGCGTTGCATCGTCCATGCTGTTGTTGACGATGCCGTGGTGGTCCGGGCGCAGGCCGGTGACGATGGTGTAGTGGTTGGGGAAGGTCAGCGAAGGATAGGACGGGGTCATCCAGCGAGCACGCACACCGCCATCGATCAGTCGCTGCAGGTTCGGGGTCAGGCCGCGGTCCAGCGCATCGGCGCGCAGGCCGTCGATGGAGATCAGCAGCAGCTTCGGCGGCACAGCCGCAGCGACGGAAGTGGAAGCGGAGGCGGAGGCGGAAGGGGCGGGCGCGGTGGTGGTGCAGGCGGCCAATGGCAGCAGCAGCGCCAGCGCGCAGGTCAGGCGTACGGAAGTCATCCGCCCATGATAAGCCGGTGCAATGACGCGCCCAAGACACGGCGCGCTATCGCGCGCCGTGTCCGCGCATTTTTCCTTGTCCCCGCGCCTGTCTGCGCGCCGTCTTCAACAAGAAGGGGCTTTTCCTCAGACATGTTCCTGATGCTTCCATCCACGCATGGCGTGGATCTGTCGTGTCGACCAAGGTCGACACCTACCCACAGCCGCGGGAATCTGTCGAAGGTGGGGCGGTATGGGGAGGCAGGACCGTTGGCGCCATGGATGGCGCCATCGAGCCCCCATGGACGGGTTCACGGCGTGTCCTGCCCACCCATACCGCCCCGCCCAACGCGTAGAAAATCGGAGCTGTATTGGCTATTGACCTTGCCCTTGCCTCTGCGGGTGCCGGGCGCAGCCCGGCCAGCCCTCTCAGGCGAACAGCGGAGCCTGGCGTTGTTCCAGTCGCAGCAGTGCGGCCTTGGTTTCCAGTCCGCCACCGAAGCCGGTCAGCGCGCCGTTGCTGCCGATCACACGATGGCAGGGCAGGATGATCGGCAGCGGGTTGCGTCCATTGGCGGCGCCGACGGCACGGGTCGCGCTGGGCTGCCCCAGATGCTGCGCCAACTGCAGGTAGCTCCAGGTCTGGCCGAACGGGATCAGCGCCAGCGCCTGCCACACGCGCAGCTGGAACGGCGTACCGCGTGGCGCCAGTTCAAGGTCGAAGCTGCTGCGTTCGCCGTGCAGGAACTGCAGCAGCTGCTCGCGTGCTTCCGGCAGCGCATCCGGCGCGTAGTGCCAGTCGTCGCGGCCGCGTGCCGGGTGACGGTTTTCCGGGAACAGCACGTGCGACAGACCACGCTCGTCACCGGCGATGGTCAGCACGCCGATCGGGCTGTCGAAACGGTCGAACAACAGGGTCATGTCGGTTCTCCAACGAATGTGCCGGACAGGTGCCAAAGATGCAGCACGGCATAGGCGCGCCAAGGGCGCCACGGTTGCGAGCGTGCTTCGGTGGCACGTTCGCTCAGGCGCTGGCCCTGCGCATGGCCGAGCACCTGCTGCAGTACGAGGTCGCCGGCGGGGAAGGCATCGGGCTGGCCGAGCCCGCGCAGGGCGATGTACTGCGCAGTCCACGGTCCGATGCCAGGCAGTGCCACACAGCGGGAAACGAACTCTTCCAGCGCCTGGCCCGGGCCGAAGTCGAGCGCGCCACTGGCACAGGCGGCGGCAAGCGCACGTACGGTGGCGGCGCGGCTGCGTGGCAGGCCGATCGATTCCAGCGGCGCTTCGGCCAGAAGCTCGGGGGCCGGGAACTGGCGATCGAATTCCGGCGGCATGCCCGGCAGGTGCGCGCCATAGGCATCCACCAGCCGCCGCGCGAAGGTAGTGGCCGCAGCCACGCTGACCTGTTGGCCGAGCACTGCGCGCACGCCTACTTCGAAACCATCCCAGCCGCCGGGCACGCGCAGCCCGGGGCGTTCGGCAATGCCGCGCGCCAGCAGCGGCTCTTCGCCGAGCGCGGTGTGTACCTGCTGCAGGTCGGCGTCCAGATCGAACACGCGACGTACGCGGCGCACGATGTCCGGGATCAGTCGCGGATCGACCGCGCCCAGCTGCAGCCGCAGTTCCGGGCGTTTCGGGTCGGCGGTGACGCGCAGCAGGGTGGGGCGCTCCGGTGTGCCGAGCACGCGCTGGTAGTTGTCTTCGCCGATCAGCTCGATGCCGGGCAGGCTGCGCTTGCGCAGGAAAGCCAGCATGCGCGGGAAATCCAGTGGTGGCCGGTATGCCAGACGCAGTACCAGGCAGCCATCGTCGGTGGCCAGCGGCTGGTGCTGGCGACGCAGTGCGGTCGGCGCCATGCCGCAGCCTTGCAGGAACGCGGTATTGAAACGGCGCAGGCTGTTGTAGCCGGCGGCCAGTGCGACATCGGTCACCGGAAGCGTGGTTTCGGTCAGCAGCTGCTTGGCCAGCAGCAGTCGATGGGTGGCGTGGATCTGCCCTGGCGTTGCGCCCAGATGTTCGACGAACAGGCGCTGCAGCTGGCGCGCGCTGAGTCCGATCTTCTCTGCGAGGTCGGCTACTGGCTGCTCCTGCAGGAAGCCGCCATGGATCAGGGCCAGTGCGCGCTGCACGGTCTGCCCGGCCAATGCCTGCTGCGCCTGCGGTGCCAGCTCGGGGCGACAGCGCAGGCACGGGCGGTAACCGGCTGCCGCAGCAGCGGCCGCCGTCGGGTAGTAGGTGATGTTGCGCGGCTTCGGTGGCGGTGCCGGGCACACAGGGCGGCAATAGATGCCGGTGCTGCGCACGGCGGTGAAGAACACGCCGTCGAAGCGTGCGTCGCGGGCCAGGCGGGCGCGGTCGCAGGCGGCGGTGTCGAGGGCGAGGGCGGTGTCCATGGCGCCAGTCTAGGCGCGTGCGGGCGGGGATACTCGCCGGATTCGGACATGGATGCTGGAGGGGGGGGGCTGGCAGGGCCGCGCCCTGCACCCGCCTAGGCCAGAGCAACAGCAACAGCGGACTTCCGGGAGGGCGGGGTGGGTCCGGTTGCAGGGGGCGCTGCAAGACCCACCCCGCCTTCGACAGGTTCCTGCGACCTGTCGGGACGGCGTTCCGCAGTGCTGTTGGTGGGTGTCGACCTTGGTCGACACGCTTTTTTCCAAGGGTCAGAAGGGGTTCAGTGCCACGCGCTGAATGCGCGTCGTGGACGGGTAGACTGTGGCTCTTGCTCTCATGAATCCCGGTTGCCCGATGTCCGCCAAATTCCGCTGGTTGCCCCTGTTGTGCCTGGCCCTGGCGGGCTGCAGTCAGTTGGAGAATCCGGGCAATGTGACCGCTGCCGACAAGGCGGCGCGGGCGCCGGCCAGTGATGGCGAGAACATGGTGTCGATCAATGCTGCCGATGCACCGCCGCCGCCGGCGCCGCCGCGCAGCCGGGCGGATCGGCCATGGCCGCAGGCGCAGCTGGAGAATGGCCGCGCCTGGGTCAGCTGCAGCACCGAGTATGCCGGCGATGCCGGCGACGGCACCGAGCTGGAAGGGCTGCAACGCGACCAGATCAGCCAGGCGCTGGCGCCGTGCGCCGAGCGAGGCCTGTTACGCGTGCGCTACGCCGGCAAGATCAATCCCGGCTTTGCCGAGATGATGTGGCGTTTGGCCGTGGTCGCCGACGAACAGAAGATCCACAAGCGCATCCTTGACCTGGACTCCAGTGGTGGCCAGGTGGAATCGGCGATCGTCGCCGGCGACAGCATCGGTGAATCGGGCTGGACCATCTGGGTGCGCGAAGGCTCGATCTGCCACAGCGCCTGCGTGTTCGTGCTGGCCGCCGGTGACAACCGCCTGCTGTCAGGCAAGGTCGGCATCCACCGCATGATGCGCATCAGTTCCAAGGCCACCTCACGCGCTGAGCTCAACCGCGAGCTGCACGAGGTCTACGACAACGTGAAGGATTACCTGCAGCGCAACGGCGTGGCGGTAGGCGTGGCCGACCTGATGATGACGGTGCCCAATCGCAGCCTGCGCCTGCTGACGCCGGACGAACTGCGCCAGTACGGCCTGGACGGCACCAACGCGGTGCAGGACGACCTGGAGCGGATCAAGCAGATGCGTGCCTGTGGTGACGACTTCGTGCAGCGCAAGGACGCGTTCCTGATCGCCTTCGACCAGCAGTGCAAGCACGAAGGCGCCGACATGGAATCGATCAACAGCTGCGGCCAGGCGTTGAAGCAGCGCTTCGGCTTCCCCGATGCGGTGTGCCCGGAAGAAAGCCCACTGTCGGAGATCGATGTAGCAACGCTGCCGCCCGCGCCTTCGGAGCCACCGCCGGTGGCCGAACAGGCACCGGTGAACACTGCCGCGCCCGCTGCACAGGCCGATGCAGCAGTGGTGGAAGGCAGCGCCCCGGCACGCTGACGGCGTAGTCACTGCGCTGGCGTAGACTGCGGTTCTTTCCCGAGAACCGGCGGTGTCCATGAAGCGCGTGCTCCTGCTGCTGTCCTTGCTGCCCCTGACTGCATTGGCGCAGGCGCCTGCGCCCGCCACGCCTGCACCGGCGCCCGCCCGCCCGGCACCTGCTTCGCCAGCAGCAGCAAAACCGGCCACGGCCGGCGCACCGGCGCTGACCGCCGCGCAGCAGGCGCAGGTACAGAAACAGGACGCGGAAATGGGCGCGGCCGCAGTGAAGGCGGCGCAGCTGGTCGATGCCAACCGCGCCGGCGAATTGTGGGATGGCGCTTCGGCCGTCGCACGCCGTGCTGTACCGAAGGCGGCCTTCGTCAGCCAGTTGGCCAGCGAGCGTGCGCGGCTGGGCGCCCTGGCTGGCCGCGGCCAGCCGACCATCACCCGGGTCAAGTACAACGCCGGTGCGGCGGTACCCGAAGGCCTGTACATCAACGTCAGCTTCCCGACCCGTTTCGCCAACAGCGCACAACCCGTACGCGAACTGGTGTCGTTCCGTTTCGACGAGGACCATGTGTGGCGCCTGGCCGGTTACAGCCTGCGTGCGTCGGCACCCTGAGGAGATGAACGATGGCAACTGAACTGACGATGCTGGCCTGGTCGGTGCTGCTGGGCTTCGTCTACATCTTCGCCACCTCCACCGTAGTCACCCGCGAGCGCGGGATGAAGTGGAATGCCTCGGCGCGTGATGGCGAAGCCAGGCCACTCAGCCCGCTGGCCGGTCGCCTGCAGCGGGCCCAGGCCAACTTCCTGGAGACCTTCCCGTTCTTCGCCGCTGCTGCGATCGCGGTGGTGGTGGCCGGGCGCGGCAACGACACCACCGCATTGGCGGCGCAGGCCTACTTCTGGGCACGGGTGGTCTACCTGCCGCTGTATGCCGCAGGCGTGCCCTACGTGCGCAGCCTGGTCTGGGCGGTATCGCTGCTGTCGATCCTGGCGCTGGTGTTCGCGCTGCTGTGATCGTGGCCTGATCCAGATCAAGGCCGCTCAGGTCCGCAGCGCTATGCTGGCTGCGACTGAATCAACGGCAGGAGGCGCGCATGCGCAGGATGGACGTGGTGGTGGTCGGCGCCGGACCGGCGGGTCTGTGCTTCGCGCGCGCGCTGGCCGGCAGTGGCCTGCAGGTCGGCATGGTCGAAGTACAGCCGCGCCAGGCGCTGGCCGAGGCTGCCTTCGATGGCCGTGAGATCGCGTTGACCCATGCCTCGCGGCAGAGCATGGAACAGCTGGGCCTGTGGCAGCGACTGCCGGACGCCGAAGTCGCCGAATTACGCGATGCCAAGGTGATGAACGGCAGTTCGCCGTTTGCGTTGACCTTTGCCAGCAGCCAGGTCGATGGCCAGCCGTTGGGCTGGCTGGTGCCCAACCATCTGATCCGCCGCGCTGCATGGGATGCCGTGCAGGACCAGGACGGACTGGAACTGTTTGACGGGCGCAAGGTGCAGAGCGTGCAGGCCGATGCGCAGGGCCATGTGGTCACGCTGGATGACGGCAGCACGCTGCACGCGCGCCTGCTGGTGGCCGCCGACAGCCGCTTCTCAACAACCCGCCGCATGCTCGGCATCGGCGCGCAGATGCGCGACTTCGGCAAGTCGATGCTGGTGTGCCGCATGCAGGTCGAGCGTGATCACCACCACACCGCATGGGAATGGTTCGGCTACGGCCGTACCATGGCACTGCTGCCGCTCAACGAGGGCCAGGCGTCTGCGGTGGTCACCTTGCCGCCGCGCCAGATTGAAGCGCTGCTGGCGATGGACGAAGTGGCCTTCGGTGACGCCATCAGTGACTGCTTCGAGCACCGTCTGGGCCGGATGCAGCCGGTGGCCACGCCGCAGGCGTATCCGCTGGTTGGCGTCTATGCGCACCGTTTTGTCGGCGAGCGTTCGGCGCTGATCGGCGATGCTGCGGTGGGCATGCATCCGGTCACCGCACATGGCTTCAATCTGGGCCTGGCCAGTGCGCAGCGGCTGGCACAGGGCATCGTCGAACAGCAGCGTCGCGGTGCCGACATCGCCGCCGCCGGCATGCTGGCCAGCTACCAGCGCGGTCATCGGCTGGCATCGAGGCCGCTGTACGAGGCCACCAACGCGATCGCCAGCCTGTATACCGACGATCGCCGCCCGGCGCGGCTGCTGCGCGCGGCCGGCCTGCGCCTGGCACAAGGCGTGGCACCGTTCAGGCAGCTGATCGCCTCGCACCTGACCCAGCGCGTGGCCTGAACCGGTTCAGATCAGCCCGTTCAGATCAGCCGGCGGCCAGCACGCGGATCTGGCTGTCGGCGAATTCAACCACCTGGCCTGCGCGGATCTTGCAGGCCTTGCGCAGTTCGACCTCGCCGTCGACCAGCACCTGGCCTTCGCTGATGACCATCTTGGCCTCGCCGCCGCTGGTGACCAGGTCGGCCAGCTTGAGCAGCTGCTTGAGCTCGACGTAGTCGCCGTCGAGGTCGAATTCGAGAATCTGCATGGAACGGGTTTCCTGGGAAGGGGCGCCGGATTCTGGCCGGGCCGGGAGAGGGCGCGTATTGTGCGCCAGCACGGGGCATGACGGCACACGCACGGCAACCTGTATGCATGGTTCAGGATCAATGCGGTATGATTCCGCTCTGAGCGAGTGAAATCTCCTCCAACCGAGCAGCGCCAGGGCACGCGATAAGAAGGGCGCCCAAAGCGCGGACCATCACCTTTTTTATCGCACTGCCAGGAAGACGGCAGTGTCTTCGGAGTTCCCCATGTCCCAAGAATCCCAAGCGCAGCTGCAGTTCGCGCAGCTCGGCCTGTCCGAGTCTGTCATGCAGGCGGTCACCGCCATCGGCTACGAAACCCCGTCGCCGATCCAGGCTGCCACCATCCCGGCGATGCTGGAAGGCCGTGACGTGCTGGGCCAGGCCCAGACCGGCACCGGCAAGACCGCCGCCTTTGCGCTGCCGGTACTGTCCAACATCGACCTGCAGCAGATCAAGCCGCAGGCGCTGGTGCTGGCCCCGACCCGCGAGCTGGCCATCCAGGTCGCCGAGGCGTTCCAGTCCTATTCCTCGAAGATCCCCGGCTTCCGCGTGCTGCCGGTGTACGGCGGCCAGCCGTATGGCCAGCAGCTGTCGGCGCTGCGTCGCGGCGTGCACATCGTGGTCGGTACCCCCGGCCGCGTCATCGACCACCTGGATCGCAGCACGCTGGACCTGTCCGAGCTGAAGACGCTGGTGCTGGACGAAGCCGACGAAATGCTGCGCATGGGCTTCATCGACGACGTCGAAGCCGTGCTGAAGAAGCTGCCGGCCAAGCGCCAGGTGGCGCTGTTCTCGGCCACCATGCCGCCGCAGATCCGCCGCATCGCGCAGACCTACCTGCAGGATCCGGTGGAAGTGACCATCGCGGCCAAGACCACCACCTCGGCCAACATCCGCCAGCGCTACTGGTGGGTGAGCGGCATGCACAAGCTGGACGCGCTGACCCGCATCCTGGAAGTCGAGCCGTTCGACGCGATGATCATCTTCGCGCGCACCAAGGCCGGCACCGAGGAGCTGGCCAGCAAGCTGCAGGCCCGTGGCCTGGCCGCTGCCGCCATCAACGGCGACATGCAGCAGGCGCAGCGTGAGCGCACCATCGCCATGCTGAAGGAAGGCAAGCTGGACATCCTGGTCGCCACCGACGTGGCGGCCCGCGGCCTGGACGTGGAACGCATCAGCCACGTGCTGAACTACGACATCCCGTACGACACCGAAAGCTACGTGCACCGCATCGGCCGTACCGGCCGTGCCGGCCGCAGCGGTGAGGCGATCCTGTTCGCCACCCCGCGCGAGAAGGGCATGCTGCGCCAGATCGAGCGCGCCACCCGCCAGCCGATCGAAGAAATGCAGCTGCCGAGCGTGGAAGCGGTCAACGACAACCGCATCAACAAGTTCACTTCGCGCATCACCGAGACCCTGGGCCAGGGCGGCCTGGACTTCTACCGCCAGCTGCTGGAACGCTTCGAGACCGAGCAGAACGTGCCGGCCATCGAAGTGGCTGCTGCGCTGGCGAAGATGATGCAGGGCGATACCCCGTTCCTGCTGCAGCCGCCGGTGCGTGCACCGCGCGAAGAGCGTGCGCCGCGTGAGCGTTTCGAGCGCAGCGAGCGCCCGGAACGTGGCGACCGCAACGAACGTGGCCCGCGCTTCGAGCGTGGCCCGCGTCGTGACGATGCCGAGGGCGGCTTCGAGCAGCGCCCGCGCCGTGACGTGCCGCCGCGCGGTGCACCGGAGCAGGGCATGGAAACCTACCGCATTTCGGTCGGTCACCAGCATGGCGTGAAGCCGGCCAACATCGTCGGCGCCATCGCCAACGAAGCTGGCCTGGAGAGCCGTTTCATCGGCCGCATCGACATTCACGACGACTTCTCGCTGCTGGACCTGCCGGCGCAGATGCCGTCGGACGTGCTGACCCACCTGCAGAAGGTGTGGGTCTCCGGCCAGCAGCTGCAGATGCGTCCGCTGGCGGCCGGTGAAGAGATCAATCCGGCGCCGCGTCCGTTCAAGCCGCGCTTCGACAAGCGTGGTCCGGGCGGCCCGGGTGGTCCGGGTGGTCCGGGTGGTCCGCGCCGCAGTGGCCCGGGTGGCCATGGTGGCGACCGCGGTGGTGACCGCGACAGCCGCCCGCCGCGCCGTGACGGCTTCAAGCCGCGCGGCCCGCGCAGCTACTAAGCCACACCTGCGGTCCTGAACATCGCCAGCCTCCGGGCTGGCGTTGTCCGTTGTGGGCCCGGAAAAGGGGACGGAGGGGATTAAGTCGCTTATGCCCGGCAGTGCGCTTATGCCGAAAACGACTTAATCCCCTCCGTCCCCTTTTCGCATGGCAAACACATTGGCGGTCATAGGCTGGCTCGGTTCCAAGGGAGGTTGTCACCGCAGCACATTCGGGGGGATCCGGGATGGGTAGGAGTGGCACGGACCAACACAGCCGGCGGGTGCCGATGACCCGTGGGCTGGGACTGCGATTTGCGTTGCTGACGGGCATGGCGATCGGATTGGTCGCCTTGTCCGCCCTTATCCAGGAGCTGCAGGCGGCGTCCACGGCCTGGATTGCCGGGCAGGGCTACTGGTCACGGGGGCAGCAGGATGCGACTGCAGCGTTGAGCCGTTATCTGGCGCGCGGCCATGCCCAGGATCTGAACGACGCGCGGCAGGCGCTGCAGGTGCCCCTGGGCGATCTGCAGGCAAGGCTGGCGCTTGAACAGGCCGAGCCCGATGAGTCTCGGGCGCGGCAGGGCTTCCTGCAGGGCGGCAATGCCCGCGCCGATATTCCGCGGTTGGTGTTCTCGTTCCGCTATGCGCGGGACCTGGGTGCGTTCCGCGAAGCGACCGCGCTGTGGCGGCAGACCGATGGCGACCTGATGGCGGTGCAGGACCTGGTGGCGGAGCTGCAGCGGCGGCACGGCGGAGGCAGCTTGCCATTGACCGATCGTGATCGCTACCTGCAGCAGCTGCGGGATCTTGATCGACGCCTGCAGGTACAGGCGCAGGCGTTCTCGCAGGCGCTGCTGCGGATGGCCACGATGGTGCGGGTGGCGACGCTGATGGTCGGCGGCCTGTCGGTACTGGCGATCAGCCTGATGGCGGTGGCCCTGGCGCGTCGCGTCGGCAAGGACCTGACCGAGCATGAGAGCCGCTTCCGTGCCGCGTTCTACCAGGCCAACGTCGGCATGCTCAAGCTCGACACCGATGGCAAGGTGATGGAAGCCAACCAGGCGATGGCCGATATCCTCGACTATCGCCGTGACGTGCTGCTGCAGATGTCACTGGGTGACCTGCTGATGGAAGGCGAGCTGGTCATCGATGGCGTGGGCCGCATCGACTGGGACCGGCAGCTGCGACCGAGCGAGCTGCGCTTCTGTCGCCGCGATGGCAGCCTGGTCTGGGGGCGCTGGAGTGGTACCGGCGTGCGCAGTGCCGGTGGTGGGCTGTCGGTGTTCGCGATCATCGAGGACGTCAGCCAGAACCATGCACTGGCGCGCGAGATCGAGCATCACGCCAGCCACGATCCGTTGACCGGCCTGATCAATCGTCGAGAGATCGAGCGGCTGCTGGAACGTTCACTGCTGCAGGTGCGCAGCGAGGGCGGCACGCATTCGCTGTGCTACATCAACCTGGATCACTTCAAGCTGGTCAACGACAGCTTCGGCCATGCTGCCGGTGACCAGATGCTGCGCAGTTTCGCCGACTACCTGGTGGCAGCAGTGCGTGATGGTGACTGGGTGGGCCGGCTCGGTGCCGATGAATTTGCGGTGTTCCTCGCCCATGCCGGGCAGGACGAGGCCAAGCGGGTACTGCAACGGGTGATCCGCAACCTGGGCCAGGCCACGTTCCCGATCAGCGAGGGCAGCCCGCAGTTGAGCTGCAGCATCGGCGTGGTCGAGGTCAGTGCCGAGGCGCCGGACGCGAACTGGTTGATGAGCGCCGCCGACAGCGCCTGCTATGCGGCCAAGCAGGCCGGGCGCAACCGTGTGCACTGCTTCAACGAGAACCGCATGGCGCTGGAGGAGCGGCGCCAGGAAGCCGAGCGCCTGCAGGGCGTCAGCCTGGCGATGGCCGAGAACCGCATGCTGTTGTATGCACAGCGCATCGCCCGGGTGGGGGATCCGTCCTACCTGCACTACGAAGTGCTGGTGCGCATGCGCGGTAGCGATGGCAGCCTGCACCTGCCCGGCCAGTTCATGCCGGCCGTGGAGCGTTATGGCATGGCCGTGGCGCTGGACCGGCACGTGCTGGGGCTGCTGTTCCGCCACCTGCAGGTCTGCCCGGCACACGTGCGCCAGCTGGGGCTGTGCAACGTCAATGTGTCCGCGCAGTCGATCGCCGAGCCCGGCTTCCTGGCCTTCGTCTGCGATCTGCTCGAGCGCAACCGCGCGCTGGCCTCGAAGCTGTGTTTCGAGATCACCGAGACCGCGGCGATCAGCAACCTCAGCCAGGCCCGCGCTTTCATCGATGCGGTGAAGGCACGCGGCTGCCGGATGGCATTGGACGATTTCGGCTCCGGCCTGTCCTCGTTCGGCTACCTGCGCCAGTTGCCGGCCGACATCCTCAAGATCGACGGCGCATTCGTGCGTGACATGGATACCGACCCGATCAGCCACGCCACCGTGCGTGCGATCAGCGAGCTAGGGCGTGAACTGCAGATGGAGGTGGTGGCCGAATGGGTGGAGACCGCCGAGGTGGCCGCCGCGCTGACCCGGCTCGGCGTGCAGGGGTTGCAAGGGTATGCGATCGAGCGACCGCAGCCGCTGGAACGGATGACCCTCAGTGACCTGAGGCCGGTGCGCCTGGTGGCGGTGAAGGGGCCTCCGGCAGCTGGCTGAACGGCCGGTGGCGACTTTGGTCTACACATGCGCTGCGCGCCCGGCTGCGATAATGCGCGCCAGGGGCGACGCGCAGTGGGCGCGGACGTAAGCAGGAACAGGATGTGGCGTGGGCGTCAGGCAGTGGCGGTACGAAACAGGGGCGCTGCTGGTCGTCCTGCTGATGGGAGTGCTGTTTCCCGATCCGGCGCGCGCGCGCATGGCCGAGGCCGGCCGGGATTTCCTGCTGGTTGGCGCACCTACGGATGAACCGACGCCGCATCGTGGCTGCACGCCCGCGATGCTGGCCGGGCCACGCGAGCAGGTAGAGGTACCGGCGCCGCCCGGGGGGTGGTCGGGGCAACCCCAGGCCCTGGATGTGTTCAACGTGTTCGCTGGCGAAGTCCGCGTACAGCATGGCGACCGCGAGATCTGCGGCAACATGCACGATGCACGCACCCGTGATTCACGCTTCCGTGCCGGCATCGGCCTGGTGGCGGTGCCGGCGGCTGGCAGCCATGAGCCGTTCCTGGTGTCGTGGCAGGCGCCGCTGAAAGCGCGCTGGGTGCCGACCTTGCGGCTGGGTGCGCCCAGTCCGGTCCAGCAGAACGATACCGCCCGCCTGCTGGTGCGCGCGGCCTGCATCGCGGTGGCGATCGCGCTGGCGCTGTCGGCATTGATGGCCTACCTGACCACCCGTGACCGCAGCTTCCTGGTCTACATCGGCGCGACGTTCGTGGTGGTGGTGTGGCAGGCGATTCTTGGCGGCTTGAGCGGCTACCCCGAACCCTGGCTGCCGGTGGGGGAGCGTGGCGCATGGTGGCTGCTGGCGCTGACCGCTGCGACCCAGGCGCTGGTACTGCCCGCTCTGTGGCGCCTCAACGGCGGGGACCGCCTGCTGCCACGCTCACGGCCGGCACAGCAGGGCGTGCTGTGGGGCCTGATGGGATTGGCCGCGCTGGTACCCTGGCTGCGCTGGGAAACCCTGGCGCTGCTCGCGCAGGGCCTGCAGCTGAGCTTCATCCTCGGTTGCCTGCTGTCACTGGCCGCCGGCATGCGGGCGTGGTTGCGTGGTGACTGCTGGGCGCTGGCAGGCCTGGCGGCGCTGGTGCCGCTGCTGGTGATGATCGCCGCCGATGCCAGCAGTGCGGAGTGGCTGCTGGAGTACCGGGTGGAAGCACTGCAACTGTCGGTGACCTGGCTGCTGATGATGGCGGCCTATGCCCTGAACCAGCGGCTGGGGCGGCTGCGCCAGCAGCGTGATGAGCTGCGCCAGCTGGCCGAGACCGACGGCCTGACCGGATTGCCCAACCGCCGCGCCGGCCTGCAGCAGCTGGCCCGGCACCTGGAGCGGGTCGATCGTGAGCGTGGCCCGCTGGTGATCGGCTTCCTGGACATCGATCTGTTCAAGGACATCAACGACCGCCACGGCCATGCGGTGGGGGACCAGGTGCTGGTGGCGGTGGCGCGCGCGCTGCGGACTGCGGTGCGCAGCGAGGATGAGGTGGTGCGGATGGGCGGCGAGGAATTCCTGCTGCTGATGCCGGGCATGCCGCGCGAAGCGGCGTCGGCGCGGCTGGATCGGCTGCGCCAGCGCATCATCGAGGCTGGCCAGGCATTGCAGGTCCCAGGGCTGGAGGTCACGGCCAGCATCGGCCTGGCACAGTGGCGTCCGGGCGAGGATGACCTGGCCGCGCTGCTGCGCCGGGCCGACCATGCCATGTACGTGGCCAAGCGGGCGGGCCGCAACCGCGTCTTCGACGGCGAAGAACTCGATCCACCCGTGCCGGAATGAAGCGCAGCGGGCGGCGATGCCGGATAATGGGCCGATGACCACCCGACTCAACAAACATATCGCCGACACCGGCTTCTGCTCCCGCCGCGAGGCCGATCGCCTGATCGCCGCCCGCCGGGTCACCGTCAACGGCCACCCGGCCGGTACCGGCGCGGTGGTGGGCGAGGAAGACCAGGTGCTGGTCGACGGCCAGCCGCTGCGCGCGCGCGTTGCACGCAAACCCGGTACCCGCCGCCACGTCTACATCGCGCTGAACAAGCCGGTGGGCGTGACATGCACAACCGAAACCTCGGTCAAGGGCAACATCGTCGACTTCGTTGGCCATGAACAGCGCATCTTCCCGATCGGCCGTCTTGACAAGGAGTCTGAAGGGCTGATCCTGATGACCAGCAACGGTGACATCGTCAACCAGATCCTGCGTGCCGAGAACGGCCATCAGAAGGAATACCTGGTGGCGGTGAACAAGCCGGTCACCGACGAGTTCCTGCGTGGCATGGCCCGCGGCGTGCGCATCCACGATCAGATGACGTTGCCCTGCAAGACCTCGCGCATCGCCAAGTTCGGTTTCCGCATCACCCTGCAGCAGGGCCTGAACCGGCAGATCCGCCTGATGGCTGCCGAGTTCGGCTATCGCGTGACCCAGCTGCGCCGCGTGCGCATCGACAACATCAAGATCGGCGCGCTGAAGCCGGGCCAGTGGCGCAACCTGACCGAGCAGGAACTTCAGGGCCTGCTGCCGAAGCAGCTGGACTGGTAACGCGAGGTAGTGCCGGCCGCTGGCCGGCTGCACCAGGCATCGGATGAGCGCGGATGCCGGCCAACGGCCGGCACTACCCGTTGTGCGGATTGCGGACCGGCATCGGCTAGACTCCGCAGTGACCTGCCGGAACGTGACGCTGCATGATCAAGCCCGACAAGCCTGCCAACGAAGCCCTTCGGCTCGAGGCGCTGTACCGCTACCGGATCCTGGATTCGCAGCGTGAGAAATCCTTCGACGACCTGGTCGCGATCGCCAAGGCGGTCTGTGGCACTTCGATGGCGGCGGTGACCCTGATCGATGTGGAACGGCAGTGGTTCAAATCGATCCAGGGCATCGACGCGGCGGAGAACCTGCGCAGCGATTCGATGTGTGGCCACGCCATCCTGCAACCGCAGGAAATCATGGTGGTGGAGGACGCGTTGCAGGACGCCCGCTTCCATGACAACCCGGTGGTGACCGGCGACCCGCACATCCGTTTCTATGCAGGCGCGCCACTGATCAGCTCAGATGGCCTGCCGCTGGGCACGCTGTGCGTATTCGACGCGCATCCGCAGCACCTGCCCAGCGACAAGGCCGAGGCGCTGGCGGCGTTGTCGCGGCAGGTGATGCTGGTGATGGAGCTGCGCCGCTTTGCGCTCGACATCCAGAAACACATGCTGGAACGTGATGATTACGAGCGCCTGCTGTCGGAATACCAGGACGTGCTGCTTGCGCAGAATGCCGACCTGGCCGAGCAGAGCCGTACCGATGCGCTGACGGGCCTGCCCAACCGCCGCGCGATGGCGGCGGCGCTGGAAGAGGCGGTTGCGGTGGCGGATGGTCAACCGGGCGTCGCCTGCGTTGCGCTGCTCGACATCGACCATTTCAAGCACATCAACGATTTCCAGGGCCACGCCACCGGTGACCGGGTGCTGGCCGAGCTGGGTGTGCTGCTGCGCTCGCACTTCACCGGCCGCGGTATGGCTGCGCGCTACGGCGGCGAGGAGTTCGTGGCGGTGATGCCGTCGACCGACCTGCACACGGCCGAACTGCAGTGCGAGTTCCTGCGCCTGGCGGTGGCCGACCTGCCGCTTGGATTCCCGGTCACGGTCAGCATCGGCGTTGCCCAGCACCAGCCGGGTGAAAGTGTGGATGACACGCTGGCCCGCGCCGACAAGGCGCTGTACCGGGCCAAGGGCAATGGCCGCAACCGGGTGGAACGGGCGGGCTGAAGCACCCTCAGGTAGATCAACGCCACGCGTGGGTGAAGAATCCATTCGAATGCCGTGCGCGTCGCATTCCCTGCGATCCACGCGCTGCACCATGGCGCTCCTGTTCCTACGGACGCCGACCATGCTGCAGACCCTGGCCATCGCCCACTACCGTTCGTTGCACGGGTTGGTGCTGCCGCTGCAGCAGCTGAACGTGGTCACCGGCGACAACGGCAGCGGCAAATCCAGCCTGTACCGCGCGCTGCGCTTGCTGGCGGAGACCGCGCAGGGCGGCGTCGCGGCGGTGCTGGCCCGTGAAGGCGGCCTCGCTTCGGCATTGTGGGCGGGTCCGGAAAAACCAGATCGACGGGTCACTGCCGGCGAGATTCCATTGCAGGGCGGCCCACGCCAGGAATCGGTGGGACTGAAGCTGGGCTTCACCACTGACGAATTCGGCTATGCCATCGATCTGGGCTACCCGCCACCGAGCCGTTCCGCATTCGCACTGGACCCGCAGATCAAGGCCGAGGCGATCTGGGCTGGGCCCTTCCTGCGCAGTGCCAACCTGCTGGTCGACCGCCGTGGTGCAATGGTCCGGCAACGCCATGCGCATGGCTGGGATCTGGTTGACGACCACGTGTCACTGTTCGACAGCCTGTTCACCCAGGTCGGCGATCCGCAGCGCATGCCGGAGGCCATCGCCCTGCGCGAGTACATCCGTCGCTGGCGCTTCTACGATCATTTCCGCAGTGATGCCGACGCACCGGCGCGGCAGCCGGCGATGGCCACGCGTACGCCGGTGCTGCATCACGACGGCCGCGATCTGGCCGCAGCGTGGGTGACCATTCTCGAGATCGGGGATCCGGGCGCACTGGCGCGCAGCGTGGACGATGCTTTCCCGGGTGCCACGGTCAGCTTCGAGCCGCTGGATGGCCGGCTGGCCCTGCGCTTCCACCAACCCGGCCTGCTGCGGCCGTTGTCGATGGCCGAGCTGTCCGACGGCACGCTGCGCTTCCTGCTGCTGGCCGCTGCGCTGCATACGCCGCGTCCGCCACCGTTGCTGGTGCTCAACGAGCCGGAGACCAGCCTGCACCCCGATCTCCTGCCGGCGCTGGCGCGGCTGATCATCGCCGCCGGCGCACGCAGCCAAGTATGGGTGGTTTCACATGCCAGCCGCCTGATCGCGGCGCTGGAACAGGCGCCCGGATGCCACTCGCTGCACCTGCAGAAGGAACATGGCCGCACGCTGTTGAGCGGGCAGGGCCTGCTGGATGCACCGGCATGGCATTGGCCGCAGCGTTGACACGGCCATCCACGCCCGGCGTGAATGCGCTCAGTCGGCGATGTTGCGTGCTTCGGCGGTACCGAGAATCTCCGGGTGCTGCACCGGCCTGCGGCGGTTCAACAACGGGTGCAGGAATACCGCGCCGACGATGATCGCCACGCCCAGGTAGAACCACGGGGTGACCTCGTGCTGTTCGCGCAGCAGCAGCACCGCCAGCAGCACGGCATAGACCGGCTCCAGGTTGGTCACCAGCTGCACGGTGTAGGCGCTCAGGTGGCGCAGCGCGACCAGCGCCAGGGCGAACGGCAGCAGCGTGCAGAACCCGGCCAGCACCAGCAGCAGGATGCCGTCGTGCAGGTCCGGTACCACCCAAAGCGGGCTGGCCAGCGCCGGCAGCAGGTAGGGCATCAGCGGCGCCAGCAGGGTCAGGGTGAGGGTACCTGCACCCAGTTCCAGTGCCGTGACCGTAAGCGGATCGGCGTGGCTGACCATGCGCTTGTTGAGCGAGCCGAACACCGCCACCAGCAGCGCCGAGATCGCGCCGATCAGCACACCCAGGCGCATGCCATCGGGCACGCCACCGACCACCAGTGCAACACCCGGAAGCACCGCCAGGCCGAATGCCAGTTCACGCAGCTGGAACGGCCGTTTGGCCACCCAGGGTTCGATGATCGAGGTGAACACAGGGGCCAGCGCGATGCAGGTGGCGGCCACCGAGGCATTGGCCAGTTTCACCGCACCGTAGAAGGTCAGCCAGTGCAGGGCGACCAGCGCGCCGATGCCGGCATAACCTGCCACCAGTCGCAGTGGCAGGGTACGCAGCCCGCGCCAGACCCGCGGCAGCAGGGCCAGCATCGCTGTCACCAGCAGCATGCGCCACCACACCAGCGGCAGCGCGGGCAGGGTGATCAGTTTGCCGAGGATGGCGGTGACGCCCCACAGCAGGACACAGAAGTGGATCTGCCACAGCGCTTTGCGGGTGTCGGGTGTGCTCATCGGCCTATTGTGAGGCAAGGCGGCGCCCGTCGCGCATCGGTCGTGCTATGCGCCGCCGTCTACGTGCCGCTGCAGCGCCATTGCCGCCGCAGGATTGCGCGCTTTGGCAGCGCCTATGCACAGCAGGTAGACCTCGCGCGGTGTTTCCGTGGCTGCCGTGGCGAGGCAGGGCAGGTCGGCCACCGGCTCGCCGCGTGACCAGCGTCCTGCGCGCTCCGCCCAGCGCTGCTGCACCGGGGCCGGCAGGCCCTCGTTCAAGCGTGCCTGGCTGCGCTTGATCCGCGCGTAGATGAAGCCGGCACTGACATCTCCATGCAATGGCGCCTCGTCGCTGTCCTCGATCACCAGCGCCACGCCATGGCGGCGCGCGGCGGCGACCAGTGCCGGGCCATGTGCCTCGGCGTTGCGGACCTCCAGCGCATGCTGCAGTGGCACGCCGTCCAACTGCTTCGGCAGCTGTGCCATCAGTGCGCCCAGCGCTTCGGCACCGGCCGGATGGCGTGGGTCGAACTGCCACAGCAAGGGGCCAAGCCGGTCACCCAGCGCGAGCGCCGCCTGCAGGAACGGCGCTGCAGCTTCCACGGTGCTGGACAGGTCGCGACGTTGCACCAGGTAGCGCGGCGCCTTCATCGAGAAACGAAAGCCCTCCGGCGTCTGCGCGGCCCATTGCGCGCACTGGGCGGCAGTGGGCGTGCGGTAGAAGGTGCCGTTGATCTCGATGCAGCGTAGCGCGCGGCTGGCATGGGCCAGTTCCTCGCGTTGCGGCAGGCCCGGCGGATAGAACATGCCGCCGCGCCATTCGGGAAACACCCAGCCACCGATGCCGCAGCGGATCGCGGCCTGCGTCGTTGCGGCCATCACTGGCCGTGGTCCACGCGCCACGGATCGTAGCTGCCGAACCACCACAGGTAACCTTCTGGGTCGGCACAGGCGTAGCCACGGCCACCGTAGTCCTGGTCGGCAATGTCGATGACGATGCGAGCGCCGGCGGCCTTGGCCCGCGCGTAGTGCGCGTCGGCATCGGTAACGATCACGCAGGCGCTCTGGGTCTGGCGGCCGCCGACCTCGTCCGGCATCACCGCCAGCTTGGACCATTCGCCGCTACTGCTGCTCGAGCCAAGCATGATCATGCCGCTGCCATATGTGAGCTGCGCATGGAACACGGTATCGCCGTCGGCATACACCGCCTGGACGTGAAAACCGACGGCGCGTTGCAACCACTCGATGGCGGCCTGCGCGTCACGGTAGCGCAGGCACGGAATGATGGTCGACCCGTTGCTCGGTTGTCCGTTCTCGCCCATGACACCCCTCCTATGGCACAGGGCAGGCTGCGCCCGGGGCCGTTACCATCGCGCGAAACCCCGGTGACGGCCTGCACATGGCCGCCACCCCTGTTCGGAGATCGTGCTGGATGAAAACCTGGATTGGAGGAGCCGTGCTGCTGGCGTGCACGACCATGGCGAACGCTGCGACCCCGGAGCAGCTGCAGGACCTGGATGCCACCGTCGAGCGCGTGCGTGCACAGTTCGACGTGCCCGGCATTGCCGTGGCGGTGGTCAAGGATGGCGAGGTGGTGCTGGAACGCGGCTGGGGCGTGCGCGAGCAGGGCAAGCCGGAGCCGGTGCAGGCCGATACGCTGTTCGCCATCGCTTCCAACACCAAGGCATTCACCGCCACCTCGCTGAACCTGCTGGCCGAGGACGGCAAGCTGAAGATGGACGACAAGGTGATCGACCACCTGCCGTCGTTCCGCATGTCCGACCCGTTCGTGACCGGCCAGATGACGATCCGCGACCTGCTATCGCACCGCAGCGGCCTGAGCCTGGGTGCCGGTGACCTGCTGTTCTGGCCGACCACCTCCTACAGCAACGCTGAAGTGGTGGAGCGTCTGGGCAAGGTGCCACTGAAGGGTGGGTTCCGCGAAAGCTACGCCTACGACAACATCCTGTACGCGGTCGCCCAGCAGGTGATCGAACATGTCTCCGGCATGAGCTACCAGCAGTTCCTGCAGACCCGCATCTTCGACAAGGTGGGCATGGCCGGCACGCGCTACAACGCCGATCACCTGAAGCCGGGCGACAAGGCGGCGGTCGGCCACGCCAAGTTCGATTTCAAGGACCTGCGCACCGTCGCGCCGCTGACCTGGTCGAACAACGCCGGCGCCGGTGGAATCTATTCCAGCGCGCACGACATGGCGCGCTGGATGCAGGTACAGCTGGCCGAGGGCAAGCTGGCCGATGGCACGCCGCTGTTCACCGACAAGAGCCAGCAGCAGATGTGGCGGATGATCACGCCACAGTCGATCCCGGCGCCGAGCGTGCCGGAGCTGGCACCGGCGCGGGCCAACTTCGCCGGCTATGGCGAGGGCTGGAGCCTGAGTGACTACCGCGGGCAGAAACTGGTCTGGCACACCGGTGGCTGGCCGGGCATGGTTTCGCGGCTGACCCTGGTGCCGGGCGAGAAGCTGGGCGTGGTGGTGCTGACCAACCAGGAAGTGGGTGCGGCGTTCAACGCGATCACCCTGAGCGTGCTTGATGCCTATCTGGGCGGCGAGAAGCACGACTGGGTGGATGCCTATGCCAAGGCCGTGGCCAAGGGCCAGGACAAGGCCGACGAGGCCTGGGCCAAGCACCAGGCGGCGCGCGACAAGGGCAGCAAGCCGTCGCTGGCAATGGCCGGCTACAGCGGCACCTTCCGCGACCGCTGGTATGGCGACATGCAGGTCAGTGCCGAGGGCAAGGGGCTGCGCCTGCGTTTCATGAAGACCGCGCAGCTGAGCGGCCGGCTGGAGCATTGGCAGCACGACACCTTCATCGTGCGCTGGGACGACCGTTCGCTCAACGCCGATGCGTTCGTGAACTTCAGCCTGGACCCGGACGGCAGGGTGCGCGAGGTGCGCATGCAGTCGATCTCCGACCTGACCGATTTCAGCTTCGATTTCCAGGACCTGCTGTTCACCCCGGTGGCCCGGTAGGTGCCAACCTTGGTTGGCCTGCGGTAGGGCGCCCACCAAGGTGGGCGACTACCGGGGGGCTCAGGCGATCATCGGCTGGCGTACACATCCGGCGTGGGATACTTCGCCGCTTGCAAGAGGCGAGGGAATGCGATGTTCCGTTGGTTTGAATCCCTGATTCCGGTGTTTCCGCCCGTGGACGGGCGCATGCCGCCGCGCAAGGTGGTGCCGTTCTACCTGCACTACCTGCGCCCGGTGTGGCCGGTGCTGCTGGCCACGCTGATTGCCGGCCTGCTGCTGGCGCTGGTGGAAGTGGCGATGTTCGATTACCTGGGCCGCATCGTCGACATGGTCGCCGAGCAGCCCGGTGCCGGCTTCTTCCAGCGCCATGCCAACGAGCTGGGCTGGATGCTGTTCATCACGGTCATCGCTCGGCCGATCCTGGTCGGCCTGCACAACCTGCTGGTCAACCAGGCGATCGTGCCAGGCCTGAGCAACCGCTCGCGCTGGCTGATGCACAACTACGTGGTGCGGCAGAGCCTGAACTTCTTCCAGAACGACTTCGCTGGAAGCGTGGCCAACCGGGTGATGCAGACCGGTACCTCGCTGCGCGAATCGGCTGTGCAGATGGTCGATTCGCTGTGGTACATCGTGGTCTATACCGGCACTGCGCTGTACCTGTTCGCACAGGCCGACTGGCGCCTGATGGTGCCGTTGATCCTGTGGCTGCTGACCTATGCGGTGATCCTGGTGTACTTCGTGCCGCGCGCGAAGGAACGGGCGTGGATCGCTTCCGAAGCACGTTCCAAGGCGATGGGCCGCATCGTCGACGGCTACACCAACATCCCTACGCTGAAGCTGTTCGCCCATGGTGGCCGCGAGCAGGCCTATGTGGCCGAGTCGATCCAGGAACTGGCGGTGAAGCACCGCGCGCAGACCCGGGTCACCACCGGCATGGACCTGGCCATCGCCATCGTCAACGGTTTCCTGATCGCCGGTACCTGCGGCCTGGCGCTGTGGTTGTGGAACGGCGGCCACATCACCGTTGGCGCGATCACGCTGGCGACCGGCCTGGTGATCCGCATCCACAACATGTCCGGCTGGATCATGTGGACCATCAACGGCATCTTCGAGGACATCGGCACGGTACAGGATGGCATCACCACCATCGCCCAGCCGCTGACCGTGCAGGACCGCGAGGATGCGGTGCCGCTGCAGGTGACCCGTGGTGGCGTGCACTTCCAGGACATCCACTTCCACTACGGCAAGAAGGGCGGCGTGATCGCCGGACTGGACCTGGTGGTGAAGCCGGGCGAGAAGATCGGCCTGGTCGGCCCTTCCGGTGCCGGCAAGTCGACCCTGGTCAACGTGCTGCTGCGGCTCTACGACCTGGAAAGCGGGCGCATCCTGATCGACGATCAGGACATTGCCTACGTTACGCAGGAAAGCCTGCGCCAGCAGATCGGCGTGGTCACCCAGGACACCTCGCTGTTGCATCGCTCGATCCGCGACAACCTGCTGTATGGCCGCCCCGATGCCACTGATGAGCAGTTGCATGCCGCCGTGGCCAAGGCGCGCGCCGCAGCCTTCATCGATACGCTGGTGGACGGGCAGGGCCGGCGTGGCTACGACGCGCACGTGGGCGAGCGCGGCGTGAAGCTGTCCGGTGGCCAGCGCCAGCGCATCGCGATCGCCCGCGTGCTGCTGAAGGACGCACCGATCTTGGTGCTGGATGAGGCTACCTCGGCATTGGACTCGGAAGTGGAAGCCGCGATCCAGGACAGCCTGGACCAGTTGATGGGCAACAAGACGGTGATCGCGATCGCGCACCGGTTGTCGACCATCGCGCGCATGGACCGGTTGGTGGTGATGGATCAGGGCCGCATCGTCGAGACCGGTAGCCACGCCGAGCTGATCGAGGCCGGTGGACTGTACGCGCGGTTGTGGGCGCGACAGACCGGTGGTTTTGTGGCTGCCGATCGGTGATTGCTCTGCTGTTGGCGCTCAGCCTGGCGACCACGGCCGCAACTGCGGCGCCGGCATCCATGCAAGGCGAAGCCCTCGAGCAGGTCATCCTGCTCAGCCGCCACAACCTGCGCGCGCCCGTGGTGGCGTCCGGCGCGCTCGCCAGCGCGACGCCCGAGACCTGGGCGCGCTGGGACGTGGGCGCAGGCGAGCTGACCACCAAGGGCGGTGTGCTCGAGGTCTACATGGGCCGTTACATGGGCCAGTGGCTGCGCCAGGCACAGCTGCTGCCGGCAACGGGCTGCCCGCAGCGGGATGACTTCCACGCGCACGCCAACAGCCTGCAGCGCACCCAGGCCACCGCACAGTTCTTCGTTGCCGGCGCTTTCCCGGGCTGCCATGTCGCGGTCGAACAGCGCATGCCGCTGGGTACGATGGACCCGCTGTTCAATCCGGTGATCCACCGCGATGACGCGGCGTTCCGCGCACGTGCGGTGCCGGCGATGCAGCAGGCGCTGTCCGCATCCGATCTGGCGCCGGCACTGTCCGTCGTGGAGGCGATCACCCGCTATCCGCAGTCGGCGGCGTGTACGGGCCGCAGCGACTGCCATCTGGCGCTGGCTGATACCACTTTCAGTGCGGAGCCGGGCAGTGAGCCTCGCGCTTTGGGTTCACTGGCGCTGGCCAGCGGGCTGGTGGATGCGCTGCTGATGGAGCACTACCAGGGACGTGGCATTCCACGCGGGGGTTGGGGCCGCTTGAACAACGAGGCGCAATGGCAGGCGCTGGCGCAGATCCGCAACCGCTACCAGGACATCCTGTTCGGCACCCCCGAGGTCGCCCATGACGTGGCCGCGCCGCTGCTGGCACGGGTGAGTGCATTGTTCGAAGATCCGGCGTCGCCGAAGGTGACCCTGCTGGTCGGTCACGATTCCAACATCGGTTCGGTGCTGGCGGCGCTGGGCATCTCGGACTACGCGCTGCCCGGCCAGTACGAAAAGACGCCGATCGGTGGCCTGCTGCAGTTCGAGCGCTGGCGTGACCGCCACAGCGGCGTGGAGCGGATCCGCCTGGCCTATGTCTATCCGACCACCGCGCAGCTGCGTGATGCACAGCCGCTGACCGAGGCACAGCCGCCGGGCCTCGTCGCGCTGTCCCTGCCGGGCTGTGACCGGCAGGGCTGCAGCAGTGCCCAGTTCCAGCAGCTGCTGCAGCAGGCCCGCCGCTGAAACAGAGGTCTATCGCAGCGGTGTACGCACGATGCCGTGCGCGGCCATCAGCGTAAGGTCGCCGCCCAATCGCGGTGAGTGGAACGGTCCGTGTGCATGTGCGGCATCGAACAGGCCGCCATCCGGTGAGCGCAACCGGTAGAACTCGACCCAGCCGCTGGCCTTCAGTGGCAGCTGTGTGATGCCGGTGTGTTGGTTGAACCACGCGGGATCGTTGCTGCCTTCGATCACTCGGCGTGCCAGGCGGTCGATGGCGTGATCCCGGCTGGCATACCAGTCCTGCCCGCGCAGCCGTGCCAGTTCGGCCATCATCACCAGTGGCGCCAGCGCGTAGTCGTGGTAGTGCAGGGCACGCTGCCCGCGCGCCATTTCCAGCGGCAGGCTGCCATCGTCCTGGATGTCATTGATGCCCTTCTGGAAGGCGGCGTGGCCGGCCTGCCAGAGAGCATCGTCCTCGGTGGCCAGGCCGGTGGCCAGTACGCCCAGGCCGCCCCAGTAATAGTGGTTGTTGCGGCGCCGTTTCGGGTTGTCCCAGTAGGCCAGGTTGGCGCGTGCCAACTGCTTCAGCCACGGATCGATACGCGCGCGCTGCTGCGGGTCGGCCTGGTCATGCACCTTCAGGTAGGCCATGGCCACCGCATCCAGCATCCACTGCCGCATGTAGAACGACTGGTCGTTGTTGACCCGGATCATCTGCGCGAGCATCGCGCCGTCCTTCGCCCAGGCGCCGAGCCAGGCCAGCGTGCACTGCGCAGCGGCACGATCACCGTCACGCAGGTAGTCGTCGCTCATGCGTGCCACGTCGGCGGCATAGCGGTCCAGTGGCGCGGTGGCGTCATGATTCTGCTGGTGCAGCGCCGGGTCGATCACCGAGCCGGCCTTGTCGGTGTAGTAGCCCAGGGCACGGATGTCGGGCTGGCCGGGCGGCGGCGGCGGGCAGGTGGCGAAGGCAGAGACGCTGGCCAGCAGTGCGGGTAGCAGGGCGAGGCGAAGCAAGGGAAGCGACATGGAAACCGGCGGAAGGGGGAGCCCGGCGAACGATGCGCCTGGCCATGTTGCCGGCATGTGATGCGGCGATGGCGTGGCGATCCTGCACGAACAGAACGGCCCGGGTTTGCCCGGGCCGCTCTCGTTCAACTCACACCCGATCCATCACTCGATCGGCTGGTCCAGCATCAGCTGGCGTGCGAAGCGCACCGGCGGTGCGCCGTAGGACAGCATCTGGTCGTGGTAGGCCTTCAGGTTGAACTTGTCACCCAGCTTGTCCTGCATCGCCTTGCGGGTGTCGAAGTGTTCCTGCGCACCGACGAAGTAGGTCGGCAGCTGTGCCGAGGTCAGCTGCGCGCGCACCCACTTGCCCGAAGCTTCGCTTTCCTGCTGGAAGGCGTCGTGGGTCATCAGGTGCATCGCCTTTTCGCGATCCCAGTTGTCCACGTGCACGCCCTGGTCGAGGATCGCGTTGGAGATCGTGCGCAGGTAGAACTTCAGCTGCACCAGGTGGAACAGCGGGTCGTTGTTGAGGTAGCCCTGCTCCTGCATCATCCGCTCGGTGTAGACCGCCCAGCCTTCGGCGAACAGGCCCGAACGCAGCACCGCACGCAGGGTGGAGGGGAACTTGGCCGAATGCCAGCCTTCCAGGTAATGGCCCGGCGTGCCTTCGTGGATGCTCAGCAGGTGGATCATGCGCGAGTTGTACTCACGCAGGAACGAATCAACCTGCTTGTCGTTCCAGTCCTCCGGAATCGGCGAGACGGCGTAGAAGGTCTTCAGGTTCTTGTCCAGCGGGCCGGGCGAATCGCAGTAGGCCACTGCCACGCCACGCTGGAATTCCGGCATCAGGATGATGTCCACCGGCGCGTCGGGCAGGGTCATCAGATCGTGTTCGCGCACGAACGCGGTGGACTGGTCCAGCGCGGCCTTGGCATCGTCCACCACCTTGTCGCGTGCCGGCTTGTCGGCGTAGGCCAGTTCCAGCGCGGCCTCGATCGCCTTCTGCTGCTGCTCGTCGGTCGGCTGGGCCGGCATTTCCGGTGCGCCGGGCTTGTCCTTCAGCACGGTCTGCGCGATGCCGTACATGTCTTCGCGCACGCGCTTGAGTTCGGCGCGTGCCCGCTCGCCGATCTCCTGCCGCGACAGCGAGGAATTCAGCGCGAACTTCAGCTTCTGGTCGTACTTCTCCGCACCGATGCGGAAGTCGCCCTTGGCGTTGGGCACCAGGGTCTTGTCCAGCCAGGTCTGCTGCTCGTCAACGGCCTTCTTCAGGCCATCGATGGCGGCCTGCAGGCGCTGCTGGTCGGCCTGCGGCAGTTCGCCGATGTGCGGGGTGATGAAGGTATCGACGATGCTGAGAATGCCCTTGTTCTGCTTGGCCACCGTCTCGGCATGGATCTTTGGCACGCGGGCCGGATCCAGGTTCTCGCGGGCCTGGGCGAAGATCGCCGGCAGCTTCTCCATGCGCGCGGTGGCCGCCTTCAGGCGCTCGGGCAGCGGTGCGAATTCACGGGCCATCAGCCCGTAGATCGCGCTGCCGGCCACGCCGTTGTACAGCTGCGGGTCCCACTTGCCGGACTGCATGACCTCGGCATTCCAGATCTCCGACTGCAGCTGGTTGCGCAGGATCGCCGCGTCCACCTGGTTCTCGCGGCCCAGCTTGGCCACCTCGATCTTGTCCAGCTCGCCCAGCAGCGCCTTGTAGGCGGCCACGGTCTTCTGCTGGCCGGCGGCACTCAGATCGTCGATATCGCTGTCATAGCGGTGGTCGCCGATCTGGGTGGCGCTGACCGGCGAGAGCTGCATCCAGGTGTCCAGGGCGCGCTTGGACAGGTCGGCGAAGGCGGCATCAACCGCTGCGTCACCGGCCTGCTGGCTGGCGGCCGGGGTGGAACCGTTGGTCGGGGCGTCGGCCGGCTGGCAACCGGCCAGGGCGGCGACCAGGGCGAGGGCAAGAAGATGCGGGCGCATCGGCGTTCCTGTACTGGGGTCAATTCCCGAGCATAGGCCCCCGGAGCTGCTTTGTCCCCGTGCCATAGGATTACCATGGGCACTGACAAGGACCCTCCAGCGGAGCGCAGGACATGGAATACCAGGGAAGCTGCCATTGCGGCAGGATCGCATTCACCGTACAGGCCGAGGCGCCGATCAGCGACGTCATCGACTGCAACTGCTCGATGTGCCGTCGCCGCGGCAGCCTGCTGTGGTTTGCCCCGCGCGAGGCGTTCCAGCTGAGCACCAATCCCGCGGACGTGGCCACCTATCATTTCAACAAGGCCCACATCGATCATCACCACTGCCGCGAGTGCGGCGTTGCCCCCTACAGCGAAGCGGTGGACCCGCGCACCGGCACGCCGATGGTGGCGGTGAACGTGCGCTGCGTACCGCAGGTGGATCTGGCCACGTTGGCGGTGATGTCCTACGACGGAGCGGCACTGTGAGGCCGCTGCACGTGTGGATGCGCGTGGTGACGATGCCGGTGCTGCTGCTGGTGCTGGTGGCCTGTGCCAAACACGGCGATGTGGCGGCCGATGCAGGCGCCACCGCCGCCGAAGCTGCCGTTGCTTCACCGGAAGGCGCATTCCTCGCCTACGAACACGACGTGCAGGTGCAGCTGGAAGCGGCGCAGATCGCACCGCGTATCCAGCAGGTGGCGCAGGCCTGCCAGAGCGCGAAGTTCGGTGACTGCGCGGTGCTGCAGGTCGATCAGCGCAGTGGCGAGCAGCCCAGCGGCGAGGTCAAGGTACGCATTGCGCCGAAGGGCACTGAGCCGTTGATCGCGTTGGCCGGTGAGGGCGGCAAGCTGCAGTCGCGTAACACGCGCGCCGAAGATCTCGCGCAGCAGGTCGCCGACACCGCACTGACCAAGGCGCGGCTGGAGAAGGAACACGCGCGGCTGCTGTCCTACCAGGACCGCAAGGACCTGAAGATCGAGGACCTGATGGCGATCACTACGCGCCTGTCGGAGATCGAAGCGGGCGTCGAACAGGCCAACAAGGATTCGGCGCAGCAACGCCGGCGCATCGATACCCAGCTGGTCACGATGCACTTCGATACCACCTCGGGCCAGCGCAGCCGCAGCGAGATCGGTGAGGCGCTGAGCGAATCGGGCAGCATCCTCAGCACCAGCATTGCGTTCCTGATCCGCGCTGCCGCCGCGTTGTTGCCGGTAGCGGTGCTGGCGTTGATCGCGACCTGGGGTGTGCGGGCGTGGTGGCGTCGCCGTCGTCGCAAGCCGTAATCGCACGTGTTCGCCGGGCATGGCCTGGCGCTACCGGAACAGACGGCACATGGCCCGGCGCTACCGGGGTGCTTCGAGCATCGGGTAGCGCCGGGCCATGCCCGGCGGAATATCAACCTTCGTCGGTCTCGTACTCGACGAACACATCAAGCTCCAGCGCAAGCTCCTGCACTGCATCGCGCACCTTCTGCGCAGTGCTCTCGTTGCCCACTTCCACCTCCAGTTCGTGGGTGCCCGGGCCGATGTCATCGGACAAACCGGCCGAACTGGAATCGTCGTCGTCCATGTGCGGCATCAGGTCGTCGGTTTCCTCGACATGCTCGATGCCGTCCAGGCCAAGCAGCAGATCGCTGATGGCGCGGGCGTCGTCTTCGGTTCCGGTAATACGCAGTCGTAGCAGGGCCATGGCAGAAGCACGTAGGGGAGTTCGCCTGCAGACTAGCCAGCCGCGGGCAAAGACCGGGTGAGGGCACGGTCAGCCGGCTGTGGGCATGCGCCCCAGCAGGCTGTCCGGCAGCGCCGGGATCGGCGTGCGTTCGTCCTGGGCCTGTTCCAGCAACCAGTCGATGAACAGGCGCGCGGCCGGGCTCGGCGCTTGTCCTTCGGCATGCACCACGTAGTAGGCATAGCGTGCCTTCAACGCTGGGCCAGGCAGGCGCAGCAGCTCATAGCGTTGCAGATAGGGCTGGGCGACATGCGTGCGGGCCAGTACCGCGCCCATGCCGTACACCGCCGCACGCATCGCATCGGTGCTGTCGGCGAAGGTGTGCATCGGCGGCATGGGCGAGGGCGGACGTACACCGGCGTGGCGGAACCAGTCGCGCCAACCCTGCGGTGACAGATCACTGAGCAGCGGCAGCTCGGCGATGCGTGCCGGGTCCTGCAGCGTTTCGACCCCGGCCAGCGCCGGTGAGGCGACCGGGAACAGGTTGTCGTCCATCAGATGCTGCGCATGCAGGCCGGGCCATTGGCCCAGGCCGTAGCGGATGCCGACCTCTGGCCCGTTGTCGTCGTAGCGGTCCAGGCCGCTGCCGGTGTGCAGCTCGATGCGTATGTGCGGATGGGCCTGGGTGAAGCGCGGCAGCCGTGGCAGCAGCCAGCAGTAGGACAACGAGCGCAGCGTGGTGATCCGCAGTGGCACGCTGTCGGCGTCAGGCTGCAGATGATGGGCGACCGCAGCCACATCAGCGAAGGCCGCACTGGCGGCATCGGCCAGCTGCCGTCCCTCGGCGGTGAGGCGAACGCCTCGCGCATGACGCAGGAACAGCCGGGTCTCCAGCACCTCTTCCAGACGGCGCACGTGGTGGCTGACCGCACTGGCGGTCAGGTGCAGCTCCTGCGCGGCCTGGGCGAAGTTCTGGTGGCGCGCGGCGACCGCGAACACGGCCAGCGCGGGCAGCAGGGAAGGGCGTAGCAGCATGTCGAGCCTCAAACCATATTTGTGGCTGGCAGCGATACTACGCGCTTGTGTGGCGGTCGTCTGCGGCCGATCCTGTGAGGCCGGACGAGGAATGCAGTGATGGTTGGAGAACGGATATGAATGCGGTACCACAGGCGGCCGAGCGCGACTGGCGCACGCCGCTGGAATTGACCCTGCTGGGCGCCATCTGGGGCTGCTCGTTCCTGTTCATGCGGGTGGCGGTGCCATCGTTCGGCCCGTTCGCGCTGGTCGAGGTGCGGCTGGTGCTGGGCGCGCTGGTGCTGCTGCCGTTCCTGTGGCGCGCGCGTGCGCAGTTCCCGCCACGACGCTGGCTGTGGCTGGCGCCCATCGGCCTGGTCAACTCGGCGCTGCCGTTTGTTCTGTTTGCCTATGCCGCCGAGCGTGCCCCTGCGGCGATCGGCGCGATCTGCAACGCGATGACCGTGCTGTTCGCCGCGCTGATCGCCTTCCTGTTTTTCGGTGAGAAGATCGGCGCGCGGCGTGCGGGTGCGCTGCTGGTCGGCTTTGCCGGCGTAGTGGTGTTGGCCACGGCCAAGATCTCGGGCCTGAGCATCGGTACGGCCGTGCTGGCAGGTGCGGCCGCTTCGCTGTTGTACGGTCTGGGCGTGAACCTGGTGAAGCGGCACATGACCGGATTGCCTTCGGCTGCGGCGGCCGCCGCCACGCTGTCGTGCGCCTCATTGTGGTTGCTGCCGATGGCGCTCACCCATCTGCCGCAGGGCCCGATCCCGGGCAAGGCCTGGGGCGCGGCAATCGCGCTGGGCGTGGTCTGTACTGGATTCGCCTTCCTGATGTTCTATCGTCTGATCGGCCGCATCGGCCCGTCGCGTGCATCGACGGTGACCTATCTGGTGCCGTTGTTCGGCGCAGCGTTCGCGTGGCTGTTCCTGGGTGAAGCGGTCACGGTGCAGATGTTGATTGCCGGTGCGTTGATTCTGGGGAGTGTGGCGGTGAGTCAGAAGGGCTGAGGTGTTTTGCACGTGGTGCGTGCTGAAGGCGCTTCATTGTTCATGGGCGTCACTTTTCTTTGTACGCAAAGAAAAGTAACCAAAAGAAACGCGCCGCCAGGTCGCGAGCCGCCGTGCTTCGCACGTCGGTCCCCTGCGCTTCTCGGTGAATCAGGGGACAGTGCCGAACTCGCTACGCTCAGACATCGGCACCTCTTCGCCCCTGATTCCCCTGCGATGCTCGGCTCGCTCAAGGCGGACCCAGATCAAAGGCCACAGCCGCGAGTGCGGGCAACGACAGCGCCGGACCATGCGCGGCGAATGATGCGGTCGCTTTGGACGTTGGGTCCGCCTTGAGCGAGCCGAGCACCGCAGGTCCGGCGAGGGCGAAGAGGCGCGGGTGTCTGAGCGCAGCGAGTTCCCGCGCCGTCCCTCGACGGGCCGAGGAGCGCAGGGCACCGGTGCGCAACGCGCATCGGCTCGTGACCGGCGGAACGTTTCTTTTGGTTACTTTTCTTTGCGTACAAAGAAAAGTAACGCCCATGAACGGTGAAGCACCTTCAGCACGCGCCACGCGCAGGAAGCCAGCCTCCTACCGCACCGGCACCGGAATATTGCAAAGATCGATATGCCCCGCTGGGCGCTTGTAGAAATCGTCCACACGATTGCGCCTCGCTTCGACCGTATCGGCGAACGTCTTTGAATCAGTGCGCAGCACCTGGATTGGCGTGCGCTCGGCCGCCGGCACGTCGCTGGCGCGGCGGATCGACACGATCGGCGTGCGCAGCTTCGGGTCGGCATAGAAACCCATCGGCGCCGGTCCGCGCGGGGTCGCGCTGAGCAGTTCCATGCCCTTCAGCACACGACCGACCAGGGTGATGTTGCGGTCCAGCTGACGCGGTGATTGGCCGGTCACCACGTACAGTTCGGCACCGATGCTGCTGTCTTCCTCGTTGCTGCGGCCGGCGCCCAGCATGCCGTAGCAGTGCGCCAGCCAGGCCTTGCCGGCCTGCGGGTCCTGGCCGACCGGGAAGCCGTCGAAGAAACCGGTCTGCGCGGCCCAGCCATCGCGATCCGGCAGCACGCTGACCTTCAGGCCTGCGCTGGCGCGCTCGAACTCGGCCGGCAGCTTGCGCGCGGCACTGCCGAACGGCTTGGCCTTGGCCGCGTCATCGGCGTCGGCATCACCGAACTGCACCACGAAGTTGTCCTGCGAACGGTAGATGCTGGTGCCGTCCCAGAAGTGTTCGTGGGCAAAGGTCTGGATGTTGGCGACATGGCGCGGGGCGAATTGCGGAGCCAGCTCGATGATCACCCGTCCGGCCGGCAGGTCCATGTACAGCAGGTTGGCCGGGTCCGGCGTGCGCCAGTCGCTGGCCGCCGAGGCGTCGAGGATCTGCTGCGGGCTTCTGTAGGGCGAGGCCGCGCTGGCCATTGCGGGCAGCAGGCAGGTCAGGGCGAGGGCGGTCAGGGCAAGGCGTCGACGGTGCGGCATGGGATCCCCGGAACATGAACGAGGGTCTGATTCTGCGCGAGAGTACGCGCCTGCGCCACGGTGGCGTGCTGGCCCTGTCCATGCAGGTGCGGCACGATGGCCATTGTCCTTGATGGAAGCAGATGATGGTGATACCGCATCCGGAAGCGCCCGAAGCCGCACTGCGCGCGATGATCGACCAGATCCTGAAGGGGTTCGTCGATGAGGGGGTGGATCGTCTGCATTGGTTGCAGACGCTGTCGCCACGAGGGTTGTTCGATCTTGATGAGCGTCGACGCAGCTGGTGGGCCCCCAACGGCGATGGCCTGCTCGACTGCCTGAAGGCCTGCGCAGCGCCGCCGGTCGATGTGCAGACGGCGGCACTGTTCCTTGCGGGCTCGGACGGCAATGGTCACACGCGCGAGGCCGCGTTGCAGAAGATGCGCTCGGTGCCCAGCCATCTGACGTTGTCCTGTGCCTTGCTCCGCTGCAATGATTGGGTGGCCGAAGTGCGCGCGGTAGCGCGGGATGTTGTGATGTCCCTGCTCGAACAGTGTGCTGTGCACCACGTGCTGAAGGCTTGGCCGATCGCTGTCCGCTTGCGCGATGCACAGCGCGTGCAACGGGAGTGGCTCGACGGCGGCCTGTTCGCCTGGCTGTCGTCGCCAGCCGCTCACCCCGTTCTTGAAGGGCTGCTGGGCCACCCCGAGGCAAGAACCCGGCTGGCCGCCTTCACCATCGCCCTGCAGATCCATCCAGACCCGGAGGAACTGCGCTCGCTCGCGCTGCTGGACAACAGTCCGCAAGTCTCGCACCTGGCACTTACACATCTCTTGGCGAACGGCGTGCCTGGGGAGATCGAAGAGAAATGTGTCGTGGCGTTGGCCGCGCCCTCCAGCGGGGTGCGTGCCGGCGCGTTGCGGGCACTGGTCGAACGTAACGTGCCGGGTCTCGATGCACACATCGAAGCTGCCGCATTTGACCGTTCGCGCAGCGTGCGCAGATTGGCGGCGTGGCTGCTTCAGCAGCGCCATGCTCCCCCCGCGATCACGTTGTGGCGCGATGAACTTCAGCAGCGTACCCGCGGGCGCTGGCGCGAGGCATTGGAAGCGTTGGGCGACCACGCCGAGGCTGCAGATGCGACCGCGCTGCGCGCGTTGTTGCCCCAGGTGTCGGCGCGCCATCGACGCAGCTGCCTGCGCGGTTGGCTGAGGGCTGGGGACGGCGCCAGTCTGGAATGGTTGCGTGCCGCACTGGAAGAGCCTGGGCGGACAGTGAACGAGCTGCTGGCCCGTGCGACGCCCCTGTGGGCCGGCGAGCTGGATCCGGTCCGGCTGGTGGCGTTCTGCCACGATGGTCCTTCGCACGTGGCACAGGTCGGCCTGCTGAGCCAGTTGCGCAGACTGCCCCTTTGGCAGCACCTCGATCTGCTGCTGGACGCGGTGCCGCAGCGCGAGGATGAGCGGGCTTGGCACCTGCGACTGGTGGAGAACTGGCTTCGGGCGAGCCAGCATTACTCACCACTGGGGGCCGCGCGCCGTCAGGCACTGGTCAGCCGGCTAGAAGAGGGCAGGCACACGCTGCCGGAGGCGGCCACCGCGCAGGTGCTGGAGGCGATACGTCGGGCCTGAATGCGCCTCGCCAACCGTCAGAGTGACTAACGACACATTCGCTATACCGAACTTCGCACTACTGTGGACTTCAACGTAGTGGAGGGCCGGTCATGTCCGAGGACGATGTCCACCTGAAGAAGTTCCAGAAGGAGCTCAGCGCCGGAACCGTGTCGCTGGCCCTGCTGGCAGTGCTGGCCCGGGCCGGCGAGCCGCTGTACGGCTACCTGATTGCCAAGGAGCTGGAGCGGGTGGGCGAGGGCGTGCTGAGCGGCAAGCAGAGCGCGCTGTACCCGGTGCTGCGGAACCTGGAGGGTGCGGGCCTGCTGGAAAGTCATGTGGAGCCGTCCAGCAGCGGGCCGCCGCGGCGCTACTACCGCATCAATGAACGTGGCCGCGAGGTGTTGGCGCAATGGCGCCAGGCGTGGCAGGCCACCCGCGATTCCGTCGATTCCGTGTTGGAGGGGGTACCACAATGAACGACCCGAGCCTGGCAGGCAGTGCCCTGCCGACCACCATTCCGCAGTATCTGGCGCAGCTGCGCGCGGCACTGGAAGGCGCCGACCCGGCGATGGTGCAGGACGCACTGTACGACGCCGAGGAGTATCTGCGCTCGGAGCTGGCGGCGCAGCCCGGGCGCAGCGAGACCGAAGTGATCGCCGACGTCGCCGGCAGCTATGGCGCACCGGATGAAGTGGCCGAGATCTACCGCGAGACCGAAGTGACGGTGAATCGTGCGTTGCGCTCGCCGCGTGCGGATACCGCGCCGATGCTGCGTGCGGCCGCGCAAGCGAGCGGCGTGGAGCCTGCCGCGCCGCCGCCGACGCCGGTGCAGCGCTCGCTGCTGGCGCGTTTCTTCGGCGTGGTGGCCGATCCGCATACCTATGGCGCGCTGTTCTACATGCTGCTGTCGCTGGCCACCGGCATCTTCTTCTTCACCTGGGTGGTGACTGGTCTGTCGCTGTCGCTGGGCCTGCTGATCCTGATCATCGGCATCCCGCTGACGGTGCTGTTCTTCGGCTCGGTGCGCGGGCTGGCGTTGCTGGAAGGGCGGCTGGTGGAAGCGCTGCTGGGCGAGCGCATGCCGCGTCGTCCGCGCTACACCGACCGCAGCCGCACATGGCTGCAGCGCATCGGCGACATGTTCACCGATGGCCGCACCTGGCTGACGCTGCTGTACTTCGTGCTGATGCTGCCGCTGGGCATCATCTACTTCACCATCGCGGTGACGCTGCTGTCGCTGTCGCTGAGCCTGATCTGGGCGCCGGTCGCAGCGATCTTCAGTGGCGACATCCCCGGCGTGTACATCAACGACGTGAACGTGTTGCCGATGGCGGCCTCGCCGCTGGTGGCGATCGCGGTTGCCGCAGTGGGTGCGCTGCTGCTGGTGCTGACCCTGCATCTGGCACGCGGCATCGGCAAGCTGCATGGCTTGATCGCCAAGAACCTGCTGGTGCGGCTGTAAGCGGGAATCCACGCTTTGGTAGGTGCCAACCTTGGTTGGCACGATCCATCGGATATCGGGATTCATGGTAGAGCGCCAACCAGGGTTGGCATCTACCAGGGGCGAGTTACCCCGCCTTGCGGCGCAACGGGGTGACGTTGCTCTTCTTCTTTGAGGCCTTCGCCGCCGGTGCTTCGGCATGCGCGGCGAAGAAATCGCGCACCTTCGGGTACACCACTTCGCGCCAGCGACGGCCGCTGAAGATGCCGTAGTGGCCGGCGCCTTCAACGATGAAATGCTCGCGACGGTCCGCGCCGATGCCAGTGCACAGCGCCTGCGCCGCTTCGGTCTGGCCGAGGCCGGCGATGTCGTCCAGCTCGCCTTCGATGCTCAACAGTGCGGTATCGCGGATCGCCGACGGATCGACCTTCTCGCCGTTGACCACCCACTCGCCACGCGGCAGCAGGAAGTCCTGGAACACCACGCGGATGGTATCCAGGTAGTACTTGGCCGGCATGTCCAGCACGGCGTTGTACTCATCATAGAAGTTGCGATGAGCGTCGGCGTCTTCCAGATCGCCCTTGACCAGGTCGGTGTAGAAATCCCAGTGCGAGCTGAAGTGGCGGCTGGGATTCATCGACAGGAAGCCGGCGTGCTGCAGGAAGCCCGGGTACACGCGACGGCCGGCGCCGGGATAGCTGGCCGGCACGGTGTGGATGACGTTGTTCTCGAACCACGACAGCGGGTTCTGCGTGGCCAGGTTGTTGACGGCGGTCGGACTGCAGCGCGCATCGATCGGACCACCCATCATCACCAGCGTGCGCGGGGTCGGTTCACCACGGCTGGCCATCAGCGAAACCGCCGCCAGCACCGGCACCGTCGGCTGGCACACGCTCACCACGTGCAGGCGCTCGACGCCGAGATGGCGGATGAACTCCTGGATGTAGGCGATGTAGTCGTCGAGGCCGAACTCGCCCTCGCTGGCCGGCACCATGCGCGCGTCGACCCAGTCGGTCACATACACGCGGTGGTCGCGCAGCAGCGTGCGCACGGTGTCGCGCAGCAGCGTGGCGTGGTGGCCGGACAGCGGCGCCACCACCAGCACGAACGGCTGGTTGAGCATGGTGTGCAGCTGGTCGGCTTCATTGCTGTGGCGCTTGAAGCGCAGCAGCTTGCAGAACGGCTTGCTCACTTCCTCGTGCACGACGATCGGCACGCGCTCGCCTTCGACATCGATTTCGTTGATGCCCCATTCGGGCTTCTCGTAATCCTTGCCGATGCGATGGAACAGCTCATTGACGGCCGCCAGTCGATCGGCGCCGGGCATCTGCGACCACCAGTGGCCCGGGGTGGCGAAGAACTTGGCGTTGGCCTGGGCCTGGTGCACCCAGGGGGCGAGCAGGTTGCGGGTCAGTTCGTGCAGTTGATAGAGCATGCCGACCGAATATGTATGGTCATATGTTGCCGCGCAGCATATCCCATCCGGGTGTCCCGCAGGTTAAGTTGGCTGAAAATAATGAATCCGGATTCACATCCGCTCCAACGCCGCCGCATCGCCTGCCAGAGCGGGGCCGAGCCAGCAATGCGACCCTGCCGGCTGCATGCCCTGCCGGGCCAATTCACGCCGGTACCAGCGCGCCGGGCGGGCCTGGAAGCCATCGTGGTCGCCTTCGAACGCATCCTCGGCGGCGAAGGTCTCCAGGAAGGCCACCCCCGCGGTCAGTTCAGCCACGCCGGCCAGGCCTGCGCGCAGTTCGCGATTGGGTACGTAGTGCATCACGTCCGAGCAGATCAGCAGGTCGACCGGGGCACAGGGCCGCAGCCAAGCGAAATCACCGAAGCTGGCCAGGTGCAGGTTGCGGGTCCGACCGTAGCGGCGCACAGCGTACTCGCTGCTGTCGAAGCCGAGGTATTCGACCTTCGGACGCAGCTTCAGCAGCGGTGCGCGCCAGGCGCCTTCGCCACAGCCGATATCCAGCACGCTGCGGATCGGCCGTTCCAGGTAGTACTCGGCGCTGGCCACGGCCAGAGCGACCTTGCGCGCCAGTCGAGCGCTGCCGCCGATGTCGGCGCTGCGGTACCAGCGTTGGAAGTAGGCGGCGTCGTAGGTCTTGTCCATGGGTCGGTCGCAGTGGTGAAAACGGCGCTTATCGTACGGCGTTGCGGCGTGCCATGCGTCGATGTGTCGCGGCGCTGGCGCGAGGGGTGGCCCGGCCACGGCATGCGAGAATGGCCGCCAACCTACGCCAGCCGCCGGAGCGAGCGCATGCAGAGCTACTACTGGGTCAAGACCTTCCACATCGTGTTCGTGGTGGCGTGGATGGCGACGGTGTTCTACCTGCCGCGCATTCTGGTGAATCTGGCCGAGACCGCTGGCCAGCCGGCGGTGACCGAGCGCCTGCAGCTGATGGGCCTGCGCCTGTACCGCTTCGGCCACTCGATGTTCGGCCTGGCGTTCCTGCTGGGTCTGGTGCTGTGGCTGGGCTACAGGGTCATCCCGGATTTCCCGACCATGGTCGCCCCCGGTGGCGCTGGTTGGCTGCACGCCAAGCTGGGCCTGGTAGTCTTGCTGCTGGCGTATTTCATCTGGATCGGGCGGCTGCTGAAGGGCGTGGCCAAGGGCAGGGCGCTGCCGTCGTCGCGCGCGCTGCGCTGGATCAACGAGATCCCGCTGCTGGCCTTCATCCCGATCGTCTGGCTGGTGCTGGCCAAGCCGTTCTGAGATCCCGCTATCCGTAGAGCCATGCTTGGGGCTCTAAGGGTTCGCGTGATTCTTCGCCAAAGCAGAGGCATCCACGCGTGGCGAGGATCTACTGGGGGCAGCTGTGGCTTTTGATGTTCAGGTCCGCCATGAGCGAGCCGAGCATCGCAGGTGAAACAGGGGCGAAGAGGCGCCGATGTCTGAGCGCAGCGAGTTCGGCGCCGTCCCCTGATTCACCGAGAAGCGCAGGGAACCGGTGCATGGCACCGGCTCGCGTTCGGCGGCGTGTTCTTTGGTTACTTTCTTGCACGAGCAAGAAAGTAACAAGCCGATGAATCAGGCCGCTTCGTACGTGCCGTAGCTGCGCAGGCGGGTATAGCGCTGTTCCAGCAGCTGCTCGGTGGACAGCTTTTCCAGCGCATCCAGCTCGTTCAGCAGTACCGCCTTCAGGCGCTTGGCCATCTGCGTCGGGTTGCGGTGGGCGCCACCGGTCGGCTCGCGCACGACCTTGTCGACCAGGCCCAGGCTCTTCAGGCGCGGGGCAGTCAGGCCCAGCTGCTCGGCCGCGTCCTTCGCCTTGCCGGCGTCCTTCCACAGGATCGAGGCGCAACCTTCCGGGGTGATGGTCGAGTAGACCGCATATTCCAGCATCACGGTGCGGTCACCCACGCCCAGCGCCAGCGCGCCGCCGGAGCCGCCTTCGCCGATCACGGTGCAGATGATCGGCACCTTCAGCTCAGCCATCTCGATCAGGTTGCGCGCGATCGCTTCGGACTGGCCGCGCGATTCGGCGTCGATGCCCGGCCAGGCGCCGGCGGTATCGATCAGGGTCAGCACCGGTAGGCCGAAGCGCTCGGCCATCTTCATCAGGCGCAGCGCCTTGCGGTAGCCCTCCGGCTTGGGCATGCCGAAGTTGCGCTTGATCTTTTCCTTGGTGTCGCGGCCCTTCTGGTGGCCGATCACCATCACCGAACGGCCGTTGATGCGGGCCAGGCCGCCCATGATGGCCTTGTCGTCGGCGAAGGCACGGTCGCCGGCCAGCTCCTGGAACTCATCGAACATCACGCGGAGGTAGTCGGCGGTGTACGGGCGCGACGGGTGACGGGCCAGCTGCAGTACCTGCCACGAGGTCAGGTTGCGGAAGATCTGCGCGGTGCGCAGGCGCAGCTTGTCCTGCAGCGCGTGCACTTCCGCCTCGACATTGACCGCCGGCCCGGCGCTGGCGTTGCGCAGTTCCTGGATCTTGGCTTCCAGGTCGGCGATGGGTTGCTCGAAGTCGAGGTAGTTCGGATTCATCGGAAGCCGTCGTGTAAAGAAGGGGGGAATTCTAGCCGAATGCGTGCAAAGCACCCGTACGCCTTCGTCTGGAAGGCGACGGTAGCGCAGCCGGGCAGGGCGCGCCAGTCAGCTCAAGGCACCACCAGCGCGCTGCGGCCCATCAGCTGGCTGCGCTGGGAAACGAAGTCGTTGTAGGCCTCGTTGGCCTCACGGCCCAGCCCACTGCCCAGAGTGGCGGTGGCCGAGGTGAAGGCCATCTGTGCGGCGAAGTCCTGCTTGCGCAGGGCCTTCTGTTCATCGGCGGTGGTCGCCTTCAGCCAGCGCGCATAGACCTCGCGCAGCGGCGCGGCATGCGCCTCGAAGGCCGGCACCAGCGCCGGCAGGCTGGCCGGGGCCGGTTCCAGGCCGAACGTCGGGGCCACGTAGCCGGCCGGCTGCTCGCGCTTGAACGCGCCGGGCTCGCCCATGCCTTCTTCCACGTAGGTGATGAAATCCGGCGCGGTGAACACCTTGGCCACGATCTGGCCGCCGCTGGAATCGACGTGGGCGACCACCTTTTCCTTGGGGAACGGTTCGCGCACGCCGTAGGTCCAGGTCTTGTCGATGAACAGTTCGTGGCTCTTCTCGAACGGGCCTTCGAAGTCGACGCCGCCCAGCTCGATGCCGGCCTTGCCGGTGCCGAAGTTCTTCAGCTTGCTCTCGTCGGTGACATAGATCTCGCGGGCGACCACGTACTCGCTCAGGGTCGGGTTGATCAGCCCGCCACGACCGTCGACGTAGACGATGAAGCGCACATCACCGAGCTTGTCGGTGTGCAGGCGATGCTCGCCCACGGCCAGCGAAATCGGGCGCGAGCCCTGTGCGGCCACCGGCAGGTCCTGGCCGTCGATGCTCAACGCCAGCGGCGTGTCGGTCGGGTTGTCGATCTGGAACTCGATCTTCGACGGGGAGCAGGCGGCCAGTGCGAGCGCAGCGGCGAACGGGAACAACAGGGTCTTCATCGGTAATCGTCCTTGATACTTGGAACGGGGAAATCAGAAGTTTCAGGAAAACCAGAGAGCCAGCCTCAGCTGGCCCATGGCGGGCTGTAGCGCACCTTCAGCGTGCGCACGGCCGGGTCGGCGCGCAGCGCCTCCATCAGCTTGGAATCGATGCGTACCGCGCTCTGCCCGGACACATCGAGCATGCCGGCGACGCCGCCGTGCGGCCCTTTCAGCAGCAGGTCCAGGCGCAGCGGCGTGCGGCCGGGGCGGTGGCGGTCGAGCAGGGCGTCGATGCGCTCCCATACCGGGCGCTGCTGGCGCAGGTCCAGGCGCAGCGACAGCCGCGTGGCGTAGTTGGCGCAGACTTCGTCGAAGTCCCAGCACTGGCGGATGCGCAATGCGAAACCGCCGTTGAATTCGTCCTCGCGCAGGCCACCCTTGACCACCAGGATGCGGTCCTTGGTCATCAGGTGGCCGAACTCGGCCATCGCGTCGGAGAACGCGCTGCACTCGACGCGACCGCGACCATCTTCGAGCTGGATGAAGATCTGGCTTTCACCCTTGCGGCGCACGCCGACCACCTGGCCCGCCAGCACCGTCTGCACTTCAGGTCGCCAGCGCTTCTCCCCGCCGCCACCGCCACCGCTGTTGGCGCTCCAGATCTTTTCCACTGAACCCAGGTCAGTACCGACCAGGTCGCGCACATCGTCACGCCAGGGGTCGAAGGGGTGGCCGCTGAGGTAGAAGCCCAGCGTGTCGCGCTCGCCATTGAGGCGCTGCAGCAGCGGCCATTCCTCGGCTTCGGGAAGGTCCAGCTGGATGGTCGCCGTGCTCGGGTCGGGGCCACCGAACAGCGAGTTCTGGCCGGAGGCACGCTCGCGCGCCATCTGCTCGGTGGCCTTGATCACTTCCGGCAGCTGCAGCATCAACGAGGCGCGATTGCGGCCCAGCTCGTCCAGCGCGCCGCAGTTGATCATCGCCTCCAGCGTGCGCCGGTTGAGCTTGGCCGAACCGACGCGGGTGCAGAAGTCGAGCAGGTCCTTGTAGTCGCCGCCCTTCAGGCGTTCGTCCACCACCGCCTCGCAGGCACCCTGGCCGACGCCCTTGATCGCGCCCAGGCCGTACTGGATGGTGTCCGGGGTGACCGCTTCGAACATGAAGGCCGAGTGGTTCACCTTCGGCGGCAGCACGGTCAGGCCCAGGTTGCGCACCTCGTCCAGGAAGCCCACCACCTTCTCGGTGTTGTCCAGGTCCGAGGACAGCGTGGCCGCCATGAACTCGGCCGGGTAATGGCGCTTGAGCCAGGCGGTCTGGTAACTGACCAGCGCGTAGGCGGCGGCGTGCGACTTGTTGAAGCCGTAGCCGGCGAACTTCTCCATCAGGTCGAAGATCGCGTCGGCCTTGGCTTCGTCCACGCCGTCCTTGGCCGCACCTTCGCGGAAGATCTCACGGTGCTTGGCCATTTCGGCCGGCACCTTCTTGCCCATCGCACGGCGCAGCAGGTCGGCGCCGCCCAGCGAGTAGCCGCCGACGATCTGCGCCATCTGCATCACCTGCTCCTGGTACACCATGATGCCGTAGGTGTCCTTCAGGATGGCTTCGGTGCGCGGATCGGGATAGATGATTTCTTCCTGGCCGTGCTTACGCGCGTTGAAGGAAGGAATCAGGTCCATCGGGCCGGGGCGGTACAGCGACACCAGCGCGATCAGGTCTTCGAACCGGTCGGGGCGCGCGTCCTTCAGCAGGCGCCGCATGCCCGAGGATTCGAACTGGAACACCGCGCCGGTATTGCCGTTGGCGAAGATGTCCTTGTAGGTGGGCGTGTCGTCCAGCGGAATCGCGGCGATGTCCACCGGCGGAATGCCGGCGCGCTCATGGCGCTTGTTGATCGCCTTCACCGCCCAATCGATGATGGTCAGCGTGCGCAGGCCGAGGAAGTCGAACTTCACCAGGCCCACTTCTTCCACGTCGTTCTTGTCGAACTGGGTGACCGGGTTCTTGCCGAGCCCGTTCTCGTCGTGTTCGGCGTACAGCGGGCAGAACTCGCTCAGCGGCTCGGGACCGATCACCACGCCACCGGCATGCTTGCCGGCGTTGCGGGTCAGGTCTTCCAACTGCAGCGCCAGGTCGATCAGGTCGCGGACATCGTCCTCGGTTTCGTAGCGCTGGATCAGTTCGGCCGAGGCCATTTCCGAGCTGGGGCCTTCCTTGCCCTTGCCCAGCGCATCCTTCAGGTGGATGCCGAGGATGTTCGGGATCAGCTTGGAGACGCCGTCGACCAGGCCGTACGGGAAACCGAGCACGCGACCGGAGTCACGCACCACTGCCTTTGCGGCCATGGTGCCGTAGGTGATGATCTGGCTGACGCGCTCGCGCCCGTACTTGCGCGCGACGTAGTCGATCACCTCGTCGCGGCGGTCCATGCAGAAGTCGATGTCGAAGTCGGGCATCGACACGCGTTCCGGATTGAGGAATCGCTCGAACAGCAGGTTGTACGGCAGCGGGTCCAGGTCGGTGATCTTCAGCGCCCACGCCACCAGCGAGCCGGCACCCGAACCACGGCCCGGGCCGATCGGGATGCCCTGGTTCTTGCCCCACTGGATGAAGTCGGCAACGATCAGGAAGTAACCCGGGAAGCCCATCTTGATGATGGTGTTGAGCTCGAACTCCAGGCGTTCGAAGTACTCCTCGCGGGTCTTGCCCGGCGCCAGAGGATTCTTCTCCAGGCGCTCTTCCAGGCCGTCGCGCGACATCTTCTGGATCCAGGTGTCCAGGGTCTCGTCGTCGGGCACCGGGTAGTTGGGCAGGAAGTAGGTGCCCAGCCGCATCTCGATGTTGCAGCGTTCGGCCAGCGCCAGCGTGTTGTCGATCGCATCGGGGATGTCGGCGAACAGCGCGCACATCTCCTCGGCCGACTTCAGGTACTGCTGGTCGCTGTACTCGCGCGGGCGCTTGGGATCGTCCAGCACGCGGCCGGTGGAAATGCATACGCGCGCTTCGTGCGCGCTGAAATCCGTCGGCGACAGGAAGCGCACGTCGTTGCTGGCCACCACCGGCAGGCCACGCTGGCCGGCCGCCATCAGTGCGAACTGGTTGAAGGTTTCTTCGCCTTCGCGGCCGGTGCGGGTCAGCTCCAGGTGCAGGCCGTCGCCGAACACGCGTTGCCAGTCGGCCAGCTGCTGCTCGGCCAGTTCATGCTTGCCGTCCAGCGCCAGGCGCCCGGCCAGGCTCTGCCGGCCAGCGAGTGCGAACAGGTTGGCGTTGCCGGCCTTCAGCCAGTCCGGGTGGATTGCAACGCCGCCTTCGGGGCGATGGCCTTCCATCCAGGCGCGGGTCAGCAGGCGCGACAGGCTCAGGTAGCCCTCGCGGTCGCGGCACAGCAGCGTCATCCGCCACGGGTCCTGCCCGTCCTCGGCGATCAGCACATCGGCGCCGGCGATCGGCTTGATGCCCACGCCTTCGGCCGCCTTGTAGAACTTGACCAGGGCGAACAGGTTGTTGAGGTCGGTCACCGCCAGTGCGGGCAGGCCAAGCTCGACCGAGCGCGACAGCAGGTTGGCCTGCTTGGCCTTCTTCGGGTCGGCCTGATCGGGTTTGGCCGGCACGCGGATGGTCGAGTCCGCCAGCGAGAACTCGGTGTGGACGTGGAGATGTACGAAGCGGGAGTTGGACATGCCGGACCAGGTTGGAGCGCGCGGGCCCCGGGTGCTGACGGGGGAATCGTCGCCGGGGTCGGGAAGCGCTGGAGTGCCTGGTCAGGGTAGCGAGGGCAGGGGGTGGCGACAAGGCTTGACGGTACGGCGATTGCGCGCATGCCGCCGGGCATGGCCCGGCGCTACCGGATGCGTTCATATTGCCGTGTACGTGGATTTCCCGGTCGCCGGGTGCGTCCACGTTGCCGTGGTAGCGCCGGGCCATGCCCGGCGGCCGTTGTTCAGGCGATCGCGATGGCGATGTCAGCCGCCGCGGGCGGCGTTTCCAGGCACTCGCGCACCGGGGCGAAGCTGCGCCGGTGCTCCAGGCAGGGCCCGTGCTCGCGCAGGGCGGCCAGGTGGGCGGGGGTGCCGTAGCCCTTGTGCTGCTCGAAGCCGTATTGCGGGTGGAGGGCATGCACGTCCAGCATGTAACGGTCGCGCGAAACCTTGGCCAGGATCGAGGCCGCCATGATGGCGCGGTCGATGCCGTCGCCTCCGACCAGCGCCTGTGCCGGCAGCACCAGGCCCTTCGGCACCACGTTGCCATCGATGCGGGCGAAGCCCGCCACATGGGCCACGGCCGCAACCACGTCGCGCATACCCTGCAGGGTCGCCTGGTAGATGTTCAGGCGGTCGATGGTGTCCACGTCCACCAGCACTACGTGCCAGGCCAGCGCCCGTTCGATGATGCGGTCATGCAGCTGCTCGCGACGGGCTGCGGTCAGCTGCTTGGAATCGTCCAGGCCATTGATGCGTGGTCGCGATGGATCGAATACCACCGCCGCCACCGCTACCGGCCCGGCCAGCGGGCCACGGCCGGCTTCGTCGACGCCGGCGACCAGGCGCTCCGGTTCGATCACCGCGCCGCCGTCGAACAGCGCCAGGCTGGCCGCTGCGGCGTGGCGGCGGCTCATGCCTGGTCCTGTTCGCGCATCAGCAGTTCGCCGACGGCGTCGGCGGCGCGGGCCGAGGCATTGCGGCGCAGGCGCTCATGCAAGCGGGCATAGGTGCCCTGCAGATCGGTCACCCGCTGCGGGTGGTCGAACCATTGCTGGACCGCAGCCGCCAGTTTGTCCGGCGTGCAGTCGTGCTGCATCAGTTCCGGCGCCAGGTCCTGGCCAGCCAGGATGTTGGGCAGTGCGAAACGGTCCACCTTGATCAGACCCAGCGCCTTGACCAGCCGGTAGGTCAGCTCGTTGACGCGGTAGCCGACCACCATCGGCCGTTTCACCAGCATTGCTTCCAGGGTCGCGGTGCCGGAAGCCAGCACCACCACGTCGGCGGCGATCATCGCGTTGCGGGCCTGGCCGTCGAGCACATGCGAGTACGCCACCGGCAACGCCGAGCGCGACAGCTGCTCTTCGATCAGGCGCTTGCAGGCTGGGTTGGCGGCAGGCACCACCACATGCAGGCCGGGGATGCGCTCGGAGACCTGCCAGGCGGCCTCGAAGAACGGTTCACCCAGCCGCGAGATTTCACCCAGGCGGCTGCCCGGCAGCACCGCCAGCACCTTGGCCGAGGTCGGCAAACCCAGTGCGGCACGGGCTTCCTCACGGTTGCCGTGCAGCGGAATGTCATCGGCCATCGGATGACCGACGAAGCGCGCGTCGACGCCGTGCTTGGCATAGATCGGCGGTTCCATCGGGAACAGGCACAGCACCAGGTCGGCACTGCTGCCGATCTTCTCGGCGCGCTTCTCGCGCCAGGCCCAGACCGAGGGGCTGACGTAATGCACGGTGCGCACACCACGCTGCTTCAGCCAGCGCTCGATACCGAGGTTGAAGTCGGGTGCGTCGATACCGATGAACACATCCGGCTGCCAATCCAGCGCACGCTGGCGGAACGCCGAGCGCAGCTTCAGCAGGCGTGGCAGGTGGCGCAGTACTTCGGTCAGGCCCATCACCGCCAGTTCGCTGGCATCGTGCCAGGTCTGGCAGCCGGCGCTGCGCATCGCATCGCCGCCGATGCCGGCGAATTCGGCATTCGGGAAGCGCGCCTTCAGTTCACGCACCAGGCCTGCACCGAGCAGGTCGCCGGAGGCTTCACCGGCGACGAGGGCGATACGCAGTGGGCGCTCGCTGAGCACCCGCTGCGCAGGGACGCTGCCGGCCATCGAGGCCAGCGGGATCACGGCGGCGCTGGCCGGCGCCTGGCCGGTCGCATTGCTCATCGCAGCAACGGCCTCTCGGCGTGCTCGATGAAGTCCAGCATGGCCTTCACGTCATCGCTGCCGCGCGCCTGTTCGGTCAGCTGCTGCTTGGCCTCGGCCAGCGGCAGGCCGGCCACGTACAGCGTGCGGTAGGCACGCTTGATGGCGGAGATGCGCTCGGCATCGAAGCCACGGCGCTTCAGGCCTTCGCTGTTGATGCCTCGCGGGCGCCCCAGAGAGTCGGTGCCGACCATGGTGAACGGCGGCACGTCACCGTTGGTCAGCGCGCCCATGCCGAGGAAGGCATGCGCGCCGATGCGGCAGAACTGGTGGGCACCGGCGAAGCCGCTGATGATCACGTAGTCGCCCACGGTCACGTGGCCCGCCAGAGTGGTGTTGTTGGAGAACACGCAGAAGTTGCCGACATGGCAGTCGTGCGCCACATGCGTGTAGGCCAGCATCCAGTTGTCGTTGCCGATGGTGGTGATGCCACCGCCACCGCCGGTGCCGCGGTTCACGGTCACGAATTCACGGAACACGTTGCGGTCGCCGATCACCAGCTCGGTGCGCTCACCAGCAAACTTCTTGTCCTGCGGTTCGCCACCGATCGCGGCGTGGCCGACGAAGCGGTTGTCGCGGCCGATACGGGTCGGGCCGTGGATGCTGCAATGGGGGCCGACCACCGTGCCGGCGCCGATTTCCACATCGGCACCGATCAGGGTGAAGGCGCCCACCTGGACGTCATCGGCCAGGCGCGCGGCCGGATCGATGACGGCGGTCGGGTGGATCCGGGGTGCGTTGTCAGTCATTCCTGCCTCCAGTGGATCAGCCCTTGGCGCCGGCGCACATGACTTCGGCCGAGGCAACGACTTCACCGTTGACCTTGGCTTCGCCGTAGTACCAGCCCATGTTGCGGATCAAGCGCTTCATCTGCACATCCAGCAGCAGTACGTCGCCGGGGACGACCTGCTTGTTGAAGCGGGCGTTTTCCACCTTGACCATGTAGAACAGCTTGGACTGCGAGTCGCGGCCGAGCGTGAGCTGGGTCATCACGCCACCGGCCTGGGCCAGCGCTTCGATGATCAGCACGCCGGGCATGATCGGGCGGCCCGGGAAATGACCCTGGAAGAAGGGCTCGTTGATGCTCACGTTCTTCTGCGCCAGGATGCGCTTGGCCTCGATGTCGAGCTCAAGCACCCGGTCGACCAGCAGGAACGGGTAACGGTGCGGGAGCAGTTCCTGGATCTGGCAGACGTCGATCGGAAGCTGCAGCGTGTCGTTCATTCTTTCTCCTTGCCAGCAGCCAGGACGCGGCGAGCCAATACGTCCAGCTGCTTGAAGCGCGCGGCGTTCTTGCGCCACGTGCGGTTATCGGTCAACGGGGTACCGGACGAGTATTCGCCCGGCTCATGGATGGAGTTGCGGACCACGGACTTGCCGGTGATCACGACCTTGTCGCAGATCTCGAGGTGGCCGACTACGCCGACGTGGCCGCCGAGCAGGCAGTAGCGGCCGATCTTGGCGCTGCCGGCGATGCCGGTGCAGCCGGCGATGGCCGAGTGCGCGCCGATCTGCACGTTGTGCGCGATCTGCACCAGGTTGTCCAGACGAACGTCCTCATCCAGCACCGTGTCTTCCAGCGCTCCGCGGTCGACGCAGGTATTGGCTCCGATCTCGCAGTCGTCGCCGATGCGGACACCGCCGAGCTGCGGCACCTTGATCCACTTGCCGGCGTCCATCGCCAGGCCGAAGCCATCGGCGCCGAGCACGGCACCGGGGTGCACGCGGACGCGCTTGCCGAGCTTGACCCGGGTCACCAGGGTAACCCGGGCAATCAGTTCACAGCCGGAGTCCAGGCTGCAGTCTTCGCCGATCACGCTGCCGGTGCCGATGATGCAGTTCTCACCGACCACGCTGCGTGCGCCGATGGAGACGAACGGACCGATATGCGCGCTGGCCGCGACCTGGGCGCTGGGATCGATGACGGCGCTGGGATGGATGCCCGGCGGGCGCGTCGGCGCGATGTCGAACAGTGCAGCGATCTTGGCGAAGGTGGTGTACGGGTCCTTGGCCACGAGCGCGGCGCCGGGGGCGGCCTCGGCGTCTTCGGCACGCAGCACCACCAGCGAGGCGTGGCTGTCGGCCAGCTGCGCACGGTAGCGCGGGTTGGCGAGGAAGGTCAGCTGGCCTGGGCCGGCATGGGCGAGGGTGGCCACGCCATGGATGGCGGTGGCGGGGTCGCCATGGACCTGCAGGCCGAACTGCTCGGCGAGTTGCTGGGCGGTGTAGGTGGGAGTATTCACGGCGGGAGTTTAACGTGTGACGCCATTTCGGTCATGCAGGGTCAAAAGCGGCGCCTGCCTGATGTCCCGGGGTGATGGCGCAGGGGGCTGCCCAGGACACGCCGTAAACCCATTCCTGGGGGCTCGATGGCGCCATCCATGGCGCCAACGGTCCTGGTCAGCCCCCTGCGCCATCACCAGATGATTTCACGCGAGCGCGGGAAGTAACGGCGGCCGCGAGCAAGTAAAACGAAAACGCCGGGCAATGCCCGGCGCTTCGCACCCCGTCTGGTGGAGAGCCCCCCTTTGTTAAGGGGGGCGCGCCAGCGGCGCGGGGGATAGGTGAAATGCGGGGGCAATTCACCGGAGGTGGATCAGTTCTGAGGAACGACGTTCCTCAGAACTGGCCACCGAACGTGAATTGCAGCCGCTCGACCTTGTCGCCGTCTTCCTTCTTCAGCGGGAAGGCGTAGCTGATCGAGATCGGGCCGACCGGGGCGCGCCACAGCAGGGCCACACCGGTGGACACGCGCAGTTCGTTGGCCTTGAAGTTGTCCACGCCGGTGTAGACGTTGCCGAAGTCGACGAAGGCCGACACGCGCGCCGACGGGCTGTCGAACAGGCGCGGGAAATAGGCTTCGACCGAACCGACGGTCTTCAGCGAACCACCCAGCGGCTGGCCTTCCGGATAACCGGCGGTGGCTTCACGCGGGCCGAGGGTGTTGTCCTCGAAACCGCGCACCGAGTTGGTACCACCGGCGTAGAAGTTCTCGTAGAACGGCAGGCCCGATGCGGTGACCGAACGCAGGTTGCCATCCTTGTCCGGCACCATTGCGGTCTTGTCGCTGCCATAGCTGTCACCGTAACCAACTTCGGCGCGGGTGTTGATGACCAGCGACGGCATGATCGGCCAGTACTTGCTGATCTGGTAGTTCAGCTTGTAGTACTCGATGGTCGAGCCCGGCAGCGTCGTTTCCAGGCCAACGCGCTGGTAGGTACCGCGGGTCGGCATGAAGTAGTCGTTGCGCGAGTCGCGTGCCCAGCCCAGCTCCGTGCGCCAGGCATGGAAGGTCTTGCTGCCCAGTACGTTGATGTAGTCGATGATCGACTGCGGCGTCGAGCCCTGGTAGGTGGTGATCTGGTTGCTGTCGATGCCGAACATCAGCGAGACGGTATCGGTCTCGGTGATCGGCACGCCGAACACCACCTGCGCCGAACCATTGGTGCTGTTGTACTGCGCGGTGTTGAAGTCGGAGTAGTCCAGCTCGCGCCAGGACAGGTTGTAGCCCAGCGACACGCCGTCATCGGTGAAGTACGGGTTGGTGTAGCTGAAGCCGTAACGCTGCAGGTAGCTGCTGCGCGAGGCTTCGACCGACACGCGGTTGCCGCCGCCGAGGAAGTTGTTCTGCGACAGCTGCACCGAGGTGGTCATGCCGTAGGACTGCGAATAGCCCAGGCCGAACACGAAGCTGCCCGAGGTGGTTTCCTTGACGTTGTAGACGACGTCGACCTGGTCGTTGCTGCCGCTGACGGCCGGGGTTTCCACTTCCACCGACTCGAAGTAGCCCAGGCGCTGCAGGCGGATCTTGGAGCGGTCGATCGCGGCCTGCGAGTACCAGCTGTTCTCGAACTGGCGCATTTCGCGACGCATCACTTCGTCGGAGGTACGGGTATTGCCGCGGAACAGGATGCGGCGCACCGACACGCGCGGGCCGGGAACGACCTGCATGTTGATGGCAACGGTCTGCTCGGGGCGGTTGGTGGTCGGAATCGGGTTCACCTTGGCGAAGGCGTAGCCGATGTTGGACAGCGAATTGGTGATGGTATCCGAGCTGAATTCCAGCAGCGCACGCGAGAACGTGTCGCCGGATTTCTGGATCACCATGCGCTCGACGTCCTCCTGCGGGAGGATGGTGTCGCCGCTGACCTTGATCTCGGAGATCTTGTACTGCGCACCTTCGGTCACGCCGGCGGTGAGGAACATGTCGCGCTTGTCGGGGCTGATCGACACCTGGGTGGAGTCGATGCTGAAGTCGACGTAGCCGCGGTCCAGGTACCAGGAGTTGAGCTTTTCCAGGTCGCCGGACAGCTTTTCCTTGGAGTACTGGTCGTCACGGCGGTACCACGACGCCCAGTTGTGCTCCTTGGACTCCCAGGTTTCCAGGATGTCCTTGCTCTCGAACTTCTCGGTGCCGACCAGGTTGACGTGGCGGATCTTGGCCGCCTTGCCTTCCTTGATGGCGATCGCGATGTCCACGCGGTTGCGGTCCAGCGGGCTCACCGTCGGGGTGATCTCGACGGTGTACTTGCCACGGTCGTTGTACTGGCGGCGCAGTTCCTGGGTCACGCGGTCCAGGCTCAGGCGGTCGAAAGTGCCACCCTCGGTCAGGCCGATGTCGGACAGGCCCTTGAGCAGCTGCTCGGACTTGATGTCCTTGTTGCCGGTCACGGTCAGCTTGTTGATCGCCGGGCGTTCCTTGACGGTCACCACCAGGATGCTGCCCTGGCGGTCCAGCTGCACGTCTTCGAAGAAGCCGGTCTTGTACAGGGCGCGGATGGTCTCGCCGACCTTGCTGTCAGTGACCGTCTCGCCACGTTCCACCGGCAGGTAGGTGAACACCGTGCCCGAGCTGATGCGCTGCAGGCCATCGACGCGGATGTCGCTGACAGTGAAGGGCTCGGCTGCCTGGGCAAGGCCGGGGGCGCCGGTGACGGCGGCGAGGGCGAGGGCCAGCAGGCGGCGATTGGGGAGTCGCGTCATGTCACGTCCGGTAGGAAGGTCGATTTCATTGGTGCGGGATGCCGACGCTGTAGACGGCAACAACGTGGAAAAGTTCATCGCGGGACCAGGCCGAGGATGTCGTTGTAGAACGCCAACCCCATCAGCCCGGCCAGCAACGCCAGGCCGATGTATTGGCCGGCGGCGATGGCACGCTCGCTCAGCGGGCTGCCCTTGACCAACTCGATAAGGTAATACAGCAAGTGGCCGCCGTCCAAGATCGGGATCGGCAGCAGGTTGATGATGCACAGGCTGAGCGACAACAGGGCAAGGAACTGCAGGAACCAGTCGAGGCCGCGCTTGGCCGAGACATTGGCCACGCGGGCGATGGTGACCGGCCCGGAAACGTTCTGCAGCGAGGCTTTGCCGGTGACGATGCGGCCCATCATGCCGAGCGAATCGGCCGCCAGGCGGCCGGTTTCACGTACCGCGACGGTGACCGAGTCCAATGGGCCGTAGCGCAGCAGGGTGTCGTAGGGTGGGCTGAATTTGGTCGGGAACTGAACGCCGATCTGCCAGGTGGGGTCGCCCTTGGCGTCCTGGCCCTTGCGTGGCGTGACTTCCAGCGCCAGGCGCTCGCCGCCACGGAGGACCTCGATCATGCCCGGGCCGCCGGCACGCCCCAGCGCCTGGATCTCACCGATCACCTGGTCGGCGCCGTCGATGCGCTGGCCGTCGACGGCCACGATCAGGTCGCCCGGCTGCAGTTGCCCGCTGACGACCGAATCCGGGGTCAGCGATTCCACCAGCGCCGGCTGCAGCCACGACTGCCAGTACAGGCCCGCCAGGATCGGCACCCGTCGTTCATCGAAACCGGCTGGCAGCTGCGACAGGGGGAGGGTACGCACGCGCACCTGTTCGGCCGGGTCCAGCACTTCCAGCTTCACGTCACGGCGGTCCATTGCCGCGGCGGTCAGCGCCATGCTGGCCTCGCCCAGGGTCACCACCTGGCGCTCGTCCACGCGCAGCACGCGGTCACCGCTGCCGAGGCCGGCTGTGGCGGCGATGCCGCTGACGCGGCCTATGGTCGGCGAATAGTCCTGCTTGCCGATCACGAACATCGCCCACAGCAGCAGGATGCACAGCAGCAGGTTGGCGATCGGTCCGGCGGCGACAATGGCGATGCGCTGCCAGACCGTCTTGTGGTTGAAAGCCTGGCCGCGTTCGTGCGGATGGACCTCCACCTCGCGTTCGTCGAGGAACTTCACGTAGCCACCCAGAGGGATGGCAGCAATGGCGAACTCGGTGCCGTGCTTGTCGCGGCGCGACCACAGCGGGCGCCCGAAGCCGACCGAGAAGCGCAGCACCTTGACCCCGCACAGGCGGCCGATCCAGTAGTGCCCGAATTCGTGGAAGGTGACCAGCAGCCCGAGGCTGACAATCATCCACCAGACCGATCCGATGAAATCAGTCATGCAGGCTCACATTGGCGGGCAGGGGCGGCGTCGTCATGCTGGGCGAGGCGTTCGTTCAGGCGGCGGCGATGGTGTTCAGGGTGAGCTGGCGTGCCCGCTGGTCGGCGGACAACAGAACCTCAAGTGTATCGGCTGCTTGGGTCGGCAGTGTTGAAAGAGCGTTAGCAACCAGTTCCGGAATGGTCAGGAAACCGATCCGGCCCTGAAGAAACGCTGAAACCGCCTCTTCATTGGCGGCGTTCAGCACGGCCGGGGCAGTGCCGCCGGCCTGCATGGCCTGCCAGGCCAGCGCCAGGCACGGGAAGGCTTTGGTATCCGGGGCCTCGAAATCGAGGCGGCCCTGCGCCAGCAGGTCCAGCCCGGCCACGCCCGATTCGATGCGCTGCGGCCAGCCGAGGCCAACGGCCAGGGTGGTGCGCATGTCCGGCAGGCCCATCTGGGCCAGGGTCGAGCCGTCAACGAACTCGACCAGCGAATGGACCAGACTCTGCGGGTGCACCAGCACTTCGATGCGCTCGCCAGGGATGCCGAACAGGTGGTGGGCCTCGATCACTTCCAGGCCCTTGTTCATCAACGTCGCCGAATCGACCGAGATCTTCGGGCCCATCGACCACTTCGGGTGGGCCACGGCCTGCGCCGGGGTGACCGCGGCAAGCTCGGCGCGGCTGCGGCCGCGGAACGGGCCGCCAGACGCAGTGAGCAGGATGCGGCGTACGCCGGCGCCATCGACACTGGCGTCGCGCGAGCGCAGGCACTGGAAGATCGCGCTGTGCTCGCTGTCGATCGGAATGATCTCGGCGCCTGCCTGCTGGGCGGTACGGGTCAGCAGTTCGCCGGCCAGTACCAGTGATTCCTTGTTGGCCAGCAGGATGCGCTTGCCGGCGGCGGCCGCGGCCAGGGTCGAGGACAGGCCGGCAGCGCCGACAATCGCCGCGACCACGGTGTCGCAGGCGTCGCTGGCGGCCAACTGGTCCAGCGCGGCATGGCCGGCGTGGGCCTCGGTGGACAGGCCTGCCTCGCGCAGGCCGTCGCGCAGCTCGGCGAACAGCGATTCGTCGGCGATCACCGCATGCGCCGGACGGTGCTGCCGGCACAATGCCAGCAGCGCCTGCACCTGGCGGCCGGCGGCGAGCACGGTGGCCTGATAGCGCTGCGGGTGGCGGGCGATCACGTCGAGCGTGGAGGCACCGATCGAGCCGGTGGCGCCGAACACGGCGACCCGGCGCAGGTCTGCGACAGCATTCATGGTCAGAACCCGAAGATTTCCTTGCCCAGCGCGAACACCGGCACGGCGGCAAGAACACCGTCGACACGGTCGAGCACGCCACCATGGCCCGGGATCAGGTGTCCCGAGTCCTTGGCACCGGCATGGCGCTTGATCAGACTCTCGAACAGATCGCCCAGCACCGAGGCGAACACCGCCACCACCGAAGTGATCAGCAGGCCCGGCAGGTGTGCGATGTCGATGCCGGCCAGCCAGCCCAGGCCGACGGCCACGGCGACACCGGCCAGCAGGCCACCGAACAGGCCTTCCCAGGTCTTGTTCGGGCTGATGCGCGGGGCCAGCTTGTGCTTGCCGAAGTGACGACCAGCGAAATAGGCGCCTGAATCGGCGGCCCAGACCAGCGCCAGTGCGGCCAGCAGCCACAGGTGGCCCTGCTTGCCGGGCGGATCGCCGCCGGCGTGGATCAGTACCAGCGCGGCCCAGGCCGGGACGATGGCCAGGGTGCCGGCCAGCATCTTCACGATCCGCGAGGGTGCCGAAGGTTGGGCACCGAAATTGAAGAAGCGCAGCCAGACCAGCGCCGCCAGCCACCAGGCGACGCCGGCCAGGGTGGTGATCTGGAACAGCACCAGCGTGCTGCCATCGGCCCAGACCAGCAGCACCATCAGCAGCAGGTTCAGCACCAGCAGCACGGTACGGGCCAGGGTGTCTTCGATCCCGGCCAGCTTCAGCCACTCCCACAGGCCGATCAGCAGCACGGCAGCTGCGGCGGCGGCCAGCCATTGGGTCGGCAGCAGCAGGATCGCGGCAATGGCGACCGGCGCCATGATCAGCGCGGCGAGGACTCGGGTCTTGGTCATGGGCTGGTGGTCTCGGTGGCCAGTGCGGCGATCTGGGCGCTGGTCAGGCCGAAGCGCCGCTCGCGGCTGCCATAGGCGTCCAGCGCCTGTTGCAGCAGGACCGCATCGAAGTCCGGCCACAGCGCCTCGGTGAACCACAGCTCGGTGTAGGCCAGCTGCCACAGCAGGAAGTTGCTGATGCGGGTGTCGCCACCGGTGCGGATGAACAGGTCCGGCGGCGGCAGATCGGCCAGCGCGACCTGACGGCCCAGCAGCGATTCGTCGATCTGCTCCGGCAGCAGGCGGCCTGCCGCGACTTCGGCGGCCAGTTCGCGCGCGGCACGCGCGATGTCCTGGCGGCCACCGTAACTGGCGGCGATCGACAGGGTCAGTGCGGTGTTGTCGGCGGTGCGCTGCTCGGCCAGCTGCATGCGGCTGACCAGCCCGGCGCCGAAGCGTTCGCGCTCGCCGATGAAGCGTACGCGCACGCCACGCCGATGCAGCTCGTCCACTTCGCGGTCGAGCGCGCCGAGGAACAGCTTCATCAACGCATCGACTTCTTCCTGCGGCCGGCCCCAGTTCTCGCTGGAAAACGCGAACAGGGTCAGCGCCGAGATGCCCAGTTCAAGGCAGCGCTCGATGGTGCGGTTGACCGCGCGCGCGCCGGCACGGTGGCCGATCACGCGCGGGCGACGGCGCTGCTGTGCCCAGCGTCCATTGCCATCCATGATGATGGCAATGTGGCGAGGCAGGGCAGCCGGCAACGGAGGCGGGACTGAAGGCATCGACTTCAGACCGACAGCAGTTCTTTTTCCTTGTCGGCGACGACCTTGTCGACGTCCTTGATATTGGCGTCGGTCAACTTCTGGATGTCGTCTTCGCCGCGCTTCTTCTCGTCTTCGCTGATCGCCTTGTCCTTGTCCAGCTTGGCGATTTCCTTGTTCGCGTCCTGGCGGATGTTGCGGATCGCGATCTTGGCGCCTTCACCTTCCTTCTGCACCTGCTTGGCCAGCTCCTTGCGGCGCTCTTCGGTCGGCGGCGGCATGTTGATGCGGATCGCGGTGCCCAGGGTGTTCGGGGTGAACTCGGCGTTGTAGAGACCCTTCTCGATCTCCTTGATCATGCTCTTGTCGAACGGCGTGACCAGCAGCGAGTGGGCGTCGGCGTTGGAGATCGACGCAACTTGGTTCAGCGGGGTGCTGGCATTGCCGTAGGCATTGACCGTAACGCGGTCCAGCAGGGCCGGCGTGGCGCGGCCAGTGCGGATCGAGGTGAGGGTGTGCTTCAGAGCGTCGATGCTCTTGGCCATGCGCGTCTGCGCGTTGTTCTTGATGTCGTTGAGCATCGCCCGGTCCTGGGTGTAACTGGAATCGGGCGATTATAGGCGAATACGGGACGCTGCCGGGCCTGAATCGACCCGCAGCTCGCCTGGCGCTCAGGCTCAGGCCGGATCGCGGCCCTGGACCAGGGTGCCGATGTTCTCGCCGTTGAGGATCTTCAGCAGCTCGCCCGGCTGGCCCATGTCGAACACGCGCATCGGCAGGTCGCTGTCGCGGGCCAGCGCGAAGGCGGCGGTATCCATCACTTCCAGGCCGCGGCGGATCACTTCGTCGTAGCTCAGGCTGTCGAAGCGGACCGCGTCACTGTGCTTGTTCGGGTCCTTGTCGTAGACGCCATCGACCTTGGTCGCCTTCAGCAGCAGGTCGGCGCCGATTTCGATGGCGCGCAGGGCGGCGCCCGAATCGGTGGTGAAGAACGGGCTGCCAACGCCGGCGGCGAAGATCACCAGGCGGCCCTTTTCCAGGTGGCGGATGGCGCGGCGGCGGATGTAGTCCTCGCACACGTCGTTGATCTTGATCGCGCTCATCACGCGGGCCTTGGCGCCCAGCTTTTCAAGGGCATCCTGCATGGCCAGCGCATTGATGACCGTGGCCAGCATGCCCATCTGGTCGCCGGTGACCCGGTCCATGCCGCCAGCGGCCAGGCCGGCACCGCGGAAGATATTGCCGCCGCCGATCACCAGTGCCACTTCGGCACCGGCCTGCTGGGCTTCGATGACCTCGCGGGCCAGGCGGTTGATGATCTTCGGGTCGATGCCGTAGTCCTCATCTCCCATCAGCGCCTCCCCGGACAGTTTCAGAAGGATGCGGCGATAGGCGAGCTTGGACATAGGGACCTCGGGTGCGTGGAAATCGCGGGCGATTCTACGCGCATGCAGCGTTGCGCCAAAGTGTTTTGTGCACTGCGGCGCAAAATACCGGCGTTCACCCCGGTCATCCGGGGCGTTCGTTCAGCCCAGTTCGGCGCCGGCGGTGGCTGACAGCTCGTCGTGGCCGAGGGCGCCGGGTGAGCGGGCGATCACCCGGTTGCGGCCCAGGTTCTTCGAGCGGTACAGCACGTCGTCGGCGGCGCGCAGCAGGTCCTGCACGTCAGCGAAGCGCTCGTAGCCGCCCTGGGTGGCCACGCCGGCGGAGAAGGTGACGAACAGCGGGCCACCCTCGATCTCGGCCATCGGCGTGGCAACGATGTTGGCCAATACCCGGCGGATTACGTCCAGTGCCACCGACTCGCTGGTATTGGGCAGCAGTGCGACGAACTCCTCACCGCCAAAGCGGGCCACGGTGTCGCTGTTGCGCAGCTGGCCCTGCAGCTTGCCGGCGAAGGCCCGCAGCACTTCGTCGCCGGTCAGGTGGCCGTGGGCGTCGTTGATCTTCTTGAAGTCGTCGAGGTCGATGAAGGCCACCGACAGTGGCCAGCCCTGGCGGCCGGCGCGCAGGAATTCCTGTTCCAGCACCGCCTCCAGCTGGCGGCGGTTGAGCACGCCGGTCAGTGCGTCGCGGTGCGCCTGGTCGGCCAGGCGCTTGGCCCGGGCCTCGAATTCGTCGGCGCGACGGCGTGCCTGGTCGGCATCCTGCAGTTCGCGCAGGTTGCGCAGGGTCGCCAGTTCCTGGGCGTGGTCGATCAGTTCGCGCACCCGTGACGGCGAGTTCAGTCCGGCCTCGAACAGGCTGGCGATGTCCGGCAGGGCGGCACTGATGCGGGCCAGCACCTGGTCGAAGCGGGCGCTGTCCAGCTCCAGGCGGTCGTGTACCTGCTGCAGGGCGCGTTCGCGGGCGGCGTCGGCATCGGTATCCAGCCAGATGTCGGCCACCGCGCCGGACAGCTGCACGCACGCCTGGAACGGCGATTCGGCAGCGCCTTCATCCTCGCTGTGGCTGATGCTTTCCACCAGGTAGCGCGGCAGGCCCCATTGTTCGGCCACCCAGGCGCCGACATCGGCGTGGCTGCAACCCAGTTCGCTGCGCTCGCGCGCCACCAGGTCGGTGTTGTCGCCGGCCTCGCGCAGCAGCGGCAGGTAGCGTTCCGATTCGGCCTGGGCCAGGCACAGTACGCCGAGGTCCTGCAGCAGGCCGGCCAGCATGAGCTCCTCCAGCCGGCGCAGGCCGCGGGCCTGGCCCAGCTGGCTGGCGGCCAGTGCGCTGAGGATGCTGCGCTTCCACGCCCGCTGGCGCAGGTCATGATCGGCCCCAGCGCCACCGGTCAGGCCCTGTGTGACGGTGAAGCCGAGCGCGAGGCTGATCGTGGCGTTCAGACCGAGCATGGTCAGTGCCTGGCCGAGGTTCTCGATCCGGCGGCGGCTGGCATACAGCGGCGAATTGGCGATGCGCAGCATGCGAGCGCTCAGCGCCATGTCGATGGCGATGATGTCGGCGGCGGTGGCGATGTCCGCTTCCGGGTCCTGGGCCAGTTCGATGATGCGCAGGGCAATACCGGGCGGCGAAGGCAGGTTGCGGCAGAGCGCCAGGGCAGCTGTCAGCTCGGGAGGCATGTCGGATCGTTCAATTCCATTAGGACAAGAATACCTAGGAATACATCACAGTCCGCGACTTTCGTTCCTGCTATGTGACTGTGGATTCCCTGCGCCGAGTATCGGCCTGATTCGCGCGCAACGCAAAGACCCTGGGTGCCGGTATGCGCACCAACGGTGCGCACCCACAGATATGGCAGAGATGGCACCAGCGGTGCGCACCTGTCACCGGGGCGGGCATAAAAAAAGAGCCGCGGTTCCCCGCGGCTCCTTCTGGTCGCATCACAGCCGGGAGGCTGGAATCAGACCTGCATCGCCTTGGCAACTTCGGCGGCGTAGTCTTCCACCACCTTCTCGATGCCTTCGCCGACGACCAGCAGCTTGAAGCCTGCCACGTCGGCGCCAGCGGCCTTGACCACCTGCTCGACGGTGGTGTCGCCCAGCACGTAGGTCTGGCCGTACAGGGTCACGTCGCTGACGATCTTGTTGATCTTGCCGCTGATGATCTTTTCCAGGATCTCGGCCGGCTTGGCCTTGTCCTTTTCGGACATCTTGGCCAGCTCGATTTCCTTTTCCTTCTCGACGAACTCGGCCGGGACGTCCGCAGCCTTGTTGTGCGGCGGCTTCAGGGCAGCCACGTGCATGGCCAGGCCACGGGCCAGCTCGACGTCGCCGCCGACCAGGTCGACCAGCACGCCAACCTTGCCGTTGGTGTGGACGTAGGCGCCGATGGTGTTGTTGCCATCAACCTTCACCATGCGACGGATCTGGATGTTCTCACCCAGGGTCTGCACGGCGGTGGCGCGGGCTTCTTCAACGGTGCGGCCATCGGCCAGCTTGGCAGCCTTCACGGCTTCGACGTCGTTGGCGCCCGATGCCAGGGCGGCAGCGGCGACGGAATCGACGAAGTTCTTGAAGTTGACGTCGTTGGCGACGAAGTCGGTTTCCGAGTTGACTTCGACCAGCACGGCCTTGCCGCCATCCTGGGCCAGGCCCAGACGGCCTTCGGCGGCCACGCGGTCAGCCTTCTTGTCGGCCTTGGCAGCGCCGGACTTGCGCATGGCTTCAGCAGCAGCGTCGATGTCGCCGTTGGCTTCGGTGAGAGCCTTCTTGCATTCCATCATGCCGGCGCCGGTGCGCTCGCGCAGTTCCTTGACCAGGGAAGCAGTGATTTCCACGGGATTACCTCACGAAAGAAAGGGGTTGGGCCGGCATGGTGGCCGGCCCGTGTGACAGTGTCCTGTCGTCGCGCCATCGGCAGCGGACAGGACAGGTGGGCGCGTGGCGCCCACCGGGGCCTGGATCAGGCCTGGGCTTCGCCCTTGTCGGCAGCAGCCTTCTTGGCCGGAGCGCGGCGGGCCGGCTTGGCGTCTTCGGCCGGAGCGTCGGCGAACTCTTCTTCACGGACGGTGGCGGCGTGCGGAGCAGCAGCCTTGCCTTCCAGCACGGCGTCGGCAGCGGCGCGCGAGTACAGCTGCACGGCACGGATGGCGTCGTCGTTGCCCGGGATCGCGTAATCCACCAGTTCCGGGTTGTAGTTGGTATCAACCACGGCGATGACCGGGATACCCAGCTTCTTGGCTTCCTTGATCGCGATGTCTTCGTGGCCGATATCGATCACGAAGATGGCGTCCGGCAGGCGGTTCATGTCCTTGATGCCGCCCAGCGAGGCTTCCAGCTTGTCGCGCTCGCGACGCAGGCCCAGCACTTCGTGCTTGACCAGCTTCTCGAAGGTGCCGTCGGTTTCACCGGCTTCCAGTTCCTTCAGGCGGGCAACCGACTGCTTGACGGTACGGAAGTTGGTCAGGGTGCCGCCCAGCCAACGCTGGTTCATGAACGGCATGCCGCAACGCTCGGCTTCTTCCTTGATGGTTTCGCGGGCGCTGCGCTTGGTGCCCAGGAACAGGACGGTGCCGCGCTTCTGGGCAACCGACGAGATGAAGTTCATCGCATCGTTGAACAGCGGGACGGTCTTTTCCAGGTTGATGATGTGGATCTTGCCGCGGGCGCCGAAGATGTACGGAGCCATCTTCGGGTTCCAGTAGCGGGTCTGGTGGCCGAAGTGGACGCCGGCTTCCAGCATCTGACGCATGGTGACCTGGGGCATTGCAATACTCCTGATATGGAACCGGCGATTCCGCCCGCGGGATAGGTATGCGGGACGCGTGGAAGCGCGGATGGTTCCGGGGTTGGGCTTCCCTGTTGCCTCCGTGGCCGAACTCCTTGCGGAGCACCCCGGCACGGATGGGGGCAGCAGGTGTGGATTCACCGGTGACGTCCGGTGTGGACGGGTTCCCGCGCACGCATGCGGCAGGAATCCGGACGATTATAGCCCGCTCGATGCGCTGGCTGCAATCGCAGGGTCTGGCACGGCCAACTCGACCTCGCGCCCGTCCTGCAGCCGGGCCAGGAACCGGCCACCAGTGTAGCCCTGGGCGCGCTGGGGCAGGGCCCAGCGGCGGACTTGGCCGGGCAGGATGTAGCCGGCCAGCCCCGGCAGCAGGAGGTTGCGGCGACCGCCATCGGTGATGAACGAGAGATCGTGGAGGCGGGCGTGCAAGGCGCCCGTGTTGTTCAGTCGCAGCACGGGTTGCGACATGCCCGGTTCGACGCGGGCATGCAGTCGCGGCTGCGCCACGGGTGCGGCCTGGCCACGGAAAAGCGGCAGCGAGTAACGAGGCAGGTCAGGTACACCTGGAGCCAGCACGATCCGGTAGGCCTGCTCGCCAACACTTGGCGCGGGCTGACGTGGCAGCAGCCAGATGCGTTGGCGTGCCCCGGGGGCGAGGTCCAGCTGCGTGGGGCTGGCCAGGATCTGGTCGCTGGGCCGCAACACTTCGGCATCGGGGTGCTGTTCCCACGCCAGTATGTGCACCTGGCCCTGCCAGCGGCTTGGGCCCGGGTTGTGCAGCCACAATTCGGCATGACCACCTTCGGCCGGCAGCTGCAACGTGGTCGGCATTAGCTCCAGCGCTGCGGCAGGCAGTGCCAGCAGCAACCCAAGCAGGGGCAGCAACAGGCGCATCAGTAGATGACGGTCACGGTGGGTGTTTCGTCGTCATCGGTTGCAGGCGGCACGAGCTCGCGGATCTGTGGCGGCAGCTGTGCTGCGTCGCTGCGCTGGTGGGGTACCGGGCAGCCGGCATTGCCTGTGTCAGCGCTGCAGGCTTCGACCACGGTAAGGCGGATCTGCAACGTGTTGCTGGGATGGGCCCACGCGGGCGTACTGGCGACCAGCATCGCCCCGATCAGAAGTGCGCGAACCACCTGCCATCCACCGTGCTTTAGGACTCGCTGCGCGGTATCGGCCGGATGCGCTGGAACTGTAGCAACTGTCTTGTCAGGCGGAGGCCCAGATGGCCTCCGCCTGACAAGACAGTTGCTACAGATCACTCAGGCAGTCGACTGCTCCCGGGGCAAGGGTGATGCGCGCATCCACGCATGGCGTGGATCTACCGAAACCTGCCCCGGTGTGTGCCGACCGTTGGTCGGCACACAGGTCAGTAAGTGATCGTCACCTGCACCAGGTCATTGTAGGTACCGGCAGGGGGCTGGCCGGTCACCGGTGGTACCCGGCCGTAGATGGTCAGCTGCTGCGCACTTCCGGTGCCGGTTCCGCTGGCGGTATCAACGGTCAGCGTATTGCCCCAGCGCTGGGTCCGTGCCGAGTCCCGGTACAACTCGTAATTGAGGAAGTGGGTACCGGTGCCGATGGTGGTGGCCATGCGCCGGGTGGTAGTGGCAGCGGGGTTGTTCTGGCCGTTGTTGAGGCCGACCTGGAAGGCGGTGTTCTTCAGGCAGGTCAGCGTCAGTGTGGCAGTCTGGTCGATGTTGGCCGGAATGCCGCCGGTGACATTGCCGAAGTTCATGTTGGTGGTGACGTAGCTGCCGCATTGCGGCAGCACGTTGGCGGTGGCGGTGAAGCTGAAGGCGGCGCTGGCGCTGTTGGTACCGGTGGCGCCGCCGTTGCAGGTGGCGGGCACGGTGGCGGTGCCGAGCAGCACTTCATTCCAGGCCCAGGTCAATACCACGTTGGCACCATTGAACGAGCTGCTGTACGCGCCGGAAGCCAGAACCTGGTTGGCGGGGATCTGCGCGAACAATTGCGTGGTCTGCGCGCCGCTGCCGCCTGTCAGCAGCGGTACGTTGTAGGACATGGCCAGTTCCTGTGCCGGTGGCGTGCCGTGTGGGAGCAGGCCGGTGACCTGGCCGAAGCTGGCGTTGTTGTACAACTGGAAATTCATGGTGTCGCCACTGCCGGTGGCCATCGTCCGTGATGTAGTGGCACTACCGCCGCCACTGCCGGCACCGATGCCCACGCAGACGCGCACACCGGTAGTGGCCAGCAGGCTGAGGGCGGCGGTGGTGCAGGTGACCGTGATGTTCAACGTGGCTGTAGTGGGGCCGGGGGCATTGCTGTTGATGTTGCCGAACGGCAGGGTGGGGTTGGCGACGGCCGTACAGGCCGCGGTGGCGCCCGCCGGTGCGCTCGCCAGCAGGCCAGCCAACAGCAACAGGCCGAGCAGCAGCACCCTCACGGCGCCACCTCCGGGATGCACTGCAGCGGTGCCGGCTTCGGCCGCGCGCCGGCTGCCACCACCTTGGGCAGATCTGGCACCTTCACGCGGCACTGTCCGCGGCTGGTGGTGATGTACAGCACGCTGCCGGCGGCGACGTCTTCCAGATACAGCAGGCCGTCATAGCCCACCGTCGTCTGGCGGCCGTCGGGCAGTTGTACTTCGCTGCCCACTTCCAGTGGCTGTCCGTCCATCGCCAGCAGGGTCAGGCTCAGAGAGGGCCGCGAGCGCAGCTGGAAGGTCACGCGCGCACCTGCGCGCTGGCGCGGCGTCACCCAGTCCTCGATGCGGTCGGCACGCATGTCTTCGGGCAGGTCCAGAGTGTCGATCGAGACCCGGTTGCGCTGCCAGGACAGCAGCGGGCTGACCAGCAGCAGGCCACGATCATCGGTGACGCCGATCAGGCGGTTCTCCAGCCGCACCGGCACGCCCCCGACGCCGTTGGTGCTGATCACCGCGAACGCGTCCGAGACCTCGCGGGTGGCGAACGCGTGCCCGCCCATCCAGACCAGGCTGCCACTGGCGCTGCCGTAGGCATAGTTGAGCCCGCCCTGGCGCGAGGCACCGAACGAATAGCGGCCGATGTCATTGAGAATGCCGACCTCGGCCAGGCCACCATTGCCGTCTTCGCCATGGCGTACCTGTGCACGCCAGCCGACACCGCCAGCGCTGCCGTCGCCGGGCACCGGCTGGTTCACGTCGGCCACCCAGCTCTGGCTGTCGCCGTTGCGCTGGCTGGACAGGCTGGCCTGGCGGTTGTTGCCCAGGCTGGCGGTCACCGACAGATAGATGCTGCGGTCGTCGCTCTGGTCCAGGTTCTGGTTCACCGACAGGTAGGCTGACCAGCGCTGGCTCCAGGTGCGCGACCAGAACAGGCTGGCGTAGCGGTTGTCCTCGCCATCCGGGTAGCGCAGGCGCAGGTAGCTGGCGCTGAGCGTACCCAGCCGCAGCAGATCCATGCCGACCGTGGCCTGCTCGCTGATGCTGGGCGGCAGGTTGCCCTGTAATGCGCCCAGGTCGCGGTAGTCGCCGTGGCTGCGCACGCTGCGCAGGTTGAAGTTGACGCGCCGGTTGTTCCAGCTGTAACCCAGCGCCCACTGCCCGCCCTGCAGGCCGTGGTAATCGCTGTGCGCGTAGGCCGCGTTGAACACGCCGGCACCGCCGAGCAGCCACCAGCCGCCGACGCCGGCCTGGGTCAGGCCGCCGCCGCCTTCGGCATGGGCCTCGCCGGTGAACGAGTCGCTGATGCCGCCGCGCCAGCTGGCGTTGGCCACAGTGCGATCATCGTAGGCGAAGGAGCGCTGGCCGAAGTCCTCGCGCAGGCGGCCGACGCCGACCGACCAGTCCGACAGGCCCTTGGCCAGCAGTTGCTGGGTACCGTAGAAACTGAAGTCCAGCGTCTGCATGCGGCCGAACGCATCGGTGACCACCACCTGCGCGCTGCCGGTGCCACTGATGCCCGGCTGCGCGGCCAGCTGGAACGGGCCAACCGGCACCTGGCCGCTGTACTGACGCAGGCCATCGACGTACAGCTCGACCGTGGACGGCACCACCGCCTGGCCGAGGAAGCTGGGCGTGGGGGTCAGGACGCGATAGGGCTGCAGCCCGTAGTTGCGGCCGATCTGCAGGCCGCCCAGGCGCACCGGTCGGGTCCAATCGACGAAGCCGCTGTAGAAATCGCCGACCTCCAGTGTCATCGCCTTGTCGGGGAAATCCAGGCGCCAGCGTGTGTCCAGGCGCACGCTTTCGCCGCGCCAGCGACGGTCGCCGGGCTGCTGGTAGCGACGGCTGATCGCGGTGTTCTCGAAGGTGCCGTCGCCGACGCCGAACAGGCGCAGCTCCGAGCTCAGGCTGAGGTTGCCGAGCGTGTCCACCCGGCTGCCGTAGATGTCGTAGTTGAGCAGCACGCCGGGCGAGGCGCTGCCGGCGGGCGCACGCGTCTGCGGGCGGCTGAGCACGGTGGTCGGCAGGGTCAGCTGGTCCAGCGGCACGTCCAGCGCCAGGGTCTGCAGGTGGGCGTCATAGCGCACCACCGCGCCGCTGATCTGGTCCAGGTACACCGGTGCATCGCCACTGGCATTGAAGCCGAGCTGGCGCAGAACCTCGGGGCTGGCCTGCAGGCGGCCGCGGTTCTCGATGAAGGGAAGCAGCCCGCGCGGCGTGCTGTTGAGCGACACGTCCAGGTACAGCGTCTGGCTGGCGGTCAGCGGGGTGGGGGGCGGCAGGATCGCATCGGCGGAGATGCCTGATACGTCGGCGGCCCCGGTGGCCGTTACGCCGGACACATCGGCGGCTTCGGTCGCCGCAGGAGCCAGGGCAGCAAGCAGCGCGCCCATCAACGCCTCAGCGAGCCGATGGGGGCGACAGCGGCGTCTGTTCCGACTCGCCATTGAGCTTGGCCGTGATCTGGTCGTTGTCGCGGTCGATCGCCACGCGCTCGATCGGCCAGCGCATCACCTGGCCGGGGAGTACATAGCCCAGCAGGCCAGGGTGCACGATGCGCGGGCGCTTGAGGCTGCCGAGTGCGAGATCGGCAATCTGTGCGTAGCTGTTGCCCGAATTGGTTACCTCGACGCCGTTGCGGCCATCGTCCAGCGTCACCAGGCGCGCCTGCAGTTGGGGGGCGAGTTTGCCGGACGCGGGTTGTACGAACACCGGGATCGAGTAGCGCAGGACGAACTGCATGCCCTCGGCACGGGTGGCCAGGTCCGGCACCTCGTCCACGATCAGGCGGAAATACTGTTGCACCGAGGGGGGCTCCCGGGTCGGGCGCATCACCCGCACCAGCTGCTGCTGGCCGGCGGCCAGCTCCTGCATCGGCGGGGAGGCCATCAGTTCATCGGTGGGCAGCAGTTGCTCCTGGCCGCCCTGCTGCACCCAGCGGAAGACGCGTACCTGCAGCTTCACCGGCGAGGTACCACTGTTGGTCAGCCACAGCTCGCCGGCACGCTGGCGGGCTTCCAGCTGCAGGCTGGTGGGGGCGACCTGCAGGCTGGTGGCACCTGCCATGGAGGTCGCCAGCAGGCACAGGGCGAGCAACGCCACGCCGGTGGCGCGCCACGGGCGGGGTCCGGCCATGCGGGCGTGCTCCATCAATAGGTGATCGTGGCGGTGACCGTATCCAGGTAGTTACCGGTGGCCGGGTTGTTGGTGCTCAGGTTGAGGATCTGGCCGTAGACGATGTAAGGCACGGCCAGGCCAGTGCCGATGCCGGCCTGCGTGTTGGTGCCGGAGGTGGAACCCCAGACCAGGGTGTGCGCGGCATCCTGGTACAGCTGGTAGCCCACGAAGTTGTTGGCGGTCACCGCGGCGTTGGTGTTCTTCATCCGGCGGGTGGTGACGTCATTGGCGGTGCTGGCGTTGGCACCCGCATTCAGTGAAATCGTGTACGGGGTCAGGGCCGAGCACTGTGCGGTCACCGTACCCTGGCCCAGGGTGGGAGTAGCGGTGGTCGAGGCGGCGGTGCCGAAGTCGACGTTGGTGGCGGCCGCCGCCGTGATGGTGCAGGCCTTGGTAACCACCAGGGTGACGTTGAAAGTGGTGGTGTCGGCGGCCAGGGCCGGGCTGGACAGCAGGACCCCGGCCAAGGCCCAGGCAAGCGGCGAACGAAGCGGGAATCGCATGGACAACCTCCCTGACCCGAAGGTCCGTTGAACAAGGCGAAGGCGGCATGTTCGGCGCCGCTTTGACGACAGTGGCCCCAGCTTAGGTGCCGTAAGTGTCTGTAATCCGTGATAAATAGGCAGGCGAAAGGGCGGACTCCATCACGCTTTCACTTTCCTTGCCGGAACCGTGCATGGCCCGGATCGCCAGTTGGGTGGCGTTCGTTCAGATTGCGGCCGGATCGGCGATAATGGGCGCCATGAGCGTGAATCTGAAAACCCCGCAGGAAATCGAGATGATGCGTGTCGCCGGCCGCCTGGCCAGCGAAGTGCTCGACATCGTCACCCCCCACGTCAAGCCCGGTGTCACCACCGAGGAACTGGACCGCATCTGCCACGACCACATCGTGAACGTGCAGGGCACCATTCCGGCCAACGTCGGCTACCGCGGCTTCCCGAAGACCGTGTGCACCTCGGTCAACAACGTCATCTGCCACGGCATTCCCAGTGAAGGGAAGGTCCTGAAGGATGGCGACATCATCAATATCGACGTCACCGTCATCAAGGATGGCTGGCACGGCGACACCAGCCGCATGTTCTTCGTCGGCACCCCCTCGGTGATGGCGCGGCGCTTGGTGGAAGCCACCTACGAAGCCATGTGGCGCGGCATCCGCGCGGTGCGTCCGGGCGCTACGCTGGGCGACATCGGCCATGCCATCCAGAGCTACGCCGAAGGCGAGCGTTTCAGCGTGGTGCGCGAGTACTGCGGCCACGGCATCGGCAAGGTCTACCACGACGAACCGCAGGTGGTGCACTACGGCCGTCCCGGCCAAGGCCTGGTGCTGCAGCCGGGCATGACCTTCACCATCGAGCCGATGATCAATGAGGGCACCCGCTACAACAAGGTGCTGCCGGATGGCTGGACCGTGGTGACCAAGGACCGCAAGCTGTCGGCGCAGTGGGAGCACATGATCGCGGTCACCGAAACCGGCGTCGACGTGCTGACCCTGTCGCCGGGCGAGTCGCAGGTCTCCTGAGCATGTTGCCGGCGAGTTCGCTGCTGGACACGCCGGCCGCGTCGCTCAATGACACGGACTGGGCTGCTGCCGCGCGCCAGGCGCTGCAGCAGGCCGACGCGCGCCTGTACCGCCGATTCGACCAGGGCGACAACATCGAGCGACTGCTGGCGCTGCGCGCGCGCGCTGCCGACCACCTGATCCGCCTTGCCTGGCAGCGATGCCTGCCCACCGACAGCGGCCTGTCGCTGTTCGCGGTGGGCGGCTATGGGCGTGGGGAACTGTTCCCGTGTTCGGACATCGACCTGCTGGTGTTCGGAGAGCCGGCGGCGCAGTTGGCCCAGGAGGCCGCGCTGGCGCGCCTGTTCGCGCTGTTGTGGGATTGCGGGCTGGCGGTCAGCCACGCCGTGCGCTCGGCCGCGCAGTGCCGTGAGGCCGCTGCCGACCAGACGGTGATGACCGCACTGATCGAGGCGCGGCCGATCCTCGCCGAGGATGCGACCCGTCGCGCGTTGCGCGAGGCCATCGACGACCGTGAGCTTTGGCCGGCGCGTGCGTTCTTCCTGGCCAAGCTGGAAGAACTGCGCAACCGCCACCAGCGTTTTGGCGACACCGCCGATAATTTGGAACCCGACCTGAAAGATGGTCCCGGCGGACTGCGCGACCTCAACACGCTGGGATGGATGGCGCTGCGTGCGTTCGGCGTGCGTGACCTGGAGGCGCTGGTCGGGCTCGGCCATCTGGGCGCCGACGAAGCGGCAGCACTGAAGCGCGAGCGCGCGGTGCTGGCACGCTTGCGCTTTGGCCTGCACCTGGTGGCACGTCGCCCGGAAGAGCGCCTGCGCTTCGATTACCAGAAGACCCTGGCCGCGCGCCTGGGCTTCGAAGACGACGCCGAGAACCTCGGTGTCGAGAAGATGATGCAGGGCTTCTACCGCGCCGCACTGGTGGTGCGCCGGATCAGCGACCGCCTGCTGCAGCGCTTCGAGGAGCAGTTCGATGGCGAGGCACAGCCGGAACCGCTGACCGTTGGTTTTTCCCTGCGTCGTGGCTATCTGGCCGCCAACGAGGCCGAATGGCCGCGTGGCGACATCGGCCAGGTATTCGCGCTGTTCGCCGGCTGGGCCAACAACCCGCAGGTGCGGGGCCTGCATTCATTGACCGCACGCGCGTTGGCCGAATCGTTGCCGCAGCTGCCGGCCTACGACCAGGCCGATACCGATGCACGCGAACATTTCCTGGCGCTGCTGCGCGGCCAGCGCCCGGTCGATACGCTCTCGCGCATGGCGCGGCTGGGCGTGCTCGGGCAGTGGATTCCCGCCTTCGCCCAGGTCAGCGGGCGCATGCAGTTCGACCTGTTCCATGTCTATACCGTCGATCAGCACACGCTGATGGTCCTGCGCAACATCGGCCTGTTCGCCAGCAGCCGTGCCGACGAGCGCTTCTCGATCGCGCATGAAGTGTGGCCGCGCCTGCGCAAGCCGGAGCTGCTGTTGCTGGCCGGCCTGTTCCATGACATCGCCAAGGGCCGTGGCGGTGATCACTCGGAACTGGGGGCGGTCGACGCGCGTGCGTTCTGCCAGGCGCACGGGCTGAGTGCTTCCGATACCGAGCTGGTCGCGTGGCTGGTCGAACAGCACCTGCGCATGTCGATGACGGCACAGAAGCAGGACATCGCCGATCCGGTGGTGATCCATCGCTTTGCGACCCTGGTCGGCAGCCGCGACCGTCTGGACTATCTCTACCTGCTGACCTGCGCCGACATCGCCGGCACCAGCCCGAAGCTGTGGAACGCATGGAAGGACCGGTTGCTGGCCGACCTCTACTTCGCCACACGGCGTGCGCTGCGCGAGGGCCTGGAGCATCCGGTACCGGCCGCCGAGCGCGTGGCCGAAGCACGTGACAGCGTGCGTGCACTGGTGCGCGAGCAGGGTTACGACGACGCCACCATCGATCGCCAGTTCGCGGTGATGCCCGACGAAGGCTTCATCCGCCTGCGCCCGGAGCAGCTGGCCTGGCAGGCCGCTGCCCTGGTGCCGGTGAAGCAGGGGCAGGCGCTGGTGAAGGTGCGCCGGATCAGCGTCGACGATCCCGCACTGGAAGTGTTCGTGCACTCGCCTGACCGCGACGGCCTGTTCGCCGCGATCGTCATGACGCTGGACCGCAAGGGCTACGGCATCCATCGCGCACGCGTGCTGGATGGCCCGGCCGATACCATTTTCGATACGTTTGAAGTGAGCCCGGCCGATACCTTTGCCGATGGCAGCAGCGCCAACCTGGAGGCCGCCCTGCGTGAAGCGCTCAGCGGCGACCTGACCCGCCTGCGGCCGTCACGCCGCGTGGTGCCACGGCAGCTGCGCCACTTCCGTTTTGCGCCGCGCATCGAGTTCCGCGATGAGCCCGGCGCGACCCGTTTTGCCCTGGTCGCCCCCGACCGTCCCGGCCTGCTGGCCGATGTGGCGTTCGTGCTGCGCAACCAGGGCCTGCGCGTGCAGGACGCGCGCATTGCCACCTTTGGCGAACGCGCCGAAGATACCTTCGTGATCAGTGACGAACACGACCTCCCCCTGACTGAACCCGCCCGGCAGCAGCTGCATGACGCAATGCTGGCCTGCCTGGACCCTGATCGAAACGCCGGAGACCCCGCCTGATGGCCACCAAGCCCGCCAAGAAGACCGCCGCGACCACCAAGAGCGCAGCGGCCCGGAAAACTGCTGCCGCCACGCCGGCCGCGAAGAAGGCCGTTGCGCCGAAGAAGGCCGCTGCAGTGAAGGCCCCGGTGAAAAAGGCCGCAGCAGCGAAGAAGGCTCCGGCCAAGAGCGCTGAAACCACGCGCGCCGAGACCATCGCCCGCAAGTCGTTGCGCAAGCCGGCCGCGCCGGGCGTGGAAGAGCTGAAGTTCGGCATCGAGAGCGCGTTCGAGCGGCGCGCCACGCTGACCCTGCACGAACTGGAAGGTTCGACCAAGCCGCTGGTCAACCGCGTGATCGATGGCCTGGAGAGCGGCGAATTCCGCGTTGCCGAGCCGGACGGCCACGGTGGCTGGAAGGTCAACGAGTGGCTGAAGAAGGCCGTGCTGCTGTACTTCCGAGTCAACGACATGGCGGTGGTCGATGCGCGTCCGGCGCCGTTCTGGGACAAGGTCGAATCGCGCTTTGCCGGCTACGACGAAGCCAAATTCCGCCGTGGCGGCGTGCGCGTGGTGCCGGGCGCGATTGCCCGTCGCGGCACGTACTTCGGCAAGGATGTGGTGCTGATGCCGAGCTTCACCAACATCGGCGCTTACGTCGGCGAGGGCACCATGGTCGACACCTGGGCCACCGTCGGTTCGTGCGCGCAGATCGGCCAGCATTGCCACCTGTCCGGCGGCGCCGGTATCGGCGGTGTGCTGGAGCCGCTGCAGGCCAGCCCGACCATCATCGAGGACCACTGCTTCATCGGTGCGCGTTCGGAAGTGGTGGAAGGCGTGGTGGTCGGCCACCACAGCGTGATCGGCATGGGCGTGTTCCTCAGCCAGAGCACCCGCATCTACAACCGTGCCACCGGCGAGATCAGCTATGGCTACATCCCGCCGTACAGCGTGGTGGTGTCCGGCTCGCTGCCGAGCAAGGACGGTACCCATTCGCTGTACTGCGCGGTGATCGTCAAGCAGGTCGATGCCAAGACCCGCAGCAAGACCAGCGTCAACGACCTGCTGCGCGGCCTGGCCGACTGACGGTGACTGCGCCGGAGGATCTGGCGCAGTCCGCGATCTACCGGCATCCGTCCGACACCCTGTTCGGGCGGATGCTGCCGCGCCTGCTGCACGCCCTGCGCTGGACCCGTCTGCGCCGCGGGCTGTCGCGGCGCTGGCCGATGCCGGCCCTGGTCAGCGATGTGCGCGACGTGGTCTACGTGAGCTGGTGGGTCGACGTGCGCCACGCACCAACGCCACCGCCGGGCCATCATTACGTGGTCCATGCCGGACATACGCCTTACACCATCCTCAGCTACCGGCATGGGCACTTCGGGCCGGCGCTGGCTGGGCCGCTGCGTTCTCTGCTGCCGTCTCCCAGGCAGAGCAACTGGCGCTGGTACCTGCGCCGCGACGACGATCCGGACGGAACGCCGGTGGTGCTGTTCGATCGCAACGTGATGGACCAGCTGGCCTTCGTGGCCGGCGCACGCGCCTTCAGCGATGCCATGCAGCCGCATCTGCCGGCACGCTTCGCGCATGTGCTGGACGCCGAAGGCGGCGGCTGTACGGGGATCGAGGGTGGGGAGGGCAGTGCACCGGACCTGCGCCTGCAGTGGCGGGCCGCAGACGCCTGGGAGGATGCAGCATGGTCGGCCGCTTTCGGTGGTCACCACGCCGTGCTGAGCTTCCTGACCTGCCAGGACGAGGCCATCGCCCGTACCTGTGACCACCGCTGGGCCAGCACGCGCATTGCGTTGCCGGTGGACGTCGACAGCCTGCTGCCGCTGCGCCTGCTCGGCGAGTTGCATTGCCCTCGTCTGCAGGCGATGGACGTGGCGTTGCATGGGGGACTGGCCTTCCGGCTGCCCCGGGTGCCGTTCCGGGTCGTGTCCGAGCGCCTGTTGTGAGATTCTGGCCCTCTGTTTTCCAGCATCACAGATGGCCATGAGCACCACTGTCTACGGTTTGAAGAACTGCGATACCTGCAAGAAGGCGACCAAGTGGCTGGACCGCTTCGGCGTGCCGTACACCTTCGTCGACTACCGCGACAACACGCCCAGCCCGGAAACGCTGCTGGCGTGGGCGGCGCAGCTGGGCGGCCTGGGCGCGATGGTCAACAAGTCGTCCACCACCTGGCGGCAGTTGCCGGACAACCGCAAGTCCGCCGATTCCGAGGCCGAGTGGAAGCTGTTGCTGCGCGAGTACCCGCAGCTGATCAAGCGCCCGGTGGTGGTCACCACCGATGGCAAGGTCACCCAGGGGTTCAGTGACAACGGCTTCAAGGCGCGCTTCAGCGTGGGCGACGCATGAGCGCGGTGCTCGACCTGACCTGCGAGCTGATCTCGCGGCCTTCGGTGACGCCGGACGATGCCGGCTGCCAGGCATTGCTGGCGGCGCGGCTGAAGCAGGCCGGGTTCCATTGCGACCACCTGCGCCTGGGCGAGGTCGACAACCTGTGGGCGACCCACGGCCAGGGTGCGCCGGTACTGGTGCTGCTGGGCCACACCGACGTGGTACCGCCTGGCCCGCGTGAGGCCTGGGCCAGCGATCCGTTCACGCCGCAGATCCGTGATGGTGTGCTGTACGGCCGTGGCACCGCCGACATGAAGGGCAGCGTGGCTGCATTCGTGGTCGCCGCCGAGCAGTTCGTCGCCGCACATCCCGATCATCCCGGCACGCTGGCAGTACTGCTGACCAGTGACGAGGAGGGCGATGCGATCGACGGCGTGCGCCACGTGGCGCGGCTGTTCGCCGAACGCGGCCAGCGCATCGACTGGTGCATTACCGGAGAGCCATCGTCTACTTCGACGCTGGGTGACCTGCTGCGCGTAGGCCGTCGTGGCAGCCTGTCTGCCAAGCTGCGCGTGCAGGGCGTGCAGGGGCATGTGGCGTACCCGGAAAAAGCGCGCAATCCGATCCATCAGGCGGCACCGGCACTGTCCGAACTGAGCGCACGGCGCTGGGACGACGGTTATGAGAGCTTCCCGCCGACCAGCCTGCAGATATCCAACATCCACGCGGGTACCGGTGCCAACAACGTGATTCCCGGCGAGCTGGAGGTGGATTTCAACATCCGCTACAACCCGCACTGGGATGCGCCGAAGCTGGAGGCAGAGATCATTGCACTGCTTGACCGGCATGGCCTGCAGTACACGCTCAAGTGGCATCGCAGCGGTGAGCCGTTCTACACCCCGGAAGGCACGCTGCGTGCGACTGCGCGCGCGGTACTGGCCGAGCACATCGGCCGTGCCCCGGAAGAAAGCACCGGCGGCGGCACCTCGGATGCACGTTTCATCGCGCCGCTGGGCGCGCAGTGCATCGAAGTAGGACCGGTCAACGCCAGCATCCACCAGGTGGACGAGAACGTGCGCGTTGACGATCTGGAAGCACTGCCGGGGTTGTACCAGCGGCTGGTGGAACGGTTGCTGGTGTGAGCCCTGTGGTGGGGATGCCCCGATCCTGCCGAGGTGGGTGCCGACCGTTGGTCGGCACGCCTCCCGCCGGGGCCGCTTCCCAGTAGGGCCGAGCCATGCTCGGCTGTTTATTCCACCAGAAGCGGCCGAGCATGGCTCGGCTCTACTCTGAAAAAATGAAGAACGGCGGCTCGATCGCTTTCTTCCAGTAGCTGGGCGCGGCCATGTAGAAGCGCTGCGCCTCGGCGCGCGCGAACCAGCGCGCGGCAGCATCGGTGTCCTTCTCCACGCCCGGCGCACGGCGGCCCAGCAGCAGCCCGGCGAAGTACTGGCCGAACACATTGCCCCGCTCACCTGCGCGCTGGTACAGCTGCAGTGCACGCGCTGGATCGCGTGGCAGGCCGACGCCTTTTTCCAGCAGTGCGCCCAGATCGACCTGTGCGTCGGCGTCACCTGCAGCGGCACGGCGTTGGATCCTCGCCACCAGCGGATGCACGGTATCGCCTGTGGCCGCTACTGCGCCGGGCAGTCCCGATGACGACGACGCATAGCGCTGGTAGACCATCGCGCGAAGGTCCCAGCGCAGCGCTCGCTGGGCATCGCCGCGCTCGCGATAGGCCTTGGCCAGGTCAAAGAACGCATACGGATTGCCGTGGTTGGCGGCGGCCATAGACCAGCGTTCGCCACGTCGCCAGGACGCGCGCAGCACCGGTGCCGGGTTGATGTGGGGGCTGTCGGCATGCTGCAGCGTGCCGGAGATCCAGATCCGGCCCAGTGCTTCTTCCGCCTTGGTGTTGTGGAAGGTCCAGGGTGTGATCGCTGCGGCACGCTCGTAGTAGGTGACGGCGCGCAGATCGTTGAAGCGCTCGAAGGTCCGCGCGGTTTCCCAGGCGCCGTCGAAGCTGCCGTCGGTTCCGCGTTGCTCCAGTACCTGTTGCTGGTCCAGCTGCAGTGTGGAAGGTGGGGGTAGGCTCTGGCAGGCGGCCAGGCTCAGGCAGAGCAGGGCGGCCAGCGCTCCGGTGCGTCCATTGCGGTGTTGCATTCCTGTTACACGGTTCAGGGTGGGCCATTATGCGCTGGCTGGCGCGGTGGCGGTCCTTCCGCGTGGTTGCCGACGCAACTGTTGCGCGGCGCCGAAAACCGGGGTAGGGTCGATGCCATGTCGATCCGCCTGGCCACCGCCGTCAATAACAACAACCGCAATAATCTGCGCGCGAATAATCGTGCGCGGCCGATGCGGGACTGCGCCCTGGGTAGATAGACAGCAACACACGCCCGGACACCAGAAAACCCGCATCAGCCGATGCGGGTTTTTTTGTGCCCGGGCGCAGTCCCCCCGGGCCTGGTTGCCGGTCGAACACCTTCCCCGTGAAATCCCCACAACAGGAGCTCTGCCATGTGTTCGATCTTCGGAATCTTCGGCCTGCAGGCCGGTGACGATCTTCCCGCCCTGCGCCGCCACGCGCTGGAGCTGTCGCAACGCCAGCGTCACCGCGGTCCGGACTGGAGCGGCGTGTACCTCGATGAAGGCGCGCTGCTGGTTCACGAACGGCTGGCCATCGTCGATCCGGCCGGTGGCTCGCAGCCGTTGTTGTCGGCCGATGGGCAGCTGGCGCTGGCGGTCAACGGCGAGATCTACAACCACCAGCAGCTGAAGGCCACGCTGACCACCGCCTACGACTTCCAGACCGGTTCGGACTGTGAGGTGATCAACGCGCTGTACCGTCAGGGCGGTACGCCAGCACAGTGGCTGGAACAGCTCAATGGCATCTTCGCCTTCGCCCTGTGGGATCGCGAGGCCGGACGGGTGCTGGTGGCACGTGACCCGGTGGGCGTGGTGCCGCTGTACTGGGGCCACGATGCACAGGGCCGGCTGCGCGTGGCCTCGGAAATGAAGGCACTGGTCGATACCTGTGCCGACGTCGCGCAGTTCCCGCCGGGCCATTACTTCGACAGCGCCAGCGGTGAGCTGGTGCGCTACTACCAGCAACCGTGGCGCGACTATGCCGACGTGCAGGGCCGCCAGGCCGACCTGGCCGAACTGCGCCAGGCGTTCGAGCATGCGGTGGAACGCCAGCTGATGAGCGACGTTCCGTACGGCGTGCTGTTGTCCGGTGGCCTGGACTCGTCGCTGGTGGCGGCGGTGGCCGCACGCTACGCGCGTCGCCGCATCGAGGATGGTGGACAGACCGAAGCCTGGTGGCCGCGCTTGCATTCGTTCGCGATCGGCCTGAAGGGCTCGCCCGATCTGGCGGCTGCGGCGATCGCTGCCGAGGCACTCGGCACCGTGCATCACGGCTTCGAATACACCTTCGAGGAAGGCCTCGATGCGCTGCCGGAAGTGATCCGCCACATCGAGACCTACGACGTCACCACCATCCGTGCATCGACGCCGATGTTCCTGCTCGCACGGCGGATCAAGGCGATGGGCGTGAAGATGGTGCTCTCCGGCGAAGGCAGCGACGAGATCTTCGGCGGCTACCTGTACTTCCACAAGGCGCCGGATGCGCGCGAATTCCACGATGAGCTGGTACGCAAGCTTGATGCCCTGCACAACTACGATTGCCTGCGCGCCAACAAGTCGATGATGGCCTGGGGCGTGGAGCCGCGTGTCCCGTTCCTCGACCGCGAGTTCCTCGATGTGGCGATGCGCTTCGATGCCGCGCACAAGATGGTCGGTGCCGGCTTCGGTGGCCGCCGCATCGAGAAGGCGGTGCTGCGCGAAGCGTTCGAGGGCTACCTGCCGGACAGCATCCTGTGGCGGCAGAAGGAGCAGTTCAGCGACGGCGTCGGCTATGGCTGGATCGACGGGCTGAAAGCGCATGCCGAAGCGCAGGTGAGCGACCGCGTGCTGTCGGCGGCCGACAAGCGCTTCCCGCACAACCCGCCGCAGACCAAGGAGGCGTACTACTACCGCCACCTGTTCGAACAGTTCTTCCCCAGCCGCGCGGCGGCCGAGACCGTGCCGGGCGGCAAGTCGATTGCCTGTTCGTCGCCGGCGGCGATTGCGTGGGATGCCAGCTTCGCGGCAGCAGCCGATCCTTCCGGCCGCGCGATTGCCGGCGTGCATGAGCAGGCGCTGGCCTGACGCTGCAATGATGGGGTCAGATCCCTTTTCTTTGGAAAAGGGATCTGACCCTGGTCGTCAACGCGCAGGGACCAGCGTCATCACGTGCTGCGCCTTGCCTGGCAGGAACGGGGTCGGTCGGCCATGCACCCAGTCTTCGTGGCCAGCCGCCCAGTACGGCGACAGCGGATGGCCGCTCTGGCCGCCGGGCATGTGCACGATGCCGTCGGCCTCGTGGCCGGGCGAAACCACCATGCGTTCGGAGGCACCGAAGTTCGGCGTCTGCACGCGTGGCATGTCGCGGTCACCGGGCAGGGGATCGGTGGGCATGCACAGCCAGCGTTTGGCGATGTCCGGCAATGCACGCGCGATGGGATGGCAGATCGCCGCGGTGTTGCGCTCGCCCCAGGTGCGCTGGGCCAGTGGGCCTTGCTTGGCCAGCTCGCTCTCGGTGCGGTGAGCTGCATCAAGCAGCAGCGCGTCCCAGCTGTCGTAAGCCGGTGGCAGCAGATTGGCCGGGCGCTGCTGCAGCATCGGCCAGGCCACACCTTCCAGTTGTGCCAGGCGCGGGTCCAGATAGTCATCGCCCAGCTGCGCGTTGGCCGGTGCCAGGAGTGCATCGGACAGGGTATCCATCACCTGCGTGCGGAACTCGCGCACCACCCGGTAGCTCACCGAGCTGGTCGAGGCCCGGCCGCCCCATTGGTGACTGACGGACTTCAACCGCTTCAGCGCAGGATCGTCACTGTGTTCGATGACGTCATGCAGCAACGCCCACCAGCGCTGCAGGAACACCGCGCGGTCATCAAGCTGGATCGCCAGCAGGTCGTGCTCGTCGAAGCGTTCCTGGATGGCCAGCAGGTCGCGGATCTGCCGCCCACGCGCGCCGAGGTCGTAGCCACCGTTGCCGACGATGGTCAGTGCCTCGCCATCCAGCACGCGGCCATTGGCGGTCCAGAGGCGATGGTTGGTGGGATCGATCAGTGCAGGTGAGGCATCGCTGCGGATCGGCCACGGCGCGCAGTCCTGGTTGTTGGCAGCATTGAAGCCGGCCGGCGCACAGCCGGGGCCTCGGTCGGGGCGGGCGCCGATCAGGCGCCAGGCGATGCGTCCGCTGCGGTCGCCGACCACCAGGTTCTGCGCGGGGATGCCGGCGCGGTCGGCGAAGTGCAGGGCGCCATCCAGATCGCCGGCGCGGGCCAGATCACCGAAGTCCAGGCGCACCGCGCCGGGCAGGTGCGCGACCCAGCGCAGGGCATCGCCGCTGCCATCGGCATGGGTGTGCAGGATCGGGCCCCAGGCGGTTTCGCGCACCGGGAACACCACGTCGGCCTGGCCGGCCACCGCAATGTGTTCGTCGTGCACGGTCACAGCGGCGCTGGCCGGTTCAGTCCGGTAGTCGGCAGTATCGATGTAGCTGTTGGTGAAGCCCCAGGCGACGTGTCCATTGCTGCCGACGATCACCGCCGGCAGGCCAGGCAGCGAGAAGCCAGTGACGTCGACCTGGCCGCCTGCAGCCTGCGGGTCGGGGTAACGCAGGCGCACCCGGAACCAGAGGCCAGGCGCGCGCAGGCCCAGGTGCATGTCGTCAGCCACGATCGCGCGGCCGTCGGCGGTGAGTGCGCCGGCCACCGCGAAGTTGTTGCTGCCGATGACGTCCGCCTCCTCCTGCTCGGTGCCCGGCTTTCCCTTCAATGTGCGCAGATCGAGCTGGCTTGCATCGGGCAGGGCCGCGTTGCCGGTGGCTTCGCCAAACAGCGGTGCATCCCATTCGGTGCCGTCGTGGGCAATCAGCGCGTACAGCGCCGGCGGCACCACCGCGCGGATGCGGCTCAGGGCAAGCTCGGTCTGGTTGCCTGGGTCCTGCAGGTCGGCGTACATGGCCAGTCCGGCCAGCACGCTGTCGCTGGCCTGCCACGGGTGCGGTGACTGCCGCAGCAGCAGGTAGGCCCACGGCCGCACGGAGAGATCAGCCAGGCCTTCGTTGACGCCGTCCACATAGGCACGCACGGCCGCGCCGTTGTCGCCCAGCGCGGTATCCAGATGCGCCTCGGTGCGGGCGCGCAGGCGGTGCACGCGCATGCGTTTGTCGGCGTCGATGGCTTTCGGCCCGAACAGCGCCGACAGCTCGCCGGCGGCACTGCGGCGCATCAGGTCCATCTCGAAATAGCGCTCCTGCGCATGCACATGGCCGAGTGCACGCATCGCGTCGGCCTGGCTGCCGGCAGTGATGGTGACCACGCCCAGCGCATCGCGTTCGACGGTGACCGGCCTGGCCAGACCAGGCAGTGCATGTTCGCCGTCGAGGTCGGCCAGGCTGCCGCGCAGCAGCAGCCACAGGCCCAGTACGGTAACCAGCACGATGGCGATCAGCACGCCCAGCACCCAACGCCATGTACGTCGCATCGCACGTCCTTTCCGAACTCGTGGGCCGATTGTAGCCGCAGGCGCAACTGCGACTGATTCCGATTAGATCACCGTATTTTGAAATGCGGCACCCTATGTCACATCGATTCACAGGAGCCCCCCATGAAAGGCAACCCGGACGTCATCGCCTGCCTGAAGGAACTGCTGCGCGGCGAGCTTGCTGCCCGCGACCAGTACTTCATCCATTCCCGCCGCTACGAGGACCAGGGCCTGTTCGCGCTGTACGAACGCCTGAACCACGAGATGGAAGAGGAAACCCAGCACGCCGACGCGCTGCTGCGCCGGATCCTGTTCCTCGGAGGCGACCCGGACATGCGCCCGCATGCCACCGAGCCGGGCAAGACCGTGGAGGAGATGCTGCAGAAGGATCTGGATACTGAATACGCGGTTCGGAACAATCTCGCCGCCGGCATGAAGCTGTGCGAGGAGAAGGGTGACTACGTGAGCCGCGACATGCTGCTGGCGCAGCTGAAGGACACCGAGGAAGACCATGCCTGGTGGCTGGAACAGCAGTTGGGCCTGATCAAGCGCATCGGCCTGGAGCTGTACCAGCTGAGCAAGATCGACGGCAACGGCGCCCCGGCGCACTGAGCCGGCGCCTCGCGCCGACCCGGTAGGGCCGACTGTTAGTCGGCCGCTTTTGCAGGGCAGCCGACCAGCGGTCGGGTCTACCAGAAGCACAGCGTTCTGTCGCCCGCCAGCACCGGAGCACCGCCAGCCAGCCTTCGTCCGCCAGCTGCTCCACCGCCCGCCAGCCGACAACGAAAAAGCCGGGGAATGCCCCGGCTTTTTCGTGTCCGGGGTCGGATCCGTTTTCAACGAAAACGGCTCTGACCCCATTGGGATGGAAAACGCCAACCGGGGTTGGCGTCTACCGGGGTAAGGTGTGTCAACCAAGGTTGACACCCACCAGGAGCAGGGCCCCAGCCCTTACTCCACCGACAGCCCTTCCACCTTCTGCCAGCCGCGCGGCAGCAGGTGGCCGCGGGTGGCGCGGGCGCCGAGGTAGGCGTCGAGCTCGTTGAACTTCAGGCCCATCGTGCGCTGCCCACTGCGCACCTGAAGGGTCTGGCCCGGGCTGATCGCCACGATGGCGACCACGCGTTCGGTGGCGAGCTTGGCCTTCGGGATCTCGATGATCTTGTTGCCCTTGCCCTTGTCCAGTTCCGGCAGGTCGTTGGCGGCGATTGCCAGCAGGTTGCCGGAACTGGTCACCGCCACGATGCGGTCGGTGGCGACGTTGGCCACCACCGACGGGGTCAGCACGGTCGAACCGGCTGACAGGTTCAGCATCGCCTTGCCGGCCTTGTTGCGGCCGATCAGGTTCTCGAAGCGGGTGACGAAGCCGTAGCCGTGGGTGGAGGCCAGCACGAAGCGGGTGTCCGGCTCGGCGCTGGCCAGGGTCACGAAGCTGGTGCCCGCGGCCGGCGAGAAGCGTCCGGTGAGCGGTTCGCCGTTGCCACGCGCGGAGGGCAGGGTGTGTACCGGCGTCGAGTAGGCGCGACCCTCGCTGTCGAGGAACGCGACCTGCTGGGTGCTGCGTGCACGCACCGCGCCCTGCAGGGCGTCACCATCGCGGTAGGACAGGGCGGACGCATCGACGTCGTGGCCCTTGGCGGCACGGATCCAGCCCTTCTCCGACAGCACGACGGTCATCGGCTCGCTCGGCACCAGTTCGGTCTCGTCGATGGCCTGCGCGGCCTGGCGCTGGACCAGCGGCGAACGGCGTGCGTCGCCGAACTTCCTGGCATCGGCGGTCAGTTCGTCGCGGATCAGCTTCTTCAGCTTGGTCTTGCTGTCGAGGATGCCGAGGATCTTCTCGCGCTCCTTGGCCAGCTCGTCCTGCTCGCCACGGATCTTCATCTCTTCCAGGCGCGCCAGCTGCTTCAGCTTGGTTTCCAGGATGTACTCGGCCTGGTCGTCGGACAGGCCGAAGCGCGCGATCAGCGCCGCCTTCGGTTCGTCCTCGGTCCGGATGATGTGGATCACCTCGTCCAGGTTGAGGAATGCGACCAGCAGGCCTTCCAACAGGTGCAGGCGGCGCTCGACCTTCTGCAGGCGGTGCTGCAGGCGGCGGGTGACGGTGCTGCTGCGGAACGCCAGCCATTCGCTGAGCAGCATCTTCAGGTTCTTCACCTGCGGACGGCCGTCCAGCCCGATCACGTTGAGATTGACGCGGTAGCTGCGCTCCATGTCCGTGGTGGCGAACAGGTGGCCCATCAGCTGCTCGGCGTCGACACGGTTGGAGCGCGGCACCAGCACCACGCGCACCGGGTTGGCGTGGTCGGACTCATCGCGGATGTCTTCCAGCCACGGCAGCTTCTTGGCGCGCATCTGCGCGGCGATCTGCTCGATCACCTTCGACGGCGACACCTGGAACGGCAGCGCGGTGACCACGATGTTGTTGGCTTCCTTGGTGAAGGTCGCACGCGCACGCACGCTGCCGTTGCCGGTCTCGTAGATGTTCCGCAGGTCATTGGCCGCGGTGATGATCTCGGCGCTGGACGGGTAGTCCGGGCCCTGCACGTGCTCGCACAGGTCGCGCACGCTGGCCTCGGGGTTGTCCAGCAGGTGCAGCAGTGCGCTGACGATCTCATTGAGATTGTGCGGCGGCACGTCGGTGGCCATGCCCACGGCAATGCCGGTGGTGCCGTTCAGCAGCAGGTGCGGCAGGCGCGCCGGCATCCAGGTCGGTTCCTGCAGGGTGCCGTCGAAGTTCGGCGCCCAGTCGGTGGTGCCCTGGCCCAGTTCGCCCAGCAGTACTTCGGCGATCGGGGTCAGCTTGGATTCGGTGTAACGCATCGCCGCGAACGACTTCGGGTCATCGCTGGAACCGAAGTTGCCCTGGCCCTCGATCAGCGGGTAGCGGTACGAGAACGGCTGCGCCATCAGCACCAGCGCCTCGTAGCACGCGCTGTCGCCGTGCGGATGGTACTTACCGATGACGTCACCGACGGTGCGCGCGGACTTCTTCGGCTTGGACGCGGCATTCAGGCCCAGCTCGCTCATCGAATAGATGATGCGGCGCTGTACCGGCTTCAGGCCGTCGCCGATGAACGGCAGGGCACGGTCCAGGACCACGTACATCGAGTAGTCGAGGTAGGCGCGTTCTGCGTACTCGCGCAGCGGCAGTTGTTCGAATCCGTGGAACACGGGGCGGGCAAGATCGGTCATGCGGCGTTGTTACCTATTGTCGGGAGGCGGCGACGGCGGTCGCCGCTCGCAATCCTGTGATTATCCGGATGCGGCCGGGGATGCCAAGCCGCGCGCAGGGTCCAGCCCGGTTTCCAGGCCATGCCCGGCCCGCGCCAGGTAGCGCCCGGGCGGCAAACCGAAGTGGCGGCGGAACACGGTGACGAAGGCGCTGGCGCTGCTGAAGCCCAGCGCGTGGGCGATATCGGCCACGCTGCGGCCGTCGGTCAGCTGGCGCAGCGCCTCGGACAGGCGGGCCTGCTGCCGCCACTGGGCGAAGCTGAGCGTGGTCTCGTCGCGGAAGTGGCGGGTCAGGCTGCGCGGCGACAGACCCGCCCAGTGCGCCCATTCGGCCAGGCTGCGCTCGTCGGACGGGTCGGCCAGCAGCTGCGAGGCGATCTTCAGCAGGCGCCGGTCGTGCGGCATCGGCAGGTGCATGCGCTGGCGCGGTGCGGTGCGGATCTCGTCCAGCAGTACATCGATGATGTGCTGGCGCTCAGGGGTGGTGGCATAGCCCAGCGGCCATTCGCAGATACGGTCGGCCAGCGCCTGCGCCAGCTTGGACAGGCCCAGCACGCAGGGGTCGGAGGGCAGGGTGGCGCAGGCGGGCGCGGCCAGCGCCATGCCCCAGCCACGCAATGGCCCGTCGAGGGTGACCGTATGCGGCTCCAGCGGCGGCATCCAGCCGGCCGAACCCGGCGCCAGCGACCACGTGCCGTGCGAGGTTCGGGTGGTCAACAGGCCGCGCTCGACACAGATCAGCTGTGCGCGCTGGTGGTGATGCCAGTCCACTTCACGGACCAGGCCCTGCGGGCTGTCGAAGCGGAAAGCGACAACCGGAGGGCCGTCATTGCGCTCGAACCAGTCCAGTGCGTCATCACGCAGCAGGCGCTTGGGAGGGGGGATTTCTGCCTTGTTCATCATATCCGCTGGCTGAAATGTGTCATCCATTGGCTGAATTGTACTACCGGGCCAGCTGAGCGGGCCATTAAGGTGAGCGCCTTCACTGATCCAGCCCACTGCTGCAACACAGCATTCGATGCCAGATCGAATATTTCCATTGAGAAATATTTTTTTTGGAAGAGAATGCTCCCCCATGATCTGTCCTGCAACCACTCCCCCCAGCTTCGGCCTGCTGCTGCGCCAGGTGCGCGACGGCCTGGTCCGCCAACTCGACGCCTCCATGGCTGAAGAAGACCTCGGCATCGGCTTCACCCACTACATCGGGTTGAAGGTGCTTTCGAACATGGCGCCGTGCACGGCCAATGAACTGGCCCAGGCCATCGACCAGGTGCCCAGTGCGGTGACCCGTCTGCTGGACAAGCTGGAGGCACTGGGCTGCGTACGCCGCGAGCCGCATGCCCAGGACCGGCGTGCGCTGCAGATCGTGCTGACCGATGAAGGCCGCGCGCTGTGGGCGCGGCTGAAGCTGCGTGGCGACGCGGTGATGGATTACGCCCTGCGTGACCTGTCCGCCGACGAACGCACGCAGCTGCTGTCCCTCCTCACCCGAATCCGCGATTCCCTGACGACCCCATGAACCCGATCCCGCATTCCACTCTCCGCCGGTCCGGGCGCGCGCTGCTGGTATCAGCGCTGGCCCTGGCCTTGGCCGCCTGCGCCAGCAGCCGCGGCCTCAACCCGCAGGGCCACGTGCTCGATGTGGACAGCCTGCACAGCGAACGCACCCTGGCCGACACCGATCTGAGCGCCACCGGCTTCCCGGCGCAGGACTGGTGGAAGGCACTGGGCGATGCGCAGCTGGACGCGCTGGTCGCCGAGGGGCTGGCCGGCCACCCGAGCCTGGACGCTGCCGATGCGCGCCTGCGCCAGGCGCAGTCGCAGGTCGGTACCGCGCGTGCCGATCGCCTGCCCAGCCTGTCGGTGTCCGGTGGTTACACCGGTCTGCGCCTGCCCGAGTCGATGGCCGGCAGCGAGATGGGCGGCCATTACGCTGGCAGCAGCCAGGTCGCGTTTGATTTCAGCTATGGCGTGGACCTGTGGGGCGGCAAGCGCGCCGCTTGGGAAGCCGCCGTGGATGGCGCGCATGCCGCCACTGTTGAAGCCCAGGCCGCGCGCCTGAACCTGTCCACCGGCATCACCCAGGCCTATGCCGACCTGGCCTACGCGTGGCAGCTCAACGACGTGGCCGAGGAAGAGCTGACCCGCTCGCAGAAGTCGCTGCAGTTGACCCGCCAGCGCCGCAGTGCCGGCATCGACAGCGATCTGCAGGTGCGCCAGGCCGAGGCTCGCGTGCCGGCCGCGCAGCAGCAGGTGCTGGCCGCACAGCAGCGCATCGACGCCGCCCGCACCGCGCTGGCCGCCCTGGTCGGCAAGGGCCCGGACCGTGGCCTGTCGATCCAGCGTCCGCAGGCGTTGAATCCGATGGCGCTCCAGCTGCCGGGCGTGCTGCCCAGCGAGCTGCTCGGCCGTCGTCCGGACATCGTTGCCGCGCGCTGGCGGGTGGAAGCGGCCGACAAGCAGATCAAGGTCGCCAGGACCAAGTTCTACCCGAGCTTCAACCTGACCGCACTGGCTGGCGTCGTCGCACCGAACGTGGGCGATCTGCTGAAGAGCAGCTCCACCTTCGCCTACATCGGCCCGGCGTTGAGCCTGCCGATCTTCGAAGGCGGCAAGCTGCGCGCCAACCTGGCCAACACCGATGCGCAGTACGACCTGGCGGTTGCCAACTACAACCAGACCGTTCTCGATGCACTGCGCGACGTGGCCGACCAGGTCAACGCGGTGCGCTCACTGGCGCAGCAGTCGAACGCGCAACAGCAGGCGGTGGACACCGCGCGTTCGGCCTTCGATCTGGCCCAGCAGCGCTATCGCGCTGGCATCGGCAGCTACCTGGACGTGCTGACCGCGCAGTCCACCCTGCTGCAGTCACAGCAGCAGCTGGCCGGCCTGCAGTCGCAGCAGGTGCAGACCTCCGTGCGCCTGAGCAAGGCGCTGGGCGGTGGTTTCCAGCCCAGTGATGCCGATCACGCCGCGCCGCTCGCCTCCCATTCCGATTCCTCGCATTCCTGAAGATCCCTGCCATGAGCCAGACCCAAGACACCGCGGCCCCGGCCGCCCCCAACCGCCGCGGCAACCTGCTGCGCGGCCTGTTCGTGATCGTCGTGCTGCTGCTGGCCGCACTGGCGTTGTGGTACTTCATGTTCGGCCGTTGGTTCGAAGAAACCGACGACGCTTACGTGCAGGGCAACCAGGTGCAGATCACCCCGCTGGTGGCCGGTACCGTGGTCGCCATCAACGCTGATGACGGCATGCGCGTGGAGCGCGGCCAGCTGCTGGTGCAGCTGGATCCGTCCGACACCGCAGTAGCGCTGCAGCAGGCCGAAGCCAACCTGGCCAAGACCGTGCGCCAGACCCGTGGCCTGTACCGCAGCGTGGAAGGTGCGCAGGCGGACTTGAACGCCCGCCAGGTCACCCTGAAGCGTGTGCGCGACGACTTCGCCCGCCGCAAGGACCTGGCCACCACCGGTGCCATCTCCAACGAAGAACTGGCGCACGCCCGTGACGAGCTGGCCGCTGCCGAAGCGGCCGTGGCCGGTTCGCGCGAGACCGTCGAGCGCAACCGTGCGCTGGTCGACGACACCGTGATCGCCACCCAGCCGGATGTGCAGGCTGCCGCCGCGCAGCTGCGCCAGGCCTTCCTCAACAACGCCCGCGCTGGCATCGTCGCGCCGGTCACCGGCTACGTCGCCCGTCGTTCGGTGCAGGTCGGCCAGCGCGTGCAGCCGGGCAACGCACTGATGGCGGTGGTGCCGACCGAGCAGATGTGGGTCGAGGCCAACTTCAAGGAAACCCAGCTGCGCCACATGCGCCTGGGCCAGGAAGTGGAGCTGAAGTCGGACCTGTATGCCGGCGACGTGAAGTACAAGGGCCGCATCGACAGCCTGGGCCTGGGTACCGGTTCGGCGTTCTCGCTGCTGCCGGCGCAGAACGCCAGCGGCAACTGGATCAAGATCGTGCAGCGCGTGCCGGTGCGCATCGCCATCGATGCCAAGCAGCTGGCCGAGCACCCGCTGCGCATCGGCCTGTCGATGAAGGCCGAAGTGAGCCTGCGCGACCAGAAGGGTGAAGTGCTGCCGAGCAGCCCGGCCAAGGGCACGGTGTTCGACACCGACGTGTATGCCAAGCAGCTGCATGATGCCGACGAGGTGATCCACACGATCATCCAGGGCAACCTGCCGCAGCAGGCGAAGGTGGGCTGAGGTCGCCATGTCCGCACAAGCTCCAGCCGCGCCCGGTGCTCCGGGCGCCCCGGCGGCGTCGGGTGCGGCCTCCGGGTTCCTGCCGCCCAGCGTCGCCCTGTGCACCGTGGGCCTGGCGATGGCGTCGTTCATGCAGGTGCTCGACACCACCATCGCCAACGTCTCGCTGCCCACCATCGCCGGTAATCTCGGTGCCAGTTCGCAGCAGGCGACGTGGGTCATCACCTCGTTCGCGGTCAGCACGGCCATCGCGCTGCCCCTGACCGGCTGGCTCAGCCGCCGCTTCGGCGAACGCAAGCTGTTCGTCTGGGCCACGCTGGCGTTCGTCATCACTTCGCTGCTGTGCGGCCTGGCGCAGAGCATGGGCATGCTGGTGCTGTCGCGCGCGCTGCAGGGCTTCGTGGCCGGCCCGATGTACCCGATCACGCAGTCGCTGCTGGTCTCGATCTATCCCCGCGAAAAACGCGGACAGGCGCTGGCGCTGCTGGCGATGATCACGGTGGTGGCGCCGATCTGCGGCCCGATCCTCGGTGGTTGGATCACCGACAACTACAGCTGGGAATGGATCTTCCTGATCAACGTGCCGCTGGGCATCTTTGCCGCGCTGGTGGTAGGTAACCAGTTGAAGGGGCGCCCGGAGCAGATCGAGAAGCCGAAGATGGACTACGTCGGCCTGGTCACGCTGGTGATCGGTGTCGGCGCACTGCAGCTGGTGCTCGACCTGGGCAATGACGAGGACTGGTTCTCGTCGATGAAGATCGTAGTGCTGGCGTGTGTGGCAGTGGTCACGCTGACGGTGTTCCTGATCTGGGAACTGACCGACAAGGATCCGATCGTCGACCTGAAGCTGTTCCGGCATCGCAACTTCCGCGCCGGTACGCTGGCGATGGTAGTGGCTTACGCGGCGTTCTTCAGCGTGGCCCTGCTGATTCCGCAGTGGCTGCAGCGTGACATGGGCTACACCGCGATCTGGGCGGGCTTGGCGACGGCGCCGATCGGCATCCTGCCGGTGATCATGACCCCGTTCGTGGGCAAGTACGCCTCGCGCTTCGACATGCGCATGCTGGCAACCATCGCCTTCGTGTTCCTGTCGATGACCAGCTTCCTGCGCTCTGGCTTCAACCTGCAGGTGGACTTCCAGCACGTGGCCGGCGTGCAGTTGATCATGGGTATCGGCGTGGCCTTGTTCTTCATGCCGGTGTTGCAGATCCTGCTGTCGGACCTGGATGGCCGCGAGATCGCGGCGGGCTCCGGCCTGGCCACGTTCCTGCGTACGCTGGGCGGCAGCTTCGCAGCATCGTTGACGACGTGGCTGTGGGCGCGCCGTACCCAGGTGCACCATGCGGACCTGACCGAGCACATCTCGGCCTACCAGCCGGGCATGCAGGACCAGGTGGCGGCGATGGGGCAGGGCGACCTGCAGCATGGCGCGGCGGTACTGAACAACATGATCAACCACCAGGCCTCGCAGATGGGCTTCAACGACATCTTCTTCCTGCTGGGCTGGATCTTCCTGGCGATCATCACCTTCCTGTGGCTGGCCAAGCCGCCGTTCGGTGCGGGTGCGGGTGCAGCCTCTGCGGGTGGCGGGCACTGATCGATCATTGTTGATGAAAAACAAAACCCCGCCGGAAGGCGGGGTTTTTGTTTGCGCGTTGCTGTCTACGCCAGGTCATGTCTGCCAGGTGGCGTACCGAAGGACATCCAGGCCAAGCGCATTGGTGCGAGTCTAGCGTGTGCGATGTACGCGCTTGAAAACCACGCGAGCGCGGAACAGCTGGGCCAGCGCCCACATTCCTGCCACAAGTACGATGCCGCCGCTGATCCAGCCGGCAGTGGCCTGCAGGTGGCTGCCAACGAATGCGCCGCAGACAAGGGCGGCAATGGAAACAACCACGTACGTGTCCCTGGAAGCGCCATATTCCGTCTGGGAGAAGTACGAATTCGAACGAAGCGTGGAATGGATCCCGAAAAGGTTGTCGTTCAGAGCGTGATAGCGACACGCCGGTGGAAGCTCGTACGAGCAGGTGGCTGCCAGGGAGGCGCCGGATACGACACACTGAGCGGCAATCGCAATGCATCGCGCATCCCAAACCGCAGGCATGAAAAAACCCGCTTGCGCGGGTTTGATCATTTGCTGAGTCATGGTGCCCAGGAGAGGACTCGAACCTCCACGAAGTTGCCCCCGCTAGCACCTGAAGCTAGTGCGTCTACCAATTCCGCCACCTGGGCGACTCAGGAGAAGAATTTTGCGGCATGGCAGCGGATGTGTCAACACTGTTTCACACTTTTTTTTCTGCTTCGACGCCGAGGTGAAGCAGCAGGCTGCGCATTGGCGGCGAAAGCGCTTTCCAGTGTGCGAAACAGGCGCACAGGCGACGCTGTGCCCACGCATCGGCAAGCGGCACTGCAACGGTATGCGTACTGCGCCGATGCTGGCGGGCGATGGAGCGCGGCACGATACCGAGGCCGATGCCGTGGCCGATCATGATGCACACGCCTTCGAAGGTTTTCATGCGGATGCGGACGTCGAGGCGGCGACCAATGTCGCGGGCCTGGTCTTCGATGTAGGTCTGCAGTGCGTTGCCATCGGCCAGCGCGACGAAGGTCTCGCCCGCCACGTCCGCGAACGCCAGCGTGCGCTGCGGGGCGAAGCGGTGATCGGCCGGCAGCAGCATCACCAGCGGATCTTCGGCAACCACGTGCTGCTGCAGTCCGTCAGCGTCGACCGCGTCGCTGATGATGCCGGCCTCGGCCTGGCCGGCACTGATCGCGCGTACAACCTCAGGGCTGGTGCGTTCCAGCAGTTCTACATGCAGTCGCGGCCGTTCGGCCAGCCAGGGGGCCAGCCGCGACGGCAGGTAGTTGGTCAGTGCGGCGGTATTGGCGTACAGGTGCAGGGTGCCGCGCGCGCCATGGGCGAACGCCTGCATTTCGCCGCGCAGCTGCGCCTGCTGCTGCACGATCAACCGCGCATGGTGGGCGAGAGCGGCACCGGCTTCAGTGAGGCTGACCCCGCGCGGATGCCGGGTCAGCAGGGCTGTGCCGGCGTCGGCTTCGATGGCGCGCAGGCGTTCGCTGGCAGAGCCCAGTGCCAGGTTTGCCTGTGATGCACCGGCCGTGATGCTGCCCGCTTCGGCGATGGCCAGGAACAGGCGCAGGTCGGCAATGTCCATCCGCATGTGTTGTCCTCCTCGTGACACCAGAGCCTTCGGTTCAACCGAAGGAAGGGCCGGGAAGACCGCATTGTGCGCCGATGGCCTGCCCGATCCAATGACGGCATGAACGAAACGACGTACTTCTATTTTCTGCTGGTGGCGGTGTTCGTGCTGGCGGGCGTGGTCAAGGGTGTGACCGGCATGGGCCTTCCGACGGTGGCGATGGGCCTGCTGGGCAGCGCGCTGTCGCCGGTGGCGGCGGCCTCGATGCTGTTCATTCCCACCTTTGTCACCAACGCGTGGCAGTTGTTGTCGGGCCCGTCGCTGGGGCCCATCGTGCGGCGGCTGTGGCCGATGATGCTGGCCGTGGTGGTGGTGACGCTGGGTTCGGCCGCGCTGCTGGTACGGGTGGATCGCACATGGTCGCGCGTGGCCTTGGGCATGGCGCTGGTGATCTATGCCGCGTACGCGCTGTTTGCACCGGTGTTCCGCGTGCCAGAACGGCGCGAACGCTGGCTGGGGCCGCTGGTGGGTGCACTGTCCGGCATGGTGACTGGTGCGACCGGCGTGTTCGTGATGCCGGCGGTGCCGTACCTGCAATCGCTGGGGCTGCAGCGCGAAGAGCTGGTGCAGGCGCTCGGGCTGGCGTTCACTGTGTCGACGATTTCACTGACGACAGGTCTGGTGCTGCATGGCGCGTTCGGTATCCAGCAGCTGGGCCTGAGCGCGTTGGCGGTGGTGCCGGCACTGCTGGGCATGTGGCTGGGGCAGGTGATCCGGCAGCGGATCAGCGCACGCGTGTTCCGCGCGTGTTTCCTCGGGTTCCTGCTGCTGCTCGGGCTGGAGCTGGTGCTGCGGCCGTTGTTCTGATGGAGGTCGCCGCGCATGGCCCGGCGAACACCGCGGTCCGCCTTTGTAGAGAGTCGAGCAAGCTTGACTCTACGCGCCCCGGATCACAGACAAGAAAAAACCCGCTTGCGCGGGTTGTTTTCTTTCTCGACATGGTGCCCAGAAGAGGACTCGAACCTCCACGAAGTTGCCCCCGCTAGCACCTGAAGCTAGTGCGTCTACCAATTCCGCCATCTGGGCGTCGAGGAGGAAAATTATGGGGTGTTGTTACGGGGATGTCAACACTTCTGGATGAATCCCGCGATGGATTCTGGCGATGGGGCCAGAGCCTTTTCTTCGCAGGAAGGGATCCGCCCCGGTGCCGGGGTCAGAGCCGGATTCCAGGCAAAAAAAATCCCCGCCGAAGCGAGGAGTTTTTTCGTTGGTGCCCAGGAGAGGACTCGAACCTCCACGGTTTTACCCGCTAGTACCTGAAACTAGTGCGTCTACCAATTCCGCCACCTGGGCGTTCCAGAGGCGCAATTGTGAAGATGAATTGGCAGCCTGTCAACGACTTCCCTCAAATTTCTCATGCAGGTTCTTCAAAAGGCGCGCTGACCCGTTCTGCACGCCATCAACGGCTACCATGTAGGGCGATGACTACCAAAAAACCAAGCAAGGGCGGGACCACGTCCCGCAGCCAGGCCCCGAAGAAGGGCGCCAAGGCGGGCGCAGCCCGCACCACCAAGCCGGGCAAGCCGCTGCCGGGCTGGCTCCCGGAACTGGCCGACGGTGGCGCTCCGCCACGTGGCCGCAGGATCCGCAGCACTGAGGCGCCGGGCCCGGCCCCGGGCCGCAAGCTGCCGCCGACCGGCAAAGTGATCGACGATCCCTATGCCGCCCGCGAAGCAGAGAAATACGAACAACCCATCGCTAGTCGCGAAGCCATCCTGGCCCTGCTCGAGCGTTGCGAAGGACCGCAGACTGCCGAGGAGCTGGGTGCACGCCTGGGCCTGGGCGCGCCTGACCGTGCCGAGGCGCTGTCGCGCCGCCTCGGCGCCATGGTCCGTGACGGCCAGCTGGTGCAGAACCGCCGCGGCGGCTTCGCGCCGATCCAGACCCTCAACCTCGTCACTGGTGTGGTGATCGCCAACCCGGAAGGGTTCGGCTTCCTGCGCCCGGTCGAGGGCGGCGACGACCTGTTCCTGCCGCCGTATGAAATGCGCAAGGTGATGCACGGCGACAAGGTGCTCGCCCGCGTCACCGGCATCGACCACCGTGGCCGTCGCGAGGGCAGCATCGCCCGCGTGCTGGAACGTGGCATGACCCGCCTGATCGGTCGCTTCAGCATCGAGATGGGCATCAATTACGTGGTGCCCGATGACAAGCGCATCCAGCGCAACGTGCAGGTACCGCCGGACCAGACCGGTGGCGCGCGCGACGGCCAGCTGGTGGTCTGCGAACTGACCCAGGCTCCGGACAGCCGGCGCCCGCCGATCGGTCGCATCATCGCGGTGCTCGGCGACAAGCTGACCGCCTCGCTGGTGGTGGAGACCGCCATCCACGGCCACGAACTGCCGTTCGAGTTCCCGCAGGAGGTGCTGGACGAAGCCGCGTCGGTGCCGCTGGTGGTGGAACCGGCGATGATCGGCGACCGCGTCGACCTGCGCAGCACGCCGCTGGTCACCATCGATGGTGAGGACGCCAAGGATTTTGACGACGCGGTGTACTGCGAGCCGAACGCCGATGGCTTCCGCCTGGTGGTGGCCATTGCCGATGTCTCCAACTACGTGCGTCCCGGCACGCCGCTGGACGAGGAGGCACAGAAGCGTGCGACCTCGGTGTACTTCCCGGGCTTCGTGGTGCCGATGCTGCCGGAGACCCTGTCCAACGGCATCTGCTCGCTGATGCCCAAGGTCGATCGCATGTGCTTCGTCTGCGACATGCAGATCGACCGTGATGGCGTGGTTTCCCACTCGCGCTTCTACGAAGCGGTGATGAATTCGCACGCACGCCTGACCTACACCCAGGTCTGGCAGGCGGTGGGCGAGGACGATGCTGGCGCGAAGGCGTTCATCGGCGACCTGCTGCCGCAGGTGCAGCGCCTGCACCAACTGTACAAGGTGCTGGCCAAGGCGCGCGCCAAGCGCGGCGCCATCGAGTTCGAGAGCAGCGAAGTACGCTTCGTTCTGGACAACCGTGGCGAAGTGACCCAGGCCGGGATGCTGGTGCGCAACGACGCACACAAGCTGATCGAGGAATGCATGATCGCGGCCAACGTGGAGGCAGCGAAGTACCTGCTGTCGCGCCATGTGCCGGCCCCGTACCGTGTGCATGAGAAGCCGCCGGAGACCAAGTACGCCGACCTGCTGGAGTTCCTGAAGGAATTCAAGCTGAGCCTGCCGCCGTGGTCGAAGGTGCGCCCGGGCGATTACACCAAGTTGCTGAAGAAGATCCGCGATCGCCCCGATGCAACGCTGCTGGAGTCGGTGCTGCTGCGCAGCCAGAGCCTGGCCGTGTACAGCCCGGACAACAACGGTCATTTCGGCCTGGCACTGGAGGCGTACGCGCACTTCACCTCGCCGATCCGCCGCTATCCCGACCTGCTGGTGCATCGCGCGATCAAGCACGCGTTGTCCGGCAAGCCGCTGGACAAGTTCACCTACAACGCGCGCGAGATGGCGGCGTTGGCGCTGCAGTGTTCCGAGCGCGAGCGTCGTGCCGACGAGGCCGAACGCGAAGTCGACGAACGCTACCGCGCGGCGTGGATGGAAAAGCACGTGGGTGGCCAGTTCGATGGCGTGATCAGTGGCGTGACCAGCTTCGGTCTGTTCGTTGAGCTGGCCGATTCGAAGGTGCAGGGCCTGGTCCACGTGACCCAGTTGCCGCAGGACTATTACAAGTTCGATGCGACCCGCAAGACGCTGACCGGTGAGCGCCGTGGCAGCAGCTACCGGTTGGGTGACCAGGTACGCATTCTGGTGCTGAAGGCCAGCATGGAGGAACGCAAGATCGACTTCCGCCTGGTCGAGCACAAGGGCGAGGAAGAAGGTGACGGCCTGCCGCCGCTGCCCGAGCGTGGCAAGCCGACCAAGCGCACGAAAAAGAAGTATTGAAAGGTGTGCCGACCAACGGTCGGCACCTACCTCACCTGGTAGGTGCCAACCTTGGTGGGCACGACGTTACGGAGGAACCCACCATGCAGGGCCAACCCGAATACAGCGGCGGCTGCCAGTGTGGCGCGATCCGCTTCCAGGCGCGCGGTGAACTGACCGACAGTTCGATCTGCCATTGCCGGATGTGCCAGAAGGCGTTTGGTGCCTACTACGCGCCGCTGGTCTCGGTGCGCGGCGTGCAGTTCAGCTGGACCCGCGGGCAGCCGCGCTATTTCCAGTCGTCCAACGTGGTGCGGCGTGGCTTCTGCGCCGACTGCGGTACCCCGTTGACCTATGAAGCCCCCGACGGCGTGGCCGTGGCCGCTGGTGCCTTTGACCAACCCGAACGCCTGCCGCCGACGATCCAGTACGGGGTGGAGCGCAAGCTGGGGTTCGTCGACAGCCTGTCCAGCCTGCCGGCGCGGCGCACGGAGGAGGACATCGCGGCCTTGGAATTCCTGGCCACGATCGTGTCCCACCAGCACCCCGACCACGACACCCCGCACTGGCCGCCACGCAGCCGCTCCGCCGAAGGCTGAGCGGCGGGTAGCGCCGGGCCGTGCCCGGCGAGCGCGCAGCGCGGTCGGCGCCGATGCTCTACCATAGCCACCCCCTATCCGGTTCGGCCCCCGCATGAGCAAGAACAGCCAGTGGATCGTCGGCGTCAACGCCGTCGCCTCCTCCATCGAGAACGACGCCGAGAACGTCCGCGAAGTGCTGGTCGAGGCCGGTGCAAAGAACCCGCGGCTGACCGAGATCGAGGAAAACGCCCGCCGCAAGGGCATCGACGTGCGCAAGGTCAACAGCCAGGCGCTGGACGGCGTGGGCGGTTCGGTACGCCACCAGGGCGTGGCCGCACGCTATGCCGCGGCCCGCACCTACAGTGAGAACGAGCTGGAAGGCTTGGTCACGGCCGCCGAAGGCAAGGCCCTGCTGCTGGTGCTGGACGAGGTGCAGGACCCGCACAATCTCGGCGCGTGCCTGCGTTCGGCTGCCGCGGCCGGCGCCACCGCGGTGATCATTCCCAAGGACAAGTCGGCCTCGGTGAATGCCACGGTGCGCAAGACCTCGGCCGGTGCCGCCGACCTCATTCCGGTGGTGGCGGTGACCAACCTGTCGCGCTGCCTGAAGGACCTGCAGAAGCAGGGTGTGTGGATCTACGGCCTGGCCGGTGAAGCCACCGCCTCGTTGTACCAGCTGGACCTGAAGGGCAACATCGCGCTGGTGTTGGGCGGCGAAGCCGACGGCCTGCGCCGCCTGACCCGCGAGAACTGCGATGGCCTGGTCAAGATCCCGATGCCGGGTGAGATCGAGAGCCTGAACGTCTCCGTCGCCGCCGGCGTCAGCCTGTTCGAGGCCGTGCGCCAGCGCGGTTGATCGGCTTTCCGGTAGCGCCGGGCCATGCCCGGCGGATTGCTTCGCCGGGCATGGCCCGGCGCTACCGGCGATCCGATTCACGCATGGCGTGGATCGGCCGTGTCGACCAAGGTCGGCACCTACCGGTAGTCGCCAACCTTGGTTGGCGCTCCCGCCGCCTTACCCCGCGCTGCCGCCCAGTGCCTTGAACAACGTCACGTCGTTGTTCAGCTGGCCCTGGCGCACACGCGCCAGCGACAGCTCGGCGTCGCGCCGGGTCTGCTGTGCTTCCAGCCAGGTGCGCAGGTCGGTGGCGCCCACGCGGTAGCGCACTTCCTGCGCGCGTTCAACTTCCACCGCTTCGTCGTACGAGGCCTGCGAGGCCGCGACCTGGCGGACCAGCTGCTCGCGTGCCGAGAGTGCGTTGTCCACTTCAGAGAGCGCGGTGTACAGCGTCTTGCGGAAATTGGTTGCAGCAATCTGGTACGTGGCGCCGGCGATATCGGTATCCAGCTGTGCGCGCTGCAGGTTGAGGAACGGCAGCGACAGGCCGGCGCCCAGGGTGGCCACCGGGTTGCGCAGCACGTCACCCAGCGAGGTCGCACTGGAGCCAAGGCTGCCAGTGAGGCTCAGCGCCGGGTAGTACTGGGTGGCGGTGACCTTGATGGTCTTCAGGCTGTTGCGCAGCCGCAGTTCGGCCGCGCGCAGGTCGGGACGGCGGCCAAGCAGGTCGGTCGGCAGGCCCTCGGCAATGCTTGGGCTGCGAGCGCCGAGCAGGTCCTGCGGTTCGTCCTGCTGCGGCCACGGCGTGCCGTCCAGCAGGACCGTCAGCGCATTGCGCACTTCCACACGCTGCTGTTCCAGTGCGCTCTGCGAGGCCCGCTGCGACTGCAGGTTCTGCAGCGCCTGGCGCACTTCCAGGCGCGACACCGCACCGGCGTCGAAGCGTGCCTGCACCAGTTCCCGGGTACGCTCCAGCCGCTCCAGGTTGGCCTGGCCGGTGGCGATCGACTGGTTGAGATAGGCCAGCGTCCAGTACTGGGTGATGCTGTCGCCGATTACCAGCAGCGCGGTGTTCTGGCGGTCTTCCTCACTGGCCTCGGCTTCCCAGCGGGCAATGTCGCGCTGGGTGCGCAGGCGGCCCCACAGGTCGACCTCCCAGCCCAGCGACACGCCGGTGGAATAGCTGCGGCGCCAGTCGTCGGTCTGGTCGGTGGCGCGGCTGGCGCTGCCGCTTACGCCCGAGGACGAGGGCTGCGGCCACAGCGCGTTGCTGGCCAGGCCGGCCTGCAGGCGCGAACGCTGGACGGCCAGACCGGCAGCGGCCAGGTCGCTGTTGGCGGCCAGCGCCTGTGCCACCAGGCGGTCCAGGCGCTCATCGCCGAAGCCGGTCCACCAGGTGTCCTGGCGGATGTCGCGACCGGGGGTATCCAGGCTGCTGCGTGGCTCATCGGCCGGTGCGTTGAGGCTGGCATCGCCACGCCCATAGGCAGCCGCCACGCTGGGGTCTGCCACCGGATAGCGGCCCATCGATGCGCAGCCGGACAGGGCGAGCAGTACGGCGCCCACCAGCAGCAGGCGCGAGGGAGCAGGGAAGGGAAGTCGGGTCATCATCTTCATTCGCGGGCCAGGGCCTCCACCGGGTCGAGCTGCGCGGCATTGCGCGCGGGCAGGAAGCCGAACGCCACGCCGATCAGGGTCGAGCAGGCGAACGCGGCCACGATCGAGGCGGTGGAGAACAGCACCTGGAAGTCGCTGGCGAAACGGCCGATCATCGAGCCCAGCAGCAGGGCCAGGCCGATACCGAGCAGGCCACCGAGCAGGCACACCAGCACCGCTTCGATCAGGAACTGCTGGCGGATATCACTCTGCCGTGCACCGACGGCCATGCGTACCCCGATCTCGCGGGTACGTTCGGTCACCGACACCAGCATGATGTTCATCACGCCGATGCCGCCCACCAGCAGCGCGATGGCAGCGATGGCGCCGATCAGCAGCGTCATCGTGCGCGTGGTCTGCTCGATGGTCTGGCGGATCTCGGCGCTGTTGCTGAGGAAGAAGTCCTCGGTGCCATGGCGCATCGTCAACAGGCGGGTGATCGCCTCCTGCGCCGCATCCATCGGCGTGGCGTCGTCCACGCGCACGGTGATGCTGGACACGTGGCTCTGGCCGAGCATGCGCGACATCACCGTGGTGTAGGGCAGCCACACGCTCAGGCTGGTGCTGCCGCCGAACCCGAAGCTCTGGCGCTTGGCCACGCCGACCACGCGCGCCGGCACGTTGCCGAGCAGGATCACCTGGCCGATCGGGTCGGTATCGGGGAAGAACTGGGTCTGGGTGTTCTCGTCGATCACTGCGACCTGGCCGAGGCCCTTCACCGCGTCACTGTCGAAGAAGCTGCCACTGAGCAGGGTCACACCCTTGACCCGGAAGAACTGCTCGCCAACGCCGCTGACCTGCGCGGTGGAGGACTGGTTGCGGTAACGCGCGGTGACCGAGGTCGATACGCTGGGCGTGGAGCTGTCGACGTAGCTCTGCCGGGCCAGCGCATCGGCATCACTGGCCTTGAGCGTCTGTACGCGGGCCGAGCGCATGTCGCCGAACCCGCGGCCGGGGTAGACGTCGATGGTATTGGTACCCAACGCACTGATGTTCTGCAGGATCTGCTGCTGCGAACCGTTGCCCAGCGCCACCACCGAGACCACCGAGGCGATGCCGATGATGATGCCGAGCATGGTCAGGAAGGTGCGCAGGCGGTGTGCGTTCATCGCCAGCAGCGCCATGCGGAACGCTTCGGTGAAGCGGTCGCGGGCGGCGCGCCAGCTGTTGCCGCGGGCGACGCCGGTGCTGGCCTCGCGCTGCGCGCGGTAGGTCGGCGCGTTCGGGTTGGCGCGGTCGGCAATGATCTCGCCGTCGCGGATCTCGATGATGCGCTGCGCGTGCTCGGCCACGCTCATGTCATGGGTGACGATGATGATGGTGTGGCCTTCGGCGTGCAGCTCGCCGAGGATCGCCATCACTTCCTCGCCCGATTTCGTGTCGAGCGCACCGGTCGGTTCGTCGGCCAGGATCACCTCGCCGCCGTTCATCAGGGCGCGCGCGATCGACACGCGCTGCTGCTGGCCACCGGACAGCTGGCCCGGCTTGTGATGCATGCGGTCACTCAGGCCCAACCGCTGCAGCAGCTGCTCGGCACGCGCGTTGCGCACCGGGCCGGGGCTGCCGGCATACACCGCCGGCACCTCCACGTTGCCACGCGCATCGAGGTCGCCCAGCAGGTGATAGCGCTGGAAGATGAAGCCAAAATGCTCGCGGCGCAGTTCGGCCAGCTCGTCCGGTTCCATCTTCCCGGTTTCGCGGCCGGCCACCTGGTAGCTGCCACGAGTGGGGCGGTCGAGGCAGCCGAGGATGTTCATCAGCGTCGACTTGCCCGAGCCGGATTGGCCGACAATGGCCACCATCTCACCGGCGTGGATGTCGAGATTGACGTCGCGCAGCACGGCGATCACATCGTCGCCGGCCGGGAATTCGCGTCGCAGGTCGCGCAGGCGCAGCAGCGGCGCCATCGTGCTCATCGGCGCCCCATGCCCGGGCCGCCGACCCGCATCTGCATGCCGCCGCGGTTGCCGCCACTGGCGCTGGCACCGGCCGCACCGGCTTCGCCGACCACCACGCGCTCGCCTTCCTTCAATCCGGACAGGATCTCGGCCGAGGCGCCGTTGTTGATGCCGACGGTGACCTTGCGCGGCTGCGGCTGGCCGTTGCCATCCAGCACCCGCACCATGCGCTCGTCGCCACGACGCTTCGGCCCCAGTGCAACCGCCGGCACCATCAGTACGCCCTTGGCCTGCCTCAGCAGCACCGAGACCTGCGCAGTCATGTCGATGCGCAGGGTGCCATCCGGATTCTCCACGTCGAACAGTGCGTTGTAGTAGACCGCGCTGCTGGAACTGGAGCTGGACGAGCTGCTGGAACTGGACGAACTCTCGTTGGCGATCGAGGCCGGCGCCGGATTGATCTGGCGCAGCGTGGCGTGGTACTTGCGGTCCGGATCGCCCAGCGTGGTGAAGTACACCGGCATGCCGGCCTTGATCTTGACCACGTCGGCTTCAGAAATTTCGGCATTGACGGTGACCACGTCCAGCCGCGCCAGCATGACGATGGTCGGTGCGGTCTGGTTGGCGTTCACGGTGCGGCCTTCCTCGGCCACCACCGCCACCACGGTGCCATCCATCGGCGCAGTGATGCGGGTGTAGGCCAGGTTGGCGCGGGCGGTGCCCAGCTCGGTCTCGCGGCCCTTGATCTGTGCCTCGTAGGACTGCAGCTGGGCACGTGCGGTCTTCAGCTGTGCTTCGGCGGCATCGTATTCCTGGCGCGAGGTGGCCTCGGCGGCCAGCATCTGCTGCTGGCGCGTGAATTCCAGTTCGGCCTGGCGCAGGGTGGCCTGCTGCACGGCGCGCTGGGCGGTGACCTGGTCCAGCGAGGCCTGCGCATTGAGCACCTGGTTCTGCTGGGTGGTGGCGTCGATCTCGGCGATCAGGTCGCCTTCCTTCACGGTATCGCCCAGCTGCACCTTCAGCGATTTGATCTGGCCCGACGCCTGCGCACCGACGCTGACCAGCTTGTAGGCGTCGATCACGCCGGTGGCCTCCACCGTCTGCTCGATGTCACCACGGCTGACCGGGGTGGCGGCGACCGCCGGGGCGGCGGGCTTGCGCAGCAGCCACCAGGCGGCCACGGCGACGATCAGGGCGAGCAGGGCGATCAGTATCAGGCGACCCCGGCGGGTCGCTGGCAACAGGCGGAACGTCACGTCGTGGCTTCACTCTCGGGGCCGCGGTGGCGGCGTTGGGGGGCATTGTGAAGACCGGGCGATGGACGGCTCAATCCTCAGGGTATGTCTCTATGTAACACTGTCGGTGAATACGCGTAACCACAGGTATCCCGCCCATGGCTGGATACACTGGTACGCATTGCCCCGGATGCGGTTCAGCTGCCGACACGGGATGATCGCGACATGGAGACTGAAAACCCGATGCATCGACTGCTGATCGTCGACGACGACAACGACATCCGCACCCTGCTGGCCGAGCAGCTCGGCCGTGCCGGCTACCAGGTGAGCACCGCGGCCGATGGCACCGCCATGCGGCAGCTGCTGGACCGTGAGCATGTGGACCTGATCGTGCTCGACCTCAACCTGCCCCGCGAAGATGGCCTGACCCTGTGCCGCGACCTGCGCGCGCGTTCGAACACGCCGGTGATCATGCTGACCGCACGCGCCGAGCCGATCGATCGCGTGCTGGGCCTGGAAATGGGCGCCGACGACTACCTGGCCAAGCCGTTCGAACCACGCGAGCTGCTGGCGCGGATCCGCAACGTGCTGCGCCGGACCGAGGCGCTGCCGGCCAACCTTGAGCCGCTGGCGGTGCGCCGCGCGCGCTTCTCGCGCTGGGTGTTCGATCTGGAACATCGTCACCTGGTGGACCCGGATGACCGCGTGGTGGTGCTGTCCGGCGCCGAATTCCGCCTGCTGCGGGTGTTCATCGCGCATGCCAACAAGGTGCTGTCGCGCGAGCAGCTGGTCGCGCTCAGCAGTGGCCGCAACTACGAGGCGCAGGACCGTGCGATCGACCTGCAGGTCAGCCGCCTGCGCAACAAGCTCGGTGATGACGGCGGCCCGGACGGGCTGATCAAGACCGTGCGCAACGAAGGCTACGTGCTGGCCTCGGCCGTCAACCTGGAATAAGCCGCGATGAAGCGCCTGCGCCACTTCATGTCCTCGATGGTCGGGCGCTTGTTCGTGATCCTGCTGCTGGGCATGAGCGTGGCCGCGATCGGCGCGACCATGCTGGCCACCTCCAAGCGCCAGCAGGAATTCGAGCGGCAGAACCTGAACCGCATCGCCGACCGCCTGCAGGGCTACGTCAACCTGCTCGATGGCAACCCCGAACTGCGCGAGCGCCTGCTCGAGATTGGCGGGCCGAGCGTGCGTGCGCTGCAACCGGGTGCACGCCTGGGGCGGGCCGATACCGCGTTGATGGAAGTGCTGGATGACCGGCCGGGCCCGGTGTCGCGTGCACACGTGCACTTCGCCTCGTTCCGCTCCTGCATTCCCAAGCTGCAGGACCTGTTGCCGCCACCACCGCCCGGGCACCGCAAGCGTCCGCGCGAGCGTGATCCGGCGTTCATCCCGCCCAAGTGCCGCGCGGTGGACGTGACCCTCAACGACGGCACGCTGCTGAAGCTGGCGCTGGATTCGCCGGCGGTGGCGCACAACGGCATTCTCGCCGTCGACCCGTGGTTCCTGACCCTGCTGGTGCTGGCGATTGCCGTACTGGCGTACATCGTCGCGCGCATGGCCAGCGCACCGCTGCAGGAACTGGCGGCGGCGGCCGAAGATCTTGGCGACGACCTGCAGCGCGATCCGCTGCCCCTGCGCGGTCCGCGTGAAGTGCAGCGCGCTGCCGAGGCCTTCAATGCCATGCAGCACCGCCTGCAGCGGCACCTGGCCGAACGCACGCAGATGCTGGCGGCGATCACCCATGACCTGCAGACGCCTCTGACCCGGCTGCGCCTGCGCCTGGAGAACGTCAGTGACGAGACCCTGCGCGAACGCCTGATTGGTGACCTGGCGGCGATGCAGGCGCTGGTGCGCGAAGGCCTGGAGCTGGCCCGCAGTGCGGAAAGTGCCGAGCAGCGCGCCGCGCTCGATCTGGACTCGCTGCTGGAAAGCATCGTCGAAGACACGGCCGAGGGCGGTGGCGATGTGGTCTTCGAAGGCGGCAGCGGGGCGGTGCTGATGCTGCGTCCGCTGGCCATGCACCGCTTGTTCTCCAACCTGGTAGACAACGCGGTGATGTATGCCTACCGGGTGCGGGTACGGGTCGAGCGCAGTGGTGGCGCCATCACCGTGGTGGTGGCCGATGATGGCCCCGGCCTGGCCGAAGATCAGCTGGAGGCGGTATTCGACCCCTTCGTTCGGGTGGAGACCTCGCGTTCGCGCGAGACTGGCGGTGCCGGGCTGGGCCTGACCATCGCCCGCGCCCTGGCCGAAAAGGATGGTGCTCGCCTGTGGCTGCGCAACCGTGCCGAAGGTGGGCTGGAAGCGGTGGTGCAGTGGCCGGCCAGCGCGCAGGTGACGCCACCGGGGCGCGGCGGCTGACTATCGCCGTCCCCGAGCGGTGACGCCGGGGGCGGGGTTTCGCCTATCATCTGCGTACTTCCCCAGTTCCTCTTCAATGAGCCAGCCCGTACCCGCCGGCATGCCGTACCGCGTTGCCCGGCCGTTCCCGCACGCTGCCAGGCCTGGCAGCCGCACCTGGCCACCGCCGCTGCGCTGATGGGCGGACAGGGGGACAACGGGCGCTGGGTGGAGCGCTGTGGCACGGAATTCGGTCGGGCATTGCGGCAGGGCCTGCTGTGTCTGCTGCTGATGCTGTCCCTGCCGGCGGTGGCGCAGGAGGGCGCACCGCCGCTGCGCGACTACGCCATCGATGTATGGACCTCGCGCAACGGCTTGCCACACAACTCGCTCCGGGACATCGCGCAGACCCCTGAAGGCCACCTGTGGTTTGCCACCTGGGAAGGCCTGGTGCGTTACAACGGCCTGGATTTCACCGTGTTCGACCGCAGTACCCGACCGGGACTGCGCGACAACGGCATCGGCGCGCTGCTGGTCGACCGCCAGGGCGGATTGTGGATCAGTGATTCACGCGGCAACGTCAGCCATCGCGGCAGCGACGGCCAGTGGCGGGTCTGGGAGCATCAGGCTGATACCCCCCAGGTGCTGATCCAGTCCATGCAGATGGACAGCCAGGGGCGGCTGTGGCTGTTGTACGAGGGCAAGGGCATCGGCTACCTGGCCGCGGACAAGGGCATTGTCTATCAGGCGCCGGCGGCTGACCTGCCGTTGGCGATGAGCTTTACCAAGCTGGTGGTCGACGCACAGGACCGGGTCTGGATCGGCACACTCGACGGGCTGGTGCTGCGCGACAACGATGGCGTGCTCAAGCGTGCGCCGGCGGCCTGGGGACTGGGCGCCGGCAGTGGCCTGTCATGGCCGTACCGGGCGCCGGATGGCGCGTTGTGGATCGTCGCCGGCGAGCGCCTGTACCGCGTGGAGGACGATCAACTGGTGCTGGTGCATCGCCTGCCGGGCCAGTTGCATCTGACCTCGATGCTGCAGGACCGCCATGGCGACCTGTGGCTGGGCACCGAGAACCAGGGGCTGCTGCGCATCTCCTCACATGGCCTGGAGCGGTTGCCGGCTGGCCTGAACCTGCCGGGCGGACGCGTGGTCAGCCTGCGCGAGGATGCCGAGGGCAGCATCTGGGTGGGTGCCAACGGCGGCTTGTACCGCCTGCGCGAAACGCTGTTCAGCAGCTACACCGAGCGCGACGGGCTCAGTGGCGACTACGTGCGCACTGTGTTCGAGGATCGCGACCGCCAGCTGTGGGTGGGCAGTGCCAGCGGCCTGGACCTGCAGGCGGCGGACGGTCGCTTTCGCGCGGTGCCGCTGCACAACCGCGGTGGCAAGGCGCCGTCTGTCCTGAGTCTGGCGCAGGGCCCGGATGGCGATCTGTGGGTCGGCACCTTCGGCGATGGCGTTTACCGGCTGGGCCGCGACGGCCGCCTGCGCCACACCTACGCAGCGTCCGACGGCATGCCTGGCGGCAACATCCGTGCTATCAGCGTCGACCTGCAGGGCGTGGTCTGGGCCGGCACGCAGAAGGGGGTGGTACGCATCGACGGCGACCGTGTGCAGGTATCAAGCGTGCCGGGCATGCCAGCTGGCCTGATCACCGCGCTCGAGCATGACCACCAGGGCAATCTGTGGATCGGCACCATCGAAGGCATCCGCGTGCTGCGCGGCGATCGCGTGCAGTCGATCGACCTTGCACCGTTGGGCGGTGGCCGCAGCGTGTTCGGTTTCCACCAGCTGGGCGATGCGATGTGGATCAGCAGCGACCGCGGCCTGTACCGCTGGCAGCACGGAACGCTGGCGCGGGTCGGGCTGGAGCAGGGCATGCCGGTGGACGCGGTGTTCCAGCTGGTGCCGGACCGCCTGGGCAACGTCTGGATCAGCAGCAACCGCGGCGTGCTGCGCACCGACATGGCCACGCTCAATGCGGTTGCCGACGGGCGCGCGCCGCGGGTGGTGGTGGAGCGCTACAACGAGATCGATGGCATGGCCAACGCGCAGGCCAACGGCAGCTCCAGCCCATCGGCGATCCTGCGCCAGGACGGCACGTTCTGGGTGGTCACCGCTGGTGGCCTGAGTACGGTGGATCCGCAGCGCCTGCAGCGTTTCCGCGAACGCCCCTCGCCACCGGCAGCGATCGAAAGCGTGCAGGTGGATGGCGCGCCGGTGCACTGGGAAGGCCCCGAGCGCAACTACATCCCCGGCGGGCGCCGGCTGGCGGTGAGCTATGTCGGCCTGAGCTACCTCATGTCCGATCGCATCCGCTACCGCACCCGGCTGGACGGACTGGATGCCGGCTGGGTCGAGCGCGGCCCGCAGCGCAGTGTCGAATTCGTTGGCCTGCCGCCGGGTGATTACACCCTGCATGTGGCGGCGGCGCATCCAGGCGGCAGCTGGGCGCAGCAGGAAGCAGTGTGGAGCTTCACCGTGGAGCCGTTCTGGTGGCAGCGACGCAGCGTGCAGGCACTGGGAGGCCTGCTGCTGCTGGCCGCGCTGGTGGCGTTGTACCGGTTGCTGCTGCAGCAGCTGAAGGCCAGCAACCTGCGCCTGGCGCGGCGTGTGGACGAGGCCACTTTCGACCTGCAGGCCAAGACCGTGCACCTGCAGGCGCTGAACCAGGAAAAGACCGAATTGGCCGAACGGTTGGCGCGGCAGGCCGAGGCCTTCGAGCGCCAGGCGCGCGAAGACGCGCTGACCGGCTTGGCCAACCGTCGTGCCTTTGATGAAACCCTGGCGCGCGATTTCGCCCGCTCGCAGCGCAGTGGCCATCCGCTGTGCCTGGTGGTGCTCGACATCGACCACTTCAAGGACGTCAACGACCGCCACAGCCACAGCATCGGCGATGCGGTGCTGGTGCAGGTGGCAACGGTGATCGCCGCCGCCTGCCGTGACTCGGACCTGCCGGCGCGAACCGGCGGCGAAGAATTCGCGCTGCTGCTCAACGACACCCGCCTGGAAGAAGCCGCACAGCTGTGCGCACGCCTGCGCGGCCTGTTCCACGACCATTCCGACTGGGCTGGCGTGGACGGCCTGCGCGTGACCTTCAGCGCAGGCCTGGTGGAGCTGGATGCCGACGACCGCACCCCGGCGCTGCTGTACCAGCGCGCCGACCGCGCGTTGTACCGTGCGAAGAGTGACGGCCGGGATCGCACGAGCATCGGTTGATCCAATGCAAAGCATCCACGCATGGCGTGGATCTACTGGCATTGCCGTACCAACAGTCGGCACCCATCGAGCGCAGCGACCCGCTGTTGCTCCCGCTTTTCTGATCTTCCCGTGGCGCCCGGGAAACTGTCAAAGGCCGGGCAGGGTGGGTTCGCGGGGGTATCCGCGCCATGGATGGCGCGGCTAAGCCCCCAAGGATGGGTTTACGGCGTCCCCCGCGAATCCATCCTGCCCGGCCTCACCCGCAATGCCGATTCGCCACGAGGGGCTCCGCCGTTGGCTGCTTCACCGCGGCCAGGCGTTGGCGATCGTGCAGAACAGCCGCGCCGTCTGCTCGGTGTCGTACACCGCGCTGTGCGCCTCGTTCGCATCCCAGCCCAATCCGGCGGCATTGGCCGCACGTGCCAGCACCGTCTGCCCGTAGGCAATACCGGCCAGCGTCACCGTATCGAACACGCTGAACGGATGGAACGGATTGCGCTTGTGGCCGGTGCGCGCCACGGCGGCATTGACGAAGCCGAGGTCGAAATGCGCGTTGTGGCCGACCAGGATCGCGCGCTGGCAACCGTATTTCTTCATGGCCGCGCGTACCGGGGTGAAGATGTGGTCCAGTGCCGCCTTCTCTTCCTTCGCCAGCCGGAACGGGTGGTCGAGGATGATGCCGGTCACTTCCAGCGACTTCGGATCGATCTCCAGGCCCTCGGCCGGCACCACGTGGGCACTGGCGGTCTGGCCCGGGTAGAGCAGGCCGTTCTCGTCCATCTCGATCGGCACGGCGGCGATTTCCAGCAGCGCGTTGCGCTGGCTGTCGAAGCCGCCGGTTTCCACGTCCACCACCACCGGCAGGAAGCCGCGGAAGCGTTGTGACATCGCGCGCTGCGCCTGGGGGACTGCGGAATCGGGAGCGGCGGCAGGTGCGGGGGTGGGGTCAGTCATGCGTGAATTCTAGCAGAGCGACCCTGAGCGCCCGGCTGGCCCGTGGTGCACGGGATGCCTGGGTGGGGGTGTGTCGACCCAGGTCGACACCTACCGGTGCACCACACGCTCGGGATCCCGGTAGGTGCCAACCTTGGTTGGCGCACGGTGCGCCGACCAGGGTTGGCGATTACCGGACTGCGGGCCGCGCCGTCGTGGCCGAGGGAGACCACCGCGCCAACCACGCATCCACGCTCAGCCTGCCGGCACCGGTGAAGATCAGCGGCAGCAGCATGGCCATGAACAGCACCGGCAGCTTGAAGTTGCCGAAGCCCTGGTCGCTGATCGCATAGCCCATGGCGAGGTCGGCCAGCGAGTTCCATTCCATCGGCCAGTGCACCGCATAGGTGGCCACCACGGTCAGCACCAGCAGGCTGGCGGCAGCGAAACGGGTGCCGAACCCGAACAGCAGGCAGGCCGCGCCGATCAGTTCGAACCAGGTCGCCAGCTGCCAGTTCAGCGCGGCCGGCAGCTGGTCGAACGGGAACGGGAAGGCGTCCTGCAGGTCGGCGAACCAGTTCTGGCCGTGCAGTTTCTCGCGGCCGGATTCGAAGTATTCCCAAGCCAGCAGCAGGCGCAGGCCGAGCGGGGCCAGCCAGGGGGCGAGACGGTCCAGCTGGCCGCGCGCGGCGGCCAGGGTCGGAAGGTTCATCAGGGGCTCCGTGGGAGGGGCGTCAGGGAGGAGCTGTGAGCGGGCCGATCACGCCGGCCTGCAGGAACTGCTGCAGCAATGCGGCTCCGGGTCCGGCCAGTACGTCTTCGGCCAGACCATGCGCGCTTGCCAGTTGCTGCAGATAGGCATGTCCATCGAGGCCAGGTTGTTCGCCGATGCTGGACAGCAGGTACACCGCCAGTGGACTGAGTGCGGCGAACCGAACTTCACCGTCAGCTTCGCGGCGCACCAGCAGGCCGGTCGGTTCGGCCGGCGGCTGCGTTGGCGCATCCTCTGCACCGAGTCGATGCACCGGCCACTGGTACAGCAGTGGCCAGGCCAGTGGTGAGCGCTGCAGCGGTACCTTCAGCGGATCGAAGTTGCCGGGTGCCGGCAGCGGCTCGGCCTGCAGCTGGTACAGCGCGGTCTCCACCCACTCGTAATGAGCAAGTTCGGCCAACGCCGGGTGCGGCAGTTGTGGCTGCGCCTGCAGCCACTGCACGAATTCGGCGGCTAGTTCGGTGAACAGCGGCGTCTGGCAGCGATGGGTGGCGAAGTACTGGCGGACCAGCGCACTCCAGGCCGGTTCTCCGAGCAGGCGCACGCAGACCGGGAAGCCGTTGCTCAACAGGCCGAGCAGGTTGTTGGACAGCAGCCGCTGGTATACCGCCACCCGCCGGGGTTCCAGCCCGGCCGGTGCGGCCACCGCCTGCGGATCACGCAGGTGCGCGGTGAACGCGTGCTGTTGTGCGCGCAGACTGTCGGGAGCATCAGCCATGCGCTTTCTCGGCGTGCGTGGCCTGCAGGCGGCGGATGGTCTGCAGCTCAGCCTGCAGTTCTGCATAGGGCGGGAAGTTGAAATCGCGTTCGAGCAGGGTCGGGCGCGCGCCGATGCGTGCATAGGTACGCGCCAGCAAATCCCAGACCGGGTCGATCACAGCACTGCCATGGGTATCGATCTTCAGGTCCGGGGCTTCGTCCAGGTGCCCCGCCACGTGCAGGCAGACGATGCGCTGCGCGGGCAGTCCGGCGATGAAGGTGTCGGCGTCATAGCCGTGGTTGCAGGCGTTGACGTAGACGTTGTTGACGTCCAGCAGCAGGTCGCAGTCGGCTTCGGCAAGTACCGCGTTGGTGAAGGCAAGTTCGTCCATCGCCGGTTCCGGTGCCAGGTAGTAGGAGACGTTCTCCACCGCGATGCGGCGGCCGAGAATGTCCTGCACGCGCGCGATGCGTGCCGCGGTATGGCGCACGGCTTCGTCGGTGAAGGGAATCGGCAGCAGGTCGTAGAGGTGGCCGTCGTCGCTGCAATAGCTCAGGTGTTCGCTGTACAGCGGCACGCGGTGCGTGTCGAGGAACTGGCCGACCTGCTCCAGCAGCTGCGTATCCAGCGGCGCGCTGCCGCCCAGTGACAATGACAGGCCATGGCAGCTCAGTGGATGGCGCTGTGCCAATTCGGCCAGTGCATCGCCGGCCGGGCCGCCGACATGGATCCAGTTCTCCGGCGCACATTCGAGGAAGTCGAAGTCACCGGCCGGCGCATCGCGCAGATCCTGCAGCAGCGCCCGGCGCAGGCCCAACCCGGCGGCCGCCGCACGAAGCGGCGACCGCGGGTGGACGACGCTGGCGCGGACGTCAGTGCTTGGCACCGCACTTGCCTTCGCCGCACTTGCCTTCGGCCGACTTCTTGTCGCCGGCCTTGGTCTTGGCACCCGCGGCAGCGCCGGTAGCGGCCTTGCCCTTGTCGGCGCCGCACTTGCCTTCAGCGCTCTTGCCGTCGGCACCACATTTGCCTTCGGCGTGCTTGGTCGCATCAGCGGCCATCTTGGTGTCCGCTGCCTTGGCATCGGTGGTGGCCTTGGCGGCCTGGCCAGCGACCAGATAGCCCTGGGCCAGGTCACTCATGCTCAGCGCCGAGGCGCTGGCGGTCATGCCCAGGCCAGCGGCCAAGGCGGTAGCAGTCAGCAGGGACAGGGTCTTGTTGGAACTGCTCATCGGTGGTGCTCCTGGGTGGTGTGGGCGGATGCCCGGGTAGCCGGCAGGGATGCCGGTGGAAGCGATGGTGCAGCGATCCTACTCAACGAATCCTCGCCAAGAACTCAAATTTTCGTGAGGTTTGTTACAGAAGGGGAGACCAGCGGCCCGGTAGGCCACGCCATGCGGGGATGAACCGCCGGAACGCCCAAAACAAAAAGGCCGCTGTCAGCAGGACAGCGGCCACCTTGGAGTCAACTCCGGTGTTGCAGTGCAGTATCAGATCTGGCCGGTGCTGGACGTCTCGTCGCGCTTTTCACGCGGCGGCAGCGGCTGCTCGCCATGCACCAGGAACCACACGTTCTCGGCGATGTTGGTGGCATGGTCGCCCACGCGCTCCAGGTTCTTGGCCATGAACAGCAGATGGGTGCACGGGGTGATGTTGCGCGGGTCTTCCATCATGTAGGTCAGCAGCTCGCGGAACAGCGCGGTGTACTGCGCGTCCAGGCGGGCGTCGTCCTCGCGCAGTTCCAGCGCGGCGTCGGCGTCATTGTCGCGGTAGGCGGCAATGGCACGGCGGACCTGCTGCGCGGCCAGGCGGCCCAGCGCACGCAGGCCCTGGATCTGCGGCAGCGGCGGCACCTTGCCCAGCGCGATCGAGCGCTTGGCGACGTTGGCAGCGTAGTCACCGATGCGCTCGATGTCGGCCGGAATGCGCAGGCCGGCGAGGATCTCGCGCAGGTCGCGCGCCATCGGGCCACGCAGCGCCAGGCGCATCACGTCGTGGCTGATCTGCTGCTCCAAGGCATCGATCGCTTCGTCGTTGGCGATGATGCGATGGGCAGCGTTCTCGTCGCGCTTCTCGATCACGTCCATCGCCGCTTCCAGCTGGGCGACGGCCATCTCGCCCATGCGCACGATTTCGGCCACCAGGCGCTGCTGCTCTTCGTCGTAGCTCTTGACGATGTGGTCGTTGGGAAGATTCATGTTCATTCCACTCTGTAGAGTCGAGCCTTGCTCGACTGACGTTGTCTGTAGAGTCGAGCCATGCTCGACTGACGTTTCAGCCGAAGCGACCGGTGATGTAATCCTCGGTCTGCCGCTGCGACGGCTGCGAGAAGATCACTTCGGTGCGGTCGTGCTCGATCAGGTCGCCCAGGTACATGAAGGCCGTGTAGTCGGACACGCGCGCGGCCTGCTGCATGTTGTGGGTGACGATCACGATCGTGTACTCGTGCTTGAGCTCTTCCACCAGCTGCTCGATGCGGCTGGTGGAGATCGGGTCCAGCGCCGAGGTTGGCTCGTCCAGCAGCAGCACCGACGGGCGCAGGGCCACCGCACGGGCGATGCACAGACGCTGCTGCTGGCCACCGGACAGGCCCAGTGCGCTCTGCCCCAGCTTGTCCTTCACTTCGTCCCACAGCGCGCCCTGGCGCAGCGCCTGCTCGACGCGGTCGGCCATGTCGGCCTTGCTCAGCTTCTCGTGGTGGCGGATGCCGTAGGCCACGTTCTCGAAGATGGTCATCGGGAACGGCACCGGCTTCTGGAACACCATGCCCACCTTGCTGCGCAGGCGGTTCATCGGGTACTTCGGCGACAGGATGTTCTCGCCGTCCAGCAGCACTTCACCACGCGCTTCCAGCTTCGGGTACAGCGCGTAGATGCGGTTGAAGATGCGCAGCAGGGTCGACTTGCCGCAGCCGGAGGGACCGATCAGCGCGGTCACGCGCTTTTCCGGAATCTCCAGGTTGATGCCCTTCAGGGCATGGAACTTGTCGTAGTAGAAGTCCAGTCCACGCGCAGCCAGCTTCACCGGCGACGGCGTGTGCAGGCTCTCGTGCGAGGACGGCACGGCGATGCGCTGCATCGGCACGGCGTTGGAAAGGTCGTTCATGGCGTTATCCACGGAAAGGTCAGTCATGGGAGATACGGTTGCGCAGCAGGATGCCGCGGGCGGCAAGGCTGACCAGCAACACGAAGACAGTCAGCACCAGGGCACCGGCCCAGGCCAGGACCTGCCAGGATTCATACGGGCTGCCGGCGAACTGGTTCATCACCACCGGCACCGAGGCCATCGGCTGGAAGATGTTGTTGTTCCAGTACTGGTTGCCGAAGGCAGTGAACAGCAGCGGTGCGGTCTCGCCGGAGATGCGGGCGAGTGCCAGCAGGATGCCGGTGATGATGCCGGCCGAGGCACTGCGGTACAGCACCTGCACGATCACCTTCCACTGCGGGATACCCAGCGACAGCGCCGCTTCACGCATCTGCGAGGGCACCAGGCGCAGCATCTCGTCGGTGGTGCGCACCACCACCGGCAGCACGATGAAGGCCAGCGACAGCGCACCGGCGAATGCCGAGAAGTTGCCGCCGGTCTGCATCACGTACAGCGTGTAGACGAACAGGCCGAGTACGATCGACGGCGCCGACAGCAGGATGTCGTTGACGAAGCGGACCACGGTGCCGGCCTTGCGGGCGTTGCCGTATTCGGCCAGCCAGGTGCCAGCCAGCACGCCCAGCGGGGTGCCGATGCCGATTGCCAGCGCACACATCACCGCGCTGCCGAAGAAGGCGTTGGCGAGACCGCCTTCCTGCATCGGCGGTGGCGTCATCTTGGTGAACAGATCCAGGTTGATGCCGGCCAGGCCCTTGGAGGCCAGGGTGAACAGGATCCAGCCCAGGAAGAACAGGCCGAACAGGGCGGTGGCGCAGGACGCGGCAATGGCGATGACATTGCCGATGCGGCGGCGCAGGTACAGCGAATCAGCGGTGCTGGACATCAGTTGCCCTCCTTGCGGGACAGGCGCATCAGCATCAGGCGGGCGATGGCCAGCACCACGAAGGTGACGATGAAGAGGACGAAGCCGAGCAGCAGCAGGGCCGAGCGGTAGGTTTCAGTGGCTTCGCCGAAATCATTGGCGATCAGCGCGGCGATGGTGGTGCCCGGTTCCAGCAGCGACGGCGACAGGCGCACGCTGTTGCCGATCACGAAGGCCACCGCCATGGTCTCGCCCAGGGCACGGCCGAGGCCGAGGAAGATGCCGCCGATCACCGCCGAGCGGGTGTAGGGCAGCACGATGTCCCAGCTCACTTCCCACTTGGTGGAACCCAGCGCATAGGCCGATTCCTTCAGGCGGGTCGGCACGGTCAGGAACACTTCGCGCATCACCGAGGAGATGAACGGAATGACCATGATGGCCAGCACGAAACCGGCGGTGAGCATGCCGATGCCCAGCGGCGGGCCCTGGAACATGGGACCGATGATCGGCCATTCGCCCAGGGTCTCGTTGAGGAACGGAGTGACGTACTCGGTCATCACCGGCACCAGCACGAACAGGCCCCACATGCCGTAGATGATCGAGGGAATACCGGCCAGCAGTTCGATGGCGGTACCGACCGGGCCCCGCAGCCAGCGCGGCGCGACTTCGGTGAGGAAGAAGGCGATGCCGAAGCTGACCGGCACGGCGATGACCATCGCGATGGCGGCGGTGACCAGGGTGCCGTAGATCGGTGCGAGGGCACCGAACTTGTTTTCGACCGGATTCCAGTCGGCAGAGAAGAAGAAGCTCAGGCCCTGCATCTGCAGGGCATGGCGGCCGCCCCACAGCATCGACAGCGCGGCGCAGGCCAGGGCGATGAGGACGAAGATGACGGTGCCGACCAGCACCCATCGGAACAGTTTGTCGTTGCGGGCATCACGCGCATCACGCGTGGACGGGGCGGCTACAGGCTGGGCGATGGCATTCATGGGGACGGCGGGGCCAGGAAGGGGCGGGGCGGCACGGCGTGGCAGAGGCGGTGCCCGCGCAGGGCGGGCACCGTCATGTCCATCACTTCAGGTCGGTCGCCCAGTAGGCCTCGATCTGCTTGACCAGGTCGGCCGGCAGCGGCACGTAGTGCAGCTCGTTGGCCTGGGCCTGGCCGTTCTCGAAGGCCCACTTGAAGAAGGCCAGGGTGTCCTGGTTGCGCTTGGCATCCTTCGGCTGCTTCTGCATCAGCATGAAGTTGGTGGCGGTGATCGGCCACGCCTGCTCGCCCGGGGCGTTGGTGATGACCAGGTTGAAGTCCTTGGCGCTGGCCCAGTCGGCGCTGGCGGCCGCAGCGGCGAAGGTTTCCGCGCTCGGCTCGACCCAGTTGCCGGCGGCGTTCTGCATGGCGGTGTACGGCATGCCGTTCTGCAGCGCGTAGGCCAGTTCGACGTAGCCGATCGAACCCTTGATCTGCTTCACGTACGAGGCGACGCCTTCATTGCCCTTGCCACCGACGCCGTCCGGCCACTGCACCGAGGTGCCTTCGCCGACCTTGGTCTTCCACTCCGGGCTGACCTTGGACAGGTAGTTGGAGAAGTTGAAGGTGGTGCCCGAACCGTCCGAACGGTGGACCAGGGTGATCTTGCCGTCCGGCAGCTTCACGCCCGGGTTGGCGGCGACGATGGCCGGGTCGTTCCAGGTCTTGACCTTGCCCAGGAAGATGTCGGCCAGCAGGGCGCCGCTCAGGCGCAGCTTGCCGCCTTCCAGGCCTTCGATATTGACCACCGGGACCACGCCGCCGATGGCGGACGGGAACTGCGCCAGGCCGGCCTGGGCCAGCTCTTCGCTGCTCAGCGGCTTGTCGGAGGAACCGAAGTCGACCGTGCCGGCCTTGATCTGGGCGATGCCGCCACCGGAGCCGATCGACTGATAGTTGATCTTGGCACCGGTGCTGGCGTTGTAGTCAGCCGACCACTTGGAAACCAGCGGGAAGATGAAGGAAGCGCCGGCACCGGACACTTCGGCGGTCACCTTGGCACCGGCAGCGGCCGGGGCGGCGGCACCGTCGGCAGCCGGCTGCTGCGCGGCCTGCTTGTCGCCACCGCAGGCCGACAGGCCCAGGGCAATGGCCAGGGAAAGGGCGGCGAGGCCGGCCGAGTGCAGTTTCATGGTCACTCCATAGCGGGGTAGAGCCGACGGCGTCGGCGGATGCGGCTATGAAATGATGTTTTTGTTACAGCCGTATTACGACCATGACAGAGGTGTCCTCGATCACGTTCCGACAAGGGTTTCACAGGGCTGGCTCCGACCCGGCAGGGGCCCGGAGACCCCGGATCTGCGCACCGACTCAACTACGGACCAGCGACAGCGCAGCGCCTTTCACGACCAACCCCAAAAAACAAGAAGAGCGCGAGATCTCGAGGATCTCGCGCCCGGGTGGGATCGGCGGGGGAGAGAGGGCCCGCCGATCCCATTCCTGCGGGGGAACGCGCTTACTTCAGGTTCTGCGTCCAGTAGGTCTCGATCTGGCGCACCAGGCTGTCCGGCAGCGGCACGTAGTCCAGCTGGCGGGCCTGGGCGTCGCCGCTCTTGTAGACCCAGCGGAAGAACTCCTGGGTGGCCTTGCCGTTGGCAGGGTTCTTCGGCTTCTTGTGCACCAGGATGAAGTTGGTGGCGGTGATCGGCCAGGACTCGGCGCCTGGCGCGTTGGTCATCACCAGGTAGAAGTCCTTCGCGCTGGCCCAGTCGGCGCTGGCAGCGGCGGCGGCGAACGAGGCGTCGCTCGGCTGCACGAACGTGCCGGCAGCGTTCTTCATGGCGGTGTACGACAGCTTGTTCTGCAGTGCGTAGGACAGTTCGACATAGCCGATGCCGCCCTTGATCTGCTTCACGTAGGCAGCAACGCCTTCGTTGCCCTTGCCACCGATGCCGGCCGGCCACTGGACCGAGGTGCCTTCACCGACCGAGGTCTTCCACTCCGGGCTGACCTTGGACAGGTAGTTGACGAAGTTGAAGGTGGTGCCCGAACCATCCGAACGGTGCACGACGGTGATCTTGGCGCTCGGCAGGGTCACGCCCGGGTTCAGCGCAGCGATGGCCGGGTCGTTCCAGGTCTTGATCTTGCCCAGGAAGATGTTTGCCAGCACGGTGCCGTCCAGCTTCAGCGCGCCCGGAGCGATGCCGGCAACGTTGACCACCGGCACCACGCCGCCGATCACCGACGGGAACTGGGCCAGGCCCGCAGCGGCCAGTTCTTCCGGCTTCAGCGGGGCGTCGGAGGAGCCGAAATCAACGGTCTTGGCCTTGATCTGGGCGATACCACCACCGGAGCCGATCGACTGGTAGTTGACCTTGTTGCTGGTGGCGGCGTTGTAGTCGGCCGACCACTTCGACATCACCGGGTAGATGAACGAGGCGCCCGCACCGGTGATTTCAGCGGCGTTGGCGGCGAACACGGACGACGCTGCGAAGACGGCAACGGCAACGCGCGACTTGAAGGCGTGGATCACGGGGTGGCTCCTGGGTTGATTGGGATGCGGGGTTACCCGCCCGGCGCACATTCCATAACGGTTCGATGACAGCGCAGGGACCGTTGTATGACGCAACCGTTACAGCGTTGTCCGGCGCCCGCACAGCAGGGGTGTGAAGGTTCTGCGTACCGCTGGCAACGTGATGACCGATGCGCCGGAGACGGGCGTGGCCCGGTTGCGATCACGCTCTATATGTCGCTGATGGCCTGTCCGGAGTGGTCGTCAATGCCGTCGCGGCCTGGCATTCCGCAGTGATGCTGCGTCATCCACGCGAAACCAGCGGTGCCGGTGAAGGTCCCGCAGCGACAGGTCCGCGCATGAACGCTGATACGTGACGCCATATGCCGCAAGGGATCGACAAGGATGTGGCGGCAAATGAGTCGTGCGCATGACCGCACGAAGAAATCTGTGGTTGGTGCTCAGGTTGTCATTCGGCTGTCATGGTTTTAACGGAATGTTCGCAAAACGCTTGACCGGCCTGCCGGCGTGGCGTTCTGCCCAAGCCATTCCAACCCTCTGGAGAAATCCAAAATGCGTTCCCATTTGCTCGCCGCCGCGGTCGTTGCAAGCCTCGGTCTGGTTTCCGCCGACGCCTTCGCAGCTCCCGCCAGCACGGGCGTATCCCAGGCACAGCTGCAGCAGCTGCAGGCGCAGATCGCTGCCCTGCAGGCCCAGGTCCAGCAGTTGCAGAACGATTCGCAGGCGCTGCAGGCACAGTCCGATGCGCAGTCCGAAGTGAACATCACCCAGGCCCAGGCTCTGGAAGGTGCACAGAAGACCCAGACCAGCGTCGACAAGCTGGCCAAGCTGGTCAATGACAACAAGATCGGCGGTCGCATGTTCTTCGACCTGACCAACATCGACAAGACCAGCAACGGCAAGGACACCGCCGCCAGCGGCACCGGTCTGGACGTCAAGCGCTTCTACCTGACCGTCGACCACAAGTTCAACGACATCTGGTCGGCCAACCTGACCACCGACTTCCAGTACAGCTCGGCCATCGGCAACACCGAACTGTTCGTCAAGAAGGCCTACGTGCAGGGCAGCTTCGACCCGGCCTTCAACCTGCGCGTCGGTGCCGCCGACATGCCGTGGATCCCGTACGTCGAGAAGTTCTACGGCATGCGTTATGTCGAGAACACCCTGACCGATCGCCTGAAGTACGGCAACTCGTCCGACTGGGGCCTGCATGGCTTCGGCAACCTGGGCAACAACTTCAACTACGCGGTCTCGGTCGTGTCCGGCGCCGGCTACAAGAACCCGACCCGCAGCAAGGGCATGGACGTGGAAGGTCGTGCGGCCTATACCCCGAACGAGAACTTCGTGGTTGCCGTCGGTGGCTACAGCGGCAAGCTGGGCAAGGAAACCGACATCCAGAGCGCCGAGAACACCTACACCCGCGCCAATGCGATGGTCGCCTACGCCAGCAGCGACTTCCGCGTCGGTGGCGAGTACTTCCAGGCCAAGAACCTCAACAACGTGATGACCGTTGCTACCGACAAGACCAGCGGCTGGTCGGTGTGGGGCAGCGTGCGCGTCACCGACGGCGGCATCAACGTGTTCGGTCGTTACGATGACACCGACGTCAGCAAGACCCTGGACCCGACCCTGAGCGACAAGTACTGGAACGTCGGTGTCGAGTTCCCGGTCATGAAGAACCTCAAGCTGTCGACTGTGTACAAGTACACGCACCTGGCCAACGCCGGCGACAAGAAGAACGACAAGACCAAGGAATTCGGCGTCTGGGGCGACCTGTCGTTCTGATCACCTGAAGCACCTTGTCTGCAAACGAAGACGGCGGGCCTTGTGCCCGCCGTCTTTGTTTTGTCACACCACGAACGCGGTCACGCCTCGGCCGTGGTCTTTTCCTTGAACCGGCACAGGTCGGCGATCACGCAGCCCGGGCAATCCGGCTTGCGCGCCTTGCATACATAACGTCCGTGCAGGATCAGCCAGTGATGCGCGTCGAGCAGGAACTCGGCCGGAATGGCCTTCACCAGTTTGTCTTCCACTTCGCGCACATTCTTGCCAGGTGCCAGGCCGGTGCGGTTGGAGACGCGGAATATATGCGTGTCCACCGCCATCACCGGCTCACCGAACGCAGTGTTGAGCACCACGTTGGCGGTCTTGCGGCCCACGCCCGGCAGCGCTTCCAGTTCATCGCGATCGCGCGGAACTTCACCGCCGTGCTTCTCCAGCAGGATCGCGCAGGTGGCGATCACGTTCTTTGCCTTGGCATTGAACAGACCGATGGTGGCGATGTACTGCTTCAGTCCGTCCTCGCCAAGTGCGAGGATCTTTGCCGGGGTATTGGCCACCGGGAACAGGCGGCGCGTGGCCTTGTTGACGCCCACGTCGGTGGCCTGCGCCGACAGCGCGACCGCCACCAGCAGTTCGAACGGCGAGCTGTATTCCAGCTCGGTCTTCGGGTGCGGATTGAGTTCGCGCAGCCGGGTGAACATTTCCACCACGTCGGCGCGCGGCATCACGCTGCCACGGCGCGCAGGTGCGCGCGCGGTCTTCTTCGCGGCCATTACTGTTCCTTGCCGGTGGCGCGGGCCTTGGCCCGGGCGAGAATCGCGGCCGCTGCGGCGGGCAGTGCGGGCTTCATATCCGGTGCCGTGGCGGGCGTGCGCCTTGCGTCGCGTTCGGCCTCACGCCGCGCCAGACGCACGGCACGGGTGCGGTAGCGTTCGCGTGCGGCCCAGGCGTTCTGCAGCTGCTGCTGGGCCTGGTGCAGGCGTTGTGGAAGCTCCGGGTGGCCGGGTACCAGCTGTTCGTCGCCGGTACGGGCCACATAGTCCATCAGGCCGGCCTGCAGGGCGCCATCGAGATCGTCTGCCTGGACCCGGGCGAACAGTTGCGCGGGGTTGGGTCGGGATGCCATGGCGTCAGCGGTTCTGGAAGGCCGGCGGGCGGCGCTGCAGGAACGCGCTGGTTCCTTCGCGCATGTCCTCGGTGGCGAACAGCAGGCCGAACTGCGCGCTTTCGTACTCCAGCCCCGCTTCCAGGCTGCATTCGCCACCAACGTGCACGGCATCAAGCAGGCCGCGCAGGGCCAGCGGCGCCGAGCGCGCCAACTGGCGGGCGACGTCCTGCACGCGATTGTCCAGTTCGGCGGCGGGGACCACCTCGTTGACGATGCCCAGTTCCAGCGCACGCGCCGCGTTGATCGGAGCACCCAGCAGGCACAGTTCCAGGGTGGCGGCGCGGCCGCACAGGCGCAGCAGGCGCTGGCTGCCACCAAAGCCGGGAATCAGGCCAAGGTTGATTTCCGGTTGGCCGACCTTGGCGCTATCGGCGGCGATGCGCAGGTGGCAGGCCATCGCCAGTTCCAGCCCGCCGCCCAGCGCAAAGCCGTTCACACGGGCGATGACCGGCTTGGGCATGCGTTCGATCTGGCGCATCAGCGCCTGGCCCAGCAGCGAGAAATCACGTCCCTGAACCGCACTGAGTGTGTTCATTTCGGCGATGTCGGCGCCCGCCACGAAGGCCTTCGGGCCGGCACCGGTCAGCACCACCACGCGCACCTCCGGGTCGGCGGCGGCGGCGCTGAACGCCTCGGCCAGGGCCTGCAGGGTCGCGGCGTTCAGGGCGTTGAGCTTGTCCGGGCGCTGGACGGTCACGGTGCGGATGGCGCCGTCGTCGGCGACAGCGATCAGGGCATCTGCCACGGGGAAACTCCAGAAACGTTAAAAAATAGTGATATTGAACTCTGCAAACGCAGACGGGTCATAGCCTGCATCGTGAGTAGCGGTTACACGTTGCGCCCGTTATCCTAACCCGTCGCCTCAGGGCGGCGCAGAACGTCCCTGAGTTACCACCCCTGGAGAACTGTTTGATGAAGTTGCGTTCTATCGCGGTCGCCGTCGCGGCCCTGGCCCTGACGGGCAATGCCTTCGCCCAGGACATCGCGTCCGAGAAGGGCAAGCTGAGTTATTACTTCGGTTACGACTACGGCAACAACCTGGCGGAGCTGACCGGTCGCGGTGAGCAGCTGGACATCAATTCGGTGGTGAAGGGCCTGCAGGACGCCTACGCCAAGAAGCAGCCGGCCATCACCGCCGAGCAGCTGAAGCCGGCCGTTGAAGCGTTCCAGAAGCGCGAGCAGGGCCGTGCCCAGGCTGCCAAGGCCGAGTACGAAAAGGCTGCTGCCGAAAACAAGACCAAGAGCGACCAGTTCATCGCGGCGAACAAGGCCAAGGCCGGCGTGCAGTCCCTGCCGAGCGGCGTCCAGTACCGCGTGGTCGAAGCCGGCAAGGGTGCCAAGCCGACCCAGGCCAGCACCGTGCAGCTGGAAGTGGCCGGTCCGTTCCCGTACGGCCAGCGCCCGACCGAAGCCCGCCCGGCCCAGCAGATCCCGTCGATCAAGGTCAGCGAAGTCGAAATGAAGGCCATGCGCGAGACCCTGCTGCAGATGCCGGCAGGCTCGAAGTGGGAAGTCACCCTGCCGCCGGACCAGGCCTACGGTGCCGACCCGCGCACCCCGTTCCCGCCGAACGTGGCTGTGCAGTTCGAGATCAAGCTGGTCAGCGTCAAGTAACAAACAGCGTCAACATCAACGCGCCGGTGATTTCACCGGCGCGTTTTTGTTTGCGCGCGGTTGCAGAGTCGACTGTCAGTTGACTGCTCTGCGGCCAGCCTGGGGAAATCCCTGCGCTACGCGCGATAGTCGACTGACAGTCGACTCTACCGTTCACGCTCCACCTCGCAGCCAGCGTGCCGCGCGCCGCATCTTCACCCCGCGCAAATCCAGCCTAATCGCGCTACTGTTGCCGGGTGCAAACAATGGAAGAAACGGCGCGTGTTGTCGCAAGTCCCTGCATCGGCGTGTGCAAGCTGGATCCAGACCGGCAGTGCACCGGCTGCGGGCGGCATCTCGATGAAATCGCACGGTGGTCGTCGATGAGCAACGACGAACGCAGTCGCATCCTGCATCGCGTGCAGCCATTGCGCGAAAAACTCCAGCAATCCCTGCGCGGCTCACTGGCCGACCATCACCGTCTGATGCGCGCGCTGCATCCGCTGGCCGATCCCCCCGCGGGCGATGGCTGGAACCGCAGCGAACTGATCGACCTGCTGCCGCCGGGACCGCCAGTGGAAGCGGCGGTGCTGGCCGGTATCGTGCCGCGCGCCAACGGTGCACAGGTGATCCTCACCCGCCGCACCGAAACCCTGCGCACGCATGGTGGCCAGGTTGGATTCCCCGGTGGTCGTACCGAACCCGATGACCGCGACGCACTGGCGGCCGCACTGCGCGAGAGCCAGGAAGAGATCGCGTTGGCACCTGGCCAGGTGCAGGCATTGGGCTATCTCGATCCGTTCGTGACCATCACCGGCTACCGGGTCACCCCGGTGGTGGCGGTGGTCGATCCGGATTTCGTGCCGGTGCCGCAACCCAGCGAAGTGGCCGAGGTGTTCGAGGTGCCGCTGGACTACCTGATGGCCGCCGACAACCTGCGCCAGGTCGAAATCAATCATCGCGGCCGCGTCCGCCACGTCCTCGAATACGGCTGGCCGGGCCAGCGTATCTGGGGGGCGACCGCGGCCATCCTGTACAACCTGCGTCGCCGCCTGGAGCAAGTGCAATGAAGCCGATCGATCCGCCGTGGACCACCCTGGTCGATGTCGCCACCCTGGCCGCTGCCCTGGGCGAGGACGTACGCGTGGTCGACGCGCGTGCCACCGCCAGCACGGCAGTGCGCGTGGTCGATGCGCGTTCCTCGCTGGCCGATCCGCAGGCCGGCAGCGGCCAGTACCTTGCGGGGCATGTTCCGGGCGCGGTGTATGCCGATCTCAACCGCGATCTGTCCGATCTGGGGCGCGTCGGCCACGGCCGCCATCCGTTGCCGGACAGCGATGCCTTTGCCGCGACGCTGGGTCGATGGGGTATCGGTCCCGACACACAGGTGGTGGTCTACGACGGCAGCGACGGCAGCATGGCCGCCTCGCGTCTGTGGTGGCTGCTGCGCCTGATCGGGCACGACAAGGTGGCCGTGCTCGACGGTGGCATCGCCGCCTGGCAGGCCGCAGGTCATGCGTTGGCAACCGGCCAGGGCGAAGTAACGGCGCTGCCGGCTTACCCGGGCCGTTTCGACACTGCTCAGATCGCCAATGCCGACGAAATCACCGCCCGTTTGAAGCATGCGCCGGGTTGGCTGGTCGACGCACGCGCGGGCGAACGCTTCCGTGGTGAAGTGGAGCCGCTGGATCCGGTCGCCGGCCATGTGCCCGGTGCGGTCAACCGTCCGTTTGCGCTGAACGTAGTCGACGGCCACCTGCGCGATGCACAGGAACTGCGTGCCGAACTGCAGGGCGTGATCGGTAACCGCGATCCGCAGCAGGTGGTGCTGATGTGCGGCTCCGGCGTGACCGCCTGCCACCTGTTGCTGGCGATGGAAGCGGCCGGTCTGTCCGGCGCACGCATCTATGCCGATTCCTGGAGCGGATGGGTGAGCGACAGCAGCCGCCCGGTCGCGACCGGCGCCTGAGCCGCGCGGGGTCGGATCAGTTTCCCAGCGGAAACGGTTGTGCCCCCATCGACCGACCCCATCGAATGCAGATTGGGGTCAGAGCCCGTTGCGTAGCAACGGGATCCGACCCCGGGTATCCGGCAGATCGCGGAGATCTGTCGAAGGCGGGGTGGGTCCGGTTGCGAGGGTGTCCGCGGCATGGATGCCGCGACCAAGCCCCCATGGATGGGTTTACGGCGTCCCTCGCAACCGGACGCACCTCGCCATCCCACGCAATGCCAGCGTTTGACGTTGACGTTGCCTCTGCAGGTGCAGGGCGCAGCCCTGCTGCTTACTCCAACCCCTGCAGCGGCACCTTCGCCAGAATCCGTGCCCACGGGAACAACGGCCCCGGGTCGCGCTTGCGCGCCACCATCAGCGCCGGGTCATCGCTGGCCGGCACCTGCTCCAGGTCCAGCTGGTCGTGCCCGGCAATCCGCCGCAGCGACGGGTAGCGCGCTACCAGCGCCAGCAGCAGCTGCTCCAGCGCCTGCAGCTGCGCCTCGGTGTAGGCCTCGTCCATCGCCTGCTGGCGGCTGTCGAACCAGTGCGGGTAGCGGCCGGTATTGACCAGCTCGATGCCCAGCGTGTGTGCGTTCATGCCGCGCACGTGGTGGGCCACGCGTTCCGGTGCCACGTACTGCACCACGCTGCCATCGCGGTCGATGTAGAAGTGACCGCTGTTGCCGGCGCCGCTGTCGTACAGCACGCGCTCGCCGTACTCGCGGGCCATCGCCAGATCGGGCAGCTCGGTGCAGTGGATCACCACCATCTCCAGCGTGGCCGGGTCGCGCAGCGGCAGGCGGTCTTGGTAGGGCAGGGGCTGCAGCTGCAGGCCGGGCAGGAGCGGGTTGGGCATCTGGCGATGCTAGCATTGCGGCATGAACCTGCCTTTCCTTTCCTCGTTGGCCCGCTCGCCTGGAGCGCGCGCATGAGCCGCGGCCATTGCATCCTGTCCCACGGTTTCGAGAGCGGCCCGGAGGCGACCAAGGTCACCGCGCTGGCCGACGTGGCGCAGCGCCTGGGCTGGACCCATGAGCGCCCGGACTACACCGACCTGGACGCGATGAGCGAGGTCAGCCGGGTGGGCGACGTGCCGACCCGCCTGCGCCGCCTGGTCGAACGCACCGCCATCGCCGCCCAGCAGGGTCCGGTGGTGCTGGCCGGCTCCAGCCTGGGCGCCTATATCTCCGCCATCGCCTCGTTGCAGGTGCCGGTGGCCGGCCTGTTCCTGATGGTGCCGCCGACCACCATGGGCCCGATGCCGGCGCTGGACGCCGCGCCGGTGCCGACCACGGTGGTGCAGGCCTGGCATGACGAGGTGGTGCCGGCCGCAGGCGTGATTGCCTGGGCCCAGGCGCGTTCGGCGCAGCTGCTGCTGGTCGACGACGGCCACCGCCTGGAACGGCATGTGGAGGCCTCTGCGCAGGCCTTCGAGCGCCTGTTGCGCCAGCTGTGAAGCCCGGGCGCACGGCGCGCCCGCCCGCATTGACTACAATGGCAGCCCCGCCGCCCCCGGCGCGGGCCTGCCGGCCGTGTCCACGGCCCTCCCTCTTGAATGGCCCGGCTTCCTGCCGTGCCTGACCACCTGTGAACCGATCCCGTGAAATTTTTTGTCTCCTGCGCCAAGGGCCTGGAATACCTGCTTGCCGATGAGCTGTCGGCCCTGGGCCTGGAAAAGGCCACTGCTACCATTGCCGGCGTCAACGCCGAGGGCGAACTGGAGCAGGCGCTGCGGATCGTGATGTGGTCGCGCCTGGCCAGTCGTGTGCTGTGGCCGATCGATGCGTTCGAGTGCCCGGACGAGCAGGCCCTGTACGACGGCGTGCGCGCCCTGCCGTGGCACGAGCACATCAAGCCGGAAATGACCCTGGCGGTGGATGCGCACGTGTCCGGCGACAAGATCACCCATGCGCGCTTCGCTGCGCAGCGGATCAAGGACGCCATTGTCGACCGCATGCGTGACGAAGGCCTCGAGCGCCCTTCGGTCAACACCGACCTGCCGGACGTGCGCGTGAACCTGTCACTGCGCAAGGGCCGTGCCTCGCTGTCGATCGACCTCGGCGGCGGCTCGCTGCACCGCCGTGGCTGGCGAGGTGCCGCCCACGAGGCGCCGCTGAAGGAAAACCTGGCTGCCGCGCTGCTGCTGCGTGCGCAGTGGCCGCGCCTGCACGCCGCCGGTGGTGGCCTGCTGGACCCGATGTGCGGCAGCGGCACGCTGCTGATCGAAGGTGCGCTGATGGCCGCCGACGTTGCGCCCGGCCTGATGCGCCACGGCAGCCTGCCGCCGAGCCGCTGGCTGGGCTTCGACAAGGCCGCCTGGAAGACCATCCAGAGCGAGGCACGTGACCGCGAAGCAGCTGGCCTCGCCGCGCTGAAGCCGGTCATCCACGGTAGCGACATCGACCCGACCGCGATCCAGGCGGCGCGCGAGAACGCTGAAGTTGCCGGCGTCGCCCACGCCATCCGTTTCACTCGCGCAGACGTAGCCGACCTGGCTGCGCCGGAGCAGGAAATTGGCGCGGTAGTCTGCAATCCGCCGTACGACGAGCGCCTGGCCGCCGATCCGGCGCTGTACCGTGCGCTGGGCAACGCGCTGCAGAAGGCGGTGCCGCAGTGGCGTGCGAGCCTGCTGTGCGGCAACGACGAGCTGGCCTTTGCCACTGGCCTGCGTGCGGGCAAGAAGTACCAGATGTTCAACGGTGCGCTGGAATGCGCGCTGATCATCTGCGACCCGATCGCCGTGCCCGGACGCGACCCGGCTCAGCCGCGTGAGCTGAGCGAAGGCGCGCAGATGGTGGCCAACCGCCTGCGCAAGAACCTGAAGAAGTTCAAGAGCTGGCGCGCCCGGGAGGACATCACCTGCTTCCGTGCCTACGATGCCGACCTGCCCGAATATGCGGCGGCCATCGATGTCTACGAAGAAGACGGTGGTCAGCGCCGCACCTTCCTGCACGTGCAGGAATATGCCGCGCCGGCCGCGATTCCAGAGAACGACGTGCGTCGTCGCCGCAACGAACTGCTGGCCGCTGCACGGGAAGTGTTCGGCGTGCCGCCGGAGCAGGTGTCGATGAAGTCGCGTGAGCGCGGCAAGGGTGGCAGCAAGTACGGCCGTTTCGAACAGCGTGATGAATTCATCGTGGTGCGCGAGAACAATGCGCTGCTGCAGGTGAACCTGTTCGACTACCTTGATACCGGCCTGTTCCTCGACCATCGCCCGCTGCGCCGGATGATGGCCGAGCAGGCGCGTGGCAAGCGTTTCCTCAACCTGTTCTGCTATACCGGCGTGGCCAGCGTGCAGGCCGCCGTGGCCGGTGCGGCCAGTACCACCAGCGTCGATCTTTCGGCGACTTACCTGCAGTGGTGCTACGACAACCTGGCGTTGAACGGGCAGGGTGGCAACCAGCACCTGCTGGTGCAGGCCGATGCGATGGCATGGCTGGAAGGTGACCGCGGGCAGTACGACGTGATCTTCTGTGACCCGCCGACGTTCTCCAACTCCGCGCGTGCCGACGACTTCGACGTGCAGCGCGAGCAGCTGAAACTGCTGCGCGCAGCAGTGGCGCGACTGGCGCCGGGTGGCGTGCTGTATTTCTCCAACAACTTCCGCCGCTTCAAGCTGGAAGAGAACGCCATCGCCGAATTTGCCCAGTGCCGCGAAATCACCGCGCGCACCATCGGCCCGGATTTCGAGCGCAACGCGCGCATCCACCGTGCGTGGGAACTGAAGCGGTTGGGGTAAGCCGACGCCCGGGGGCGGATCCCCCTGCGCGAAGCGAAGGGGCTCTGACCCCATCCGGATCTACGTACCAGGGGTCAGATCCCTTGCGCTGCGCGCAAGGGATCCGGCCCCGGTGGCTCTGCTACACCAACGCCACCAGCAGCCCGATCACGGGCAGTGCCAGGGCCAGTGGTGCGATCCACTTCGGCCGGTACGGATACAACCCGAACGACAACACCACGCCGCCCACGGTCATCACGCCCAGCCACAGTACCGGGCCCATTGCCCAGCCGTGGTCGACCACGCACAGTGCAAACGCTACCGTCAGTAGCACCCAACCCAGCACCCGCCATTGCGTGCGACGTGCCGGCGCGGCCGCGGCCTTGCCATGCAGGTCATGCTGGTGTTTCTCCATCGCCAGCGACAACGCGGTGAACGCAGAGAACGACAGGGTCAACGCCAGCAACATCATGCGCTGGCCTCCGCTTCGGCGGTTTCCGCAGCGTCCACCGGGGCCTTGGGCGCCGCCGCCGCGGCACGCTTCTTCTTCTCGGCCGCAGACAGCGGCGGCGTCCAGCGCTGCATGCGCCAACCGCACAACGCCAGCATCGCACCGAAGGCGATCATCGACAGGTCAAAGCCGGCCAGCACCCAGTCGCCGTTGCGCAGGGTGTTGCCCAGGTGCGCATGCGTGGTCAGTGCATTGACCACCGGCACCAGCGCGAACGCGGCCGCGCCCAGGTACAGCTGCCATGCCCACATCATCCGCTTGGGCCAGATGAAGGCGGCCAGTAATGCCGCACCCCAGGCATAGAAGAACGTGTTGGCCTCGGCAGTGGAGCGTTCGGCGATGTCCAGCGGCAGCAGGCGATTGCCCCAGAAGTACGCGGCGAACGCGATCGGCAGGCCGGCGACGGTGCCGATGTTCAACGCGTCGACCAGGCGCAGGCCGAAGCCGATGCGGCCACTCTTGGCGTGCTTGGGTCGTTCCTTCACCGCCCACAGCACCACGCCGCTGGCGACCATCAGGCAGCCGACCAGGCCGGACAGGAAGAACAGCGCACGCAGGCCCCAGTCGGCGAAGCGCGCCAGATGCAGGCCGTACAGCACACCACGGGTAGCGGTGGCGCCGCCGGACGGCGGCGTCTCTTCCAGCAGCGTGCCGTTGACCATGTCGTAGCGCACGGCCGGGGTGTCGGTGGACAGGCGCTTGCCGTCACGCTGGCGGATGTCGATCACCGCATTGGCGGCGCCCGGATTGGACACAGTGAAACCGGCCACTTCCACGCCGTGCCAGTGTGCACGCGCGCTGTCCAGCAGCTGCGCGATCGGCAGCGGCGTGACGTGGCCTTCGGCAGGTGCAGTCACCTCCGGCATGCCGCCGAAGGCTTCGCTGAAGAACTTGTCCTCGTCCTGTGGGTAGGCGACTTTCACCCCCCACGGCAGGTACATGATCATCAGGGTGACGATGCCGGTGTAGGTGATCATCGCGTGGTAGGGCAGGGCCATCACCGCGCTGACGTTGTGGAAATCGAGCCAGGACCGCAGGCCCTTGTCCTTGCGGAAGGTGAAGAAGTCCTTGAAGATTTTCTTGTGGGTGATGACGCCGGTGATGATTGCCACCAGCATGAACATCGCGCAGAAGCCGACCAGGTAGCGCGCCCACAGCACCGGGATGTAGTGCAGGTCGAAATGCAGGCGGTAGAAGAAATCACCGCCTCGGGTCTCGCGGGCCTTCAGTGCCTGCCCGGTGTTCGGGTCCAGTGTTGCGTCGCCGAAGCCACCGCGACGGCCACGGCTGGGGTCGGCCAGCTCCGGCGGCAGCCGCCAGAACATCTGCATGGCGGGGTTGCGCGGCTGCGGCAACGTTACGAACCAGTTCTCGGCCTGCGCGGCATTGGCCTGCAGGTAATCCACGGCACGCTGCGCGGCGACGTCGATGCTGACGTTGGTGGAGGGCAGCTCAGGACGCATCCAGCGGCTGATTTCCTCGCGGTAGTAACTGGCCGTGCCGGCCATGAAGATCAGCAGGAGCAACCAGCCGACCAGCAGGCCGGTCCAGGTGTGCAGCCAGGCCATCGACTGGCGGAATCCATTCTTCATGCCCAGGCCCCCAGCATGCGCGCGATGGCTGCCATCAGCAGGGTGGGGGCGAGGATGCCGACCCACGCACGCAGCGCGCTGCGGGTGGCGAACGCCCACAGCGCCGCACAGGCGGCCACCAGAATGGCCAGCAGCATGCCGGTCAGCACGGTCTGGCCACGTGCGCCGGGCAGGACCACCGCGCAGAACACGCTGGTCACCGCGGCCAGCGCGTAGCCGCCGAAGATCGCCGCCAGCGAGCGTGACAGCACGCCCCAGCGCGGGTTGGAGAAGAAGGTGCGGGGGCTGGCGGTTGCGGGCGAGCGGTCCACGGCATTCCTGCAGGTTTCAGTGAAAAGGAACCGGCGCACCGCAGCGCGCCGGGGTTGGCCATCCGTGGCCGGGCACCGGTCGCAGAACCGGTGCCATCCATCGAGGGTCAGAGCTTCCAGCGCAGCGTCACGGTGACATTGCGTGGTTCGCCCCAGAACACGCCGTCATAGAAACCGACGCGGTTGTAATACTTCTTGTCCAGCAGGTTGTTCACGTTTACCTGCGCGGTGAAGTTCTCGTTGAAGCGATAGCCCGCCGACAGGTTGAGCAGGTAGATGTCGCCCTGTTCGATTGCCACGCGGTCGCGCTTGCCGCTGGTCAGGAAATCCGCACGCGGCTTGTTGCTCAGGCTCCAGATACCGCTCTGCCAGGTGGCGCCTCCGCCCAGCCAGAAGCGGCCTTCAGCGCCGCCCGGTCGCCAGCTGGCGTTGAGGCGGAACAGATCGACCGGGATGACGGTGTTCTGGCGCACGCCCTGCGCATTGCGGCTGACGGTGTGGGTGAAGCCGGCCGCCAGGTTCCAGTTCTCACCAAGGCTGCCTTGTGCTTCGATCTCCCAGCCCTTGACCTTGTTGCCCTTGCCGGTGGAGCGGTAGGCACTGACCCCACCCGGCAGCGAGTTTTCCGGCACCGAGTCGTCGAGCTCGGCAACGTTGTCCTTCTGGCCCTTGAACACGGCCGCGGAAGCATTCAGCAGACCGTCGAAGAACTCGGCCTTGACGCCGGCCTCCCACATGTCACCGACCACCGGTTCGAGGTAGTTGTTGTCCCGGTCACGGTAGTTCTGCGGCTGGAAGATGTCGGTGTAGCTGACGTAGCCGCTGAAGTAGCGGTTGAAGTCGTAGATGAAGCCGGCGTACGGAGTGAGCGAGTCGTCCGGCTTGTAGCCGCCGCGACGCGTATCGGTCAGGCGACCGGCGGCGTCATGGGTGTAGTTCCAGGTGCGCGTTTCCCAGCTGCCGTAGCGCGCGCCGAGCACCGCGGTCAACGGATCGGCCAGCTGCAGGCGCGTCGCCAGATAGGCCGCGCGCTGGCGCAGTTCGTCTTCAGAAGCCAGATAGCCCAGGCGGGTGACCTGCAGCGGCGCGACGTCGCCGTTCCAGCGGTGCCAATCCGGTACACGGGTGTAGCTGTCCGGGTAGGCAGCGGTGTCGGTGGCAGGCACGTCACCCTTGCGCACCGATTGGCCGAAACCGAGCACCAGCTCATGTTCGCGGCCGAACAGCCGGAACGGACCGCCAACGTTGAAGTCGAATACCTGCATGTCGCCGTTCTCGCCGAAGCTGCCGACGAAGGCGCTGATGCCGCTGCCATCGGCATTCGGGTAGCCGGAGGCCCCGTACCACACCGCACCGTCGGTTTCGCGCTTGGAGCGGGTATAGGCGGCTTTAGCGGTCCAGCCGTTGCCCAACTGCTGCTCAAGGCGTGCGAATGCGCTCTTTTCGATGATCGGCCAACTGCTCCAGCGGGCGGACAGGTTGGTCGAGCGCGGCAGGTTGGCGGGCTGGCCATCGGACCCCCAGTACGGCACCACGCCCCAGGTCACGCCTGTGGTGCGCGGCGACTGGTATTCGTAGCCGGCCTCGAGCAGGGTCGTGTCGGTAATGTCGGCCTGGACGATGCCGTAGAACACGTCCTTGTCCAGTTTGTAGACATCGCGGAACGAGTCGCTCTGCTGTTTGGCCGCCACCACGCGCGCGCGGATGCGGCCGTCGAGCGCAACCGGGCCACCGAGGTCGGCTTCCAGGCGCTGGTTGCCCCAACGCCCGAGGGTCAGGTTGGCGCTCATCTGGAAGCTGTCGGTAGGACGCTTGCGCACGAAGTTGATGGTGCCGGACGGATCGCCGGCACCGGTGGTCAGGCCGGTTGCGCCGCGCACCACTTCGATGCGGTCATAGATCACGCTGTCGGTGTTGGTCTTGATGTACCCACCGAAGGTGTTGAGCATCCCATCGACCTGGAAATTGGTGATGTTGTAGCCGCGCGAGACGTAGTTGATGCGCTCGCTGTCGGTGACCGATACCGCCACGCCGGTGACCTGGCCCATCACATCGGACAGCGAGAACAGGCCCATGTCGTCCAGGCGCTGGCGGGTGACCACGGTCATCGACTGCGGCGTCTGGCGCAGCGACAGGCCGAGCTTGGTGGCCGTGCTGGCACGCTTGACCGTATAGCTGTCGACGATATCGCCGTCAGCGGTGACCTGGACCGTATCCAGCGTGCGCGCGGAAGGATCGGCAGTGCCGTCGGCGTGGGCCAGCGGGGCGATCATCAGTGCGGTCACGGCCAGGGCCAGCAGAGTGGGACGAGGGTGGTTCAGCGGCATTGCCATCGGTGCGATTCCATGCAGGACGAAACAGGCGATGGAATGCGCAGACGCAGCAGCCGTGCGCTCCGCGCACGTCGCCCAGCGAGTCCCATCGACGGTGCGCCACCCGTGTAGTGCGGGCGACCCGGTAGTCGGGGGATGTACACGGGCGAAGGGGCGGGTGGGTGCGTGCTTCCGTGCCCCGCTTGGCTAAGCGTACAACCGATCGGCAAATGATAGGCATTCGCATTTCGTTAATCAAGCGTGATGAATTCCGGCCTTTGCGCAGGGCGGGGATCGACTACCGCACGGGCGCCTAGAACCTGAACACCACCGTCGCTGCGTGCAGCAGCAGGCCGATCAGGCCGCCCACCAGGGTGCCGTTGAAGCGGATGAACTGCAGGTCGCGGCCCACGCTCAGTTCCAGCTGTTCGACCAGATGCCGCTCGTCCCAGCTCTTTACGGTCTGCGCGATGTGCGCGGTCACGCCTTCGCGCAGGCGGCCGGTGAGGCGCTGTGCGCCCTCCAGTAGATGCTGGTTGAGCGCCTCGCGCAGGGCCGGGTCGGCCTGCAGGCTGCTGCCCAGCGAGGCGAGGCTGCGCTGCAGGTGGCCGACCAGCGCCGAGTCTTCGCGCTGCAGGTCGCTGCGCAGGCTGGCGTGGATGCGCGCCCACAGACCCTGCACGTAGTCCTGCAGGGCCGGGTGATCGATCATTTCCTGCTTGAGCTGTTCGACGCGTTCGGCCAGGGCCGGGTCCTCGCGCAGGCGCTGCACGTAGTTCTGCAGCCAGCTCTCGTAGTCCTGGCGCAATGGATGCTGCGGCTCGGCCAGCACCTGCTGCAGTTCTTCCAGCACCGCACGCGCCAGTCGCTCGGCCAGGCTGTCGCCGATCTCGTCGATCGGCTTGACCCAGTTCACCGTGCTCGACAATGTCGGCCATTCGCGCTGGATGTAGCGCACGATCAGCTGCGAGGCGCGCTCCTTCACTTCCGGCTGCTCCAGCCAGCGGCCCAGGCGCTGCAGGCCCTCGTCCAGCACGCGCTGGTGGCGGCCATCGGCGGTCAGCAGGGCCAGCAGCTCACCGGCGGTTGAGGCGGCATTCCACTGCCGCAGCTGCTGCACCACGAACGCATGGAGCTGCCGGCGCACGGCGGCTTCGTCGAAGAAGTCCAGCGCCTGCAGCGCCCAGCCGCGGGCCATGTCGGCCAGCATCCGCGAGCGCGCCGGATCGGCCAGCCAACTGCCGAGGCGGCTGGCCGGATCGAACACCTGCAGCTTGGCCAGCAGCACCTGCGGCTCCAGGAACTGGTCGCGCACGAACAGGGCGAGGCTGTCGCCGATGCGTTCCTTGCTGCGCGGGATGATTGCCGTATGCGGGATCGGCAGGCCCATCGGCCGCCGGAACAGGGCAACGACCGCGAACCAGTCGGCCAGTGCGCCTACGGCTGCTGCTTCGCAGAAGGCCGAAACCCACGCCCAGATGCCGCGCTCGCCCTGCCAGTGGCTGACCGCGAAACCGGCCAGCATCAACAGCAGCAGGCCCAGCGCGAGGGCTTTCAGGCGCCGCAGCTGTGCGCGGCGCGGATCGTTGGCAGGCGTCATGGCGGAAGTCTAACCGGCACGGCATGAGCATCTGGTAGTGCCGGCCGCTGGCCGGCATCCGCAACGCACCCGGTACGTTCATGGGGTTGCCGGCCAGCGGCCGGCACTACCCGTTGCTTCAGAGCGCTTCGAGCTGCTTGCGCAGCGCGGCCAGCTGTGCGCGCAGGGTGTCGTTCTCGCGGGTCAGCGCGACCACGCGGCGGCGCAGCGCCGGGGCATCCTCGCCAAGCTGCTCCAGTGCCGACAGCACCTCGGCGTCGCGGCTGGCGATCTGCTCCTCGTCCGCTTCCTCGAAGTCCATCTCGGCTGCTTCCGGCTTCGGTGCGCGCGGCTTGCGCTTGGACTCGCGCACGCGCTTGGCGGCCTGCTTCAGCTCGTCCTTGCCACCAGCGGCAGCGGCGCGCTGTTCGTCTTCGGGCAGGTCCGCCACGGCAGCGGCGGCGCTGATCGAGATCACGCCGGCCTTCACCGCTTCCACTACCTCGGCCGCGGCCTGGGCGTGGATGCGTTCGATCATGCCGACCTGGCTGGTGCTCAGCTTGGCCTCGCGCGCCAACTCGGCACGGCTGATCTTCGGCGCCGGTTCCCACGGCGGGCTGTCCTCACCGGTCTCCTCGACCGCCTCGGCGGTGCCGTCGCTCTCGCGCTGCAGCTGGGCCTGCTCGACGTGCTTGCGGGCGGCCAGGATGTCACGCTTGCGCAGCGCCAGCACGCCGCGCTGGAAGTCGGACACGCTCCGGCGGCCCAGGTGCTGCTCGATCATCCACAGGTGCACGTCTTCCATGCTCTGGAAGCGGGTGTTCTGCACGGTATTGAAGGGCAGGCCATGCTTCTGGCAGATGCCGAAACGGTTGTGGCCATCGACCAGCACATCACCCCACAGCACCAGCGCATCGCGGCAGCCCTCGGCCAGGATGCTGCGCTCCAGCGCGTCATGTTCGTCCGCGGTCAGCGGGTCGATGTAGGCCTTGAGTTCTTCTTTGACGACGATATCCATGGGCACGGCAACGAGCAGGAGCGGAACCGACCATTGTACCCGCTCGACGCCGCCGGCCCGGGCTCAGGCGGTGGCCCGGATCATCTCGCCCAGGGTGCCGGTGATCTGGTCGATCTGCGCCTTGTCCACGATCAGCGGCGGCGACAGCGCAATGATGTCGCCGGTACAGCGCACCAGCAGCCGTCCGTCGTGGAAGCAGCGCCGGAACACCTCGTAGCCGCGGCTGCCCGGCGCATCCCGGCGCGGCGCCAGTTCGACCGCACCGACCAGCCCGAAGTTGCGGATATCGATCACGTTGGGCAGGGCCTGCAGGGCATGCAGCCGCTCCTGCCAGTACTCGCCCAGCTCGATGGCACGCTCGAACAGGCGTTCTTCCGCGTAGACGTCCAGCGTGGCCAGCGCCGCCGCGCAGGCCAGTGGATGGCCAGAGTTGGTGTAGCCATGGAACAGCTCGATGGCCTGCGGCGGCGCCTGCATCAGGGCCGCATGCACGGCATCGCTGACCAGCACGCCGCCCAGTGGCACCGCGCCGTTGCTGACCGCCTTGGCGAAGGTCAGCAGGTCCGGAGTGACCCCGAAGCGCTGCGCGGCGAAGGGCATGCCGACCCGGCCGAAACCGGTGATGACCTCGTCGAACACCAGCAGGATGCCGTGGTGGTCGCAGAGCTCGCGCAGGCGCTGCAGGTAGCCCGGCGCGGGCAGGATCACCCCGGCAGATCCGGCGATGGGTTCAACGAACACCGCCGCGATGGTCGAGGCATCGTGCAGGGCGATCAGCCGTTCCAGGTCGTCGGCCAGCTCCGCGCCCTGGCGCGGCAGGCCCTTGCTGAACGCATTGCGCGGCAGGTCCAGGGTGTGCCGCAGGTAGTCCACACCACCCAGCTGCAGGCCGAACGCTTTGCGGTTGTTGGGCAGCCCACCCAGCGCCATGCCGCCGAAGCCCACCCCGTGGTAAGCCTTCTCGCGGCTGATGAAACGGGTGCGCTGGCCCTCGCCGCGCTGGCGGTGGTAGGCCAGCACGATCTTCATCGCGGTATCCACCGCCTCGGAGCCGGAACTGGTGAAGAACACATGGTTGAGCGGAGGCGGCGCCAATGTCGCCAGCCGCTGTGCCAGCGCAAAGGCCGGTGGCGACCCCATCTGGAACGCGGGCGAGTAATCCAGGGTGCGCGCCTGCTCGACGATGGCGTTGACGATGTGCGGCCGCGCGTGGCCGGCGTTGCAGCACCACAGGCCGGCGGTGCCGTCGAGGATCTGGCGGCCGTCGACGTCCTCGTAGTGCATGCCTTCGGCGCGTACCAGCATGCGCGGCGCGGCCTTGTACTGGCGGTTGGCGGTGAACGGCATCCAGTACGCGTCCAGTGACTCGGGGCGCTGGGTGGCCAGGTCGTGCAGGTCGCTTTCGGGACGCTTCATGCCAGCTCCATCGGGTCCGATGCGATGAATGTAGCGCAGCTGCGTCACGGCGGAGTCGCGGCGGCCCCGGTATAACCAAGGCTCGTTGAATGTTGGAGCTTCCCATGGCCGATTTCCCCGACCGCAGCCATTGGCAGGCGCTGGTCCTCCAGCTGTCGATGCCGGGCCAGGCCTTCATCGACGGCCGCTATGTCGATGCCGCCAGCGGCGCCCGCTTCGACTGCATCAGCCCGATCGACGGTCGCGTGCTGGGCGCGGTCGCCGACTGCGACGCGCAGGATGTCGAACGCGCGGTACTCGCCGCGCGGCGCAGCTTCGAGGTGGGCCACTGGTCGCAGGCGAGCCCGGCGCATCGCAAGCGCGTGCTGCTGGCGCTGGCGGCATTGGTGGAAACGCACGCCGATGAACTGGCCCTGCTGGAAACCCTGGACATGGGCAAGCCGGTGCGTGACGCCCGCCGTATCGACTTGCCCGGCGTGGTGCGCTGCCTGACCTGGACCGCCGAAGCCGTGGACAAGCTGTATGGCGAAATCGCGCCCACCGGCCCGCACGAGCTGGGCCTGGTCACGCGCGAGGCTGCCGGCGTGGTGGCCGCCATCGTGCCGTGGAATTTCCCGCTGCTGATGGCCTGCTGGAAGATCGCGCCGGCACTGGCGATGGGCAACTCGGTCGTGCTCAAGCCTTCCGAGCGGTCGCCGCTGAGTGCGCTGCGGCTGGCGGCGCTGGCCGCCGAAGCGGGCCTGCCCGAGGGTGTGCTGAACGTGCTGCCGGGCCAGGGTGCGCGCGTCGGCGAACCGCTGGCCCTGCACATGGACGTGGACGTGCTGGCGTTCACCGGCTCCACTGCCACTGGCGCCAAGCTGCTGGAGTACTCAGGCCGGTCCAATCTCAAGCGGGTCTGGCTGGAATGCGGCGGCAAGAGCCCGCACGTGGTGTTCGCCGACGCGCCCGACCTCGATGCAGCGGCGAAGGGCGTGGCGCAGGGCATCTTCTTCAACCAGGGCGAAGTCTGTACCGCCGGTTCGCGGCTGCTGGTGCAACGCTCGATCCGCGAGGATTTCGTGCACCAGGTGATTGCTTATGGCCAGCACATGCAGTCGCGTCATCCACTGGAGCCCGATGCACCGATGGGCGCGCTGGTCGATGCCGCGCACGTGGACAAGGTGCTGGCCGACATCGCGCGGGCCGAAGGCGAGGGTGCCCGGCTGTTGCTGGGAGGCCATCGTGCCGAGGTCGAGGCGGGTGGTTGCTACGTGCAGCCCACCGTGTTCGACCAGGTGCGGCCGGAGCAGGCATTGGCACGCGAGGAAGTGTTCGGGCCGGTGTTGGCCGTGCTCGGTTTCGAGGACGAGGCCGAAGCGGTGCGCGTGGCCAATGACAGCCGCTACGGCCTGGCCGCCGGACTGTGGACGCGTGACCTGGGTCGCGCCCATCGGGTCGCGCGCCAGCTGCGCGCCGGTAGTGTATGGGTGAATGGCTGGGACGGCGGGGACATGACCGCACCGTTCGGCGGCTACAAGCAGTCCGGCAACGGCCGTGACAAGTCTCTGCATGCGTTCGACAAGTACAGCGAGATCAAGGCTACCTGGATCCAGTTGTAACGACGCGGCTGCTCGGCTCTACATAAAGCATACAGCTGTCGAGCTACCGGCAGCGGGCGCTCACCTGCAGCACTGCCGCACGCAGCACGTCGCGGTCGGCTTCTTCGACGGCGTTCTGGAAATAGTCCATGTCCTGCTTGCCCAGCTCGCACGGGTCGACGATGTACCCCGGTGGCCACAAACCCAGCAGCTGTGCCACGCCATGCACGATCTGCTCGGGGGTCATCTGCCGACGGATCCGGAAGTAATTGCGGCGCGGCGCGAACGCGGGATGGACCTCGCGCCGACCGATCAGGCGCGGCGCCACGCCCGCTGCGCTGATGCCGTCGCCGCCATTGATGCTGCCCGCAGGCAGGTCCAGCATCAGTGGCGCCATTGCAGGCAATTCCTCGAACGCGGGTGTGCTGGCATCGTTAGGTGCCGCCGGGGGCGAGCGTGGCGCTGTCGATGCGGCCGGGCGCGCTGCCTCTGCGGTGGGCTGCGCCGGGTGCGGTTGCTGCGCAGGCACGGGCTGCGTCGGTGGCAGCCAGTACAACGTCATCCTGGCGCCTTCGTCGCTGCGCAGCGTCATCCTGCCACTGCCCAGCAGCCACACTGCCATCAACCCATGCACCAGCAGCACCACCAGCCATGCCGCCATGCGCGGCAGCTTCGGCGAATCGGACCACGACAGTGCGACTGCAGTCATCGGCAAAGCATCCATGCAGGGACCGGTGGCGCAGCCTAGCGGGCGGCCGGAAAAATTCCGTTGGCATCGGTGTCGGCTGAAACCATCGCCCCGTGCGGCCACCGGCCCGTGGCAGAATCGGGCGATCCGCCGTTACCCGTGTTGCCGATGTCGACGATCACCGCTGCCGCACCGCCCGTGAATTCCCCCCGCCGTGTCCTGCTGGCCAGCCTGATCGGCACCACCATCGAATTCTTCGATTTCTACATCTACGCCACGGCCGCAGTGCTGGTGTTCCCGCACCTGTTCTTCCCCGACAGCAGTGATCAGGCGGCGCTGCTGCAATCACTGGCGACCTTCGCGGTCGCGTTCATCGCCCGCCCAGTGGGCTCGGCGGTGTTCGGCCACTTCGGCGACCGCATCGGCCGCAAGGCCACGCTGGTGGCCGCGTTGCTGACCATGGGCGTGTCCACGGTGCTGATCGGCCTGCTGCCGACCCATGCGCAGATCGGGCTGTGGGCCCCGGCGTTGCTGGCGCTGTGCCGTTTCGGCCAGGGTCTGGGGCTGGGTGGCGAATGGGGTGGGGCGGTGCTGCTGGCCACCGAGAACGCACCACCGGGCAAGCGCGCCTGGTACGGCATGTTCCCGCAGCTGGGCGCACCGCTGGGCTTCCTGCTGTCGGCCGGCATCTTCCTGGTGCTGGGCCGCTGCCTGAGCCAGGACGACTTCCTGCAATGGGGCTGGCGCATTCCGTTCGTGGCCAGCGCGTTGCTGGTCGGCCTCGGCCTGTGGGTGCGCCTGAACATCCACGAGACGCCGGATTTCAAGAAGGCGCTGGAGCGCAAGGCCCCGGTGCGGCTGCCGATGCTGACGGTGCTGCGTGACCACCCGGTGCCGATGTTGTTGGGCACGCTGGGTGCGTTCGCCACCTTCGTGCTGTTCTACCTGATGACGGTGTTCAGTCTCGGACATGGCACCGCAGTGCTGGGCTACAGCCGCGAGCAGTTCCTGCTGATGCAGATGGCCGGCATGCTGTTCTTCGCGCTGGGCATTCCGCTGTCGGCACGCTATGGCGACCGCTGGGGCACGCGCCGCACGATGATCGTCGCCAGTCTGCTGATCATCGGTTTCGGCGTACTGTTCGCGCCGCTGTTCCAGCCGCACAGCCCGTGGCTGGTCACCGGTTTCCTGTGCCTGGGCCTGTTCCTGATGGGCCTGACCTACGGCCCCTGCGGCACCTTCCTGGCCGAGATCTACCCGGTGGAAGTGCGCTACACCGGTGCCTCGTTGTCGTTCAACCTGGCCGGCATCCTTGGTGCGGCGCCGGCGCCGTACCTGGCCACCTGGCTGGCCGAACGCTTCGGCCTGGTCGCGGTGGGCTACTACCTGTGCCTGACCGCGGTGGCGACCCTGTGCGCGCTGGTGGCACTGCACCGGCGCGCCCTGCGGCTCAACCAAAGAAGCGCTTGAGCGTGCGCCCCAGCCAACCGCCGCCCTGGTGTTCGCGGGCGAACTGGTTCAGGTGCGCCTTGACCTGTTCGGCATAGGCCTGGTCATCGCCGCGGATGTGATTGAACAGCCAGCGCGAGAGCATGGTGCGCAGCTCGTCACTGATGTCTTCGCCGGCCTGGAAGCGCATGCGGTATTCCGATACCCGCTTGATGAAGACCTCATGCACGCGCTTGTGCGCGGCACAGAACGGATAGCCCGCTTCCTCCATCAGCTCTTCTTCGAACGCGAAGTGCGACATGGTGTAGTCCACCACCTCGTCGATGACTTCACCCACTGCAGCACGCTGCATGCTGGTCTGTGCCACGTGCAGGTGGTTGAGCATCTCGATGATGCGGCGATGTTGCTGATCGATCACATCGATGCCGATGTTCAGATCGTCCTGCCAGACCAGTAGTGCCATCCCCGGCTCCCCTTCATGCGTATGTCGGGGCCGACTGTAGGGCCGCCGCGCCTGGGCGGCGTTGATCTGGATCAAAGCAGGCCGGTCAGGGCAGGGCGGGCTCGCGCGGGCGCAGCTGGCTGGCCACCGTGGTGCAGGTGACCCGGTTGCGGCCACCGGCCTTGGCCAGGTACAGCTGGCGGTCGGCCTCGGAGATCAGCCGGTGCAGTGCATCACGCTGCGGGCGCAGGCAGCACAGGCCGATGCTGACCGTCATGCGCAGGGTGGCGGTGCCGATGTCCACTTCCAGTGCGGCAATGCGCTGACGCAGTTCCTCGAAGTACTGCAGTGCCTCGTCCTGTTCCATGTCCGGCACCAGCAGGCAGAATTCCTCGCCACCGAAGCGTGCGATCAGGTCCTGGCTGCGTGCATGCGCGGCCACCGCACCGGCCACCGCGCGCAGCGCATCATCGCCGGCCTCGTGGCCGTGGGTGTCGTTGATGTGCTTGAAATGATCGATGTCGATCATCGCCACCGCCACGCACTGGCCATGCAGCTGCAGCTGCGGCAACTGGCGCTGGCTTTGCTCCAGGAAGCAGCGGCGGTTGGGCAGGCCGGTAAGGAAGTCGCGGGTGGCCAGATCCTGCAGGGTGCCGATCAGTTCCAGCTGGTCCACGTTCTGCGAGACGCGGCAGAAGAACTCTTCGCGCGAGAATGGCTTGCGCAGGAAGTCATTGGCACCGTTCTTCAGGAAGCGCGGGATCAGCGAGGCGTCGGTGTTGCCGGAGATGCCGATCACCGCCACCTTGTCGCGCGAGCGCAGGGTGCGCAGGCGGCGGGTGAATTCCACGCCCTGCATGCCGGGCATTTCCTGGTCGACCACCGCCAGGCGGATTGCCGGATGCGCCTCGATCGCGGCCAGGCCCTCGTTGCCGTCGGCGGCTTCATGCACCTCATGGCCGTACATGCGCAGCAGGGCGGCGGCATAGCCACGCGCGGAGGGCGAATCGTCCACCACCAGCGCGGCGATGCGGCGGTTGCGTTCCAGCCGCTGCACCAGCCACACCAGGTAGTCGATGCTGCCGGGGGTGTTCTTCAGCACGTAGTCGATGATCTGCTGCTGCAGCACGCGCTTGCGCAGGTCCTCGTCATACACGCCGCTGACCACCACGGTGGGCAGGTCACGCTTGAGGAAGAACTCGACCACCGTGTCGCGGTCGCCATCGGCCAATACCAGCCCGGTCAGCACCAGGAACCAGCCGCCCCCTTCGCTGAGCAGGCGGTCTGCCTCGGCCAGGGTGGAGGCGATCACCACCGGCAGTTCCAGGCGTTGCTCGATGGCTTCGCGCAGCATGCCGGTAAAGGCACGGGAGTTTTCGACCAGCAGGATCCGCTGTGGCAACGGATCGGCCAGGTCGCCATCGACGGCGGCCTGCGGCAGGACGGGCATGATGCGGTGGCTCACGAAGGAGGGCTCGGCACGGATAGCGGCGGTTTCGGGCGTAACTTTAGCCGGGCAGGGCGCGCGGCCGCACCAGCATGGCATCAGACGGACGGCGAGATTGGCGACTGACGCTGCGTGGAGGGTTCGTGCAGCACAAGGCGAAGGCGGTTGCTACGGCAGTTCACCGAGCCGCCGTAGGCCAGTATTCGGCCGCCCAGCCGCTCGATGGCCTGGTGGGTTGTGTCGGTCGACAGTGCACAGCCGTGGTCAAGCAGCGCGACGACCGCGACGATGCCGCGGCGGTTCCCCGCCGTGCCACACCGGGCACGCACACAGATCTGGCCGGCCTCCCGCTCCAGGAGCAGCGAGACCGCCTCGATCATGGTGCGGTAGATCGCCAGTTGCAGGTCCACGTTCAGCATGCAGGGGTTTCCTGTCAGCCTCGGCTGCGTGACGCGATGGGTGTTACTCCAGATCTCGTATGCGCCGCCGCCTTGTAGTGCCACGTAAAGCCCTACCTGTTCAAGCCCTGTGGGGTAGACCAGGCTGGCCTGTTCGCGGAACAGGCGAGAGTGCACGGACGATGCGTGCTGCAGGCTGTTGGCCACCGCGTGGTGGCCTTGCAATCTCAGCCAACTGACCATTTCACCGAGCGAACTGTCCATGCCTTCGCCCAGGTGCTTGAGGTGGGCGGCACGTTCGCGAAGTTCACGTTCATTGGTCTGGTGTGAGCTGCGTGCCAAGCGCAACGTGGTTTCCTCTGCCAGGCCGCGGGACCGTGCACGCTGATGGTGATAGCTGATGCTGGATCCCAGTGCGAGCAGTGCGACGCTCATCACCGCCATGTTCTGCTGGGTGGCGAACGTGCCGAGGTCGAAAGAGGCTGGTAACCCGGTGCTGGGCGTAGCCAAGTGAAGTGGAAGGTTCACCAGCGGAATCGCGATGGCTGCACCACGCCATCCGTGCATGAAGGTCAGAGCGATTGCGGGCAGTGCTGCCAGCAACACAACGTGTGTGCGGGTGGTATGGGCATCTTTGGCGATCAGTTGCATGCACAGCCCAAGGAGCAGCATCAGCACGATGGCAACCATAGATGGAACCAGCAACCTCTTCTGCCATGGAGTACCCGATCGGCGCCGGGCCCATAGAAGGGCCAAGGGGGCCAGGGTGATGATCGCCGCGAAATGCCCGAATACAACTCTTTCAGCAGCATTCAGCAAGGTGTCTGGAGGCGGATTCGGCCACAACAGGCGTGAAAGGCTCAGGTTGATGCTGGTGACCGCGAGCGCCGCGGAAACTGAAAGAGACAGCAGCCAAAGACCGGTCGCCGCCTCGGATATGGCCTTCCTCAGGTGCAGGTGCACCACCAGCATCGCCGCCGGCATCAACAATGTGGAAGCCAGGATGACCCATTCCAGGCCGTAATGGTCAATCGTAGGTATGCGCAGGTGCGCGAAGTAGCCGAGCTCACCAAGCAGTACATACATCCAAAGTCGTGGCGGAACGATCAACAGCGTTGCCACGCGGATGCCGGCGGGCAGGAAAAACTGGTCCAGCGAAATCTGGCGCGCAGAGATGCAGGCGATGGCGTACACCGCCGCCAAGACAAGGCCCGCCGGGTGCACTGGTATGCCAGCCAGAACTCTATCCTTCACGGCGCCCCATCTCGGACGGGCTGGTGCATGACCAACGCTCACATTCCCTCGAGGCGGTACTGGGTCATAAGGGAAAGTAGCGGTACTTCGAGGAGCGTGCAACGGTACGGGAGGAAGCGCTGCCGTTGCTCACATCGGGATCGAGGCGCTCAGTGGCGTGAATGGCACACAGGGAACGGCGCCGGTATGCTGGCAAAGCCCCCTGCTTCGCGATCATTCACGCCGCCAGCGTGCCACGCAGGGGAGATTGCATTATCTGATCGAAGTCAGGCTTGCGTGCCTGGATGCTGTCCACCTTTCAATCATGGAGATGCCTGTGAAATTTTCTCGATTCTCGAAGATGACGTCCATTGCGGTGCTGCTGGCAGCTCCGACCCTGGTGTTCGCCTGCTGTCCGGGTGGCGGGCAGGGTGTGCAGCTGGCAACGGCGGGGCTGGGGGAGAGCCAGCCTGCAGCGCTTGATCTCAGTTCGGACCCGGCATGGCTTGTCTATGCGTTCGAGCGCGATGGAGTTTCCTACTACCAGGTCAATGATCTGACAGGGCAGGTCAACCTGATTATTGCCGCGATCGATTCGACATTCTGGACCCTGCCGGCCGGTAAAACCGCGGCGCGTGTGTCGCTGCCCTCCGCGCCACTGGCGTTGCCGAAGAATGCGCGTCGTAGCGTTGTCTTCCGCGGGCCTGACTTCTCTCTGGTGGTGTATGGAGAGGGGCGCAGCGCAGTCTGGGCCGTAGAACACATTGTCAGCGGCAGGTAGCGGTTTGCATGCAGATGGCCTGCTGTGACCTGCCTTGCAGCGGTAGCAAACGCCGCTGTGAGGCAGGGCAGGCGCAGCTTCCGGTATCGTTCGCCCGTCTGTGATTACTGTCGTGCGGGTGCCTCGAAGATTCTGCTTCGCCCGTTTGGTAGCGTTTCACATCCGGGTTCGCCAACGTTGTCCAACAGGACCATCGTGATGCGATGGCCTTGGCATTGCACGCTTCCCGAATAGGCATGCGCACGAGCCGAGAGCCGGTCAATAGCCCGCTCCATGGTCCGGGATGCAAGCATGCGATGCCGATCCAGCAGCGCGACATTGAGCACGATGCCGCGCACTCCCTTGTAGCAACCGCAGCGGGCACTGATCTGAATCTGACCCACCTCATCCTTCAGTAGTAGCGACACTGCCTCGGCAAAGGCACGATAGGCCGCCAACTGCAGACCCATGCTCAACCTGCAGGGATCTCCCCCTAGTATCGGACGGACGACTCGGTGACTTGCATTCCATTTTTCACGCAGACCACCGGCCTGCAGAGCGACATAGAGTCCTGCATGCTCGAGTTCCGTGGGGTAGACCATGCTTGTAAGTTCACGGAACTGCTGGGAACGCTGCGAAAACGCTCGAAGCAGATCGGTGGCCGAGGCCTCGTGTCCACCGGCCTTGAGCTGCTGCACGGTTTCCCCCAGCGCTTCTTCAATGTCATCCGCAATCTGACGCAGCCCCATCGCGCGTTCACGTAGTTCCTGTTCGTTGGCCAGGTGGGCCGAGCGCGAGAGCGCGCTGGTTGGCGGTTCCGCCATGGTTCCGGGCGTACGTTGGTGATAGTGATGGGTGATGCGTGGTCCCAACGCGATGAGTGCTGTGCTGGTTATTGCAATGATCTGCTGGGTAACGAACGTTGTCTCGTCGAATGAACCGGGAAGTCCAGTCGTCGGCATGGTCTGGCTCAGGATGATGTTCATGAGCGGCACGCCTATGGCGGCGCCGCGCCAGCCATGCATGCAAGTGAGGGCGATGACCGGCAGCACCAGCAGCAGTTGCAAGGTGGCACGCGCCGAATGGTCCTGCGTGCTGACCAGGATCAGCAGGGTGCCCAGTACACCAAGTGAAGCAAGTGCCGCGAAAGTGGGCCGGCGTCGCCAGACGGTCCAGTCGTAGCTGCTGCGTCGGCGCATCCAGAGTAGCGCCAGCGGCGCGACAGTGAGGATGGCTATGTAGTCACTGAGCACGTACAGGATTGCGTTGGTGTAGAACGGCATGCTGGGTGGAACTGGCCATAGCATATGGATCAGGCCAAGCTTGAGTGCTGTAGCCACCAAGGCGGCTGAGGCCGCGATCGAAAGCAGCCAGCTTTCGTTGGTGGATGCCATCAGTCTGTTATGCAGATGGACAATCAGCGCCACCGCTGGGATCAGGCAAGCGGATGCGAAGATCACCCAGGACATCCCATAGTTCTCAATCATGGGATAGCGCATCTGGGCGAAGTAGGCGTACTCGCCAAGAATCAGATATGGCCACATCCGCTTCGGCGTCAACAACAATGCCGCCACTCGAATGCCAGCCGGGAGAAAGAACTGATCGACGGAAAGGTGCCACGTGGCCCAGCACGTGACCGCGTAGAGCACGGCCAGCGCAATGCCGGCTGGGCGGATACGGAAACTCAGCTCAAAACCACTCTTCAGCCACTTCAAACGCAAGCCTCCCCTGCTCGTCGAACGCTATCGCTGTCCTGTCGATACATGTGTCGTAGTCCTTCGTACCCGACAGTATCGGGTGTTCCAGAAGGGTGCAATCTCGACATCTGTTCGGAAGTGCGAACATACGCAAGGTGTTCTTGGAGAATGTCACGACAAAGCTGTGATATTCGTCGCATTTCCTGACGGAGTACCTACGGGGGCAAGGGATTCCCGGGCTGCTGCAATCCCGTGTTGAGCGCAGGCACCCTCGACGGGATCTCAGGGTCCAAGGGTAGATCGGTCGCTTCCAACAGCAGGAGCCTGACCCGGTTCCGGCCGCAGTGCAGATTCCCCTGGTAGGCAAGCACCCGTGTGGTCAACTGGGAAGTGGCGAGATCGGCAGTTGCCCGGGAAAGAGCCTGTTTCGGATCAATTGCCGCGACAACTACAACAATGCCTCGCAGATTGGCCCGTTGTCCGCAACGGGCTCGGACGATGAACTGCCCTTTTTCGCTTCCCAGGAGAATGGAAACGGCCTCGACGATCGAACGGTAGGCAGCCAATTGCAGGCTTGGACTGAGTAGGCAGGGGTCCCCGATCAACCTGGGCTGACCAATCCGATGCGTGGCGTTCCAAGCCTCGCGCACCCCGCCAGCCTGCAGCGCCACATACAGTCCCAGCCTCTCCAGCGCGGCGGGATAGATCATGCTGGCCTGTGCCCGGAACAGGCGCGAATGTACCTCCGAGGTATGCCGCAGGCTGTCGGCCACAGCGTGATGACCCTGCGCATGCAGCCAGTTCACCATTTCATTCAGTGAAAGATCCATGCCATCGCCCAGCTGGCGCAGATGGGCCGCGCGCTCACGCAGGTCCATCTCGCTGGCCAGATGCGAATTCCGTGCGAGCTGCAGGGCCGCTCTGCCATCTTCCTCGCGCAACCGGTGCTGGTTCTGGAAGTGGGTGATGCGCGCACCCAGCAGCAACAGGGCGATGCTGGCGATGGCCATGGCCTGCTGGGTAGCGAAAGTGGCCGGGTCGAATGCCGTCGGATGGTCGGCGGGGGCGCTCAGACCAAGAATGGTGTTCACGGCGGCGACACCGATGGCCGCACCGCGCCATCCCAGCAGGCAGGTCAGGGCGATTGCGGGAATAGGCAGGATCAACAACAACTGCAGCGAGCCAGGCGCCGTGATCGAGGCAGGTACCGGAGTCGCCTGCAGGCCAACGACCAGCATGGCTGCGAGTGCTCCTGCCACAGCAGCAACAGACCGGGCCGTCCATTTTTCCTCGGCGCGGCGGATCCACAGCAACGCCAGAGGCGCGAGGATCAGGATGCCGGTGAAGTCGCCCAGCGCATAGCGCAACACGTTGGTGAGAAATGTCGCGTTATGCAAGGGCTCCCAAAGCAGGTACGAGATTCCCAGGTTGAGCAGGCTGATGATCGTCGCAGCGCATACCGCGATGGAGATCACGCCGAGGATCGTGGTGCGCGCAAGCAGCTTCCGGTGCAGGCGCACGATCAGCATCACGGCGGGCATCAGGAACACCGAGGCCAGGATCACCCAGGTCAGGTTGTATTTGCTGATCAGGGGGATGCGCAGATGCGCGAAGTAGGCGTATTCACCAATCAGCAGGTAGGGCCAAAGACGGGGCGGGCACAACAGCAGTGCGGCCACCCGCACGCCGGCAGGCAGGAAGAATTGATCCAGCGACAGCTTGCGCGCGCCCCAGCACGCGAGGGCATAGATCAGCGCCAGCGCCAGCCCCTCGGGGCTGACCCGTATCCTCACCAGCAGGCCGTCCTTCCACCACTGCATCCACGTGCTCCCCCAGCTCCTGCCCTGATTATGTGGTTGGGAAGGGTCCCGCTACCACAACGCATCCCGCAGCTTGTACCAGGACATGGCCGCCACCAGCAGCGGCATGCGCAGCAGGCGTCCGCCGGGGAAGGGGCCATGGCGCAGGCGCTGGAACACGTCCAGCCGCTCGCTCTGGCCAACGATGGCTTCGGCGATCACTTCACCGGCCAGCCCGGCCGCTGCCACGCCGTGGCCGGAGAAGCCCTGCGCGAAGTACACATTCCCATCCAGCCGGCCCCAGTGCGGGGCACGGTTGCGGGTGATGTCCACATAACCGCCCCAGACCTGCTGGAGCGGGATGTCGGCCAGTTGCGGGAACACCTCGTGCATGCGCCGCTGCATCACCCGGTGCAGGCCCGGCGGCGGCAGCGCGGAATAGCTGGCGCGGCCACCGAACAGCAGGCGATGGTCATGGCTGAGCCGGAAATAGTCCAGCGCCCAGGCCGTATCGGAGACCGCCATGTTGTTGCCGATCAGGGCACGGGCGCGCTCGGCCCCCAGCGGTGCGCTGGCCCCGATATACGTACCGACCGGCATGATGCGCCGCTCGAGCTCAGGCACCAGCCCCTGCAGCAGGGCGTTGCCGGCCACCACCAGCTGCGGCGCGCGCACGCTGCCGTGGTCGGTATGCAGCACCGCATGTGCGCCGCGTTGAATACGCGTCACCGGCGATTGTTCGTGGATGACCACCCCGGCTGCGCGCGCGGCATCGGCCAGCCCGCGGGCGTAGGCCAGCGGATGCAGGTGGGCGCTGAGCGGGTCGAACATCGCCGCGCGGTAGCGCGGACTGTCCAGTTGCCCACGCAGGGTATCGCGCTCCCACCACTGCATCGGGTAATCGTAATGTCGCTGCAGGTGTTCGCAGGTGGCGCGCAGGTCGCGCTCGTGGCGTGCGCGGATGGCAACGCTGGCGTGGCCCTCCACCCAATGGCACTCGATGCCATGCCGGTCGATGCGCGCGCGCATCGCCTGTACCGCCTCGCGCGACCAGTCGAAGAGGCGGCGCGCATCCTCGTGGCCGAGCTGGCGTTCCAGCTCGTCCACTTCGCAGCCGTAGCCGACCAGCGCCTGGCCACCATTGCGGCCCGAGGCTCCCCAGCCGATCCGCTGCGCTTCCAGCACCACCACCCGCTGGCCGCGCAGGGCCAGTTCCAGTGCGGCGGTGAGGCCGGTATAGCCGGCGCCCAGTATCGCCACATCGGCATGCAGTTCACCGCGCAACGGCGGCAATGCGGGCGGTTCGGGCAGGCTGCTGGCGTACCAGCTGGGCGGGAAGGCGGCGCTCACCGGCGGCCTCGCAGAAGCGGGAAAGGGCGTCGGAGCGTAGGAGGACGGTCGGGCTTCACACCGATAGTTTGGCCCAATCCGGGCGCCCGTGGTGTGAGGGCAGCGGCTTGCCGATGCCGATGCCGGGCGCGTACCTTGATGCCACACCAAGGAGTTTCCCCATGCGCCGCCTGCCCTGGGTGGGCCTGCCCACCGACAGCACCGTGCTCGGCCATCATCGTTTCGCGGTGGCCGGGGAAAAATATGTGCGTGCGTTGGTTGACGCTGCGCAGGCAACACCGCTGGCGCTGCCGAGTCTGCAGCCGCCGCTGCCGGCGCGCGATTGGCTGCAGGGCCTGGATGGCCTGCTGCTGACCGGCGCGGTCAGCAACATCGAGCCGCAGCATTACGAAGGGGGTCGCACCTGGAACGGCAACCGGCATGACCCGGCGCGCGACGCCACTGCGTTCGCGCTGCTGCGCGAGGCGCTGGCGATGGATCTACCCGTGCTGGCGATCTGCCGCGGATTCCAGGAATTGAATGTGGCGCTCGGTGGCACGCTGCATCCGCAGGTGCATGCGGTACCTGGCCTGGCAGACCATCGCGAAGACCCACAGGCGCCGGTGGAGGTGCAGTATCGGCCGGCCCACGCGATCACCCTGGCCGATGGGGGGTGGCTGGCGCAGTGGTGTGCCGCCGATCGGGTGCAGGTCAATTCTGTGCACGGGCAGGGCATCGCACAGGTCGCCGAAGGCCTGCAGATCGAGGCCTGGGCCGATGATGGCCTGGTCGAAGCAGCGCGCAGTCCGCACCATCGTTTCGTGCTCGGCGTACAGTGGCACCCGGAATGGCGTGTCATGCAGGCGCCGTTCTATCACGCTATTTTCCGTGCGTTCGGCCAAGCTTGCCGGCAGCACCAACAGAACCGACTGGATTCCCGATGAGTTCCCGAACGCGCCCGCGCAAGACGGCCACGCCCCCCGCACCGCAGGAAAGCAGTCTGCTGCGCTGGCTGAAGGAGCGGCGCATCACCGAGGTCGAATGCCTGGTGCCGGATATCACCGGCAATGCCCGCGGCAAGATCATTCCCGCCGATAAGTTCTCGCATGATTACGGGACGCGCTTGCCGGAAGGCATTTTCGCGACCACCGTCACCGGCGAGTTCCCGGACGATTACTACGACCTGACCTCGCCTTCGGATTCGGACATGATCCTGCGTCCGGATCCGGATACCGTGCGCATGGTGCCGTGGGCCACCGATCCGACCGCGCAGGTCATCCACGATTGCTACACCAAGACCGGCGAGCCGCACGAGCTGGCTCCGCGCAACGTGCTGCGACGGGTGCTGGACGCTTACACGGAGCTGGGCCTGCGCCCGGTGGTAGCGCCGGAGCTGGAGTTCTTCCTGGTGCAGAAGAACACCGATCCCGATTTCCCGCTGCTGCCGCCGGCCGGTCGCTCGGGGCGGCCGGAAACGGCCCGTCAGTCCTACTCGATCGATGCGGTCAACGAATTCGACCCCATCCTTGACCTGATGTACGACTACTGTGATGCGATGAAGCTGGACGTGGATACGCTCATCCACGAGTCCGGCGCGGCGCAGCTGGAAGTCAACTTCACCCATGCCAACGCCATGGACCTGGCCGACCAGGTGTTCCTGTTCAAGCGCACCATGCGCGAATCGGCGATGCGTCACGGGGTGTATGCCACCTTCCTGGCCAAGCCGATGGAGAACGAGCCGGGCAGTGCCATGCACATCCACCAGAGCCTGCTGCGGATCAGCGATGGCCAGAACGTGTTCACCGGCGAACATGGCGGGGAAGATTTCAGCCCGTTGTTCGCCCACTACCTGGCTGGCCTGCAGAAGTATGTGCCGATGGCCATGGCGTTCTTCGCGCCGAACGTGAATTCCTACCGCCGGCTGGTGTTTGGCGAGGTCTCGCCGAGCAACGTGCACTGGGGTTTCGACAACCGCACCTGCGGCCTGCGCGTGCCCTTGGATACGCCGGAGAACATGCGTGTGGAGAGCCGCTTCGCCGGTTCCGACGCCAACCCTTACCTGGCGATGGCTGCGACCCTGGCCTGTGGCCTGCTCGGTATCCGCGAGCGGCTGGCACCGGATGCACCGGTGACCGGCAGCGCCAAGGAGCTGGGCTACAACCTGCCGCGCTCGCTGGGTGAAGCGCTGGACGGGCTGGAGCAGTGCAGCGAGCTGCAGGCCCTGCTGGGCGAGCGCTTCTGCCGTGCCTACATTTCGGTCAAGCGCAAGGAATACGAGACCTTTTTCCGGGTCATCAGTTCGTGGGAGCGCGAGTTCCTGCTGCTGAACGTCTGAGCATCTGGAATAGAAAAATCCGCCGCCGGGGGGTAGGCTGGCACCCGTCGCCGGCCCCGCCGGCCCCCCTTCCCGCATTCTGGAGCACCCGATGAAGCTGCGTATCCTCACGCTCGGCCTGGCCTCCGCCATGCTTGCCGCCTGCAGCGGTGGCAACGGCGGCGCGCAGGACAGCCAGGTCCTGAACGTCTACAACTACAGCGACTACATCGCCGAGGACACCATCCCGACCTTCGAGAAGGAGAGCGGGATCAAGGTGACCTACGATGTGTTCGACAGCGATGAGATGGTCGAGACCAAGCTGCTGGCCGGCAACAGCGGCTACGACGTGGTGGTGCCGACACTGAACTTCTTCGGTCGCCAGATCCAGGCGGGCGTGTTCCTGCCGCTGGACAAGAGCAAGATCCCCAACCTGGCCAACCTCGACCCGGCGGTGATGAAACGCATCGCCACCCAGGATCCGGGCAACCAGTACGGCGTGCCGTACATGATCGGCACTACCGGCATCGGCTACAACGTGGAGATGCTGAAGCAGCGCTTCGGCGGCAGCGCCGACATCGCCAACAGCTGGGACCTGGTGTTCAAGCCGGAGAACATCAGCAAGATGAAGGACTGCGGCGTGACCATCCTGGACACGCCGGCGGACATGATCCCGATCGCGCTGCACTACCTGGGCCTGGACCCGCACAGTGGCGATCCGGCCGAGCTGCAGAAGGCGGCTGACCTGCTGAAGTCGATCCGCCCGTACGTGCAGAACTTCCACTCCTCGCAGTACGTGGGGTCGCTTGCCAATGGCGGTACCTGCCTGGTGGTCGGCTGGTCGGGTGACATCATCCAGGCCCGCGACCGCGCCGAGGAGGCCAGCAACGGCGTGCACGTGGCCTATTCGATCCCGAAGGAAGGCGCCCCGCAGTGGTTCGACATGCTGGCGATCCCGAAGGATGCCAAGCACCCGGAAGCGGCCTACGCGTTCATCAATTACCTGCTGCAGCCGAAGGTTGCCGCGGCCAACACCAACTTCATCCACTACGCCAACCCGGTGCCGACTGCGACCCCGCTGGTGGATGAGGCGATCCGTACCGACCCGACCATCTACCCGCCGGCCGACGTGGCCGAGAAGATGTTCACGTACTCGATCAACACGCCGGAGACCGACAAGCTCTACACCCGGCTGTGGACCGAGGTGAAGACCGGCCGCTAAGCCGGTCTGGCGCCGACGGGCCATGCCCGTCGGATTGCTTCATCCTTGGCCCGGCGCGGTACCGCCGCCCTGGCCAAGGTGTCGCAGGATCGCCGGCAACAGGTCGCGCGCATCGCGGCCGCCGTTGCACAGGAACGACGAACTCATCCGCTGCAGGTTGTGCATGCCGATGAAGAACAGCCCCGGCTGCGGGGAAACGCCGAACTCGCCGAGCGGATAGCCGTGTGCATCCAGCGCGCCCCGCACGTCGAGCCACGGCCATTCGGCAACGAAGCCGGTGGCCAGCACCACCGAGCGGATGCCTTCCGCCTGCAGATCCAGTTCAAGCGGAGCGGCGTCCGGCTCCCAGTGCAGATAGACCTCTTCGGGAATGTAGCGGGCATCGTCGGTACGCGGTTCGGGCCGCGTGGCGTAGTACGCGCTGGCCAGCGAATCGAGATAGGCATACTCGGCGCGCGTGGCCTTGATCGCGGTATGCAGCTGCGGGCGCACATCGGCGAAGCGGGCGACGTTTCCTTCGAAGCCCTGCAACCGGCCCAACAGTCTGATGCCCGCGCGGTGCATCGCCAGCAGGCTGATCGAGCTCCCCAGGCCGGCACTTCCCTTCCCGGAAATCAGCGGGAACTCCGCGGTGCGGGCCATGCGCAGCGCATCCGGTTCGCCGGCCAGTACGGCGGCCGCTTCACTCACGTGCTGGTGGATGCGCCCGGCCATGTCCCACCAGGTCATCGAGTCCTTGCCTCGCAGCCGGCGGGTATGCGAATGCCGCTGGGCCAGTGACCAGTACACGCTGCGACCGCTGTCGCGCAGGTCCTGGGTGATCTGCGCACCGGACTGGCCGCCACCGATGACCAGCACGCCGCCGTCGGGCAACTGATCGGCACTGCGGTAGTCCCCCGAGTGCAGCACGGTGAGGCTTGGCGCGGGCGCGAAGGGCACCCGGGGCATCCGCGCGCGGCGATATTCACCGGTGGCGACCACCACCGCGCGGGCGTGGACCAGCCCCTGGCTGCTGTCGATGGCATAACTGCCGGACTCAGGCGCGACCCGGCGCACCACGCACCCCTCGCTGATCGGCAACGCGCGTTCGTCGGCATAGTCGCGGAGCCGCCGGATCACCTCCGGGGCCCCCATGAAGCCTTCCGGATCATCGCCGGCATAGGCATGACCGTGCAGGGCCATCGTCGCATTGGCAGTGTTGGTCTGGAACGACTCCCAGCGCCGCTGCCAGCTGGCACCCACGGTTTCGGCCTCCAGCACGCGATGCTCGACGCCGGCCTCCTGCAGGAGCGCACTGAGGGACAACCCGGCCTGGCCGGCGCCGATGATGACCAGCGGCAGCCTTGCAGGCAGGGCGCCCGGCAGGCGGGGCGGGAAGGGGGAGGAGCTGTCCGGAGAAATCACCAGTGTGGGTCCATGCAAGGCTTTGATCCGGGCCATTGCGCGGGCAATGGCCGAGGCCTTCAACAGATCCGGTTCTGAAAAACGTTGCAGATCGGGCCGTCGCCCGTGGTGTCTGGCCGGGACGGGCGCAGGATGGTCCAGGGGAGCCGGGGCCTTTGAGCGGACAGGCCACCACGGCGGGGGAAAACCGACACCCCCTCGGGGCCCCGGGGCGCCCACCGGCCGCTTCCGCCTGCCGCCGTCATATCCCCTGCGCCCACCGGCCGTTAGAATGGCGGCCGCTGTCCACCGCCCGCTCCCGGAGCCCCCATGCCCGTTGAAGCCCAGCCGGTAGCCGCCGTCGTCGACACGACCGGTGCGCCCGGCTATCTCTCCATTCGTGACCTGCGCAAGGAATTCGATGGTTTCGTCGCCGTCGACGACGTCAATCTGGACGTGCGCAAGGGCGAGATCTTTGCCCTGCTCGGTGGCTCCGGCAGTGGCAAATCGACCCTGCTGCGCTGCCTGGGCGGCTTCGAGACGCCCACCAAGGGCAGCATCACCGTTGATGGCCAGCGCCTGGACGCGCTGCCGCCGTACCAGCGGCCGGTCAACATGATGTTCCAGTCCTATGCCCTGTTCCCGCACATGACGGTTGAACAGAACATCGCCTTCGGCCTGAAGCAGGACGGCCTGGGCAAGGATGCGATCAGCAAGCGCGTCGGCGAGATGCTCGACCTGGTGCAGATGGGCCACCTGGGCAAGCGCAAGCCGCACCAGCTGTCCGGCGGCCAGCAGCAGCGCGTGGCGCTGGCGCGGTCGCTGGCAAAGGGGCCGAAGCTGCTGCTTTTGGATGAACCGATGGGTGCGCTGGACAAGAAGCTGCGCTCGCAGATGCAGCTGGAACTGGTCAGCATCATCGAATCGTCGGGCGTGACCTGCGTCATGGTCACCCACGACCAGGAAGAAGCGATGACCATGGCCACCCGCATCGCGGTGATGGATGCCGGCTGGATCCAGCAGGTCGGCAAGCCGGACGAGGTCTACGAGCAGCCGGCCAACCGCTTCGTCGCCGAGTTCATCGGTTCGGTCAACCTGTTTGACGGGGTGATCGACGAGGACCTGCCCGAATACGTGACCGTGCGCTCGCCGCTGTTCCCGGCACCGATCTACATCGCCCATGGCATCACCTGTTACGAAGGGCAGCCGGTCGCGTTCGCGCTGCGCCCCGAGAAGGTGATGATCGGCAAGGACGAGCCGGAAGGGCATACCAACAAGGCGCAGGGCGTGATCGAGGACATCGCCTACTTCGGCAGCCACTCGGTCTACCACGTGCGGCTGCCCAGCGGCGCCAAGGTGCTGGCCAACTTCGCCAACTCGCAGCGCTGGGCCAGCGATGGCCTGACCTGGGGCGACGAAGTGTGGGTGCATTGGCGCGACAACGATGGCGTGGTGCTGACCTCATGATCGTCGCCGGCCTGAAGCGCTGGCTGCCGGGGCTGCGTGCCACGGTGATCGGTATTCCGTACCTGTGGCTGCTGCTGTTCTTCGCGGTGCCGTTCCTGATCGTGCTGATGATCAGCTTCTCGCACAGCCGGGTCGGCTCGCCGCCGTACACCTGGCTGCTGCAGTACGTGGACGGCGCGTTCTCGCTCAAGCTCAACCTCGAGAACTACCTGGCCCTGTTCCGCGACTCGATCTATGCGCAGGCCTTCCTGAGCTCGATCAAGATCGCGGCCATCTCCACTTTCCTGACCCTGCTGATCGGCTACCCGATGGCCTATGCCATCGCCCGCCTGTCGCCGGCCGCGCGCAACGTGGCAATGATGCTGGTGGTGCTGCCGTCGTGGACCTCGTTCCTGATCCGCGTGTATGCGTGGAAGGCGATCCTGGACCGCAACGGCCTGCTCGACCAGTTCCTGCAGTTCACCGGCCTGCAATCGTTGATGACCAGCATGGGCCTGCCCAAGCTGCAGCTGATCGACACCCCGACCGCCGCTTACATCGGCATCGTCTACTGCTACCTGCCGTTCATGGTGCTGCCGCTGTACGCCAACCTGGTCAAGCACGATCACCGCCTGCTGGAAGCGGCCTACGACCTCGGTGCCAAGCCGTGGCAGGCGTTCCTGCGCATCACCCTGCCGCTGTCCAAGGCCGGCATCATCGCCGGTTGCATGCTGGTGATGATCCCGGCGATTGGCGAATTCGTGATTCCGGAAATGCTGGGTGGCTCGGAAACGCTGATGGTTGGCCGCCAGCTGTGGAATGAATTTTTCAACAACCGCAATTGGCCGGGCGCCTCGGCGATGGCGGTGGCGATGATTCTGTTGCTGCTGGTGCCTATCCTGCTGTTCAACCGGTCCCAGCAGCGCCTGCTGGAAGGGAAGCAGGCATGAGCCCGCGTTCCGCCAAGGGCCTGGGGCTGGGCGTGCTGCTGCTCGGCTTTGCCTTCCTGTACCTGCCGATCCTGTTGTTGATGTTCTATTCGTTCAACAGCTCGCGGCTGGCGATGGTCTGGGCAGGGTTCTCTACCCGCGCCTACAGCGACCTGTTCGCCGACCGCGCGCTGATGGATGCGATGTGGACCAGCCTGGTGGTTGCGTTCTGGACCGCCTGTACCGCCACCGTGCTGGGCACGCTGGCGGCGATGGTGATGACGCGCTTCAAGCGCTTCCGTGGCAAGCCGCTGTTCGGCGCGCTGGTGACCGCGCCGCTGGTGATGCCGGATGTGATCCTCGGCTTCTCGCTGATGGCGCTGCTGGCCTCGATGGGTGCGATTCCCGGCTTCCCGGCACGTGGCTTGACCACCATCTGGATCGCCCACGTCACCTTCACCCTGTGCTTCGTCACCGTGGTGGTGTCCTCGCGCCTGCAGGAAATGGACCTGTCGCTGGAAGAAGCCGCAATGGACCTGGGCGCGAGCCGGCTGACCGTGTTCGGGCGCATCACCCTGCCGATCATCGCACCGGCGCTGGTGGCCGGTTGGCTGCTGGCGTTCACCCTGTCGCTGGATGACGTGGTGGTGGCCAGCTTCGTCGCCACGCCGGGCTCGACTACGCTGCCGATGAAGGTGTTCGCCTCGGTGCGCATGGGCATCAGCCCGAAGATCAACGCGTTGGCCACCCTGCTGGTGTCGGCGGTGTCGATCGCCGCGGTGATCGGCTGGTACATCAACGCGCGTGCCGAGAAACGGCGCCAGCGCGACCTGCAGCTGGCACGCCAGGACAACGGCTGAGCACACGGTTTGTCGACAGCGTCGGCAACATCCGGCTCACGGCCGGCGGCGCACAATGGGGGTCTACCAGATGGAGATCCCCCATGACCGTCGAGATTGTCGACCCGGCCACCGGCCAGGTGACCTACCGCCATGAACTGATGGGTGCTGCCGACATCGAGCAGCGCCTGCAGGCCGCCGCCGATGCATTCCCCGGCTGGGCCGAGCGCTCGCTGCAGGAACGGGGGGCGATCCTCAAGCAGATCGCTGGCCAACTGCGTGCGCGCCGCGATGATCTGCAACAGGCGATGACCCACGAGATGGGCAAGCTCAAGGCGGAGGCGTTGGCCGAGGTCGACAAGTGCGCGGCGGCCTGCGAGTTCTACGCCGACCACGCCGCTGATTACCTCAAGCCGCAGCTGATCGACACCGAAGCCCAGCGCAGCTATGTGCGCTACGAGCCGATCGGCTGCGTGTTCGCGGTGATGCCGTGGAATTTCCCGATCTGGCAGGTGTTCCGTTTTCTCGCTCCGGCGTTCATGGCTGGCAACGTGGCCCTGCTCAAGCACGCCAGCAATGTGCCCCAGTGTGCCGGCCTGATCCTGGCGGTATGCCGTGACGGTGGCCTGCCGGACGGCGTGTTCGATGTACTGCACATCGACAACGACCAGGCGGCCGACGTGCTGCGCGATGCACGGGTGAAGGCGGTGACCCTGACTGGCAGCGAACGGGCAGGGCGCTCGATTGCGTCCAACGCGGGCAGCCAGCTGAAGAAGTCGGTGATGGAGCTCGGGGGCAGCGATGCCTTCGTGGTGCTAGACGATGCCGACCTCGACAAGACCGTGGCGGCGGCGGTGAAGTCGCGCTTCGACAACAGCGGGCAGACCTGCATCGCGGCCAAGCGCTTCATCGTGGTCGAGGCGGTGGCCGATGAGTTCACCCGTCGTTTCGTTGAAGCGGCGGGCGAGCGGCGGTACGGTGATCCCGACGAGCGCGGCACCACGCTGGCACCCATGGCCCGCGCTGATCTACGCGACGAACTGCACAAGCAGGTGCAGGCCAGTGTGGCCAAGGGCGCTCGGGTGCTGGTGGGTGGTGAGCCGATTGCGGGCACGCATGCCGGCTATCCGGCCACCGTGCTCGATCAGGTCGGCCCGGGCATGCCTGCCTACGACGAGGAACTGTTCGGTCCGGTCGCTGCGGTGATCCGGGTCAAGGACGAGGCCGAGGCGCTGCGCGTGGCCAACGACACCCGTTTTGGCCTGGGCGGCAGCGTGTGGACGCGCGATCCAGTGCGCGGCGAACGTTTCGCGCAACGCATGGAATGCGGCGCGGCGTTCGTCAACGCCATCGTCAAGAGCGATGCGCGCTTGCCGTTCGGTGGCAGCAAGCAGTCCGGTTTCGGCCGTGAACTGGCCGACCACGGCATCCATGAGTTCATGAACATCAAGACCGTCTACGTGGCTTGATGCCGAACGGTAGTGCCGGCCGCTGGCCGGCATTGCCTGGTTGCCGGCCCGCGGCCGGCACTACCCAAAGCGGGCTACAACCACTTCGCGCGCTTGAACAACCGGTACAACCCCACGCACACGCCACCCACGCCCACGATCATCAGCGGGTAGGACCACGGTTCGCTCAGCTCCGGCATGTGGCTGAAGTTCATGCCGTACCAGCTGGTGATCAGCGTCGGCGCCGCCAGCAGCGCCGCCCATGCACCCAGCCGCTTCACCGTCTCGCCCTGCGCCAGCGTCACCAGCGACAGGTTTACGCTCAGTGCGGTGCCCAGCATCTCGCGCAGGGTGTCGATCACATCGCTGATGCGTACTGCGTGGTCGTGCACGTCGCGGATGTACAGCTTCACTTCGTCGGGGATCAGTTCGCCCTGGTAGCGGCGCAGCTGAGCCAGTACGTCCTGCAGTGGCGCCACCGCCATCCGCATCTTGTTCAGTTCGCGCTTGAGCTCGTACAGCCGCACCACCGTGCTGCGCTTGTAGTTGTCCGCAAAGATGTCCTTTTCCAGCAGGTCCAGGGTGTCGCGGAAGCGGTGCACGATGGGCAGGTAGTTGTCGACCACGAAGTCGGCCACTGCGTACAGGCAGTACGACGGGCCCATCTTCAGCAGCTGCGGCTCGCGTTCCACGCGTGCGCGCACAGGTGCATAGGACAGCGAAGCACCATGGCGCACCGTGACCAGGAAGCGCGGGCCGAGGAAGGCGTGGGTTTCGCCGTACTGGATACGCTCGTCGACCATCTGCGCGGTGGTCACCACCACGAACATTGAGTTGCCGTAGGTTTCGACCTTGGGCCGCTGGTGCGCGTTGCGCGCATCCTCGATGGCCAGGTCGTGCAGGCAGAATTCCTCCTGCAGTTTCAGCAGCACATCGTCGTTGGGGTCGTACAGGCCGACCCAGACGAAGCCGTTGCCACTGGCGATGACGTCGCTGATGGCATCCAGGCTGATGTCGTGGCGTTTGCCCTCGTCATCGTAGTGGACGCAGTTGATGACGCAGGCGGGGTTGGCCGAAGCAGGTGCGGAAGCGGAGGCGGGCAATGACATGCCCGCCATCGTGCGTCAGTGCCGTGTTTCCGACAAGTGAGGACGCCGGCCCAGTACCCAGGCCAGGGCCACATGGACCGGCAGCAGCAGCACGATCCACTGCACGTTGTACTGCGCCTGCAGGCTCAGCCAGTGCAGCACCAGCGCGGCTACGGCCTGTACCGCCAGCAGCCACAGCACGATCCTGAACATGCGGCCCGGCACACGTCGGCGCAGCAGGGCGATCGCACCCGGCAGCAGCAGCACCGCCAGCGGCGAGAGCAACAGCAGGTTGCGGTTGGCCCATGCGGCGTAGTGGATGCTGAAGCCCCACAGGAACACCAGCACGCCACCGAACAGGGCGCACAGCAGCCAGAACGGCAGGGCCAGCCCCGCCAGCAGGCGCGGGCGGTTGCGCAGCGCCAGCACGCCAGCGGCGATTACCAGGCCGCACAGCAGCCACGGCCACCAACGGCGTGCGAACTCCTTCGGCTCCGGGTCGATGCGGTGCGGCAGCAGTTCCTGTTCGGACTGCACCAGCGGACGGCCATCGCTGTTGCGTGCCTGGCGCAGTGCATCTGCCAGGCGCATCGGCACGAAGGCTTCCTGCCAGCGCGACAGCGGCTGGTCGGCGAACGGCCCAAGGCCTACATCGAAGCCCAGCCACATCCACGGTGCCGGCGATGCCAGGCGAACCGATTCACTGCGGTAGGTATTGCCACGCGAGCGGCCCGACAGCTGCGAGTGCAGGCCACCGCCGAGTGCCTTGTCCACCGTGTCGCGCACCATCGTCGCGCAGTTGGCGGTGTAGTAGTCGTAGTGGTAGCGCGCGTTTTCCGGCTTGGCCCGCTCGGCCAGATCGGCGGCCAGCGCACGTGCCTGGTCCGGGCGCAGGTCCAGCCACTGCACGCTGGCGCCACGGCCGGTCTCGTCGTAGTACGACAGGTCCTGCTGCAACGGCAGCGCCACCAGGTAATACATCATGTCGCCGCGTGCGAAGCGGCTGATGAAATCGTCCTCGGACGGGTCGAAGTAGCCGAAGTTGTAGGAGGTCGCCTCGCCGCTGACCGGATCAAGCACCACGATGGCGTCATGGCCGAAGCGTTCGAAGAACACCGTGCCCGGCTGCATGGTCACCACGCCGATGCGCGGGGCAGGGGCTTCGGCGTGGGTCGCGGGTACGGCAGGCGCGGCTGCCGCAGGCTGCGCGAAGGCGGCCAGCGGCAGGCCCATGGCCAGCACGCACAGTGCCAGCCACAGCGTCAGGATCAGGCCGCGGCGCTTCAAGCGTCGTCCTGCGCGTCCGGCGGCAGCACGGTCACGTGGAAGGCCTGCACCCGGCGCGCATCGGCGCGGGCCACACGGAACATGAAACGGTCCAGCGCCAGCTCGTCACCGACTTCCGGCAGATGGCCCACGGCCTCGGTGACCAGGCCGCCGATGGTGTCGTAGTCTTCGTCGGAGAACGTCGCGCCGAATCGCTCGTTGAAGTCGCCGATCGGGGTCAGCGCGTCGACCACGTACTGGCCGTCGGACTGGATGGCGATCTGCGCCGAGGGATCTTCAGCTTCGTCATGCTCGTCGTCGATGTCGCCGACGATCTGTTCCAGCACGTCTTCGATGGTGACCAGGCCGGCGACACCGCCGTACTCGTCGACCACGATGGCCATGTGGTTGCGCGACAGGCGGAACTCCTTGAGAAGCACGTTGAGCTTCTTGGCCTCCGGAATCAGCACCGCCGGGCGCAGCAGCTCACGCACGTTGGCCGGGCCGTTGTCGGCAACCACGCCGCGCAGCAGGTCCTTGGCCAGCAGGATGCCAAGGATGTCGTCCTTGTTCTCGCCGTGCACCGGGAAGCGCGAATGGCCGGATTCGACCACCTGCTTCATCAGTTCCAGGAAGGGCGCTTCGACCGGCAGCGAGACCATCTGCGAGCGCGAAATCATCACGTCGCCCACGGTCAGCTCGGCCACCGAAATGGCGCCTTCCATCATCTTCAGGGTATCGGCGGCAATCAGACCCTCTTCCTGCGCGGTGTGCAGGACAGCGACCAGCTCGTCGCGGGTGTGGGGTTCGCCGGAGAAGGCGGAGGTCAGGCGTTCAAGCCAGCCGCGCTTCTTTTCACTGTGCTCCGCGGGGGAGCTACTACTGTCGTCTTCTGACATCTCTGGAAAAAAGGCACCCGGCAGGCCGGGCGTTGGCCCAAGTCTAGCAGGATGTGGCGGCCTGTCAGTTACCGACGCTGCCCGGTCCAGTGATCGGCGGCGGGGCCAGTTCGGGCCGGGGGGCTTCCTCCTCGGGCAGGTCCAGGCTGTAGGTGCAGCCGGCCAGGGTCTTGCCGGGGTGGGAGGCCACGGTGGAGACGCTGAGGATGATCGACTCGATCTGGGCCTCGCCGGTCTTCGGGTCGGTCATATCGCGGCTGACCAGCTCGCGCCCGGCCATGAACTTGCCGTCCTGGTCGTAGCCGGTCTCCAGTTCCAGCTGCTTGGCCAGCGGCCGCGGGTCGGCCTGGTCGAGGACGGCCATGAAGCTGGCGCCGGCCACGGCCACCCGCTCGGTGACTGTGCCAAATACGCTGATCGGCTGGGCCAGGCGGTACTCGCTCATGAACTGGTTGCCCTGCGGCAGCGGCTGCAGGCCCTGGGCCACGGCTTTCAGCGGGTCGGCCAGCAGCGGTGCCAGTGCGGCGTACTCGGCCATACCCTGGCGGCATTCGATCAGCGCCGGCAGGTCCAGGCTGGAGGCGACGGCAGACGGGGCCGCAAGGGCACACAGCAGGGGCAGGCAGCAGCGCAATGACACGAGCGGTTTCCGTGGTCGGGGGCCGCCATCATAGCTCCGGCGAACGCCCGGAAGGCCGGGTGAGAAGGCGCAGGAAGCCGACCATCGCCCGCCGTACGACCATCAGCGACAGGGTCAGCACGACCGCAAGCATGGCGACCTGCATCAACTGCCCCGCGATGCGCGCCACGGTCGGCCACAGGCCCGGGCTGGTCAGCCAGGGCATCAGTTCCGCTGCCGCGATCCTGGCCACTTTCATGTAGATCACGGCCAGCACGAACAGCACCAGCAGCGCGGTGCGGCTGGCATGGAAGAACGGCAGCGCGTTTACGGAGCGGCCCAGACGGCGGTGCAGGATCATTCGCCACAGGACCGGAAGGGTCAGTGCACCCACCAGCACCAGCACCATCGACGTTTCCCACATTCCGGGAAGATGGACCGGCTCGCGTTCGCCGGTGAGATGCGGGCCGATCAAGCCGATCGCCAGCCCGATCAGCAGACAGACGGGCGACAGCAGGGCCAGGCCGCGCAGCAGCCAGTGGCTGCCGGCGGGATCACGGGCGCCGATGCGTTGAACGGCATAGGCACCGAGCACCACCAGGACGGCAAACAGGCTGGCGCCAATCAGAAACGGAATGAAGCTGCCGTGCGAGGTCATCCTTGTTCCTCCGGTTTCTGGCCCCCGGCATGGGGCATTGGGGGCGTTTCCCGCTCAGCGCTCGCCAGCGTACGGATCGGCGATGCCGAGCTCGGCCAGGATGTCACGCTCCAGCTGTTCCATCGCCTCGGCTTCCTTGTCGTCTTCGTGGTCCCAGCCGAGCAGGTGCAGCACGCCGTGCACGGTCAGGTGCGCGTAGTGCGCGTTGAGTGCCTTGCCCTGTTCGTCGGCCTCGCGGGCCACCACCGGTGCGCAGATCACCAGGTCACCGAGCAGTGGAAATTTCACGCCCTTGGGCAGGCCTTCGGGCACTTCGGCCGGGAAGCTGAGCACGTTGGTGGCGTAGTCCTTGCCACGGTAATGGCGGTTCAGCGACTGCCCCTCCTTGGCATCGACCACGCGGATGGCCAGGTCGGCCTCGCGGATGCGGCCCTTCAGCGCAGCGGCCACCCACTTGCGGAAGCTGACGGCCGCCGGCAGGCCGGCACGCGGCAGGGCGTAACTGACGGCGACGTCCAGTCGCACGGGACCACGGGTCATGGAGTTGCTCCAGGTTGGATCTGATGCAGGTCGCGGCGGTCGTAGGCACTGACGATACGCGCCACCAGCGGGTGGCGCACCACGTCGCGGGATTCGAAGAAGGTGAAGCTCACGCCCTCGACCTCGCGCAGCACATCGATGGCATCGCGAAGGCCGGACTTCACATGCTTGGGCAGATCGGTCTGGGTCAGGTCACCGGTGACCACTGCGGTCGAGCCATAGCCCAGGCGGGTCAGGAACATCTTCATCTGCTCGATGGTGGTGTTCTGTGCTTCGTCCAGGATCACGAATGCATCGTTGAGCGTGCGGCCGCGCATGTAGGCCAGCGGTGCGATCTCGATGACGTTGCGCTCGAGCAGCTTCACCACCTTTTCCACACCCATCATCTCGTACAGGGCGTCGTACAGCGGTCGCAGGTAGGGGTCGACCTTCTGGCTCAGGTCGCCGGGCAGGAAGCCCAGCTTCTCGCCGGCTTCCACTGCCGGGCGCACCAGGATCAGCCGCTGCACCCGCGACTCGTTCAGCGCCTCGACCGCGCTGGCTACGGCCAGGAAGGTCTTGCCGGTGCCGGCCGGGCCGATACCGAAGTTGATGTCGTGGCTGGCGATCTGGTGCAGGTAGCGGCTCTGGTTGGCGCCACGTCCGCGCACCGTGCCGCGCTTGACCTTGATTGCCACGTCCTGTGCTTCGTAGGAGCGCTCGGCGATCTGCTCGACATTGGCCTGCGCCAGGCGCAGATGGATGGCGTGGTTGTCGAAGGTGGTCTCACCGGCTTCGGCGTACAGCGCCTCGACCAGCTTCTGCGCCTCGACGATGGCCTCGTTCGGCCCGCTGATGCGGAACACGAAGCCACGGTTGGCGATCTCCACGCCGAGCTTCAGCTCGATCTGGCGCAGGTGGCCATCGAAGGGGCCGCACAGGTTGGCCAATCGCTCGTTGTCTTCCGGCGACAGGGTGAAGTCTCGATGATCGATGCTTTTCATTGCTTTGGGTGGGGCGGAAGCCTTCCACCGCAGTGTATTCAGGGAGGACAAGGGTAGCGCGCGCACGGGGCGCACGGCCAGCAGGAGGGCGATACAGCGTTTTCCACACCCGGTGTGGACGGGAGCTGAGGAAACCTGTGGATAGACCTCTGCAGTGCTTGTGCCACAAGCCTCATGAGAAGGTGGTGAAAAAATCGTCACGGCCGCAAGGGCTCCCGCATCGAAAGGACAAACGCGTCGCAAGGAGGCTACTTCGCAGCGCACTCCGGGATTCATCGTGATGGCAGCGCATGTTCCACTGCCAGGCGAGCAACGGCAGCGTGCCGTGCCGGTTTTCCACACCCGCTGTGGAATGATGCTGAATCAACCTGTGGATAGGTGGCTCAGACCCTTGTCGCAAGGGCTTCGCCACGCCGTGGTGAAAAAACCGTCAGGGCTGATCGGGATCATTGTGGGTGCACGGAGCACATGGCACCGTAGCGCCGTCGCAGTAGGGGCTGGCATGGATATGGGCAACGGCATGCGTCGAATTGGGCTGGTAGGCATCGGTCTGCTGGCAGGGTGTGGGCAGGCACCGCCCATCGCACTGGGCACGCTGGAATGGGACCGGATCACGGTGCCGGCGCCGGCAGCCGAAGTAATCGCCACGGTGGACGTGCACGAAGGCCAGCAGGTCAAGGCCGGCGCGGTGCTGATGCAGCTCGACCCGGCCCGCGGCGACGCGCAGTTCGCTGCCGCTCAGGCCGACACGGCCCGAGCGCAGGCGCAACTGGAAGAACTGAAGATCGGACCGCGCCAGGAGCAGATCGCGCAGGCAAAGGCACAGCTGACCGCATTGCGCGCACAGGCCGCCGAGGCCAGTGCCTACTACCGCCGGGTGCAGCCGTTGGCGCAGCAGCGCCTGATCGCCGCCGCCGAACTGGACCGCGCACGCGCCGCCGCCGGCAATGCCGAGGCCAGCGTGCATGCTGCCGAGCAGGCCTGGCTGGAGCTGGTGCACGGCAGTCGCTTGCAGGACATCGCCCAGGGCCAGGCCACCGCCGAAGCCGCACAGGCACAACAGGTCGTGCAGGGGGTCAATCTGCAGAAGCTGCAGCTGCGCGCGCCACGCGATGGCGTGGTCGATGCCTTGCCGTATCGGCAGGGTGACCAGGCCCCCATCGGCGCACCGCTGGCGGTGATGCTGGTCGGCGAGCGTCCCTACGCGCGTGTCTACCTGCCGCAGCCGCTGCGCCTGCAGGTCACCGTGGGGCAGGCCGCACAGGTGCAGTTGGAAGGGGGCGGCACCGTGCTGAAGGGGCGCGTGCGTTCGATCCGCAGCGAGCCCTCGTTCACGCCGTACTACGCACTGACCGGCGACGACGTCGCGCGCTTGAGCTATCTGGCCGAGATCGAAGTGGACGAGGCTGCGGACATGCAGAAGCTCCCGGCCGGGTTGCCGGTGCAGGTGCGCTTCTGAACACCAGTGAGGACATCGCGGTCCGCGCACGAGGGCTGACGCGTCGCTTCGGCGAACTTCTGGCCGTGGACAACGTCGACCTGACCGTGCCGCGCGGCCAGGTCTACGGCTTCCTGGGCCCGAACGGGTCCGGCAAGTCAACCACCATCCGCATGCTGTGCGGCCTGCTGGAACCCAGCGCAGGGCAGATCGAGGTGCTGGGACTGGCAGTGCCCGAGCAGGCAGAGGCGCTGCGCCGGCGCATCGGCTACATGACCCAGCGCTTCTCGCTGTACGAAGACCTGTCGGTGCGCGAGAACCTGGAATTCCTCGCCGCCATCCAGGACCTGCCGCGCGCGCAGGCCCGACAGCGGATCGAAGCGCTTCTGCAGCAGTACCGCCTGCAGGACCGGCAGCCGCAGTTGGCCGGCACCCTCAGCGGTGGGCAGAAGCAGCGCCTGGCGCTGGCCGGTGCGGTGATACATGGGCCGGAACTGCTGTTCCTGGACGAGCCGACCAGTGCGGTCGATCCGGAATCGCGCCGCGATTTCTGGGAGGCCCTGTTCGAGCTGGCCGACGCCGGTACCACCGTGCTGGTTTCAACCCATTACATGGACGAGGCCGAGCGCTGCCACCGGCTGGCGATTCTCGATCGTGGCGCACTGGTGGCCGACGGCACGCCGGACGAGCTGTGTGCACAGCTGCAAGGCCGCACGTTGCAGGTCACGTCGGTGCAACCGCGTCAGGCCAGCCGCGCGCTGGCCGCATTGCCTGGCGTGCTGAGCGTGGCGCAGATCGGCACTCAGCTGCGCGTGCTGTGCAGTGGGGAGATGGCAGAAGTTGCTGAGCTGCGCCATGCACTGGCCGGTGCCGATCCGCAGGCCAGCATTGAGCCGGTGGCGCCGAACCTGGAAGACGTCTTCGTGGCCGCCACCCGCGGCCGCGGCCGGGAGCCGGCGGCATGAACCTGCGCCGGCTGTGGGCGATCATGCTCAAGGAACTGCGGCAGCTGCGCCGCGACCGCATCACGCTGGCGATGATCGTCGGCATTCCGGTAATGCAGCTGCTGCTGTTCGGCTACGCGATCAATCTCAACCTGCGCCATCTCAACGCCGGTGTCGCCGACCAGGCCAACAGTGCGGCGTCGCGTGCGCTGGTGCAGGACATGGTGGCCACTGGTGTGATCACGCCGCGCAGCGACACCTACACGCCTGATGAGCTGATGCAGGCGTTGCGCCGTGGCGAGATCAGTGTCGGCATCGCGGTGCCGGCCGACTTCGAGCGGCGCCGTTTCGATGGACGCGAGGCGGTACAGGTGCTGGTCGATGGCAGCGACACGGTTGTACAGAGCGCGGCGATCCAGCTGGCGCAGGTGCCGCTGGAGACACGACCGACCAGCAACGCGCGGCCACTACGCGAAGGCAGCATCGCCGGTGGTCCGATCAGTGTGACCAGTTTCTACAACCCGCAGCGGCGTTCGGCAGTGAACATCGTGCCGGGCCTGATCGGGGTGATCCTGACCATGACCCTGGTGATGTTCACTGCCGTGGCGGTGGTGCGCGAACGCGAGCGCGGCAACATGGAACTGCTGATCGCCACGCCGGTGTCACGCAGCGAACTGATGGTCGGCAAGGTGCTGCCCTATGCGGCCATCGGCCTGCTGCAGACTACGCTGGTGCTGCTGCTTGGCACATGGCTGTTCCAGGTGCCGATCCGCGGCAGCCTGTTGGACATCTACCTGGCGGCGGTGCTGCTGGTGCTGGCCAACCTGGCGTTGGGCCTGCTGATTTCCACGCGCGCGCGCTCGCAGTTCCAGGCCATGCAGATGACTCTGTTCCTGTTCCTGCCGTCGATCCTGCTGTCGGGCTTCATGTTCCCGTTCGCGGGCATGCCGCGGCCGGTGCAGTGGCTGGCCGAGGTGCTTCCGCTGACCCATTTCCTGCGACTGGTGCGCGGCATCATGCTGCGCGGGGCCTCGCTGTGGGAGCTGTGGCATGACGCGCTGGCGCTGCTGGCCTTCATCGTGGTGATGATGACGCTGGCGATCCTGCGCTTCCGCAAGCGGCTGGATTGACGTGGCCGGGGTCGGATCCCCACAGGGGCTCTGACCCCAATGATCGGTGCAACGGGTCGGAGCCCCTGCGGGGATCCGACCCTGCCGGTCAGCCCGCGACCACGCGCGCGCGCAGCGAATTGGTCAGCGCTTCGGTGATCACCACGTCCACGAACTGGCCGATCAGCCGCGCCGGTGCCGGGAAGTTCACCGAACGCATGTTCTCGGTCTTGCCGGTCAGCTCGTTCGGGTTCTTGCGCGAAGGACCTTCCACCAGCACGGTCTGCACGGTGCCGACCATCTTCTCGGAGATGCCGGCGGCATGCGCATTGATGCGTTCCTGCAGACGCGACAGGCGTGCGTGCTTCTCGGCGTCGCTGATCGTGTCCTCCAGGTCCGCAGCCGGGGTGCCCGGGCGACGCGAATAGATGAAGGAGAAGCTGTGGTCGAAGCCGATGTCTTCGATCAGCTTCATGGTCTTCTCGAAGTCGGCATCGGTCTCGCCGGGGAAGCCGACGATGAAGTCCGAGCTGATCGAGATGTCCGGGCGCACCGCGCGCAGTTTGCGGATCTTCGACTTGAATTCCAGTGCGGTGTAACCACGCTTCATCGCCGACAGCACGCGGTCGCTGCCGGCCTGCACCGGCAGGTGCAGGAAGTTGGCCAGCTGCGGCACGTCGCGGAATGCATCGATCAGCGAATCGCTGAATTCCAGCGGGTGCGAGGTGGTGAAGCGGATGCGACCGACACCGTCGATCTCGGCGATGGTGCGGATCAGCAGGCCGAGGTCGGCAAATTCGCCGTCGCCATACGGGCCGCGGTAGGCATTGACGTTCTGGCCGAGCAGGTTGATCTCGCGCACGCCCTGCGCGGCCAGCTGCGCCACTTCCACCACCACGTCCTCGAACGGGCGGCTGACCTCGGTGCCGCGGGTGTAAGGCACCACGCAGAACGAGCAGTACTTGGAACAGCCTTCCATGATCGAGACGAAGGCAGAGGCACCGTCGGCGCGCGGCTCGGGCAGGCGGTCGAACTTCTCGATCTCGGGGAAGCTGATGTCCACCTGCGGACGCTTCTGCTCGCGCCGTGCGCGGATCAGTTCCGGCAGGCGGTGCAGGGTCTGCGGGCCGAACACCAGGTCGACGAACGGCGCGCGCTTGATGATCGCTTCGCCTTCCTGCGAGGCGACGCAGCCGCCCACGCCGATGATGACTTCACGGCCCTTGTTCTTCAGGCCCTTCCACACGCCCAGCTGGCTGAATACCTTTTCCTGCGCCTTCTCACGGATGGAGCAGGTGTTGACCAGGATGACGTCGGCGTCGTCCGGGCTGTCGGTCAGTTCCAGGCCATCGCTGGCGGCAAGCACGTCGGCCATCTTGGCCGAGTCGTACTCGTTCATCTGGCAACCGTGGGTCTTGATGTACAGCTTGCCCTTGACCTGGTCAGGCTTGCGCGGACCAGCGGGCAGGGCAACGAGCGGGGTACCGCCCGGCGCGGCGGGCGGAAAGACGTCTGGCGTCCCGGTCATGGCGCTTAATCCATTCGGGTGGCGGGAAAGCGGGCAATTCTACCCGCATCCTGCGCCCCCCGCCGCGCCTGTGTAGAGCCGAGCCCACGCTCGGCTGCTCCTCCATCACCTACGTGGCAGCCAGGCATGGCCTGGCTCTGCTGAAACCCAAGCCGAGCGTGGGCTCGGCTCTACAAGGGGGCGCTGCTTAAGCCGCTGCCAGCTCCGCATCGATCTGACGCGAGCGGTCAAAGGCGGTCATCGCGCTCATTCGCGCGATGTAGTCAGCCGTGGCCGGCGCCGGCTGCACCAGGCCGAAGGCGGTGGTCCAGGCCAGTGCATTGCCCCACAGCACGTCGGCGGCGCTCATCGTCTCGCCGAGCAGATGCGGGCCTTGCGCCAGCTGGGCTTCGATCACCTGCAGCACGGTCTCCGCGTCGTTGTAGGGCGACATCAGTCGCGGCGGCGGCTCGCGATGCATCGCCTTGTCGATCATCGCCGGCTCGAAGCAGGCGCCATAGAAGGCCATCCAGCGCAGGTAGGGGCCGCGCAGGGCGTCGCCGATCGGCGGGGCCAGCCCGGCTTCCGGGTACAGGTCGGCCAGGTACAGGTAGATCGCCACCTGTTCGGTCACCAGGGCGCCGTTGTGGACGATGGCCGGCACCTTGCCCATCGGGTTGATGGCCAGGTAGGCCGGGGCCAGGTTGGCGCCGGCCTTCAGGTCCAGCACCTGCATGCGGTAGTCGGCACCCAGCGCTTCCAGCAGGGCCACGGCGCCGCTCGAGCGTGAACGGGCGGCGTGGTACAGGGTGATCTGGCGTGACGTCATGGCATTGCTCCTTGCGGTGGGTGGTGAACTGGAGGCCATCCTGAGGCACTATTGCGGACGACTTCTGTCCTCGATCCTTCATGCGCCACACCGCCCATCGACTGCTGCGCCTGATCGCCCTGCTGCAGGCCCGTCGCCAGTGGTCCGGCGCCGAACTGGCCGAGCGCATGGGCGTGGACCGGCGCAGCATCCGCCGCGACATCGAGCGCCTGCGCGAGCTGGGTTACCCGGTGCAGGCCTCGGCCGGCGTCGGCGGCGGCTACCAGCTGGGGTCCGGCGCGCCAGTGTTGCCGATGCTGCTGGATGAGGAGGAGGCGACCACCCTGGCCATCGCGCTGCGTGCGGCATCGGCCACCGTCGCCGGAATCGACGACACCGCGCGTGGGCTGCTGTCCAAGCTCGACCCGCTGGTGCCGGCCCGCCGTCGCCAGCAGGCGGGCGAGGTGCATGCAGCGACGGCCACCCTGTCAGATCTTCCGTCCACCGATGCACGGCTGCTGGGACGGCTGGCCCTGCATTGCCGGCAGGCGGCGCGGCTGGCCTTCGAGTACCGCAGCGCGCAGGACGCGGTGACCCAGCGCGAGGTCGAGGCCCAGCATCTGGTCAATTACGGTCGGCGCTGGTACCTGCTGGCCTGGGATCTGGGGCGCCAGGACTGGCGCACCCTGCGCGTGGACCGGATGGGCGCGGTACGCGAATGCTCCGAGCCGGGCATGCACCGACGTACCCCGGCACCGCCGGATGTGATGGTGCGGCAGGCAGTCAGCCAGGCCCCGTTCGCGCTGCAGGCGATCCTGCGCCTGGCCGGCAGCCGCGCCGAGCTGGAAGGGCGCATTCCGCCGTGGTGCGGGGTGCTGGAGGCCGATGGCGCCCACCATTGCCTGCTGCGCATGGGCGCCGAGAGCCGCGGCATGATGCTGGCGCAGATCCTCAGCCTGGACCGCGTGCCGGTGGCGCTGTGGACCACGCCACCAGGCCTGCGCGACGAGCTGGCGCAGCGCTTGGCCGGGCTGGGCCAGGTGCTGGCTGTGGCGCCGGTCACAGCCTGAGCCGCATCGCTTGGCAAGCTCAGGCGAAGCTGGGACACTCGCCGCCATGAAGGGGATACTGGGGACAACGGCGATCATCATCGCTGCGCTGACCGCTGCGCCGGCCAGCGCCGGCAGCCTGTACAAGTGCCAGGGCGCCGATGGCGTCACCAGTTATGTCAGCAAGCGTGTGGCCGGGGCCCGCTGCAGCACCATCAGCTACAGCCGCGATAGCCGCCCGGCACCGCGCCCGGTGGTTTCCGCGCCGAAACCGTCTCCGGCCACCGTGGCCAGCATCGAGCGCAATCCGGTCGCTGTGGCGGCCGGTGTGGCGGCGCCGGCCGTGGTCGGGCCAGCACCAACGCCAACACCTGCAGCTGTTCCGGCGCCCCAGGCCACCCCGCGTGGCGGCCGCATGGTCAGCGGCCAGGTCTATTCCTTCATGAAGGACGGCGTGCGCCACTACACCAGCGCCCGGCCGACCCAGGTGGCCAATCTCGGCCCGGTACGCACCATCCGCTACAGCTTCATGGAGCGCTGCTACGCCTGCGGGGTCAATCCGCGCGTGGACTTCGGCACGGTGCGCTTGAACACCACGGCATTCCAGAGCGAGATCACCTCGGCCGCACGCGAGTTCGGCGTCGACGAGGCGGTGGTGCGCGCGATCATCCATGCCGAGTCGGCCTACAACCCGACCGCGCTCAGCCGCGCCGGCGCCCAGGGCCTGATGCAGCTGATGCCCCCCACCGCCGCCCGCTTCGGGGTTGGTGATTCCTACGATGCCGGACAGAACATCCGCGGCGGCGTGCAGTATCTTGCGTGGTTGCTGAAGCGCTTCAACGGCGATCTGACCCTGGCTGCCGCCGGCTACAACGCCGGCGAAGGCGCGGTCGACCGCCACGGTGGCGTGCCGCCATACAGCGAAACCCAGTATTACGTGCGCCGGGTCGGCCAGCTGGCCGAGCGTTACCGCACCGCCCTGAGTCACCAGTAGGTGCCGCTAACTGGTGGGGTGCCAACCGTTGGTCGGCACTCATTTGAAAGGTAGTGCCGGCCGCTGGCCGGCAACCCCGCACTCAATGTTGTTGCAATGCGTTGTGTGGCGCGCGACGGTTCCGCTACACTCGGCCATGATTCAATGCGGCTCTGGCCCCCACCGGAACCGTTGGCAGCCTTAAAGCTACCTAATCAATATCGGAGTGCCGGATGGCAAACGATGGGGTACACGATCCAGTCAACACCGGACGTCGGCGTTTTCTTTCTGCCACCACAGCCGTGGTGGGCGCCGTCGGCGTCGGATTCACCGCAGTCCCTTTCATCAAATCCTGGAATCCCAGTGCGCGGGCCAAGCTTGCCGGTGCACCTGTGGTGGCCGACATCAGCGCGCTGCAGGAAGGCCAACGCCTGATCGTGGAGTGGCGTGGCCAGCCGATCTGGATCGTCAAGCGGTCCAAGGCCATCCTCGATGCGCTGCATGGGCTGGATGGCCGTCTCAAGGACCCCGAGTCCGGCGAGAAGGACCAGCAGCCGGACTACGTGCTGAAGCAGAATCCCGAGCTGCGTTCGATCAAGCCGGACATTTCCGTGCTGGTCGGCCTGTGCACGCACCTGGGCTGCTCGCCGGAGATGGTCGCCGAGATCCGGCCTGAACCCTACGACCCGCAGTGGAAGGGCGGCTACTTCTGCCCCTGCCACAAGTCGCGCTTCGACATGTCCGGCCGCGTCTTCAAGGACGTGCCGGCGCCGATCAACCTGAAGGTGCCCGCGCACCATTACCAGGACGACAACACCATCATCATCGGTGTCGATCCGCAGGGGGCTGCCTGATGGCCAATATCCTCAGCCGTACCGCCAGCGGCGTGGCCGACTGGGTCAACGCCCGCGCACCGGGCCTGATGCCGGTCTACCGCAAGCACGTCAGCGAGTACTACGCGCCGAAGAACTTCAACATCTGGTACTACTTCGGTTCGCTGGCGCTGCTGGTGCTGGTCAACCAGATCGTCACCGGCATCTTCCTGACGATGCACTACAAGACCAACGCCGCCGAGGCGTTCGGTTCCATCGAATACATCATGCGGGACGTGGAGTGGGGCTGGTTGATCCGCTACATGCACTCCACCGGGGCCTCGCTGTTCTTCATCGTGGTCTACCTGCACATGTTCCGCGGCCTGCTGTACGGCAGTTACCAGAAGCCGCGCGAGCTGGTGTGGATCCTCGGTATGCTGATCTACCTGGTGCTGATGGCCGAAGCCTTCATGGGCTACGTGCTGCCGTGGGGCCAGATGTCGTTCTGGGGCGCCAAGGTGATCATCTCGCTGTTCGGCGCCATACCGGTGATCGGCAACGGCCTGACCGAATGGATCATGGGCGACTACCTGCCCAGTGACGCCACGCTCAACCGCTTCTTCGCGCTGCACGTCATCGCCTTGCCGCTGGTACTGCTGTTGCTGGTGGTGCTGCACCTGGGCGCGCTGCATGAAGTGGGGTCGAACAACCCGGACGGGGTGGAGATCAAGAAGGGGCCGAAGGGCAATCGCTGGTCGCCGAACGCACCGGCCGACGGCATCCCGTTCCACCCGTACTACACGCTCAAGGATGGCGTCGGCGCCGGCTTCCTGCTGATCATCGCCGCCTTCATCATCTTCTTCGCACCTGCATTCGGCGGCTTGTTCCTGGAGCACGACAACTTCACCGAGGCCAACCGCCTGGTGACCCCGGAGCACATCAAGCCGGTCTGGTACTACACCCCGTACTACGCGATGCTGCGGGTGGTGCCCAACAAGCTGGGTGGTGTGCTGGTGATGTTCTCGGCCATCGCGATCCTGTTCCTGGTGCCCTGGCTGGACCGCGCGCGGGTGAAGTCCTACCGCTACCGCGGCGTGCTCTCGAAAGTGCTGCTGGGGGTGTTTGCAGTGTGCTTCGTCTGGCTGGGTGTGATCGGCTCCGGTCCGGGTACCGACGTGCATGAGACCTACATCGGGCGGGTACTGACCTTCCTGTACTTCGCCTTCTTCATCACCATGCCGCTATGGACCCGGTTGGACAGGACCAAGCCGGTACCGGAGAGGGTGACCACCCATGACTGAGCGCTGGATGGTCCGGCTGGCCCTGGCGGCCACCCTGATGCTGGGAAGTTTCCTGGCCTCCGCCGCCGAAGGCGGCACCAAACTGCTGCAGGCCGGCAACGACCTAGGTGACCGCGCATCGCTGCAGCGCGGCGCGCAGCTGTACATGAACTACTGCTCCGGCTGCCATGCGCTGAAGTACCTGCGCTATTCGCGGATGGCGCAGGACCTGGGCCTGACAGAGGAAGAGGTGATGAACAACCTCAACTTCACCGGCTCGGCGATCGGCGACCCGATTCCGGTGGCGATGACCAAGGAGAATGCCGAGAAGTGGTTCGGCAAGATGCCGCCGGACCTCAGCCTGATCTCGCGCGTGCGTGGCAGCGACTGGGTCTACACCTACCTCAAGTCGTTCTATCTGGACAGCAGCCGGCCACTGGGCTGGAACAACGCGCTGTTCGCCAACGCCTCCATGCCCAACCCGCTGTGGGAGATGCAGGGCCTGCAGCACGCCGTGCATGGAAAGCCGGAAGCGCCGGGCATGGACCCGCCGGTGACCGCCCTGCGCATCGACAGTCCGGGCTCGGTCGATGCCGGCCAGTACGACCAGGCAGTTCGTGACATCACCAACTTCCTCGAATATGCCGGTGAACCGGCCGCACTCAAGCGCCAGCAACTGGGCGTGTGGGTGATCCTGTTCCTGGCCCTGTTGACCTTCCTGCTGTACCTGCTGAAGAAGGAATACTGGAAGGACGTTCACTGATTCTGCCGCCGGCCATCGCACGGGCCTATTGGCTTTTGTGATGGTCGGTTGCACACTCGGGGAGGAGTCGATCGCCGGCACGGTGCCGGCGGCGCCGATGCGGCAGGCGGTCTCCTGTCGTGGGAGAGCCTTTGATGGCGGCGAGCGTACGCATGCGCAATACACTGACGCTGTTTTCCTCGAACGACGATGTACTGTGCCACCGTGTACGCCTGGTCCTGGCGGCCAAGGGTGTGAGCTTCGACTTCGTTCCGGTCGATCCACAGAACCCGCCCGAAGACCTGATCGACCTCAATCCGTACCATTCGGTGCCTACCCTGGTCGAGCGCGAGCTGGTGCTGTACGCGGCATCGGTGGTCAGCGAATACCTCGATGAGCGCTATCCGCATCCGCCGCTGATGCCGGTCGACCCGCTGTCGCGTGCCCGCATCCGATTGGCCATGCTGCGAATCGAGCACGATTGGGTGCCGCAGGTGCAGGCCATCCAGCTGGGCAACAAGACGCAGGCCGAAGCGGGGCGCAAGCGCCTGAAAGAATTGCTGACGGCTTCGCTGCCACTGTTCAAGGCCAGCAAATTCTTCCTCAATCCGGAAATGAGCCTGGCCGACTGCGCGATGGCCCCGATCATCTGGCGCCTGCAGTCGCTGGATGTGCCGCTGCCGAAGGACGGCAAGGCGATCGAGGACTACGGCAACCGCATCTTCCGTCACCCTGGTTTCATCCGCAGCCTGACCGAACAGGAAAAGAAACTGCGCGATCTGCCGGTCTGATCCGGTGCGCGATTACCCGTCTGCACGCCGACCGGCGTGCAGGCGATCTGCCCAGGCAGGGCGCCGGGCGCGTACACTTCACGCATGACCGAAGACTTCTTCCACATGACCAGCCACCGCCCGTACCTGCTGCGGGCGCTGGTGGAATGGATCAACGACAACCAGCTGACCCCGCACATCCTGGTCGACGCCGGCGTCCCCGGCGTGCAGGTCCCGCCTTCGGCGGTCAAGGATGGCCGGGTGGTGCTCAACATCGCCGAGCGCGCCGTCGTGCGGTTGATGATCGACAACGAGATGGTGAGCTTCTCGGCGCGCTTCTCTGGCACCAGCTATCCGGTGCAGGTGCCGATCAGCGCCGTGCTGGCCGTCTACGCCCGCGAGACCGGGCAGGGCATGGCGTTGCCGGATGACATTCCCGGCGCCGAAACCGCGCCGACCAGCGATGAACTGCTGCACGACGAAGACACGCCACCGGACGATACGCCGCCGGCCAGTCCGCCGCCGAAGGGGCGCCCGAACCTGCGCGTGGTCAAGTAACCTCTCCGACGCCGCCCCTCAAGGGCGGCGTTTTTCGTTTGATGGCGTAGCGCCGGGTGCCGTCAGGTTGTGGGGGCGAGATGGGGTGGGTGCCGACCGTTGGTCGGCACACCGGTGCCGCTGTGCTCGCCGGGCATGGCCCGGCGCTACCGCCTAGATGTCCTCGGCATCATCCACGTCCGCGCGGATCTGGCTGATCCGCGCCGCGCCCGGGCCAGTGAACGAAATCAGCTGATCGCCGCGCAGCACCATGCGCCCCACATGGCGGTCGATGCCATCGTAGGAATACTCGAACTTGAAGGTGCGCTCGAAACCGAGCCGGCCGTCCTCGCCGCGCGACAGGCGCAGGCCGGTAGCGTGCACCGCCTGGTCCAGCCATTGCACATCGGCGGCACGGCAGGCGTTGCGGCCCAGTTCGACCGCGCGCTCGGCAGCCGAACGCGCGGCGTTCCAGAAGAAGTAGATGATTCCGCCGGCAATCAGCAACAGCAGCAGGGTGGGCATGGCGTCAGCCGTCAGGTGTCGATCCTGCAAAGATGGCGGCGAACGCGCGCTGGATCAAGCGCCGGATTCAATGCGTTGGCCGCGGGCCACCAGAGACCGGTTGCGGCGGTATGACGACCGGCTGTGGCGCGGGTGAGGGCTGCATCGGCGTCGCTGTTGGTGTGGGCATCACCGACGGCGCAGTTGCGGTCAACTGCAGCAGCGCCGCCCAGTCCTGGCGGTTGAAGCTGCACTCGTCCTCGCGGCCCGGCGTGCAGCTGGGGTCGATGCCGGTGCTGTTGCGTTCGCGCGCGGGCGGCAGCTTGATCAGTCCGGTGCGGTCCAGCGGCAGCAGGCGCATCGCCACGGTGTTCATGACGTTGCCACCGATCAGGTACAGGGTCTGGTCGCCGCCGAGATTGGCCGCGACCACGACCTCGCAGTGCGACTTCCAGTGGCCGACCGAACCGTTGCCCAGCGCCTGCACCAGCCCGCCGTAGCTGAGCGTGCTGCTGCGGTCGCGCAGGAAGCACAGTAGGTCGCCCGGCGCGGGTTTGGCCGTGGCGGGGTCGACCAGCCGGTAGGGCACGCCCGACGGGCCACCCTGGTAGGCGGCACGGATGTAGTCGATGTGGCGTGGCGACGTGTTGAAGCCGGGAACGCCGGACTGCACCATTACCCAGGAAATGAACGCGGCCGACCACGGGTTGTCGATCAGGAAGGCGCGGCAGTCGCTGTCGGTGTAGCGCGTGCCCAGAGGTGCCAGACAGCTGCTGGCGCCCACGATGCTGCCCATCGCGTTGAGCGTGCCGCTGTTGCGCCAGTAGCCGGCCACGCGCTGCCAGGCGATCAGCCCGTTGTCGGCCAGGTGATCGCTTTCGGCTTCGGTGACGCTGAGGCTTGCGGCGCGGCCATCACGGTCGATGAAGGGCCGGTACCACAGACGGTGTTCGTTGCAGGCAGTATTGCGGATGGCCACCGCCAAGGGGCTCAGGCCAAAGCGTGGCGGTACATCGCAGGCTTCGGCGGCAGCCGCAGACAAGGGGGCGGCTGCCAGTAGCAGGCAGGCAGGCAAGAGCGTCCGGCGCATGCGCGGCTCCTGTGGGGGATGGCCGCAGCGTCGCAGTGCCGTCGTGAACGCCGGGTGTGAGATCGGGGTCAGATCCCTTTTCCCGAGGAAAAGGGATCTGACCCCAGCCCCGGCCTCAGCCCGGCGGCGGGCCCAGCTTCAGCGACAGATCAATCGCTTGCACGTGCTTGGTCAGTCCACCGATCGAGATGCAGTCCACGCCGTCTTCGGCGATCGAACGCAGGCCACCCAGGCCGACGCTGCCGGAGACCTCAAGCGGAATGCGTCCCGCCGTGATGCGCACCGCCTCGCGGCGCAGATCGGGACTGAAGTCATCCAGCAGGATGCGCTCGCAGCCGGCCTCCAGTGCCTGCCGCAACTGCTCCAGATCCTCGACCTCGACCACCAGCGGCAGCTGCGGCCATTGCCGGCGTGCAGCCGCCACAGCGGCAGCCAGCGAACCGGCGGCACGGATGTGGTTTTCCTTCAGCATCACCGTGTCGTACAGGCCGAAGCGGTGATTCTCGCCACCGCCGCAGCGCACTGCGTACTTCTGCGCCAGGCGCAGGCCGGGCAGCGTCTTGCGGGTGTCGAGGATGCGCGTGCCGGTGCCTTCCACGGCCGCCACGTAGCGGGCGGTGGTGGTGGCGGTGGCGGACAGCGTCTGCAGGAAATTCAGCGAGGTGCGCTCGGCGCTGACCAGGCTGCGGCTGCGGCCATGCAGCAGGGCCAGTACGGTGCCGGCGGTGACTGCATCGCCGTCGGCAACGCGCCATTCAATGCGCACGTCGGGGTCGAGTGCACGATGGGTGGCGTCGAACCAGGGGCGGCCGGCGATCACCGCATCCTGCTTGCACAGCAGATAGGCGCTGTCGGCCTGGTCAGGCAACAGGGCGGCGGTGACGTCGCCGCTGCCGAGGTCCTCGGCCAGCGCACGCGCGACATCGGCGGCGACCACGGCCGCATCCGGCGTCGGCAGCGTGCTCATGCGGCCGGGAAGTCGGCGATCTGCGCGGTGGGGATGGCTTCCTCGGCCAGCAGCACCGGGATGCCATCGTCGACGCGGAACACCTGCTTTCGGTCGCGGGTGACCAGCGCCTCGCGCAGCGGCTGCGCCAGCGGGTTGCCATCGGCCTTGTTCACCGCGCCGGTGGAAATGGCCTTGTTGAGGGCTTCCAGGCCCTTGCCATCCAGCAGGGACAGGGGCTGGCGGGTGTCCGGCGACACCAGCAGGTCGAGCAGCTTGCGATCCATGGTTCTTCGTCTTGCGTGGAAGATGGCTAGAATACGTCTTTAAGGCAGGTGACGGCCAATGACCCCCAACCCGATCGCGCCGCTTGTCGGCATCGTCATGGGTTCCCGCTCCGACTGGGAAACCATGCAGCACGCCGCCCAGAAGCTTGAAGCCCTGGGTGTTCCGTTCGAAGTGAAGGTGGTGTCCGCCCATCGGACGCCGGATGTGTTGTTCAGTTACGCCGAGCAGGCGGGCCCGCGTGGTCTGCGCGCGATCATCGCCGGTGCCGGCGGGGCCGCGCACCTGCCGGGCATGATCGCGGCCAAGACCGCGGTGCCGGTGCTGGGCGTGCCCGTGCAGTCCAAGGCCCTCAACGGCATGGATTCGCTGCTGTCGATCGTGCAGATGCCGGCCGGCATCCCGGTCGCCACCTTCGCCATCGGCAATGCAGGTGCCTCGAACGCCGCCCTGTTCGCCGCCGCGATGCTGGCCAGCGACCAGCCGGCTATCGGCCAGGCGCTTGACGCGTTCCGCGCACGCCAGACCGAAGACGTGATGGCCCACGACGATCCGCGCCAATGAGCTTGACCGTCGGCATCCTGGGCGGCGGCCAGCTCGCCCGCATGATGGTTCTGGCTGGTGCGCCGCTGGGACTGCGCTTCGAACTGTATGACCCGGCAGCCGACGCCTGCAGTGGCCCGCTGGCGCCGCTCACCGTCGGCGCGTTTGACGACCGCCAGGCTCTGGCGGACTTCGCCGCCAGGGTCGATGTGGTCACCTTCGATTTCGAGAACGTGCCTGCCGACAGCGCGCAGTTCCTGGCTGATCGCGTGCCGGTCTACCCGCCGCCGGCCGCACTGGCCGTGGCCCAGGACCGGCTGAGCGAGAAGACCCTGTTCCAGCAGCTGGGCATCCCGCTGCCGGCCTTTGCCGACATCCGCAGCCGTGACGAGCTGGCCGCGAAGGCCGCCGAGTTCGGCCTGCCGTGCATTCTCAAGACGCGCCGCCTCGGTTATGACGGCAAGGGCCAGTTCCGCCTGCGCAGCGAAGCCGACATCGACGCGGCATGGAATGCGCTGGGCGCCCAGGTCGAACGCACTGGCCTGATCCTGGAGGGCTTCGTGGCCTTCCAGCGCGAGGTCAGTGTGGTTGCCGTGCGTGGCCGCGATGGCAGCTTCCAGGCCTGGCCGGTCACCGGTAACTGGCACGTCGACGGGGTGCTGTCGGCCAGCGTGGCCCCGGCCGTGCTGTCGGCCGCCGAGCATGAGGCCGCGATCGGCTATGCGCGCCGCATCGCGGAGCACCTGCAGTATGTCGGTGTGTTCGCGCTGGAGCTGTTCTGCCGCGATGGCGAACTGCTGGCCAACGAGATGGCACCGCGCGTGCACAACTCCGGCCACTGGACCATCGAAGGCAGTGAAACTTCGCAGTTCGAGAACCACCTGCGTGCGGTGCTCGGCCTGCCGCTGGGCAGCACCCGCATGCTCGGCCATGCCTGCATGCTGAACTGGCTGGGCGCGATGCCCGACCCGTTGCCGGTGCTGGCCCAGGCCAGCGGCCACTGGCACGACTACGGGAAGGAAGCGCGCGATGGCCGCAAGGTTGGCCACGCCACCTTGCGCGACGATGATGCCGATGCGCTGGCCGATGCGCTGGAGCAGGTCGGCCTGGAGCTGGACCGCCAGGCCCAGGTGGCACCAGCGGTACACGCGCTGCGCAATCGCTGAGGAGGGTAGTGCCGGCCGCTGGCCGGCAATGCAACGCTGTGGCGCGCCGGTGCAGGCATCGGCGCAACATTCCCGGTGGTAGCCTGGAGCTCCTTTCACAGGAGTCATCCCCATGCTCGACTGGAATGCCTACCGCAAGGAACTGAAGGGCCGCATCGGCGAGATCGGCAAGCTTTCACCGGATACGGTCAAGGGCTACGCGACGCTGGCCAATGCCGGCGCGCAGACCAACCATCTCGATGCCAAGACCCGCGAGCTGATCGCGCTGGCGGTGGCGGTCACCACCCGCTGTGATGGCTGCATCACCGTGCACGTGGATGCTGCGCTGAAGCACGGCGCCAGCCGCGAGGAAATCGCCGAAGCGCTGGGCGTGGCGGTGTCGCTCAATGCCGGTGCAGCGCTGGTCTACTCGGCGCGGGTGATGGATGCCGTGGCCGCGCACGAGAGCGCGTGAGGTCCACGTGTCGCCGGGCCATGCCCGGCGGATGTCCTCAGCGCAGCTGGCTTTCGGCGAATTCCCAGTTGACCATCTGCCAGAACGCTTCCAGATAACGCGCGCGATCATTCTGGTAGTCGGTGTAGTAGGCGTGTTCCCACACATCGCAGCACAGCAGTGGCGTACTCTCGCCGGTCAGCGGCGTGCCGGCATTGCGGGTGGCCTGGATGCCCAGCTGGCCGCCGGGATGCTGCACCAGCCACACCCAGCCGGAGCCGAACAGCCCCAGCGCGGTACGGTTGAACTCCTCGCGCAGGCGCTGCGTGTCGCCAAACTGGCGCTTGACCAGCTCGCCCAGCCGGCCCTGTGGCTCGCCACCGCCGCGTGGGCGCAGGCATTGCCAGTAGAAGCCGTGGTTCCACGCCTGGGCCGCAGCGTCGAACAGTCTGCCCTGGGTGTGGCGGACGATCTCTTCCAGTGACGCCTCCTCCCACTCGGTGCCGAGAATGCCGGCATTGACCGCATCGACATAGGCGCGATGGTGGCGGCCGTGGTGCAGTTCCACGGTCTGCGCGGACAGGTGCGGCAGCAGGGAGCCAGAGAGGTAGGGCAGGGCAGGCAATTCGACGGGCATGGACAGGTTCGTGGCAGGGGGCGGCGGCAGCCGGTTCCATCGGCTTACAATGGCGGCTACCTTGGGCAGTCTAGCCGACCATCGCGGTCGGTTTGTCCGGCGGAGCAAGGAGTGTGGTTGTGGCGGTAATGCAGCAAATCCAGGCCGAGGTCGATCGTTACCCGCTCGTCTTGTTCATGAAGGGCACCCCGCAATACCCGATGTGTGGCTTCTCCAGCCGCGCCGTACAGGCGTTGATGGCTGCCGGCGCCGTCACCCTGCGCACCGTCAACGTGCTGGAAGAGCCGGAGATCCGCGCCAATCTGCCGCGCTTCTCCAATCTGCCGACCTTCCCGCAGCTGTTCATCAACGGCGAGTTGATCGGCGGCTGCGACATCGTCATGGAACTGTTCGAAGCCGGCGAGCTGAAGCGCATCGTCGAAGAGGCGACCCAGGGATGAGTGCCTGGCCATCGACGTCACCGACTGACGGGGCGCTCGATGGCCGCCCGTTGCAGGACCGCGTGGTGCTGGTTGCCGGTGCCGGTGGCGGGCTGGGCAGTGCCGCAGCGGTCGCAGCGGCCGCCGCCGGGGCCACTGTCGTCCTGATGGGGCGCAAGCCGCGCCGGCTGGATCGCGTCTATGCGCAGGTCCAGGCCGTCGGTCCGGAGCCTCTGCTCTACCCGCTGGACCTGGAAGGCGCCGGCCCCGATGACTATGCCGAGCTGGCCCAGGCCCTGCAGCGCGAGCTGGGCCGCCTGGACGGCCTGCTGGTCTGCGCCGCCCACTTCCCGGGCCTGACCCCGTTCGAGCTGGCCGATCCGGCCAGCTTCGCCCGCGCCGTCCATGTCACCCTGACTGCCCCGGCCTGGCTGGCCCAAGCCTGCCTGCCGCTGCTGCGGCAGCGTGAGGATGCAGCGCTGGTATTCGCCGTCGATGCGCCCGAACGGGTCGGGCAGGCCTACTGGGGCGGCTACGGCGTGGCCCAGCACGGCTTGCGTGGCCTGATCGCCAGCCTGCACGACGAACTCGGCCGCAGCCCGGTGCGGGTCAGTGGCCTGTACCCCGGCCCGCTCCGCACGGCGCTGCGCGCCCGTGCCTATTCGGTCGACCAGGATCCGGCCGCCCAAGGGCCGGAAGCGGCCGCGGCGGCGGCCGTGACCCTCCTGTCCAGCGCGGGGAGCGCGTGGCGCGGGCAGGTCCTTGACGCCAGTGGAATGAGCCCGGTCGAGTAAGTCCCGGGGAAAGGCGGAGTGAAGAACCCGTCACGATTGCGTTGCGATCCGGTGCCGTTTGTCGCACAACCGTCACATCCAAGGCGTAGCGTGTTAATCTAGTGTTAACCGTTTCGGCAGCTGCCGTTCACGGTAGGGAACCCCAGATAAATGTCCGAACAGCCGCCCGCAAGGCTGCTTGGATGCGCTTTTTTTCCGCCATCGCCAACTCGCATCGAGGCTACCGAAAAATGACTCACCCACTCCGGATGTCCAAGCTTACCCTTGGTCTCGTGGCTGCACTTGCTGCCGCTCCTGCCTTCGCCCAGAGCACCTCCGCCGGTGTCGGTGGCCAGGTCATGTCCGCTGCAGGCCAGCCTGTCGCCGGCGCTGAAGTCACCATCACCCACACCGAGTCGGGCACTGTTTCGCGTGCTACCACCGATGCGTCGGGTCGTTACAACGCGCGCGGCCTGCGCGTGGGTGGCCCGTACACCATCACCATCACCAAGTCCGGTGAAGGCACCAAGACCGAAGAAGGTGTCTTCCTGAACCTGAATCAGGTCAACACGGTCAATGCCAACCTGGGCGGCGATCTGGCTGCCACCAACCTGGATGCCGTGAACGTTGTCGCCACCGCCGGCGGCCTGGACCTGTTCAGCGCCACCAAGATGGGCACCGGCACCAACGTCACCCGCGAGACGATGGACGCGCTGCCGTCGGCCAACCGCAACATCCAGGACTACATCCGCCTGGACCCGCGCATCTCGCAGGTCAGCAAGGCTGACGGCGCGATCTCGGCCGGTGGCCAGAACACCCGCTACAACGCCATCCGCATCGACGGCATCAGCGCCTCCGATCCGTTCGGCCTGGGCTCCAACAACCTGCCGACCGAGCGTCAGCCGGTGTCGATGGACGCCATCCAGGAAATCAACATCGACCTGGCCAACTACGACACCACCATCGCCGGTGGTACCGGTGCGGTGATCAACGCCGTGACCAAGTCGGGTACCAATGAATTCCACGGCACCGTGTACGGTTCGTACCGCGACAAGGACATGGTCCGTTCGCGTTTGGAAGGTGACCGCACGGACTTCAATGGCTTCAAGGACGAGAAGACCTACGGCATGACCTTCGGCGGCCCGATCGTCAAGGACAAGCTGTTCTTCTTCACCAACTACGAGAAGTACGAGCGTAGCGGTGGCGGCGTCAGCCTGAGCGAAAGCCCGTACAACAAGGATCCGTCGAAGGGCGGTATCAGTGATGCCGACATCTCGGCCGTGCAGAAGCGCATGGCGGAGCTGGGCCATCCGGTGGGCAGCGTCAGCGACTTGAACAACAAGACCGAGATCGAAGAGTACGCGGTCAAGCTGGATTGGAACATCAACGAGAATCATCGTGCAGCCCTGCGCTACAACAAGATGAAGCAGGACGTCGTCCGCTTCCCGCAGGTCAGCAGCAGTGCGCTGTCGCTGAGTGACTTCTGGTATACCCAGCCGACCGAATACGAAACCTGGATGGGTGAGCTGTTCAGCGACTGGTCCGAGAACTTCTCGACCGAGTTCAAGGTTTCGCACAAGGACTACTCGTCTAACCGCGTCGCAGCTTCGCACCTGCCGCAGATGCGCGTGCGCTTCGGCAGCAACTCGCTGTACCTGGGTACCGAGCAGAACACCCACACCAACCTGGTCGAGTCGAAGGAACTGAGCGCCTTCGGTGCCGGCACCTGGTACGTCGGTGACCACACCATCAAGTTCGGTTTCGATTACACCGACAACGACCTGATGAATTTCTACGGCCGCAACTTGTACGGCGCGTATGACTTCCGTGACCTGGCCTCGTTCCTGAAGGGCACCGCGAACGGCTACCAGCTGCGCGTTCCGCGTCCGGGCGGCAGCCTGGATGACATTCCGGCCAAGTTCCACCTGAAGAACACCGGTCTGTTCATCCAGGATACCTGGGCGATCAACTACAACCTGAGCCTGATGTTCGGTGTCCGCGTGGACATCCCGGACTTCACCAGCCAGACCAAGTACAACACCGATATCCAGGCGCTGTATGGCTACAACAACACCAAGCTGGTGGACAAGAGCCTGATCCAGCCGCGTGTTGGCTTCAACTACACCTTCGACAGCGATCGCCCGACCCAGCTGCGCGGTGGCGTAGGCCTGTTCGGCGGTGCAGCCCCGAACGTGTGGCTGGCAGGTGCGTACCAGAACACCGGCCTGAACTACGTTGAGTACAACGTCAGCGGCAATCCGGGTGGCTTCAGCGTCGATGCCGACAATCCGTTCATCCCGGATCCGTCGAAGATCATCGCCCGCCAGAACGTCGACATCATCAACCCGGGCACCCGTCTGCCGTCGGTGTGGAAGGCCAACCTGGCCTTCGATCACGAGCTGCCGTGGTATGGCATCGTGGCCTCGGCCGAACTGCTGTTCACCAAGGTCAAGGATGGCCTGTACTTCGAGCGCCTGGACCTGACCAATGGCAAGGGCAATGGCCCGACCTACGTGTCGGCACAGGATGGTCGTGAGATCTACTGGAACGACAAGGGCCTGAACCAGGCCAACAGCAAGATCGACAGCCGCAGCGGCGACAACCTGGGCATGGAGAACGGCACCAACGGCGTGCTGAACCGCAACTACCGCCCGAACAACATCGGCGACGTGCTGCTCCTGCGCAATACCGACAAGGGCCGTGGCAGCCAGGCGACCTTCTCGCTGGCCAAGCCGCTGACCGAGAACTGGGGCTGGTCGCTGGGTTACACCTACACCCAGTCGAAGGAAGTGAGCCCGCTGACCAGCTCGCAGAACACCTCGAACTGGAACAACACCCAGATCCTGAACGCCAACGAGAACATCGCGTACAACTCGCGCTATGCGATCAAGGACCGTGTCACCGGTACCCTGGAGTGGAAGCACAACTTCTTCGGTGACAACGCCACCCGCGTCGGTCTGTTCTATGAAGGCCGTTCGGGCCGTCCGTACAGCTACGTGTTCTACAACGATGCCAACGGCGACAGCGCAATCGGCAACGACCTGTTCTACGTGCCGAAGGGTCCGGGCGACGTGATCTTCACTGGCGGCGTCGACATGGAGAAGAAGTTCTTCGACTGGCTGGCGCAGAATCCGGAACTCGATGCCTACCGTGGCAGCACGGTGCCGGCCAACCAGCACCGCGCCAAGTGGGTCAACAGCTTCGATGTCCGCATCAGCCAGGAATTCCCGGGCTTCGCGAAGACCCACAAGGGTGAGATCGCGCTGGACATCATGAATGTCGGCAACCTGCTCAACAAGAAGTGGGGCCTGATCGACGACTACGGCTTCTACGCCACCCGTCGCGTGGGCAACTTCGCAGGTATCGATCCGGCCACCGGCAAGTACGTGTACTCGTTCACCGGTGCGGATGATTCCTCGGTCCAGGAAAACAACAACGACAAGGGCAACACCGCCGTGTCGCGTTGGTCGATGCAGCTGACCGTGAAGTACAAGTTCTGATCCGTCAGAGCCTGAAGCAGTGAGTGAGAACGGCCGGGGAAACCCGGCCGTTTTCCGTTCATGCGAAAGTCCTTGCAGGTCACCTGGCATCGGCGTAGCATCCAGAAATGTGCGCGGTGCCAACGCCGCCGATGCGGTCCCGGAAAGGCGAACGCGGGAAGCACACATCCAACGGTCGGGCTTCCCGGCCGTTTTGCTTTTTAAGGGGGCGGCAGTACAGTCGGAAACCTTGAAGGAAGCGAAAAATTGGATATGACCACGAACGAAAAATCAGCCCGTGCACTGCCGGTGCAGGACGCGCGGATCTACCCGCGCGGTGGGCTGGATGTGCTGTCGCGGGCCGAAGTGGCCCGCCTGCGCGATGCGTCTGCCGGCGGTATGCACGAGCTGCTGCGCCGCTGCGCGCTGGCCGTGCTGACCAGCGGCAGTGCCTCTGACGATCCGCGCGCGGCGCGCGATCTGTATCCCGATTTCGACATCCAGGTGGCGCAACAGGATCGCGGCGTGCGCATCGACCTGGTCAATGCACCGGCGATGGCCTTTGTCGATGGCGAGATCATCCGCGGCGTCGCCGAACTGCTGTTCGCAGTGGTGCGTGACCTGGCCTACATGGCCATCGAGATGGGCCCGGCCTACGCGGCCGAGCTGGAGTCGTCCGAGGGCATCACCAATGCGGTGTTCGGCCTGCTGCGCAACGCGCGCATCCTCAACCCGGGCGACCCGAACCTGGTGGTGTGCTGGGGCGGCCACTCGATCTCGCGCGACGAATACCTGTACACCAAGCAGGTGGGCTACGAGCTGGGCCTGCGCGGTCTGGACATCTGCACCGGCTGTGGTCCGGGCGCGATGAAGGGCCCGATGAAGGGCGCCACCATCGCCCATGCCAAGCAGCGCCGCACCGTGACGCGTTACATCGGCCTGACCGAGCCGGGCATCATCGCCGCCGAGTCGCCGAACCCGATCGTCAACCACCTGGTGATCATGCCGGACATCGAGAAGCGCCTTGAGGCCTTCGTCCGCATCGGCCACGGCATCATCGTGTTCGCCGGTGGCGTCGGCACCGCCGAGGAAATCCTGTACCTGCTCGGCATCCTGCTGCGCGAGGAAAACAAGGACCTGCCGTTCCCGCTGATCCTGACCGGCCCGACGGTGGCAGCGCCGTACTTCGAGCAGATCGATCGCTTCATCCGCCTGACCCTGGGCGATGCAGCCGCCGAGCGCTACGAGATCGTCATCGGCGACCCGGTGGCGGTGGCAAAGAAGATGGCCAACGGCATCAAGCGCGTGCGTGAGCACCGCCTGGCACAGAAGGACTCGTTCTTCTTCAACTGGTCGATCGAGATTCCGTGGGAGTACCAGCAGCCGTTCGTGCCGACCCACGAGGCAATGGCCGCGCTGGACCTGCACCACGGACGTGCCCCGCACGCGCTGGCGGCCGACCTGCGCCGGGCGTTCTCGGGCATCGTTGCCGGCAACGTGAAGGAAGACGGCATGCGCCGCATCGAGCAGTTCGGGCCGTTCCAGATCCACGGCGATACGGACATGATGCAGGCCCTGGATGGGCTGCTGCGTGCCTTCGTCGAGCAGCGCCGGATGAAGATCTCCGGCGAGTACCAGCCCTGCTACCAGGTGCTGGCCTGATCGGCCCGGGGTCGGATTCCATCGGGCTCCGACCCCGCCACGGGCGGCCGACAGGGCAGGGGTCGTCAAGGCTTTGACGCCCGTCGCCCCGGATTGACCGTTCATCCTGCCGCCGCTTGCCGGTGGCAGGGCGATGGCCCATCGTGGCCATCAACACGCTGGGGAGCGTCCAATGTCTTTGCGCCGGCAACACGGCTTCACGCTGGTTGAGTTGATGATCACGCTGGTGATCCTGGTCATTCTGGCCAGCATCTCCTATCCCAGCTTCCGCACCGCGATGCGTTCCAACCGTTTGACCACCACCAACAACGAGGTGATCGGTCTGCTGTCGCTCGCTCGCAGCGAGGCCATCCGCAACCGGCACGGAGGCGCGGTCTGCGGCAGCAGCAACGGCACGTCCTGCGACGGTGACTGGAGCAAGGGCATGCTGGCCTGGGGCGACGCCGATGGCGATGGTTCGCTCAGCGGAAGCGAAAGCGTGCTTCGTTTTTCCAAGGGCAACAACAGCCTGGCCGTCGAGGTTCCCAGCCAGGCCGTCATCGCCTTCGATTCCCAGGGGCGCCGCCGCGCTTCCGCCGACCAGACCGTGAGCCTGGTGCCGCAAGGCTGCAAGGCGGGTGACCCCATGCGGACCTTGACCGTGCTGTTCTCCGGGCAGGTCCGCTCCACTGCAGGAACCTGCAAATGAAACGTCGTCTTTCCGGCCTGGGGGGGCATGCCCGCAGTCGTGGCTTCAGCCTGATCGAGGTGCTGATCGCGCTGCTGGTGCTGGCGTTCGGCCTGCTGGGCTTCGCGCTGCTGCAGACCATGAATGTCCGCTTCGTGCAGAGCGCCAGCCAGCGTACCCAGGCCACCAGCCTGGCCTACGACCTTATCGAACTGATGCGTGTGCAGCGCAGTGAAACCCTCAAGGGTGGCGAGTACACCAAGGCTTCCTTCACTGCAGGCTCGGTCACTGCGCCGGCTGGCCCATGCACCTGGCCCAACAGTACCGACCAGACAACATCCAAGGCGAACGTGGCGCGCTGGCAGTGCCAGGTCGTCAAGGTGCTGGGGGGCAAGGCCAGTGCCAACGTGAGCGTCAACGACGGTCTGGTCACCGTCGGCATCGGCTGGGGGGACGAGCGCTGGAATGCCGCCAATCCCGACAGCATCACCACGTTCACTCTGGTTACCCGCCTATGAAGCGCGCCCCCTTCGCTGCCACCCATGCGGCCGGCCTTTCGCTGGTTGAACTGCTGATCTCGCTGGTCATCGGCCTGGTGCTGATGCTTGGCGTGACCCAGATATTCATGGCCTCACGCGCGGCCTCGCAGCTGTCCGAAGGCGTCGCGCGCACCCAGGAGAATGCTCGATTCGCACTTGAGTTCCTCGAGCGCGACATCCGCATGGCCGGGCACATGGGCTGCGTGAATGATCAGGCACACATCGTGCGCGGGCAGAACAGCATCAAGGTCAACATCGCCGGCGTGAAGCAGGGAGACGGCAGTCCAATGGACTTCTCCGTGCCGATCCAGGGATACGAGGCGGATGGTACGGCGCCGGGCAACAAGCTGACCCTCGGCGCAACCTGGGGAGCGGCCGGCAGCACACCGTCGGCGGTCACCAACCTCAAGCCCGCACCCCGTGCTGGCAGTGACATCATCGTGATGCGCTATCTGGCGCCGGAAGGCTCGCCGGTGCTTGCCATTGGCTCCGGCGCTTCGCCGGACATCACCATTGCCGCGGATGCGGCCGCACGCTTGTCGGCTGGTGCTGTCACGACGCCTTCGGCATTTGCCGTAGCTGATTGCAGCAGGGTGAACGTGTTCGCCGGGAAAATCGCCGGCAGCACGATCACGGCCAGCAATGCCGATCTCTCGGCCTACTCGGCCAACAATGCAGTGACCATGGTCTACCGTGTGGAATCGATGGCGTACTACGTGGCCACGAACACGGCCGGCGAACCTGCGCTGTATCGTGCGCGCGGTACCGGCAACAACACCTTTGCCAACGGCGAAGAGCTGGTGGAAGGCATCGAGAACCTGCAGTTCCTGTACGGCCAGGACACCGAGACTGCGATCAGCAGCACCACGCCGCCGACCGGTGCGATCACCTTCCAGAAGACTGCCAGCGGCGTCAGCACCGGCACCGATGACGCCGCCGTCGCCGCGTGGCGCCGGGTTGGCCTGGTGCAGTTCGGTCTGCTGGTACGCAGCCCACAGCGGGCCGCCGCCGAGCAGGCCAACACCGCGGTGGCCCAGCTGGGCGTGCTGGGCGTTGGTTTCAATCCGCCCACGACCTACGACGATCGCTATCGCGCCTCGTATGAGGTGTCCGTGGCGCTGCGCAACCGACTGTTCGGAAACTGACCCATGAAGCCCTCCGTCTCCCGTCGTTTCCAGGGGCGCGCGCAGCAGCGTGGCGCGGTGCTGTATGTGGCCCTGATGCTGTTGATCCTGCTGTCGCTGATCGGCGTGGTCGGCATGCAGGTGGCCAGCATGCAGGAGCGCATGTCGTCCAATTACCGGGCGGCCAACGTCGCGTTCCAGGCGACTGAGCGCGCCGTCCGCGACGCCGAGCGGTCGATAGAACAGATCGACAACAATACCGGCGATGGCGGCTCGTTGAAGGCCGACGCCATCAAACGCATCTGCGATGACGGCTTCGACCCCACCCGTTGGGTGGGCCAGCAGAAACTTTCGGCGGCACCGGTGGTCAGCGTGCGCCGTATCGATTCCTGCATCCTGGGCGAGACGCCGCTCGGCATGGGCACGCCGGAAAGCGAAGAGCCCACACGCGTTTACCAGATCACCGCGTTCGGCTCCGACCGCGATGCCGCCACCAGCAACGAGGGTACCTCCTCGGCGGCTGTCGACACTGTTTTCAAGCTTTGAGGAATCCGGTCATGGCGACCCGAAAGATCAAGATCCTGGCTGGTTCCGGGCTGCTGCTGGCGGTGGCCGGCGGTGCCTGGCTTGCGATGAATCTGTTTGCCGCACAGGCGCAGGGCACGTTGTCGCAGCGTCCGATGAACCTGAAGGTATCCGCGCCGCCGTCGTTCATCATGGCGGTGGACGACTCGGGCTCGATGACCTTCCAGACCCAGTTCCCGGGGCAGGATGGCACGGCGTGCTGGAGCAATGCGCGCAAGAGCTTCTTCAGATCGGCCGGTGTCCTGAACAAGCCAGAAGACATCGTTGCCTACGATGCGTGGGGCAGGGCATACAACGATGGCCAGTGCAACTATTTCTACCTGTTGCCGGGGCCGCGGATCAACACCAGTTATCTCGGAATTCCTGCGTTGGACGTGTTCGGGTTCGCCCGGTCGGCTGCCTACAATCCGGCCTATTACGATCCTTCGATCCAGTATCAACCGTGGCTCCGGATCGTCAATGAGGCCGTTGAATCCTACCCGCCGTCCACCGCCAGTGCCGCGCTCATTGATCCTCGCAGGGCGGGTGAGAGCGACTATGTCGTGAATTTGACGGGCACCTACCTGGGTGCTCTGTCCTGGGACGTGCAGCGTATGCAGGACGGCATGTATGCGCCGCCGGGGCAGAGGTACAGCACCGTAAGCGATTCCGGACGCTTCAGTGCCGTGCAGGCCAATAAATTCGGAGCTTCTTGGACGTCGGCCGGCAATGCGTCGTTGGAGTACACGCCTGCGACGTTCTATATGCCCTTCAAGAGCAATGGCGATCCTTATCCGCAGTTGGCGGGGGCGCCCGATGCCTACGCCAACGCAGGCAACAACCGGACCAAGGTCCTGGATGCCTGTGGCAAGGGCTGCCACATGTGGAAGTACGTGCTCACGTCCAGTGATGCGGCGGCGATGCAGAACTTCGCCAACTGGTTCACCTACTACGGCAATCGTAACCGCGCGATGATCGCAGGCATGACGCATGCATTGAATGTCAATGACATGTATGTCGGCTACTTCAAGATCAACGATTTCCAGAAGTACAACAGCTCAACGGATCCAGCGAAGCGTCTGGCGGTCCAGGACATGAGCCAGATGCCGCAGAAGACACAGCTGTACAGTGACATGATTTCGCTGACGGCCAGTGGTGGTACGCCAAACCGCAACGCGGTCAACGCGGCCGGTCTGCAGTTCATGCGCACCGACGATGCTGCACCGATCAAGCTGTCCTGCCAGAAGAACGCGGTGATGCTCTTCACCGATGGCTACAGCAACAACGGCAATGGATTCCCGGCGAGCTCGATTCCCACGCCGGGCAATATCGACGGTGGTCTCGGGGCCCCGTTCTCGGATGGCTACTCACATACGATGGCCGACATCGCGACGTACTACTACGTCAATCCACTGCGCACCGACGACAGGATGCCGCTGGGGCAGGTGCCGGTACCGGAGCAGTGTGCGACCAGCACTGACAAGTCGCTGGACTGCAAGAAAGACCTGCATATCAACTTCTACGGCATCACCCTGGGAGCACGCGGCAATCTGTTCGATCCGGACAGGCAGCAGAATCCCTATACCGATTCGACGGTCTACAGCAACTGGCCGGATCGCCAGAACGACAACCCCAGCACCGTGGATGACATCTGGCACGCGGCGACCAATACCCGCGGCGAGTACATCAACGCGCGCACGCCGGCAGACATCACCACGGCCATGCGCCGGGTGCTGTCGTCGGTTACGTCCGGGCCGGCACCTTCGGGCAGCCAGGGCCTGACCGGTGCGCGCATCGGCACCGGCTCGCTGGCGGTCACGCCCCAGTTCGAAGTGGCCAACGAGGAAACCGATTGGTTCAGCCGCCTGAAGGCCTCCAAGCTCACGGTGAACAACACGACCCGCCAGACCGAGTACACGCAGGCGTGGGATGCGGCCGAGAAGCTGGGCGCGCAGCGTTCGCGCAACATCGTCGCGGCCAAGGGCAATGCGGCTGTCGTATTCAACAGCACCAACATCTCCTTCACCGATCTCTGCAGCAAGGACGAGAAGCAGTATCCAGGCATCGTACGCTGTACCCCCACCGAGGCCGAGAAGCTGGGCGGGGATATCGGCACGGCGATTGCCTACCTGGGAGGCGATGCATCACGGGAAGTACGCAATGCGGGCGGTTTCTACCGGACGCGCACCACCGTGCTGGGAGACATCGTGAACTCCAGCCCGGTGATCAGCTCGCCGCGTGATGACTATGGTTATCAGCGCATCGGCGACGACATGGCCACGTCGTATGCCACGTATCTGGCCCGCAAGCGCAGCAACGGCCGCTACATGGTCTACGTCGGCGCCAACGACGGCATGCTGCACGCCTTCGATGGCGGCATGAACGGCAGTGGCGTGAGTGACAGTGCCGGCGGCAGCGAGACCTTTGCCTACATCCCCGGCACGGCGCTGGGGCACATGGCCAACCTGCTGTATCCCTACGTGGCGGCCAACAAGTCCGACCAGCGCTTCCGCCATCGCTATTACGTGGATGGACCGATTGCAGTGGCAGACGCGCAGATCGATGGCAACTGGGCCACGGCGCTGGTGGGTACGGCGGGCGCCGGTGGGCGCTCGGTGTTCGCGTTGGATGTGACCACGCCGTCCAGCTTCAGCACCGGCAACCGCCTGTGGGAAATCAGCGACGTGGCGCCAGGCCTCGACTCCACCGTCAAGGCCAATATCGGCCACGTCCTTGGCAAGCCGGTCATCGTGCCGGTGAAGAACGGGACCGGGGTGGCGTGGAAGGCGATTTTCGGCAACGGTTACAACAGCCTCAACCGGAAGGCGGTGCTGTTCGTGGTTGACCTCGGCTCTGGTGCGGTACGGATGATCAGCGCCAATGAGGCTGCGGCAACCGCACCGGCGGGTGACAATGGCCTGGGCAACATCGTGGCGGTTGACCGTTGGCGTGCCGACAGCAGCGGTGGAACGGGGCGTGTACGCGGCCGCGATGGCCTGGCCGACACGGTCTACGCGGCCGACCAGCGTGGTGCGCTGTGGAAGTTCGACCTGGAAGATGCGGCGACGTCGGTCACCACGCCGGTGTTCACCACCGCGCGCCAGACCAACAACAACAACCAGGTGTACCGCCAGCCGATCACCGGCGGCATGGCCGCGGTGACCGGGCCTGGCGGCGGTGTGATGCTGGTGCTGGGTACCGGCAGTTTCTCGTTCGACAATGATCCGCAGGACATCACCGCGCAGTCCCTGTACGGTGTCAACGACACCAGCAAGGGGCAGCCCGACGCGACGATCGTTCCCTCCGATCTGGTGGCCTATTCGGTGACCACCAATGGAAAGCAGCGATCAATCGCCGCCAAGCCGTTCAGCGGGACCGCGCGTGGGTGGAGCATCGCGCTGCCGGGTTCCGGCGAACGCTTCGTCGGCAATCCTGCCGTGGCGTCGGGCACGGTGTTCATGCCCACCTACATGCCTACCTCGGGTGGTCGTGGTTGTTCGACCGAGGGCAGCAACTGGTTGTTCGGCCTCGACCCGGTCTCGGGTGGTGCATCGCTGGAACTTGCGCGTGTGGGATCCACTGACGGAAAGGCGTACGGATCCGGCACGGCAGCGGTCAGCCTGGATACCGGCGGCACCGCGCCGGTGAAGGACGTAAACGCTTCTGTGATGCCGCGCCTGGACAAGGGCGGTGGACGTGCCTGCTGGATGGCTATCAATGTGGCAGGTGCTCCGACGATGTACGTGCCTTACCCCTGCGGCCGCCAGTCCTGGCGTCAGATCCAGTAACGATCAACCAAGACGACCCCAATGAACCTGAACAGTGTTTCCAGTACAGTGCGACGCCCTCACCAGCAGCGCGGTTTCTCCCTCATCGAACTGATGATCGTGGTGATAGTGCTCGGCATCCTGGCGGCCATCGTCGTTCCCTCGTACCAGCAGTACATCCGACAGTCCCACCGTGGCGTGGCCAAAGCGGATCTGGTGGAGTACGCACAGCGCGCCGAGCGCTACTACTCGGTGAACAACACGTATTCCGGCTTCGCTCTGCCCAGCAAAGTGTCGCCGCGGGAGGGTGGGACCACGCGCTACGCGATCACGTTTGATGGCAAGGCGTCCTCGTTCACGCTGACTGCGACGCCCCAGGGCAACCAGACCAAGGACAGCTGCGGGACGCTGGGCGTGGACCAGGCCAACCGCAAAACCGCCAGCGGTACCGTTTCCGACTGCTGGTAAATCAGGTGTTGATCTTCCCGTAAACGGTCAGTACAATGCGCCTCCCCGCCCGAATAGCTCAGCCGGTTAGAGCACTTGACTGTTAATCAGGGGGTCGTTGGTTCGAGTCCAACTTCGGGCGCCAGATACTGCAGAAGCCGCGAGAAATCGCGGCTTCTGCTTTTTCAGGCCTGTCAGCAGGGCAGCGCGCGGTCGACGCGTTCGCTGCGGGTGCGGCCGCCGTTGTTGACCACCAGCCTGCCATGCAGTCGACTTCCCGCGCAGATGCGCAGGGTCAGATTGGCGCCGGGGCTGCGTCCGTCAGGCTGGAAGAAGAGCAACGGCCGTCCACTGCTGGTCTGTGCAACGATCGAGACATCTGAGCGGCCTTGATGATGGGCCAGGATGTCCTCCCTGGATTCCGGTGTGCCCCGCTTTCCGCCGCTGCGATAGATGATCCATCCGGCGCTCCAGTCGCGGGTGCAGTGCTCACCGTCATCGCTGGCGCACAGCCCGATCAGTTCCCGCCGCATCAGGGCTTCGCTGCGGGCACTGGAAAGGCTGGCGTGCAGGGTCAGTTGCAGGGCATCCGCGCGATGGCGCAACAACATCGGATGCAGGGCGGGCCAGCCTGCTGCCAGCAGCACGGCAAGTACGGCCACGACCACCAGCAGTTCGACCAGATGCATGCCTCGCGGCAGGGGAGGGCAGGGGAAGAGGGGGCGGCGCATGTGTCCAGACTCCCCGGCCTGCGCCGGCGCCGCCATCAGGCACCGCCGCGCCCGCCTGCCCGGAAACCCCTCAGCCGGCCGTCACTGCTTGCCTCGTATACTTACCTTTCCCGGGAACTGGCAACACCATGAGCGACCGTTTTGAACTCGTCTCGCCGTATTCGCCGGCAGGCGACCAGCCCGATGCCATCGCCAAGCTGACCAGCAATTTCGAGGCAGGCATTGCCAAGCAGACCCTGCTGGGCGTCACCGGCTCGGGCAAGACCTACACCATCGCCAATGTCATCCAGAACGTGCAGAAGCCGACGCTGATCATGGCGCCGAACAAGACGCTGGCGGCGCAGCTGTATGGCGAGTTCAAGGCGTTCTTCCCGCACAACGCGGTGGAGTATTTCGTCAGCTATTACGATTACTACCAGCCCGAAGCCTACGTGCCGTCGTCGGATACCTTCATCGAGAAGGACAGTTCGATCAACGAGCACATCGAGCAGATGCGGCTGGCCGCGACCAAGACCCTGCTGTCGCGCCCGGATGCGATCGTGGTGGCGACGGTGTCGGCCATCTATGGCCTGGGCGCGCCGGAAGACTACCTGTCGCTGCGCCTGATCCTGTCCAAGGGCGAGCGCATCGACCAGCGCGACCTGATCAATCACCTGACCCAGCTGCAGTACACGCGCAACGAGTACGAGCTGCAGCGCGGTACGTTCCGCGTACGCGGCGAGGTGATCGACGTGTTCCCGGCCGAGTCGGACAGCGAAGCACTGCGCATCGAGCTGTTCGATGGCGAGGTCGAGAAGATCACCCTGTTCGATCCGTTGACCGGTGAGACGATGCGCAACCTGATGCGCTTCACGGTCTACCCGAAGACCCACTATGCAACCACGCGCGAACGCGTGCTGGCAGCGGTGGAAACCATCAAGGTCGAGCTGAAGGAGCGGCTTGAGCAGCTGTATGCGCAGAACAAGCTGGTCGAAGCGCAGCGCCTGGCCCAGCGCACCCAGTTCGACATCGAGATGATGGCCGAGGTCGGCTTCTGCAACGGCATCGAGAACTACTCCAGGCACCTCACCGGCAAGAATGCCGGCGAACCGCCACCGACCCTGTTCGATTACCTGCCGCCCGATGCGCTGCTGGTGATCGACGAATCGCACGTGACCATCCCGCAGATCGGCGCCATGTTCAAGGGCGATCGTTCGCGCAAGGAGACGTTGGTGGAGTTCGGTTTCCGCCTGCCGTCGGCGCTGGACAACCGTCCACTGCGCTTCGAGGAATGGGAAGAGCGCTGCCCGCGTAGCATCTATGTGTCGGCGACGCCGGGACCGTACGAGTATCGGGAGGCCGGCGAAGAAATCACTGAGCTGGTGGTGCGGCCGACCGGCCTGATCGACCCGGTGGTGGAGATCCGCCCGGTCGGCACCCAGGTCGATGATCTGATGAGCGAAGCCAACGAGCGCATCAAGGCTGGCGACCGCGTGCTGGTCACCACCTTGACCAAGCGCATGGCCGAGAACCTCACCGAATATCTCACCGAACATGGCATCCGCGTGCGCTACCTGCACTCGGACGTGGATACCGTCGAGCGTGTGGAAATCATCCGCGATCTGCGCCTGGGCAAGTTTGACGTGCTGGTGGGCATCAACCTGCTGCGCGAAGGCCTGGACATGCCCGAAGTGTCACTGGTGGCGATCCTGGACGCGGACAAGGAGGGCTTCCTGCGCTCCACCGGCTCGCTGATCCAGACCATCGGCCGCGCCGCGCGCAACGTTCGCGGCAAGGCGATCCTGTACGCCGACAAGATCACCCGCTCGATGCAGGCGGCGATCGACGAGACCGACCGCCGTCGTGCCAAGCAGGTCGAGTACAACGAGGAGCACGGCATCGTGCCGCGCTCGGTGGCGCGCCCGATCGTCGACGTGCTGGAAGGTGCACGTTCGGATGCAGCCGAGAAAGAGGCGAAGAAGGGTAAAGGCAAGGGCAAGGCCGGCGTGGCCGAGGAAGCGGCCGATTATCGTTCGCTCAGCCCGGCCCAGCTGGCGGCCCGGCTCAAGGCGCTGGAGCAGAAGATGTACCAGCACGCCAAGGACCTGGAATTCGAGGACGCCGCGCGCGTGCGCGACCAGATCCGGCAGCTGAAGGAGGCCAGCCTCGGCTGAACGCGGCAGTGCAGCATCATCTTCACAAAAGTATTGCGCTCAACCGCCGGCATCCGTAATATACGCGGCCTGCACCGACGCATTCGCGGAAATGCAGAAGCAATACGGGCGGTTAGCTCAGCGGTAGAGCACTACCTTGACATGGTAGGGGTCACAGGTTCGAACCCTGTACCGCCCACCACGAAGTCCTCGCAGGAGGGTTGTCGTGAACTGCAAAGCCCGGCCCTGGCGCCGGGTTTTTACGTAGCAAGGCCAGCTTTCGGGCGGCAGGAACAATATGGGCGGTTAGCTCAGCGGTAGAGCACTACCTTGACATGGTAGGGGTCACAGGTTCGAACCCTGTACCGCCCACCACCTGGCTCCCGGCACTGCCGGTGCAGCGGTGGATTACGATGAAAGCCGGCCCTGGGCCGGCTTTTCTCGTTTTTGGCATCGGCCACAGTTGCACATGGTCAGTGCTGCACGACCAGGTCTTCGACGCTGATCATCCGCTGCAGCTTCCAGTGGCCGTCCACGCGCTCCCAGAGCTGGGCAACGCGAACCGTCGCGCCACGCGTGGGCTGGGCATCGGCGGGGGCGTGTTGCAGGGGCTGGTTGGCCAGCCGCAGGACCCGGTCCTGGCGCAGCCGGTACAGCAGCAGGGAGGGCGAGCCGCAATCCTGTCGTGCGGCTTCCGGCTGCTGGGTTTCGGCAAGCAGGATCTGGCTGCGAAGGGCCTCTTCAGTGGGCTCGTTGCCAGCGCTGAACAGGCTGGAGAGCAGCAGCATCAAGGCAAGCATCGGCATGGCACGGTGCTCCAGCGGGAAAGTGCACGCAGGCTGGCATGACATGTGGGGTGCTGCAGCCGGCCTGCGACGAAGGCCGGAATTGAACCGCCAAAGACGGCCGGGGAGCGATGAATCCGGGCCGTGCAGGCGTAGACTCCGGTCTACCGCGCAATCGCGCCGTCACTGCAAGGAGCTGCCGCATGAGCGATCACGTCCCGGTTTCCAGGCCCAATCCGTTTTTCGAACTGCTGTTCGGCGGCAACATGCTGGAAGGCACGTTCAAGGCGGTGATCTGGGTGGCACTGCTGGCGGCGGTACTGGCCTGGACCACCTTCCGCTGAGTGGAAACCGCACGGCGCGGCACGGGGGGCATGCGCCGGCACTGAACGCTGGAGATCAGGCGCTGAAGGCCTGCCGCAGGCTGCGCAGCGTCGCCTGGCGATGTTCCTTGGCCGTCGCTTCGCCCATTTCCAGTTCCTGCAGGCGCAGCCCGACCAGGGTCATCGACAGCGCGTAGCCGCGTGCCGCATCGGCCACGCGGGACAGGCCCAGCGCCCGTCGTGCCAGTGCGTTCACGTGCTCAAGGTCGGGCATGAGGACGAGGTAGGCGCGCTCGGCGCTGTCCAGGTCGGGCGCACGCAGGATCGCGTGCGCTTCGGTGGTGGGGGAGACGGAGGCCATGTGGGGTGTCCTTGTCCGTAACGGGCGCTCGATCAGAACGAGCGCATCAGGGAAACGAAGGCTGACGTCTGTGTACCGCGTCGCGCCATCGGGCTGTCCTTCACTGCATCACCGAACCATTGGTTGGCGACCACGCCGGTCGCGCGCCACTTCGTGCCCAAGGGCGTGCTCACCGCGATCTGGAGGCTCGGCGACGTCGCGCTACCCGGGTTGTAGGCGGCAAGCCCCGAGCGCACTGCTTCCTCGTCGCTGATGCCGTAGTAGTAGTCGAGCAGGCGTGCACTGGAATGCACCACACCCACCCGGGGCACCCAGGTGAAGCGTCCGGCCTGGATCGGATAGCTGTAATGCAGGCGCGATTCAATGCCGCCGCCATGGCCGGTGACCTCGCGCATCACGCTGGCTTCGACGATGCCCCAGTCAGCGCTGTATTCGCCGTTGAGCCCGGCCATGGCCGACATCTGCCGGCTGTGCAGGCGGCGCAGCTGCGGATCGTTCACGTCGTCGGTCTTGAAGCGCAGCGTGTACGGGGTGACCGCAGCCGACAGGCGCAGGCCCTGGCCCTTGTACAGGTACATGCCCAGCGAGCCGGGGCTGGCGAAGAAGCGCTGGCCCTGCCAGGCAATGGACGGTACGACCAGCGGCTTGACGTCATAGTGGGCGTAGGCCCCAGAGGTCGCCCCTGCGCTTATACCGGCCTGCACGTCCGGGTTCTGCTCGCCGGCGTACGCTGCCAGTGGCAGGCCAATGGCGGCGGAGAACAGCAACGGGCGCAACAGTTTCGGGGGCAGCGACGGCATCGATCAACCACTTTGCGGGGGATGGCTGCGCATGGTGAGGGCTCAACATTGTCAGAACATTGCGCCGGTGCAATCGGCACGCCTGGGGGAAAAAGCTGGCGGCAGGCACTATGATCGGCACCGTTTCCGTAACCGAGCAGCTGATGCGCATCCTCCTGGTCGAAGACGATCCCGATCTGTCACGTGCCCTGCAATCGGGCCTGGAGCGGCAGGGCGTGGTCGCCGACGTGGTCGGCAGCCTGGCCGAGGCGGCGATCGCATTGCGCGAGCCGGTGCACCAGCTGATGCTGCTCGACCGGCAGCTGCCCGATGGCGATGGCGCAGGTTTCGTCGCCACCGCGCGTTCGCTGCGGCCGAACCTGGCGGTGATCATGCTGACCGCCAAGGGCACTTTGTCGGACAAGGTTGAAGGACTGGATGTCGGCGCCGATGACTACCTGGTCAAGCCGGTGGCGATCGAGGAGCTGATGGCGCGCATCCGCGCGGTGTCGCGGCGGCCGTCGGCGATGGTGACGCCGAGCCTGCACCTGGGCCGGCTGGAATTTGACTTCGAGTCGCTGCAGGCGCAGGTGGAGGGCCAGCCGCTGGCATTGCCGCGGCGCCAGGTGCTGGTGCTGCAGGCATTGGCGATGCGGCAGGGGCGGACCGTCACCCGCAGCGCGCTGGAGGCGGCGGTGTACGGGTTCGATGATGAGATCCAGTCCAATGCGCTCGACGCGCATATTTCCAAGCTGCGCAAGGCACTGCAGCAGGCCGGGGCGGGCGTGGAAATTCATGTGATCCGCGGTGTCGGCTATCTGCTGGCGGAGGGCTGAGATGGCGCGTCCGATCCGTTCCATCACGCTGGGTCTGGCCTGGCGCCTGTTCCTCGCGCAGGCCTTCACCGTGCTGTTCGCGGTGGTCGCGCTGATCCTGACCTGGGGCGACAAGGACACCTGGGGCATGGACATGTTCATGGCCGAGGCGGTCGCCAAGGCGGTGCACAGCGACGGCGGCCATTTAGTCCTGGACGAAGCGCGCTGGCGCAGGCTGGACGCGGAGGCAGGCGGTAACCTGTGGTTCGCGGCCGTCGATGACAAGGGCGTGTGGCTGGAGCGCGGCACGATCCCTGCGATCCACGCACCGCTGCTTGCGCGTCTGCCGACACTGGGTGCCACCGAGCTCGGCTCGCTGGTGCCGCCGTACCTGGACGTGGCGCGGGTGATGATCCGCAAGGAAGATGGTCGCCGCATCACGGTGATGGTCGGTGGCGCGCCGAAGGGCGGCCTGCTGGATGGCGCGCTGATGGTGCTGCGCCTGATCGGCCTGTGGTTCTTCCTGCCGTTGATCGTGGTCACGCTGCTGGTGATGCCGACGGTGATCCACCGCGCGATGCGCGGGGTGCGCCGCTCCGCGCAGCAGGCCAAGGAGCTGGATATCGGCCAGCCGGGTGCGCGTCTGGATGCGCAGCTGGTGTCGACCGAGGTCGCACCGCTGGTGGAAGCCTTCAACGACGCAATCGACAAGGTGCAGCAGGGGTATGCCGCGCGTGACAAGTTCCTCGCCGATGCCGCGCACGAACTGCGCGTGCCGATCGCAGTGGTGCAGGCGCGGCTGTCGCAGCTGCCGCAGGGCGAGTTGAAGTCGCAGCTGTTGACCGATGTCGCCCGCCTCGGCAACGTCGCCGAGCATCTGCTCGACCTGCAGCGGCTCGATCGCAATGTCGGCGCACTGCAGCAGCTGGACCTGGCGCTGCTGGTACGCGAAGCGGCCGCGGATCTTGCGCCGTTGGTGGTCGGCGCCGGCTATGGCTTTGAAGTGGATGCGCCGGAAGTGCCGGTGTGGATCCACGGCGACAGCCTTGCGCTGGGGCGGGTGATCGCCAACCTGGTCCACAACGCCATCGTCCATGGTGGCGGGCGCGGAACCATCTGCGTACGGCTGGACGCGCGCGGCCTGCTGGAAGTCAGTGACCAGGGCGCCGGCATTCCGGTCGGTGACCGCGAGGCGATCTTCGAGCCGTTCCATCGGCTGCGTGCGGCCGGCAGTGGTAGTGGCCTGGGCCTGCATCTGGTCAAGGAGATCGTGCAGCACCATGGCGGATCGGTCAGCGTCGGCGAGGCGGCCGGTGGTGGCGCCAGTTTCCGTGTCAATTTCCATCGCGGTAGCGTCCGCCGCTGACGCCAATACGGGCTAAAACCCGATAGGCAAGCTGCTGCCCCGGCGCCAGGCTGGGGTGATGGTCGCCGAACGATCCGCCCCACCGCTGTTTGGCAGTGGTTGTGCCGCCGGTCTGGTGCTGGGTGCGCTGGCCTGCGTGCAGCTGCCGGTGCTGCCGCCGCTGTGGCTGTGCATGCCGTTGGCCATTGCCAGCGCCACAGGCTGGATCGTGCCTTGGCGCGGCCGCGCCTGGGCGGCTGCACTGTTCGGCCTGTCGTGGGCGGCATTGCACGGACACTGGGTCCTGCAGGACCAGCTTCCACCCGGAGGGCCGGCGCAGGGCGTGCAGGTCCTTGGCCGAGTGGTTGATCTTCCACACAGTGGCCCCGGCTATACCCGTTTCGTGTTGAAGGTCGACGAGGCCGATGCGCTGCCCTCGTTGCGTGGCAAGCGCCTGCAGATCACCTGGAACGATCCATGGCGTGGACCGCCTGCGAGCGGTACCGATGGTGGGCGCCATGCGGTTCAAGCTGGCGCGCACTGGGAGCTGTCGCTGCGGGTGCGGGCACCGCGTTCGCGGATCAATCCTGGAGGCTTTGACGGCGAGCGCCATGCATTGCTGCGGGGTACATCCGGCACCGGTACGGTGCGCGATCCGGCGAGTGCGCGTGAGCGGCGACCCGCGCACGGCCTGCCGGCCTGGCGCGAGCGCAGCAGTGCTGCCATCGCCACCCAGGTGCCCCGTCCTGCCGCTCGCTTCGTACAGGCGCTGGCACTGGGCGATACCCGCGGCTTGTCCGATACCGACTGGGAACACCTGCGCGCTCTGGGCCTGACCCATCTGGTCGCCATCTCCGGATTCCATGTCGGTGTGGTTGCCGGCTTTGGCGTGATGTTGTGCCGGGGGCTGTGGTGGCTGTGCCCATGGTTGGCCCGCCGCTGGCCACGGCCGCAGGCGGCCGCGTGGGGCGCCGCATTGGCGGCGGTAATCTACGCGGTGGTCGCCGGCGGCGCGTTGCCCACGGTGCGCGCCGCGCTGATGATCGGCGTGGTTGCGTTGGCTCGCGCCGGGCGTCGTCCGGTCGGCGCGGGGCAGGGGTTGGCACTGGCTGCCGTGGTGATGTTGCTGCCGGCACCGCTGTCGGTGCTGGCCGCCGGTTTCTGGCTCAGCTTCGGTGGCGTGCTGTGGCTGCTGTGGTGCCTGCCCCGCAGCGGGCCGGAGGGCGTCGGTGGTGGCCTGCGCGGATTCCTGTCCGCCCAGGGGGTGGCCAGCCTCGGCCTGCTGCCATTGTGCGTGGCGCTGTTTGGCGGCACTGCCCGCTTGGGCCCGCTGGTCAACCTGCCGATCATCCCCTGGTGGACGCTGCTGGTAGTGCCGCTGTCGCTGCTGGGGACCGGGCTGCATGCGCTGCACGACGGGGCGGGGCGCTGGGCATGGCGCGCCGCTGCTGGGCTGTTCGAGCTCAGCTGGCAGGCCCTGCAGCCGCTGGCCCTGCATCCGCAGGCGATGTGGTGGCTGGCCGAGGCGCCGCGCTGGGCGGTACCCGCAGCGTTGCTGGGGGTGTTCTGGTGGCTGCTGCCTCGCGGGAACGGCGGCGGCCTGGCCGGCCTGCTGTTATGCCTGCCGCTGCTGTGGCCGGCACGTGAGACACCGGCGGAAGGGGAGCTGGAACTGCTGGTGCACGATGTTGGCCAGGGCACGGCGGTGCTGCTGCGCACCGCGCGGCACGCACTCTGGTACGACGTCGGGCCGCCGACCGGCGGCGATGGCAACGAGCGGATCCTGGTCCCGGCCCTGCGCGCGCTGGGGCAGGCGCCGCCGCAGCAGGTGATGCTCAGCCACGATCACCTCGACCACACCGGCAGCCTGCCCAGCCTGCGTCGCCAGCTGCCGGGGCTGCAGCTGCTGGCGCCACCGGGCAGCGCCATCGCCGGTACCCGGCCGTGCCAGCAGGGGCTGCGCTGGCAGTGGGACGGGGTCGATTTCCAGGTGCTGCACCCGGCGCCCGGCAGCCGCCACGCCGAGAACGAGGACAGCTGCGTGCTGCGCATCGCCAGCCGCCATGGCGTGGTGCTGCTGGCCGGCGATATCGGTCAGCCGGCCGAGCAGGCGCTGCTGCAGGCGTCCCCAACGGCACTGAAGGCGGACGTGGTGCTGGTGCCGCACCATGGCAGCGGCGGCAGCTCCAGCGGCCCGTGGGTGGCCGCGGTAGCACCACGGCTGGCGCTGGTTTCGGCCGGCCACCAGAACCGCTTCGGCCATCCCCGCCCGGACGTGGTCCGGCGCTGGCAGGCGCAGGGGGCCGAAGTGCTGGCCACGGCCGATTCCGGTGCAATCCGCGTATGGCTTGGCGCACAAGGGCTGCAGCTGCGTGAACAGCGTATCCACGCATCCCGGTGGTGGGATGCCGCTGGGCGGGCGCGGTCGGCTGCTATCCTATCGCCGATTGAACAAGCGGCCGCTGGGCCGGAGGGTTGAAACGTGTGGGAACTGGTCAAGGCCGGTGGCTGGCCGATGGTGCCGCTGCTGCTGTTGGGCGTACTGGCTTTGGCGATCATCCTGGAGCGTTTCTGGTCCCTGCGGCGTACTGAAGTGCTGCCGCCCGGCCTCGGCCAGGAAGTGCGCAACTGGGCGGCACGCGGCAAGCTCGACCCGGCCCACCTGCAGACCCTGCGCAGCAACTCGCCGCTGGGCGCGCTGCTGGCCGCTGCGCTGGAAGCGCGCAACCGGCCGCGTGACCAGATCCGTGAACGCATCGAAGACACCGGCCGCCACCTGGTGCACCGCATGGAACGCTTCCTCAACGCGCTGGGCACCATTGCTTCGGCCGGCCCGTTGCTGGGCCTGCTGGGCACGGTGATCGGCATGATCCAGATGTTCCTGGGCATCCTCGACCACGGCGTGGGTGATGTGAACCAGCTGGCCGGTGGCATCGGCAAGGCGCTGGTGTGCACCGCCACCGGCATGATCGTGGCCATTCCGGCACTGATGTTCCACCGCTACTTCAAGGGCCGCATCCACGGCTATGTGGTGGAGATGGAGCAGGAAGCCAGCGCGCTGCTGGATACGCTCGACGGCCGTCCCGGGGTGTTGAACCCGGCCCCGGCCGCACGTCCAGCCAATGCTGCCACGGCAAAGGCCTGATCGATGCGTATCGGCAACGACCGATCCCAGGATGAGCCGCATATCGACCTGGTGCCGCTGATCGACGTCATCCTGGTGCTGATCATCTTCTTCGTGGTCACCACCACCTTCGATGCGCGCTCGACGCTGCAGGTGCAGCTGCCGACCGCCAGCGATCAGCCCAGCAACGAACCGCCGCGCTCGCTCAGCGTGTTGATCAACGCCGAAGGCCGCTATTTCATCAATGACCAGGAAGTGCTGCGCAGCGACGTCGAGTCGGTCAAGCAGACCATCGCCGCCGTGGCCGGCAGCGACCGCACGCAGCCGGTGCTGTTACGCGCCGACGCACGCACTCCCTACCAGGCCGTGGTGACCGCGCAGGATGCGCTGGGTCAGCTCGGTTTCCGCCGTATTGCCATTGCAACAGCACCCGAGGTGCGTCCATGAGTTCCAAACACGCGCCGGTGTGGCCGATCTACAAACGTCTGTTGGGGTATACCCGCGCCTACTGGGGCCTGATGGTTGCCGCCGTCATCGCCATGGTGGTGGAGTCGGTGGCCGGCTACCACTTCACCAAGCTGATGGAGCCGCTGGTCAATCGTGGCTTCGTCAATCCCGAGCCCAGAATGGCGGTGATCCTGCCGCTGACCATCCTCGGCCTGTTCCTGATGCGCAGCGCCGCCACCTGGGTCAGCGACTACGCGCTGGCCAAGACCGGCCGCAGCGTGGTGCGCGACCTGCGTGAGCAGGTGCTGGCCAAGTACCTGCACCTGCCGTCCTCGCATTTCGATACCGAATCGACGCCGGTGATGGTCAGTCGCCTGAATTTCGACACCGAGCAGGTCACCCAGGCCAGCGCCGATGCGCTCAAGACCGTGGTGGCAGATACCCTGACCATCATCGCCATGCTGGCAGTGATGCTGCAGATGAGCGTCAAGGTCACCGTGGCGATGCTGGTGGTGGTGCCGATGATCGGCGTGATCGTGTCCTACGTCGGCAAGCGCTACCGCCGTATCAGCCGCGGCATCCAGGACGGCATGGGTACGATGGCGCAGACCGCCGAGCAGTCGCTGGCCGCGCAGCAGGAAGTGAAGGTGCACGGCACCCAGCAGCATGAGATGTCGCGTTACTCGCGCCTGGCCAACCGCATGCTGGCACTGAACATGAAGGTGGAAATCACCCGTGCCGGTGCCTCCAGCGTGGTCCAGTTCCTGGCTGCGCTGGCCCTGGCGGTGATCGTCTGGGTGTCGACCCGTGAAGCCTTGGCGGGGCGCCTGAACGCCGGCCAGTTCATGGGCCTGATGATCTCGATGACCGCGATCATTCCGTCGCTGCGCCGGTTGACCAGCGTGCAGTCCTCGATTTCCCGTGGCGTGTCCGCTGCCGAGCGCCTGTTCGACATCCTCGACATGCCGGTCGAGCGCGACGAAGGCCGCAATGCAGCGCAGCGCGTACGCGGCGAACTGGCCTTCGAGCACGTCATGCTGCGCTACCGCGAAGACAGTGGCATTGCCCTGGATGACATCAGCTTCGTCGCCAAGCCGGGCACGGTCACCGCCATCGTCGGACGCTCCGGCAGTGGCAAGACCAGCCTGATCCGGCTGGTGCCGCGCTTCTACGAGCCCAGCGGCGGGCGCATCACGCTGGATGGTGTGGCGCTGGACGACTATCCGTTGGCCGACCTGCGCCGCCAGGTGGCAATGGTCGGGCAGAAGGTCATGCTGTTCGACGACACCATCGGCGCCAACATCGCCTATGGCATGGACGCGACCGACGAACAGATCCGTGCGGCGGCCGAAGCGGCCAATGCGTGGGAGTTCATCGCGCGCATGCCGCAGCAGCTGCAGACCCCGGTCGGCGAGAATGGCGCGCTGTTGTCCGGTGGTCAGCGCCAGCGCCTGGCGATCGCCCGCGCGATCCTGCGCGATGCGCCGATCCTGATCCTCGACGAAGCCACCGCCGCGCTCGACAATGAATCCGAGCGCCTGGTGCAGGACGCGCTGCAGCGCCTGATGCCCGAGCGCACCACGCTGGTCATCGCGCACCGCCTGTCGACCATCGAGCATGCCGACCAGGTGCTGGTGATGGACCACGGCCGCATCGTCGAGCGTGGCACCCACAAGGAGCTTCTGACCATGGGCGGCCTGTACCAGCATCTGCACAGCATGCAGTTCCGCGAAAGGCAGGACTGATGGCCGGCAAGGGTACCCAGACCCCGCCGTACTGGTACGACGGCAGCCCGGTTCCGTGGGCGATGCGCCTGCTGGCGCCGCTGTACGCCGGTGTCACCGCGTTGCGCCGGCGTGCCTACCGGCGCGGCTGGCGCAAGCGCTACACGCTGCCGGTGCCGGTCATCGTGGTAGGCAACATCACCGCCGGTGGCACCGGCAAGACGCCGCTGACCATCGCGCTGGTGGAGCGCCTGCGAGCCGCTGGCTGGAAGCCGGGCGTGGCCAGCCGTGGCTACGGCCGCGAAGACGCCGACAAGCCGCTGTGGGTACAGGCCGACACGCCGACCGCCAAGGGCGGTGACGAGCCGGTGCTGATCGCCTGGAAGACCGGCGTGCCGGTGCGGGTGGACCGTGACCGTGTGGCCGCAGGCAAGGCCCTGATCGAAGCCGGTTGCGACGTGATCGTCTGCGACGACGGCCTGCAGCACTATCGGCTGGCGCGCGACATCGAGATTGAAGTAGTCGATGCCCAGCGCCGCTACGGCAATGGCCGGATGATCCCGGCCGGGCCGCTGCGCGAACCGGTCAGCCGTGCCAGCGAATGCGACTTCCGTGTAGTGAATCTGGGCCAGGCCGACGAAGAGACCGCGACGCAGGCCTGTGGCTTCGGCCAATGGCCGATGGCGCTGTACATCGACAGCGCGCAGCCACTAGCCGGTGGCCGTGCGCGCCCGCTGGCGTACTTCAAGGGCCAGCGCGTGCACGCCGTGGCCGGCATCGCGCATCCGCAGCGCTTCTTCGACATGCTGCGCGCGCGTGGCATCGGCGTGGTGCCGCATGCCTTCGCCGATCATCAGGCCTACCAGCCGCAGGACCTGTCCTTCGGCAGCCAGCTGCCGGTGCTGATGACCGAGAAGGACGCGGTGAAATGCCGTGCGTTTGGCAATGATTGGCACTACGCGGTTCCGCTGCGTGCCGAGCTGCCTGCCGCGTTCTGGGTGGCGCTGACCGACCGCCTGGACAAGCTGCGACCGAACTGAGTGGCGCAGCGGCGCTTGCATTCACGCGCCGCCGGCCGCATTCCCGTTGTAACGAGCCTGCCGAGTACCGCCCGCATGACCGAATTCGTCGTCGCCATTCCGGCCCGCTATGCCGCCTCGCGGCTGCCGGGCAAGCCGCTGCGCCTGCTGGGCGGTGAGCCGCTGGTGCTGCATGTGGCGCGCCGCGCGCTGCAGGCCGGTGCCGGCGAGGTCTGGGTCGCCACCGACGATCAACGCATCGCCGACGCACTGTCCGGCCTGGCCGAAGTGAAGGTGGCGATGACCGCCGCCTCGCATGCGTCCGGCACCGACCGCCTGGCCGAATGCGCGCGCATTGCCGGCTGGACCGACGACACCGTTGTGGTCAATCTGCAGGGCGATGAGCCGTTCGCACCCGCGGCCGGCATCCGTGCGGTGGCCGAGGCACTGGTCGGTGGCAATGCGCCGATGTCGACCCTGGCGACCACTGTTGAAGACGCGCACACCCTGTTCGACCCCAATGTGGTCAAGCTGGTACGCAACGTGCGCAACGAGGCGATGTACTTCAGCCGCGCACCGATCGCCTGGCACCGCGATGGTTTCGCGCGCAGCCGGGACACGTTGCCGGAGGGCCATGCCTGGCTGCGCCACATCGGCATCTACGGCTACCGTGCCGGTTTCCTACAGCAGTTTGCCGCGATGCCGCCGGGCCGGCTGGAGCAGGTCGAGTCACTGGAGCAGTTGCGCGTGCTGGAAGCTGGCTATCCGATCAGCGTGGCGATCTCGCCGGAACCGTTCCCGCCCGGCATCGACACCCCGGAAGACCTGGAGCGCGCCGAAGTGCTGCTGCAGGCAATGGCCGCACGATGAAGCTGCTGGTCGTCTGCCTCGGCAACATCTGCCGTTCGCCGATGGCCGAAGGTGCGCTGCGCGCACGCCTGGAGGCCTCGCCGCTGGCGGGGCGGGTGCAGGTTGATTCGGCGGGCACCGGCGACTGGCACGTGGGTGAGCCGCCCGACCGGCGCGCGATCGCCTGCGCGGCCGGGCACGGCGTGGGCATTGGCAGCCTGCGTGCGCGCCAGCTGCAGGCCGTGGATTTCGACCGCTTCGACTGGATTCTGTGCGCCGACGAAGCCAACCTGCGCGATGCAGGTCGCCTGGCCACACCCGCCCAGCGCGAACGCCTGGCGCTGTACCTGCCGTGGTCCGGCGGAGAGGGCCGGGTCGCGATCCCGGACCCCTACACCGGCGGCAACGATCACTTCGAACAGGTCTGGACACTGGTCGACGATGCTGCAAAACGTGCCGTGGCACGACTGTTGCATGACGCCGACTCCGGCATAATCGGGCCATGAACGTCCAGCCCGTCCCGGACCTGCCCGAGTTCGCCACCTGGCTCAATGCCACTCCCTGCACCCTGACCGAACTGCGTGGTCGGCCAGTGGCGCTGTTGTTCGTCAACGCCGCCTCCGCCTGGAGCGCGCAACGCCTGGCCGAGTTCGGTCAATGGCTGTCGCGCCACCCCGGCAAGCTGCAACCGCTGGTGCTGCAGGTGCCTCGCTTCGATTTCGAACGCGAGGCCGGTGCCGCACTGAAGCTGCTGCGCCGCCAGGGGCTGACGATGCCGGTGCTGCTTGATGCCGACTGGGATGGCTGGCGCCGCTTTGGTGTCACCGCCTGGCCGACCATGGTGCTGCTGGATGCGCAGGGGCGCGAACAACAACGGCTGGTCGGGCAGGGCGCGCCGGGTGAACTGGAGCGTGCCTTGAATGCACTGTGCGAGGGCGCGCCATCGGCGCCGCCGCGCGGTGGCAGCGAACTGCATCCGGAGCCGCGCCACGCGCTGCGCTTCCCGCTCGGCCTGGCGGTCAGCACCGAACGCCTGTACATCGCCGACAGCGGCCATCACCGCATCCTCGAATGCAGCCACGGTGGCCGCATCCTGCGCCAGTTCGGACTGGGCACCGCCGATTTCATGGACGGCAACCTTGCCGAAGCCGCGTTCCACCGCCCCCAGGCGCTGGTGCTGGAGCGCGATTCGCTGTACGTCGCCGACACCGGCAACCATGCCGTGCGCCGCATCAACCTGTTGACCGGGATCGTCGATACCCTGTGCGGCAACGGCCGTCCCGGTGCGCCGGTGGAAGGTCCGGTCGCACAGGCCAGGCAGGTGTCGCTGGATCATCCGGTCGGCCTGGCCATCGCCGACAACCAGCTGCACATCGCCATGGCCGGCGACAACCGCATCTGGAGCTACCACCTGGGCCAGCGCAGCCTGCAGTGGCGCGCCGGCAGCGGTTCCATCGACGAACGCGATGGTAGCGGTCACCTGGCTGCCTTTGCCCAGCCCACCGCACTGGCCGTGGTGCAGCAGGTGCTGTACGTGGCCGACGCGTTGGGTTCCTCGATCCGTGCGCTGCAGCTGCGTGGCGACCTGGTGCAGACGCTGGTCGGGCAGGGGCACTGGCGCTTCGGCAATGAGGACGGCCCACGCACCCAGGCCAGCCTGCAGTTTCCGCAGGCGATGGCACTGAGCCCGGATGCGCCGCTGCTGTGGATCGCGGATACGGGCAACGGCCGCCTGCGCACCCTGCGCCTCGGCGGTGGTGAACTGACCACCCAGCCGCTGCCGCGCCGCCTGCATGGTCCGGCCGGTCTGGCAGCCGGTGCGGGCGCGGTGTGGATCGCCGAGACCGATGCCCACGCCGTGCTGCGTTTCGACCCCGACAGCGGCGTGCTCAGCGAAGTCCCGATCAGCGAATGACCGACGTATCCGCTCCGGTCTTCGACGGCAAGGCCTTCGCGGCCCAGCTCAGCACCGCCCCCGGCGTGTACCGCATGTACGCTGCCGACGACACCCTGTTGTACGTCGGCAAGGCGCGCGCGCTGCGCAACCGTGTCGGCAGCTACTTCAACGGCAGCCCGAAGAACGCGCGGATCATGTCGATGATCTCGCAGATCACGCGCATGGACGTGACCGTGACGCGCTCGGAAGCCGAGGCGTTGCTGCTGGAAAACCAGCTGATCAAATCACTGTCGCCGCGTTACAACGTCTCGTTGCGCGACGACAAGACCTATCCGCATGTGCTGCTGACCCGCGAGGACTGGCCGCGCATCGCGCTGCATCGTGGGCCGCGTGCCATTCCCGGTCGCTACTTCGGGCCGTACCCCGGCGTTACCGCAGTACGCGAAACGCTGAACCTGATGCATAAGCTGTTCAAGCTGCGCAGCTGCGAGGACAGCGTGTTCCGCAACCGCTCGCGGCCGTGCCTGCAGTACCAGATCGGCCGCTGCAGCGCGCCCTGCGTGGAGCTGGTGCCGGCGCCGGAGTACGCCGAATCGGTGCGTCGCGCCGCGCTGTTCCTGGAAGGCAAGAGCGACGAGCTGACCCGCGAACTGGGCGAACAGATGCAGGCCGCCAGCGAGGCGCTGGAGTTCGAGCAGGCCGCGCGCCTGCGCGACCTGATTTCCTCGCTGCGCAGCATGCAGACCCGCCAGTATGTGGATGGCCGTGCCGCCGACCTGGACGTGCTGGCCGTGGCCATGCAGGGCTCGCAGGCCTGCGTGCTGCTGCTGGCCTTCCGTGATGGTCGTAATCTCGGCACCCGCCCGTTCTTCCCGCGCACCAATGGCGAAGAAAGCCCGGAAGAAGTGCTGGCCGCGTTTGTCTCGCAGTACTACATCGAATTCGAACCACCGCGCGAGATCCTGCTGGACCGCGAGATTCCCGACGCCGACCTGCTGGTCGCCGCGCTGTCGGCCTCGGCCGAGCGCAAGGTGCAGCTGAAGTGGAACGTGCGTGGCGAGCGTGCCGGCTATGTGGAGCTGGCCAGCCGCAACGCGCAGCTGACCCTGGCCACTGAACTCAACAGCCGCAACGCACAACACGCGCGCAGCGATGCCTTGCGCGACATGCTGGGTCTGGCAGAGCCGGTCAAGCGGGTCGAATGCTTCGACATCAGCCATACGCTGGGCGAGGCCACCGTGGCGTCGTGCGTGGTGTTCGACGCGGCAGGCCCGGTGCGCGCGCAGTACCGCCGCTTCAACATCAGCGGCATCGAGCCGGGCGACGATTACGCCGCCATGCGCCAGGCCATCGACCGCCGCTTCCGCCGTGCAGTGGAAGAGCAGGGCGTGCTGCCGGACGTGCTGCTGATCGATGGTGGTGCCGGCCAGCTTGCGCAGGCGCAGGCCGCGCTGGCCGACCTCGGCGTGGAAGGCGTGCTGCTGGTGGGCGTGGCCAAGGGCGTGGAGCGCCGTGCCGGCCACGAAGCGCTGGTGATGCCCGATGGCCGCGAGCTGCGTCCTGGCGCGGCCAACCCGGCGCTGCAGTTCATCCAGCAGGTGCGCGACGAGGCCCACCGCTTCGCCATCACCGGGCACCGCGGCCGCCGCCAGAAGGCACGGATGACCAGCAAGCTGGAGGACATTCCCGGTATCGGCCCGCGCCGCCGTGCCAGCCTGCTCAAGCATTTCGGTGGTCTTGTAGGCCTGAAAGCCGCTGGTGAAGCGGAAATCGCCAAGGTGGAAGGCATCAATGACGCCCTCGCGGCACGTATCTACGCTAACCTGCACGGGTTGGCCACGCCTGATCCGGCCGAGTAGAGAGAGAAGCACGCAAGCATGAAGTTGACCCTGCCCACCTGGCTGACCTTGTTGCGGATCGTGATGATCCCGGTGCTGGTGCTGGTGTTCTACCTGCCCTACACCTGGACCAACTTCGCTTCGGCGGCGATCTTCGGCCTGGCCGCGATCACCGACTGGCTCGATGGCTGGATCGCACGCCGTTACCAGCTGGAGTCGGCCTTCGGCGCCTTCCTCGACCCGGTCGCGGACAAGCTGATGGTGGCAGTGGCGCTGTTCCTGATCGTGCAGGGCCACCCGACGCCGTGGATGGCGTTCTGGGCGGCGGTCATCGTCGGCCGCGAGATTGCGGTGTCGGCGCTGCGCGAGTGGATGGCCGAGCTGGGCCAGCGCGCCAAGGTGCGCGTGGCGATGATCGGCAAGGTCAAGACCACTGCGCAGATGGTCGCACTGTTGTGCCTGCTGTATTCGGTGGCGCCGAACGTGCCGGTGCAGGACATCTGGATGGGCTGGCCGGTGTTCCACATCGGCGACTGGACCCTGGCGATTGCCGCGGTGCTGACCCTGTGGTCGGGCCTGCAGTACCTGCATGCCGCCTGGCCGAGCCTGCGCGATGACGAGCGCGCTGCGCGCGAGCGGGCGCGGCAGAAGAAGCTGGGCAACTGAGCCCCGGGGTCGGATCCCTTTCCGCAGGAAAGGGCACTGACCCCATCGATGCGCCTATCCACGCATGGCGTGGATACGCAATGTCAGGCGCATCGCAGATCTCCGAAAAAAGCGCTTGACGCCATCCTTGGAATAGGTAGAATTTCGCCTCCCAAGCGGGAATAGCTCAGTTGGTAGAGCGCAACCTTGCCAAGGTTGAGGTCGCGAGTTCGAGTCTCGTTTCCCGCTCCAGATTCAGGAAAACGCTCCCGAAAGGGGGCGTTTTTCGTTTGCCTCCAACGCGCTTCATCCCCACTTCACCGCCACCCCATCGCCGCACCACGCGAAGGTTCGATGCTGCGGCCTTCTTTCCCAGGGTGACGCCGCGATGCCTCATCAATCCTCCGCCTACGACCACGATGTGATCATTGTCGGCGCCAGTTTCGCCGGTGCCGCCTGTGCGTTGGCCGCCGCCCAGTACGGCTTGCGCGTCTGCGTGCTCGAACGCAAAGCCGATCCCGGCGAGCGCCTGCACACCACCGGCATCGTGGTGAAGGAAGCGATGGAGCAGACCTGGCTGGGGCGCATGCCCGAACACCTGGTGCAACGCGTCGCGAATGTGCGCCTGTATGCGCCGAACCTGCGCAGCGTGCTGCTGGCCGCACCGGGCTACTACTTCCTCACCACCGATACGCCGAGCCTGATGCGCTGGCTGGCCAGCGAACTGACGGCCAATGGTGTCGACCTGCGCCTGCAGCACTCCTTCACCGACGCCCATCGCAGCGGTGATGGCTGGCAGGTGGAAGGGGCAGGGCGATGCGCCTATCTGGTCGGCGCCGATGGTGCGCGTTCGCGCGTGGCCCAGCGCACCGGCCTCGGCCACGTGCGCGACAATCTCCATGGCGTCGAACGTGAGTTCGCCGGCCTGCAGCTACCGCAGGGCGATGCACTGCATTGCTTCGTCAGCAAGCGCTTTGCACCGGGCTACATCGGCTGGGTCGCACAGAACCCGACCGGGCTGCAGGTCGGCCTGGCGCTGCGCCATGACCCGAATCAGGTGCGGCCACCTGATATCGATGGCTTCCTTGAGCATGTGCGCGATGTGGTCGGCATTCCGCCTTCCGCGCGTCCTTCGGCCACCCGCGCTGGGCTGGTGCCGTGTGGTCGGCCGGATGGGCCGATCACCGGCCCTCGCCTGATCCTGACCGGCGACGCCGCAGGCATCGTCTCGCCGTTGTCCGCCGGCGGCATCCACTCATCGTGGCGGCATGGCTGGGCGGTCGGCGAGGCGATTGCCCGCCATCTGCGTGGCCAAGGGCCGGAAGCGGAACGGGTGGCCCAGCAGGTGGCGCCGGCATTCCATGGCAAGCGCCTGCTGCGCTGGGGGATGGACCACCTGCAGGCCGACTGGCCGCTCAATGCCTTGCTGCACACGGCCGCCACGCGGCGCATCGCCGAGCAGATCTACTTCCATCGCCGCGGCCTGCGCACGTGAAGGGAGCAGGCGGGGACGCCTGAACGCTGCCCCTCACGTCACGTGAAAATTCCTGTTGACGCCGTGCAGCAATCCCGACACAATAACGCTCCTTCGACGCAGGTCGAACGGAATCTGCGGGAATAGCTCAGTTGGTAGAGCGCAACCTTGCCAAGGTTGAGGTCGCGAGTTCGAGTCTC